>JBBAUB010000031.1:0-1074 GCA_040398445.1 Gemmobacter sp. | reverse complement strand
CTCCCTTGTCGAACGGAACGCCGCCCATACCCTCGATCGCCCGGATTTCCGTTGCCGCCTCTTGCGCCGCCGCAGGAATTTGCTTGATCCAATCGAGCAACCCGGACACCGCCCCCGACACGCCAGAAAGCCGCGCTTGGTCAAGCTCACTCATTTTGGAAATGGCGTCGCCGGTTTCGGTTGCGATACGCTCGAGCTTGGCCGCGTATTCCTCACCCGTCATTTTGCCATCTGCGAAGGCTTGGGCCGCGTCCGCCATTTCCGCCGCAAGATCGGTCAGCACCACCGCCGCCGCCTCATCACCAAGGCCGCGCATCATCGTCGCGCCTTCAGCCAAGGCGGGAACCAAAAGCCGCGCCTCAGCTCCTAAGGCTTGGTATTCCGCAATCAGGCTTTCGAGCTGAACCTTGGTTCCCTCTTGCACATCTTCCAGCGCCGAAAGCTGCGCCGTCAATTCTTCCCCGATCACCCGCGCCGCTTGATCCGGCACAAAGTCCGCCGCCGCCCGCGCCTCTCGATCCACCAAACCAAAGAAGGTTGCCGCCTCGACCACCCCGACCTTAAAAACATTCCCGAGCCGGGTTGCCAACATGTCGAATTTGTCATCCAGCTCCGCCGCCCGCCGCAACAAATCCTCTTGGATTACATAGCCGCCATCCGTCGCGGCACGCTTCATTGCGTCCAAGCCTTCCGCCCCATCGGCAAAGGCCAGCGTCATATTTTTGCCCGCCTTGCCGAACGCGTCGGTTGTCAGCGCCATCCGGGCCGCTTGGTCCGGGGCATCCTTCACCAGCCCCGCAAAGTCCCGCAACAGATCGACCGTAGGCCGCAGGTTCCCGGCTTGATCGGTCAGCGCGATATTGTTTTTCTTCAAGACCTCGTAAAGCGCCCCGCTGCCCTTTTGGGCGTCCCCAAGCCGATCGACAAAGTTTTTTAGCCCGCTTTCGGCTTCCTCACTGGCAACCCCGGCAAGGCCCATGCCCTGCACAAGCCCTTGGAAATCGTCGGTTGACAGCCCCACACTATCGGCCACGTCCACAAGATCGGCCATTTGCTTGACCGCCGCACCCGCCG
>JBBAUB010000030.1:0-2344 GCA_040398445.1 Gemmobacter sp. | reverse complement strand
AAGCGTAGCGGAAAACTCCAGCCTCAAACGGTCCAGTTTGCAGGGATCAGATCAGGCCCGTTGGCGGATGCGGCGGATGCGGCGCGCAGTAAAGTGGCAGACCTGAACCGACCAGAGATCGTCACAGGCGCGGTGATTATACGTCTGGAAGCTGGAGCCACCCCTGATCGGATCGCGTCGGTTGTGCATGCCTTGGCTGCCAACTCATGATGTTCCCGTCAAACCGGGTGCGGGTTCTGGTCTCGACCAAGCCCATCGACTTCAGGAAGGGTCATGACGGGTTGGCGGCGCTGGTGTCCTCCCAATTACGCAAGGACCCGTTCACCGGCACGGTGTTTGTGTTCCGATCGCGTCGGGCGGACAGGCTGAAGCTGCTCTACTGGGACGGCACAGGTCTGGTAATGGCCTACAAACGGCTTGAGGATGCAACGTTCACCTGGCCCGCGATCAAGGACGGGGTGATGGCGCTGAACCATGCCCAGTTCGAGGCGCTGTTTGCGGGTCTCGACTGGCGCAAAGTGAAGGCATTGGAGGCACGTCCGCCGGCTGCGGCAGAGTGAGTCAACCTCTTGGTTTGGCGTGTTTTTGCGGGGTTCTTATGGTAGATCCAGCCCATGCAAACGGCACCCGCCATCGACCTTTCCGCCATCCCTGCCGCGCAACGCGCGGCGGTGGTTGCGTTGATGGAAACGGTGGCGGCGCTGACGGAAATCACCCGTCGGCAGGAGCATCTGATCGCCGAACTGAACCACGCCCTGCATGGCAAACGCTCGGAAAAGCTGACCGAGGATGAGCGGCAGCTGGCATTCGAGGACCTGTCCATCGCCTTGGCCGAGGTCGAGGCGGAAAAGGAAACGCGGGCCGCCAAGGCGGGCGATGGGACATCCAAGCCTGCCCCAAAGCGCACCATCGGCAATCTGCCCGCAGGGCTTCCACGCATAGAAGAGATCATCGAACCTGCCAGCCTGATCTGTCCTTGCGGTTGTGGTGTCATGCACAAGATCGGCGAAGACCGCACGGAGCGCTTGGACATCGTTCCCGCCCAGCTGCGCGTGATCGTGACCGTGCGTCCGAAGTATGCCTGCCGGACCTGCACCGACGGGGTGACCCAAGCTCCTGCGCCGTCCCATCTGATCATGGGCGGCCTGCCGACCGAGGCAACGCTCGCCCATGTGTTGGTCAGTAAGTATGCGGACCATCTGCCATTATACCGCCAGAGCCAGATCCTCGCGCGGGCGGGCCTCGATCTGCACCGCGCCGTGCTGGCCGACTGGGTCGGCAAGGCCGCGTTCCACCTGAAGCCCATCGTCGACCGGATGGCCGAACACCTGAAGCGGTCATCCAAGCTGTTCATGGATGAGACGACAGCCCCGGTGCTGGATCCGGGGCGCGGCGTGACAAAGACCGGATACCTCTGGGCGCTGGCTCGCGATGATCGCCCATGGGGTGGCGAGGACCCGCCCGGCGTGGTCTACTTCTATGCCCCCGGCCGCGCGGGCGAGAATGCCGAAACCTTCCTTACCGGCTTCGACGGCATCCTGCAGATTGACGGTTACACCGGCTACAACCGCCTGACCAAACCATCCCGCAAGGGCGGCGCGCCCATTCGGGTGGCCCACTGTTGGGCGCATGCCCGGCGCAAACTGAAAGAGGTCTTCGACCGCGACGGATCAGAGATCGCGGCCGAGGGCCTGCGCCGCATCGCCGAGGTCTATGCCGTGGAAGCCGACATCCGCGGCGTCTCGCCAGGTCAACGTCTATCCGCCCGTCAGGCCCGCACCGCGCCGCTGGTGGCCGCCTTCGGCGACTGGCTGCAGGCGCAGCGCCGCAAGATCTCCGCCAAATCCAGGCTCGGCGAAAAGCTCGCCTACATCCACAATCACTGGGACGGGCTGCAAACCTTCCTGACCGACGGCCGCGTCGAGATCGACTCCAACAGGGTCGAAAACCTGATCCGCCCGATAGCCCTCAATCGCAAGAACGCCCTCTTTGCCGGTCACGACGAAGGCGGCATCGCCTGGGGTCGCATCGCCTCGCTGATCGAAACCTGCAAAATCAACGGCATCGAGCCCTTCGCCTATCTCAAGGCCACTCTGACCGCGCTCGCCAATGGCCACCCGCAAAGCCAACTCGACGAGCTGCTGCCGTGGAGCTTCAAGACGGCAAGATAAGCTGACCGTGCTGTCCAGCGACCGCTTACTTTTCGACTACACGTCAACACCGCAGAGTTGCGGACGTGGTGACGTTGCCCCCTGCACCTAATCCAGTTTGAGCTAGACTCTGGCCCAACCTGATCCGACCCCCAACGTTGGACCGCCCGAAGGCAGAGTTTTCCGGCTTCGCT
>JBBAUB010000029.1:0-2544 GCA_040398445.1 Gemmobacter sp. | reverse complement strand
ATCGTGACCGATGGCGGTGTTGCGCGCTTTAATTTTAAGAGGCTGTCGTTTTCAGCCCTGGTTTTCCTCCTTTTTCTGACTCGGTTTGGCCTTGCGAAGTGACTCCCCCGTCAGGGTCAGCCGATGGTGGTTCTGCATGATCCGGTCCAGCATCGCGTCAGCAACCGTAGCGTCACCGATCCATTCGTGCCAATGCTCAATGGGCAGTTGACTGGTGATGACCGTGGCTTTTCTGCCCGCCCGGTCGTCGATCATCTCCAGCAAGTCCGTGCGCGTTTGCGCATCCATCCCCACCAAGCCCCAGTCATCGAGCACCAGCACATCCGTGTTTTTCACGATGTCCAGCCAGCGCGTGAAGGTGCCATTGGCGTGCCGGATTCGCAGCTCTTCGGCCAGACGTGGCACGCGTTGGTAGAATGCACTGTGCCCCTGGCGGCAAGCGTGTTGAGCCAGTGCACAGCCCAGCCACGACTTGCCCGCACCTGTTGGCCCCGTGATCAGCACCGCATGCCCACTGCGCACCCATGGCCCCAGCGTCAAGCTCATCACCGTGGCGCGGTCAATGCCCCGTGAGGCCCGGCAGTCCAAGTCCTCGATCATGGCTTGCGGGTATTTGAGACGGGCGGTTTTGAGTAACTTGGCGCAGCGCCTGTCTTGCCTGCCATGGACCTCCCGATCCACCAGCAAGGCCAGGCGCTCTTCAAAGCTCATGGCGCTGATGCCGCTTTGCTGCATTTGTTCTTGCAGCGCTTGGGCCATGCCCACCAGCTTGAGCTGGTGCAATTGATCCAGTGTGGTGTTCATCATCATGTCTGGTCCCTTCACTGGTAATACCCGGCGCCGCGCACATGGGCGTGTACGGGGCTGCTCCAGTCACTGGCCGTGCTGGGCTGCACCAAGTCTCGGCGGTTGACCAGAATGTCCCGGATGTGTGAGAACTTGGTGGTGCCCACTTGGCGTGCCATGGCACAAGCCGCCTCCAGTCGTTGGTCGCCATAGCGTTTGCTCAAACTGAGTAACCCCAAGCAAGACCGGTAGGCATGCTCGGGGTGGCGCGGGCGTTGCAGCATCAATTGGACGGTTTGGGCGCAGGCCAGACCAATGCGCTCACCCCACAAGACCAGCCTCTCGGGCGACCACTGCGCGTGCGCCTGGTGGCGCTCGGGCAGGTGCTCTGTCACCGTGGTAAATCCTCCCTTGTGGGCGCAGCGCATGTGGCTGGCCACCCGCTGGCCTCGGTGCAGCATCTCCACCGCCTTGGCTGTCACGCGCAACTCCAGCACCTGCCCGACCAAGGCGTGGGGGACGCTGTAGCGGTGGCCTTCAAACTCGACGTGGCTGTCTATATGCACCCGCACGGTCTTGAAGACGGCCCACTCCCAAGGCTGGGTGGGCAGCGCCATCAAGGCCGGGGCATCGATCTGAGTAAACACGCTGGCTCTGCAGCCAGGCAGCTTTTGAAAGGCGCGCTCGTTCAGGTACGTCAGCAAGGGGGCGATGGCCTCGTTGACTTCTTGCACGCTGGCAAAGCGTTGTTTGCGAAGGCGCGCCAGTATCCAGCGCTCGACCAACTGAACGCTCAGCTCGACCTTGGCCTTGTCTTGGGGGTGGTAAGCGCGGGCGGGCAGCATGGAGCAGCCATAGTGACGGGCAAAGTCCAAGGCCGACTCGGTCAGGCGGGGCTCATACCGATTGGCTTGGGCCACCAAAGCGCGGGGGTTATCGGGCACGATGAGCTGGGGCACGCCGCCGTAAAACGCCAGAGCCTGGGCGGTGGCACCCAGCCAATCGGCCGCCGTTTGAGCTGGCGTGGCGGTGGCAAAGCAGTGACCCGAGGCGCCCATGGCGGCCACAAAGATGCTGGCGCGCTCCCCGCCGGTCAGCTCCAGCGTCGGTCCGGCAAAGTCGATGAACAGCTTCTCACCTGCCCGGTGGATTTGCCGCATGGAGCGTTTGAGGCTCTTGGCAAAGCGGCGGTAGTTCTCGCAAAACTGGGAGTAGCGCCAAGGCTTGACCGGGTGGTCGGCGCTGTGCAGGTCGGCCGTCTCGGCGCAGTATTCCTCCCAGAGCAAGGCCAGCGTCATGCCTTTGCGGCGCAGCTCTTGGTGAATGCGGCCGTAGTCGGCGGGGGCATAGATGTCGCTGGGCCTGGGGGCGGGCAGCAAACGCCGCTCAAGGCTGGCCTCGTCCATGGCGGCGAGGGTGGGCCAATCCAGGCGTGCAGCGATGGCCAGACCTGCGTATTTGGTGACCACGCCTTTGGAGATGCCCAAAGCGGTGGCGATTTGCTGGTGGGACTGCCGGCCTTCGAATTTGAGACGCAGGGCGTCTTTGAGTTTGCGCATGTTGATCCGTGGGGCGGGCATAGCGGTCCTGCAAAAAGGACTGACGCTAACCCGACCGAAATATGAAATACATGCGCAACACCGTGCCGATGGTGTAGACCGCCGTGCCGGTCACGATGACCGGAATGGCTGGTCACGATCCCGGAATCAGCGGTCACGTTCGACCGGAATCACTGGTCACGTTGCTCCGGAATACCCA
>JBBAUB010000028.1:0-2646 GCA_040398445.1 Gemmobacter sp. | reverse complement strand
CCAGATCCTCCCCAGGCTCCCCCGTGGAGGTGAGAGGGAAAACTCTTTCGACTAGACCTCCGCTCGCTGCCCAGGAGCCGATGTATGCTGCGCACGACGTCCGTTGGCAGTCCGTCATGCCATAGCCGCCCTGCGAGACAGGCGTAAAGAGTCGGACGCGCGCGCTCTCCCACATGGCCGCGTCCTCCTCAGTTGCCGCGCCTTCGCTATTCTGCCTCGTGTACGTCGCCCACGCCTCTTTGTGTCCCAGCAGCGCAAAGACCGTGTCCTCAGTTGCTTCGTTGACGCGCCGTCCTCCCCTGTCTGCGCTCACAGGGTCCACAGTCCGCGTGGTGTACGCGTGCTTGGACGGAATGCACAAACGGTGCGCATATGTGACTGACTGCGTCTTGTGCCACCCGCGTGGGACGTCAATGCTGGCCGCTGCGCGCCTCAGTTTCGCGGCCAGCTCGACCGTGTCGCTAGCACGCTTATCTACCTCCTTGTCTACAAAATCTTTGGTGCCGAAGGGCACGCCACCAATCACCATACCGTCCGAGTGGAAACGGATGCCACGCGCCTGCGCCGCATCACGGATCTCCTGTGTGGGCTGTAAGCACAGGACCCCGGCCTTGTGCGGCTGCTCCTCGAGTCCGTAGGGCCCAATGTGAGAGGCAAACGCATCAGACACCTGGAAGACGGCCATCCCCGGTCCAAAGATGGTCGTATCGTCGTGGATGGTCAGGATGAAGCAGCCCAGGTCCGTCGCCAGTTGACGCAACACCTCAAGTGCGTCACTGTATGGGATGTCGAAGGTGAACGGCGCGGCGGGCTCCCCCTGCACGGAGCCACGGTTCATCGTGATCTCGGCACGGTGGCCCCCGACATCTTCATAGATGACGACGCTCGGGAAACCGTAGCAGGTGTTGAGCATCCCGAAAAGAGGCGCCAGCTGTGGGCGCTTGCGGAACGACTCAAACATCTTGGCCCTCTCCATCGAGCCAAAAGCATTCTTGACGTCCTTCTTCATGATGGTCCAGTCAGGGTGCGCGCGTAAAACGAGGCTGAAGATGTGGCCCGCCGCTTCGCAGCCGTTCGGCAGGCAGCCGAAATCATGCTTGTGCAGGCTGCCTAGGAGGGCGGGACGGTGCCGCCTCACTAGCACGCCTGAGGCCAGACGGAGGAGCGTCTCCATGATGCCGATTGGGCGCGGCTTGCCGCCGCCTTTGTCTAACGCGATGCCCCGCTGGGTGGTCAGCAGGACTCGGATCGACTCGTGTGCGCCCTTCCCGCTCAGCAACTCGTATAAGAGACCGGCAAGCAAACTGATGTTGGCGCGGGTACCATCCCCCGTGCAGTCAAAGATCGCTTTGAAGTGGGTAAACGAAGAGCCAGAGCGCCCAGGCCCAGAACCGGCCGCAAACTTGTCGCGGATGTACTCCCAGGCCACGTCACCTATCGCTTTCTTCTCCTCTGCCTCCGCTTCCTGTCGTTGCTTACGTTCGTCGTCGTCTCTAGGCGGCGGTAGCGGCGGCGGTAGAGGGAGGAGCGGGGGAAGAGGCAGCCCCGCCGGTGGGTACTTGGTCTGCAGGTCATCCACGACGCCAGCGGTCAGATCCAGGACCCTGGTGTTCGCAAGTGCTTGCATCGCCTTCGACGCTTTACCAGCGCCAGCCAAACGGACCCCGCGGCACATCGCCCGGTGTTCCCGGTCATCCTCTGTGAGAACGCGAGGGGGCTCGGACGCCTCCTCCGGCTCGCCGTTTTCGTTGGCCGCGCTATCGCGGCGTTGCCCTGGTGGGATACGTCGCCGAAGCTGGCCGCGCCGCGAGAAGGACGGCTCATACTCGCATAGCTCCAGGAAGTCGCGCAGGAAGGTAGCCGCCTCATTGATATGACTGCGTTGCGACGGGGAGGTTGATTCGTCTCGGTCGCGAAGGGGCTTCACCAAGCGCAGAGCTGCTTCTAAGCGCGTGAGGCGGTCGCGTGCCCGAGAAATCCACAAAGTGCGGGGCATGCGGTCAGGAAGGTCATTGGCGGCCACACGTGCCTCGAAACTTGCGTCCGAGGCCACGCCACCGCCACCGCCTCCGCCTTCGCCTCCGCCATCACCATCACGTCCGCCAGCCCTATTGCCGCCGCTGGGAACGCGCCGGCTGTTACCGCGGCTGGGCCCACTGTTGCTGTTACTGCTACTGTTTGCGCCAGCGCCAGCGCTCGCGCCAGCGCCAGCGCCATGCCGGCTGTTGTTCCGGTTGAGTCTACCGCCGCCGCTGTGTCCGCCGTCTCCCTCCTCGCCACTATCGGCGATATCGGCAACACCGGCGCGGTTCTCTCCGCTGTCGGTATCAGAACTCGTTGCGCCACTGGCATCGGTGGGGCCGATGTATGCGGCGGTTGATGGTGTCTGGAAGTACGCAGTGGAGGAGTGACACCAAGCGCCGCGCAGTTTCTCAGCTTGGCTGAGGCGCTTGCGCTTCCTGTTTGACAATGCAGAATCAGGATCGGTTAGTGCCGCCGCTGAAACGCCGTTGAATCCCAGGATGAGCGAGCCGGCGGTAGCCGCCTGCGGTGCGGGAGATCCCGAATCCGTCGATGCCGCTGAGTGCGCAGTCGCCGCGGCGGTAACCGCCTGCGGCGCGTGAGATGCCGAATCCGTCGATGCCG
>JBBAUB010000027.1:0-8392 GCA_040398445.1 Gemmobacter sp. | reverse complement strand
GGGGGGGGGGGGGGGGGGGGGGGGGGGGGGGGGGGGGGGGGGGGGGGGGGAGATACAAAAGCAGAAGGATATAGATCAAAACAGTGTAATTAAGGAATCACCAAATAGCACTGAATTTACAGGGTGAGGCAACGGACGGCTTTTTCCACCGGGGGGGGGGGGGGGGGGGGATTTGAGGGGGGGGGGGGGGGGGGGGGGGGGGGGGGGGGGGGGCCCCCCCCCCCCCCCCCCCCGCCGCGCCAAGGCGCGGCCCCCCCCGGTTTCTGGTCTGGAAGCGCGGGGCGATTTGCGGTAAGGGGCGGAACATCCGGTCACAGATAGGAGCGCCCATGAAAGCCGCCGTCGTCACCTTTCCGGGGTCCAATTGCGACCGTGATCTTGCGCTTGGCTTCGAGCGGGCGGGGTTCGAGGTGGTGCGGGTCTGGCACAAGGACACCGGGCTGCCTGCGGGCGTGGATGTGGTGGGCGTGCCGGGCGGGTTTTCCTTTGGCGACTATCTGCGCTGCGGGGCCATTGCGGCGCAATCGCCCATCGGGGCGGCGGTCAAGGCCCATGCGGCGCGCGGCGGCTATGTGCTGGGGGTGTGCAACGGCTTTCAGGTGCTGACCGAGATGGGGCTGTTGCCCGGTGCCTTGATGCGCAATGCGGGGCTGAAGTTCATTTGCAAGATGCAGACCCTGCGCGTGGCGACGGCCGACAGCGCCTTTACCGCCGGTTACGGCAAGGGGGCCGAGATACAGGTTCCGGTGGCGCATCACGACGGGAATTTCACCATCGATGCCGAGGGGCTGCGCGCCTTGCACGATCAGGACCGGATCGCGTTCAGCTATGCGCAAAACCCCAACGGGTCGATGGCCGATATTGCCGGTATCCTGTCGCAGAACCGGCGCGTTCTGGGGATGATGCCGCACCCCGAGCGGGTGGTGGACCGCCAGCACGGCGGGACGGACGGGGCGGCGCTGTTTGCGTCGCTGCTGGGCGGGTTGGCGCTTGCCTGACAGGCGAAGCGCCGCCGCGGCTTGAAGCGGGCGGGGCGCTGGGCCTAGATAGGCGGCATGCAAGATACCGACACCCATGACGAAGCCGACAGCGGGCGCAGCATTTCGTGGCGCGTCAAGCTGGCGGTCGTGCTGCTGGTGCTGATGGCCTCGGGCGTGGTGCTTGTCACCAATCGCTGGCTGTCGGAACGCTTCACCGAATCGACGCGCAACAGGGCCGAGCTGCGGTTGGCGCTGTATTCGGGAAATATGGTCTCCGAGTTGCAGCGCACGAGCGTTGTGCCCTTGCTTTTGTCGGGCGATCCGGCGCTGGCGGATGCGCTGCGGGGGGGCAACTTTTCCGGCACGTCGCAAAAGCTGATACGGGTGCAGGCCGAGATCGGGGTGGCGTCGATCGTGCTTCTGGATGCCGACGGGCGGACGGTGGGGGCGACGAACCGCAACCTGTTGGGCACGAACCATCGCGGGTCGGCCTATTTCATCGATGCGCAGCGCACGATGGACACGGTGTTTACCGCGCAAAAGCGTGATGGCGGGGCGTTCGAGTTCACCTATTCGCGGTCGGTGCTGGTGGATGGCAAGCCTTCGGGGGTGATTGTCGTTGCGGTCGATCTGATGAAATACGAACGCGCCTGGTCGGGGTTGCAGGATGCGGTGCTGGTGACCGACAGCGAGGGGACGGTGATTTTGGCGACCGAGCCGCGCTGGCGCGGGCTGCCGATGGCCGAGGCGCTGGCGGCCAAGGATGCGGGCACGGCGCTGGGGCGGGCCTTGCAGGCGACGGCGGACTGGGCGCAGAACCCGCCCGACGCCTATGTGCGCGGCGAGGCCGTGATGAAGACCGAAGCGCGGGTGCCGTTCCGTGGCTGGCGGATGATGACCTTTACCGCCTACGATTCGGTGCGCGAGCGGGTGAACGGCATCCTTGCGCTGGAGATCATGGGCTTTGCCATCCTGATGGCGGCGGCCTTTTATGCGCTTTCGCGCAAGGCGTGGTCACAAAGCATCAGTTTCCAGCGCGAATCTGCGGAACTTCGCCTGCTGAATGCGCGCTTGCAGCGGGAAATCGCGGAACGCGAGAAGGTGCAGAAGGATCTGGAAGTGGCCGAGTTGACGCTGGCGCAATCGTCGAAGCTGGCCGCGCTGGGCGAGATGTCGGCGGCGGTGAGCCACGAGTTGAACCAGCCCTTGGCTGCGATGAAGACCTATCTGGCCGGCGCGCGGCTGTTGTTGCAGCGAAAGCGGCCCGAGGAGGCGCTATCGAGTTTCCAGCGGATCGACGATCTGATCGAGCGGATGGGCGCGATCACGCGGCAGCTCAAGAGCTATGCCCGCAAGGGGGGCGAGGCCTTCGAGCCGGTCGATTTGCGCCAGGCCTTGTCGAGCGCGCTGTCGATGATGGAGCCGCAGTTGAAGTTGCGGGTGGTCAAGATCACGCGGACCCTGCCGCGCCAGCCCGTGATGGTGATGGCCGACCGTATCCGGCTGGAGCAGGTGATCATCAACCTGCTGCGGAATGCGCTGGATGCGACGCGCGAGAGTGCCGATCCGCAGATCGACCTTTTGCTGTCGTCGGGCGAGGTGGCGATGCTGGCGGTGCGCGACAACGGGCACGGGATTGCCGATCTCGATAACCTGTTCGAGCCTTTCTACACCACCAAGAAACCGGGCGAGGGGGTGGGGCTGGGCCTTGCCATCAGCTCGGGGATCGTCACCGACCTTGGCGGCCGGTTGACGGCACGCAATGCCGAGAAGGGGGGGGCTGTGTTCGAGATGCAGTTGCCCTTGATCGGCAAGGAGATCGAGGCAGCGGAATGAAAAGAAAAAGGAGCTGAAATGGCCCGTGCGATGAAGGTTGCGATTGTGGACGACGAGGCCGACATGCGCCAGTCGATCAGCCAGTGGTTGGCCCTGTCGGGCTTTGACACCGAAACCTATGCCAGCGCCGAGGATGCGCTGAAGGGGATCGGGCCGGAGTTTCCGGGTGTCGTGGTCAGCGACATCAAGATGCCGGGAATGGACGGGATGGCGTTTCTGAAGCGCCTGATGAGCATGGATTCGGGGTTGCCGGTGATTCTGATTACCGGCCACGGCGATGTGCCGATGGCAGTCGAGGCGATGCGCGTCGGGGCGTTCGACTTTCTCGAAAAGCCGTTCAATCCGGACCGGATGACCGAGCTTGCCAAGAAGGCGACGCAAACGCGGCGGCTGACGCTGGACAACCGCGCGCTGCGTAAGGAGCTGTCGGACGGGTCGGTCCTGATGAAGAAGCTGATCGGCGGGTCGCCCGCGATGGAGCGGCTGCGCGAGGATATCCTCGATCTGGGTCAGGCCGACAGCCATGTGCTGATCGACGGCGAGACGGGGACGGGCAAGACGCTGGTGGCCCATGCGCTGCACGCCGTGGGGCCGCGGGCGGGGCGCAAGTTCGTGACGATCTCTTGCGCGGCGTGGAGCGAGGACCAGTTGGTGGCCAAGCTGTTCGGACCTTCGGAGGAGGGGACGATTCCGCTGGTCGAGGAGGCGCGGGGCGGCACGCTGTGTCTGGAGGATATCGAGGCGATGAGCCAGCCGTTGCAGGCGCGGTTGCTTGCGTTGATCAACGAGCAGGGCACGCCGCCCGAGACGCGGATCATTGCCATCTGCAACGAGCATGCGCCCGACAAGACGCTGGAGGATGTGCTGCGGTCGGACCTGTATTACCGGCTGGGCGCGATGACGATATTGTGTCCGCCGCTGCGGGTGCGGGGCGAGGATATCCTGACGCTGTTCACGCGGATGTCGGAGCAATTCGCGGAAGAGTACGGCTGCGACGCGCCGCAGGTGACGGCGCAAGAGGCCGCGCAGCTGTTGCAGGCGCCGTGGCCGGGGAATGTGCGCCAGTTGGTCAATATCGCGGAGCGGGCGGTGTTGCAGAACCGGCGCGGGTCGGGATCGATCGCGTCCTTGCTGATGGCCGACAACGAGGCGTCGGGGCCTGCGATGACGACGGAAGGCAAGCCGTTGAAGGAATATGTGGAAGCGTTCGAGCGGATGCTGATCGACAACACGATGCGGCGGCACAAGGGGTCTATCGTGGCGGTGATGGACGAGTTGTGCCTGCCGCGCCGGACGCTGAACGAGAAGATGGCGAAATATGGCTTAAGCCGCGGGGATTACGTCTGAGGGCAGGGCGAAATCTGACGCAGATTTCGCAGCGATTTTTGACGCAAAAACCGGTGGGCGGTTTCGGGTCGGTGGCCAGCGGAATTTGCGTCAAATTCCGTCGCGTTTTCTGCGTCAGAAAACGCCTGAGGGGGCGGACGGGCGACACAGAGGTTAAATCTCCCATTGTGTTTGCCGCCGCTTTCCCGCTAGGGTCGAATGAGGCGGGCCTACACCCCGCAGTAGAATTCTCTGTGCCGTTGCAGGTCGCGCGTGTCGCGCCGCGAAGGGACAGTCGGATCGGCCGAAAGGTCGTCAGTTTGCCCGTCCAAGTCGTTGACGCAAGCGGGCTTTTAGCAGCAGAGCCCCGTGAGGGGTTCTAGAGAGAACCGCGATGACGCGTGCGATTTCGATGGCGAGGGAAGAGGGCTGCCCACAGGGCAGGACCCTTCCATCCGCCCCGCGCCGCCTCGCCCGAACAAGCCGCCCTTTCCCTGCCGACGATGGACCCCTGACGGGGCCGCGCCTGCCGGTGCGGGGTGCATTGGAACACCATGGCCAAGAAAATGCTGATCGATGCCACCCATGCGGAAGAAACCCGCGTTGTGGTGGTGGACGGAAACAAGGTCGAAGAATTCGACTTTGAAACGGTAAACAAGCGGCAACTCGCCGGAAACATCTATCTCGCCAAGGTCACGCGCGTCGAGCCGTCGTTGCAGGCGGCCTTTGTCGAATATGGCGGCAACCGGCACGGTTTTCTGGCCTTTGCCGAGATCCATCCGGATTATTACCAGATTCCGGTCGCGGACCGCAAAGCGCTGCTGGACGAGGAGCGCGCGCTGAACCGCGCCGAGGATGAAGAAGACAACCGTCGCAGCCGGTCGCGCAGCAGCGGCAACGGCAATGCGCGCCCGCGCCCCGAGGGGCGTTCCGAGGGAGGGCAGCGCCGCGATGCGGTGAGGACCGCGGAGATCGGCGGGATGGATGTCGTCGATCTGGGCGACGAGACCGGGGCCGATGCGCTGGTGACGGCGGACGGGTCCGATACGGCTGCGGCGCATGACCATCACGACGGCCCCGAGCATGGCCACGAACATGCGCATGGGCACGACCATGACCACGCGCATGGCGGCGACGAGCACGGCAATGGCGAGACCACGCCTGCGCCTTACCGCGCCATGGACCATGCCAGCGACACCGATGACGAGATCGAGTCGATCGCCGAGGAAGATGTTGCCGAGGAGATCAGCGCCCCGCGCAAGCCCCGTGCGCGGCGCTACAAGATTCAGGAAGTGGTCAAGGTTCGCCAGATCATGCTGGTGCAGGTGGTCAAGGAAGAGCGCGGCAACAAGGGTGCGGCGCTGACCACCTATCTGAGCCTTGCGGGCCGCTATTGCGTGCTGATGCCGAACACGGCGCGGGGCGGCGGGATTTCGCGCAAGATCACCCAAGCGACCGACCGCAAGAAGCTGAAAGAGATCGCGCAGGAGATCGAGGTGCCCGAAGGCGCCGGTCTGATCATCCGCACGGCGGGGGCCAAGCGCACCAAGGCCGAGATCAAGCGCGATTACGAATACCTGATGCGCCTGTGGGAGCAGATCCGCGAGTTGACGTTGAAGTCGATCGCGCCTGCCGCCATCTACGAGGAAGGCAACCTGATCAAACGCTCGATCCGCGATCTTTACAGCCGCGAGATCGACGAAATTCTGGTCGAGGGCGAAGCGGGATACCGCACCGCCAAGGATTTCATGCGGATGATCATGCCGAGCCATGCGCGGCTGGTGAAGCGCTATGACGAGGCGATGCCTTTGTTCGCGCGCTTTCAGGTCGAAAGCTATCTGGCGGGCATGTTCAACCCTGTCGTGCAGCTGAAATCGGGCGGTTACATCGTCATCGGGATCACCGAGGCGCTGGTTGCCATCGACGTAAACTCGGGGCGGGCGACGAAGGAGGGATCCATCGAGGATACCGCCCTCAAGACCAACCTTGAAGCCGCCGAGGAAGTGGCACGGCAGCTGCGTCTGCGCGACCTTGCCGGTCTGATCGTCATCGACTTCATCGACATGGAAGAGCGGCGCAACAATGCCGCTGTCGAGAAGAAGCTGAAGGACAAGCTGAAGACGGACCGCGCGCGGATTCAGGTCGGGCGCATCAGCGGCTTTGGCCTGATGGAGATGAGCCGCCAGCGGCTGCGTCCGGGGATGCTGGAATCGACGACTCAGCCGTGCAGCCATTGCCACGGGACGGGGTTGATCCGGTCGGACGACAGCCTTGGTCTGCAGGTGCTGCGGGCGCTGGAAGAAGAGGGCACGCGCAAGCGGTCCAAGGAAGTGCTGCTGAAGGCGCCGACGGGCATCGTCAACTTCCTGATCAACCAGAAGCGCGAGCATGTGGCATTGATCGAGGCGCGCTATGGCATGAGCGTGCGGATCGAATGTGATCCGGCGCTGGTCAGCCCCGATTACGTGATCGAGAAGTTCAAGACCGCGTTGCGGGTGGTGCCCGAGCCGTCGAGCGTGATTTCGGGCCACGCGGGCCTGATGGGCGCTGCCGTCGACGAGGACGAGGACGAAGACCTGCCGCTGGACGAGTTGGACGAGGTCGAAGACGCCGAGGTCGAGGAAACCGAAGCCAAGGGCGAGGCCAAGGCCGCGTCCGAGGGCGGCACCACGGGATCGGGCACGGGCAAGAAGAAGCGCCGGCGTCGGCGTCGCAGGAAAGGTCCGGGCAACGGGACCGGCAGCGATGCGCTGGGGGCCGAGGACGGTTCGGACGACGGGGCCGAGGGTGACGACGACGGCGAGGATGACGGCGACGACGGCGATGACGAGGCCGAAGCGGATGCGGGTGATGTCGGAGCCGTGTCGTCCGAGGCGGCGGTCGCCGCTGACGACGTGGCGGCGGCGGCTGCGGTTGCCGAAGCGCCCAAGAAGCTGACGCGGACGCGCGGCGGGTCGAAGGCGTCCAAGCCCGATGCGGCCAAACCGGCCGCGGCCAAATCCGCCAAGGGCGACGCGGCAGACGGCAGCGCGGCAGACGGTGACGCGGCAGACGGGGGCGCGGAGGGTGCGAAGCCCGCCAAGAAACCGTCGAGCCGGTCGAAATCGGTCAAGGCCGAAAGCGTGGCCACGGGCGCGGAAGACGCGCCGGTGAAGAAGCCGTCGAGCCGGTCGCGCAGCAAGCCGAAAGAGGCCGAGGCCGTGGCTGCCATCGAAGCGGTGGCCGAGCCTGTCGTGCAAGCACCCGTGGTGGAAGCGGCGGTCGCCGTTCCGGTGCCTGCGTCGCTACCCGCCGATCCGGTGGCGACCGGGGCCGTGGCGGCAGGATTGCAACCCGATCCGGCAGAAGCGGCCGATCAGGCCCGCACCGAGCCGGAAGACCCGAACAAGCCGCGCAAAAAGGGCTGGTGGTCGCTGGGCCGCTGAGGATTTCTTTCGCAAGAGCAAGGGGCGGCGGGGAAACCTGCCGCCCTTTTTCTTTGGGTCGTCGCGCGGGCTATGGCGGCGGAGCAGGGGACTTCGCGTCCCCCGCACCCCCTGCGGAGTATTTTCGCAAAGGTGAAGCGCTGCGGTTGCGGCGGTTCGGGCGCGCGCGGGGGAGTTGATGCCTCCTTGTGCTTTGTGGGCTGGGAAGGCTTCGTCGGGCGCGTCTCTGGATAGCACCGGCATGGATGCTTGGTCGGCACCGGCATTGGCACGGGCATTGGCACGGGCTTGGGGCGTGGGCGGGCGCGGACGTTTCGGGTCGTTGTGCGAGGTGGTCGTTTGCGCCGCGTGATAGCTGATGCGCCGGGTCTGCTGACCCTTGCCGGAGGTCGGCTTTGCCAAGGTCGGGCCGCGACAGAGCGCCGAGAAAACCATTGGCACCGTGACTGGCACCGCCAACCGGTCGGCGGTGCGCTATGGCGGGAAAGCGTTGCAACCGTCGACCGATCGCGCAAGCGCAAGCTTTCGTCGCCCCGAGCGGGCTGCAGCGGGAACTGCGGAGAGCCGACCGTGATGCCCATCGGGTGTTGGTGGGCGGGGATCGCCTGCTTTCGGGCGGGCGCGTTTGGGCGCGGGGGGGGGGCGGGCGGGCGAGGGGGTAGCTAGTTCGTTGGAAAGTCTGCGTTTTTTGGGGTTTGGCGGGCTTTTGTCATTGCAGCGGGGGTTTTCCACCCCCGCACCCCCGGAGGATATTTTTGACGAGGAGAAAGGGGGGAGGGGGGCGCGGAAGTGTAAAGGGGTGGGTTTGTCTTGGGTGCGGATTTG
>JBBAUB010000026.1:0-8927 GCA_040398445.1 Gemmobacter sp. | reverse complement strand
GCCTCGGCAGCACCCGCCGCAGCCAGAACGGCCAGCGCCGATACGGTGAATTTCATCATGGTCATGGATCACTCCTTGTAAGACCCGCGCAAGCCCCTGCGCCTGACGCCCTGTCTAGGCGCGGTCTATGACAGCAATGTAATAGGTTTGTGACGGTTTTGTTTCACAGCCGTCACACAGCACACTTTCAACCCAAGCCGCTGTTTTTCAAACTAAAAAATCCCCTACACCGCCGCATCGCACCCCCGCCGCACCGGCCCGCCACGCTGCAAAGCCCGCCTTTGTAACGCCACGCCCCGCCGCCGCGATTCGGCTCCCCGCGCAGCGCCCCTGTCACAACCGCGCGAGACGCGTCCCTATTCCGGCCGGTTTCTTTGCCGCAGCGAAAAAACACCCCATCTGCCGACGGAATGCTATGGATCGGCGCGTATAACCCCGAAGCCCCCCACCCCACCTGACGGAGCCCGCATGACCGACGACACGACCGACCTTTCCCGCCTGCTTGCCGCGTCGGCCCGCCGTCGCCGCCCCGGGTTTGCGCTGGCCGCCGTCCTGCTTCTTGCCGCCCTCGCCCTTGGCGGATGGTGGCTGTCGGCCCAAGGCGCTGCCCCCGTCACCCGCTACGACACCGCCGCCGTCGAACAGGGCGCGCTGACCGTTACCGTCACCGCCACCGGCACCGTGCAGCCCACCACCAAGGTCGACCTCTCGTCAGAACTTTCCGGCACGCTGGTCGAGGTTGCCGCCGATTTCAACGACCGCGTCACCACCGGCCAGACGCTCGCCCGCCTTGACGACACCAAGACCCGCGCGCAGGTCGCCAATGCCACAGCCACCGTCACCGCCGCCCGCGCCCGCGTGACACAAGCCCAAGCCACCGCCGCCGAAACCGCCGAAGCGTTCAAGCTGCAACAGCAACTCGAACAGCGCGGCATCACCGCGCGGCGCGATTTCATCTCGACCGATGCCGAATACCAGCGCAGCCAAGCCGCCGTCGACATCGCCCGCGCCGACCTGACCGTGGCGGAAGCCAACCTCGAACTGGCCAAGGCCGATCTTGAAAACTCGGTCATCCGCGCCCCCATCGACGGCATCGTGCTGTCACGCACCGCCGAGGTGGGCCAGATCGTCGCCTCGTCGCTCAACGCGCCCGTCCTGTTCACCCTCGCGGGCGACCTGTCGAAAATGGACCTTCAGGTCGATATAGACGAAGCCGACATCGGCCGCATCGCCTCGGGCAATGACGCGACCTTCACCGTCGACGCCTTCCCCGGCCGCAGCTTTCCCGCCCGCATCGCCCAAGTGCGCTACGCGCCGGAAACCACCGACAACGTCGTCACCTACAAAGCCGTCCTGACGGTCGAAAACCCCCAAGGCCTGCTCCGCCCCGGCATGACCGCCACCGCAACCATCACCGTGGCCTCGGTCACCGATGCGCTGATCGTCCCCAACGCCGCGCTGCGCTATGCCCCGCCGCAGGCCGAATCCGAAAGCCGTGGCGGCAGCGGCCTTCTAGGCCTGATCCTGCCCCGCCGCGGCCCCTCTGGCCCTTCCGTCACCGCCGATGGCAAAACCGTCTGGGTCTTGCGCGGCGGTGCCCCCGTCGCCATCCCCGTCACCGTGGGCGAAAGCGACGGCCGCCGCACCGCCGTCACGGGCGCGGGCTTGGCGTCGGGCGACGCCGTCATCACCGACCAAAGCAACGCCCCATGACCCCGCTGATCGAACTTGCCGCCGTCACCCGCAGCTATGGCAAGGGCGAGGCCGAGGTGCGCGCCCTCGACGGCGTGAACCTTTCCATCGCATCGGGCGAATTCGTCGCGATCATGGGCCCGTCCGGCTCGGGCAAATCCACCGCCATGAACATCATCGGCTGTCTCGACCGCCCCACCAGCGGCAGCTTCCGCTTCAAGGGCACCGAACTGCAAGGCCTGAACAACGACCAGCGCGCCCTGATCCGGCGCAATTACCTTGGCTTCGTGTTTCAGGGCTTCAACCTTCTGCCCCGCACCACGGCACTGGAAAACGTCGAACTCCCGCTCATCTACAAGGGCCTTTCCCCCGCCGACCGCCTGCCGCTCGCCCGCGCAGCACTCGCCAAAGTGGGCCTGTCGGGCCGCGACCATCACGACCCGTCGCAGCTTTCGGGCGGCCAGCAACAACGCGTCGCCATCGCCCGTGCGCTTGCCGGCAATCCATCGGTCATCCTTGCGGATGAACCCACCGGCAACCTCGACAGTCACCGCAGCCACGAGATCATGCAGCTTCTGCAAACCCTGAACCGCGTTGATGGCATCACCATCGTCATGGTCACCCACGAAGAAGACATCGCCGCCTATGCCCGCCGCCTGATCGTCTTTACCGACGGGCGCATCACCCGTGACGAAGCCCTCGGAAAGGCCGCCTGATGCTGTGGGAAACCGTCCGCCTCGCCGCCCGCGCCATCGTGCGCAACAAACTGCGCTCGTTCCTGACGGTGCTTGGCGTGGTGATCGGCGTCGCCGCCGTCATCGCCATGGTGACGGTGGGCCAAGGCTCGTCGGCGCAGGTTTCGGCCAATGTCGCCAGCCTTGGCACCAACGTCCTCGTCCTGCGTCCGGGCCGTCAGACCATGGGCCCCGCCCCGCGCGAAAGCGCCCCGCAATTCACCCTCAAAGATGCCGAAGCCCTCGCCGCCCTGCCCATCGCCGCCGCCGTCGCGCCCACGACCAGCACCACCGTCACCGTGGTGTCGGGCAGCGCCAACCGCTCTACCCAGGTGACAGGCTCGACCGCCGATTACCTGACGGCGGCGAACTGGCCGCTTGCCCTTGGCCGCAGCTTTACCGAAGGCGAAGAGCGCGCCGGTTCCCCCGTCTGCATCATCGGCGAATCCGTCCGCAAATCGCTGTTCGGCGCGACCGACCCCGTGGGCCAGACCCTGCGCGTCAAATCCGTCGCCTGCACCGTGATCGGCCTTCTGGCAACCAAGGGCGCGGGTTCGTTCGGGCAGGATCAGGATGATATCGTCCTCATGCCCATCCGCACCGTGCAAAAGCGGATCGAAGGCCGCGACGGGGTGGAACGCATCACGGTTGCCTTGCGCAAATCGGTCGCCTCGGACCGCGGCATCCGCGACATCCAGAACCTGATGCGCGACCGCCGCCGCATCGCCATCGGACGCGACGACAATTTCAGCGTCACCGACATGGCCGAAATCGCCTCGATGCTCACCTCGATCAACGCGGTGCTGACGGGGCTGTTGTCATCCGTGGCCGCCGTGTCGCTGCTGGTGGGCGGCATCGGCATCATGAACATCATGCTGGTGTCGGTCACCGAACGCACCCGCGAAATCGGCATCCGCCTTGCGGTGGGTGCCACCTCGGCGCAGGTCTTGACGCAATTCCTTGTCGAAGCCGTGGTGCTTTCCGTCCTCGGCGGTGTCATCGGCATCGGGCTTGGCCTTGCACTGGCCTTTGCAGGCTCGCAATTCATGGCGATCCCGTTTGCACCGCAACCCTCGGTCGTGGCGCTGGCCTTCTGCTTTTCGGCGCTCATCGGGGTGGTGTTCGGCTTCTTCCCCGCCCGCCGCGCCGCCCGCCTCGACCCGATCGACGCGCTGCGCTACCAGTAACGGCGCACAGTCACCCCCCGCGCCCCTACCCCAACCGCTCCAACAGCTTGCAATAGGCGGTCTGTCCGGTCCTGAAATTCGACAGCCGGAAAAACTCGTTGGGCGCGTGCTGGTTCTCGTCGTTCATGCCAAAGGCAAAGACCGCGGCATGCACCCCAAACTCGTTCAAAAGCATCGTCATCACCGGAATAGACCCGCCCGTCCGCGTGACGTATGGCGCCTTGCCGTAAACCTCGGCCAGCACTTCCGCCGCCGCCGTGCTGGAATTATGCCCTGCCGGCACAAGGAACGGGTCCGCACTCCCCGCCAGCCGCTCGACCGACACGCGCAACCCCTTGGGGCAATGCGCCTCGATATGCGCCCGCAAAAGATCGAAAATCGCATCCGGCTTCTGGTTCGCCACCAAGCGGCAGGTGATCTTGGCATGCGCCTGTGCAGGCAGCACCGTCTTGATCCCCGCCCCCTGCCAACCGCCCCATATCCCGTTCAACTCGAACGTGGGTCGCCCCCAAAGCCGTTCCCGCGTGGTATAGCCCTCTTCGCCAAACACATCCGGCACGCCCAGATCGGCAATATACGCGGCCTCGTCGAACGGCACGCGGGCAAAGGCCGCGCGGTCCTCGACCGTCAGGTCGATCACGTCGTCATAGAACCCCGCGACCGAAATCCGCCCGTCCGCCCCCTTCATCGACGCGATGATCTGCGCCAACCCTTGAATCGGGTTCGCAATCCCCCCGCCCTGCTGGCCCGAATGTTGGTCGCCCTTGGCCCCGCTCACGGTGATCTCGGCCGCCACCAGCCCCTTCAACCCCGTAATCAGGTTCGGCTGATCCTCGCCCCACTGGCTGCCATCGGCGGAAAAGATCATGTCCGCCTTCAACAGCGCCCCGTTGGCCCTGATGAATTCCGGCAGATGCGGCGATCCGATCTCTTCTTGCCCCTCGAAGAACAGCTTCACGTTCACCGGCAAGCGCCCCGCCGTCTTCAGCATCGCCTCGACCGACAGGATCGGGATAAGCATCCCCCCCTTGTCATCCGAAGCCCCGCGCCCCCAGACCTTGCCGTCCTTCACCACAGCCTCGAACGGCGGGCTGTCCCACAGGTCGAACGGCTCGGCAGGCTGCACGTCGAAATGGCCATAGATCAGCACCGTAGGCTTGCCCGCCCCCGCATGCAGCCAGTCGCCATACACCACCGGATGCCCCCCGGTCGGCAGCATCCGCACATTCTCCAGCCCCGCCGCGACCAACCGGTCAACCACCCAGTTGCCCGCAGTCACCACATCCGCCCGATGCGCCGGCGCGGCCGATACCGAAGGGATACGCACGAAATCAACCAACTCGTCCACGAACCGCGCCTGATGCGCGTCAAGATATTCCTGCCAGTTCATGCTCATACCGCAGGCATCCGCGTTTCGACCAGTTCCGCCCAATAGGACGCGCCAAAGGGAATGGCCTCGTCGTTGAAATCGTATTCGGGGTGATGCACTTCCGCCGTATCCCCGTTGCCCACCTGAATATAGGCGCCGGGGCACACCTCCAGCATATAGGCGAAATCCTCGCCTCCCATGATCGCGGGGCAATTGGTGTCCACAGCCCCCGCCCCGCCGATCTTGGTCGCAACCTCGGCGGCAATCGCCGTCTCGCGTTCCGCGTTCACCATCGCCGGATACCCCGCCCGCCAGTCGATCACCACCGACCCGCCAAACCCCGCAACCGTGCCGTTCACCAGCGCCTTGAACCGCTCTTGCGCCATCTTCCTGATACCGGCGTCAAAGGTCCGCACCGTCCCGCGCAACTCCACCCGCTCGGGGATGACGTTCCACGCATCCGACTCCGTCTTGAACGAGGTGACCGAAACCACGATGCTTTCCAACGGATTGGCACTGCGCGACACGATGGTTTGCAGCGCCATCACCGTCTGGCAGGCCATCACGGTCGTATCCACCGTGCGGTGCGGATAGGCGGCATGGCCCCCCTTGCCCGTCAGATGCACGGTGAAATTGTCGGTCGCCGCATAGAACGGCCCCGATTTGATCGAAAACTGCCCGACCGGCAGACCGGGCGAGTTGTGCATGCCGTAAACTTCCTTGATGCCGAAGCGGGGTATCAACCCGTCCTTCACCATCGCCTCGCCCCCCGCGCCGCCCTCCTCGGCGGGCTGAAAGATCACCGCGACCTTGCCGTCGAAATTGCGCGTCTCGCACAGGTATTTCGCCGCCCCCAGCAGCATCGCCGTATGCCCGTCATGCCCGCAGGCATGCATTTTCCCCGGCACCTTGCTGGCATAGGGCAACCCCGTCGCTTCAAAGATCGGCAGCGCGTCCATATCGGCGCGCAGGCCCACCACATGCCCGCGACTGTCGCTTTTGCCCTTGATCACCCCCACCACGCCCGTCCGCCCGATGCCCGTCACCACCTCGTCGCAGCCGAACGCGCGCAACCGCTCGGCCACGGTCGCCGCGGTGCGATGCACGTCATACATCAGCTCGGGGTTTTCATGCAGATCACGCCGCCAGGCGGTAATCTCGGCCTGCATTTCCGACAGACGGTTCTTGATAGGCACGGTATCCTCCCTTTGGTCCTGCAACACGAAATGGCCCTTGGCCACCCCGATTTGATCGGATTGAAGCCCGGCACATCCGCAAACCTGCGCCCTGATTTACCACAGCCAGACCCGCCCACCAACGCCAGCGTCTCGCCCGCGTTCAGCGTAAAACGCGCATCCTCGACCGCATGGACCTGCACCACGAAACCCGGCAATGGCGTAATCGCCCCCTGCCGCCCGACAGCGTGTCATTGCCGCGCCCGCCGGTCAAAAGGTCATTCCCCGCATCACCGAACAGCAGATCGGCGTGACCCGGCAGGTTGGTCTCCAGATCACCCTGAAGATAATTACCCCCGCTTCCGCCATAGATCGTGTCCTTGCCGAAATCCCCGTTCAGCGCGTCATAGTCCGCCCCACCGAAAAACAGGTCGTCTCCGGTCCCGCCAGCCAGCGTATCGGACGCGCCAAAGCCATACATCGTATCGTTGCCGCCAAGGCCATTCGCCTCGTCCGGCGCAGGCGACACGGTGAACAGATCGCCACCAGACAATACCGCGGCCACAATGGCCGTCTCGTCCGCCGTATCCTTCGTCAAAAGGGAATCGAAGAAATTCACGGCCGGGATCATCGTGTTCTCGATGCCCCATTGGTCAAACCAAGCGGCACTGCTGCGATAAGCCTCGGCGCAGCGGCTTTACCACCACGCCCTTGGCCGCGATCGTTCTTCGAAGGAAATGGTGGACCCGGAGCGATTCGAACGCCCGACCCTCAGATTCGTAGTCTGATGCTCTATCCAGCTGAGCTACGGGTCCATCGTGGGGCAGCGTTTAGCCGCCCGTGGCGGGGGTTGCAAGCGGTAAAATCACGCTTCGTCACCTTCTCCGTTCAACACGCGTTTGGGCAGGCGCAGCACGAATTCCGTGCCCTCGGAATCGCTTCGCGCCAGATCGAGCCTCCCGCCATGGCCGCGCACCAACTCATAGGCGATGGCCAGCCCCAGCCCCGTCCCGCCCTTGCGTGCCCCGCCCTGAAAGGCCGAAAACAGGTGCTCGCGCGCCTTGGGCGGCAGACCCGGCCCCGTATCGCCGACGCTGATCCACCAGTCGGCCTCGTCCTCGCCCCCCGCGATTTCGATGGTGCCGGGCTGGCCGGTCGCCTCGATCGCCTGCCGCGCATTGCGCACCAGATTCGACAGCACGCGGTAAAGCTGCTCGCCATCGGCGCGGATCACCAGCCCCGCCGGCACATCGACCACCGCCGTGACCAACGCGCCCTCCACCGCCCGCTCGCCCGTCAACCCCTCGCCCTCCAGCACCTCGTCGGCCAGCACCCGCAGGGGCAGCCGCTTCAACTGCGGCGGCGGCTCCTCGGCCTTGCCAAAGGCCAGCGTCGATTCGCACAACGACACCGCACGCGAGATCGACCCCACCAGCTTGGGCGCCGCCCGCGCCACCGCCGGATCGGCGCTCGCCTCCAGCCGGTCGGCGAACAGTTGCGCCGTGGTCAGGATGTTGCGCAGATCGTGGCTGATCTTGGCCACCGCCCCGCCCAGTTGCGCCAACCGCTCCTTTTGCCGCAGCGCCCCCGTCAGTTGCGTCTGCATCGACGCCAGCGCTTCTTCGGCCACCCGCAATTCCACCACCCCCGCCGAAGGCGCGATCACACGCCGCGCATCCTCGGGCGCTTCGGCATAGGCCGTCATGTGCCGCACCACCCGCCGGATCGGTGCCACCAGCAAGCGCTGCACGGCAAGGAACAGCAAGAACGCCGTCACCGCCGAAATCAGCGCCGACAGGAACAGGATCCGCAGCCCGTATTCCACCATCGCGTGGCGCAGGGGGCCGGTCTCCATGGTGATCTCGATCAACAGCCCCGCATCCTGCACCGGATTGCCGATCACGCGGATCACGCGGTTCTCGGGATCGGTCAGCACCCCCGTCGCGTCGCGGATCAACTCCCACGGCCCCGCCTGCCGCAGATCGAAGGTCTCGCTGATCGGTTGCGGAATGGGCGACGACAGCGCCAGTTGCCGCACCTCGTCGCGCCGCAGAACCACGTTGAACACCTCGGCGTTCTTGAGCAGTTCCTTTTCCAGATCGGCGCTCACCGTCGCATCGTCCGCCGCGAGCAGGGCAAGCGAGGCAATCTGCGCCTTCTCCAGCCGCAAGAGCAGGTAATCGGCCCGGAACCGCGCGATCGACGGCACGAAGATCAACACCTCGGCCAGCATGACAAAGGCCATCGTCAGCAGCAAGAACCGCCCCGACAGCGTATTCAGAAAGCCGCGGTTGCGCAGTATCACGCTCGCCCCATCCCGCTTTGGCGGCCCCTGCCGCGCCTGTTGCCGCTCATGGCGCAGCCATAGCAAAGCGCGGGCAGGAAAGACAGTGCGACAGCACATGCCCTACCGCCGCAGCGGGGGTTGCCAACCCCCGCACCCCCGCAAACCGTCCCGCCTTGGCCCCACCAAAGTGCCGCCACCGCAGCGCCCGTGCCGTCCGGCAAGCCTCCTGCGTGGCCGATGGGTCCATAGGCCGGGGGTCCGGCGGTGAAAACCCGCGCCAAGCCAGCACAGCGCCAAAGCACAGCCGCTGCACCAACCGCCCCGTTGCCGCCCATAGCTCAGCGCCCTGCCAAGCCAACGGGGTTACGCGTAGGACCACATCGACAAGACCCGCCACAACCACCCCTGCCCAACCCGCGGGAGTTACCACTGATCTGATCCCTGCAAACTGGACCGTTTGAGGCTGGAGTTTTCCGCTACGCT
>JBBAUB010000025.1:0-10299 GCA_040398445.1 Gemmobacter sp. | reverse complement strand
ATGACAGCCTGACCGGCGGCGACGGGGCCGACACGCTGTCGGGCGGCGCGGGGTCTGACACGCTGACGGGCGGTGCCGGGGCGGACAGGTTCGTCATCGACGGCGGATCGGCCGATCTTATCGCTGACTTCGACGCTGCAAGCGGCATTCAGGGTACGCCCGGTGCCGCGACAAACGACAATGATTTCGTCGACCTCGGTGGTTTTTACAATGATGCGGCGCTGCGCGATTGGAACGCGGCGCACCCGACCACGTCCTATGCGAACCCGCTGGGATGGATGCGGGCGGATCAGGCGGATGACGGCGTTTTGCAGGGCGCTGGCGGGTTGAGGTTGCAGTCGGGCGGCACTGCGGTGTCGGGCAAACTGCTGTCGGCCGAGAACACCAATGTCGTCTGTTTTGCGAAAGGCACACGGATCGCCACCAACGCGGGCGAGCGGCGGATCGAGACCTTGACGGTCGGCGACCTCGTCTTGACGATGGACCACGGATACCAACCGATCCGCTGGATCGGATCGACCACCGTTATGGCGACCGAACGGCTTGCTCCGGTCGTGTTTGCGCCACATGCCATCGGCAACAAACGGGAACTGAGGCTTAGCCCGCAACACCGGGTCTTTCTGTCGGGGTGGGAAGCCGATCTTCTGTTCGGTTCGCCGGAAGTGCTGGTCGCTGCGAAGCTTTTGGTGAATGACAGCACGGTGCGTCGCAAGACCGGCGGGATGGTGACCTATTATCACATGATGTTCGATGTGCATGAGATCGTCTTTTCGGAAGGGTGCCCGACCGAAAGCTATCACCCCGGGCATCTTGGATGGTCGGCTTTGGAGCAAGCGGCGCGGCAGGAGATCATCGATCTTTTTCCCGGCATCGAAGACAGCAACTTTGCCATGTACGGCCCCAGTGCGCGGCGGACGCTGAGCGCACAAGAGGCGCGGCTGGCTGCACCGGTCTTTGTGAACATCGGGCTGGATGGCACGGACGCAGCGCGCTGATGCAGGCGGGCGTGGACCGTGTGCTGCGGTTGGCGATGTGCCGCCCATGGGTAGCGGTGTGACCGATGTGCCGGACCCCGGCTTTGTGTGACGGGCTTAGGGGGCGTCGGTCAGGATCCGCCTGAGCTCGGTCACCTTTGCCCGTGCGACGGGAAGCTTTGCGCCGCAGGGCAGTTCGACGAAGAGCTTCGAGCGATACCTGACCAATCGGCGGATATGATCGACGCGGACCCAATGCGAGCGATGGATCTGGATGCCGAGGTCGGCAGGAAGAAGCTGGACGGCCTCGGAGAAGCTGCCACGGACGTAGAACTGGCGGTTGCGCGTGTGGATGGTGACGTATTGGCGGTCTGCGTCCATCCGGACGAGATCGCGGTAGGAGAAGCTGAGCGACTTCCACGCGAAGACACCGGTGACGGCTGCCCCGCTTGGGTGGGACGGTTCCGATGGCGTTTCGGTTCGGGCGTAGGGATCAAGGTCGGGCGGGGCGGCAGACGGTTGTGGGCCTGCGTTGTCGATGCCCGACAGGACGAAATAGGCGAAGAAATGGGACAGTGCATCGATGATGACCGCGTTGACGGCCATCAGGGTTGCGAAGCGCGACAGCGGAGGGATGGGCAGGCCGACCGCCAGCTTGGCGTAATAGACCGCGGCAATCGTCAGGGGGATGACGAGGACCGCCACCAAGACCGGTTCCGGTGCGCTGTTCACGCCGGTCAGGCCCACGAGACGGATCGCAGCGAGATAGGACAGGATCGCGACCGAGATGACGGCGGGCCAGAACAGCAACTGGCTCAAGAAGGAGAGTCTGTGAACCTCGGGGTAGGGGCCGACGACGGCAAGCAAAAGGGTGACCGCACAGGTGAAGATGTAGAACCGGCCCGACACGAACAGCACCGGGATACGGACCGTGCCGAAGTCGACAGACAGCGGGCCAAGATACCTGAGGATCATGGACTTGTTTTCGCCAGTCGGGCGAGACGGGCCAGAACCGCACTGCGGTTTGCGCGGGATACCGGAACCTCGAAACCGTCCAGCATGACCAGGGCCAGTTTCCCGTCGGATTTTTGCAATTCGCGGACGGCGGCAAAGTTGACCCAGTGCGAGCGGTGGACACGAGAGCCTGCGGGTGTGTCTTCGAGATCGGTGAGCCTGCCGAGGACAAGTTCGGTTTCGGTCCGGCTGCGGATGTTGAGGTAATGGTCTTGGGCCGACACGCAAAGCACGTCGTCCAGCAGCCACGATCGCGCGCCCAGTGTCAGGCGCGCCGCAGGGGCCGCCGGTGCGGGTTGGGGGGCGCGTAGGCGGGCCAGTTCGCGCGGGAGCACGAAAGAGGCGTAGAGGAGCATGCCCACTTCCCACAGAAAGAAGTTGTAGAGTGTGTATCGGCCCATATCGGCGAGTCCGATCGGGGCGATGGCGCAGGCGACGGGTACCATGGTGAACGTGACGAGAAGCGCGGTGACGAGCATGACAAGCGGCTCGGGCACCGCGCGCAGGCCCGTGCTGCGGCGTATGTGGTCGCACAGGATCAGGCCCGCCAGAAAGCAATAGACGAAGACAGGTATGCCCGAGATCCAGAAGAATACCTGCTTGTACCAAAGAATTTCGCGCAAGTCGGAATAGGCCGAAAACGTGGCGAGGGCCGCGACGAAGCCGAGCGCGGTCAGAAGCGACGGCAGGCGGCGAAACACACTGAACAATTCGTCCAGCGTGAACTGCAGGGTCATGCCATTCACGAATACGACCGTCATTTCGTTACCAAGCTTTTGCGTCCGCCGTGAGCAGTACGGTACCGACCTTGGCAGGCGGCAATGACGGCACGGGCGTCGTGCAGATGTCGGAGCCAACCGGACAAGTGACCTTTCGAACCACCCTTCGTTGAAGGGTATTTCCTCGTCTTCGGACGAAGCGCCGCGTTGCGGCTTGTGCAGGGCTGGAGTGTGAAATGTACAATTGGCGTCCTGATGGTGTTGCCAAGTCGGAGGTCACCGCCGCGCCGACCGAGCGCGTCCTGATCATCGTCGAATGTCTGGCAGCGAAGGCCCCGCTGTCGCTGGGTGAACTCGCGGCTTTGACCAGTTTCTCCAAGGCGGCGGTGTGGCGCTGCGTCGACACGCTGCGTGCACGGGGCTGGGTCAGGATGCGGTTGGGTGACCACAAGATCGAATTGACGCATCGCGTGGACCAGACATTCTCGCAGGCCCATTTTTCCGACGAGGAGTTCGAACCGCTGTTCAGCTTTATGGCCGAACTCGAGGAGAACCGCGGAACGGGGGTCGAGCTGGTCACGTTCACGTCGAGTGGCACGCTTGCGGTGATCGAGCGGACCATGCGCACGAAGACCGAGGCCCAATGCGACATTTCGCTGGTTTCGGATGCCGTCGCCTTTGCGGCGCAACTGGCCTGCACCGCGACACGACTGGCCAAGCACCTGTCGTCCTTTGTGGCATTTGCACCGTTCGAGGATGCGCAGCGCATCACCTCGGGGGAACATGCCCGCAATTTGGCCACGATGGCCTGCCCGATCTGGGAGGAACACGGCGTCAGCATCTGCGTGCCGATCGTGGGTCACCGTGGGTCGCCGGCCGCAATGAAACTGGTGCGACGCGTCCCGCGGATGACGCCCGATTTCCTGTTGGAACTGGCATTGGAATGCCACCGCTTCAACGAGAAGGTGTTGCTTGCACAATCGGCCGAACTCCCGGAAAGTTTTCGCAGTGTGAAGGAGAGGTTCCGGTCGGTCGCGGTCTCTTAAACGGTCTGCGGTCTGTGTTGGACTCGGGCAAGGATTGATCGGCCCCTTGCGGGGCGATCAATCCTTGCACCCATCCCTTTGCATGTCTGATATGCGTTCAGACGTTCCTCGCTTAACAGTTGTGATATCGTCGTCAAATCTGGCGTTTCGATCAGCGAATTGGGCGCTTCATTTGCATAGAAGCCCTCAAACGGCACAAGATAGCGATGTTTTAGTGCGGATCGACGAAAGCGGCTTGCAACCTTGACGTGTTCGTCGCGGATCGTGAAATTTTCGCTTTCCGGCGCAAGTTGTTAGGCAGAACCGGCCAGACAAAGGGTGCGGTGGCCGCCTGCCGGAAATTCCGGAACGACGTTTGCCTGTGGTCGCAGGACACAGGCACAGCGCCCGAACCAGTCGCACGGGTGCGCCATCTCGCTGAGCGGTATAGCGCGTTTGGCCCCATCCGTTCGTATGGGTTAGAAGCCATGCCACGCTCGGGCTTGGGGAAGTGGGGCGATGTGCAAGGGGCTGCCGTCTTGGCCGGGAGCGCCCGATTTTAGGGACCGATCGGAAATGACCATCTTCAACGGCACGATGAACCCCGACACGCTGTACGGGACCACGGGAAACGATGTGATTTACGGAGGCGCGGGGGCCGACGCGATTTTCGGTGGCGACGGGGCCGATACGATGTACGGCGGCGCGGGCAACGATACCGTGTATGACAGCGCGGGCGCGGATGTCATCGAAGGCAACGATGGCGACGATCTGATCTTTGCGATCACCGGCGGGGATACGGTCGTTGCAGGGGCAGGCAACGATACGGTCTATGGCTCGGATGCCGCTGATCCCTATGGTGGTGGCCAGTTCGCCCATTCCAGCGCATTGTTCGATGCCATCGGCGGGGCATTCAACGCCGGTGGCGGAAACGATCTTTTCATCGCAGGGGCCGGAGATACGGTCGGCGGCGGACTGGGTGACGACACGATCCGCGTTCTGGACAGCGAGATCTGGGCGGGGTCGATGTATATCAGTGGAGGGGCGGGCAACGATGTGCTCGATCTGCGCGGACTGAATATCCGCAGCTTTTAGCAGAGCATCGGCGATCCGTCCTCGGGCGGGGTGGTCTTTGCCCTGCCGACAGGCGGGACGGTGGACCTTGCCTTTGTGCAGATCGAGACGGTCTTGCGGGGACCGCGGACGGACGGTGTGGTCGCGGGTAGCGCGGGTTCGGATGACATGGCGGTCGGATATGCCGATGCGCAGGGCGACCGGATCGACGGCGCAGACGGGCTGGACGATGTGATCCGCGCCTATGACGGCAACGACACGGTGCTGGCCGGTCTGGGCAATGACAGCGTGGATGGCGGGGCGGGCGATGACAGCCTGAACGGCGGGGCGGGCAATGACAGCCTTGACGGCGGCGATGGCGACGACCGTCTGGTTCTGACGGCAGCCTTTGGCAACGACAGCCTGGTGGGAGGAGACGCGGGCGAGGTGAACGGGGATGTGCTGGACGCCCATGCCATCGGCGCGGCGACGGTGATCTACGGCGGAGCGGGAACCGGATATCTGGTTGCAGCCGGAGGAACGGCGAATTTTGCCGGGATCGAATGGCTGGAATTGGGCAACGGCAGCGACCTTGTCATCGGAAGCGATGCCGCAGAGGTTGTGCATGGCGGTGGTGGCGATGACAGGTTTCTGGGCGGGTCAGGCTGCGATGTTCTGTACGGCGACGACGGGGGTGACCGCATCATCGCCGGTAGCGCCGGTTCGGGCACGTCGGATGCCGGTATCGCGACCGTATCGGTGGCGGATGCCGATCCCTTCGATGACATCGACGAGGTTTACGGCGGTGCCGGAGCCGACACGATCAGCGGTGGCGATGACGGTGACATGCTTTACGGGGGGAACGACGCCGACGAGGTCGACGGCGGCATGGATTGTGACGCGCTGTCCGGCGACGATGGGGCCGACACCGTCTTTGGTGGCGAAGGCAGTGATCTGCTCTATGGCGGTGCGGGAAACGATCTTCTGGTCGGGGGGGCCGCAGACGGCAACGATCCTTACGCTGCCGACGATGCGACGGACATCGCGCCGGGCAACGACGCCGACGTGTTTTTCGGCGGGGACGGCGATGACACCCTTTCGGGAGGGGATGACAGCGATTTTCTGTCCGGCGACGATGGCGACGATCTTTTGTCTGGCGGGATGGATGCCGATACGTTGATCGGGGGGGCGGGGCATGACACGCTTGTCGGGGGTGACGGTGCCGATACCTTCGTGTTCCAGCCGGGCGAATTTGTGGTGATCGCGGATATGGGCGCGGGCGGCGGGGTATCGGATGATTACGACCCGTCGAACAATGACCACGTCGATTTGTCGGCCTATTATTCGACCCTTGCCGAAGCTGTGGGGGATTTCGAGGATGACTCTGTCCTGAACCAGTCGGCCGGAGACTATTGCGACAATCAATCGATGATGGGAGGCGGGATCGTGCTTTGGGGGGTCACGGCGTCGATGTTGTCGTTCGACCTCATTCTGGTCGGTTGACGGATGTGTCGCGGGGTTTCGATGCCATGGCTTGAAAACGGCCATGTGTTCGATGCCACCGTTCTGTCGTGTGATCCGGCGATTGGGCAGAGCGGTAGCCCTGCTCGGGATGGGGCCGGTCGCGCATCAGGAGCCCGCTCCGCGCCCCGGCAGCCGCCCTTTTGACGGCGCAACAGCCCGAAAAGGGCAGTGGATGGACCATCCACTTTGTGGATGGCGCTGCCACGATTTCTGGAAGGTATTGAAAAATATGGGAAATTGCTCCGGTAGCGCCTCACTTCGCCTAAATCACCGTTTCGCTATTGATTTCAATAGCATAACGGCGATGTGCAGTACGCTGCGTCAGCTGTGGTTACTTTCGGTCGGCACGACCCCCGAAGGGGGGGTGGGCCGACCTTCTTCCTTCCCTTCGTCTGCCGGTCTCTCTTGCCAACGCAAGCGGCAGCAACCGCGCGTCATGGCACAGGACCCGTGCCTTCGATGCCGCCCTCCTTGCTCTGGCAGGCGTGATCGGGCCTTGATCGACCTTGGCTGCGTCGTGTCAGAGGCCGGTGGTGAACCTCATCGTTGCGACCGTTGCACCGATGACAACTGCTGCGGCGAGGAAAGGTGGCAGGAGGGTCGAGACGCGGATTTGACCTGTCTCCGAGATCAGCCTTGCGACCTCGGCTCGCAGTTTCTTGTCGGTGTAGCGGAGTTCGGCATCGGTCATATCGCTGCTCCAACGCTTGGTATCATTCCATGAAATTAATCCAGCGGGCCGCGTCTTGCTAGGCTATCCAGCCCTGCGCCCGAAACGGGCCGGGCCATACGGCGACGCCGAGGCCCGCTTGCAGGTGGGCCGCGCGCGTCGGTGTCGAAGGCAAAGACGTGTTCTCGCTTCTGTCCGCGCTCGGGCGGGACTGTGTGGGGGCGCTGCAATTCCCGCCGCTGGAAGCAGACCCCGCAGCGCAAGACATGGACTATCGCGAGATTTCCGAAGAAGAGATGGTCTCCGATCTTTGCGGCGCAGTAGATTGTAAGCGTGGGCCGGTTCATCCCCGCGTAGGCGGGGAACACTGCAATGATCGCCGCGATTTTTCCGATGGCGGCGGTTCATCCCCGCGTGGGCGGGGAACACTCGGACATGATGCCGAGCCGCAGCCATGCCCGCGGTTCATCCCCGCGTGGGCGGGGAACACGAGGACTTCAAGCAGGACCCAAAGTCCTAAGGCGGTTCATCCCCGCGTGGGCGGGGAACACACCGCGACGCCCGTGGTGCTGGTCGCCCGTCCGGTTCATCCCCGCGTGGGCGGGGAACACCCGATCAGGTCGATGACATCGCCGCGCCCGTCCGGTTCATCCCCGCGTGGGCGGGGAACACACGCGCAGGGACCGGCAACATGAGGCGATTCCCGGTTCATCCCCGCGTGGGCGGGGAACACGATGTCGAGCTTGGCAGGTTGCAGCGGGCAATCGGTTCATCCCCGCGTGGGCGGGGAACACCCACCGCCTCTTTGCTGATATCGGTCATTTGCCGGTTCATCCCCGCGTGGGCGGGGAACACTTGACCGACCCAAGCCGACCCGCCTGAAACGCCGGTTCATCCCCGCGTGGGCGGGGAACACATGCTCCCCTTCCACCGGGCGCGGGCAGCTTGCGGTTCATCCCCGCGTGGGCGGGGAACACCCGATCTGGCCGAGCGGCATATCAGGTCAGATCGGTTCATCCCCGCGTGGGCGGGGAACACAGGATGTAACCAAGTGGAGTAACCCCCTATGCCGGTTCATCCCCGCGTGGGCGGGGAACACAAGGATGGGTATGCCCATAATGACCACTAATTCGGTTCATCCCCGCGTGGGCGGGGAACACGGTTTCGGCAATGTCGGTCATTTGCCTTGCTCCGGTTCATCCCCGCGTGGGCGGGGAACACGTCTATCCACGCGAAATTTTGCGGGAATGCCTCGGTTCATCCCCGCGTGGGCGGGGAACACACCACCCGGACCAGCCGCACCACGGTTTCCATCGGTTCATCCCCGCGTGGGCGGGGAACACATGTTGCGTGGATGCGCGGGTTGCCCTTACCGCGGTTCATCCCCGCGTGGGCGGGGAACACAGGGGCCTGACATGGCTGGAAACGAGATCATCCGGTTCATCCCCGCGTGGGCGGGGAACACGCCCAGTTGCTCGGCCAGCCGCGCATGGTCATCGGTTCATCCCCGCGTGGGCGGGGAACACTTCTCCCGTGTGGGCGTCTGCCCGTTTCCATGCGGTTCATCCCCGCGTGGGCGGGGAACACAAGCCACTGTAACTTGTGAAGCGTTCCCGCACCGGTTCATCCCCGCGTGGGCGGGGAACACCCGATCTGGCCGAGCGGCATATCAGGTCCGACCGGTTCATCCCCGCGTGGGCGGGGAACACCCGAGCAACGTATAGCCGTGCCAGCGTCATGCCGGTTCATCCCCGCGTGGGCGGGGAACACGGTCAGGCGCGGCCATTGGCGTTCTCCACTAGCGGTTCATCCCCGCGTGGGCGGGGAACACGGGGCGGGGCTTTTAGCCATGGTTGGCACCTGCGGTTCATCCCCGCGTGGGCGGGGAACACTTGCGCCAATCAGGCCAATCGCGGCGCTCGTTCGGTTCATCCCCGCGTGGGCGGGGAACACCGTGTCGGTGGAAAGGTTATCCAGCCTAACCGCGGTTCATCCCCGCGTGGGCGGGGAACACTTTGCCTGCCATGCGTGATTATCGAAACACCACGGTTCATCCCCGCGTGGGCGGGGAACACTCTATGTCGGACATTCTTGGGGCAGACCCGAGCGGTTCATCCCCGCGTGGGCGGGGAACACAACAGCACGGCCATCAGGCCCGACTGGTCGTCCGGTTCATCCCCGCGTGGGCGGGGAACACGGACTCCTAAGCGGGCGGGATTGCCCGCCCCCCGGTTCATCCCCGCGTGGGCGGGGAACACTCGATGCATTCCGCAACGGCGGGCTGGCGTTGCGGTTCATCCCCGCGTGGGCGGGGAACACTAAACAGCAAACAGCGAAACCGGCCTGACAGCCGGTTCATCCCCGCGTGGGCGGGGAACACGGCCTCTGCCTCGTCCAGCGCGGCGCGGAGGGCGGTTCATCCCCGCGTGGGCGGGGAACACCTCTTTGCTGATGTCGGTCATTTGCATTTCTCCGGTTCATCCCCGCGTGGGCGGGGAACACCTGTTAGAGGGTCAGACGCGCCTGACATGAAACGGTTCATCCCCGCGTGGGCGGGGAACACGTGGTCGGTCCAACCCAAGGAGTTTATTCCATCGGTTCATCCCCGCGTGGGCGGGGAACACGTTCGTATGCTTACCAGCATGGCTGGTTTGGACGGTTCATCCCCGCGTGGGCGGGGAACACGGGATCGCGGCCAAGATTGCCGACGATGATGACGGTTCATCCCCGCGTGGGCGGGGAACACCTTGCCTTCGGCGGTCTTGCAATACATCCCTGCGGTTCATCCCCGCGTGGGCGGGGAACACCTTGCGCAGCAATCCCAACACCTCGCTCAAACCGGTTCATCCCCGCGTGGGCGGGGAACACCCAATCTGCCAGAGGTAGTTGCCCTGACCATCCGGTTCATCCCCGCGTGGGCGGGGAACACGGGCTGTTCCAGCGTGGCGCGGGCGCGTTCGATCGGTTCATCCCCGCGTGGGCGGGGAACACTGCGCCGATCATTTCCAAAGCGCCACAGACTCGCGGTTCATCCCCGCGTGGGCGGGGAACACGGCTATTAATTCAGCCGATGAAATGCGACTCGCGGTTCATCCCCGCGTGGGCGGGGAACACCTGACCGACGAAACGGCAACTGACTGGTACGCCGGTTCATCCCCGCGTGGGCGGGGAACACTCTTCTTGTAGGGCATTGATGCACCACGGTTTTTACGATGTCAAAGAGCGCACCGGTTTTCAGGCCGGTTTTTCGGGGAAGAAGCTGACGAGTTTCATCCCGTCGAAGTCTTGCGGCATCCGGCGGTTTTTGCCGCAGGTTGCGA
>JBBAUB010000024.1:0-12169 GCA_040398445.1 Gemmobacter sp. | reverse complement strand
CATCGCCGCCAAGGCTGTCGTCGCCAAGCCCGCCGATCAGGCTGTCATTGCCAGCATCGCCAAAGACGGTGTCGTTGCCAGCGCCGCCGGACATGGAATCGTTGCCGTCACCGCCATAGGTAAGGTCGTCACCATCGTTCACGGCGGTGGTGATATCATCGCCTGCGCCGCCATAGGTGGTGTCGTTGCCAATATCGGCGTTGAACCAGTCGTTGCCGTCGCCGCCATACAGGGCGTCATCGCCTGCGTCGCCTTGCAGGGTGTCGTTTCCTGTCCCGCCGAAGACCGTGTCGTTGCCAAGACCGGCGCTGACGGAGTCGTTGCCCGCGCCTGCCGCGATGACGTCGTTGATCCCGTCGGTCCCGTCGATCTGGTCGCCCTGCGGATCGGTATAGCCGATGGTCATCAGATCGCTGGCACTGGTGCCGTCGACGACTCCATCCCGATCGACGAGCACGGTCTCGATCTGGCTGAACTGGACGGTGACAGTTTGCCCTGCCTGATTGAGGTAGGTGGCCGTGCCGGATTCGGACGTGGTGCCGTTCCATGTCGGATCGGCCTGATTGTAGGTGATGGTGACTGTCGTTCCCAGACCGCGCAGGTCGAGCACGTCGCCGATGCGGCCGCCAGGGTTGTTGGTGGAATCGAGGGCGGCCTCTTCGTCGGTCTCGCCGCCCGCGACGGTGATGGTGGACGTGCCCGTCAGCGCGGGGTCAAAACGGAACTCGTCATCGCCGCCGCCGCCTTGCGCGGTATCGCCTGACCCGAGCAGGAAGTCGTCGTCGTTCAGGCCGCCGTCGAGGCTGTCATTGCCCGCGCCGCCCACCAGCGTATCGGCACCTGCACCGCCGGCAAGGGTATCGGCACCGTCGCCGCCGAGCACCGAGTCGTTGCCATCGCCGCCCGACAGGCTGTCGTCATTCGCGCCGCCGTCGAGTGTATCGGCGCCCGCACCGCCTGCGAGGGTGTCGTTGCCATCGCCGCCCGACAGGCTGTCGTCATTCGCGCCGCCGTCGAGGTTGTCGTTGCCCAAGCCGCCTGCGAGGGTATCGTTGCCGTCGTTGCCTGTCAGGACGTCATTGTCCGCGCCGCCATCGAGGCTGTCGTTGCCGACCCCGCCCGACAGCGTATCGTCGCCCACACCGCCGAGTACGGTGTCATTGCCCGTTCCGCCGTCGACGGTGTCGTTACCGAGACCGGCATCGATCGCATCGTTGCCGTCATTGCCGAAGATGGTGTCGTTGAGGCCATCGGTGCCATCGATCTGGTCGCCCTGTGCATCGGTGTAGCCGGGGTTCATGACGTCTGACGCCGCCGTGCCGTCGACCGGACCGGGCGGGGGCGGTGCCGTCAGGATGAAGTTTTCGATGTCGTTGTAGCCGATCGTGATCGTCTGGCCGCCCTTGGACAGGCTGTAAGACCCGTTGAATCCCGCCTCGCCGGCGACGGCAGGGCCTGCCTGACCGTCTGTGGCGGGTTGCGGGCTCCACGGGTTGATCGACCAGCCGTCGGCAATGAGCGCCGAGATATCCAGCGTGTCATTGTCGATCCCGGTCGAGTCGCCACTGACGAAGATCGTCAGGCCGGGGGAAACCGTGCCGGGCAGGATGCGGAAGGTATCGGCATCGGCGCCGCCATAGATGACCTCGCCTCCGGCCATCTCGTCGAGGGTGCCGAAGATCGTGTCGTTGCCGGCATCGGCGTAAACGTTGTCGACGCCGCCGCCGCTTCTGATCAGGTCGTTTCCGGCCCCGCCGTAGATGAATTCGCCAGCTGCAGTGCCGACCAGCGTGTCGTTGCCGTTTGTGCCATTGATAGCCATGTCAAAGCTCCTGCTTCAGGAAAGCGGCGTGCGCGGCACGGTGCGGTTGGGCAGCGACGTTCAGGCAAAGCGAACCCGTGGCTTGCGGTGCGGCCTTTGGAACGTGGACAGGGCGAAGCGGCGTGTCAGACATCTGGTGCTGCATCGAGTCGTCCCCTGTGCCATGCCCGAACGGCCAAGCCTGAACTTGGTAATGACGGCGCGGGTGCCCGCTGTGTGAGTCGGCCGCATGCCTTTGGTGCGGCATTTGGTTTGTTGCGTGCTGGGTCGACGCGCGCGCGTCCCTTTGCCGGAGGCGAAGGTCACCGGATTTCTGTCCGGCAGGGTTGGGGGCAAACATGGGCACACCTCAAATTACATGGATCACGCAGCTGTTGGCCACGCGCCCGTCATCACTCAGCCGGACCGACCGCAGCCCCCGCTTGGCCGGATCCGGATATTTAAACACAGGCCTAACAGGGCCTTGCAGGATGCCGTATTACGTAACGGCCTCATGCGCGGGCTTGCTTGGCACGTGAGCGGACTGTATGCGCAGTGTTGGGAATGACTGTTCACACCCCGTCACGTGCAGATATCGTGCTGGTGAATGAGGGGTGAGTCAGGTGCGAAGTGACGAGATAGAAATCAAATTGATGACTTGGGGATCCATCAGGTTCACCCTTGATGAATTCTTCGTCGTCCTCCGCCACCGGCTTGTCGTCATCACCTATTTCGTGTGCTGGATCCTGCTTTTTCCGTTCCGGTTTCGCCCGGACGTGGCTGTGCTGGACATCTGGCGCGAGATTCTGGTGTTTCTGCTGTCGCAGGTCGTCGTGATCCTGACGCTTCCGCTGTCGGTCGCGCTGGCCGCCCGCATGCAGCGAAACCGACCCAACGTTGCGGTCTATATCTCGCCGACCGTGTTTCTGGGCACGATTGCGGGCTGCACCGTGTCGACCCTTGCCTATTGGGGATTGACGGGACGACTGCAGATCGACGCGATCACCATACTGGTCTACGCGCTGCTTCAGGTGATCTTCGCCGAACTGGTGGGCGCAGTCGTCATGACGTTCTGCCTAAAGATCATCCTGACCGACCTGCGCGGTGTGTCCGAAACCGAGATCGGGCAGGACGAGGACGAGGTTGAGGCCATGCCGGTTCGGCACGGCAAGACAGGGCGTGCCCGCAATGCCGGCGAAGTGTTCATCGGGGGCAAGAAAATTCCCAAGGCAGAGATCCGGATCGTGCGGGCGGCGGGCAATTACCTGGACATCGGTTTGAATTCCGAGAAACTGTTCGTTCAGGCGACGATGCGGTCTTTCGTGTTGCAGATGGATCCGCTGGACGGGCTGCTTTTGTCACGGTCGTTGTGGCTGGCGGCGGGGGAGTTGGAATTTTTCCAACGCCAGGGCCCCGATATCCTGATCAAGACCCGCGAGGGCGAAACCGTAAAGACGGCGCGCTCGCGCCAGTCGGAAGTTCTGGCATGGCTTAAGGAAAGCGACATTCCCCGCCAGAACGCGCCGGCGTGAGCCTGCGCAGGAGGGATTTCGCGGGGATTTCTCGGCGGTGACGTGCCCCCCGGTCGTTTCTCTGCCGACTGTCCATCGCGCCGTATTCCCCGCGTTTCGGACAACACGCCGCGCGAGCGGCGGGAGCGCACTTTCGTCCGCCTGACCCACCGCTGCCACATCCTCGAGACCAGCAAAGAAAGCTTCCGCTTGGGGGCCAGCCCTGCCGTGGCTATCCGCAAAAGAAAGGGGGCAGGCCAGCCCTTGACCCAAGCCTGAACCGCGGAACATAACCCTGAGGTGGGTCACGTCTCGATGGAAAACCCGGGTCGGTTCTGCGTGGAAAGTCACGCATACGGGCACTATTGCGCCATCTTTGCCTTTGCTTCCTCGTTCCCGAGTGCTGCAGCCTCGAGCAAAAGCGATTTGGACCTGTCGGCGTCCGTGTCGGCAAGAAGGTCGGACAGCGCGAGCAAGGCGTAGCTGTTCTTTTGCGCTGCGGATTGTTCCAGAAGGGTCAGCGCGTCCTTGGGGCTTTGCGGCACGCCGCGCCCATCCCTGTACATCTCGCCCAGCCGCAAAAGCGCCCATGCATTGTTCTGCGCGGCAGCGCGTTCAAGGAAATACTTGGCACGCGTCAGGTCTTGCGGAATCTGTTCGCCGGAAAGGTAGGCATCGCCAAGCACATAATTGGCCCAGATGTTGCCCTGCCGCGCCGCTGCGTCGAGCAGCTTGACCGACTCTGCCGGTGTTGCGGGTATGCCGTCGCCGGTCAGCTGCATTGCGCCAAGCTTGTATTCGGCCCAGGCATTTCCCTGATCGGCGGCCATACTGTAGTATTCGGCCGCCTTTGCGCGGTCTTGCGTGACGCCCTTGCCCTCATACAGCATCTCGGCCGCCTTGTACTGGGCCCAGACCGAGCCGGACTTGGCGGCTGTGACGTACAGGTCGAATGCTTTGTCATAGTCGGCCGCCTTGCCGGATTCGACGATCTGGTCAGCCTTTGCCTCGCCCGCCTGGGGTGCTACTTCGGCCATTGCTGCCGGACCCTGTGCCAAGGCGAGGGTCATCGACAGAAGAGCAATCTGGACATGGTGTTTCATAGGTTTTCCTTGGACGTAAGTGAGGGAATTGCAGCGGATGACAGCAGGGCTTGGCCCGCATTGCCCAAACGGGCCGTGTCGGATGCTGGCGTGGACGCGGAAATCGCGCCGCCTATCGTCTGCGCGCCGAGCCGCACAACCTGCCTGCAACGCAGCAGCAGGTCATGGAACCCGTCACGCAGCCCGATGAAGCGCACCATCCCGTAGCTGTAGAACAGCACGTTCAGTGCCGGAATGACGGTGCCAAGCCATTTACGCTCGACCAGACCCCAAACCACATAGCCGATCATCAGCAGCAGGATCGCGAGGTTGAAGAGGAAGGCGTAGGGCGGAATGAAGGTGCGGGTCGCAAGTTTGGGGGTGCGAACGAATTTGTGCCGCTGCCCGCCCAGCATTTGCCACAGCGAGGCAAGGATGCCCGCAAGGTTCACCGGCAGCAGCATCAGGTTCAGGGACGAGACGCCGAACAGCTCCCACCAGCGATAGCCCATCCTTTCAAGATCGGCCATGTAGAGCAGGAAATAGGGCACCATGAACAGCGGTGTCCAGAAAATGGCGTGCGGCGTGCTTGTCCACAGCAGCATCAGGCCAAGGATTCCGATGTTTCCGATCGCCGGAGACAAAAGGTAATGCGACTGGACCACAAGCCGGGGAAGCTGGCGCAGCGCCCGGGGATGACGGAAGTGGCTGCGAAGCAGGTCGATGAACAGGATCAGCCCGCCATTCGCCCACCGCTTGCGTTGTATCGCCAGCGCGCCGAAATCGGCAGGGGTGGCGCTGAAGGCCATCGGGTCAAAGTGGTTGTGCACATGCCAGCCCCGGTCATGCAGGTCGATGGTCGAGCCGGTATCTTCGATGACGGTCTTGTCCTGAACAAAGACGGTGACCTTCGCTTCGCCCTCTTGGCGGAAGGTGGCGATATCGTGCAAGGCGCGCATCCGCAGGATGGCATTTGCCCCAACCCAATAGGCCGCGCCGTAATGCCCCGAACCCTGATGGATCAGGTGCTGGATATCTGTCGTGGCCCCTGCAATCCGCTCGACAGGCGAAAGGCCGCCGGGAAAGGACAGGTATGGGGTCTGCGCTACCGCGGCCGAGGGCGTTTGTTCAAGCACACTGACAAGGGCAAGGATGTAATCGGGCAGGATGACGCTGTCGGCATCGAGGGTCAGGACATAGGTGCTTTCGTCGACAAGGAAATCTTCGGTTCCCGCGGGCGCGTCAATCAGGAAGGTGCGCCCTTGTTCCTTGCTGGCCTTCCACCCTTTTCCCATCAGGCCGAGATACGCGTTTAGATTCATCGCCTTGTTCGGCGCATGGGTCAGGTTCGCATAGCTTTTGCGCTGGAAGCTCTGGATGTCGCCGGTCGCGATGCAGCACAGCGCGTCACGCAGCAGGTCTACATCGGCTGACCGGTCTTCGATCAGGCACCGGGCCGCGTTCCGGTAACGGCTTGACAGCACGTTCAGGACACGTTCGACCATGAAATCGTCCACATGGGCAAAGGACGGATCGCTTTCGGACTGGAGCGCCCGCGCGGTCGCATCGACCCATTCCGCAAGGTCGGCATAGGCAAGGGCGATTGACAGCCGATCGCCCTTTGCCAAGGCGGCGTCGCGAATGGTGCTTGCCTCGCGCAGCCAGTCCCGCACCGTTTCGATGGCCTGAAGGGTTTCGGACAGGGCCTCGACCGCATCGGGGGGATCATCGACCAGAACGACGATCCGCTTGTTGCGATAGGTGGCAAGGGCTGCCGACAGGGCCGTGCCGATGACGACGCGGCGGCTTTCCTGAAACGACGGAATAAGAACCGTGACCTCGGGCGCGTTTGCCTTGAGAAGGCCCGTATCCCAGCCTTGTGCCACCGACCGCGCGCGTTGCGCCGTGCCCCAGCGGATGACCTGATAGGCAAGGGCGCAGTAGAAAAGCCCCCCGATCATCAGCGTGAATGGCAGCATCGGCCAGCCGATCTTGGTCAGAGCGTCGAGTGCAAGCCAGCCGAACACCCCGAACAGGGCGGTGGACAGCACGACAAGCACAGACACAAACCAAAGCTCGGCCCGCCACCGCGAACGTGCGGGCGGGGGGGTATTGGCGCGGGTTTGCGCGTCAATACCCGACTCGGCTGCAAGGGCGGCCGATGTCACGGTGGCGTCCGAACAGGACCAGGCCAGCATCAGAACGTCGTGCGAAGTTTGACTATTGCGACCTGTTCATCCGTCTGCTTGCCGATGTTCCAGTTCAGCTGTGCTTCCGCCGACCAGCCGCCGATATTGAACGCCGTGACGCCAAAGCCGAGGTTCAAGACCTGCGTGTCTTCGCCCGCGCCGAGGGTGAAGCCGCGCACATCCGTTTCGTCGCTGGCCAAGGTGCTGGTCAGATCGACGCCGCCTTTGGACTGGAACGTCGCGCCCATGCGACCAAAGGTTCGCAGCACGCCACCTTTGTCGTTGCGGCGGGTTACGCCGAATTCAAGCGCGGGGGCGGCACTGAACAGCGTCTGGTTCATCGCGTCGATGGCAAGGGCGGCACTGCCACCCGTTTCTGCAAACGCCTCTGACTGGATCAGGGTCGCATTCACATCAGCCTGAGGCTTGAGGTAAAAGTTTCCGTACTCCTGCACATAAGACCCACGCAATTTGAGGTTATATGTCCGCTGGTTGGTTTTTGCCGACAGGGTCTGCGTCTCGTCGTCGATGGTCACGTAGCGGGTCGTGTTCACATCTCCTGCGCTGGTCGTCAGTGCCGCAGCCAAGGTGAACGGTCCGGGGGCGTATTTGACCGAGGCACCGAACTGGATGTTGCTTGTGCTGGAACGGTCGCCCGCTTCGCTTTCGGCTTGCGATGCCATCAAACCGAAGGCACCACCGACGCGCCAATCGCCATCACCGACAGCCCGCTGCACGCCGAACACGGAGTTCACGGTGCTGGTTTCAAAAGACTGGCCGCCGAACGAGTCCTGCGTTCTGTGGCCGAACGTCGTCCGCGTCCAGTCACAGCTGCCTTCCGCGCCGGGCGCATCCAATCCCGAAGGCACCGAGCAGCTCATCATGCTGTCAGAAAACTTGAGAGAATTCAGGTAGTTCACACTGAAATTGTCAAGATAGGCACTGGGGGCAAGTTCGGCATACAGGCCTTGGGCCGCTTCGATACTGCCGCTGTTCACCACGGAAGCGGCAATCACATCGACACCTTCGCCACCTGCAGACACGGCACGGTCCAGATAATCGCCGATGATGGTGCCGACACCGCGCAATCCGAAGGGGGCAAAGTCGAAACCCGTGATCGACAGTTTGACATCGTTGCCGCCGTTGACCGTGGTTACAGATGTCGCAACGAACGGGTTCGTCTCGGCCAGCGATTGGGAAAGGACGCCCAGATCGGTCGTCAGGAACGTGTATTCGGTCGGTGCTGCGCGAACCGTCAGGAAATGCAGCTTCAATTCGCCTGCAAGGGCTGCCGAACCGGTAACATCAAGCACGTCTGTCTTCGCTGACCGCATATCGACATCAAGCAAAAGCGTGCTGCTTCCCAGCGTTACCAGATTGCCATCAAGTGCTGTGGTCATCAGGTTGCCCGACCCGCCGGACGACAGCGTGCCCGCGTTCGTCACGGTATTGCCAAAGCCCAGGGTCAGTTCCGATCCCGTCTCGAACAGGGCTTGGTCAAGGTTGAAGAAACCGTTCGACCAAGGGCCAAGGCGCACATTGCCGCTGACCGTGCCATGGTTCACGACAAGGGTGTCATTGTCTTGCGACAGGATGGCAAAGGCGTCAACGCCGTCCGTATTTCCGATCGTGCCATAGTTGGTGACGGTGTTTTGCAACCCTCCGTCAAACAGGATGCCGGCAAATCCGGCCCCACCCATGACGGAAGACCCGGCGGCCACATTGGCCGACAGATTGCCAAAGCCGCTGACGCGCATGCCGTTGCCGGTTGCGACCACGTCACCGAAGGAAAGCGTTGTCGTCGCGTTTCCGGTCGCGGATGCCGCGACAAGGCCATCGCCACCGGCGGTGACATTGCCGGTCTGCATGACCCCGACCTCGCCGCTGCCGACGTTCATGGCGACGACACCGTCAAGGCCAGAGGTCACGTTTCCGATCACCGTCGCATAGACCTGACCGTTCGCGGATGTTGCCACGACGCCTTTGTTCGCCGCGCTGATGTCGCCCGTCATTTCGACGATGACCGCGCTGTCACCTTCGTTTGCGGCCGAAATCCCGGTCCCGCCCGAAACGAGGTTTCCGCCGGTCATGCGCACGAAAGCCTCGCCCGTTGCAGACGATGCGACAAGGCCGTCGCCCGATGCGTCAAGGCTTCCGGTTTTCTGGATATTGGCGGCGCTGTCGCCTTCGGTGATGGCCGAGATGCCCTTGCCGAGGCTGGTCACCGCCCCGATCTGGGTCACGTAGACTGCGCCGGTCGCGCTGTAAGCCTCGATCGCCGTGTTTCCGGTTGCCATGGTTCCGGTCTGGTTCACCGCAACCGTCCGGGCGCCGCGCGATTCGGCAAAGATGCCATGCGCGCCGGTCTGCATGTTGCCGGTCACAGCCACGGAAACCGCAGCAACCGGACTGCGCGCTTCGACGCCGACGCCTCCGGCGGTGATGTCGCCGGTATGCGTGACAGCAACATTGTCATTCTCATCGGACGTGCCGTTGGAAAGATAGATTGCACCGCCTCCGGCGACGATCTTGCCGTTGGTCCTGCTTGAAACCGCTCCTTGCGCGGAGGTTGCATACACCGCATTGCCAAGGGCCGATGTGATATCGCCTGTCCAGCTGAGCGCAGCGGTGGCATCGCCCTGTGTTTCAAGATGGAGCGCGTCAAGCCCGCTGGTCACATCGCCCTCACCGCCAGCCGAGACGTTGCCGTTCGACGAAAAGACATAGGCCCCGTATCCCAGATCGGCGTCGAGGTCGCCGGTCCAGTTCAGCGTCGAAGCCTGACTTCCGGTATTGATGACAGAGATGGCGTCGGTCTTGCCGGACACATCGCCGCTGCCGTTGGCGCTGGTCGCGCCAGAGGATGAAAAGACAGAAATACCCTGCTCTTGCGCCGAGTTGACATCGCCTTGCCAGTTCACGACGCTTGACGCGTCGCTGGTGTTCCGCGCGAGCAACCCTGTCGCCTCGGCATCGACCGTGCCGCTGCCCGAGATCGAGGCACCGCCGGAATTCGACGCGGCCTTGATGCCGGTGCCGTTGTCGGCGGTAATGTCACCCTCCCAGTTCACCTGTGCATTGCCGCCGGTCGCATCGGCCGTAAGGCCGCTTGTGCCCGCCGTTACATCGCCATTGCCGCGGATCGTCGCCCCACCGCCGGCGGTTTGCACCAGCGCCCCGAAGCCGAGCCGCGAGGTTATCGGCCCTTCCCAGCTGAGCGCGGCGTTGCTGCCGACCTTGTCTGTTTCGACGCTGAAGGCGAAGTCTTCGGTTTCGACCGCACCGCTTCCCTTGATGTCCGCCCCGCCATCCGCCGCATAGACCCGTGCGCCGTAGCTGCCCGCGCTTTTTATGTCACCTGTCCAGTCGGCCACGGCGTTACCGCCTGCACCGCGTGCATCGACATCAAGTCCATATCCCGCCGCATCGATGTTGCCCAGGCCGCGAACACTGGCCGCCCCGTTATCCGCCCCTACGGTCACGGCATTTCCGGAATGGGACGTGACATCCCCCTCCCAGTTGAAGCTGGCGTTTGCAGCCGCGCCGCGGGCGTCGATCGTCACCGCGTCGAGGTCGGATTCGATGTTGCCGTCGCCACTTGCCGATGCCGCGCCATTGTCGGCTTTGACAAAAAGACCCCTGCCGTCTTTCGACGAAATGTCGCCTGACCAGTTGACGGCCGCACCTCCGGCGCGCGGATCGGTCGAAATGGCATCCAGATCGGCACTGACATCGCCAGACCCTTCGATGACGGCGGCGCCATTGTCGGCAAAGGCATAAATCCCGCGCCCGCCCACGGCCGAAATATCGCCTGTGTGGTTGACGTAAACATCCCCGTCGATCGACCCTGCGCGAATGCCGTCGGCTTGGTCGGTGGTGATCTTGTAGTCGCCAAGATCGCTCAGCAGCGTGGCGTCCGTATCCGTTTCGTAAAGGATGCCGACCGTCCCGCTTGCAGGGGCGATGTTGCCGGCCGCGTCAAGAATCGTCAGCGTCTGGATCGGGCTTGTTGCCGCGACCCCCATGCTCAGGTCGCCGCTGCAGGTCTGCAAGGGCGTCACGATCGTGCAGGCGGCATCGGCAGATGCCAACTGGGGCAAAAGGGCCGTGCTGCCAAGAAGAAGCGCAACCTTCAACCTGCGCGCACGCATGCCTGACCGGTGCTTTGCTTCTGCCACGACCGGTTCCGTAAACATCAATTATTCCCCATTTCTGCCGAGCGTCACGCAAGACGCTCATGTTCGGGGCAGCGATAGCACAGGGATTAAAACGCTCGCTATTAAGCAAAAGTTGATACTAATATCAATAGTATGGGAAATACACCCCAAGACCACCGGACAGTGACGGACTGTATCGGCCCGGTGAAAATTTTGCACCGCTTCAAGCTGCGGATTGGACTGTCTACATGATGTATCGGCCTATTGGGACCGAGAAGACCGGCGAACAACCTGAGCTTTTTGCTGAACCGCGCCTGGTTTGCCGGAGGCTGATTGACGTTAGTTACGCTGCCATGGCTTCGGTTGAGCTACTCCCCGAAAATCGGACAGTGACGGCAGCTACGGTCTGAGGTCTGCTGATCCCCAAGACGAGGAGATCAGAACATGTCGAAACGCAGGAACCACGACGCGGCATTCAAGGCGCGTGTGGCATTGGAGGCGCTGAAGGGCGAGCGCACGGTTTCGGAATTGGCGACCTCCTATGAGGTCCATCCGACGATGATCCACCAGTCGATCGAGCCATTGTCCGCGATTGGTCCGAGGACAATGGCGAGGGGCCTTGCTGGAAGGTGCCGCGGGCATTTTCGAGCGTGGCGGTCAGGCGGCGGCCACCGCCGAGATTGCCGAGGAAACGGTCCGTGACCTGCGTGCGAAGGTCGGAGAACTGGCTGTGGCCAACGATTTTTTGTCACGAAAGCTCAAACCCTGGATAGGGAAGTGCGGCGCGGGATGGTCGAACGAACCCATCCCAAGCTGTCGGTAGGCGCGCAGTGCCAGTTGCTGCCGATCTCGCGGTCGTCGTTTTACTACGCCGCGAGGGGGAGATGGCGCTGAACCTCGACCTGATGTTGAAGGTCGACAAGCAGTTCCTGGACACACCGTTCTATGGTGTCCGGCAAATGACGTGGCACCTGCAGAACGAAGGTCATGCCGTGAACGAAAAGCGCATCCGGCGGCTGATGCGCCTTATGATGTTGATGCCGATCTACCAAAAGCCGAACACCAGCAAGCCCGCGAAGGGGCACAAGACCTACCCCTATCTGCTGGGCGGGCTGCGCATTGATCGGCCCAATCAGGTCTGGTGCGCCGACATCACCCACTTGCCCATGCCATGAACACCGATAGTCATACGATTGAAGCCAGTTCTCGGGTGGTTTGACTCAAACACCGATCGACCATTTGCTGGGTTGGTGCCGCAGGGCTTTCCGGTGTGATTTGACCCTCACTCCGATCGATCCAACACATGTCTTTCCCTGGACCTGTCGATCATCCGGAAACGCCCTGCGGTGAGGCTTGGCCTCGAAGGTGCTGCCGTGACCTGCTGCCGGTTTCGTGGACACGAAGATAAGATCGTGACCAAGGAACTGGA
>JBBAUB010000023.1:0-20917 GCA_040398445.1 Gemmobacter sp. | reverse complement strand
TCATGCTCCAACCCCAAACCCGCGGCGCAGCCGAATAAAACAAATCCCCCGCCCGGAGAATACGGGCGGGGTGCGATACGACGCCGCCGTTGCACCCCATTGGAGGCCACCTATGACGAAGCAAGATGCCACCGTTTCGACGCAAGGTCGTGGCCTTGCGACAAGATCAGGGGCGCCAAGATGCCCACCAGAACCGATGACGGCAATGCCAGTTCTGCCAGACTGGCCATGCGGGGGCGCAGCATGATCGACCCGCATCTGCCGTTGTCCTGCGCGACACCGCCTGCGGCCCATGTTCCGACGCGCGGCTACGAAACCGGACGCATCGCACGGATATGGCGCGGTTCGATATCGGTTTCGCTTGGTCTGGTCTTTTCGCCCGAAGCCGCGCTCTATGCCGTGGCGGTGCTTTATCTGCTGATGAAGACGGCAGAAACGACCTAGACCCTGTCGATCATCCCGATCACGGGTCGCCCGACTTTCGGCAAAGCCTGACAAGCGCAGCCGGAACCCGTGGGGCGGGTTGCGTTGGCAAAGGCAAACATCCTGTCGTGTTCCACGCAGCAAGGAACAGGGGCCGCCCCGGTGGTCCCAAGCCAACAGGGCGCGCACCGGACGCCTTGCGCTAAAGAGCGTCTTTACCCCCCCCAGATCGCCGCCCTGCGGAACTTTCGCACCGCTTGCGACATCGGTTGCAGGTTGGTTTCAGCCCGTCGCCGTTGCGGGCCGATGCGGCGCAATCGCAGGTGTCACCTGCTGTTAATCTTCGTGCAATGGTTGTTGACACCGCATCGCAATACCGCAACTTGCCTGCTTTGACCGACGGGGGAAAAATGCCAGCGGATATCGACGCGGCGCAGGATGCCTCGGTCGCAGCGGCCAACCGGATCAATGTGGCGCAACTCGCCACCGTGGTCGGCGTGGCGACCGTTCTGAAACTGGCGCATGAAATCTTTGTGCCGGTCGCCATCGCCATGCTGATCACCTTTGCCCTGTCCCCGCTGGTCACGCTGCTGCGGCGCAGGGGGCTGCCCATGATGCTCTCGGTGCTGCTGGTCGTCACCATGGCCTTCACCGCCAGTTCGGCCTTTATGCTGGTGGTCGCGTCGCAGCTGGCCACCCTCGCGCGCAACCTGCCGACCTTTCAGGCCAACATCATCGCCAAGATCGAAAGCCTCAAGGCGGCGGGCGGTGGAAACAGCCTTATCGCGCGCCTGTCCGACATGATCTCGGCGATCAACGCCCGCATCGGCGCAGCCCTTCCGTCCGAGGCGCAACCGCCCCTGCCGGTCGAGGTGGTCCAACCCGCCAATGCCGTCGACTTGCTGCAAAGTCTGGTGTTGCCGCTGGTCAGCCCCGTGGCGACGACGGGTCTGGTGATCGTTCTGGTCATCTTCATCCTGCTCGAACGTGACAACCTGCGCGACCGCTTCATCCGGCTGGTAGGGTCGAACGACCTGCACCGCACCACGCAGGTTCTGACCGAAGCGGGCGAACGCGTCGGGACCTATCTTCTGGTGCAACTGCTGGTCAACGTCGTCTACGCCGTGCCCATCGGCGTCGGGCTATATCTGATCGGGGTGCCCAATGCCGTGCTGTGGGGCCTGCTGACGCTGGTCTTGCGCTTCGTGCCCTTCATCGGATCGGCGCTTGCCGCCGCCTTTCCACTGTTCCTTGCCTTTGCCGTATCGCCCGACTGGTCGGCCGTGCTCTGGACGGCGGCGTTGTTTGGCACGGTCGAGTTGGTCACCTCCAACATCATTGAACCGTGGCTTTACGGGTCGCGCACCGGCCTTAGCCCCTTGGCCATCATCTTTGCAGCCATCGTCTGGACCTTCCTCTGGGGGCCGCTCGGACTGGTCCTATCCACGCCCCTGACCGTTTGCCTTGTCGTCCTTGGACGTCACATCCCGCAATTCGGCATCTTCGACATCATGCTGGGCGACGAACAGGTGCTGGCCGCCCATTCCAAACTTTATCAATGGCTGCTGCTCGGCAATGTGATGGAAGCCAGCGCCAACGCCGAAGAGGCGCTCGAGACCTTGGATGTGGTCGACTATTATCACACCGTGCTGTCGCCCGCCCTGCTTCTGGCCCAGAACGACCGCACCCGTGGCGTGCTGAACGGCGATCAGGAAGCCCGCCTCGCCGCGGTCGCCATGGGCATGGTGCAAGACCTGTCGCTCGAACAACAGGGCGACGCCAACGATGCCGATCTTCCCGCAGCGGGCCTGCGGATCGGCGTCGTCGGTGGCCGCACCGCCATCGACGATGTCGCCGCCGCCATGCTGGCCCATGTGCTGCACATCGAGGGCGCCACGGCCCGCGCCATTCCGCACACCGACCTTGCGCCCTCGCGTGCCGATGCGCTTGGCGCGGCTGCCTGCGACTGCCTGATCCTTGTCTTTCTCGATGGCAAGACGACCCGCGCCTCGCTTTTGCATGTGCGCCGGATCAAACGCGCCAATCCCCGCCTGCGCGTGGGGGTCGTGATCCTTCAGATGCCGGCGCAGGTGCGCGACGGCGATGCCGAACTGCGCGGTGTGCTGCCGGTCGACCAGACCAAACTGGCCGAAGCCGAAGAGGTCGGGGCAGATTTTGCCGTCACCAGTCTCGAAGCGGCGTTGCAGGCAGCCTATGATACGGCACCCGCAAAGGCCGTGCCCGATCGCGGCAAGCCGGTGTCGCGGCTGAAACCCCAAACGCGGTTCGATCCGCCCGTCCAAGGACTCCGATGACAACCGCCACAGACCTCGCCGTTGCCCGACTGTTGCCGCTTTGCCCTACATGCGGGCGGCGTTAGAATGGCACTGCTTCGCCTTGCTCTGGTCGCGCTGCGCCTTGCGGCGGCCCATGCGCTGCGCCACGCTGCCGTGACTGCGGGCCTGTGGTTGCTGGCCGTGCTTGCCTTGCTGATCGGCACGACCGGCCTGCTGGTCGCCATCTGGATCGGCCTTGCGCGGCTGCTCGATCCGCTATCTGCGGCGCTCGTCATCGGTTGTGCGGGCTTGGCAATCGGAGCCGCTCTCCTGCTGGTCGTCCGGATGCGACAGGCGCGGCCGCTGATCGCCCCGTCCGTGACGGCTGAAATCCGGTCAGCACTCGCCCAAGGCGATGCCGCCGTCAAACTTGGCCTGCCGCTTCTGCTTCTGGCGCTTCTGGGCTTTGCCTTCGCAAGCAAGGAAAAGCCCGAAGACCCCCCCACTCCCGAAGCGTGACCCGCGCGCGGCGCTCAACCGACCGCAACAGGCACGGCACGCAGATCGTGCATCCAGCGGCTGGTCAGCGAAATCCCTTCGCGCAAGCCGACATCCGGCACCCAGCCGAAATCGTGCTTTGCCTTTTCGATGCAAAGAATCGATGTCGGCACGTCGAATGGCCGTCCCGGCAGATAGTTGATCGTCAGCTTGCGGCCTGTCACCTCCTGCACGACCTCGGCGATGTGCTGGACCGAAGCCCCGTGCCCCCCTGCGCCATTATAGGTGCCTGTCCGATTGCTCTCTAGCGCGTCGACGCACAGCCTGCACAGGTCCGCCACGAACACGTAATCGCGGATCGTCGATCCGTCGCCCCATATATCGATCGCCTCACCATTATAGGCGCGGTTCAGAAAGGTGCCGATCACGCCCTGCAACCCCATGTTTCCCTGATAAGGGCCATAGGGGTTCGACGCCCTGATCGTCACATGGCTCAGCCCGAAATTGCGCGTGTAAAGATCGAGGTAGGACTCGATCGCAACCTTGACGATCCCGTACGAACAGATCGGGTTAAGCGGATCGCCTTCGTTGATCGGAATGTTCTGGGGAATGCCGTAAACCGTCCCGCCCGACGAAACGAACAGCACCCTGTTGCACCCTGTCTTGACCATCGCTGTCAAAAGCCGAAGCGTGCCGATAAGGTTGCTTTCCACGTCGGCAGTCGGGTTCTTGTCGCCCGTTGCCGGAACCGTGGTCGATGCCAGATGCGCCACCGCATCCGCCTTTGCCAGCAGCCGCTCCAACAGGCCCGTATCCAGCATCGACCCCTGAACATAGCCAACACCGGCAGGCATCGGCCGCGCCGCAGCGGCGCTTCGCCCCAGCACCGTCACCTCATGCCCACGGCCCGCAAGGTCGCGCACCATGTGATGGCCGATGAATCCGCCGCCCCCGATGACAAGAACTTTCATGTACCCGCCCGTTTCACTGGTTAAAAAACAAACATCTTACCGCTTTCGCGTGCCTTGCCGTGTCATGATCACATTGCGATAAAAGGTCAGGTAATCTGCGGCAAGGTCGTCGATGCTATACGCGGCACCCAACAAAGCCGCATCTTGTGCAAGCCTGCCGCGCAGACCGTCATCCAGCACCGCCTCCATCGCGTCGACGACCGCAGCAACGAACGCCGTGTCGTCATCGAGATTCGGCACCAGCACCCCGCCGGTCAGCTCGACGGTGCGCACCATCGACGCGATTTCGCCGATATCGGTCGCAATCGACGGAACGCCGACCTGCATCGCCTGAATCAGGCACAACGGAAACGACTCGCCGCTAAAGCGTGTCGGCACCAACGCAACGTCGCTGATCCGGTAAATGCCGTGAATGGCACTGTCGAATCCCACGAAATGGATCGACGGATCGTCCCCCGCCACCGCACGCGCCGCTGTCGTCATCGTCCCTTCTCCCACGGCGATCAAGGCGACGGGTCGCTCCGGACGGCGGCGGCGCAATTCCTTGAACGCGCGTATCGCCTCGATCCAGCCCTTTCCTTCGATCCCGCGGGCGACAAAGGTAAAAACGACCGCATTCTCGGCAATGCCAAGCGATGCCCGCGACCGCGTCCATGGCCTTGCGTCCACGGGCATGGCGTTGCGCAATTTCCTGAACTTGGCCTGTGGCACCGATATGTCTGCAAAGGCGCTCAGGTTGCGTTCCGCCGTATAGCCAAAGGCGTCGACACGCGCGGCCCAATCCGCGATCTGCTGCTTCGCAAGGTCCATCGCCTCATACGATCCGTGCAACGTGCTCAGATACGGCAGGTCGACCTTCAACTCGTCAAGCATCATCATCTCGACGCTGGCCATATGCGAATGCACGATGGAAATGCCGGCAGCGTCGATAAACGCCTTGCCCCCACGCTCGCGCACGGTTGCGGCCTTATAGACGGGAATCCCCGGGTCCAGCATCGCGCGAACCTCGGGGTGGTCGTCGCGGTCCATCAATTGCAACATCGAAACGGGCACACCGCGCCGGTGCAAGGCATTGGCCAGATGGATCGGAAAGATTTCACCCCCGCCATAGGAAAACCCAAGCATTCCCATCAAGACATGCGGAAACTCGGGCTGCACCGCCTCGATCTCGGCCAAGGGCATCAGATCCTGAAAGGCGACGCCGGTTTGACCGCTCGCCTTGAAAACGCTTTCGCATTGCGCGGCAAACCGGGCGATGGTCGCCTGCGGAACGGGCCAGCGCCGCTTTATCGACGTCATCAGGCGGGCGTATTCGCGGTAGTACCCCGGCGTCGCCATCGCGGCACTGCCCGACGTGTTTTGCCCGTGAATCCGGAAACTTGCCAAAGCGCCCGGTTCAAAGGCAATCTGCCCGCCCCGCACCAAAGCGGCATAAAGAAACCAGTCGCCCATCACCCGATAGGTCGCCGCCTCGTCCCACACCGCATCGGCCAAGGGCACGCGGCGCCAGATACTGCCGCCCACGTTTGCGATCAGGTTCTTCACGCCGAACGCGCCGTTGAACCAGCTTGCCGCAGGCATGACGCGGCTTTTGCCCCAGGCCCCCGCTTCGGCGCTTTCCAGATACTGTTCCATTCCGGGCATATGGTTGCCCGCGCCGTCGACGAATTCGACCCTGCCAAAGGCAAGCATCACGCTCGGGTCCGTAAAATGCGCAACCAGCCGCTCGGCAAAATTCCGGTCGCAGAAATCGTCGCTTTCGCAGAACCAGATCAGATCGCCCGTCGCTTCCTCATATCCCTTGCGCCACTGGCGAAACACATTCCCCGAATTAGTCTCGTTAAAGATAAACCTGATCCGGCTAGGATACCGCGCCGCATATTCAGCGATCACCTGTCGGCTATCGTCGTTCGAACAGTCGTCAAGCACCAGAATATCGATCAGCGGATAGGTCTGGTTGATGATACTGTCCAGCCGCTCGCTCAAAAACCGCGCATGGTTATAATTCGGAACGACCGCCGTTATCTTGATGCCCTTCTGAACAAGCTTCCGCCGCGCGCTTTCCGTGATGAACCTGTTCTGCGCCACGCGCGACTCGAACTCTGACCGGAAATCCGCCAGCTTCTGGACAACCAGCGCAGGGTCGCGCTTTTCCGCCGATCTTAGCAGCTTGGCACGCCGCCGTTTCGAAAGACCCGGCAATTTCGCAATCGCATAAAGCATCCCCACACTGGCCATCCGCGCCATCACAGCGCGGAACGACGCGCGCTGAAACCACGAACCGCGCTGCACGATCCGGTCGATCTCGGTCGACATCCAGTTGAATTCGGTCACAAGAAACTGCGAAACGCGCTCCATCTCGTATTCGACGCGTCTCAGGACAGGGTCGGAACCCTGCATTTCTTGTTTGAACAGCCCCGACATCCCGTGAATCGCAGCGGGATCGTCCGACGCCACGCCGATCAGATACAGCGCATCCGCAAGTCCGCCCACCGTCTGCATGCTGGCCGAGTCTGTCTCGTGAAACACGGCGCCCGCGTGTTCGGGTGCGATGATCGACCCGAAACCCACCTTTTGCCCGTGCATCAACACATGGGCAAACTGGCTGCGCAGCAGTTTGTCAAAGTCGGCACGATACAATTCGCGCACATGGAACGGGTTCACATGCGTGCTGGCATCGGTATAAATCGCCTTGTCCGGCGTCGACATGATCAACACACCACCCGGACGCAGCACGCGCTTGACCTCGGCCAGCATCCGCTCGTGTTCCACGATATGTTCTATCGTCTCGAACGAAACCACCACATCGACCGATCCATCGGCCATGGGAATGTCGGTCGCTGACCCCTGCTGAAAGCGCAGTGTTTCGGTCGCATATTTGCCGACCGCATGCTGCACCGACTGGGTGTCGATATCCACACCCACAACCGATCTGGCCTGTTGCGCCAGAATCGACGACCCGAAACCTTCACCCGAAGCGATATCCAGCACATCTTTACCCGCGACGAATGCCGCAGCCAGAAAATACCTGTGCATATGTTCAAGAAAAATATTCCCGCCAACACCCGGAACGAAGCGTTCACCCGTGAAGGGAAGTTCAGTCGACATTTTTGGTTACCCTGAGAAAATCGTTACTTACGTCGAGTTTTGTTTAATCCAGCAACTATTTCAAGTTTGCTGTCTAGGCTTACCCATGTGCCATTGCCGCAATGGGTCTGATGATATCCCGTGCCATCTGATCGGATTGGTCCAACACTCAGCCGCGGCGCGATCCGAATTTCCGTACCAGACGGCCCAACAACGTTTTTGGCCGCTGCGGGCGCGTGGCGGTCGCGGCGATTCCGGTCTTTGCCAACTGTTCTGCTGCCTGCGCTTGCGTCACCTGCCCTGCCGCCCGCGCTGCCGTCACCGCAGCGCCGACAGGGGGCTTTTCGCCACGGCTATGCAGGATGTGCTTTATCAGCAATTCCGCAAGCAACGCGATGTTGCGCCGGTTGATCTCGTCTTGCGACACCAACTTCAGCTTGCTGTGGTCCAGCGGCGCAAAGGGGCTGTCTCCGGCACGGTCAGGAAAGAAGCGCTCTTTGACGCGGCGGTTCCCTTCGGCATGCTTGTCGCGGATAAACGCCAGCTCCTCGGCGGTAAAAAGCGTTTCGTTCTTCCGCTTTGCTGCGGCCTTCAGGTCATTGTCATAAAACAATTTCTCGATCCGCCGGTCATGCGCGTTTTCGAACAGCGTCGAGATGTCCGAATAAAGCGACGAGACATGAACACCGAACGATTCATTCGCCTGCTTTTCGTCAAAGACCAAGTCTTCCTTCGGCAAACCCAAAAGCGTGCAAAAGTCGACGACCACATCGCCCCCGTGCAATTCCGCCCGATCATAGATGCGCACGGCGAAATGATCGGGGTTCAGACTGCTCCAGCGGTCAATCGTACCCGACCAGTCACCAAAACCTTTTGCAACGCGCCTTACCCACGGACCATGCGGCTTGCCGGTCTTTGCGTACCATTGCTGCCAAGCCGACTGATAGAAATCTTCCTGCCTGCGGATATACAAGACAATGCACAATTCGTAATCGGCACGCAGCCCTTCAAAGGCCTTGTGCAATTCGTGTTCGTTGCTCAGGTTTTCGGCACTGATCACGATGCCGCGAAACCGGTCGGCCCCGAAATCGGCAATCGCCGCGTCGATCTTTTTCTTCAGCGTGCCGGCAGGGTCTTTATCCTCGCCCAGCCCCTGCATGAAAAAAACCTGCTGCGCCCGCCCCGATGCAAAATCCATCCGCGGATTGGGAATCAGTATGCCAAGTTTGGCAAGCTGCGCGCGGTTGTCCGACAAGAACCCCTGAACCGATGAACTTCCGGTCTTTCCGGCACCGATATGCAAGATCATCACGGGTTTGCGCCCCGCGCCGATGGCCGGGATATCAATCACCGGAACGGTGGATGTCATGTAAAGCTCCTGCCGAACGGCGAAAGGTGCAGGTCGTGGTCGCTCATTCCCGAACCGCCACGATGGCCAGCGCGGCAGGATAGGCTTCCGCGACGATCTGGACCGAAGAAAATCCGGCACGCATCACTTCGGTCCACATATCGGCACCGTATTCCGTCTGGACCAGATGGTCCTCGCGGTTACCGCCGGGCGCACCGTGATAGCTTGGCGGCATTCCGGCACGGCGGCGCGACAGCCGCCCGACGATCGTGGGGATCGTGTAGCAAAGCACGCCCCCCACCTTCAACACGCGGCGACATTCGGCCAAAGCCCGCACCGGTTGCGGCACATGTTCCAGCGTGTCCGAATGGATCACCACATCGAACTCGCCATCCCCATAGGGCAGGCTCTGCATGTCGACCTGCGGATAAGGCCCGTAGACATGCCCCGCAGCGGTCTTCAAAACCGGATGCAGCGTCCCCGCCTCGTTCAGCTCGAGGATGCGCCCCGTATAGCTCGGCATGAACGACCGCAGCGGTTCCGTCATACGCGCGGCTTTCGCAAGGGCCCGTGCCAGCACCACCGAACGCAGGTTCGCACCACAGCCCACGCAGCATTCGCCCTGCTGCCGGTCGATATAGGCCGCCTCGTCGGGGGCCAGCGCCCATTCGCCAACCAGTTCCGGCCACAGCACATTCGCCAAGCGGAAATCGCTGTCACCGCAAACCGCGCAAATCATACGGATACTCCGCCCAACAAACCGCAATCCGATGCGACAATGTCATGGGACCGGCTCTGCCAGCGTTCATTGCCTGACCGTCACATCTTGTCAAGGAATTCGCCCGCCCTTGTGCCAGCCTGTCTGCAACCGCACCCCGTAAATCGCGGTTGAACCGTCCGGCGCTTTTCGGCAACTGTCATCGGGTTTACCTGTGCCAGCGAGAGTATCGTAAATTTCATGAAAATCCTGCTCCACATAGGCTTCCACAAAACAGGTTCCAGCTCCATCCAGGACACTCTCGCCACGGTCCGGCAACCCGGCTTTGCCTACCTGACCGACGATCCGGCGAACCATTCGCAACTGCTGCGGGCAGCCTACTACCCGACCAAGGATTTCGATCCCGCGCGCGCCGCAAAATCCCGGTTGGCGATGCAGTCACGGCTGTCGCGCATCGCCAGCGATCCGTCGGTCGAAAAGCTTGTCATATCGGCCGAGGCCACCGTCCACATCGATCAGCCCGGTCTGGAACAGTTTCACCACGACCTTGCCGCCGCTTCGCCCGATATTTCCGTGCTGGGATACCTGCGCCCCCTGTCCGGCTACATGGCCAGCGCCTTTCAGCAAATCCTCAAGGTCCGCTTCATGTCGTTCGACCACCTCCAGCCGCCGGGATACCAGCAGTCGATCACACGTCTCGATGCGGTGTTCGGGCAGCGGAATGTCACGCTTTTGCCCTTTGCAAAACACCGGCTGACCGGCGGCGATGTCGTGCTCGATTTTTGCGGCAGGGCCGGCATTGCGGTCTCGCCCGAAGCGATCGTGACCAGCAATGAATCCCTGCCGCTCGAAGGCGTCGCGCTGTTGTATCTGCATCGCAAATGGCACACCGAGCCTTCCGCCGTTTCCATGGGCCGCGCCCGCAGGGACGCCCCGTTCTTTGATGTGCTGCAATCCGCCGGAACACGCAGGTTCACCCTCGACGGGCGCATCGTTGCCGCAAAGATCGCGCCGGTGGCCGATAGTTTCCGCCACGTCTGCGACCGCATCGACTATTCCTTCGAAGATTTCTGCGACACCCGCCAACAGGGCATCGCCTCCGAAGCCGAACTTCTGGCCGTCGTGCTGTCTCCGGTCTGGCAGGAAGCGACCTTGCCGCAACTGACCGGCACGCCCTTCAACGGGCCGCTCGATGAACAGCACCTCGCCCGGGCACTCGAAACATTGCGGCTTAAGGTGATGACCCAGCCACGCCTTCCGCGCAGGGTCAGGCAGGGTGTAACCAAAACGCTGTCGCGGTGGTTCTTGCGCAGGAGTTGACCGCCGCTTCGGCATCAGGCGGATCGACGCGCGCCACTGACAGGACTTTGCGATGGTCGTCCAGCAATCCGGTTCCGACTCCGGCTTTGACGCCGTTACCCTTGCGCGGCGGCTGATCGGTGCGCGCCTGACCGTGCGCGGTGCCGGTGGTATCGTCATCGAAACCGAAGCCTATACCCAAGACGACCCCGCCTCGCACAGTTTTCGCGGGCCGCGCCGCCGCAATGCCGCGATGTTCGGTCCGGCAGGCCACGCCTATGTCTACCGCTCCTATGGCCTGCACCTGTGCCTCAACATCGTTGCCCGCCCCGGCGAGGCTGTCTTGCTCCGCGCCATCGCGCCCGACACCGGATTGCCGCTGATGCTGGCGCGGCGTCAGGGGCCGAACCTGTGCAACGGGCCGGGGCGGCTTGCGCAGGCGCTTGGCATCACGCTGCAAGACGATGGCCAGCCCTTCGACGGCTCGGCCCGCGCCATCATACTGCCACCGATGCAGGGCGATCTGCTGATAGGCCCGCGCATCGGCATATCGAAAGCGCAAGACAGGCTGTGGCGCTTTGGCATGCCCGGCGCGTCCGGCCTCAGCCGCCCGTTTCCGTCCGGCTGACCGCTCAGCCGTTTGCCGATTGGCTGGCAAGGAATTTCGAATAGGCCTGACGAAAGGCAAAGATGCGCGGCTTGGCGACCCGCTCTTCATCCCCCGTGATCAGCGTCACCACGACCTGCCGGTTTTCGGCATCGATCAACTGCTTGACCGCCGCATAGGCGATCCAGACCGACCTGTTGATCTGCATACCGGCAAGGCCGCTGTGAAGCTCGGCGATATCGGCCATCTTGGCGCGGTGCAGCGCCTTGCCCGACCGCGTGGTCACGCCAAGGTAGTGGTCCTCGGTCCGTATCATCAAGATGCTGGCCAGCGGCAGCACCACCGGCCCGATACGCACCATCACGCCCTCGGGCAGGCCGTCGGGCACAGTATCCTCGGCCCGCGCGTCCGGCTCGGCTTCGGGTTCGGGCAAAGCAAGCGGCAAGACGGCTTGCGGCGCACTGTCAACCTGCGCCGCTGCGGGCGGCATCACCAGCGGATGCGCCAGAATGACGAACCGGCTGTGGAACAGGTCGAACAACCCCACCACGATCATGTCGCGCGCCGCGTATTGCAGGATATGCGGCAGCGCCATTCCCGTATGGCCCCCCAGCAGCAGGCTGGCAGCCTGAAGCACTATCTCGGCAAACAGCACCATCGGCACCAGAAGCACGGGGGTATAGACCTGCCCGATCCAACCGCTTCGCGTCATTCGCGCCACCACGGGCGACGCCAGCATGAACCACGACAGCACCACGCAACCGATGACCGACCAAAGCATGGTCAGCGCCCAACCCCCCAGATCGCGCAGCTCGGGGCGTTGGTCCAGCAGGGCAAACACCAGCAGAACCAGCGCCAGAAACCGCAAAAACACCGGATGCAACACGTATTCGGTCAGCGAATCGCCCGATATCGTAACGCTCGTCCCGTCCAGAGACCGAAGTTTTAGCCCGGATCGATTGTTTCCTTGTCCCTGCGGCACGTTTCACAACCCCGTAAAACTCGTTACTTGCACCCTGAATGCAGTGCCCCGCGCAGTGGCGCAACTGTTGCGCGAGGGCTGCTTACCGACATCGGGAATCGTCCGCACTGTCGGCAGGCATCCCAACGGCGCTTCGCGCCAGACTCTTAGGGAAACACCACAGGCAAGACTGACGCGAAAACACTTTCCGTCACGTTACCGATGTCTGGAAACAATAATCGCGCCAAAAGCAAGAATGTTAACGTCGCCAAACGCGGTTCGACGCCAGATTTTGGCAGCAATCGATATTCTTGACTTTTCGTCTCCGGCTTTGGCGCTTGGCGACCCGAAGCCTGCGAAACCGACTTTTGGATGGTATTCCTGTCAGCACGGATGGGTCGCGCTATCCGGCTAATGCGTCTTCGTTCTCGACCGTTTGAGCACGAAAGGGGGGCCCGCATCAGTCAGGCGCGTCGGTTCGATCGTTGTACGTGTTAGTGAAAGTTGTCAGACCATGGCCTCGAATCCCGTCGTTCCGAACTACAGCCCGACTGCGGCTTTCCTGAACACCGACATTACAGGACACCAGTCGCCAGCCAAGATGCTGGAATTGTCCGACGGGCGCGTCCTGTATGTCTGGGCCAACGACGGCGCGAGCGACGAAACGACGTCCATGACGTTGCAGGGTCGCATCCTGTACGCGAACGGCACGGCGGCGACAGCGCAGTTCGCCTTGCCGGGTCTGCCTGCGATCGACGGGTTCGATGGCTACGACTGGGACAACCTCGATCTCGACCTGCTGAAAGACGGCAAGGTCATCGTCAGCTACGTGCGCAACACGGCTGAACCCGGCGACGACGAACCGGTCTTCTCGATCTTCCAGCCGACAGCCACGGGCCTGACGACGGTCGTTGCCGCCTCCCCGATCCAGACGAACGACACGACCATTTTCGAATCTCCGCCGGTCACGACCGTTCTCGACAACGGCAACGTCTTCTTCGTCTGGTCCAAGAACGCCACCGCCGATGACACGCGGTCCATGGCCTTGGCTGGCCGCATCTACAACCCGACAACGCAAAGCTGGCTCGGCAACGAGTTTCAGGTCGGCAACGTCGCGGTCGACGGCTCGGACGGTTACGATGTCGACAACATGTCGGTCAAACAACTGACCGGCGGAAATATCGTCGTCTCATGGCTTCGCAACAATGCCGAAGTCGGCCAAGACACGCCCGTGTTCACTGTTCTGGGCCAGAGCGGATCGGTCATCCAGCCCACGACCGTCATCGAAGCAACCCCCGACACGCAGATCACCCCGTTCCAAAGCCCTGCCGTCATCACCGCTTTGGCGGATGGCCGCTTCATGGCGGTCTGGGTCAATGACGGCCTTTCCGACGACACCAAGACGATGACGATGGAAGGCCGGATTTTCAACGCCAACGGCACTCCGGCCACCGGCGATTTCAGCATTTCCAGCCGTCCCGTCGATGGCTCGCATTTCGACGTGAACAACGTAACCGCGTCGCTGTTGCCGAACGGCCGCGTGGTCGTCGGTTACGTGGACAACTACGCCAATAGCCTGACCGACTATCCGGTTTTCTCGATCATCGACCCGTCCAACGCTTCCATCGTCAAGCAAAGCTTCATCCAGGTGAACCCGAGCCACCCGTGGCCCGGCCCGCCGGTGATCGAAGTTTTGGGCGACAGCGGCAATTTCGTCGCCGTTTATGCCCAGGGTGATGGGATTGGTGGCTCCTACGGTCTGAACTACCGGATTTTCGACAGCAACGGGAACCCCGTTACAGGGGAAATCCAGCTCGTCGGCGGGCTAAGCGCAACGTCGGTGTCCGGACTGGACAGCTTCGACTGGAACAACGTCTCGGTCATCCACAACGACCTGAACGACAGCTTTACCGTCAGCTGGGTCGGCGTGAACGACGGCCACGGCACAGGCGTGGTCACCGCAGGGCCGATCTCGTACACAGGCACGTCCATCTCCCTCGAAGTCGACGGCACCACCAATGCCGATGTGATGGGCATCGGTTACATCGACGCGCAGGGCGACCAGATCGACGGCACCGACGGTCTGAACGACACCATCAACGGCAATGGCGGCAACGACACGATCACCGCAGGCGCCGGTAACGACAGCGTCTTCGGCGGCGCGGGCGATGACCGTTTCATCAACGTGGCGGGCGACGGCGCCGATACCTTCATCGGCGGCGAAACCGGCGAGATCGGTGGCGATACGCTCGACAACACGGGTGTTTCTACCTCGGTCAACGTGACCTACACAGGCAACGAAGCGGGCAGAATCACCCAAAACTCCGGCCCGGTGACCGGAAACACGCTCCAGCCCGGGGCTCCGGCGGGCACGCAATTCCAGTTCTTCATGCTCGACCGCGCCGCTTGGACCGACCCCAGCCAGATGCTCCGGTCTGATACCAACACCGGCGCTGCCGGTGCGGGCGCGACCATCACGCTGAACGGCTATACCGGCACGCTCGTCAACGTCGATACGCCGACCATCAAGGACGCTGGCCTTGCCGACCTGACCGCCCCTGTCACGATCAACGGCGAAACCTTCGGCACCGGCGCGCATGTCGAACTCGATTACGGTTTCGTCGTGCGCGATGCGTCGGGCATCCAGTACTTCGTGGGCAAGGTCGATCTGGGCACCTTCGGGTCTTTGTACGAAGGGTCCGTCATTTCTGCAGGCTGGAACCCCGTCACCCAGACCTGGGTCGCACCGCCCAGCCCCGGCGCGGTTTTGACACTGGTAACCGACCCTGACCAGTTTGCACCGTGGTACGTACCCTTTACCAATTCGATCGCTTCGTCGAACCTCGACCCCTATTCGAACGATGTCGAAGTGGGCATCGGCCGCGTCGGTCCGATTCTGGTCGGCAGCAACGGCATCACCGTCGATACCTTCTCGGAAATGGAAAACCTCGTGCTCGGCGCGGGGAACGACACCGTTGACGGCTCGATAACCACAACCGCGATCAACGTCGACGGCGGAGCCGGCAATGACACGATCACCGGCGGATCCGGGCACGACACCATCGCCGGCGGAGCGGGCGCAGATTCCATTTCCAGCGGCGCGGGCAACGATTTCGTCACCGACGACAACAACGTTATCACCCAAGGTTGGGCCGATACGATCAACCTTGGTGCCGGTAACGATACGTTCGTGGGCACAGGCTGGGGCAATGCCGACAACGATCTGGTATTTGGCGGTGCAGGCAACGACAACATCACCGTCCAGCAGGCGGCCGATACCGTTTACGGCGGCGACGGCAACGACCTGATCGCCACCTCGACCGAAGACAGCACATGGGGGGATTCCCTCTTTGGCGATGCGGGCGATGATACGCTGCTAGGTTCCAACACCGACGACACGCTGTTCGGCGGCGACGGCAACGATGCGCTTTCGGGCAATGGCAACGTCGACCAGCTATTCGGCGGGGCGGGCAGCGACACGCTGTTTGGCGGCGGCGATTCTGACTCGTTGGACGGCGGCGACGGCAACGATTTGATGCGCGGCGACGGTGACACCCTGCCGCCCGCGTCGCGGACATTCTCTTACGTCAACGGCTTCGACGGGGCAGACCCCTTGCTGGGTGCGACGCAGAAGCTGTTCAACGGCGCTCCGGGCGTGACCAACGTTCTGAACTCGCCCGAGACGGATGCAGACAAGGAATTCGTCTTTGTCCAAGGCTACACGCAGGCGCAAGAGGGCGTTCTTGCCATCAGCCCGAACTTGGACAACGAACGCGTCTCGACGTTCAACATGTCTTTCGTGGTCGATATGGCATCGCCCACCAGTGCCGATAACGTTGACGGCCTGTCGATCAACTTTGGCGACCTGAACACGCTTCCCGCCAACAACGAATTCGAGAATGGCGTTGCCGAAGGGTTGGCGATCCGTCTTGATCCGCTGTCGAACATCACCGAAATCCGCTGGAACGGGACGGTTATTTCGTCCGGCCCCTCGACCAATCTGGAAAGCCGCCCCGAAGGAACCATGTCGGTTAGCGTGACCAGCGCAGGCGTGGTCAGCGTTACCTATGCCGGCGATACGGCACCCTACCTTGTCGTCACGATTCCGGCGGGCCAGTGGTCGACGGTCGATCAGGCCGGATGGTCGTTCGGCATCGCCGCCCGCACCGGATCGAACGCCGGCTACATCTACGTCGACGACCTGAACCTGCAATCGACCATCGTGACCGATGTTACCGGTGTTTCGGGCAACGACCTGCTCGACGGCGGGAACGGCGACGACACGATCTTCGGCGATGCCGGAAACGATTCCGTCTTTGGCGGGGCAGGCAACGATTCCATCGACGGCGGAACGGGCAACGATTCCATCTTCTACGGGGCCGGAAACGACACCGTTCTCGGCGGCGACGGCAACGATTACATCGACGATCAGGCCGGTGGTCCCTTTGCGAACGGCAACAACCAGTTGTTCGGCGGCGCGGGCAACGACACCCTCTGGGACAGCGCGGGCAACGACACCGTATTCGGCGGAACGGGCGACGATTCCATTGGCCTGACAAGCGGCGGCAATGACAGCGCCGATGGCGGCGATGGCAACGATACGATCACCGCACTTGCCGGTTCCGACACTCTGATCGGCGGCGAGGGCAACGACTCCCTCTATGGCGGCGATGGCGACGACGATTTCGTCGCAGGCGCAGGCGACCGCGCCGAGGGTGGCTCGGGCGATGACGAATTCCGCATCGACCGCAACCTGACCGGAACTGGCGCAATCACCGTCATCGGCGGCGAGACGGGCGAAGAATCGATCCTCGACAACACCAACAACCCCGGTGGCCGCATCGGCGACGTGCTCGACCTGCGCGGGTTGACCGTCACCAGCATCGTCTACAACACCGCCGACCCGACCTACAGCGCCGTGACCGGACGCGGCGAAAGCGGCACCGCCACCTATCTGAACAGCGCGGGCCAGCCCGTCACCATCAACTTCAGCCAGATCGAACAGATCCTCGCCTCGGACGGTGTGGTGAACGGAACCGCAGCGTCGGAACTCATCGGCGCCGGTTTCGTCGATGCGCAGGGCGACCAGATCGACGGTACCGACGGCCTGAACGATGTGGTGCGCGCCGGTGACGGCAACGACACCATCCAATCCCAGTTGTCCAACGACACCGTCTTTGCCGAAGCCGGCAATGACGTCATCGACGGCGGCGCAGGCGACGACTCGCTCTTCGGCGGCGCGGGCAACGACCTGATCTTCGACGGGGCTGGCAACGACACCGGCTATGGCGGTGACGGCGACGATTCCGTCTACGGTTCGGGCGGCGGCGACGATGTGCTCTACGGCGATGCCGGCAACGATGGCGTTGGCGGCGGCGACGGCAACGACACGCTGTTCGGCGGTCTCGGAAATGACGACGTGTTTGGTAACGCCGGCAACGACAGCATGTCGGGCGACGATGGCAACGACAACCTCGTCGGCGGAACCGGTGCCGATACCATGTCCGGCGATGCGGGCAACGACACCCTGCGCGGCGAATGGGACAACGACTCCCTCTCGGGCGGCGACGGCAACGACCGCATCGAAGGCGACGCGGGCGACGACTCGCTGTCTGGCGGCGCGCAGAACGACACGGTCGCGGGCGAATTCGGCAACGACACCGTTTCGGGCGACGCAGGCGACGACAGCCTGACGGGCGGGGCCGGAAACGACCTGCTGTCGGGCGGCGACGGCAACGATTCCCTGTTCGGCAATGCCGGCAACGATTCGCTGATCGGCGGCGCGGGCGATGACCTGCTGTCGGGCGGAGGCGACGCAACGCCCCTGTCCGCCGTCACGGCGATCTCGATCGATCCGTCCAAACTGCGCAGCGGTACCGAAACCGGCACCGATGCGATCTTTGATAATGTCGGTACGGTCAACGGCAGCCCGATCTCGGCGCGGCTCGTTCTGGTGTCGAAAACCAGCCCGTCGCTGAACGTCGATCTGGTCGAATCCGGCAGCGGCATCCTGCTGAACCCCAACAACGACGGGAACATGAATGGCCAGCAGGCCACGTTCCGTCTCGAATTCTTCAACACCTCGACGGGCCTGCCCGTCGTCATCAACGCCGGTCTGGTTTTCGGCGATATCGACGCCAACCCCGGCAACGAACAACTCATCATTTCCAGCGGCCTCGTGAACGCCGGAATCTCGGCCGATTCGGGCATCGACCTGAACTTCGGCAACGGCGCTCTCACTGCGACCGGGTTCATTGACTCGGGTGCCTTCAATACCGCGGGCACGCAGGTTTCCACCATTTTCGCGCCGGCCTCGTCACTGCAATTCACCCTCGTCTCGCGCGGAGTCAATTCCGGCTTCCAGCTCAACGGGGGGACTCTGTCCGATTTCAACTATGTCGAACCCCTGACCGCCACGGGCGACGCCGATTCGCTTTCGGGTGGCGACGGCAACGACACGCTCTTGGGCAGCGTCGGCAGCGACACGCTCGTGGGCGGCGCGGGCAACGACAGCCTCGTCGGCAACGCGGGCGACGACGATTTCGTGGTCGGCGCGGGCGATACCGCGCAGGGCGGCGACGGCGACGATGAATTCCGTATCGATCCCACCTTGGCGGGCACGGCCACGATTTCTGTCGTGGGCGGCGAAGGCGCGGAAGAATCCGTCCTCGATCCGACCAACAACCCCGCAGGCCGCATCGGCGACGTGCTCGACCTGCGCGGTCTGGGCGCAACGATCACCGTCACCTACAATCAGGCCGATCCCACGTGGAACGGCACCACGTCCGAATCCGGCACCGCGACCTACCTCAACCAGGCGGGCCAGACCGTCAGCGTGCAATTCAGCCAGATCGAAACGATCCTCAGCGACCCGAACGGCGTCGTCGACGGCACCGGCGGCAGCGACCTCATCGGCGCGGGCTACGTCGATCCCCAAGGTGACCAGATCGACGGCACCGATGGCCTGAACGATGTCGTCGAAGCCGGTCTCGGCAACGACTCGGTGCTGTCGGGCCTTGGCAACGACACCGTCTACGGCGGCGGCGGCAACGACGACCTCCAAGGCGGCACGGGCGACGATGCTCTTTACGGCGGCGACGGCAACGACTGGTTCAATGCCGACATCGGAAACGACACCACCTTTGGCGGCGCTGGCGACGATGTGACCACCAGCGTCAACGACGGCGACGACCTGACCTATGGCGGCGACGGCAACGATTCCATGTCCGGCGGCGCTGGCAACGACACCGTCTTTGGCGATGCGGGCAACGACACCCTCTTCGGGCTCGACGGCAACGACCAGATCTCCGGCGGCACCGGCAACGACAGTCTCTCGGGCGGGGCCGACAACGACACCGTCTCGGGCGATGACGGCAACGACACGCTTTCGGGCGGCGCTGGCAATGACTCGCTGATCGGCGGCGCGGGCAACGACAGCCTCGACGGCGGCGACGGGGCCGACACGCTGCTTGGCAGCGAAGGCAACGACATCCTCGGCGGCGGGCTTGGCGACGACGACTTCGTTCTTGGCGCGGGCGACAGCGCGCAGGGCGGCGACGGCGACGACGAATTCCGTTTCGACCCCACCCTGACCGGCACGGGCACCATCACCGTCGTCGGTGGCGAGACGGGCGAAGAATCCGTCCTCGATCCGACGAACAACCCCGCAGGCCGCATCGGCGACGTGCTCGACCTGCGCGGCCTGACCGGCGCATCGGTCGCCTTCACCTCGGCCGAATCCGGCACCGCGACCTATCAGAACGCTGCCGGCGGCACGGTGACGATCCAGTTCTCCGAAATCGAGAACGTCCTCACCGACGGCGACGGTGTGGTCAACGGCACCGCCGCAGGCGATGTAATCACCCCGACCAGCGGCGCGGGTGGCCTGCCCTATGTCGACGCACAGGGTGACCAGATCGACGGCAGCGATGGCCTGAACGACGTCGTTCTTGCCGCCGCAGGCAACGATACCGTCGACTCCGGCTTGGGCAACGACACCATCGATGGTGGCGACGGCTCCGATGTGCTGTCCGGCAACGTCGGCAACGACAGCATCCTGGGCGGCGCGGGCGCTGACACCATCGACGGTGGCGCGGGCGACGACACGCTCTCCGGCGGCGCAGGCAGCAGCGATTTCATCTACGGCGGCACCGGAAACGACCTCATCGACAGCGGTGACGGCGTCGACAACGTCTTCGGCGGTGCCGGAAACGACACGATCGTCGGTTCGATCGCCGGATTGGCGCTGGGCGAAACCAGCTTCGGCGGTGCCGATGCCGATACCTTCCGCATCGTCTCCGACGGCCAACCCCTCACGCCCGGCACCTCGCTGATGGTGAACGGCGATTCGACCGGTGTCGACAACGACACGCTCGATCTCTCGGCCCTGATCGCCGACGGCTGGGTCATCACCTCCTCGTCGCTTGCCCCCGATGGGCAGGCCGGAGATGCGGTCGCCGGCGAAGCAGGCTTCAACGGGTCGTTCTTCCTTGCGAAAGCGGGCCAGCCCAACATCATCGTCAATTTCAACGACATCGAGAATTTCGTCCTCACCGCCCCCGGCACCGTCGACGGCACAACGGGCAGCGATGCCATGGCCCCCGGTTACACCGACGCGCAGGGCGACCAGATCGACGGCGCCGATGGCAACAACGACACCGTCGTCGCCAATGACGGCAACGACACGGTCGATGCCGGGCTTGGCGATGACAGCGTGCTGGGCGGGGCCG
>JBBAUB010000022.1:0-21698 GCA_040398445.1 Gemmobacter sp. | reverse complement strand
CCGGTCGGGCTGCCGAACGGCTTTTCCTCGGGTCGGTCTCTTTGGGGTCGGGCGGCCTTGCTGAGTCAGACCTTGCCAAAGCGACGCAGAGGGCAATGGCGATCGAGGCCAGTTGGGGCCTTGGAGCCCTTGGTCCCGTGTGGCTGTCGTCTGCCGAGATGGTCTTGCTGCAGGACGAAAGCATGATGCGTCGGGTCAGGTCGGTGATCGAAGCGGCTGAAGCGCGTGCCGGTGCCATTCTGGAAGCGCATCGGGATCAAGCGCTGGAGCTTGCGCGGAACCTACTGGTTATGCGGAGCGTGTCGGGTGAAGAGGTTGAACAGTGGGCGTCAGCGGTCCGTGAAGCTTCCGTAAGTGCAGCGCTGCACCGAACTCGTCTGTCTGTCGAAGAGCCCGTTGCACTTGGCGTTTGACGAGATGTCTGTGTCAGGCTGTTGCCGAACCAATGTCGCAGTGGGCGGAAAGCAGACGCCGGCTTCCCACTCGATGGGTAAGCAACCATTCCGATACCGGACACCCGGTCGGCCCGCGCCGGATAACGCGAGCCAATGACATATTGTGCGAGGATCAGATCGCTTGTGGCGCGTAATCGGCGGCGGCTTTGGGCATGACGCCCTGCAAAAGGGCCACCGACTTTTCCAGACCCTCGAGGCTGTTGAGCATCACATCCTCATGCTCTATTGATAGCCAGCCGTCGTAACCGCCCATCTTGAGCCGATAGCAGAACTGCCGCCACCATTCTTCGCCATGGCCGAAGCCGAGCGTGATGTAGGACCATGACCGCTTCTGGATGTCCATCAGCGAGCCATTCTCCAGAAGGCTGGTCGTCGCCTGCACCGGGGCGTTGAGGAACGTGTCCTTGGCGTGGACGTGATAGACCGCCTCGCCCAGAGCCTCGGCCGCGATCAGGGGGTCGGCTCCCATCCAGAACAGGTGGCTGGGGTCGAGGTTCGCACCGATCACAGGGCCGACCATCGCGCGCAGTTTCAAAAGCGAAGGGACGTTGTAGACGCATTGGTTGCCGTGCAATTCGAGCGCGATCTTTTCGACGCCGCAGGATTTGGCCAAGGCCACGATCTCGGTCCAGAAGGGAAGCAGCTTCTCTTCCCACTGATAGCGCAGCATGGTTTGCGTTTCGGGCGGCCATGACGACACGACCCAGTTCGGCATCAGATCGCCCTCGCGTCCCGCAGGCAGGCCCGACATGGTGCAGACCGTCTTGATCCCCATTTCGCCTGCCAGACGGATCGTGTCGCGCAGGCACGCGCCTTGCGCCGGATCGGTCGGGTGCAGCGGGTTGCCATTGGCGTTGAGTGAAATCACCTCAAGCCCGCGATCCGTAAAGGACGTTTGAAACGCTTGCCGCGCATCGGCGCTTTTCAGCATCTCGGCAAGGTTCAGGTGCGGTGCGGTCGACCAGCCGCCTGTGTTCACCTCGACCCCCTGCACGCCCATGCGGGCGGCGTGATCGAGCATGGTGGCGAACGGCATTGCGCCAAGGCTATCGGAAACGAAGCCGAGTTTCATGGGTCAGACCCCTTTATGTGCGTAAAGTGCGGGTTTTGCGGGCATCGAGACGGGCATCTTCACGCCTTCCGCCAAGGCTTTGACGCCTGCTTCGGCCACCACGGCGGCGGCATAGCCATCCCATGCGTCGGATGCGATGGCGGGGAACACCCCTGTGTTCACGAAGCGCAGGAAATCCTTGTTCTGCTGGCGATAGGCTTCGGCATATCGCGCCCGCCAGTCGCTGGCATAGGCCGCCGAATGGCAAAGCGAGGCGTCACGGGTCGTGTAGGCAACCGCATTCATCGCGACCGATCCACCCTCGCCCACCAGTTCGGCGCGCACGTCATAGCCATAGGCCGCGTTGTTGTTGATCTCGATGTTCACCAACTGCCCATCGACGGTTTCCAGGACCATGAACACGGGAGCGACGAGCGCATCCGACCGCTTCGGCTGATAGGCCGAGATCGACGCGTATTCCGTGCCGAGCACATGGCGCACCACATCGAATTCATGCGGGGCCGAATTGGTGATCGCCATCGCGCCGGTGAAATCGGACGCGGGTGTTTCCACGTTGCGGTGGAAGTTGTGCATCATCAGGGCGCGACCCAAGGAACCGTCGGCCAAGGCCGCCTTCATTTCGGCATAGGATTGGTCGTAGCGGCGCATGAAGCCAAGCTGGATGAAGCGCCGACCTGCCGCTTGTTCGGCCTCCATCACCTGCACGCATTCGGCAGACGACTGCGACAGAGGCTTTTCACAAAGCACCGGCTTGCCTGCCGCGATCGCGGCCAAGGACAAGGGAGCATGGGTGAAATCGGGGCTGGCGATCACGATGGCATCGACATCCGCCCGTGCGATCACCGTCGCAGCATCGCTTGCCACGTCCGCTGCGCCATAGGCGTCTGCTATGGCCCGCGCCCGCGCTTCCGACGCATCGCAGACGACCTGAAGGCGCGCGCCCGGAAGGTCTTCGGCAAAGATGCGGGCATGGTCGCCCCCCATCAGCCCTGCGCCGATCACGGCGATACGGATGGTCATGTTCGTCTCCTCGTCTTGTCTATTTGCCCGCGTTCAGGCGGGCTTTTTTCTGCTCGAAGCGGGCTTGCATGGCGGCATCTCCCTGCTTGGTGCCGTCGTGCCATGTGCCGAACCACTGGTCCAAGGGGATAGAGCCGTCGGCGTAATTCACCTCGAAATACTTGTGGTGCAGGTAATGCGCGAAGGCATGGCTGCTGACTGCGCCATCCGGCCCGGTCTCGATCTTGTCGAAACCGATATGGCCGACGACCGCGCCCGTTCCGGTGATGTGCAGATGATACAGCACCAACAGCGGATGCGACGGCACGATCAGGTGGATCAGGCTATCGGACCAGTAAAGCAGATGCTCGACCGGGTGCATCGACAGCGAGGACCACGGGCTCGGGTTGACCGCGTTGTGGTGGACCGAATGGATCCACCGATACAGGACCGGAACATGGATCAGGCGGTGGACGCAGTAAAAATGCAGCTCGTGGATCAGCGGCAGGGCAAGTCCGAACAGCGCCAGTAGCCAAGGATGTTCCTCGAACGTGGTCCACGGTCCCCAGCCATTTGCCCATGCGTGCAGCAAGAACACCTCGTAGGCCGTCCAGATCGGCAGGCCGGTGCCAAAGGTCCGCAGGATGTTGTCGATGGCCTGCGACTTGAACCAGAAGGCATCGTTTGGCGCATCGGAAGGAAACCTGGCGTTGAACTTGAACCGCGTGCCCTGACGGCGAAGGATGTATAGGCGCAGTTCGAGCAGGCCAAAGACAGCCACGACTGCGGCACAGTTGCGGGCAAAGACCCAGAGCACCCAGCCCCATGAATAGGTCTGCATCGTCTCTTTCGCGGGCGTCAGATAGAACCACCACACCGCGCCAAGGGCAAAGAACAGCGCGTTCCAAGGCAGCAGATACCCCGGCAACCAACGCAATATCGCAAGCGGTCGCGGTGGCCAGACCAGCAGGGGCGCAACCGTCAGCGGATCATTCGGGGTGTAATCTCCCCGCTTGTTGCGCGAGCCGAATTTCAGGTCATCCATACGCTCGACTCCGGCCGTCAGACCGACGCCATGAACGCGTCGAATTCGGCATCGGCCATCGTCACGTTATGTTCGGGGGCGGGATATGCGCCCGACCGCACGTCTGCGATGTATTCGCCAAAGGCCGCGATCCGCTCCTGTTGCAGCTTGGCAAACACGGCGGCGAAATTGCGATAGGTCTTGGCGTGGCGCGGCCTGTGGCCATCGGTATGGCCAAGCACGTCCTCGGCAAACAGATATTGCGCATCCGCCCCCGGTCCGCCGCCCATGCCCAGCATGATCAGCGACGATTTCTTCGACAGGAACTCGCCCAGACGGTCCGGCACGACCTCGAGTTCGGCCCCGAAGCAACCGATGGCCTCCAGCCGCTTAACATGGTCCCAGACCTGCCGCGCCTCGGTCGCGGTCTTGCCCACGGCCCTCCAGCCCGTCCATGTGATATAGGACGGGATCAGGCCGACGTGAGCCACAACCGGCAGGTAATTGTCGCAAAGCACCTTCTGGATGTCATAAGAGGCCGAGCAATAGAAACAGTCGCCGCCCATCGCCGAAAAATGGAAAGCGGCACGCAGGTAGTCTTCGGGGGTGGCCAGATGCTGGCCGTTGAACTTGCCCCAGCCCCCGTATGGCAGCCCGACCTGAACGAAGCAATTGCCCGCCGCCTCGCGCATTTCGGGCGTGAAAAAGCGCCCCTCGATCGACAGCATGTCGATGCCTGCCGCATTCGCCGCCGCCGCCTCGTCCAGTGTCGAGACATAGAGCATCGAGATTTTCTGCCCCCGCGCCTTCATGGCGCGCATGTCGTGGGCAGTGGGGCGGGATGATTTATGCATGGGATTACACCGTGAATGCGTTGCGGAATGCGGAAAGCGCGAGTTCGGGGTCGCCCGAGGCGAAGGATTCAAGACCGACGGGGCCGGAATAGCCCATCGTCTTAAGTGCCTTGGCGATGGCGTGATAGTTCATCTCGCCGGTGCCGGGTTCGGTGCGTCCGGGGTTGTCGGCAACCTGCACCTCGCCGATCCACGGGAGGCATTTCTGGCACCAGCGGATCACATCGCCTTCACCGATCTGGGTGTGATAGAGGTCGAGGTTGATGCGGAGCTGCGGTCGGTCGATCGACGAGACGAGGGCAAGCACATCCGCTGTGGCCCCGAACGGGCAACCCGGATGGTCGAGCGGGTTCAGGTTCTCAAGCGTGAATACCACGCCTTCGGCTTCGGCGAGATCGCCGATGCGGTGCAGGGTGTCGCGCGCCTTGAGCCACATCGCACCGCTTACAACATCGGTCTGGTGGAGCGGAATGCCGCCCTCGCCCAGACCTGTGCCATGCAGGTTCAGCCGCTGCACACCAAGACGCTTGCCGACCTTCACCGTCTGGACAGCCGATGCGAGCAGCATGTCGGCCCCCTCACTATCCGCCAACCGCCCTTCGAGGTAGCCGTTCATGATGGTAAAGGTGGCACCCGTGGCTTCCAGCTTGGCCAGATCGTGGTCCGGCCAGTTCCACAGGCCGACGCCGAAACCCATCTCGTGCAAACGGCTCGCCCGCCATTCGATGGGGCGGTCGCGCCACAGCATTTCGGCACAGGCGGCAAGGGCAAAGGTCATGTCACAACCCGATGAAGACGTCGCCGCCTTCGACTTTGACCGGGAAGGTCCGCAGGTTGATGCAGGCAGGCGCGCGTTTCGCCTCGCCTGTGCGGTAATCGAAGGTGGCGTTGTGCTTGGGGCATTCGACGATGCCCTCCATCACCAGCCCACCGCACAGATGCACATGTTCGTGGCTGCAGATGCCATCCATGGCGAAGAATTCATCATCCTCGCTGCGGACGATGATGAAGGTCTGTGTGCCATGATCGAAACGGATCATGTCGTCGGGTTCGATGTCGTCGGTCGCGCAGGCGCGGGTCCAGCTGGGCATGATGTCTTGCCTTTGTTCGTGTTTGGGTTCGCCCGTCCGGTCTCGGGGGCAGCCGAAACCGGACGGACTTGCCGGAGGGCGGGAGGAGAAATCCCGTTCCGGTGTTCAGTCACGCCACGCGGAGGGGCGTCTTTTCGTCATCCTCGCCAAAGCCGCTTTCGATCTCGGCTTCGAGGTTCGCCATCGACGCACCCCCCGCCATCAGATCGGTGATCTCCTCGCGGGTCTTCTCGCCTTTGCGGAAATCCGACGCGATGGCACCACGGATCAGCACGGCGAAGTGGTCACCCACGGCCATGGCATGCATCACCTGATGGGTGATGAAGATCACGGCAAGCCCGCGCCGCTTTGCCTCGTTCACGATCCGCAACACATGGGTTGCCTGCTTCACGCCAAGGGCGGCGGTCGGCTCGTCGAGGATCAGCACGCGCGCGCCAAAATGCACAGCCCGTGCGATGGCAAGCGACTGCCGCTCGCCGCCCGACAACCCGCCGACCAGACGGTCGCCATCGGTGATGCGGGTGATGCCCAGCTTCTGCACCGCCTCGACCGCGATGGCGTTGGCCTTTTTGCGGTCATAGACCTTGAACGGACCCCAGCCCTTGGTCGGCTCGACCCCGACAAAGAACGACCGGCCGATCGACATGAGCGGGAAGGTTCCCCCGAACTGGTGGACGGTCGCGATGCCCTTTTCCGCCGCCGCACGCGGGTTGGGGAAATGCTCGGCCTTGCCGTCCATCTCGATGGTGCCGCTGGTGGGCTGGTAGACACCCGACATCAGCTTGATCAGCGTCGACTTGCCCGCGCCGTTGTCGCCGAGCAGGCACAGAACCTCGCCCGCCCGCACTTCGAGGCTGATGTCATGCAGCACGTCGATGGGGCCGAAGCTTTTGTTGACGTTCGACAGTTTCAGGATCGGAGCGGTCATGCCTTGGTCCCTTTCTTCGGCGTGTAGCTCAGCGCCGCCTTGCGGAAGGTGTTGTTCATCAGGACAGCCCCCAGAAGCAGGACGCCGATGATCAGGCTGGCCCAGTTGGCATCAAACCCGGTGAAGTAGATGCCCTGGCTCACCACGGCGAAAGTCAGCGTACCAAGGACGATGCCGAACACCGACCCGTATCCGCCCGTCAGCAGCACACCGCCCACGACGACCGAGATGATCGAGTTGAAGATGTAGCTCTGTCCCGCCGACACCTGCGCCGAGTTGTAAAGGATTGCCTGCGACAGCCCGACAAAGGCCGCACTCATCCCCGAGCAGACGAACAGCATCACCGTCATCCGCTCGGTCGGAATACCTGCGTTGCGGGCGGAAACCTTGTCGCCACCCATCGCGAAAATCCAGTTGCCCAAGGGAGAGGCGTGCAGAACGAAGCTCCAGAACAGCGCCGCCGCGATCCACCAGAAAATCGTGACCTGATAGATGCCGGCGATGAAATCACCGAGCAGCCATTTGGCCTCGGGCACCTTGATGGCGACACTCGTGGTCCCGGTAACAAGAACCGAAAAGCCGAGCGTCATACCCGCGACCGCGAACAGAGTGCCGAGCGTGACGATGAAGGAAGGCACCGCCGTCCGGATCACCAATATGCCGTTGATCAGCCCGATCACCGCACCAAGGGCAAGCGCCGCCCCGACCCCGATCCAGATCGGCAGGCCGTAATAGCCCGAGATGATGGCACAGGTCATCGACCCCGCCGGAATGATCGAGCCGATGGAAATGTCCAACTCGCCCGCGATCATCAACAGCCCGATCGGGATCGCCACGATGCCAAGCTGTGCCGCGACGTTCAGCCAGCTTGCCGCACCCGTGGGCGAGGCGAAATTGGTGCCGCCGAAGGCAGTAAAGAACAGGAACACGGCGACGAGGCCAAGGAACGAGCCGGTTTCAGGTCGGCGTAAAAGCGCACCGAAGGAAAAGCTGGGGGATGAGGACATGGTCATTCTCCGAAAGGTCGGGCTCCGAAAGGTCGGGGTCCGAAAGGTGCGGACCGGCGCGATGCCGGTCCGCCCGAGGGGTTTAGCGGACGCCCGCAGCCACACCGGCCAGCGTCGCATCGACGTTCGACGCATCGACGATGCCCGGTCCGGTCAGGATCTGGCGGGTCGGCACGCTGAGGCCATAATTGACGTAGTTGTTCAGGATCGTGACGGCGAGGAAGCCCTGATAGTAGCCCTCTTGGTCCATCGCGAACATCTGCGTTCCGGCCTTGATGTTGTCCAGAATGGTCTGGTCCATGTTCATGCCGCCCAGCTTCACACGGTCGGTCGCACCGGCCTGCGCGATGGCCGCATTGGCCGACACCGCATCCATGTTGCCGATGGTGTAGACGCCCGTGACATCGGCATGTTGCTGCAGATAGGCCGCAACCGCCTGCGTCACCGCGGTCGCATCGCCGAACGAGGTCGAGGGCAGCGGCAGTTGTTCCGACGTGCCGCCGTTCTTGGTGACGCCATCGTTCAGACCCTTGCACTGAGCCTCGAGGTTCGCGGCCCCCGGCAGGGTGTTGACGCAGACCAGTTTCGTCTGGCCGTGCTTGGCGAAGTATTCACCCGCCGCGACGCCCGCCAGATAATCATCCGACCCGACATAGTTCATCGCGCCCAGACGGTCGGCCGCGTCGATGCCACCGGCGTTATAGATCACCAGCGGGATGCCCGCATCGACGACTGCCTTGAAGGCTTCGTCCATGGCTTCCGGCACCCAGTTCGGCCCGACGATCGCGGTCGCGCCCTGCGAAATCGCGGTGCGGATCAGGTTCGCCGCATCGGGGCCGAGGTTGTCGTAGTTCTGCGGCCCGAGCCAAGTCACCGATCCGCCCTGTTCGGCGACCAGCTTGCCCGCGTCATCGGCCCCGCGCTTGACGATGGACCAGAACGAGTCATCAGCCTTGCCGCCGATGACGAAGATCTTTGCGCCTTCGGCCATCGCCGCACCCGCGCTCAGCGCGATGGCGGAAACGGTGGCAAGCGCCGTCAGGATTTTGGTGTATTTCATGGTCTCTCTCCCTGTGGCGTCTGTGAAGGATACCCCCCTCCACAGACTTTAAGTTCAACTCTTCGAAGTGTCCGGTCTCAGCGGTAGCCTGCTGCCGAACCCGCCAGCGTGGCGTCGATGTTCGAGGCATCCACGATCCCCGGCCCGGTCAGAACCGGCGTGGTCGCAAGGTCGAGCCCGTAGTTGACGTAGGCATCCGACATCGTGACGGCGAGGAAGCCCTGCAGCCAAGGCTGCTGGTCGATGGCGTAAAGCTGGGTTCCGGCCTTGATACGGTCGAGGCCAGCCCCGTCCATGTCAAAGGATGCCAAAGCCACCTTACCGGTCGAACCGGCCTGCTCGATGCCGGTCGCAGCGCTGTTGGCGTCACCCGCCGAAACCGTCACCACGCCGTCGATGGTCGGGTCTTTCAGAAGCGTCGCCTTGATCGCCTCGGCCACCGCCGTCGGATCGCCGAAGCTCGATGCGGGAAGCGGAAGCTGGGTCGAAACGCCGCCCGTCTTGGTGATGCCGTCCGAGATACCCTTGCAACGGTCCTCGAGGTTTTGCGCGCCCGGAACGGTGTTCACGCAGATCACGTTCTTCTGGCCATGCGTGCCGAAGTATTCGCCACCCGCCAGACCGGCCGGATATTCCTCGTTGCCGATGTAGTTGATGGCCCCAAGCTCCTTGGCCTTGTCGCCGCCGCCCGCATTGTAAAGCATGACCGGAATACCGGCTGCCTGCGCGGCCTTGTAGGCTTCGTCCATCGTGTCCGGCACCCAGTTCGGCGCGGCGATCACACTCGCACCCTGCGAAATCGCCGTGCGGATCAGGTTCGCGGCGTCGCCACCGATGTTGTCGTAGTTCTGCAGCATCAGGTAATTGACCGTGCCGCCATGCGCTTTTACGACCAGCGTTGCATCGTCGATGCCCTTCTTGACCTTGGCAAAGAACGGATCGTCCGCCTTGCCGCCCACCACGGCTATCGTGGTGCCCTCGGCCATGACGGTGCCTGCGGCGAATGTCAGCGCCACCGTCGTCAGCGCAGCGCGCAAGACCCTCTTCGAGATCGTCATAGTCTGTCCCTCCCTGATGCGCCGCCCTTTTGGCGGCTTTCCCTCTGGCCGTTGACCTGCCTTTGGTCGGACGACCGGTTCCTTCCGGCAGCGCGCGCCTCCTCGCGCCCGCTACCGAAATCTGGTGCCGCCTCAGGCCGACTTGGCGTTGAGCTTGGCTTTCTTCTTCTCGAAGCGGGCGTTCATCATGGCATCGCCCTGTTTCGAGCCGTCGTGCCAGGTGCCGAACCACTTATCCAAGGGGATCAACCCCTCGCCGCCGTAGTTCACCTCGAAGTATTTGTGGTGCAGGTAATGGGCATAGGCTTCGCTGTTGATCGCGCTGTCATCGGACAGTTCCAGCTTCTCGAAACCGATGTGCCCGTTGATCGCCCCGAACCCCGCCACATGCAGCTGGAACAGCGCCACGATCGGGTTCGACGGGATCACCAGATGCCACAGGGCAACCGCGTGATAAAGGAACCCCTCCACCGGATGCATCGAAAGCGATGACCACGGGCTCGGGTTGATCGAGTTGTGGTGAACCGAGTGGATCCATTTATACAGAAGCGGCGTGTGGATCAGGCGGTGGATGACGAAGAAATGCACCTCGTGGATCGCGGGGGCGATCAGGACCAGAGCCGCCAGATAGAACGGATTGTCGGTCCAGCTCAGCCAAGGCACATAACCCGACGCGAAAGCGTGCAGGAACAGCACCTCGACCACCGTCCAGAGCGGGATCGAAATGAAGAACGACCGCATGAAATTGTCGATATTCTGCGACTTGAACCAGAACACGTCCGACGGATTTTCCGACGGGAATTTCGCATTGTATTTGAAACGGTTTCCTTGGCGGCGCTTGGCGTAATAGAACAGCTCGACCGATCCGTAGATCAGGAAAATCGCGCCCGCATTCACCGCGTAAAGCCACAGCGCCCAACCCCATGACAGGGCTTTCAACACCTCGGCATCGGGGATCACAAGATACCAATAGGCCAGCGTGATCGCCATATGCAGCGTGTTCCACGGCCACAGATAGTTCGGAATCCAGCCCAAGATTTTGCCGGGCTTGAGCGGCCATTGCCAGAAGGGCGCAACCTCGAGCGGGTCTTTCGGAGCCCAATCGCCCCGCTTGTTGCGCGTGCCGTATTTCAGATCGTCCATCAGTTCCTCCCGCTTCGTCCGGTGACAGGCAACAGGAAGCAATGCCCGGAAAAACCGTGCCATCGCCACACCCCTGCTAAAATGTCCCCCCGTCGTCGGCCCTGCGCTCAAAGACCGCAGCGCCGCGTCGTGCAAATGAATGCCGCCTTGACGTGAATCAAATCAAGCGCAGATGATAGGACGACTGAAAGATCGTTTCTTTCATTTCAGTTTTCGCCTCTTTTGAAACGAAAAATCTCAAGGACGCCCGATGGACCGCCCCACCATTCCAGACCTCGCCAAGGCTGCCGGAGTCTCGGTCTCGACCGTAAACCGCGTGATCGCGGGCGAAGGTGCCGTCAGCGCCACTAAGCGCAACGCGGTCAGGGAAGCCGCTGAAAGGATTGGCTTTTACGGCCTCGGCGCGATACAGGCCCGCGTCCATGCCAGCCGCTCGAAACTGCGCTTCGGCGCGCTCCTCCTGCAGCCTCACCGCCCCTTCTACCAGAATGTCGCTGCCGCCTTGCGCGAAGCCGCTGCCGAAGTGACTGAAGCGGAAATTGAGATGCGAATCGAATTCCTCGAAGATCTCTCACCGCAAGCAACCGCCGATGCCGCCCTCGCCTTGGCAGAAAACTGTCAGGCCGTCGCCATCACTTCGGCCGTGCATCCCCAGATCACCCATGCTGTCGAAGAGATCGCGGCCCGGGGAATCCACGTCTTCGCGTTCATCACCCAACTCTCGGCGGCGGGGCAGATGCATTACATCGGCCTCGACAACTGGAAGGTTGGACGCACCTCGGCCTGGACCATCGCCAACCACTGCAAGAAACCGGGCAAGATCGGGATCATCACCGGCAGCCACCGCTACCGGAACCAGGAGATGAAAGAGATCGGCTTCCGCTCGTATTTCCGCGAAAACGAACCGGACTTCACCCTGCTCGAACCACTCTCCACCTATGAATCCTCGGCTGTTGCCCAAGAGGTCACCGAAAAACTGCTGACCGACCACCCCGACCTCGCGGGCCTCTACATCACCGGCGGCGGTATCAGCGGAGCCATCGCCGCCCTGCGCGCCCATGGATCGGCCGGAAAAATGGTCGTCGTCGGCGACGAATTGACCACCATCACCCGCGCGGCCCTGCTCGACGGCACGCTGACCCTCGTCATCTCGCACCCCCTCGACCGCATGGCCCGCGACCTCATCCGCGGCATGACAAAAGCCGCCACAACCCGCCACGGCGGCAACTGGTCCAGCGTGACGGCCTTCGACATGCACAACCGCGAGAACATCTAACGCGGCCGACGAAGGCGAATTGAGGCTGCAGTCGAACGACCGCTTTTGGAGGAAGATGTCTCCGCTTCCGATCCGGTCGAACGGCAGGTTTGGGCCGAGAGCGACGAGGCAGTCGAAACGGGCGGAAAGCGGCCCTTGCATCATCCGCCGCAGCATCCAGCTGCATTAGATATTCTGATGCCTCACCGCAGATCATTCTCCTTTGCGCCATTTCTCATGCGGGTTTAGCCCTTCTGGAAGCACTGCCTTCGGCAAATGACGCGGGCTGCACATCCAGAAAAAGGAGGGCCGCGCATGAGCGTCCGTTTCAAGTTGGAGGGCATCTACACGCCCGTCATCACGCCCTTCCACCGCGATGGCTCAATCGACTTCGACGCTTTGGCGGAACTGGTCGAACGGCTGGTGACGGCAGGGGTGCATGGCCTGATCTCTGGCGGCTCCACCGGCGAGAATTACGCAGAGACCATCGAAGAGCGGCTTGAAATCGCGCGCTTCGTCGTGGATCGCGTGAACGGTCGCATCCCTGTCGTGATCGGCACGGGAGCGATGCGGACACCGGACTCGATCGCCCTAGCCGTGGGCGCACGCCAGATGAAGGCCGACGCGATCCTGCTTGGCACCCCGCCCTATTCCGTGCCGACCGAGCGTGAAAACGCCCTGAACGCGCTGGCCATCGACCGCGCCGCCGATATACCGATCATTCTTTACAACTATCCCGGCCGTATGAGCGTCGAGATGGGGCGCGAATTCCTCGACCGTGTCGGACGCTCGAAGAACGTCGTCGGCATCAAGGAAAGTTCGGGCGACATCAACCGCGTCCATCTTCTGGCCCGCGACTACCCACACATCCAGATGTCCTGCGGCATGGACGACCAGGCGCTCGAATTCTTCGCTTGGGGGGCGCAAAGCTGGATCTGCGGCGGGTCGAACTTCCTGCCCGAAGAGCATATCGCGCTTTACGAAACCTGCGTTATCAAGGGCGACTTCGCAAAGGGTCGCCGGATCATGTCGGCCATGCTCCCCCTGATGGCCGTGCTCGAACAGGGCGGCAAGTTCATCCAGTGCATCAAGCACGGGGTCGAGGTCACGGGCCTGCGGGCAGGGCCGATGCGCCCGCCGCTGAAAGGACTGAACACCGAAGAAAAGCGCGAGCTGGAACAGGTGATCCGCACGCTGAAAACCACCGTCGCCGCGATCTTGCAGGGGAACTGAGCCATGACCGACCTTTTGACCCATGAAGAATATCAGGCCATCGCAGCCTCGCTCGACCTGCCGCAGAACGCGTGGATCGACGGGGCCTACCGTCCGGCGATCTCTGGCAAGACCTTCGAGACCGTAAATCCGGCAACCGGAGCCGTGATCGGCACGGTTGCAGCCTGCGCGGCCGAGGATGTCGATCTGGCCGTAGCTAAGGCCCGCGAAGCGTTCGAAGACGGTCGCTGGTCACGCCTGCACCCCGCCGCCCGCAAGGATGTTCTGGTGCGGCTGGCCAAACTGATGGAACGCAACGCCCGTGAATTGGCAGTCATGGAAAGCCTCGACAGCGGCAAGACCATCTATGATTGCGAAGGCGTCGATATTCCGGAATCCATCCATGTCATCAAATGGCACGGCGAGCTCATCGACAAGATCTACGATCAGGTCTCTCCCGCGTCGAACGACCACATCGCGATGATCGTCCGCGAAGCGGTCGGTGTGGTTGGCCTCGTGCTGCCGTGGAACTTTCCGCTTCTCATGCTCGCATGGAAGATCGGCCCTGCATTGGCGGCTGGCTGCTCGGTCGTGGTGAAGCCCGCCGCCGAAACCTCGCTCACCGCCCTGCGTCTGGCGGAACTCGCGGCCGAGGCTGGCCTGCCGCGGGGCGTCCTCAACGTGGTGACCGGAAGCGGGTCCGAGGTGGGCGAGCCTTTGGGCAAGCACCCCGATGTCGATATGGTGTCCTTCACCGGATCGACCGTCACGGGCCGCCGGTTCCTCCACTATTCGGCGGACAGCAACCTAAAGGAAGTCGTCCTCGAGCTTGGCGGCAAGAATCCCTGCATCGTGCTTGACGATGCCGAAGATCTCGACGCGGTCGCGGCACATGTCGTGAATGGCGCGTTCTGGAACATGGGTCAGAACTGCTCTGCTGCCAGTCGCCTGATCGTGCAGCGTGGCATCAAGGACCGGCTGATCGACAAGATCCGTGCGCACGCCCGCGAATGGGTCGTGGGCGACCCGCTCAATCCCGAGGTTCGCGTCGGTGCCCTTGTTTCCAAGGCGCATTTCGCCAAGGTTTCGGGATATCTGAAAGCGGCCGCGAAAGAGACCGTCCTGATGGGCGGCAAGATCGTAGCCGAAGGCTTCATCGAGCCGACCATTGTCGAAGTCGCGAACAACGCTTCGCCCCTCGCAGCCGAAGAGATCTTCGGGCCGATCCTGACCGTCATTCCGGTGTCGAGCTTCGAGGAAGCCATCGCGGTCGCAAATGATACCGAATATGGTCTCGCCGCCTCGATCTTCACCGCCAACGGCAAACGGGCCTTGCGCGGGGCGCGGATGCTGCGGGCGGGGACGGTGACGGTCAACAGCTTCGGCGAAGGCGACATCACCACGCCTTTCGGCGGTTACAAGCAATCAGGCTTTGGCGGACGCGACAATTCCATCCATGCTCACGATCAATACACCCAGCTCAAGACCATCTGGCTTGATCTGACGGACACCAGTGACAGTGCGATCGACTGAGGGGCGGCAATGACACTTCGAAAGGTAAGCCGCCTGCCCGTGCATACCGGACCGGCGGGGTGGAATTCCATCCTGCCGCCCGCACCCACGCGCGCATCTTTGGCGGGCGATAGCAATTGCGACATCGCCATCGTCGGGGCCGGTTTCGCGGGCCTTGCGGCGGCGCGGTACCTTTTGATGAATGATCCTGCGCTTTCCGTCACGATCCTCGAGGCGGGGCGCATCGCCGAAAGCTCGGCAGGCCGCAACTCGGGCTTCATGATCGACCTGCCGCACGAGTTGACCAGCTCCGATTATGCCGGTGCGGGCGAGGCCCATGACCGAACCCTGACCCGCCTGAACCGTCACGCGATCGACTTCGCCGAAGACGTTCAGCGCGAATACGCCCTGCCTGCGGGATATTTCCAACGATCGGGCAAGATCAACGGGGCCGCATCCGAAGTGGGGGCCGCTGCGAACCGCACCTATGCCGAACATCTTGCGGCACTTGGCGAACCGCACGAGATGCTCGACGCGCAAGCCATGCGGCAGGTGACCGGCAGCAGCTACTATTCGGGCGGCCTCTACACCCCCGGCACCGCCCTGATCCAGCCCGCTGGATATATCCGAGGCTTCGCTTCGGGCTTGGTGACTCGGGGCGTCACGATCTACGAAACTTCCCCGGTTACGGCTTTCGAAAGCACCAGCGCGGGCTGGACCCTGACCACGCCCAAGGGACGGCTGTGGGCGACGAAGGTCATCCTTGCCAACAACGGGCATCTGGAAAGCTTCGGCTACAAACGCGGGCAGTTGATGCACATCATGCTCAACGCCTGCATGACTGTCGAAATCGCCGACGAGACACTGCGCACTCTGGGCGGACAGGAAACATGGGGTCTCACCCCATCCGACCCGATGGGCTCAACCGTCCGTCGCATCGGGGCGGCCCAAGGGGGCAACCGGATCGTCATCCGTCAGGGCGGCTACTATCGCCCGAACATGCAGACCAGCGCCGAAGATCTCGCGCGGGTCGTGGCGAAGATGCGGGACAAGTTCGACGCCCGTTTCCCATCCTTGCGCGGTATCCCCTTCGAACATTCGTGGTCGGGCCATCTATGTCTGTCCAAGAACGCCGTCTCGGTCATGCGCGAACTGGAACCGGGCCTTTATTCGGCCTGTGTGCAGAACGGCCTCGGCACCACCCGCGGCACACTTACGGGCATCGGCGCGGCCGATCTGGCGATGGGACGACAAAGCGACATCACCCGCTTCTTCCTCGCCGAAGCAGAACCCGTGCGCCTGCCGCCACACCCAATCGACACCATCGGCGCAAACGCCTATCTTCGCTGGAAGGAATGGCAAGCAAGGGCCGAATGATGAGACCGGTTCGTCGCAGGCACCTGCCTTCGCTCGGGGCCTTGGCCACCTTCGAGGTTGCCGCCAAGCACCTGAGCTTCACCCTTGCGGCGAAAGAGCTCAACATTACCCAAGGAGCGGTCAGCCAACAGATCCGCATCCTTGAAAAGGCACTCGAAGTGCCGCTCTTCATCCGCAAGCACAACGCGCTCGAGCTGACAGCCGCGGGAAGCGACCTCTTCGCTGCGGTCGCGGCAGGGCTCGATACGATCAGCGCTGGCGTGGGACTTTTGCAACCCGACGGCCAACCGGAAACGGTAACCGTTTCAGCCACCGACGGCATGTCCGTCTATTGGCTGAAACCCCTGATCGAAACCTTCCGCGCCGAACACCCGTCGGTCGGCTTTGTCATTCTGGCATCCGACGAGGATGACACCCTTAGGAACTATTCCGGCGTCGATATCGCCCTGCTCTGCGGCAACGAACGCAGCGAGGTGGGCGAAGAGCTTCACTTTCTATTCCCCGAAGCCGCGCATCCCGTCTGCTCGCCGGAATACCTCGCTGCCCACGGCCCCTTCCCCGATGCCCAAAGCCTGAACCGCGCCAACCTTCTGCACCTGCACGAACGGCACTGGAGCGCGGATGCCATCGGCTGGCAACCGCTCGGCTGGGAGGAATGGTTCCGCGCCCAGGGCGCACGCTGGGAACGCGGCGCATCCAGCCTTTCGACCAACAAGGTCTCGCTTCTGATCGAGGCGACACTGGCGGGCGAAGGCATCATGCTCGGCTGGCAGCACATGGTCGCGCGTCCCATCGCCGAAGGCCGCCTCGTATTGGCCCATCCCGCGCAGATCACTGCAGGTCGCGGCAATTTCCTGCGCTGCCAGACCGCTTCGCTGCAACGCCCCGCAGTCGCGCGTTTCGTCGAACATCTCCTCGGCTCGCTGAAAGACTGATCCGAAAGATCAACGGATTCAGACTGTTACAGTGGCATTACAGGCATTAGCGCGGCTAATGCAAAGCCCCGTAAAAAATTCTCGTTTGCAGCGGAATGGCTATTTACAGGATACCGATATCCAAGGGGAACCAAAGACCGGTTCCGCCTGACGGGACGCCTGCCGACTGCGCCCCGAAGAACCGGAGATCGTGCGCGGCGCACCCTCCCAATCACAAGATCGCCGGGTATCCGGCAGGTGGTGCTTTGGTGCCGTCTGCATGATTGCGCGCACGGCGGCGTCCATTCATCACACCCCGGCGGAACACCATGCGTAAGATCATCCAGACCCTCGGCGCGACCGCACTGGCCGCCACCCTCGCTGCCCCCGTGCTGGCACAGGACAAGACCATCACCATCGGCACCATGTCGTGGGAAGACCTGACCCCCATCACCGGCATCACCAAGACCGTGCTGGAACAGCAGGGCTACACGGTCGAGGTCGAAGAATTCTCGGAATGGGGCATCGCCTTCGCCGCGCTGACCAATGGCGACGTGGATATCATGGCCGCCCAGACCGACTATGTGGCCCATGACTACTGGACCAAGAACATGGACAAACTGGAGAAGATTTCTCCGGTCTCGCACGGCCTCTACCAGGCCATCGCCGTCCCGTCTTATGTCACCATCAACTCGATGGACGAGCTGGCTGCCAACAAAGACATGTTCGACGGCAAGATCATCGGCATCGAGCCGAAATCCTGTCCGAGTTCGGCTGCGTCGTCGGTGTCCATGACGCAAGCTTCACCGTCGGCAAGGGCGAGATCTTCTGCATCATGGGCCTGTCTGGCAGCGGCAAGTCTACCCTGATCCGCCTTTTGAACCGCTTGATCGACCCGTCCTTGGGCGAGGTTCTGGTCAAGGGCCGCGCCATCAACGGGCTGAACCCCGCCGACCTGCGCGCCCTGCGTGCCCGGACGATCGGCATGGTGTTCCAGAATGTCGCCCTCATCCCGACCCGCACCGTGCTGGAAAACGCCGCCTTCGGGCTTGAGGTGCAAGGCATCGCCCCCGCCGAACGCCGCCGCATCGCCACCGATGCCCTGACCCGCGTGGGCCTTGCAGATTGGCTGAACCGCTACCCGCGTGAACTGTCAGGCGGCATGCAGCAACGCGTCGGCCTTGCCCGCGCCATCGCTGCCGATCCCGAGATCTTCCTGATGGACGAGCCTTTCTCGGCGCTCGACCCGCTGATCCGTCGCCAGTTGCAGGACGAATTTCGCCAGCTGACCAAATCGCTCGGCAAGTCTGCCGTCTTCATCACCCATGATCTGGACGAGGCCATCCGCATCGGCGACCGCATCGCCATCATGAAAGACGGCGCAATGGTGCAGACCGGCACCGCCGAAGAGATCGTGATGAACCCCGCCGACCAATACGTCGCCGATTTCGTGGCAGGCATCTCGCGCATCCATTTGGTCAAGGCAGGCTCGGTCATGATGCCCGTGACTGACTTTACCGCAGCCCCCGTCGAAGCGTTGGCCCGGACCGGCCTTGACGCCGATATCGACGCGCTGATCCACCTCGTCCTTGCCTCTCCCCATCAAGCGGTCGCGGTGTCGGACGGTGGTCGAATCAAGGGCATCGTCACAGCCCGCACGCTGCTCGAAGGATTGAAGGGCGATGCTGCCCCCGTGGCCAAGGTAGCCTGACATGGACCTGACCCCGTGGATCAAGTCCTTCGACACAGCCGTCGATCTGGCGATGTTCTGGGCGACCGACAATGGCGGCGCGATCTTCGACCTGATCCGCGCCGCACTGGAAGGCGCATTCGACGGTATGACAGACGGCCTTCTCGCTGTTCCCTTCTGGGCGGTCGTCGCAATCGTCGGCATTTTTACCGCCCGCAGCCTCGGATGGACGGCTGGCATCGCGGCAGCGGTAGGCTTCGGCTTCTGCCGCGCGATGGGCCTGTGGACCGCCACAATCGAGACGATGTGCCTCGTCCTCATCTCGGTTCTCTTGGCGATCCTCGTTGGCGTGCCCTTGGGTGTCATGGCGGGCTACAACAAGCGCCTCACACGCCTCCTCGACCCGCTCCTCGACCTTATCCAGACCCTGCCGCCCTACATCTACCTTCTCCCCGCCATCGCCTTCCTCGGCTACGGCCCTGCCACCGCCATCATCGCGACCTTCATCGTCGCGGTCCCTCCCGTCATCCGCCTGACGGCACACGGGTTCCGGATGACGCCGGTTGAGTTCGTCGAACTGGGCGAGGCGACAGGGGCCAAACCCTTCGACGCCTTCCGCAAGATCCGCGTGCCCTTCGCGCTGCCCAGCGTCATGGCCGGGATCAATCAAAGCCTGATGATGGCTTTCGGCATGGTCGTCATCGCAGGCATCGTCGGCTCGGGCGGTCTGGGCGAGACAATATACGGCGCGGTCCGCAAGCTCGACATCGCCCTGTCGGTCAATGCCGCCATCGCCATCGTCATCCTGACCATCATCATCGACCGCATCAGCCAGTCCGCCGGACAATCGAGGACCAAGGGATGAAAGAGAAAGCCCTCATCTCGCCAGGTGACATCGTCGCCCCCGTCATCGCATGGCTGAACACCAACGCCCACGGGCTGTTTCAGGCCATCAGCATAAGCGTCGAGGCTGTTCTCGGCGTTGCCGAAGCCGCGCTCACCGCACTGCCCGCACCGCTGATGGCTGCGCTGATCGTCGGTCTGGTCCTCTGGCGGCAAGGTACCGGAATGGCAGCCCTCGCAGCCTCCTGCCTTGCCATAGCGGGCCTGTCCGGCCTCTGGCTTGCCACGATGCAGACTGTGGCCCTCGTCACGCTTTCCGTGCTTGTCGCCGTTCTTGTCGCCTTTCCGCTCGGTGTGCTCGCTGCCAAGCGCCCGAAGCTGGAAGCCACCCTGCGCCCTGTCCTCGATTTGATGCAGACCGTCCCGCCGTGGGTCTATCTGATCCCCGCCGTCATGATTTTCAGCCTCGGCAAGGTTCCCGCCCTTTTGGCGACCGTCATCTACGGCATCCCCCCGATGCTCCGCCTGACGACGCTCGCCTTCAAGCAAGTGCCCCGCGAACTGGTTGAACTCGGCGCGGCCTCGGGTGCGACACCGTGGCAAACGCTCACCCGCATCGAAATCCCCTCGGCGCGCAAGACGCTCCTGATCGGGCTGAACCAGTGCATCCTGCTTTCGCTGGCAATGGTCGTGCTTGCCGGACTTGTCGGCGCAGGCGGTCTGGGGGCCGAAGTCACCCGCGGCCTGACACGGATGGAGATGGGCCTTGGCCTGCGCTCGGGCCTGTCCATCGTTGCGGTCGCCATCTTGATGGACCGGATGACCCGCCGCGCTTTCGGCTGACCCGCAATGACCGGGATGAACCGAGGCCCGCTTGTCCCCGCCGGTGCGGCCTTCTTCGCCTTGCCCACCGCTACCGAAACCCGAAGCTACGCCTTCATTCTCGTTCCGGGCTTCACACTTCTCGCCTTCGCTTCGGCTGTCGAGCCCCTGCGCATCGCCAACCAGATTTCGCAGCGACCGCTCTACCGCTGGAGCATCTGGTCGGAAGACGGAGCTTCCGTCGACAGCTCGTCAGGCATCCCGGTCGGCGTCGAAGGCAGCCTGCCGGCCTTTGACCGCGCGACGAAAGTCTTTGTCTGCGCGGGAAACCAAGACTTCGCCTCAATTGCACAGGAAATCGTGGCCGCCCTGCATCGTCATCATCGCCACGGTGGCACCGTCGGCGGAATATGCACCGGAGCAGTCGCACTCGCCTCTGCAGGGCTCCTTGCAGGACGCCGATTCACCCTTCACTGGGAAAACCAACCTGCCTTCACCGAGACGTTCCCCGGTCTTTCCCCGACACAGAGCAAATTCGAGATCGACTCGAGGACTATCACCTGCGGAGGCGGTGCAGCGTCAACCGACATGATGCTCACGATCATCGCAAACGACCACGGCGACACCTTCTCCGCGTTGGTTTCGGACATGTGCCTGCGCACCATGCTGCCGGAAAAATCAGCCAAGCAACGCAGCTCTCTGTCTGCGATCCTTTCCTCCAGAAATACTGCCTTGGTCGCTGCCGTTCGGGAAATGATGACAAACATCTCCTGCCCTGTTTCGATGGACGATATCGCAGCTACCACCGGTTTCTCGCGACGCCACATCGAACGCCTTTTCCTGACGACCACAGGATCATCGCCCGTCAAGTTCTACCGTAGCCTCCGCCTCGACCGATCCCGCAATCTGCTCGCCTCGACAGATATGAGCCTGGTCGAAGTCGCGACGGCATGCGGCTTCGATTCCGTCTCGCATTTCAGCAAAAACTTCCGGACCCGCTTCGGCACCTCTCCGGCCGATGTGCGGGGGCGGCATAAGCTGAACTGAGGGCTATTCAGCCAGACTCGAGGTGGTCCAGGTGGGCACGAACGGCAGGTTTGGGCCGTTCTTGCTCCGTAACGGCGTCGTTGTGGTGGGCTTTATCGCCGTACCCAACCGAAATGAACCTTGGACATACACCTCCGGGCTGTCGTTGCGCACGGTAGATTCCCGCCGGTGCAACCATTCAGCGAGCGACTTGTAACTGCGCTCGGCCTGTTCGTACCTGCTGGGCGGAACTTGAAGTTCCTCGACCATGTCTTCCAACAGCTGGTCAATAGGTCTGCTATTCGGCAACTGAAACTCCATTACCTACAACTTGGGCGCCCGCTCATGTTCAGCAG
>JBBAUB010000021.1:0-31017 GCA_040398445.1 Gemmobacter sp. | reverse complement strand
GCCCCGATCACCTGATCGTCAAAGCCAAGCGCAAAGCCGCCCAGTAACCCCCCCCGCCGCAGCGCCCCCCGCGCTGCGGCGGTTTACTCCCACCGGAAGCCCCCGACATGACCGCAAATTTCGTCGCCAAAGGTGTCGCGCATGTGCCGGTGGCAGGGCACGACCAGCCGGTTCCAGTGTGCTTCGTGCTGTTGCACAACTTCAGCCTGATCGCCTTTTCCTCGGCCATCGAACCCCTGCGTATCGCCAACCAACTGGCGGGCCGCGCGCTGTTCGAATGGACGATCCTGTCGGAAACCGGCGATGCGGTGACCTGTTCCAACGGACTGTCGGTCAAGGTCGACGGACCCATCGGCGAGACGCGGCCCCGCGCGATGGTCTTCGTCTGCGGCGGCGTCGAACCGGACCGCTCGGCATCAGCCCCCGTGGCCGACTGGCTGCGCGCGCAATGGCGCAGCGGGCGCACGGTGGGCGGATTGTGCACGGGGGCCTATGCGCTGGCCAAGGCTGGCCTGTTGCAGGGTCGCAAGTTCACCCTGCATTGGGAAAACCTGCCACCCTTTGCCGCGACCTATCCGGCGCTGACCCCGCTCGAGCAGCTTTACTGCATCGACGACCGCATCCTCACCTGTGCCGGAGGTGCCGCCGCGACCGACCTGTTCATCGAGATCGTCGCCCGCAACCACGGCCCCCGCCTTGGCGATGCGGTGCTCAGAATGTGCCTGCATGGCCAGCAACGCCCCGCCCATCTGCAACAGCGTTTGTCGCTGTCGTCGACGCTGGGCATCCGCAACCGCATGCTGGTCGCGGTCATCCGCGCCTTTGAAAGCGGCATCGCCGAAGGGGTCGACATGGCAGCGCTGGCCGACCGTCTGGGCACCTCGCGTCGGCATATCGAACGGCTGTTCAGCCGTTATGTCGGCACCTCGCCCAAGCGCTATCTGCGCCAATTGCGGCTGGAACGCGCGCGGGCCTTGCTGGGCGAGACCGACATGGCGGTGCAAGAGGTGGCCTTTGCCTGCGGTTTTTCCGATTCCGGTGCCTTTGCCAAGGCGTTCCGCCAATGCTACGGCGTGGCCCCGCGCCACATGACCAATATGACGGCGGGCCGCGCGGCGGCAGCCTGACCACGGGCAATATGGCGGCAGGGCAACCGCCCGATTCGCCAGCACGCCATCCGCCGACAGGTCGGCGCGTCGCGCAAAATACGGGCAGAACCCACCGAAAGCGCCGAAAATCGAAGCGAAAGCCCGGACCGCGCCGTCTGGCACCGGTGCTGCGGGCTGTGCGGCCCGTCTTTGTGCCTAGGGTCTGGAAAACGGGGTTTTCCAGCTTTGCGCAGTGCTCACGATCTTGAACTCGTCTCGGTGACCAAACGTTACGGCACCGCCACCGCCGTGAACGGCATCAGCCACCTGTTCCGCGCCGGAACCTATGCCTGCCTTCTCGGCCCGTCGGGCTGCGGCAAATCATCGACCCTGCGCATGATCGCGGGGCACGAGGAAGTGACCGAGGGCGCGATCATCCTTGGCGGCAAGGACGTGGCGCACCTGCCCCCCGCCAAGCGCGGCACGGCGATGATGTTCCAGTCATACGCGCTGTTTCCGCATCTGAACGTGCGCGACAACGTGGCCTTCAGCCTGAAGATGAAAGGCATCGACAAAGTTGACCGCCACCGCGAGGCCGACCGGCTGCTCGATCTTGTCGGGATGACCGACTTTGCCGAACGCCTGCCCGCGCAGCTTTCGGGCGGCCAGCAACAGCGCGCGGCACTGGCGCGGGCGCTGATCACCGACCCGCAAGTGTTGCTGCTCGACGAACCGCTCTCGGCGCTCGACCCGTTCTTGCGTATCCGCATGCGGACCGAACTCAAGCGTTTGCAACGCGAGCTTGGCATCACCTTTATCCACGTCACCCACGGGCAGGACGAAGCCCTGGCGCTGGCCGACCAGATCGTCGTGATGAACAACGCCGTCATCGAACAGGCAGGCCCCGCGCGCGAGGTTTTCAACGCGCCGCGCACCGCTTTCGTCGCCCGCTTCATTGGCGGGCACAATGTGTTGGCCCTGCCGCAGGGTCGCTTTGCGGTACGGGCCGATGACGTGCGGCTGGTGGCCGACGGCACCGAAGCCGTCGTGACCGCAGTGGAATATCAGGGCGCGCATGTGGCGCTGACCAGCCGCATCACCGGCGATCAGGACATTCTGGCGCTGATCCCCGAAGCCGAATTCTTCGCAGACCCGAAGAATCCGGGTGATGCCGTGCGCCTGTCATGGGCCGCCGACCGCGCCCATCTTCTTGAAGCCTAATCAAAAAATCAACCAACAGGGGACTAGACCATGAGCAAGATGCGATACAGCCGCCGATCGGTGTTGAAGGGTGGCGCGGCTGCCTTTGCCGCAAGCGCGCTTCCGGCGCCGATGATCTGGGCGCAAGAGATCAAGGATGTGGTCCTGCGTCAGGCAGGCACCGGCGTTTCCGCCTTCAACGAGGTGGCGGCCAAGGTCAAGGAAGACCTCGGCTTCACGCTCGAGATGACCGCGCTCGACAGCGACGCCGTCACCCAGCGCGCCGCGACCCAGCCCGACAGCTATGACATCGCCGATATCGAATACTGGATCTGCAAGAAAGTCTGGCCGACCGGCAACCTGCAGGCGATGGACGTGTCCAAGATCAAGAACTACGACAAGATCGTCGGCATCTTCCGCAACGGCAAACTGGCCCCCGACAGCGTAATCGCCCAAGGCACCGCGCCCCATACGGTGGGCTTCGTCGAAGGCCCGGGGTCCAAGACCTTCGTTCAGGAAGAATCCGGCTGGATGACGCTCATCCCCACCATCTACAATGCCGACACCTTGGGCATCCGCCCCGACCTGATCGGCCGCCCCATCGAAAGCTGGGCCGAATTGCTGAACCCCGAATTCAAGGGCAAGGCCTCGATCCTCGACATTTCCTCGATCGGTATCATGGATATGGCCATGGTGTGCGAGGCGATGGGCGCGATCAAATATGCCGACAAGGGCAACATGACCACCGACGAGATCGACAAGACCATCGCGATCTTCACCGAGGCGAAAAAGGCCGGACAATTCCGCGCCTTCTGGAAATCCTTCGACGAATCCGTGAACCTGATGGCAAGCGGCGAGGTCGTGATCCAGTCGATGTGGTCGCCCGCCATCACCGCCGTTCGGGCGCAAGGCATTCCCTGCGTCTACCAGCCGCTCAAGGAAGGCTACCGCAGCTGGGGCGGCGGCATCGGCCTGTCGGCGGGCCTGACCGGCCTGCCGCTGGATGCGGCCTATGAGTATATCAACTGGTACCTCTCGGGCTGGGTCGGCGGCTTCCTGATGCGTCAGGGCTATTACTCTGCCGTGCCGGAAACGTCGAAAGAGTTCATGTCGGCCGACGAATGGGGCTTCTGGTTCGAGGGCAAGCCCGCCACAGGCGATATCGTCAGCCCGCAGGGCACGGTGATCGAAAAAGCCGGTGCCGTGCGCGATGGTGGCAGCTTCGAGGACCGGATGGGCAAGGTCGCCTGCTGGAACTCGGTCATGGACGAAAACCAGTACATGGTCCGCAAGTGGAACGAGTTCATCGCCGCCTGACGCAGCCTGTCTGACATGGCCCTTCCCCCTGCCTGCGCGGGGGGAAGCGCGCCTTTTGCATATGCCGAGGTTCCATGCGCCGCGCCAATATAAACAGCTGGCTGCTCGCCGCCCCCCTGACGGCGGTGCTGGCGGTGTTTCTGGTCCTGCCCATCTTGCTGATCGTCGCGGTCAGTTTCTGGACGGCGGACGAATTCACCTTTGGCCCCGACTTCCAGTTCGGAAATTACGACTATCTCTTCGGCTCCGCCGTGGCGTGGAAGGTGTTCGGCCTGACCATGCTGATGGCCGCAATCGTCTGGGCGCTGACCTTGGTGATCGGCTTTACCGTGGCCTATTTCCTCGCCTTCCACATCCGTACGCTGAAATGGCAGATGGTGCTGTTCTTGCTCACCACGATCCCGTTCTGGACGTCGAACATCATCCGCATGATTTCGTGGATACCGCTGCTGGGCAAGAACGGGCTGGTCAATCAGGCGCTGCTGGGCGCGGGGCTGATCGACGAACCGCTGCAATGGCTGCTTTATTCGGGCTTTTCGGTCTGCCTTGCCTTTGTCCACCTTTACACGCTGTTCATGGTGGTGCCGATCTTCAACACCATGATGCGTATCGACCGCGCGCTGATCGAAGCCGCGCGCGATGCGGGGGCCTCGGGGTTCCAGATCCTGACCAACGTGATCCTGCCCCTCACCAAACCCGGCATCATGATCGGGTCGATCTTCGTGATCGCGCTGGTCATGAGCGATTTTGTCACCACGCGCTTCATGTCGGGCAGCCAGCTTGCCAATGTCGGCCGCCTGATCGCCAATGACATCGGGCTTTTGCAATACCCCTCGGCCTCGGCCACCGCGGTGGTGCTGCTGGTGACGGTGCTTTTGATCATCGGCGCGATGCTGCGCGTGGTCGATATCCGCAAGGAATTGTAAGGCATGGAAAAACGCCCCGCTTCGTTCTATGTCCTCGGCGCGTTCTTCGCCGCCTTCATGCTGTTCCTGTATGGCCCGACCATCACCATCGCCATCCTGTCCTTCCAGGGGCCGGACGGGGGCCTGACCTTCCCGCTGCGCGGCGTATCGCTCAACTGGTTCCGCGAATTGTTCATGGATCAAGCGGTGGGCGACATCTGGGGCAGCTTCCGCCGCAGCCTCGTGCTTGGCCTGATGGTCATGGTGACGACGGTGGTGGTGTCGGTCATGGCGGGGCTGGCGTTCCGGCGGCACTTTGCCGGATCGACGGTGCTGTTCTATCTGGTGGTGGGCAGCCTCGTGATCCCGTCGATCCTCGTGTCGATGGGGGTGGGCCTGCTTTTCGACCGGACAGGGCTGGGCAGCCATTGGGCCACGACAGCCTTTGGCGCGCAACTGACGTGGACGCTGCCCTTCGGCATCCTGATCATGTTCGCGGTCTTCAACCGCTTCAACCCCGCCTATGAAGAAGCCGCCCGCGACCAGGGGGCCAGCACATGGCAGGTCTTTGCCCATGTCGTGCTGCCGCTGATCGCACCCGCGCTGGTGGGGGTAGCGCTCTTCGGCTTTACGCTCAGCTACGACGAAATCGCCCGCACCATCCTTGTGTCTGGCAGTCGCAACACGCTGCCGCTGGAAATCTGGGGCATGACGACCAACGTCACCTCGCCGGTGCTTTATGCGCTGGGCACGCTGACCACGCTGTTTTCCCTGACGCTGGTGGCCGCGGTGATCGTGGCGGTGACCGTGATGCAACGCGCCCGCGCCCGCAACGGGTCGGATGCCGGAAAGGGCGACCTGTGATGCGGCTGACCGTCATCAACCCCAACTCGACCGTGTCGATGACCCAAAAGGCCGCCGCCGCCGCCCGCGCCGCCGTGCCGCAGGCGCAGGTGACAGGCGTGACCTGCCACCGCTCGCCCCCCGCGATCCAAGGCCCCGAAGACGGCGCGATCTGTCGCCCCTTCGTACTGGACGAGGTCGACCGCGCCGTGGCCGACGGTGCCGATGCCATCATCATCGCCTGTTTCGACGACCCCGCACTCGATGCCGCGCGGGCGCGGGCGGGCGTGCCGGTGCTGGGCATCGGTCAGGCCGGCTATCACGCGGCCATGATGCTGGGGGGGCGGTTTTCGGTGGTGACGACACTGGCCGTAGCCATTCCCGTGCTGCAAGAGAACCTGACCCAATACGGCATGGCCGCCGCCTGCGTGCGCGTCCGCGCGGCGGGGGTTGCGGTGCTGGAACTCGAAGACGCAGCGTCGGGCGCCATCGCCAAGGTCTCGGCCGAAATCGCCCGCGCCAAGGCCGAAGACGGCGTTCGCGCCATCGTCCTTGGCTGCGCCGGCATGGCCGACCTTGCCGCACGGATGCAGGCCGAACACGGCGTAAAGGTCATCGATGGTGTCGGGGCCGCCGCCGCCTTTGCCGCAGCACTGGCCGGATTGCACCGCGCATGATGGCCCGCCACCTTGTCACCGCCGCAGCCCAGATGGGACCGATCGCAAAATCGGAAACCCGCAAGCAAACCGTCGCCCGCCTGACCGCCATGCTACACGAGGCGCATGGCCGCGGGGCCAAGCTGGTGGTCTTTACCGAACTGGCCCTGACCACCTTCTTTCCGCGCTGGCTGATCACGGACGAAGCCGAACTCGACAGCTATTACGAAACCGAGATGCCTTCGCCCGCCACCCGCCCGCTGTTCGACACGGCGGCGCGGCTGGGCGTGGGCTTTTACCTCGGTTACGCCGAACTGGTCGTCGAAGCGGGGGTGAAGCGACGGTTCAACACCTCGATCCTTGTCGACCAAAGCGGGCGGATCGTCGGGAAATACCGCAAGGTCCATCTGCCGGGCTGGGCCGAACCCCTGCCCGACCGCGCCTTCCAGCACCTGGAAAAGCGCTATTTCGAACCTGGCGACCTTGGCTTTCCGGTCTGGCGAACGATGGGCGGGATCATGGGCATGGCGATCTGCAACGACAGGCGCTGGCCCGAAACCTATCGCGTGATGGGCCTGCAGGGGGTCGAAATGGTGATGCTGGGCTACAACACCCCCTTCGGCCACCTGAACCGCCAGCCGATGGACAGCCTGACACTGTTCCACAACCACCTGTCGATGCAGGCAGGGGCCTACCAGAACGCCACCTGGGTGGTGGGAACGGCCAAATGCGGCTCCGAGGAAGGGTCGCAGATGGGCGGCCAATCGGTGATCGTCGCCCCCTCGGGCGAAATCGTGGCGCAGGCCGTCACCGTCGAGGACGAGGTGATAACGGCCAAATGCGACCTCGACATGGGGCGCATCTACAAAGAGACTGTCTTCAATTTCGCGCAGCACCGGCGGCCCGAAGCCTATGGGCTGATCACGGCACGCGCGGGCGTCATCCTTCCGGAGTAGACGATGACCACAGTGATCAAGGGCGGCACGGTCGTCACACATGACCGCACCTACAAGGCCGATGTGCAGATTCAGGGCGGCATCATCACCGCCATCGGCCCCGATCTTTCGGGCGATAGCGTGATCGACGCCGAAGGCGCTTTCGTCATGCCCGGCGGCATCGACCCGCATACCCATCTGGAAATGCCCTTCATGGGCACCTCGACCGCCGAAACCTGGGAAAGCGGCACCTTCGCCGCCGCCTCGGGGGGCACCACGATGATCGTCGATCACATCATCTCGGCCCCCGACGACCTGCTCGGCGCGCTCGACCTGTGGGAGGAACGCGCCGCGCGGCAGGCCAGCATCGACTACGGCTTCCACATGTCGATCACCGGCTGGTCGCAAAACGTCTGGGCGCAAATGGCCGAATGCGTGGACCGTGGCATCAACACCTTCAAGCATTTCATGGCCTACAAGGGCGCGCTGATGGTGAACGACGACGAGATGTTCGCCAGCTTCACCCGCTGCCGCGAATTGGGGGCGATCCCGCTGGTCCATGCCGAAAACGGCGACCTTATCGCGGGCTTGCAGCAAAAACTGCTGGCCGAAGGCAACCGTGGCCCCGAAGCGCATGCCTATTCCCGCCCCGCCACCGTCGAAGGCGAGGCGACGAACCGCGCCATCATGATCGCCGATGCCGTGGGCGTGCCGGTCTATATCGTCCACACCTCGTCGGAAGAAGCGCATGAGGCGATCCGCCGCTGGAAACAGGCCGGCACCCGCGTCTGGGGCGAACCCTTGGTGCAGCACCTGCTGCTCGACGACAGCGAATATGCCCATCCCGACTGGAACCACGCCGCCCAGCGCGTGATGAGCCCGCCGTTCCGCGACAAACGCCATCAAGACAGCCTATGGGCGGGGCTTGCGGCGGGAACGCTGTCGGTGGTGGCCACCGACCATTGCGCCTTTACCACCCGGCAAAAGCAGATGGGGCGCGGCGATTTTACCAAGATTCCGAACGGGACCGGCGGGCTCGAAGACCGGCTCAGCCTGCTGTGGACCCATGGTGTCGCAACGGGGCGCATCACCATGAACGAATTCGTCGCCGTCACCTCGACCAACATCGCGCAAATCCTGAACATCTACCCGCAAAAGGGCGTTATTGCCGTGGGGGCCGATGCCGATATCGTCGTCTTCGACCCAAAGGCCACCAAGACGATCAGCGCAGCCACGCAGAAATCGGCCATCGATTACAACGTGTTCGAAGGTTTCAGCGTCACTGGCCTGCCGCGCTTTACCCTGTCGCGCGGCAGCGTGCTTTGGGGGCCAACGGGCGGCGTGGCGCAGCCGGGCCATGGCCGCCACGTCAAACGGCAGGCCAATCCGCCGGTATCGCGCGCCTATTCGCAGTGGCGCGACCTGATTGCCCCGCGCCCCGTCACCCGCGACGAAAGCCTGATGCCCATCGGGGTCTGACCCGCGCCGCAAGGCTGGCACGGTGCAGCCATGCGAAATCCTGTCCGATAGCATCGGGCAGGACGCCCCTCGCCCCGCGACCGGCGACCGGCGACCGGCGACCGGCGACATGGCCGCAGCACAAGACAAAGAAAACGCGACAGTTTTTGCCACCCCCGTGGTCTATTGCGCGACAGGGGCAGATTCGCCCCGCCGCCTTAGCCCCGAAAGACCTGCCCGTGCCGCCCTTCCGCTTTGTCCATTCCGCCGACCTTCACCTTGGCCGCCGTTTCGGCGGCTATCCCGAAGACCTGCGCGGCCGTCTGGCCGAGGCACGCCACCACAGCATCGCCAGCCTTGCAGCCGCGGCCCGCAGCTTTCAGGCGTCGCATATCCTGCTGGCAGGCGACGTCTTCGACAGCGAAACCCCGACCGATCCGGTCTGGCGTCAGGCGGTGATCGCCATGGCCGCCGACCCCGCGCTTCACTGGTGGCTGCTGCCGGGAAACCACGACAGCCTCGCCGCCGAGGCGCTATGGTCGCGCATCCGCGCCGAGGCGGGTGATAACGTGCATGTCCTTGCCGATACCCGCCCCGTCGAGATCGAAACAGGCGTCTTCCTGCTGCCCGCCCCCCTGCCGCGCCGCTATCCGGGGCGCGACCTGACCGCCGCCATGCCCGAAAGCGCCACCCCAGCGGACGCCTTGCGCATCGGCCTTGCCCACGGATCGATCCAGAACTTTTCCGAAGAAGGCGCGCGCGCCGAAGACACCATCCCGCCCGACCGCGCCACCTTGGCCCGGCTGGATTATCTGGCACTGGGCGACTGGCACGGGCATGTGCGTGTCGGCGACAAGACCTGCTATCCCGGCACGCCGGAACGCGACGGCTTCACCCATTCCGGACGTGGCGGCTGCCTTGGCGTCACGCTGACCGCGCCGGGTGCCGTGCCGCTGGTCGAGGTCATCGAAACCGGGCGCTTTTTCTGGAGCGACGCACCCCTTGCCCTCGTCCCCGGCCAAGACGCCGCCGCTGCCTTTGCCGCCCTGCTGCCGCCAGACCGCGCCGCGCGCCGCGACCACCTGACCCGCATCCGCGCCACGGGCCGCGCCACGCTGGCCGAACAGGCGGCGCTGTCGGCGGCAGCAACCGATGCTGCCGCCGATTTCGCCTATCTCGCGCTCGACCTTTCGGCGCTGGCAACCGAGGTCGAAGCCGCCGACCTTGACGCCATCGACCGTGCCGGAGCCTTGCGCCTTGCCGCCGACCGTCTGCGCGACCGCGCCGCCGATCCAGCCCTGGACGGCGAAACCCGCCGCGTTGCCACAGCCGCGCTGAACCGCCTGTATGGCTACCTGCACGAGGAACGGGCATGAGGCTGGTATCGATCGAACTGTCGGACCTGCGCCGCTTCGTGGCCCCTGTGCGCATCGACGGCATCGGCGCGGGGCTGAACGTGCTGTGTGCGCCAAATGAATCGGGCAAATCGACGGTGTTCGATGCGCTGCAAGCCCTTTTCTTCCAACCCCACCGCTCCACCTCGCGCGAGGTAAAGGCGCTGCGGCCCCATGTCGGCGGTGCGCCTTGCGTCACCATCGAGGTCGATCTGCCGACTGGACGCCACACCCTGTCCAAGCGCTGGCTGGGCAAGGCGCAAGCGACCGTGCATCGCGGTGGCACGCTGATCCATCAGGCCGACGATGCCGAAGCCTTCATCGCGGCGCTTATGCAGGCCGATGCCGATGGCGGCCCCGCAGGCCTGCTTTGGGTGCGCCAGGGCCTGACCCGGCTCGAGGGCGACGGCGACACGCCCAAGGACCGCGAAACCGCCAAGGCCGCCCGCCGCAATCTGATGACATCGGTAACGGGCGAGGTCGAGGCGCTGACAGGTGGCCGCCGCATGGACCGGGCCTTGGCCCGCACCCGCGACGATCTGGCGAAATACGTCACCGCCACGGGCAGGCCGCTCAAGGGCGGACCGCTGGCCGAGGCCGAGTCGCTGGTCGCAGCCCTGACCGCCGACAAGGCGCGGCTATCGGCCACCGCAGGCCAGTTGACCGCCGCCCTGTCGCGTCGGCGCGAGGTGGTCAAGGCCTTGGCCGACCTGACCGCTCCGCAGGCGGTCGAGGCCCGCCAGACCCGTCTGGCCGAAGCGACCCTGCGTCTTGACGCCGCGCGGCGGCATGCCGATGCGCTGGCGACATCTGCCGTCGCGCTGCACAGCGCCGCGCTGGCGCAGGCCGCGCTGTCGGACAGGCTGTCGGCGCTGCACCGCGCCCGATCGGCCTGCGCCGTGGCCCTTGCCGACTGGCAAGCCGCGACAGCCGCGGCACAAACGGCCAAAGCCGCGACAGCACAGGCCGAAGCCGCACTTGCGCCCTTGGTTGCGGCACGCGCCGCCGCCCGCAGCGCCAGAACCGCCGCCGATGCCGATCTGGCCGAAGCGAACCGCGCCTTGGCCGGACAAGCCGCCGCCGCCCGCCGGACCGAACTTGCCGCACGCATCGCCAAGGCCCGCACCCTCGACCAGGCGCGCGCCGCCTTGGCGATGGCCGCCGCAAACGGACCCGATGCCGCCGCCGATGCCGAAGTGCAGCGTCTGGCACAGGCGGCGACGCTGGAACGTGCGCTGCGCGACCGCAGCGCGGCGCAGATCGTGTTTCACCACACAGGCCCCGCCCGCGTGACGATGGCAGGAACCCCGGTTCCCGAAACGCCGCTTCCGGTGCTGGCCGAAACCCGCTTCGACATGCCGGGGCTGGGGCACTTCACGTTGCGTCCCGCCGCAGCACAAGACAGCGGCGCACTGGACCGCAGCGAAGCGGCGCTTGCGGCAGCTCTCGCGCGGCTCGGGCTGGCCGATGTCGCCTCGGTTCAGGCCGCCGCCGCCGCGCGGGCCAAAGCGACCGCGGCCCTGCGCGACCTTGACATCACGCTGGGCAGTCTTGCGCCGTCGGGTCTTGCCGCGCTCGAAGCCGACTGCGCCGCCTTGCCCGAAGCGGTTGCCCCGCGCCCCGACCTGCCCGCCGTGCCACAGGCCCAAGCCGCCGCCGATGCCGCAGGCGCGGCGCTGCAGGCGGCTGAAACGGCCTATGAAACCGCACGGACCCACGCCGAAGCACTGCGCAATGCCGAGGTGCGCGCCAGCGTCCGCGCCGACGGTCTGGCGAACGAACGCGCAAGATGCGACGCTGTTCTGGCCAGCTTTGGCCCCGACGCCGAGGCCATTGTGCTGCCAGAACTGGCCACGGCCACCGCAAGGCATGCCGCCGCACAGGCCAGCCATGACGCGCTGGTTGCCGCCGCGCCCGATCTTGCCGCCGCCGAAGCCGCCCATTCCCGCGCCCGCTCGGTGGTCGAGGGGGCGCAGGCCGATCTGCTGCGCCTGCAAAGCGAGCGGGTCGAGTTGGACACCACGATCACCCTGCAATCGGGCGCGGGCGTGATGGAAGACCTCGCCGATACCGAAACCCGTCTGGCCGCCGCCAACGCGACCCTTGCCACGCTTGGCTTCGAGGTGGCGGTGCTGCGCGATCTTGCCGCCACGCTGGAAGCCGCCCGCGACGCGGCACGTGACCGCTATTTCGAACCGGTGCTCGCCGAATTGCGCCCGCTGTTGCGCATCCTCTGGCCCGATGCCGAACTGCGCTTCGACGGCGAAAGCCTGCTGCCCACCGCGCTGCTGCGCGATGGGCGCGACGAGCCGCTGTCGATCCTGTCGGGCGGCACACAGGAACAGATAGCGCTTCTGGTGCGGCTGGCCTTTGCCCGCCTGCTTGCCGCGCGCGGTCAGCCCGCACCGATCCTGTTCGACGATGCGCTGGTCTACACCGATGACGACCGCATCGAAAAGATGTTCGACGCGCTGCACGCGCAGGCAACAGGCCAGCAAATCATCGTGCTCAGTTGCCGCCAACGCGCCTTTCGCGATCTGGGCGGCACCGTGCTGCGACTTGCGACCGGCTAACGCCCCTGCGCCGCACCGAAGCGGCGCCGCCACTTTTGCGGGCAAAGGCCGCAGTTGCTGCCCGTAATGCGGGCAATTGCACGCCAAGCCGCCGCGCGCGCCGCCGCGCGTGTTGCCCGCCGCCCGCCATCGCGCATCCTTGACGACAGAGTTGACGGCTAGGGTTCCGGCACCAAGCGTGCGTCTGGTCCGAGAGCTGTCACCGCAGGGACAGACATCCCCTGCGGCGCACGGCGGGACAAAAACCCGGGAGACCTCGTCAAGCCAAGGGATTGGCGGCGAAGGGTCGTCCATTCCCCATTGAACAGGAAAGGAAGACCCATGCTGTCACGCCGCGCCTTGCTTCTTGCCGGAGCCTCGGCCTTTGCCCTGCCGCTCGCCCGCCCCGCGCTTGCCCAGTCGCGCACCGATTTTCGCGTGGCATGGTCGATCTATGTCGGCTGGATGCCTTGGGGCTATGCGTCCGATGCCGGTATCGTCAAGAAATGGGCCGACAAATTCGGCCTGACGATCGAGGTGACGCCCTTCAACGATTACGTCGAATCGATCAACCAATACACCGCCGGTGCCTATGACGCCGTGACCGTCACCAACATGGACGCGCTGTCGATCCCCGCTGCCGGAGGGGTGGATACCACCGCCGTGATCGTGGGCGATTTCTCGGCCGGCAATGACGCGGTTTTCCTCAAGGGCGCGGGAACCTTGGCCGATATCAAGGGGCGCAAGGTCAACCTCGTCGAATTCTCGGTGTCGCATTACCTTCTGGCCCGCGCGCTCGACACCGTGGGTCTGTCCGAAGCCGATGTCACCGTGGTCAACACCGCCGACCCCGATATGGTGGGCGCTTTCCAGACACCGGACGTCGCGGCGATGGTGACATGGAACCCGATGGTGGCCGAAATCGCCGTGCTGCCCGATGCCACCAAGGTCTTCGATTCCGCGCAGATTCCCGGCGAGATCATCGACCTGATGGTCGCCAGTACCCAAGCGCTGACCGCCAACCCCGATTTCGGCAAGGCGCTGGCAGGCATCTGGTATGAAACCGCAGCCCTGATGGTTTCGGACACGCCCCAAGGCGCAGCCGCACGGGCGGCGATGGGTGCCGCCTCGGGCACCGATCAGGCGGGCTTCGAATCCCAGCTTGCCGCGACCAAGCTATTCGACAAGCCCGCCGATGCCGTGGCCTTCACCACCTCGCCCGACCTGTCGGCCACGATGGACCGCGTGCGCGGCTTTCTGTTCGACAAGGGGCTGCTCGGGTCGGGCGCCGCTTCTGCCGATGTGATCGGCATCGAACTTGCCGATGGCGCGGTGCTGGGCGACAGCGCGAACGTCAAGCTGCGCTTCACCGACCGTTACATGAAACTGGCCGCCGACGGCGCGCTGTAAGTCCATCCCATGCGCCTGATCAACATCCACCCTGCGCGGGGCGGGCGGGTCTTGCTCGCCGCGCTGCCCTTTGCCCTGCTGGTGCTGGCCTATCTGGTCGCCTCGGCGCTGCGTCTGGCCGACAATCCGGGCGACAAGCTGCTGCCCTCTCCGGCTGCGATGGCGCGGATGGTGCAAGCCATGGCCTTTGCGCCCGACAGGCGGACGGGCGACTATCTGCTGTGGTCCGACACCGCCGCCAGCCTGCTGCGGCTTTGGGCGGGGCTGGCGCTGGCCACCGCCATCGCGCTGGTTCTGGGCCTGCTCAACGGCGTGCTGCCGCTGGCCCGCGCCCTGCTTGGCCCGCTTGTCGCGGTGCTGTCGATGGTGCCGCCGCTTGCGCTCTTGCCGGTGCTGTTCATCCTGCTGGGGCTAGGCGAGGTGTCGAAGATCGCGCTCATCGTCATCGGCGTGGCCCCCATCCTGACCCGCGACCTTGCGCTTTGTGCCGCCGCCCTGCCGCGCGAACAGATCGTCAAGGCCGAAACCCTGTCGGCCTCGTCATGGCTGATCGCGTGGCGGGTGGTGCTGCCGCAGGTCATGCCGCGCCTGATCGACAGCCTGCGCCTGCAACTCGGCCCCGCCTTCCTGTTCCTGATCGCGGCCGAGGCGATTTCGGCCGAAGGCGGGCTTGGTTACCGCATCTTCCTCGTGCGGCGCTACCTGTCGATGGACATCATCTTTCCCTATGTCATCTGGATCACGTTTCTGGCCGTGGCGATGGACCTGTGCCTGCGCCTGCTCAGCCGCCGCCTTTACCCTTGGGCCGAAGCAGAGCGTCCGGCATGACCGCGCTGGTGATCCGCAACCTGTGGAAGGAATACGGCCCGCAGGTCGTGCTGGAAAACGTCTCGCTCAGCGTCGAGGCGCGATCCTTCGTCGCCCTCGTCGGCCCTTCGGGCTGCGGCAAGACCACGTTTTTGCGGCTGCTTCTGGGGCAGGAACAGCCCACGCGCGGCACGATCCTGATGGATGGCACCCCGCTGCCCGCCGAACCGGGGCCAGACCGGGGCGTGGTCTATCAACGCTATTCGGTATTTCCGCACCTGACTGCGCTGCAAAACGTGATGCTGGGTCCGGAATTCCGCGCCTCCCGCATCGGCGGGCGGCTGTGGGGGGCCAAACGCCGCGCCTTGGCCGAACAGGCAAGCGCCCTGCTGGCCGAGGTCGGCCTTGCAGGCGCCGAAGCCAGATACCCCGCCCAGCTTTCGGGCGGCATGCAGCAACGCCTTGCGCTGGCGCAGACGCTGATGATGCGCCCCAAACTTCTGCTGCTCGACGAACCCTTCGGCGCGCTCGACCCCGGCATCCGCGCCGAAATCCACGCCCTGATGCGCCGCCTGTGGCACGAACATGCCATGACCGTCGTGATGGTCACCCATGACATGCGCGAGGCCTTCGCGCTGGCCACCCGCGTCATCGCCTTCGACCGCCCGCGCAACCGCCCTGCCGAACGCGAACGCTACGGGGCCACCATCACAAACGACATCGCGATCTGGCCCCCCCGCGTGGCCGGACGCCAGACGGTCTATGACGCCGACATCCCCGCCGGACAGGATGACCTGCTCCGCTTCGCCATCCGCGCCGAAACGCCCCGGCCCGATACAGGAGCCACGCCATGATGCCCCACACCCCCCGCCCGCCCGAGGCCATCGCCGCCGACCGCGCCAGATATGACGAACACCAACGCAAGGGCCTGACCTTCGCGCCAAAGGCCCTGCCCTTGCCCAGCCCCCTGCCCGCCCCCGCCGTGACCGCCCCCCTGCGCGAACAGGTGATCGACGGTGGCTGGTACACCACCTTTGCCCTGCAACCGGAACAGGTGCTGCGCCTGCAAGCGGGCGGCCTTGGCGGCAGCGTGTCGCTTGCGGTCTGGTCTGCCGCCGACCGCTCGGAACGGCTGAACCTGCCCGACACGGTCAAGGTCCAGTGGACCACCGACCTGCGCAAGGGCCGCGTGCTGTTTTCCGACATGGGCCGCGTGCTGATGTCGATCATCGAAGACAGTTCGGGCGCGCATGACGTGCTGACCGGCGGCTCCGGCCCCGTGGGGGCACCCGCACAGCGCAACACGCGCGACAACATGATCCTCGCCGCCGCCAAACTGGGCCTCGAGCGGCGCGACCTGCCGATGCTGATGACCTTCTTCGCCCCCGTCCGCGTCGATGCCACAGGGCGCTTCTTCTGGAACGGCACGCTGCTGTCGGGGCAGGACTGGGTGGAGTTGCGGGCCGAAATGCCGCTGGTGCTGGCGCTGTCGAACACCCGCCACCCGCTCGACCCCGCCACGGGGCCGGTTCCCCCCGTCACCGCCACCCTGCAAGCCGCGCGACCCGTCGCACCCGACGACCTCTGCCGCACCGCCACGGCCGAGGCGATGCGCGGTTTCCAGAACAACCAAAGGGGCTAAGCCGATGCAAATCCACGACATCCCCGCCGAAAAGCCATGGTCCGGCATCATCCGCAAGGGCCAGACCATCCGCATCATCGACGCTTACGGCCAACAAGCCATCGACACGATCTTCTACAACGCCCACGATCACGGCGAACGCTATTCGGCGCAGGACACCATGCGCGAACAGGGCGCGGCCTATATCACCAAGGGCAGCCGCCTGATCTCGTCCGAAGGTCGCGTGATGCTCACCGTCACCGCCGATACCGCAGGCCGCCACGATACCTGCGCGGGCTGCTGTTCATGCGAAAGCAACACCGTCCGCTTCGGCGAAGAAACGCGCCAACTGCACGCCTGCCGCGAGAATTTCATCCTCGAACTCTCGCGTCACGGCATGACAAAGCGCGACATCGTCCCCAACATCAACTTCTTCATGAACGTGCCCATCAGCCCCAACGGCGCCATGACCATCGACGACGGCATCTCGTCGCGCGGCGACCATGTGGACCTGCTGGCCGAAATGGACGTGCTCTGCGTCATCTCGAACTGCCCGCAGATCAACAACCCCTGCAACGGCTTCGATCCGACGCCGATCCGTGTCGAGATTTCGGGGTAGCCATGTTCAAAACCGTCCTCGTGGCGAACCGCGGCGAAATCGCGGTCCGCATCATCCGCACGCTGCGGGCCATGGGCATCTCGCCCGTCGCGGTCTGGTCCGATGCCGACCGTTTCGCCCCCCATGTCACCCTTGCCGGCCGCGCGGTCAGGCTTGGCCCCGCCCCCGCCGCCGAAAGCTACCTGAACGCCGCAGCCGTCATCGCCGCCGCCAAGGCGACAGGGGCAGACGCGGTGCACCCCGGCTACGGCTTTCTGTCGGAAAACGCGGGCTTTGCCGAAGCACTCGCCGCCGAAGGCATCGCCTTCATCGGCCCGACGCCCGCACAAATCCGCGCCTTCGGGCTGAAGCACACCGCCCGCGATCTGGCGCAAAAGGCGGGCGTCCCGCTGTTGCCCGGCACCGGCCTTCTGGCCGATGTCGAAAGCGCCGTCACCGCCGCGCGCACCTTGGGTTATCCCGTCATGCTCAAATCCACCGCAGGCGGCGGCGGCATCGGCATGGGCCGCTGTGACGATGAAGCCGCCCTTCGCGCCGCCTTCGACGGGGTGGAACGCACGGCACAGGCCAGTTTCGGCGATGCGCGCGTCTATCTCGAACGCTTCGTCGCCCGTGCCCGCCATGTCGAGGTGCAGGTCTTCGGCAATGGCGCAGGCCGCGCCGTGGCTTTGGGCGAACGCGATTGCTCGCTACAACGCCGCAACCAGAAAGTGATCGAGGAAACCCCCGCCCCCCATCTGCCCGAACCCGTCCGCGCCGCCCTTTTTGCAGCCGCCGAACGTCTGGCCGGCAGCGTGAACTATGCCAGCGCCGGAACCGTCGAATTCATCTACGACCCCGACCGTCAGGACTTTGCCTTTCTCGAGGTGAACACCCGCCTGCAAGTCGAACACCCCGTGACCGAAGCCGTGCTTGGCATCGATCTGGTGGAATGGATGGTCCGGCAAGCGGCGGGCGAAGACCCGATCCCCGCCACCCTGCCCCGCCCGCAGGGGCACGCCATCGAGGCGCGGCTTTACGCCGAACAGCCGCACGCGGGCTTTCGCCCCTCGGCGGGGCGGCTGACCGACGTGGCCTTTCCCAAAGGCATCCGCGTCGATGGCTGGGTCGCCACCGGCACCGTGGTCGAACCCTTCTACGACCCGATGCTCGCCAAGATCATCGTGCACGGCCCCGACCGCCCCGCCGCCATCGCAGCCCTGCAAAACGCACTTGCCGCATCCCGCGTCTCGGGCATCGCCACCAACCTCGGTTATCTCTCGGCCATCGCAGGCTCGGACATGTTTGCAGCGGGCGATGTCACCACCGCCGCGCTGAACCACTTTGCCTTTGCGCCGCCCGCGGTCGAGGTGCTTGCCCCCGGTGCGCAATCCAGCCTGCAAGAGCTTCCCGGACGCCTTGGCCTGTGGCATGTCGGCGTGCCGCCCTCGGGTCCGATGGATGCCCGCAGCCACCGCAACGCCAACCGCCTTGCCGGAAACCCGCCCGACGCGCCCGCGCTGGAACTCACGCTGACAGGCCCCACCTTGCGGTTCCTGTCGCCCGCCCGCGTGGCATTGGCAGGTGCTGCCATGCGGATGACATTGGACGGCGCAGCCATTGCCGGACCCGTCGTCGATATCCCCGCAGGCGCCGTGCTCGCCCTCGGCAGCATCGAAGGCCCCGGCCAGCGCGCCTATCTTGCCGTGGCGGGCGGCTTTGCCGCTCCAGAAATCCTCGGCTCGCGCGCCACCTTTGCGCTTGGCGGTTTCGGCGGCCATGCCACCGGCACGCTGCGCCGCGGCGACCTGCTGCCGCTGGCCGGTGCCGCCACCTTGCCCGCCGCCACGGCCGAACCGGCTGACCTGACACATGATTGGCAGTTACAGGTCGTCTACGGCCCGCACGGCGCGCCCGATTTCTTTACCCCCGACGACATAGATACCCTGTTTTCAACCGCTTACGAGGTGCACTTCAACTCTGACCGCACCGGCGTGCGGCTGATCGGCCCCGCGCCCGCATGGGCCCGCCCCGACGGGGGCGAGGCAGGGTTGCACCCGTCCAACCTGCACGACAACGCCTATGCGGTGGGTGCCATCGACTTCACCGGCGACATGCCCATCCTGCTTGGCCCCGATGGTCCCAGCCTTGGCGGTTTCGTCTGCCCCGCCGTCGTGGCGCAGGACGATCTGTGGAAACTCGGCCAGCTTCGCCCCGGCGACCTTGTACGCTTCACCCCCGCCCCGCGCCCCGCCGACCCCGTCGCAGGCCCCGCCTACGTCCGCGCAGGCTCGCCCGTGGTCTGGCAGGGGGGCGACGGCGTCTCGGTGGCCTATCGCCGCCAAGGCGACGCGAACCTGCTTGTCGAATACGGCACGATGACACTCGACATCGCCCTGCGGCTGCGGGTCCACCTGCTCATGCAGGCGGTTGCGGCATCCGGCCTGCCGGTGATCGACCTCACCCCCGGCATCCGGTCCTTGCAGATCCATTACGACCCCGACCGCCTGTCGCGCCCCGACCTGATCGCCGAACTCCAGCGGATCGAAGCACTCCTGCCCCCCGCAGGCGCGGTCAAGGTGCCAAGCCGTATCGTGCATCTGCCTTTGTCATGGAATGACCCGCAGGCCGAACTCGCCATGCGCAAGTATCACGAACTGGTACGCCCCGATGCGCCATGGTGTCCATCCAATATCGAATTCATCCGCCGGATCAACGGCTTGCATGACGAAGCTGCCGTGCAGCGCACCATCCTTGATGCCCGCTACCTCGTGCTCGGGCTTGGCGATGTCTACCTCGGCGCGCCGGTCGCCACGCCGGTCGATCCGCGTCAGCGCCTCGTGACCACCAAATACAACCCCGCCCGCACATGGACGCCGGAAAACGCGGTGGGCATCGGCGGGGCCTATATGTGCATCTACGGGATGGAGGGTCCGGGCGGCTACCAGCTGTTCGGGCGCACCATTCAGGTGTGGAACACATGGGCCCGCACCCCCGCCTTTGCAGATCGCCCGTGGCTTCTGGATTTCTTCGACCAGATCCGCTTTCACCTCGTCTCGCCCGCCGAACTGGCCGAAGCGCGCGCCGCCTTTCCCCACGGTGCCTATCCGCTGCGGATTGAAGAAACCGTGTTCGACTGGGCCGCCGAAAACGCCGCCCTGTCGCGCCAGTCAGACGGCATCGCCGCCTTCAAGCAGCGCCAACAGGCCGCCTTCGACGCCGAACGCCAGCGCTGGAAAGCGCTTGGCCTTGACAGCTTCAAGTCCTTCGATCCGCCGCCCGCCACCATAGCGGCGCTACCCGCAGGCTGCATCGGCATCGAAAGCCCCGTCCCCGGCAGCCTGTGGAAATACCTTGCCGAACCCGGATCGCGCATCGCCGCCGGAGATACCGTCGCCATCATCGAGTCGATGAAGATGGAGATCGCCGTGACCGCCCCCGCATCGGGCCGGTTGCACAGCCTGTCCACCGTTCCGGGGCGCACCGTCCGTGCCGGAGAAATCCTTGCCGTGATGGAGAGCGAATGATGCCCCCCCGCCTGCCCGACTTTTTGACGATCGCCGCCCTGCGTGCCGCCTATGACGGCGGCCTCACCCCGCTAAACGTGGTGGACGAGGTGATCCGCCGCCGCGACGCGCTGGCCGACCGCGCGGTCTTCATCACCGAAACCCCCGCCGACAGTTTGCGTCAAGCCGCCCGCGCCCTGATGGACGGCCCCCGCGACCTGCCGCTCTGGGGCATCCCCTTCGCGGTCAAGGACAACATCGACGTGGCAGGCCTGCCAACCACGGCCGCCTGCCCCGCCTTTGCCTATGACCCGCCCCGCGATGCCACCCTGATCGCCCGCCTGCGGGCGGCGGGGGCCTTGGTGATCGGCAAGACCAACCTCGACCAGTTCGCCACGGGGCTGAACGGCACGCGCAGCCCCCATGGCGCGCCGCGGTCCGTGTTCGATGCCGCCTATGTCTCGGGCGGGTCGTCGTCGGGATCGGCGGTCGCGGTCGCCTCGGGGCTTTGCGCCTTTGCGCTTGGCACCGATACGGCGGGGTCTGGCCGCGTGCCTGCCGCCTTCAACAACCTTGTCGGCATCAAGCCTACCCCCGGCCTCGTGCCCAATACAGGCGTCGTGCCCGCCTGCCGGTCGGTCGATGTCGTCACGGTCTTTGCCGGCAGCGTGGCCGATGGCGTGGCCGTGCGCCGCGTGATCGAAGGTTACGACGCCGCCGACCCCTTCTCGCGCACCGCAACCCCCGCCCCCCTGCCGCCGCGCCTGCGGCTCGGCGTGCTTGCAGGGGCCGAACGTGAATTCTTCGGCAATGCCGAAGTCGCGGCCCTTTACGATGCCGCCATCGCCCGCGCGCAGGCCTTGGGCGCGGAAATCCTGCCCTTCGACTACGCCCCCTTCCGCGAAGCCGCAGCCCTGCTCTACGATGGCCCCTGGGTGGCCGAGCGTCTGGCAGCGATCGAAGGCTTCCTTGCCACCAATGCCGCCGATATCGACCCGACCGTGCGCGCCATCATCCAGGGCGCGCGCGGGCGCACCGCGGTCGAGGCGTTCAACGGCCTTTACCGCCTGAACGAAATCCGCCAGCAGGTCGCCCCCGTCTGGCAGGCCTGCGACGCGCTCTTGCTGCCCACCGCGCCCACCACCTGCACGGTGGCCGACATGCTGGCCGATCCGGTGCGGCGCAACAGCCAGTTCGGGCGCTACACCAATTTCGCCAACCTGATGGGGCTTGCCGCCATCGCGGTTCCGGCGGGCTTCGGCCCTTCGGGCCTGCCTGCGGGCGTCACCCTCGTCGGCCCCGCCTTCAGCGACGACGCCTTGGCCCCCTTTGCCGCAGCCATGCACGCCGCCGCCGCCTGCGGCATGGGGCGCGACCGTGCGGCCCCCGTGCCGCCCGCGCCGCTGCCGCAGGTGCCGCAGGGCTGGCTGCCGCTCGCCGTGGTGGGCGCGCATCTGACCGGCATGCCGCTGAACCATGAACTCACCGGACCGGGCGGCGTGAAACTGGGCCAAACCACCACCGCACCCGGCTACCGGCTTTACGCCCTGCCCGGCACGGTGCCGCCGAAACCCGGGCTGATCTTCGACCCTGCCTTTACCGGCCAAGGCATCGCGGTCGAGGTCTGGGCGCTGCCCGCCGCCGCCTTCGGCGCCTTCGTCGCCCGCATCCCGGCCCCCTTGGGCATCGGCAAACTGACCCTTGCCGATGGCACCGTGGTTAGCGGATTTCTTTGTGAATACCATGCCTTGCAGGGCGCAATCGACATCTCGCATCACGGCGGCTGGCGGGCCTACCGCGCCGCTTTGGCCTAGGGCGCGGTCAGTCCTGCAACAGGCGGCGGGCGGCGATCCAGCTTGCCAGCGCCATCGCCCCCGCCGTGGCAAGGCACAAAGCCAACCCGCCGAACTGGAAGCTCAGCCCCGACAGCAGCGTGCCGACCAGCCGACCCGCCGCATTGGCCATGTAATAAAATCCCACATCCCGCGTGATCCGCGCAGCCGTGCCAAAGGCAAGGATCAGATAGGAATGGACCGAGGAATTGACCGCAAAGACAAAACCAAAGACCAGCAACCCTGCCACCAGCAACACGGTCAGCCATGGCGCAGGCCCCCCCGCCACCCAAGCTGCCAGCGCCAGCGCAAAGGGAATGGGCACCAGCCAGCCCGCCCAGACCACCGCCTTTCGCGTCGTCTCGGCCTCGGTCTGGCCCGCACCACCCAGCAGGCGCGGCGCAATTGCCTGTACCGCGCCATAGGCGACGATCCACAGCGCCATGAACCCGCCCACCAGAAAGAACGCCGCCCGCCGCCCCTCGGGCGTGCCGTCCGACAGCACCGACTGGAAATAGACCGGCACCCCCACCACGAACCAAACGTCGCGCGCGCCAAACAGGAACAGCCGCGCCAGCGACAGCCGGTTGACCCGCGCATCGCGCGACCGCCATCCCGACCACGCCTCGTCGCCCTTCATCCGTCCGGGCAGGCCAGCAGGCAAGAACAGCGCCACAGCACCCAGAACCACCGCAAGCACCGCCGCCATCCCCCAGATCGCCGCTTGAAACCCCGCCAGCCCCAACAGCGCCGCCCCCAGAAAGAAACCCAGACCCTTGATCGCGTTTTTCGATCCGGTCAGCAGCGCGACCCACCGGAACAACCCGCCATCACCCGACGGGGCAAGCAGCTTCACCGCCGATTTCGACGACATCTTGGCCAAATCCTTGGCCACGCCCGAAACCCCCTGCACCGCCATCACAAAGGCGACCGACGCAGCAATACCCCACCCCGCATCAAGCTGCGCCAACGCCACCAGCGCCCCGATCTGCCCCACCAGCCCGCCATACAGCGTCGCCGCAAGTCCGAAGCGGGCCGCCAGCCAGCCCGCGCCCAGATTGGTGACGATTCCGGCCAGTTCATACAGCACGAACAGCCACGCCAGTTGCACCGGCGAAAAGCCCAAGCCGTTGAAATGCAACAAGACCAGCATCCGCAAGGCCCCGTCGGTCAGCATAAAGGCCCAATAGGCCGCAGTCACCGCCCCATAGGCGCGCAGCGGGTCGGGCGTTCGCGTCGCGGTCATGCCGCCCCCGCGACCAAGCGGACGATATCGGCCAGACGGCAGGAATAGCCCCATTCGTTATCGTACCACGCAAAGACCTTCACCTGCGTACCATTTACCACCATGGTGCAGCCCGCATCCACGATGGCCGAGCGCGGGTCGTTGGTGAAATCGCACGACACCAGCGGCCGCGTCTCGTAGCCGAGAATTCCCTTCAGCGGCCCTTCGGCTGCGGTGGCGAACAGCGCGTTCACCTCGTCGACCGTGGTTTTGCGTTCCACCTCGAACACGCAATCGGTAAGCGATGCGTTCAACAGCGGCACCCGCACCGCATGGCCGTTCAACCGCCCCTTCAGGTCCGGATAGATCAGCGTGATCGCCGTAGCGCTGCCCGTCGTGGTGGGAATGAGGTTCATCAGCGCCGACCGCGCGCGCCGCATGTCCTTGGCGGGGCGGTCCACGATGGTCTGGGTATTCGTCACGTCATGGATCGTGGTGATCGACCCGTGCCTGATGCCAAGCGCCTCGTGGATGACCTTGACCACGGGCGCAAGACAGTTCGTCGTGCACGATGCCGCCGTCAGCAGGCTTTGCGACCCGTCATACAGCGCATGGTTGATGCCATACACGATGTTCAGCGCCCCGCCATCCTTGACCGGCGCACTGACCACGACCCGCTTTACCCCCGCCGCATAATAGGGCGCGACCTTTGCGGCGGTCTTGAACACGCCGGTGCAATCGATCACCAGATCGACCCCCAGTTCGGCCAGCGGCAGCGCCTCGATCGTCTTCTCGTGCGTCAGGCGAATGGAACAGCCGCCCAGCACCAGCGCCCCCGCCTCGTGCGCCACAGGCGTACGCCAACGCCCGTGAACGGAATCGAACTCCATCAGCAGCGCGTGCTGTCTTGCGTCTCCGACCGGATCGTTCAGCAACACGATCTCGCCGCCCGCCCCGGTGTCGATCAGGTCGCGCAGCACCAGTTTGCCGATCCGGCCAAGGCCGTTCAAAGCGATACGTGTCATCGGTTCAGCCTTTCTCGGCAGTGTCGGCGGCGGTGCCGATCTCGTCGACCCGCGCTTGCAGCGACAGGCGGGTCAACTCGGCAAAGGGCAATTCGACCAAGGCCGCAATCCGGCGGCGCAGCGCGGCATAGGTCTGGGCAAAGACCAGCGCCCGTTCGGCATCGGTGCCCGTCGCCTTTACCGGATCGGGCAGGCCCCAATGCCCCGTGATCGGCTGTCCGGGCCATGGCGGACATTCCTCGGCCGCCGCCGTGTCGCAGACGGTAACGACGAAATCCATGACCACCGCATCCGGCTTTTGGAACTCGGACACATGCTTTGACCGCAGCCCCGCCACGTCATGCCCGTTGCGGGCCAGCACATCCAGCGCAAAGGGGTTCAACTGCGTGTTTGGCCGCGTTCCGGCGGAATGGGCCACCAACTTGCCCCGCCCCAGATCGCGCAACAGCGCCTCGGCAAAGATCGAGCGGGCGGAATTGCCCGAGCAGATGAAAAGCACGTTGAACGGGCTGTCGGACATGGGGTCTTCCCTTGCGGTATCCATCAGAGGGGTCAAAAGTTCGGGCCGCGCGCGGCCCAGATCAAGCACAAGATAACCGACCAGCGCCTCGGTCGCTGCCAGATCGGCCGAATAGTACAGCGACCGCCCCTCGCGCCTGACACGCACCAGCCCCGCATCGGCCAGATCGGCCAGATGGTGCGACAGCGTGTTCTGCTTCATCTCCAGCGCATCGGCGATTTCGGTGGGCCGCGCGCCCTTGGGCACAAAGCGCATCAGCAGCCGGAACACCGCCAACCTTGCGGGATGGCCAAGCGTGGCAAAGGCATGGGCTGCGGCTTCGTGTTTCATATTTCCATAAATCAGGAAATATCAATCGTCGTCCAGTGAAGCTTTTGTAACACCCGCCGGATCGGGCGCAGACCCGGCGCGCGCGTCACGAAAGCTTCACGCAAGCGCGGTTTCACTGTCACGCAGCGCCGTTACGCCCTCGGCACAGTTCCAAACCAACGAGGATACCATGCAGACCCTTCTCAAGGCCGGCCTGATCGCACTCGCCGGAATGACGGCGCAAACCGCCGCAGCACAAGAAACCATCCGCTTCGCCGTGACCGACATCGACGGTTTGGAAGCGCTGCAAAAAGAGATGGGCCCCTTCAAGGACGCCTTCGAGGCCGCCTCGGGGCTGAAAGTCGAATTCTTCCCCGTCTCGGGCCGCACCGTCGCGGTCGAGGCGATGGCCGCCGACCAGATCGATTTCGTGCTGACCGGCCCCGCCGAATACGTGGTGTTCAACGCCCGTCTCGATGCCCAGCCCGTGGTGACGTGGAACCGTCCCGACTATTATTCCAACATCGTCGTGCTCGACGCCGCGCCCTACCAGTCGGTCGCCGACCTCAAGGGCAAGAAAATCTCGTTCGGCGAGATCGGCTCGACCTCGCAGCACCTGTCGCCCGCCACCCTGCTGGCCGAAGCCGGTATGGTCTACGGCACCGATTACGAACCTGTCTTCCTCAAGCGCAATGTAGCGATGGAAGCCATGATCGCAGGCGACATCGCCGCCATCGGCATGAACAAGACCCATATCGACCAGGTGACCGAGAAATTCCCCGACCAGAAGGTGCGCGTTCTGGTCAAGGGTGCCGAACTGCCCAATGATGTGCTGCTCGCCTCGGCCAAGGTTGCACCCGAAGTCGTCGATGCCGTCCGCAAGACCTTTACCGAACATGGCGACGAACTGCTCGCCGCGATCACCGCGACCGAAGAGAATGAAAAATACATCGGCGGCAGTTTTGATGCCTCGGTGACCGATGCCGATTATGACGGTGTGCGCAAGATGTTTGAAAACGTCGGCGTGACCGAATTCACCAAGATCCTCGGTGAATAAGGCGTGAACGTAGCGCTTCGCCCCATGGCACAGGCACAGACCGGTTCCGCAGCAGCGGGGCCGGTCTTGGCCGTGTCGGGTCTGGTCAAATCCTTCGGTCCCAACGATGTGCTGCGGGGCATAGATTTCACGGTCGCCCCCGGCATCGCCACGGCCCTGATCGGCGCGAACGGATCGGGCAAATCCACCGCGATGAAATGCCTGATCCGCCTGATCGAACCCGGCGGCGGCCAGATCGCGCTGTTGGGACAGGATGTCGTCACCCTGCCTGCGCGCGCGCTGCGGCGCTTGCGGTCGCAGGTCGGCATGGTGTGGCAAAAGCACAACCTCGTGCCCCGCCTCTCGGCGCTGACCAACGTGGTCCACGGCGTGCAATCGCGCCAATCCGGCCCGCGCACATGGTTCCAGTCACTCGCTCCCGCCGCCACGCGGGACGAGGCTTTGGCCTGCCTGCACCGCGTGGGCCTTGCCGACAAAGCCTTGCAACGGGTCGACAGCCTGTCGGGCGGCCAGCAGCAGCGCGTGGCCATCGCCCGCATGCTCATGCAGCGCCCCAGCATCATCCTTGCCGACGAACCCGATGCCAGCCTCGACCCGCAGACCGGCGAAGAGGTGATGCGCATCCTGTCCAACCTCGCGCGGCAAGACGGGCTGACGCTGGTGTTCATCTCGCACCGGATGGAACACACGCTTGCCTTTTCCGACCACATCCTCGGCCTGCAAGGCGGGCGCATCGTGATGGACCGGCCCACGGCGCGGACCGATGCCGCGCAACTGCGCCGCTTCTTCGACCATCAGGACTGACCGCATGGCCGATACCCCTTCCCTTCCGCCCCGCTTCCAGCACCGCAGCCTGCTGGAATATGCCGCCATCCTGCTGATCGCGGCGCTGGTGGTGTCAAGCATCATCGGCACCGCGCCAAAGGTCGATGCCTTGGGGCGCGGCCTTGCCCGCCTTGTCGCGCCTTCGGGTCTGTTGATGCAGATGTTCCCGCCGGATCTGTCGCATATCGACCGTATCGCACTCAAACTGCTGGAAACCCTGCAAATGGCCGTCGCGGGCGCGGCGCTGGGGCTGGTCTTTGCCCTGCCCTTCGGCATCCTCGCCACCGACCGCCTGTCGCCGCATCCGGTCGTGCGCATCGTGGCAAGGGGCATGATCGCGCTGTTCCGCACCATCCCCGATCTGGTCTGGGCAATCTTCTTCATCATCATGGTCGGCCTCGGCCCCGCCGCCGGAGTGCTCGCCATCATGGTCGACAAGATCGGCTTTGCCGGCCGTTTCTTCGCCGAAGCCATGGAAGAGGCCGACACCGGCCCGCAAGACGCGCTGCGCGCCATCGGGGCCAGCCGCTTGGGCGTGATCTTTTCCGCCGTCATTCCCGCCTGCCTGCCCTCGTTCACCGCCACCTCGCTGTTCGCGCTGGAAAAGGCGGTGCGCGGCTCTGCGGCCCTCGGCCTCGTGGGGGCGGGCGGAATCGGCGTCGACCTCAAGGTGGCCTTCGACCTGTTCAATTATGACGAGGCGCTGACCATCATCCTGATGCTGCTCGGCCTCGTCCTGCTGGTCGAACAGGGCTCAAGCTGGATCCGCGCCAAACTGATCTGAGGCCAAACGGCTCTGAGGCCAAACCGCTCTAAGGGATGCCATGACAACCGACCCCGCACATCTTCCCCACCGCTCCGGCCAAACGGCCAAACCCGCCCCGCAGGACGGGTATCCGGCATGACGGCCCTCTTGATCGACGGCGCGAACCTGATCCTTGACGACCGCGTCGAAACCGGCTCGGTCCGCATCGAAGGCGGGCGCATCACCGGCATCGATGTCGCCCGCGACGGGGCAAGCGTGCTGGATGCGCGGGGCAAAACCCTTGGCCCCGCCTTCGTCGACATCCATGGCGACGCCTTCGAACGCCAGATCATGCCGCGCCCCGGCGTCACCATCCCGATCGACGTGGCGCTTCTGGAAACCGACCGCCAGCTTGCCGCCAATGGCATCGCCACCGCCTACCACGCCCTCACGCTGGGGTGGGAACCGGGCCTGCGCTCGGTTCAAACCGGCTGGCAGGTGCTCGACGCGCTCACCCGCCTTTCATCACGCCTGACGGTCGAAAACCGCCTGCAACTGCGGTGGGAGACGTTTTGCCCCGAAGCCCTGCCGCTGATCACCGCGGCGCTCGGCACGCAACCCACCCCCGCGCTGGCCTTCAACGACCACACCTCGGCTGCGCTGCTGCACCCGTCGGTCGCGCTGCACGACCGCCCCTTCGAACACTTGCCCGGTTTTCCGGTCACCGACATGACAAGCGCCGCCTTCCGCGCCAAGATGGACGGGCGGGCCAAGCGTGCGGGGCTGCAAACCGATGCCTTCGTCGCACTGATGCGTTCGGTCTGGGACCGCCGCGCCGCCGTGCCCGACAGCGTGGCCACCGTCGCCCGTCTGGCCCGCGCCGCGGCGGCACCGATGCTCAGCCATGACGACACACAGGTCGCCACCCGCACCCATTACCGCGCACTCGGTGCCACCATCGCAGAATTCCCGATGCATGACCGCGTGTTCCAGCCCGCCCGCGATGCAGGCGACTGGATCGTTCTGGGCGCCCCCAACGCCATGCGCGGTGCAAGCCACCTCGGGTCGGCTTCCGCTGCGGCCATGATCGCGCGCGGGCTGTGCGACATTCTCGCGTCGGATTACTTCTATCCCGCAATGCTGGGTGCCGTCGCGCGTCTGCATGCCGACAAGGTCGCGCCGCTGGCAAAGCTGTGGGGGCTGGTTTCGGCCAATCCTGCGGCGGCCCTTGGCCTGCACGACCGTGGCCGCATCGCGCCGGGCCTGCGCGCCGACCTTGTGCTGCTCGACTGGCCCGATCAGGCGGCCCCCGCCCCGCTGTGCACCTTTGTCGCAGGGCGTGGCGGCTATTGGGCGCTGCCGGAACGGGCTATGGCTGCCCGCAGCACAGCCGATCTTTCCCTTTCAACCCAAGCCTGACGAGGACACCATGAGCGACGCGAGTTTCGACGACAGGCGCGACACGGCGGCAGACCCCGCCTTCACCTATTCCCACCCCGGCCAGTCGCGCCCGCGCCGTGCGCTGATCCGTGCGGTGGAACGTGTCAGCGGCCAACCCCGCCTGCGCGGGCTGTACCTCGGCTGGGCCGCAGCACCCCGCGCGGATGAACCGGTGTTCCACGCCGCCATGCGCCTGCTCGACATCACGCCGCGCCGCCGCTGGACGGTGCCCGCCGCGCAAATTCCCGCAACCGGCGGTCTGCTCCTTGTCGCAAACCACCCCTACGGCATCGTCGACGGTCTGGCGCTGTGCCAGTTGGGCCTCGACTTGCGCGGTAACGTGCAGATCCTCACCAATTCGGTGCTGTGCCAGCCCGCCGAGGTAACGCCGCACCTGCTGCCCATCGATTTCTCCGGCACGCCGCAGGCCCGCAAGACATCGGCCACCAGCCGCCGCCTTGCCATCGAGCTGCTGGCGGCAGGCAAATGCGTGGCGATGTTTCCGGCGGGCGGCATTGCAACCGCCAACGCACCCTTGCGCGGCGCGGCCTACGATGCCGAATGGCACAGCTTCGTCGCCCGTCTGGCGGTGATCGCGGGGGTGACGACGCTTCCCGTGCATTTCGCAGGCCAGAACTCGCGCCTGTTCCAGATCGCCAGCCACCTGTCCTACCCGCTGCGTGTGGCCTTGGTGTTTCACGAAACCCGCCGCCGCAGTGGCGGCCCGCTCGACATGACGGTCGGCGCGCCGATCTCGGCCGATGAATTGCAACAGTTGCCCAAGGACCAGATCGCCGCCACCCTGCGCCGCCGCACCATGGCGCTTGGCGGGGTGACACGCGACGAAACCTTCCAGTGGCCCGCCCATGTGAAATGGTAAAGTGCCGGGCGGTCGGCCCGGCGCGCAACCGCAAACGCTTTGGCCGCCGTCAGCCTAGCGCATAGCCTGATCCGCGCACCGTGCGGATCGGGTCGCCATGGCCATGCACACAGATCGCCTTGCGCAGCCGCCCCACATGCACATCCACCGTGCGGCTGTCGACATAGATATCCCGCCCCCAGACCCGGTCGAGCAGTTGTTCGCGCGACCACACCTTGCCCGGCCGCTCGAGCAGCGTGGCAAGCAGGCGGAATTCGGTCGGACCCAGTTTAAGCACCTTGTCGCCGCGATAGACGCGGTGGCTTTCGGTGTCGAGCCGCAGATCGTCGAATTCCAGCCCCACCCCTGCCGTCGAAGGCCGCACCCGCCGCAATTGCGATTTGGCCCGCGCCATCAACTCGACCATCGAATAGGGTTTGACCACATAGTCATCCGCGCCGGTTTCCAGACCGCGCACGCGGTCGACCTCTTCGGCGCGGGCCGACAGCATGATGATCGGAATGCCCCGCGTTTCGGGGCGCATTTTCAACTGGCGGCAGACTTCGATCCCCGACAGTTTCGGCAGCATCCAGTCAAGGATGATGATGTCGGGCGCATCCTCTTCGACCAGAAGCAGCGCATCCTCGCCATTGTCGGCCGAGGTGACGCCAAAGCCTTCGGCTTCAAGGTTGTACGACACCGCCTCGCGCTGTGCAGATTCGTCTTCGACCAAAAGCACCCGGGGCTGCAAGGTCCGCTTGTCGGCTTTCATGGGGTGCTCCTGCGTTTCCGATGTCGTGAAAGGAAAGCGGGCGGCGCAGTGCTGCGCCGCCCTTTGGTCTGGTTATTCCAGCGGTCCCATGACCGTTTCGGCTTCCACCGCGGCTTGG
>JBBAUB010000020.1:0-49212 GCA_040398445.1 Gemmobacter sp. | reverse complement strand
CCAAGCCGCGGTGGAAGCCGAAACGGTCATGGGACCGCTGGAATAACCAGACCAAGGGGCGGCGCAGCACTGCGCCGCCCGACTTTTTCGCTGCAACCGTTCCCTTTTCGCAGGACGTGACATGACGGTCGGTCTTTTATCGCTATTGTTGCTGGGGCTTGGCGCGATTGGCTTCGTGCTGGGGCGGCAAAGGGCCGTCGCATCGGCCATGGGGGACACGCGGGGGCTTCATTCGCTGCCCGCCTATTACGGGGCGAGTGTCGCGCTGTTCACCGTCGTGCCGGCCTTTGCGCTGGTGCTGGTGTGGCTGCTGGTGCAGCCCGTGCTGATCGAGCGCAATGTGACAGGCATGATCCTGCCCGAGGATATCGGGGACGGATCGACGCGCGAGCTGGTCATGTCGGACGTGCGGCGCATTGCCGAGGGTGTGGACGTGCTGGCATCGCGCGGGGCGACGGGCGACGAGATCGCCGCGCTGACGCTGGACCCTGCCGCGCTGAAGACGCGGTTGGCCGAGGCGGGCGTGGCGCTGGCTGCCGACATCAACCCGCATATCGCGCAGGCGGCGGGGGCCTACCGGTCCGAGGTTGCCACGGCGCGGGGCTGGATGACGGTTGCGGCGCTGGCGCTGGCGGTCGCGGGGTTCCTGTTTGCCGCGTCGCGCATCACGGCGCAGTTTCGCGCGCGCAATGTGGTTGAAAGCTTTGTGCGGGTGTTGCTGGTCGCGGCGTCTTCGGTGGCGATCCTGACGACGCTGGGCATCATCCTGAGCCTTGTCTTCGAGACGGTGCATTTCTTTCGCCTGTATCCGGCGAAGGATTTCTTCCTGTCGCTGACATGGGCACCGAAATTCGGCGGCGGGTCTGATCTGGGTATCTGGCCGTTGCTGTGGGGGACGCTGTATGTGTCGTTCATCGCGCTGGTGGTGGCGGTGCCGATCGGGCTGATGGCGGCGATCTACCTGTCGGAATATGCCAATGGCAAGGTGCGCAGCGTGGCAAAGCCGGCGCTGGAAATCCTCGCCGGTATTCCGTCGATCGTTTACGGGTTGTTCGCGCTGATGACGGTGGGGCCGTTCCTGCGCGACTGGTTCGCGCAGCCGCTGGGATTGGGCGAATCGTCGTCGAGCGTGCTGACGGCGGGGGTGGTGATGGGCATCATGCTGATCCCCTATGTGTCGTCGCTGTCGGATGACATCATCAACGCGGTGCCGCAGGCGTTGCGCGACGGGTCTTATGGGCTGGGGGCCACGCAATCGGAAACGGTCAAGCAGGTGGTGTTTCCTGCCGCCCTGCCGGGCATCGTGGGGGCCATCCTGATGGCCGCAAGCCGCGCCATCGGCGAGACGATGATCGTGGTTCTGGGGGCGGGGGCGGCGGCGAAGCTGAGCCTGAACCCGCTGGAAGCGATGACGACCGTGACGGTGAAGATCGTAAGCCAGTTGACCGGCGACACCGAATTCGCCAGCCCCGAGACGCTGGTGGCCTTTGCGCTGGGGTTGACGCTGTTTGTCTTTACGCTGGGGCTGAACGTGCTGGCGCTGGCCATCGTGCGCAAATACCGGGAGCAATACGAATGACCGATCTGGGCGCGGATTTCGCGGGGCGCAGGGCCTCGCTTCTGGAACCCGATGCGCGCACGCGGTCGCGCAATGCGGCAGAGCGGCGGTTCCGCCTGCTGGGCGTGGCGGCGGTGGGCGTGGGCCTGCTGGCGCTGGTGTTCCTGCTGGTGTCGGTGCTGGGCAACGGGCTGTCGTCGTTCCGGCAAACCTATGTCGAGATGGCGGTGCCGCTGGACGAGGCCAAGCTGGACAAGTCGGGCACGCGCGATATCGCGGTGATGTCGAAGGTGACCACGGTCGGCTATGGCAAGGTGATCGAAGAGTCGTTGCAGAAGATGATCGAGGATCGCGGGGTCGATACCGGCGGGATGGCGGCCAAAGACCTGATGGGTCTGATGTCGAAGGAAGCGGCGGCGGACCTGCGCGATGCGGTGCTGGCCAATCCGGCGATGGTGGGCACGACGCTGACCTTTCACGCCATGGCGAACGGGCGGGTGGACGGGTATTTCAAGGGCCGCGTCACCATGGAAAGTGCGGCGCGCGACAGCAACATCAGCCCCGAGCAACTGGTCGTGGCGCAGCGCATGGCCGATGCGGGGATGATCCGCACGGGGTTCAACTGGGCGTTCCTGACCAATCCTGACGCGTCGGAGCTGCGCCCCGAAAGCGCGGGGCTGGGCGTGGCGATCCTTGGGTCGGCCTATATGATGATGATCGTGCTGGTGTTGTCGTTGCCCATCGGGGTGGCCGCGTCGATCTATCTGGAGGAGCTGGCGCCCAAGAACCGCTGGACCGACCTGATCGAGATCAACATCGCGAACCTTGCCGCCGTGCCGTCGATCGTGTTCGGCATCCTTGCGCTGTCGCTGTTCATCAACTTTCTTGGCCTGCCGCAATCGGCGCCGATCGTGGGTGGCCTCGTGCTGACGCTGATGACGCTGCCCACCATCATCATCGCCACGCGGGCCAGCCTGAAGGCCGTGCCGCCGAGCATCCGCGATGCGGCGCTGGGGGTCGGGGCGTCGAAGATGCAGTCGATTTTCCACCACGTGTTGCCGCTTGCCATGCCGGGGATTCTGACGGGCACCATTCTGGGCCTTGCGCGGGCGCTGGGCGAGAGTGCGCCGCTGTTGCTGATCGGGATGGTGGCCTTCGTGAAGGATTATCCGTCGTCGCCGCCCGAAGGGTTCTTCGATCCGGCGAGTGCCTTGCCGGTGCAGGTGTATAGCTGGACGCAGCGGGCCGATCCGGCCTTTGCCGAGCGGGCCTCGGGTGCGATCATCGTGCTTTTGCTGTTCCTTTTGACTATGAATGCCGTGGCGATCGTCTTGCGCCGCCGCTTTGAACGCCGCTGGTAAGGGGGCAATGCCATGAACGACATGCGATTGACGGAGAGAGCCGTGAGTGAAAAGTCCAAGATGTCGGCCCGCGGGGTTCAGGTCTATTACGGCACGAACCATGCGTTGAAGAACGTGGATGTCGAAATCCTCGACAAGACGGTGACGGCGTTCATCGGGCCTTCGGGGTGCGGGAAATCGACGTTCCTGCGCTGTCTGAACCGGATGAACGACACGGTTGCATCGGCGCGGGTCGAAGGGCTGATCGAGATGGACGGGCAGAACATCTATGACACCCGCGTCGACCCCGTGCAGCTGCGCGCCAAGGTGGGGATGGTGTTCCAAAAGCCGAACCCGTTTCCGAAATCGATCTACGACAACGTGGCTTACGGGCCAAAGATTCACGGGTTGACGCGCACCAAGTCGGAACTGGACGAGGTGGTGGAAAGCTCGCTGCGCAAGGCGGCGCTGTGGAACGAGGTCAAGGACCGTCTGGCCGCCCCCGGCACCGGATTGTCGGGCGGCCAGCAGCAGCGGCTGTGCATCGCGCGGGCTGTCGCCACGTCGCCCGAGGTGCTGTTGATGGACGAGCCGTGTTCGGCGCTGGACCCCATCGCCACGGCGCAGGTCGAGGAGTTGATCGACGAGTTGCGGTCGCAGTTTTCGGTGGTGATCGTGACCCATTCGATGCAGCAGGCGGCACGCGTCAGCCAGCGGACGGCGTTCTTCCACCTTGGCAATCTGGTGGAATATGGCGAGACGGGGAAGATATTCACCTCGCCCGTAGACCCGCGCACGGAATCCTACATTAGCGGCCGGATCGGCTGAGGGGAAAAGACATGGTGAACACGCATATCCTTTCGGCATTCGACCGTGATTTGGAAGCGGTGCAGGCGCATGTGATGCGCATGGGCGGGCTGGTCGAGGCGGCGTTGCTGGATGCCGCCGACGCGCTGGACAACCGCGACGAGGAATTGGCGCAGCGGGTGCGGACCGGCGACAAGGCCATCGACGCGCTGGAACAGGAGATTCAGGCGGAATGTGCGCGGTTGATCGCGCTGCGGTCGCCTGCGGCCACCGATTTGCGGACCGTTTTGACGGTGATGCGGATCGCCGCGGCACTGGAGCGGGCGGGGGATTATGCCAAGAACCTTGCCAAGCGGGCGGCGGTCTTGTCGCAGATGTCGCCCCTGGGCGCTTCGACCGGATCGGTCAAGCGCATGGCGCGGGCGGTGGTGGTGCTGCTGAAGGACGCGCTGGACGCCTATATCGCGCGCGACGCGGTGTCGGCTGCCGATGTGCGCCAGCGCGACCATGACGTGGACCAGATGTACAACGCGCTGTTTCGCGAATTGCTGACGCATATGATGGAAGACCCGCGCAACATCACGGCGGCGATGCACCTGCATTTCATCGCCAAGAACATCGAACGCGTGGGCGACCATGCCACCGGCATTGCCGAACAGGTGATCTATCTGGTGACGGGTGCCATGCCGGGCGACGAGCGGCCCAAGGTGGAGGCCGTGCAGGGCATGGGGGCGCGCGGCTGATGCGCGCGCCTTCGACCGCAGCGCAGCAACACCCGCGCGTGCTGCTGGTCGAAGACGAACCGGCCCAACGCGAGGTGCTGGCCTATAACCTCGAAGCCGAGGGGTTCGACGTCACGCAGGCCGACAATGGCGAGGATGCGCTGCTGCTGGTGGACGAAGACCCGCCGGACATGATCATCCTTGACTGGATGATGCCGAAGGTTTCGGGAATCGAGGTGTGCCGGCGGCTGAAGTCGCGCCCCGAGACGCGGGCGATACCGATCATCATCCTGTCGGCGCGGGCCGAAGAGGTGGACCGCGTGCGGGGGTTGGAAACCGGCGCGGATGATTACGTCATCAAGCCCTATTCGATGGTCGAATTGATGGCGCGGGCGCGGGCGCAGATACGGCGCGTGCGGCCTTCGACCGTGGGGGTGGTGCTGAGCTATGACGACATACGGCTGGACGCCGAGACGCACCGCGTGTTTCGCGGCGATACGGTGGTGAAGCTGGGACCGACCGAATTTCGCCTGCTGGCCGCGTTCATGGAAAAGGCGGGCAAGGTCTGGACGCGCGAACAACTGCTCGACCGGGTTTGGGGGCGCGACATCTATGTCGATACCCGCACGGTCGACGTGCATGTGGGCCGTTTGCGCAAGGCGCTGGTGCAGCACGGCCAGCCCGACCCGATCCGCACCGTGCGCGGCGCGGGCTATGCGCTGGGTTAAGGGGCTGCCCCTGACATCGGCGGCCTGATGCCGACAGGAATTGGCTGACACGCGGGACGGGGCCTTTGGGGGGGCGGGCCTGTTGACCTGCGCTTTGGCGCGGCGTTATCCTACGAAAGTCGTAAGAATGACGAGTACTCCGCCGGTTTGACGGACTATTGACGGATCGACTTTCTATTTGATCGTATTTAACCGACAAAAGGTGTCCCGCCGTGCAAAGGGCAACGCGCGACGAGAGACGGGCTATGATGGCCGCGCGGATCGGCAGCATCGTGTTGCCCGTGATCGCTGCGGTGATCTGGGGGCTGATCGCCTATCGCGGCGAGGTGGAGGCCACGCGCCGCCATGCCACCGACAACGCGGTTCTGGTCAGCCAGTATATCGAGCGGCTGGTGCAGGCCCAGACGGTGGTGCATTCGGCCGTGCGGGTGCGGGTGCGGGCCACGGTCGAGGATGCCGCTTTCCTGCGCAGTAGGGCGTTTCACGATTATCTGCGCGGGTTGGAAGACGGCAACCCGTCGATGCGCGGGGTGGCGGTGATCGCGGCGGATGGCACCTTTGTCGCGTCGAGCCGCATCTTTCCGCTTGAGGGCAAAAGCGGGCCGCGTGCCTATCTGGATGCCATGGCGGGCGGGGCGGCGCTGTTCATCGACCGGATCGTGCTGGAGTTGCAAAAAGAGGACGCGGTGATCGTGGCCTCGCCTTTGGGTATGGTGCTGGACGGGCGTAAGCTGGTGATCGTGTCGGCGGTGGACAGCAAACTGATTGCGGATTTCCTGAAGGGCATCGCCACGCGCAACGGCGATGTCGCATCGGTGATGCGCGCAGACGGGATGCTGCTGATCCGCAACCTGCCAATGGCACCGACGCAACTGCCGCCGACTGCGGCGGTGATGACGGCCATCAAGCAGGGCGCGCAGCAGGGCTGGATGCAGACGGTGGCGGCGACCGACGGGGTCGAGCGGTTCTATGCCTATCACAAGATGGGCGATCTGCCGCTTTACGCCAATTTCGGCACGCCCACCGCCGCCGTGACCGCAACATGGGTGCGGCGGGCGCTGCCGGTCTGGGGGCTGTTCGCGGCAATCGGGCTGTTCGCATCGCTTACCGCGAACCGTCTGCGCCAGCGCATGGCGCAGCGGTTCGAGCTGGAAACCGCGCACCGGCGGGTGGAGGCGGCGGAAAAGCTGGCCGACGAGCGGATCCGGCTGATGCGCGAGACGAACCACCGCGTGAAGAACAACCTGTCGTTGATCGTGTCGCTGATCAACATGCAGATGCGCGGCAAGACCGGGATCGACGGCAACGAGTTGAAGGCGCGGATCGGGGCCATCAGCCGCGTGCACGACCTGATGTATCAGGCGGCAGACGGGGTGCATGTGGATTTTTCCGAAACGCTGCGCGAGATTGCGGGCAGCCCCGCCATCGTGCCGCGCGAGCAGGGCATCGCGGTGATCTGCGAGACCGAGACGGGCATCGTGCTTGGCCCCGAGACGACGACTCCGCTGGCGATCATCGCGGCCGAGTTGCTGACCAACGCGGTCAAGCATGCCTTTCACGGGCGCACGTCGGGCACGATCCGCGTGCGGCTGAACCGCAAGGGCGAGACGGGGTTGATGGAGGTCAGCGACGACGGGGTGGGCCTGCCCGAGATGCCGCCGCGACGGTCGGGGTCGGCCATCATCGATGCGCTGGTGCACCAGATCGGCGGCGAGATCACGCGCGAGGCCGGCGCGGGGGATGCTTCGGGCTTTGGCTTGCGGATGCGGGTCAGTTTTCCGCTGCCTGCCGCCTGATTGCAGGGCGGGCGCGGTCTGGGGCTTTGACCTTGGGCGGGGAAACTGGCATGTCGGCGGCGAATGAAATCGCTGCGGAGGGCTGGGGCCATGCTGACCGGAAAACATCTGATCGCCGGAGACTGGGTTTCGGGGCCGGGACGGTTCCGGTCTTCGCCCGCGACGGGCGAGGGCGTGGAGTTTTCCAGCGCCTCGGTCGCCGAAGTCGACCGTGCGGTGCAGGCGGCGGAAGCGGCGTTCTGGTCCTATTCCGGCCTGACGCGCGAGGCGCGGGCGACGTTTCTGGAGCGGATCGCCGACGAGATCGAGGCGCGGGGGGCCGAGTTGACCGCCACGGGCAGCGCCGAGACGGGCCTGCCCGTGGCGCGGCTGGAGGGCGAGCGCGGGCGCACGACGGGGCAGTTGCGGCTGTTTGCGTCGCATATCCGCAAGACAGATTTCCTCGATACGCGGCATGATTTGGCGCTGCCGGACCGCAAACCGCTGCCGCGCCCCGATATCCGCATGATGCAGCGCCCCGTGGGGCCGGTGGCGGTGTTCGGCGCGTCGAACTTTCCCTTGGCCTTTTCGACGGCGGGCGGGGATACGGCTTCGGCGCTTGCTGCGGGTTGCCCTGTGGTGGTGAAGGGGCATCCGGCCCATCCCGGCACCGGCGAGATCGTGGCGCAGGCCATCGACGCGGCGATCAGGGCCTGCGGGCTGCATCCGGGGGTGTTCTCGCTGGTGCAGGGGGTGGGCAATGATCTGGGCGTGGCGCTGGTGCAGCATCCGCTGGTCACGGCGGTCGGGTTCACGGGGTCGCTGGCGGGCGGGCGGGCGCTGTTCGATCTGTGCGCGCAGCGTCCGGTGCCGATTCCGTTCTATGGCGAGCTGGGGTCGGTGAACCCGATGTTCCTGCTGCCGGCCGCTGCGGCGGCGCGGGGGGCTGCGATTGCGGCCGGCTGGGCGGCATCGTTGACGATGGGGGCGGGGCAGTTCTGCACCAATCCCGGTCTGGTGCTGGTGATGCAGGGCGAGGCGGGGGATGCGTTCGTCGCCGCTGCCAAGGAGGCGGTCGCGGCCATCGGCCCGCAGGTCATGCTGACCGAAGGCATCGCCACCGCCTTCCGGCAGGGGGCCGAGCGGATCGGGGCCACCAAAGGCGTGCGGGCGGTGCTGACCAGCATGTGCGACCGGCGCAACGCGGCGCCTTATGTCTACGAAGTGTCGGGCGAGGACTGGCTGGCCGACCAGACGCTTGGGCACGAGGTGTTCGGCCCCTTGGGCGTGATCGTGCGGCTGCGCGACGAGGACCAGTTGTTCGCGCTGGCGCTGGGGCTGGAGGGGCAGTTGACCTGCACCTTGCAGATGGACGAGGGCGATACGGCGCTGGCGCGGCGGTTGATGCCCGTGCTGGAACGCAAGGCGGGGCGCATCCTTGCCAACGGGTTCCCGACCGGCGTCGAGGTCTGCGAGGCGATGGTGCATGGCGGGCCCTATCCGGCATCGACCAACTTTGGCGCGACGAGCGTGGGGACGCTGGCGATTCGGCGCTGGCTGCGGCCGGTCGCTTACCAGAACCTGCCTGCCGCGCTGCTGCCTGACGCGTTGCGGTGAAGGCGCGGGTCGCCGCCCTTTACGAAGGGCAGGGCCGCGCTGCGGTGCGGTTCCGCTATGGATTGCTGGGGTTCGATCTGGCGACCGTGGCTTTCGTGGTGGCGACCTCGTTTCTGGCCCGCGCGCCGTGGGTCGAGGCGGTGGATGTGGCGCTGGGGGTTTTGATCGCGGCCGAGTACGGGTTGCGGGTCTGGGCGGCGCGCGACCGGCGCGGTGAGGTGCTGTCGCTGGCGGGGATTGCCGATCTGGTGGTCATCGCCTCGCTTCTGGCGCCGCTGGGCGGAGAGGGGCTGGCCTTTTTGCGCATCGCGCGGCTGTTCCGGCTGGTGCGAAGCTATCAGATGCTGCACCGCCTGCGGCAGGATTCGCGGTTTTTCCGGCGCAACGAGCAGACGGTGCTGGCCGGGATCAATCTGGCGATCTTCGTCTTCGTGGTGACGGGGATCGTCTATGAAACGCAAGTGGGCCGCAACGCGGATGTCGGCAATTACGCCGACGCGCTGTATTTCACCGTCACCACGCTGACGACGACTGGCTTTGGCGACATCACGCTGACCGGCACGGACGGGCGGCTGTTGTCGGTGCTGGTGATGATCTTCGGCGTGTCGCTGTTCATCCGGCTGATACAGGTGCTGGTGCGCCCGCCCAAGGTCGACCACAAATGCCCGACCTGCGGCTTGCGGCGGCACGATTACGACGCAGTGCATTGCAAAGCCTGCGGCACGGTTCTGGACATCGAGGACGAGGGCGCGGTCTAGCCGCCGCCCCGATTTTTCTGCGAAAAATCGCGCCCGGTCCTGACATCGCGCAGGGGAGGCGAGGGTGCGGGGGGCGCTCGCGCCCCCTCTTGGCCGTTCCGGCCAATTCACCCCCCGAGGATATTTGAGCCAGCGTGAAAGGGCAGGGGAGCCTGTTTTCACGCTGGAAAAATATCCTCGGGGGGAGGTGCGGTACGCGCCGTGGGGGGCGGAAAGCCCCCCTGCTGCGGGGTCAGCCTTCGTCTTTGAGCAAAAGGAAAAGCGCAAGGACCGAAAGGGCGACACCGATCAGGATCATGGCGGGGGGTGCCGCGCGGCCCAGCGCGATTTCCCACAGGATGACCCAGGTGGGGACGAGGTAGGTATAGGCCATGACCTTGGCGGCGGGCAGGCGCAGGGTGGCGTATTGCAACAGCACGAAGGTGGCGGCGCTGGCGGCGATGGCGGTATAGGCGAGGGTGATCCAGACGATGCCGGGCAGGGCGCGCCAGTCGGTTGCCATGAGGTCGTGCCAGCCCAGCGCCGTGAGCAGCGCCCAGCCTGCCACCATCATGCCGAAGGTGAAGGTCACGGCGGCCTCGCCCCGGTTCAGTTTGCGCACCAGCGGGGCGTAAAGGGCATGGGCGATGCAGCCCCAGAAAAAGGTGATCTCGCCCGCGCCGATGTGGAAGTTCAACAGCGCGCCAAGGTCGGCGCGGAAGATGACCCAAAGCGCCCCCGCCCCGCCGATGGCCAGCGCCACCCCCATGCGGGGCGTGACGCGCTGGCGCAGGGTCAGCCAGCCGAAGCCTGCGGCCATGGCCGGTGTCAGGGTGAAGACCGCCGAGGACGAGACGGGTGCCGCAGTCTTAAGCCCCTGAAACATGGCGACGAAATACGAGGCGAGCAGCCCGCCCAGGATCAGGTAACGCCAGGGTGCCCGCAAGGCCTGCCGGTTCATCCGCCCGAGCGCGAGCGCCGCGATGCCCACGATGGTTCCGGCCAGCAGGAAGCGCAGCGAGGTCAGCGCAAGCGGCGAGACGAAGGGGGCCGCCATCGAGCCGAGGCTGAACGAGCCTGCGACGAGCGCGGAAAAGCAAAGCATGGCGAGGTGGCCGCGCTGCGGTTCTGTCAGGGAAAAGGCGGCGGTGCGTGCGGTCACAGCGCCCAGCTTTTGGCGGCGTCTTTCAGCACGGTCAGGAAGGCCTGCACCTTGCGGGTGCGATGCAGGTCGACATGGGTGACGATCCACAGCGGGGCGTCCCATTCGGGGCGGGGGGACATGATCTCGACCAGATCGGGGTCGGTTTGCGCCTTGAAGGCGGACAGGAACCCGATGCCGAGACCGGCCCGCACCGCGCTTTCCATCGCTGCGGGTTCGGTGGCGCGGAAGGTCATGGTTTCGGGCGGGGTCAGGTCGCGCAGCCAGCGGTAAAACGGCGCGCGGCTTTCCACCGTATCGGTCACGACGAAACGATGGGCACCAAAGGACGCTTCCGACTGCGGCATGCCGTGGGCCTGAACATAGGCGCGGGTGGCGTAAAGGCCTGTGCGGATGCGGGCAAGCGGTTGGGCGACATTGTCGGGTTCTTCGGGGGCGGCACCGGCGCGGATGGCGACATGCGCCTCGCCATAGTCGAGGCGGAAGACGCGCATGTCGGTCAGGAAGCGCAGCACCACATCGGGGTGCAGCGTCTGGAACCGGCCCATCACCGGCATCAACAGGTCGGACAGGCCGACGATCGAGGTCACGACCAATTCGCCTGCCACGGTTTCGCCATGCCCCTTGATGCGGTTGGCGAGCTGGGCGAACTGCTCGTCGGTGGTCTGGGCGACGGTGAGCAGGTCATTGCCTGCCTCGGTCGGGGTGTAGCCGCGGGCGTGGCGCTGGAACAGGCGCGTGCCGAGCCGCTTTTCCAGCGCGTCGATATGGCGGATCACGGTGGCGTGGTGCACACCCAGCACGTCGGCGGCCCCCGAGACGGTGCCGAGGCGGGCGACCTGAAAGGCGGTGCGGATTTCATCCCAGGTATCGATGGTCATGCTGTGCGCCCGTGAACCCGTTGAAGCATTATCTGGACATAAGGCAGGCGGGCTTGCAAGGGAGGCCGGCGCAGAACGCCGCTCCGCTCACGCTTTGCTGAGCGCCAAGCGGGGGGCGGTCTGCCCCGCGATGGCCGGACCGCCCTGCCCGAGGGTATCTTGCACCCGTGCGAAAACAGGGGTCCGGCTTTGGTTTCACGCTGATCCAAATATCCTCGGGGGAGGGGCGCGGAACGCGCGCCGTGGGGGCGGAAAGCCCCCGGCGACGGCAGGGACATGCGCTGCGGCGGGTGGAAGGGCGCTCTCCCTCCCCCGTTCGGGGGAGGGGCGGGGTGGGGGTGGTGGCGGGCCTTGCTTGACAGGGGCAGGCATTGGGCGTAAGGGCTGCGCCAATTCCCCGGAGGCTTGTCGCTTCCGGTCCCTTGGCTTTTGCCGGGATCGCCATCTGCCAGCGCGTTGCGCCCGCAGGTGCCGTTGTCCATTGGCCTTGGGGTTTTCGTCCGACGGTCCCATATCGGGGCCAACCCGCAATGCCCCGTGGAGGTGCGCCGATGTTCGAAAGCCTGTCAGAACGCCTTGGTGGCGTGTTCGACCGTCTGACCAAGGCCGGTGCGCTGAGCGAGGCCGATGTCGTCACCGCGCTGCGCGAGGTGCGGACAGCACTTCTGGAAGCCGACGTGTCGCTTCCGGTCGCGCGCGATTTCATCAAGCGGGTGCAGGACAAGGCCACGGGCGTTGCCGTCACCAAATCGGTGACGCCGGGGCAGATGGTCGTCAAGATCGTCCATGACGAATTGATCCGCGTGCTGGCGGGCGATGGCGAGCCGGACGCGCTGAAGATCGACAATCCGCCCGCCACCATTCTGATGGTCGGCTTGCAGGGGTCGGGCAAGACCACCACGACTGCCAAGCTGGCCAAGCGGTTGAAGGACCGCAATGGCAAGCGGGTGCTGCTGGCCAGCCTTGACACCAACCGCCCCGCCGCCATGGAGCAGTTGCAGATCCTGGCCGCGCAGGTGGGTGTGGACAGCCTGCCCATCGTCAAGGGCGAGACGGCGGTGCAGATTGCCAAGCGGGCCAAGACGCAAGCCAGCCTTGGCGGCTATGACGTGCTGTTCCTCGACACCGCGGGCCGGTTGCACATCGACGAAGTGCTGATGGACGAAGTTCAGGCGGTGCGCGACATCGCCGCCCCGCGCGAGACGCTGCTGGTCGTCGATGGTCTGACCGGACAGGACGCGGTGAACGTGGCGGCCGAGTTCGACGGCAAGGTGGGCATCACCGGCGTTGTCCTTACGCGGATGGATGGCGACGGGCGCGGCGGTGCGGCGCTGTCGATGCGGGCGGTGACCGGAAAGCCGATCCGCTTCGTCGGTCTGGGCGAGAAGATGGACGCGCTGGAAACCTTTGAGGCCGAGCGGGTCGCGGGGCGTATCCTTGGCATGGGCGACATCGTCGCGCTTGTGGAAAAGGCGCAGGAGACCTTCGAGGTCGAGCAGGCCGAGCGGATGGCCAAGCGGTTCGCCAAGGGTCTGTTCAACATGAACGACCTGCGGATGCAGCTTGAGCAGATGATCAAGATGGGCGGCATGCAGGGCCTCATGGGCATGTTGCCCGGCATGGGAAAGATGCAGGCTGCCGCTGCGGAAGCGGGCATCGACGACAAGATGCTGAAACGCCAGATCGCGCTGATCCAGTCGATGACCAAGAAGGAACGCGCCAATCCCGACCTGTTGCAGGCGTCCCGCAAGAAGCGGATCGCGGCGGGGGCGGGGATGGACGTGTCGGACCTGAACCGCTTGCTGAAACAGCACAAGCAGATGGCCGACATGATGAAGAAGATGGGCAAGGGCGGCATGATGAAGCAGGCCCTGAAGCAGATGATGGGCAAGGGTGGCTTGCCGGACCCGTCGAAGATGAGCCCCGAGCAGCTGGAAGAGGCGGCGCGAGGCATGAAGCAGAGCATGGGGCAGGGCGGCGGTTTCCCGGGGATGCCGCGTCAGGGCCTGTCGCTGCCGCCGAGCCTGTCGGGGTTGATGAAGAAGAAATGATCTCGCTGGCCGGAGTTCCCCAACTGACGACCGACCGGCTGGTGCTGCGTGCGCCGGAGGCGGGGGATTGGCCTGCTTTCAACGCCATGCTGGCGTCGGAGCGCGGGCAGTTCATCCGCACCGGCGGGTATGATCTGTCGAATACGTGGCGGGGGTTCTGCCATCTGATCGGGCATTGGGTGGCGCGGGGCTTTGGCATGTTCGTGTTTCATGCCAAGGGCGATGCCGCGCCGCTGGGCATGACGGGGCCGTGGTTTCCCGAGACTTGGCCCGAGCGGGAAATCGGCTGGTCGGTGTGGAACGAAGCCGCCGAGGGCAAGGGGCTGGCCTATGAGGCGGCACTGGCGGCGCGCGGGTTTGCCTATCGCACGCTCGGCTGGACGACTGCGGTGTCCTATGTGGCCGAGGGGAATGATCGGTCGCAGGCTTTGGCGCGGCGCTTGGGCGCGGTGATCGACCCTGCGGCGCAATCGATCGGCGCGCCGCCCTGCTTTGTGTTTCGCCATCCGGCGCCGGAGGTTTTGCGATGACCGACACGACGAACGCCACCACCCGCGCCGCCGAGGTGCTGCGCGAGCATCGCGAAAGCATCGACAGGTTGGACGCCATCCTTGTCTATACGCTGGCCGAGCGTTTCAAGCGCACGCAGGCGGTGGGCAAGTTGAAGGCCGAACATGCGCTGCCCCCCAGCGACCCCGCGCGGGAGGAGCGCCAGATCGCACGGCTGGAGCGGTTGGCGGCGGAAGCCGACCTTGACCCCGCTTTCGCCAAGAAATTCCTGACCTTCATCATCGGCGAAGTCATCAGGCATCACGAGAAACTACAGAAATGACCCGAAGGTGCGCGGGGACCGCGCACCCTACGGAAAACCCCACGCCGCAAGGATGCGGCCAAAGCAAACCCAAGGAGACTACATATCATGGCAATGAAAATCCGTCTGGCCCGTGGTGGCAGCAAGAAGCGTCCGTTCTATTCGATCGTCGCTTCCGACAGCCGCATGCCGCGCGACGGCCGCTTCCTCGAGAAGCTGGGCACCTATAACCCGCTGCTCGCCAAGGACGACGAGAACCGCATCAAGATGGACCTTGACCGGATCAAGCATTGGCTCGGCCAGGGCGCGCAGCCGACCGACCGTGTGAGCCGGATGCTGGAAGCCGCCGGCGTGGTGGAAAAGAAGGTTCGTGCGAACCCCAAGGCCGCCGTTCCGGGCAAGATGATGACCGAGCGTGCCGCCAAGAAGGCCGCCCGTGCAGCCGCTCCGGCGGAAGAGTGATGTTCTGGCGGGGTGGCCTTTGGGCTGCCCCGCCGCAATCGACAGGAGGACCCCATGACACCTGATCGCGTGTGCGTCGGCGCCATTGCCGGGTCTTTCGGCGTTGCGGGCGAGGTGCGGCTGAAAAGCTTTTGCACCGATCCCGAGGCGATTGCGTCTTACGGGCCATTGTGGACCGAGGACGGGTCGCGGTCGTTCACCGTCAAGTTGACCCGCGCTTCGGTGTCGGGGGGCCTGGGGGTGCGGCTTTCGGGCGTGGCGACCAAGGAACAGGCGGATGCGCTGAAGGGGACGGGGCTTTATGCCGACCGTGACCGCTTGCCGCCGCTGCCGGATGACGAATTCTATCATGCCGACCTGATCGGGTTGACCGTGCAAGACACGGGCGGGGTGGTGATCGGGACGGTGCAGGCGGTGCATAACCACGGGGCGGGCGATCTTTTGGAGATCGTCGGGCCGGGGTTGAAGGCGCCGCTGCTGCTGCCCTTTACGTTGGCCATGGTGCCGACGGTCGATGTGACGGCGGGCAAGATCGTGGCGGATATTCCCGAAGGTCTGGAATGACGGGCGATCTGCCCGACGGTGAACCGAGGGGGCCGCTGCGGTCGCACGGGCGGATATCGGTTTCGGCGCGGGCGGTGCCGCGTGACCTGATGGCCGAGCCGCTGGTTGCCAAGGGCGCGTGGCGGGCGCGGATCGTCACGCTGTTTCCCGAAGCCTTTCCGGGCACGCTGGGCCTGTCGCTGACCGGCAAGGCGCTGGATATGGGGCTGTGGGCGCTGGACGCGCTGGATTTGCGGACATTCGGCATCGGCAAGCACCGCAATGTGGACGACACGCCCGCAGGTGGCGGGGCGGGCATGGTGCTGCGGGCCGATGTGGTGGATGCGGCCTTGCGGCAGGCGGCGGTCGGTGCGCCCAAGGATCGGGCGCGTTGGCCGGTGGTGTATCTGTCGCCGCGCGGGCGGCGCTTTGATCAGGCGATGGCGCGGGACTGGGCGGCGGCGGACGGGATCACGCTGCTGTGCGGGCGGTTCGAAGGGGTGGACCAGCGGGTGCTGGACCATTGGGATGTGCAAGAGGTGAGCCTCGGCGATTTCGTGCTGACGGGGGGCGAGATTGCCGCGCAGGCGATGATCGACGCCACGGTGCGGCTGTTGCCGGGGGTGCTGGGCAACCACGCCTCGACCGAGGAGGAGAGTTTTTCGGACGGGTTGCTGGAACATCCGCAGTTCACGCGGCCTGCCGAATGGGAAGGCCGCGCGATTCCGCCGGTGCTGATGTCGGGCAACCATGGCGAGATTGCCAAGTGGCGGCGCGCCGAGGCGGAACGGTTGACGCGCGAGCGGCGGCCCGATCTGCTGGCCCCGCGCGGCGGGCGGGACTGAAGCGGTCAGCCTGCGAACAGGAAGTCGTCTGCCGTCAGGTTTTTGTGGTCGAATTGTTCCAGCGTGATCTGGGTGTTTCCGAAGCGCACGAGCGTATCGGCACCCCTGTCGAGGATCGTGACCTGACGGAACCCTGTCGCGCCCAGAAGAACGATCCTGTCGATGCCATCTTCAAACCCGATGATCCGGTCATTGCCGTCCGTGCGGGTGAAGATGAAATCATCGGAATAAACGTCATTTCCGCCGATCAGGGTGTCGTTGCCCGAGCCGCCGTAAACATTGTCATTGCCTTGCCCGGCCAAGAGGCGGTCATTTCCGTCATCGCCGTACAGGGTGTCGTCGCCGCCGTCGCCAAAGATCGTGTCTTTGCCGCCTTTGCCGCCGAACCGGTCGTCATATTCGGACAGGTCGATCCTGTCGGCACCGGAAAACATGCGGTTCACGAGGGCTTGGTCATCGGCCAGCGACGGGGTTTTCATCACGGCGGCGAGCGTCTTGGCGGGAACCGAGATGTCGCGAACCCAGATGTTGTAGTACCAGGTGCTGTCCGAATAGAACCATCCGAAGATTGCCGTGACGGTTCCGGCCGAGGGCAAAGCGGTGCGCGCGTTCGATTCGAGGCCCGTTCCATAGAGGCCGAGCGCGTGGGAATCGCCTTGTGTGGAGGTTGTCACATATTCCAATCCGGTTTTGTAGGTCCGGCCTGCGAGGGTGATGGTTGCGGCATCGTAGACGTTTTGGGCGGAAAAGAAGCGGGACGTGAATTCGATGTTCCGCATGTCGATCGGGTCGTAGCTTTGAAATTGGGCCATTGTTGCCTTGCACTTGTGAATATAACTTTGGCCCCGAATGTCGGCGCGACGTGGCGCACCTGTCAAGGTGGAGTTTTGCGGAGCGTATCAACCGCAGGTTATCTTTTGGCCTGACGGCACGGGCTGGTTCGCTGAGCGGACCGGAGCGGTTACAGGAACAGGAAATCGGCCTTGGTCAGTTGGCCCGGTTCGATGTTGGTGACGGTGATTTCGACCGTTCCGAATTTGACAAGCACATCCGCGCCACGGTCGAGGATGCGCAGGTCGGACATGCGTTCTGCGCCGGTTGTGATGGCGATCTTGTCGAAGCCGTCTTCGAAGCCAGTGATGCGGTCTTTGCCGGACGCCCTGTCGAACACGAAGGTATCGACGGCGCGGTCGGCGGTGCTGGCCAGGATGTCCGGATCGGTTCCGCCGACGAACCTGTCGCGCCCCGTGCCGCCGGTCAGGCTGTCGGCCCCGCTGCCGCCGAGCAGGGTGTCGTCGCCCCCGTTCCCGCGGATCGTATCGTCGCCCTGCCTGCCATCGGCATAATCGGCTTTGGACGAGAGCACGAAGGTGTCTGCGCCCGAAAACAGCTGCAAGACGAGGGTGGCATCATCGGCGGTTGCGCTGGTGGCCATGACGGTGGCCATGTCGGTGCCGGCAAGCGAGATGTCGGAGATGTAGAAGCGGGTGGACCACGTGTCGGTGCCCGTGTCGTAAGACCAGCTGTAGATGGCGTTCACCGTGCCTGCGGCGGGAAGGAAGCCTTCGCCCGCCGAGGTGAGGCCCGTTCCCGCCAGTTCGAAGGTCAGGTGGAAATCGGGGCGTTTGGCGTAGGACATCACGGTGGCATAGGTGACGCCGTTGAAATTCCCATCGGAATAGATGTTCAGATCGGCTTCGACGGTCGGCTTGAAAAAATCGATGCGGCGGCTGTCGAAGGGAGCGGAAGAATTCACATAGGCCATCGGTTACCTCGTTTCACGGTGTGGAGCGGCGGCGGAGCGGGGGCGGGCTTTCAGAGGAACAGGAAATCGGCCTTGGTCAGTTGGCTTGGTTCGATCTTGGTGACGGTGATTTCGACCAATCCGAATTTGACAAGCACATCCGCGCCACGGTCGAGGATGCGCAGGTCGGACATGCGTTCGGCGCCGGTGGTGATGGCGATCTTGTCGAAGCCGTCTTCGAAGCCGATCAGGCTGTCTTTGCCGGACGTTCTGTCGAAGATGAACTGGTCGGCCTGTTTGTCCCTTTGGCCGACGAGCGTGTCGTCGCCCGCGCCGCCGGTCAGGCGGTCAAGCCCGGTGCCCCCGGTCAGGTTGTCGTTGCCGATGCCACCGGTCAGGATGTCGTTGCCGGCACTGCCCAGCAGGGTATCGTTGCCGCTGTCGCCGATGACGGTGTCGTTTCCGGCCTTGGAATCGAACCAGTCGTTATCGGTCGACAGGATGATCGTATCGGAACCCGACAGGATTTGCGCCAGAAGGGCGGCGTCGTCGGTGGTGGCCGGGGTCTGCAGGACCGTGGCGACGGCGCTGGCGCTGGCGTTGAAATCGAGGAACACGCTTTTACTGATCCATTCGCGTTCGACCTGATCGAATTGCGAGAACCAGAACGCCTTGACCGTTCCGGAGGTGGGCAGCGAGGTGGCGCCGTCAAGCTTGATGCCGGTGCCCATCATGTCGAGGGCGATGTTCACAAAGCCCGTCGCTTCGGACGGGGGGGTGATATAGCTGGTCCAGCTGTCGAAGCTGCGGGTCATGAAGGTGGTGGCACCCAGTTCGGGAGCAGAGGCGCGATTGGCAAACCAGTCGTAGAAATTGACGGTGCGCAGATCGTAGGCTTCGTATGCTTTGAAATAGGCCACCGGATACCTCTGTCACTGGAATACCCCGAAAGGATGGGAAGCGCGCGGGGCTTTTGTCAAGCGCGACGGGGGCGGGGGGTGATGGCGGTCACTGGCGCGGTGCGGGCGGCGCTGTTGCCGTGGCGGGCCTTGACCCACCCTTCATTCGCGCCTATAGCCCCGCAGTCCGGGACGGTTTCGTCATCCGGGCCCGATTCCCTTTGTTCTCTGCTTCCTTTGGCAGGATCACGGACGGGGGGCGGTACCTAAGGAAGCAGGCCTTATCTCCGGCGGGCGCGTGGTGCAAACCATGGCGGACCCGATCAAGGACCGGGAGCTCTGGGGCGGCATCACATGTCATGGGGTATACCCGTGCAAGATGGAAAGGAATGCGCATGAACCTGATCGCGCAGATCGAGGCCGAGCAGATCGCCGCCCTCGGCAAGACTATCCCGGATTTCAAGGCTGGCGACACCGTTCGCGTCGGCTACAAGGTGACCGAAGGCACGCGGTCGCGCGTGCAGGCCTATGAAGGCGTCGTGATCGGCCGCAAGGGCGGCATGACCATCTCGGCTTCGTTCACGGTCCGCAAGATTTCGTTCGGCGAAGGCGTGGAACGTGTGTTCCCGCTGTATTCGACCAATATCGACACGATCGAGGTCGTCCGCCGTGGCCGCGTCCGTCGCGCCAAGCTGTATTACCTGCGCACCCGTCGTGGCAAATCGGCCCGTATCGCCGAAGTCACGAACTACAAAGAAAAAGCCGAGTGAGGTCTGTCAGATGAAAAAAGGCATTCACCCCGATTACCACGTCATCAACATCAAGATGACCGATGGCACCATGTTCCAGACCAAATCGACCTGGGGCAAAGAGGGCGACCAGATGGCGCTCGACATCGACCCGCTGGCGCACCCCGCCTGGACCGGACAATCGGCCAAGCTGATGGATACCGGCGGCCGCGTGTCGAAGTTCAAGAACAAATACGCCGGTCTGGGTTTCTGATCCAAGCCGATGCAAGACGAAAAAGGGGCGTGCCGCAGGGCGCGCCCTTTTTGGTTCCGGGGTGGTGGAAGCGAAGTTTGACGCAAACTTCGCGGCGGAATTTGACGCAAATTCCGGGGTGCGCGGGTGGAGGTGTCGCGCATCGCCGGTGACGGGCGCTTGCGGAGTTTGCGTCAAACTCCGGCGCGTTTTCTGCGTCAGAAAACGGGTGCGGGGCGCAACGGGGCGGGAAATTCCGGTCAGGCCCCCTTTCCCTTTTGCGCCGACATTGCCAGAACGGCGGCAACGCTGCCGCGTGGGGGGATTGCTGGTCATGGCGCATATTGTCGTCGTCGGAAACGAAAAGGGCGGGTCGGGGAAATCCACGACCTGCATGCATGTTGCCACGGCTCTGGTGCGGTTGGGGTTTCGGGTGGGGGCGCTTGACCTTGACCTGCGGCAAAAGAGTTTCGGGCGCTATATCGAGAACCGCCGCGCCTATCTGGACCGGATGGGGCTGAGCCTGCCGACGCCCAATTACCGCGAATTGCCCGAGGTGGCGGCCGAAAGCCTGCAACCGGGCGAGAATGTCTTTGACGCGCGGCTGTCGGCGGCCATTGCCGAACTGGAGCCGGTGTCGGATTTCATCGTGATCGATTGTCCGGGATCGCACACGCGGCTGTCGCAGGTGGCGCATTCGCTGGGTGACACGCTGGTGACGCCGATGAACGACAGTTTCGTCGATTTCGACCTGCTGGCGCGGGTCGACCCTGAGACCAACAAGGTCAAGGGGCCGTCGATCTATTCGGAAATGGTGTGGAACGCGCGGCAATTGCGGGCGCAGGCGGGGTTGAAGCCGATCGACTGGATCGTGGTCAGAAACCGTCTGGGCGCACAGCAGATGCACAACAAGAAAAAGGTGGGGGCGGCGCTGGAAGAACTGGCCAAGCGGATCGGGTTTCGCGTGGCCCCGGGCTTTTCGGAACGGGTGATCTTTCGCGAGCTGTTCCCGCGCGGGCTGACGCTGCTTGACCTGCGCGAGACGGGGGTGGACCAGTTGAACCTTTCCAACATCGCGGCGCGGCAGGAAGTGCGCGACCTGATCGCCGAGCTTAAGCTTCCCGGCGTGCGGGCGGATTTCTGAACGGGCCCGATTGCACGGGGCGCAGCCCTTCGCGGGTGCCCAGCCGTTGCAGGCGCACATCGAAGCGCGGGTCGATCTGGGCGCGCTTGTGCCGCAACAGCGCCAATGTGGCGAGGCGCTTGAGATAGGTCTTCATCCTGCGCCCTCGTTTCCGGCGTGGGCCCGGCCTGCGGGGCAGGGGCATCTTGCCACGCAACATGGGCGCGATTGCGGCGCGCAACGGTGCGCACCATGGGCCATGCGGTGCGATAGCGCCTTTGGCGCATGGCGCGCGCGGGCGGTTGCACCGGCGGTGGCGGCTGTGGCAGGTTCCGCGAAAGACCGGAAAGGACGACCATGACCAACCCGCTGTTCGACGCATTGTTCGCCCCGCTGCAAGGTGGGGACCGGCTGTTGCTGCGTCTGGCCGATGGCAGCGCGATCACGGCGGACGGGTTTTACCGGATGGTCGCGCGGCAGGCCAATGCGCTGGCGGGACTGGGCGTGACCAAGGGCGACCGGATCGCGGCGCAGGTTGCAAAGACGCCCGAGGCGCTGGCGCTCTACGGGGCGGCGGTGGCGTTGGGGGCGGTGTTTTTGCCGCTGAACACCGGCTACACGGCGGCGGAGGTCGACTATTTTCTGGCCGACGCTGCGCCGCGCGTCTTTGTCTGCGACGGCGGCAAGGCGCTGGCCTTGGCCGAAGTGGCGGGGCGGCACGGGGCCGAAGTGTTGACGCTGGATGCCGACGGGTCGGGGACGCTGCGCGATCTGGCCGAAGGGGCGGCTGATCTTGTCTCGGTTGCCGATTGCGCGGCGGGCGATCTTGCGGCGCTGCTTTATACCTCGGGTACGACGGGACGGTCGAAGGGGGCGATGCTGACGCAGGGCAACCTGTTGTCGAACGCCGGGGTGCTGGTTGCGGCGTGGCGCTTTGGCGATGCCGATGTGCTGCTGCACGCCTTGCCGATGTTTCACACCCACGGGTTGTTCGTGGCGTCCAACGTGGCGCTGCTGTCGGGGGCGTCGATGATCTGGTTGGCCGGGTTCGATGCGGGGCAGGTGATGGCGCAGTTGCCCGCGGCGACCGTGCTGATGGGGGTGCCCACCTTTTACACGCGGCTCTTGGACGAGGCGGGGCTGACGCGGGACGCGGTGGCGCATATGCGGCTGTTCGTGTCGGGCTCGGCCCCGTTGCTGGCCGAGACGCATGTGGCGTGGGAGGCGCGGACGGGGCATCGCATCTTGGAACGCTACGGGATGACCGAGACGAACATGACCACGTCGAACCCGTACGACGGCGCGCGACGGGCGGGAACGGTGGGGCTGCCGCTGCCCGGGGTGGAGGTGCGGATCGTGGGTGCTGCGGGCGAGGTGGCGACGGGCGAGGTCGGCACCATCGAGGTGCGGGGGCCGAACGTTTTCAAGGGCTATTGGCGGATGCCGGAAAAGACGGCCGAGGAGTTGCGCCCCGATGGCTGGTTCATCACCGGCGATCTGGGGATGCGCGATGCACAGGGTTACATCAGCATCGTCGGTCGGGCGAAGGATCTGGTGATTACCGGCGGTTACAACGTCTATCCCAAGGAGGTCGAATTACTGCTCGACGCTGTGCCGGGGGTGCTGGAAAGCGCGGTGATCGGCCTGCCGCACCGCGATTTCGGCGAGGCGGTGTTTGCGGTGCTGGTGGCGCACAAGGGCGTGGCGCTGGAGGCGGGCGCGGTGCTTGGCGCGGTCGCGGGCGATCTGGCGCGGTTCAAACAGCCCAAGGCGGCGGTGGTGGTGGACGCGCTGCCGCGCAACACGATGGGCAAGGTGCAAAAGAACCTGCTGCGCGAGACCTACAAGGGCTGGTTCGGCTGAACGGCGGGGGGCCAGCCCCCCGCACCCCCCGGAGTATTTATCGCAAAGGTGAACAGGGACGCGGGCGCTGGTCCCTTCTTCTTGTCTCAAATATCCTCGGGGGTCCGGGGGGCGAGCCCCCCGGCTTCGGGCTGGGCAAGTTCGGCCGAGAGGAAGCGTTCGAAATCGTCGAGGTCGAGCGGGTCGAACTGGCCGAAGCCGCGCATCCAGACCGAGGCCGTGCGCAGCGCGTCGGGTTCCAGTTTGCACCACTTTACGCGGCCGCGCTTTTCTTGGGTGATGAGGCCCGCTTCGGCCAGCACCGACAGGTGTTTCGAGATGGCGGCAAGCGACATGTGGAAGGGGTCGGCCACGTCGGTGACGGCCATGTCATCCTCGAGCAGCATGGTCAGGATCGACCGGCGCGTGGGGTCGGCGAGGGCGGCGAAGATGGCATCAAGGTTGGCGGGCATGGCGGCAACTGTGGCGGGGCGGGGCGGGATCGTCAACCGGATGGTTGAATATGCGGTTTCGGCGGCACGCTTGGCCAAGTGCGCCGAACGGCCGGTGCGATAGATTGGGCGGTTTGGTTTAATTCATATATTTCAAGGGTTTGATCCGTTCCACCGGGCCGGATTCGCGGCTTGACTTGCGGGGGTGCGCTTCGTAACTAGGGCGCGACCGATCTGGAGGCTGCGCCGTGGCGGAAGAACCCGATCAAGAGCGTCTCGATGCGCTTGCGAAGCGGATTGCTGCGGCGAAAGAGGCGGCCGAAGGGCCGCGCCGGAGCCACCAGAAGGAGGACTATTCGCAGGCGCAACTGGCGTGGCGGATGGTCATCGAGCTTGTGGCCGGTCTCGCGATCGGCTTTGGCATCGGATACGGGCTGGATACCCTTTTGGGGACCATGCCGCTGTTTCTGGTGCTGTTCATACTGGCGGGGCTGGCGGCGGGGGTGAAAACCATGCTGCGATCCGCGCAAGACGTGCAGGAACGGACGGCGGCGGCGGCTGCCAAGCAAGAGGAAGACTGAACGTGGCAACCGAGGCACACAGCGAAGGCGGTTTGGCGTTCCACCCGCTTGACCAGTTCAAGATTCATCCGCTGTTCGGCGAAGGCCCGATCCAGTGGTACACGCCGACCAACGTGACGCTGTGGATGGCGCTGGCGATCCTGTGCATCATCGGTCTGTTCGTGATCGGCACGCGCGGTCGCGCGGTCATTCCGACGCGTGTGCAATCGGTCGCGGAGCTGGCTTACGGCTTCATCTACAAGATGGTCGAGGATGTGACGGGTCATGACGGGGTGAAGTATTTCCCCTATATCTTCACCGTCTTCCTGTTCATCCTGTTCTCGAATTTCCTTGGCCTGATCCCCGGGTCGTTCACGCCCACGTCGCATATCGCGGTTACGGCGATCCTTGGCTTTGGCGTGTTCATTGCCGTCACCGTGTTGGGTTTCGTGCTGAACGGGGCGCATTTCCTCGGGCTGTTCTGGATGAAGGATGCGCCGCTGGTGCTGCGCCCGATCATCGCGATCATCGAGCTGATTTCCTACTTCGTGCGCCCTGTCAGCCATTCGATCCGTCTTGCGGGCAACATCATGGCCGGTCACGCCGTGATGAAGGTTTTTGCCGCCTTTGCGCCGATGATCCTGATTTCGGCCATCGGGGTCGTGGTCACGCCGATCTCGGTTCTGGCGATCACGGCGATCTACGGGTTGGAAGTGCTGGTCGCTTTCATCCAGGCTTACGTCTTTACCATCCTGACCTGCGTCTACCTCAAGGATGCACTGCATCCGGGCCACTAAGGGCCAGTCGCCTGTCAGTCCTATCCACAACGCGAATATCCATCGTCAAGGAGATACTCATGGAACTCGTCGCAGCAGCCGCTCTGGGCAAATTCATCGGCGCCGGTCTGGCCGCCATCGGTTCGGGCGCAGCCGCAATCGGCGTTGGCGCCGTTGCCGGCAACTTCCTTGCGGGTGCCCTGCGCAACCCGTCGGCAGCCGGTTCGCAAACCGCCACGCTGTTCATCGGTCTGGCATTCGCCGAAGCTCTGGGGATCTTCTCGTTCCTCGTGGCACTTCTGCTGATGTTCGCGGTCTGATTCCCGACGCATCCTGACGAAAGGGGAGTGCGGGTGTTTCGCCCGCACCCCCCTTGCAAGTTCTAGGGGCCGACGGAGGACGACATGGCGACCGAAACAACGGCGGCCGAAGTAGCTGGCGCCGCACATGAGGCGGGTTCGGCGGGCATGCCCCAGCTGGATTTCTCGACCTTTCCGAACCAGATTTTCTGGCTTCTGGTCACGCTTGTCGTGATCTACTTCATCATGACGCGGATTTCGCTGCCGCGCATCGGCGGCGTGCTGTCCGAGCGCAAGGGCATGATCACCAACGATCTGGCTGCGGCAGAAGAGCTGAAGCAGCGGGCCGTGGCGGCGGAAGCGGCGTATAACGACGCATTGGCCCGCGCGCGGGTCGAGGCGGCGAAGATCGTGGCCGAGGCCAAGGCCGAGATCCAGAAGGATCTGGCCAAGGAAATGGCCAAGGCCGACGTGGCCATTGCCGCCAAATCGGCCGAGTCCGAAAAGCGCATCGGCGAAATCCGTGCCGGAGCCTTGGACGCGGTGACTGCCGTGGCGATGGACACGGCTCGCGAGTTGGTGGGCGCGCTGGGCGGCACGGTCGATGCGGCAAGCGTGAATGCGGCGGTCTCCGCCCGTCTGAAAGGGTAAGGCGATGAAGAAGCTGATTGCTTTGCTGGCATTGACGGCATCGCCTGCCTTTGCGGCCGGTGGGCCGTTCCTGTCGCTGCACAACACCAACTTTGTCGTGCTGCTGGCGTTCATCGTCTTTGTCGGCATCCTGCTTTACGCAAAGGTTCCGGCCAAGATCGGCACGTTGCTGGATGCGCGGGCCGTGCAGATCAAGGCCGAGCTGGACGAAGCCCGTGCCTTGCGCGAAGAGGCCAAGGCGCTGCTTGCGTCTTACGAGCGCAAGCAGAAGGACGTGATCGAGCAGTCCAACCGCATCGTGGCTTCGGCCAAGGACGAGGCGATGGCGGCTGCCGAACAGGCCAAGGCCGACCTGAAGCTGTCGATCGCGCGGCGGGTTGCTGCGGCGGAAGACCAGATCGCATCGGCCGAGCAATCGGCCATCCGTGCGGTCAAGGACAGGGCGATTTCGGTCGCGGTCGCGGCTGCCGGTGACGTGCTGGCGCGTCAGATGACCGCCGAGGGCGCTGCGGCGTCGATCGATGCGGCCATCGCGCAGGTGGATGCCAAGCTGCACTGAGCTTTGGTGATTTGAATTGAAACGGCCCGCAGAGCGATCTGCGGGCCGTTTTCGTTTCGGGGTCTTTGCGCCTTGGCGGGGCGAAATCTGGCGCAGATTTCGCGACGATTTTTGACGCAAAAATCGGGTCGGTCGGTGGAGCGCCGGAATTTGCGTCAAATTCCGGACCGTTTTATGCGTCATAAAACGTCTTAGAGGCTGGACGCTTCGTAAAGCGGCGCGAGGCTGTGGTTCCATGCGCCGTTGTAGAGGTCGAGCCAGCGGTCGGCCTGCGTCTTGCCGGTTTTGACGTTTTCGACGAGGGGGGCGAGGTGGGTTTCTTCGCCCTTGCCGCGCGCCACAAGACCGGCGTGCGACAGGCCGACGGTGGCGCGGGCGAGGTCGATCATCTTGATGCCGTTCGCTTCGGCTTGCAGGCCATGAGCGGAAGCCGCGACGCGGAGCGCCTCGCGGGTTTCGGCGTCGAAGCCTTTGACCAGATCCCATGCCGCATCGAGGGCGGTCTGGTCATACATCAGGCCGACCCAGAAGGCGGGGAGGGCTACGATATGGGCCTGATCGCCGCAATCGGCACCGCGCATTTCGATGTATTTCTTGACGCGGGCTTCGGGGAATACGGTGGTCATATGGTCGGCCCAATCGGAAAGCGTGGGCTTTTCGCCGGGCATGGCGGGGAGTTCGCCGCGCAGGAAGGCGCGGAAGGACTGGCCGAGCGCGTTGATATACTTGCCGTCGCGGTAGACGAAATACATCGGCACATCGAGCACCCAGTCGACGTATTGCTGGAAGCCGAAGCCTTCGTCAAAGGCAAAGGGCAGCATACCGGTGCGGCTGTCGTCCAAGCCGCGCCAGATGCGCGAGCGCCATGATTTATGGCCGTTGGGTTTGCCGTCGAAGAACGGCGACGAGGCGAAAAGGGCGGTGGCCACGGGTTGCAGCGCCAGCGAGACGCGCAGCTTTTTCACCATGTCGGATTCGGACGCGTAGTCGAGGTTCACCTGCACGGTCGAGGTGCGATACATCATCTGCGTGCCATGGGTGCCGACGCGGCCCATGTAATCGGTCATCAGGCGGTAGCGACCCTTGGGCATGACGGGCATGTCTTCGTGCCGCCATTCGGGGGCGGCACCTATGCCCATGAATTTGATGCCGAGGGGGTCTGCGATGCTGGCAACCTCGGTCAGGTGGTTTTGCAACTCGGCCGCGGTTTCGTGGATGGTTTCCACGGCAGCGCCCGACAGTTCGAATTGGCCGCCCGGTTCGAGGCTGACATTGGCGCCGTTGCGGGTGAGGCCGATGATATTGTCGCCCTCGCGCACGGGTTCCCAGCCGTAGCGGGCGGCGAGTTCGCGAAACAGGGTGTTGATCGAGGCGGGTCCGTCATAGGGCAGCGGCTGGCGGGTGGCGGTGAGCCAGCCGAATTTTTCATGCTCGGTCCCGATGCGCCAGTCGGATTTGGGTTTGTTGCCCTGTTCCATCATTCCGGCGAGTTGTTCGAAGCTTTCGATCACTCCGCCGCCGGATTGGGGTATCGACATGAAGAACGCTCCGGGGAAATTGCAGTCAGGTCATGACGTGCTTTGCGGCAAGGGCGAAGTCAAGGGTGGTTAGCGGCGGGCGAGGCCGCTGCCCCTGCGCTGCCAGATGATGCGCGACAGGCCGTCGAGTGCCGGGGTGGTGGCGGAGGCGGTGGTTGCGGGGGCAAGGGCTGCGACCAGCGCGCCGGTATCCATGCCCGGAAGCGTGGCGAAGGCGTCGAAGAGCGCGTCCGATCCGGTGGCATCGACGGGGATGGGCAGGCTTTCGCCGTCGAGTTGGCGCAGGTGCCAGTAGCGGTGGCCGCCCCGCGTGACGAGACGGATTTCGGCCAGTTCGCGCAACGACACGTAGCCGCCGCCGAGGGGGGAGAGGTAGGCGATCTGCGCTTCGTCCACCTCGATCAGGCCGGGGGCGGCGGGGTCGCGGGCAAAGCGCAGGCGGCGGAAGGCTTGCAGGCCAAGGGCGGCGGCGAGGGCGGCAAGGCAAAGGCCAAGGGGGATGAAGAACAGCCCGCCGAGGGTGGCAAGGTAGAGCCCGCCGAGGCCGAGGGCGGCGGCGGCGATCACCTCGCGCCAGTGGTGCAGGGTGGCGGCGAGGTCGGCGCGGATCATTGCCAATCGCCCAGCGTCGATTGCCACAGGGTCAGGGCGGCCACGGCGGCGGTGTCGGCGCGCAAGATGCGGGGGCCGAGGCTGACGGCGGTGACTTGGCGCATGGCGCGCAGGCGGGTTCGTTCGTCGGCGGAAAAGCCGCCTTCGGGGCCGATCAGGATGGCCCAAGGGGCGGGATCTGCGGCGGCAAGCGCGCTGCGGGCGTGGGTCAGGGTTTCGTCGCACCACAGGATACGGCGGTCGGCGGGCCAGTTGGACAGCAGGCGGTCGAGGTGGTGCAGGTCGGTCACTTCGGGGACAAAGGTGCCGCCGCATTGTTCGGCGGCCTCGGTCGCGTGGGCTTGCAGGCGGTCCTGGCGGATGCGGTCGGAATTGGTGTGGCGAGTCTGGACGGGGATGATGCGGGACGCGCCAAGTTCGGCGGCCTTTTCGACGATGAAATCGGTGCGGGCTTTCTTGATCGGGGCGAACATGAGCCACAGGTCGGGGGGGAGGTGAAGCGGTTTCGTCTGGTCGGTGCAGGCAAGGAGGCCGCCGCGTTTGGACGATTGTTCGACCGTGGCGCGCCATTCCCCATCGCGTCCGTTGAATAAAAGCACCGCGTCGCCGGTGGCGAGGCGCATGACGGAAAACAGGTAATGCGCCTGATCGGCGGTCAGGGGCACGGCTTGCCCATGGGCCAAGGGGTGCTCTACATAGAGGCGGATTTTTGCATCGGACATGAGCGGCACCCTATGGTTACACCGACCGAAATGCCAGAGGGCCAAGCGGTGGCGGATGCGCCGCGCGGCAACTGGGTGGATGCCTACGCGCCGGCGTGGACGCGGGGCTATCTGCGGCTGAGCCGGGCGGACCGGCCCATCGGGACATGGCTGCTGCTGTTGCCGTGCTGGTGGGCGATTGCGCTGGCGGCGGCGCAGGGCGGCGGGTTCACACGGTGGGACGGGTGGCTGGCGCTATCGACCGCGCTGGGGGCATTTCTGATGCGCGGGGCGGGGTGTACGTGGAACGACATCACCGACCGCGACTTCGATGCCGCGGTGGCGCGGACGAAAAGCCGCCCCATCCCTTCGGGGCAGGTGTCGGTGCGGGGGGCGCTGGTCTGGATGGGGATGCAGGCGCTTTTGGCGGCGCTGATCCTGTTCAGCTATGACTGGCTGGCCATCGGGCTGGGTGTCGCGTCGCTGGCGCTGGTGGCGGTTTATCCGTTTGCCAAGCGGTTCACGTGGTGGCCGCAGATGTTTCTGGGGTTGGCCTTCAACTGGGGCGCGGTGCTGCTGTGGGCTGCACATTCGGGGCGCGTGGGGGGGCCTGCGGTGCTGCTGTATGGCGCGGGGATCGCGTGGACGCTGTTTTACGACACGATCTATGCCCATCAGGACAAGGAGGACGACGCGCTGATCGGGGTGAAATCGACGGCGCGGCTGTTCGGGGCGCAGACGGGGCGCTGGCTGGCGGGGTTTCTGGTGGTGGCGGTCGTGGCTTTGACGGCGGCGGTGCTGGTGGCGCTGCTGCCCGCTGCGTCGCCCGTGGCGCTGCTGCTGGCGCTGGCGGGCGTTTGGGCCTTTGGCTGGCATCTGTTGTGGCAGATGCGGCGGCTGGATGTGGACGATCCGGCGGCATGCATGGTGATATTCCGGTCGAACCGCGATGCGGGACTGGTCGTTGCGCTGTTTTTCGCCGCCGCAGCGCTGGTTTGATTGAACCGTTGGCCCTGTGGCGCTAGGCATCGCAGGGCTGCGGGAATCGCGGTGCCACGAGTTAACGAAAGCTGCCAGATGCCCGCACGATTCATGCGCCGAGTGAAGCTGTCGCAGGGGCTTCTCGCGGGTTTTGCCTTCGGGCTGGCGGCGCTGGTGTCGGTGGTGGTTGCATGGGGTGCGGCGATGGCGGTGGAATACCTGTCGCACCGCGCCCTGACCGAGCGGATCGTGGCGGAACGGCTGGATTGGGCGCGCATCGAGGCGGACGGCATGCTGGTGCAGGTCTATGGCACCGCCCCGACCGAGGCGGCGCGGTTCCGGCTGCTGAACGTCATCGGGTCGCAGATCGATTCGAGCCGCATCCGCGACCGTATGTCGGTGACACCTGCGCGCGAGATCGAGGCTCCGCGCTTTTCGGTCGAGATGCTGCGCAACGATGACGGGATACAGTTGATCGGGTTGCTGCCTTCGGGCAATTCGGAGCAGACGCTGGCGGCGGCTGCCACGAAGATCGCGGCGGATGTTCCGGTGTCGGACATGCTGGAAACATCGTCTTACCCTGCGTCCAAGAGTTGGAGGCCCGCCTTCGATTACGGGATCGCGGCGCTGCGGCTGTTGCCGCGGTCAAAGATTTCGGTGGCAGAGGACGGGGTCGAGGTGACCGCGATTTCCGAGAGCGAGGCCGAGAAGCGGGCGTTCGAGGCCGAGCTGGGGCGGTTGAAGCCCGAGGGGCTGGCGGTGAAGATCGACATTTCCGCGCCGCGTCCGGTGCTGACGCCGTTCACGCTGCGCTTTGTCAAGGATGCCGAGGGCGCGCGGTTCGACGCCTGTTCCGCCGATACCGAAGCGGCGCGCAACCGCATTCTGGCGGCGGCTGCGGCGGCGGGGCTGGAGGGGCGCGCCAGCTGCACCATCGGCTTGGGCGTGCCCAGCCCGAGTTGGGGCGAGGCGGCCGAGGCGGGAATCCGGGCCGTGGCGGCCATGGGGGCGGGGACAGTCACGTTTTCGGATGCCGACGTGTCGCTGGTTGCGGTCGAGGAGACGCCGCAAGACCTGTTCGACCGTGTGGTGGGCGAGTTGCAGACCGCCTTGCCGGACGTGTTTTCGCTGGATGCCAAGCTGCCCAAGAAGCCCGATGCGGTGGCGGCGGGGCCTGCCGAGTTTACCGCGCAGCTTTCGGGTAAAGGCAAGGTCGAATTGCGCGGGCGGGTGACCGATGCGATGCAGCGCAAGGCGGTGGACATGTTCGCCAAGGCGCAATTCGGGTCGGATGCCGTCTATACCGCGACGCGGATCGACCCCGATCTGCCGATCGGCTGGCCCGTGCGGGTGCTGGCGGGGCTGGAGGCGCTGTCGCAATTGCACGAGGGCAAGTTGCTGGTGCAGGCGGATGTGGTGGAAGTGTCGGGCGTGGCCGGATCGCAGACCGCCAAGGGGCGGATCAGCCAGATATTGTCGAACAAGCTGGGCAAGGGCCAGACCTTCAAGGTTTCGGTGACATATGACGAAAAGCTTGACCCGCTGGCAGCTTTGCCGACGCCGCAGGAATGCGTGGCGCGGGTCGATGCGGTGGTGGCCAAGCAAAAGATCAGCTTTCCGCCCGGATCGGCCGAGATCGACGGAACGGCCGCGGGGCTGATGTCGTCCATCGCCGCGGCGCTGGAGCAGTGCAAGGCGCTGCCTTTGGAAATTTCGGGCCATACCGACGGGCAGGGCAGCGAGGAGGGCAACAAGGCGCTGTCCCAAGCGCGGGCCGAGGCGGTGCTTGTCGCCTTGCAGGGGCGGCGGGTGGATGTGTCGGAGATGACCGCCATCGGCTATGGCGAAGAGCGGCCGATTGCCGACAATGCCACCGAAGAAGGGCGCGAGGCGAACCGGCGGATCGAGTTTCATCTGATCGGAGAGGAGCAGGCGGCGGTTGTCGCGGGCGGGGCGGTCGATGCGACAAGCGGGCCGGTGATCCGTGGCACGCTGGTGCAGGCGCGGCAGGCTCCGGCAACGGCGGCGGCCTGTGTCGATGACGTGCGGCAATTGCTGGGCAAGCAGAAGATCGGCTTCGACCCCGGCAAGGCCACGATCACGGCCGAATCGGGCGGGCTTTTGTCGGCGCTGGGCGTGTTGCTCAAGCAATGTCCCGGCGTGCCGATCGAGGTGGGCGGGTATACCGACAGCCAAGGGTCGACCGGGGGCAACAAGACGCTGTCGGAAGACCGCGCCAAGGCGGTGCTGGTGGCGCTGAGCCGCGAGGGCGTGGATGTGTCGACCATGAAGGCGGTCGGCTATGGCGAGAAAAAGCCGGTGGGCGACAACGCGACCGACGAGGGGCGCGAGGCGAACCGGCGGATCGAATTCTCGCTGATCGAGGCGCCTGCCGGGGCGGGCGGCACGACGGCGGCAGCGGTGGCCGCGGCTGTCGGTGCGGTCACGGGTGGCGTGGCGGCGGCTCCGGTTGCCGTGGCGGGTCCGGATTTCAGCGCTGATACAAGCCCTTCGATCGCGCCGAAGGAAAAGACCTTGCGCCCGAAGCCGCGCCCCGCGAATAACTGACCTGACCAGACGAGTGTCATCATGAACCGCACCGAATTCATCGCAGCGACCGCCATCATTTTGCTGGCGGCTTTCGCCATGGGCTGGTTCACCTATTGGCTGTTGCACCGCTTCAAGCGGGTGGCGGGCGGCGATGTGGCCGAGATGGACCATCTGGCGCAGTCGCTGCACGAGGCCGAGGAGGCGCGGGATCAGGCGGTGATGTATCTGGAGCAGCGCGAGTCCGAGCTGATGAACCAGATCGCCCAGACCGAGGCCGAATTGCGCGCCGCGATGGAAGGCTTGCGCGACGCGCGGCACGAGGCCGAAGAAATGCGCGCCTATATCGAGCGGATGCACGCGGCCTCGTAGGGTGCGCGTTTACCGCGCACCGGTCTGAGAGGGTGCGCGTTTACCGCGCACCGGGCGGAGAGGGTGCGCGATGAACGCGCACCCTACGCGAGACCGCCAAGACAGGTTTCCATCAAGGGCGACATCGGGTCGGTCAGCGCGTCGATCACGTCGAAGTGGTGGCGGCCCGGATCGGGGGTCCACGGGCAATCCCAGCGTTCCGACAAAAGACGGGCGTGCCACAGGAAGGCGGGGCGTTCCTGCGCGCCGACCCAGATATGGGCCTGCGTATCGGGGCGCAGCGTCAGGCGGGCGGGCGATTGCGCGGCACATTCGGCATCGTCGAGGCGCAGCTTTTCGTTCATCGTGGTCTGCATGAGCGGCGCGAGGTCGGCCAAGGGCGCGATGGGCACCACGCGGGCGACCTTGGCCGTCATGTCGGCGCAGCCCATGCGGGCGGCAAGGTGGCCCCCCGCGGAATGGCCGGTGACGACCACGGGTCCGGCGATCAGGCTGGCGGCATGGGCCACGGCGGCCGCGATTTCCGCCGTCATGTCGCGGATGCGGCCCGCAGCGGCGAGCGTGTAGGAGGGCAGCGCGCAGGCCCAGCCGCGTGCGGTCGCTCCGGCCGCAAGGTGGGACCACAGGTCGCGGTGGCCTTCGATCCAGTAGCCGCCGTGGACAAAGACCATCAGCCCCTTGGGTGCGGCTTCGGGCAGGAACAGGTCGAGCGCCTGCCGCTCGCCCGCGCCATAGGCAAGGCCAAGGCGGGCGCGCGGCCCCATGACCTGACGGAAGGCCGCGGCCTGTCGTTGCCAGCGGGCGAGATAGGCGTCGCCGCCCTTGATATAGGCGCCGTTGGCGTAATCGTCGTCGAGGGACATGCTGTCACCGCTGGTTTGATCAAATAATGGCCGTTGGCCTGATGGCGTTGCACCGCGTAACTGGACAAGACGGGGCTGCGGTGCAATCCATCCTTAACCCGAATTTCTGGAGGCCCACATGCTCGATTCCGTCACCAACCTTGCATCGCTGCTGAATGATCCGTCGCTTCTGTGCACCAAGGCCTATGTCGCGGGGCAATGGGTCGAGGCCGATGACGCCACGACCTTTCCCGTCACCAACCCCGCGCGGGGCGATGTGATCTGCGAGGTGCCGAACCTTGGCCGCGCCGAGGTGGCCCGCGCGATTGCGGCGGCCGAGGTGGCGATGAAGGAATGGGCAGGCCGCACCGGCAAGGAACGTGCAGCGGTGCTGCGCAAATGGTTTGACTTGATGATGGCCAATCAGGACGATCTGGGGAAAATCCTGACCGCCGAGATGGGCAAGCCGCTGGCCGAGGCCAAGGGCGAGGTGGCTTATGGTGCGTCTTACGTCGAATGGTTCGCCGAAGAGGCCAAGCGCATCTATGGCGAGACGATTCCGGGACACCAGCGCGACAAGCGGATCACGGTGATCAAGCAGCCGATCGGGGTGGTGGGGTCGATCACGCCGTGGAATTTTCCCAATGCGATGATTGCGCGCAAGGTGGCCCCCGCGCTGGCGGCGGGCTGCGGTTTCGTGGCGCGTCCGGCTTCGGAAACGCCGCTGTCGGCGCTGGCCATGGCGGTGCTGGCGGAACGGGCGGGCGTGCCGGGCGGTCTGTTCAGCGTGGTCACGTCGAAGCGGGCGTCCGATATCGGCAAGGAGTTCTGCGAGAACCATGCGGTCAAGAAGCTGACCTTTACCGGATCGACGGAAGTTGGCCGCATCCTGTTGCGGCAGGCCGCCGAGCAGGTGATGAAATGCAGCATGGAGCTGGGCGGCAACGCGCCCTTCATCGTGTTCGACGATGCCGATCTGGACGCGGCGGTGGCGGGCGCGATGGTGTCGAAGTTCCGCAACAACGGCCAGACCTGCGTTTGCGCCAACCGCATCTATGTGCAGGCGGGCGTCTATGACGCCTTTTCGAAGAAGCTGGCCGAAGCTGTCGCCAAGACCAAGGTCGGTGACGGGCTGTCGGAAGATGTGAACTTTGGCCCGCTTATCAGCGCGGATGCGGTGGAAAAGGTCGAAGAGCATATCGCGGATGCGCTGAAGAAGGGCGCGAAGATCGAGATGGGCGGCAAGCGCCACGCGCTTGGCGGCACCTTCTTCGAGCCCACGATCATGACGGGGATCACGCCCGAGATGATGATCTCGACCGAAGAGACGTTCGGCCCGCTGGCACCGCTGTTCAGGTTCGAGACCGAGGACGAGGTGATCCGTCTGGCGAATGACACGATCTTCGGCCTCGCCTCGTATTTCTATGCGCGCGACATCGGGCGCATCACGCGGGTGCAAGAGGCGTTGGAATACGGGATGGTGGGCGTGAACACCGGATTGATCTCGACCGAGGTGGCGCCGTTCGGCGGGGTCAAGCAATCGGGTCTGGGGCGCGAGGGCAGCCGCCACGGCATGGAGGATTACCTCGAGATGAAATACATCTGCCTGTCGGTCTGAGACCTATACCGAAAGGTGCAAGGGCGGGGTCCAAGCGGCCCCGCCTTTTGCTTTGCGGCTTTCATGCTTGTTCAAATATCCTCGGGGGTGAGACGCGCTTGCGCGGCGAGGGGGCGGAAAGCCCCCTTTCTTGCGCCCGTTCCGCAGGGAAGCGGGCTGTTATCGGATATCAAACCCCTGATTTTGCCTAGCGCAGCGGGTGGGCCCATGTTCGGGGCAAGGCGAAAACGACCGCCCCCCGATGTACCGGTCCCCACGGACCCGCAACATGAAATGGAGTTCGACATGCTGCCCACTGTCAAGAACATGACCATCACCGCCGTGACCGCGCTGTCGCTGGCCATCGGTGCCGCGATGCCCGCGAATGCCTGGGGCCAGCGCGAGCAGGATGTGCTCAAAGGTGTCGTCGGCACCATCGTCGCGCAATCGGTGCTGACGCAATACGGCGTGCTGCAACCGCGCCAGCCGCGCCCGCAGTACTATCGCCCGCCGGTCTATCGCGCCCCGCCGGTCGTCTACCAGCAGCCGCGCTATGTGGCCCCGCGCTATGTCCAGCCGGTCTATGTGCAGCGCCCGACCTATACCAGCAGCGTCTACAGCACCGCCGCTGCCTATGCCTTCAACAGCTATTCCACCGGCGAGCGCATGGCGATCCAGCGGCGTCTGGCGGCGGCGGGCTATTACTACGGCGGGATCGACGGGGCCTTTGGTCCGGGCACCTATACGGCCGTCAGCGCCTATGCCGCCGACCGCGGGCTTTCCGCACGCCTCGCCTCGCGCGAGGGGGCGTTCGGGGTTTACGACGGGCTGATCTTCTGAATCTGCCCAAGGGTGCAGGAGGTGCGGGAATTTTCGCAGAAAATTCGTCTTTCCGTCACGCAACGAAAAAAGGGGCGCAGCGATGCGCCCCTTTTGCTGTCTGGCTGCGCCGGGGTCAGTTCACCTTGGCTTCCAGCGCGGGCGTGGTGGTTGCACTGGCAATCTCGATCCGGCGGGGTTTGAGCGCCTCTGGCGTTTCGCGCAGAAGGTCGATGTGCAGCATGCCATGTTCGTGGGCAGCCCCCGTCACGCGCACGTGGTCGGCCAGTGCGAAGCGGCGTTCGAAAGCGCGGGTGGCGATGCCGCGGTGCAGGTAGGTTTTGGCTTCCGCCTCGTCCCCCTTGCGGGCGGCGACGAGAAGGGTGCCATCCCTGACCTCGACGTTCAGCTCGTCGGGGGCGAAGCCCGCCACGGCGATCGAGATGCGATAGCCGTCATCGGCGGTCTTTTCGATGTTGTAGGGCGGATAGGTCGGCTGCGCGACATCGGCGGTCAGCGCGCGGTCCATCAGGTCGGCGATCCGGTCGAAGCCGACGGTGGCACGGTAAAGCGGGGCGAAATCGAGGTTCCGCATGGGTCATCCTCCGTTTGAAGCGATGCTATGTTAAGGCCCTCCGGTCGCCGGACGGGCCGCCAGTGCCGCCGGACCCGTTGTGGCATCCGGCTGCACTCTTCACTTGGGAAGCGGAAAATCCGGTTTCAAGGGGGCGGTCAGGGCGTAACCCTGACGAATTTCGCGCCGCCCGTGCCGGTGGACAGGACGCGCACGCCGGGGGTGACGGGGGAACCCTTGGCCATTTCGCTTTGCAGTCGCGCCAAGGGTGCGGCCAGCGGCACGGCCAGCGCGACGGCTTTGCCATCCATCTGTGCCTTGGCCGAGATGACCGATACGACGGCCACCGCGCCATCGGTGACGGTGAAGACCGGCGCACCGGATGCGCCGAAATCGACCGCGCAGGACAGCACCATCATATCGGGACGCTGGCCGATGATGTCGCACACCTCTTGCAGCGACGGCGCTTCCGAGCGGTCTTGCGCATATGAGACGATGCCCACCTCGGCCCCGGTTTCGGGCGTCGTTTCGGTGGCAAAGGGCTGCACCTGCGGCAGGCGGATCGGGTGGTCGAGACGCAGCAGCGCGAGGTCGCTGCCGACGCTGTCGAGCGGTTTGCCATCGGCGCGGTAATCGGGGTGGGCAAGGGCGCGGGTGACGCTGCGATACGCCTCGGCGCGGCCATTGCGCCAGCCGGCAAGGAAGGTGAGGTCGGTATCGGCCACGCGCTTGCCGGTGGTCTTGTCGTAAAGGCAATGCGCGGCCGTCAGCACGAGGTCATCGGCAATCAGCGTGCCGGTGCAAAAGCCGGTGGTCCCGATGTTGATACGCCCCACCGCATCCCAGCCGCGCCCCTGATCGGCCGAGGCAAGCGCGCGGATCGACTGCGCCGCGGCGGGCAGCGCGGCGAGGGGCAGGGCCAGGCACAGGAGCAAGAGCCGGATCATCGGCATGGCGCAAGAACGCAACGCGGCGGAAGTGAGGCGGTCATGACAGGGCCGCAGGCTTTGGCCCGCCTGTCGCCCAGTCGAGCAGTTCGACCGTATGCACCACGGGGATACCGGTTCCCGACCCGATCTGGATCATGCAGCCAAGGTTTCCGGCGGCGATGACATCGGGGGCGCGGGCGGTCAGGGTGTGCACCTTGCGGGCCTTCAACTCTGCCGAGATTGCGGGTTGCAGCAGGTTGTAGGTGCCTGCCGAGCCGCAGCACAGGTGGCTGTCGGCGGGTTCGACCACGTCGAAGCCCGCACGTCTTAGCAGGTCTTTCGGTGTGGATTTGATCTGCTGTCCGTGTTGCAGCGAGCAGGCGGCGTGATAGGCGACGCGCAGGCCTTTTGCCGCACCTTGGGGCAGGTCGAGCTTGGCCAAGAGTTCGGTGACATCGAGCGCAAGGGCGGCTATGCGGGCGGCATCGGGGCCAAGCGGGTCGTTGCGGAACATGTGGCCGTAATCCTTGACCGTGGTGCCGCAGCCGCTGGTATTGATGACGATGGCGTCGAGGTCGCCCGCGGCGCGAAAGGCGCGGATGTTGGCGGCGGCGAAGCCATGGGCTTCGCTTTCGCGTCCCATGTGATGGGTCAGCGCACCGCAGCAGCCCATGGCCTGCGGGATGACGATTTCGCAGCCCAAGCGCCGCAACAGGCGGATCGTGGCATCGTTGATATCGGTGTTCAGCGCCTTTTGCGCGCAACCCGTCATCAGCGCCACGCGCATCTTGCGCGGCGCGGTGGGGGCAAAGGTCTGGGCATCGTCGTTGCGGCTGACGGGAGGGATACGCTTTGGCACCATGGCCAGCATCGCCCTTATGCGGGCATCGGGGATGAGGGCGGCGAGGGGTTTGCCGATCTTTGCCAAGGCCAGCGCAAGCCGGAAGCGCATCGGGTAGGGCAGGGTTTTCGCCAGCGTCCAGCGCAACAGGCGGTCTGCCAGCGGGCGGCGGTAGGTCGCCTCGATATGCGCGCGGGCATGGTCGACCAGATGCATGTAATGCACGCCCGAGGGGCAGGTGGTCATGCACGACAGGCACGACAGGCAGCGGTCGATGTGCTTGACGGTGCGGGCATCGGCGGGGCGGCCCTGTTCGAGCATGTCCTTGATCAGATAGATGCGGCCGCGCGGGCTATCGAGTTCGTCGCCCAGCACCTGATAGGTGGGGCAGGTGGCGGTGCAAAAGCCGCAATGGACGCAGGCGCGCAGGATCTCGTTTGAGCGGGCGGTGGCGGGGTCGGCCAGTTGTTCGGGGGTAAAGGTGGTCTGCATCGGTCAGGCTCCAAACAGGCGGCGCGGGTCGAATTTCGCGCGGAGCCCGGCGGTCAGGGCGGCGACGGGGGCGGGTTCGGGGTGGAACACGGGAAGCGTGCTGTCGCTGCGGATCAGCGTGGCATGTCCGGCAAAGGGGCCAAGTGCCGCCCGCAGGTCGAAGCCCGGATCGGTGAGCAGCCACACCAGCCCGCCGCCCCAGTCGTAAAGCGCCTTACGCGGGGCTATGCGCGCCACCAGCGCGGGCGCTGCGGAGGGCGTCGTGGACAGCCGCCAGACATCGCCCGCCGCCGCGTGGAAGGGCGCGACATCGCGGATGGCGGGCCAAGGGTCGTCGGTCGCCGTGTCGACCGCGCCGAAGCGTGACAGGCGGCGCTGCAATTCGGCGCGGCGATAGGCGACCGAGGCGGCAAATCCCTCGATCCTGACAAAGGTGCCAAGCCCCGGCCAATGCGCCGCCCCCGTCACATCGTAGGGCGAGGTGAGTGCTGACGACAGGGCAGTGATGGCGGTGGCATCGTCCAGCCCGTGCAGCACCAGCGTGGCGGCGGTTTCGGGCAGGGGGAGCAGCTTGAAGGCCACCTCGGTCAGCACGCCAAGCCGCCCGTGCGATCCGGCCATGAGTTTCACAAGGTCGATGCCGGTGACGTTCTTCATCACCCGCCCGCCGTTCTTGACCACGGTGCCGGTGCCATCGACGAAGCGCAGGCCGATCAGGCTGTCGCGGGCAGCCCCCGCCTGAATGCGGCGCGGGCCGCTGGCGTTGACGGCGACCACCCCGCCGATGGTCGAAACCCCGTCCCGCCCGAGCAGGCCGCGCATGTCGGGCACCTCGAAGGGCAGGCGCTGCTGTGCGGCGGCAAGGGTCGCCTCGATTTCAGCCAGAGGAGTTCCGGCCTGCGCAACCAGCGTCAGCGCGCCGGGTTCGTACAGGGTGATGCCGGACAGGCCCGCGGTTTCAAGCCTGTCGCCAGCAACTGGCCCAAGCCGCCGCGTGCCGCCGCCCTGCACGGCGAAGGGCCGGTTTGCCGCCTTGATGATATCGGCCAATTCAGCCTCGCTGGCTGGGCGCATCCGGGATCTTCCTTTTGTCTCGAATATCCTGCGGGGGGGGTGCGGGGGGTGCAAACCCCCCGCCCTGTTCAGGCGGCGCGGCGGCTGGCGGTTACGTCCAGCGGAAACACCTTGGCGGGGTTCAACAGCCATGCGGGGTCGAACACGTCTTTCACGCGCAACTGCGCCTCCATGTCGTCGGGGGTGAATTGCACATGCATCAGGTCGCGCTTTTCCACGCCGACGCCATGTTCGCCGGTCAGGCAACCGCCCACTTCGACACAGAGGCGCAGGATATCGGCCCCCAGCGCCTCGGCCAGGTCCAGATCGCCCGGTTCGTTGGCATCGAAGATGATCAAGGGGTGCATGTTGCCGTCACCCGCGTGAAAGACGTTGGCGACGCGCAACCCGTAGCTTGCAGTCAACTCTTTGATCCGGCGCAGGACGTGGGCCAGTTCCGACACGGGGATGGTGCCATCGAGGCAGATGTAATCGCCCATCTGCCCCATCGCGCCAAAGGCCGATTTCCGGCCCAGCCAGATGCGGCGCGATTCGTCTTCCGACCGGCTTTCGCGGTAGGCGACGGGGTTGTGGCGGGTGGCGATGGTCTTGATGCGGGCAAGCTGGTCGTCGATCTCGGCGGGACTGCCCTCGACCTCGACGATCAGAAGCGCCTCGCAGTCGGGGTAGCCGGCATGGGCAAAGGCTTCGGTCGCCTCGATGCAGGGGCGGTCCATGAATTCGATGGCCACGGGCAGCAGCCCGCCCTTGATGATGTCGGACACGCAAGCCCCCGCCACCTCGTTCGACGCGAACCCCATCAGCACGGGGCGCGCCCCTTCGGGTTTGGGCAGGATGCGCAGCCATGCTTCGGTGACAACGCCAAGCTGGCCTTCGGACCCGCAGATGACGCCCAGCAGGTCGATCCCGCCCGCATCGAGGAAGGGCCCGCCGATTTGCAGCACCTCGCCCTGCATGGTGACGAGCGTGACGCCCAGAAGGTTGTTCGTCGTCACCCCGTATTTCAGGCAATGCGCCCCGCCCGAATTCATGCCGATATTGCCCGCGATGGCGCAGGCAAGCTGGCTTGACGGGTCGGGGGCGTAGAAGAAGCCCTCGGCCTCGACGGCGCCGGTGACCGACAGGTTGGTGCGGCCCGATTGCACGCGGATGAAGCGGTTGGGGTAGTCGGTTTCCAGCACGGCATTCATCCGCGCCACCCCCAGCACCACGGCGTCGGCCGTGGGCAGCGACCCGCCCGCAAGCGAGGTTCCGGCCCCGCGCGGGATGATCTTGACGCCTTCGTCGCAGCAGATGCGCAGGACCGCAGCCACCTCGGCCGTGCTGCGCGGCAGGGTCACGGCCAGCGGTTGGCAGCGATAGGCGGTCAGCGCGTCGCAATCATAGGCCCGCGTCTCGGTCGGGTCCGAGATCAGCGCATCGGCTGGCAGGGCCGCGGCCAGACGCGCGACGATGCGGTCGCGGCGCGACAGGACGGACGGATCGGGCAGGGGCATGTCCATAGGAACGGTCCATTTCGGGAATTGGTAAGAACTTAGAACCAATTTACGCAGATGACAAGGCGCGGTGGCTTGGCTTAGACCATAGCCATGGAAAGCCTGCTGCGTCTTGGTCCTTTTTCATCTGCCGACGGGCTGGCGCTTGCGGCGCTGGTGCTGCTGTTCCTGCTGAGCGGCTGGATCAGCGAGCACCCGCCCGCCCGCCGCCCTTCGGTATCGGTGCTGATGGAGCGGTTCCGGCGCGACTGGATGCGTGAATTCGTCACCCGCCAGCCGCGCATCTTCGATGCCACGATCCTCGATTCGTTGCGGCAGGGCACGGCCTTTTTCGCCTCGGCCAGCATGATCGCGATTGGCGGCGGGGTGGCGTTGATCGGCAATACACAGCGGTTGCAGACGCTGGCGACCGACCTGTCGCTGCAGGCCGAAGGCGTGCTGCTCGAGGTCAAGATCATCCTGATCATCGCCTTTCTGTCCAACGCCCTGCTCAAATTCATCTGGTCGCACCGGCTGTTCGGCTATTGCTCGATCCTGATGGCGGCGGTTCCCAACGACGTGAACGACCCGCTGGCGCTGACGCGTGCGGCGCAGGCGGGCGAAATCAACATCACGGCGGCGCGCAGCTTCAACCGTGGCCTGCGGTCAATCTATTTCGCGCTGGGGGCGCTGGGCTGGCTGCTGGGGCCGTGGGTGCTGGTGGGCACGGCGCTGGCTGCAACTGCCGTCCTGTTGCGGCGCGAGTTCTGGTCGCAGTCGCGGCAAGTCATGCTGGGCCTGTGACCCTTTCACGCTTGCTCAAATATCCTCAGGGGGGAGGGGCGCGGCACGCGCCCCGTCGGGGGCGGAACGCCCCCGTGCCCGAGCCGGAGCGCGCCAGCGCGCAGGCGAGAGATCGGCTTGCGGCGGTACGCCGCTCCGTTTGATCACCGGATGCTGCGGGGGGAATTTCTTCCCTCGACCAGCCATGCCGACAGGGCGAGGAGGGCGGCGAGGACCAGCCAAAGCCATGCGGGCATGAGCGGTGCGAGGGTGATATCTTCGGTCACATAGGCGCCGCGCGGGGTGATGCCGATCCAGCCGCGACCTGCGGCGGGACGGCCTTCGCGCACGGTGCGGATGTCGGGGATGCCCGCTTCGAGCCGCTGGATGCCGCCGTTGGTGGCGGCGATGGCGGGTTCCAGCGCGGTGCCGTCGGCGATGGTCTGTTCGAATTCCTTGGGCGCCGAGGGGCCGACGGCGATGACGCGGGTAAGCGCGCCCTGGGCAAGGCGGTAAAGACCCATCATCGGGGCTTTCCAGACCGTCTGGAAGCGGCCGGGTCCGGCCTCGGGCATTTGCACGGTCGCGGTGGTGCCGTCGGGTGCGGTGATCGTCAGATCGCCGGGCGGGGCGGGGGCGATGGAGCGGCGGGTGATGGTCAGCGTCTGGCCCTGCACCGTGGCTGTCAGGGCCTCTTCTTCCAGTTCGGGTTCCTTGAGCATCCAGTGGGCAAGGCGGCGCAGAAGTTCGAGTTGTGGCCCGCCGCCCTCATACCCGCGGCCCCAGAGCCATGCCTGATCGGAGGCGAGCACCGCCACGCGACCTTCGCCCACGCGGTTCAAGACCAGAAGCGGGCGGTCGCCGGGGCCGGACATGACGACCTGTCCCGCGATGGGCTTCACCTCGACCAGACGGAACCAGCGGCCCCAGCCGCCGGGCGGGGCGAGGGCCTCTAGCCCTTCGGTGACGGGGTGTTTCTTGCCCAGTTCGGTGAGTTTTGGGCGGAAGCCTTCCTCGATCACGCGGGACGTGGGTTCGACGGGCAGGACTTCGGCCAAGGGCGAGCGCCACAGGCTGTCGACCGCGCCGAATTCGGGGCCTGCGGCGACCAGCACGGTGCCGCCCTCGCGCACGTAATTGGCCACGTTTTCAAGGTAGGACATCGGCAGGATGCCCCGCATGCTGTAGCGGTCGAAGATGATCAGGTCGAATTCCTTGATCTTTTCGACGAACAATTCGCGGGTCGGAAAGGCGATGAGCGACAGTTCCGACACGGGGATGCCGTCTTGCTTTTCCGGCGGGCGCAGGATGGTGAAGTGGACGAGGTCGACCGAGGCATCGGATTTCAACAGGTTGCGCCAGACGCGTTCGCCCGCGTGCGGTTCGCCCGATACCAGTAGCACGCGCAAGCGGTCGCGCACGCCGTTGATCTGCACCACGGCGGCGTTGTTGCGGTCGGTGAGTTCGCCCTGTGCGGCAGGGGTCGAGAATTGCAGCACGTTCATCCCGCCATGGGGCAGTTTGACGGGCAGTTCGATGTCTTGGCCCACGGGGATGCGGTAGGTTTGCGGGGCGGCATCGTCGACGGCGATGGTCAGGTCGGCTTCGGGGTCGCCGGGGGCTGTGCCTTCGTCCTCGATCCGCAGGGTCAGGGTGACTTCCTCGTTCAGGATGGCGAAGGCGGGGGCGTTCTTGACGATCAGGCGGCGGTCCCAGTCTTTATCGCGGCCGGTAAGCAAAAGGTGCAGTGGCGCGGGCATCGACGGGGCGAGGCCGAGGTCGTGGATGCGGCCATCGCTGAGCAGGATCGCCCCTGCGATGCGGGCGCGGGGTTCTTCGGCCATGGCCTCGGCCAGCGCGGTCATGGCGAGCGAGCCGGCATCGTCGGCCCCGTCCTGAAAGCGGATCACGCGCAGTTCGGTGTTGGGGATCGCCGCCACGCTTTGCGTCACACGCTCGATCGCTTCGGCGGTTTGCGTGGCGCGGTCCGACAGGGTTTGGCTGGCGCTTTCATCGACCACCAGCAGCACGATATCCGACAGCGGCGCGCGGTTTTCCTGTTGCAGCGACGGGTTGGCGATGGCGGTCAGCAGCACCAGCGCCGTCAGGATGCGCAGCCATGCGCCCGACAGCCCGCGCCAGAGCGCCACGGCAAGGCCAAGCGCGGCAAGGGCTGCCAGCGCGTAAAGCACGGGCCATGCAACCAGCGGGTCGAACAGCAGCGCGGCGGCACCGAAGGTCATTGTCCCAGCCTTTCCAGAAGGGCCGGAACATGGACTTGATCGGATTTATAGTTGCCGGTGAGCACATGCATGACAAGGTTGATGCCGAAGCGGTTGGCCATTTCGCGCTGGCGTTCACCGGCAAAGCCGCGCCCGACGGGGAACATCGCAACCCCCATGTCGTCGACCGCCCAGGCGCTTGCCCAGTCGTTGCCGCCGATCACCACGGGGGTCACCCCGTCGTTGAGGTTGCGGAAGGGCATGCCTTCGACCTGTTCGGCATCGGGGGGGGCGGCTTCGACCCAGACGGTCGCGCCATCGTAGCGGCCGGGGAAATCTTGCAACAGATAGAAGCTGCGCGTCAGGACGTGATCTTTCGGCAGGGGTTCGAGGGCTGGCACGTCAAGCCCTGCGGCGATGCGCTGGAGTTGTTCGCCTTCGGGCGAGGAGCCGCCTGCGCGGGTCAGGTCGGCGTCGCGGGTGTCGAACAGGATCATGCCGCCGGTGCGCAGGTAGTCGTTGAGCCGCGCATAGGCTGTGGCCGAGGGCAGGGGTTGGGCGGTCGAGACGGGCCAGTAGAGAAAGGGGAAGAAGGCCAGTTCGTCGGTTTCGATGTTCACGCCCACGGGGGCTTCGGGTTCGACCGAGGTGCGTTCCCACAGCCGCTGGCCAAGGCCGGTGAGGCCCGCTTCGGCCACGCGGTCAAGCTGGGCGTCGCCGGTGATGACATGGGCCAGCACCACCGCTTCGGTAGCGCGGATGGCGGCGGCGTCATTCGATTCGGCTTGGGCGCGGGCTTGGGGCGGGATCATCACAAGCGGAAGCAGCAGGACGGCGGCGCGCGCGAGGCGGGGCAGGCGGCCCGAGAGGGCGAGGGCGGCGATGATGTCAAGCAGCAGCATCAACAGGGCGGCGGCAAGGAAGCTGCCCTTGAGCGCCTGTTCGGGCGGGGCTTCCAGCCCTTCGATGGTGGTGCCTGCGGGCCATGTGGCGGGGACAAGCGTGGTTTCGGCGGTCACGGCGTTCAGCGCGACGCGGCGGTCGGAGCCTGCGTAAAGGCCGGGGCGCAGGTCGGGGCCGGGGCCGGTGGTCAGGGCGGCGGCGAGTGTTTCGCCGGGGGTGCCTGCGCTGGCGGCGGGGTCGGTTTTCTGGCCGTAGGCATCGATCAGGGTTTCGGGCACCCATGTCTGGCCCGCAAGATCGGCGGCATCGGGCGTAGCGGGGCGGGTCGAGACGGCGAGGCGTTCGAGCATCTGCACGAACAGGCCCGAAAGCGGCAGGGTCGACCATTCGGCATTGGCGGTGACGTGGAACAGCACGACTTGCCCCTGACCCACCGCCTTGCGAGTGACCAGCGGCGTGCCATCGGCCAAGGCGGCGATGGTGCGGGCGGCAAGGTCGGGGTCGGGCTGGGCGAGGACTTGCGCCGAGATGGTGACATCGGGCGGCACGTCGAGCCCGTGGAAGGGCGAGGTTTCGGGAAAGGGGGCAAGGGTTTTGGGTTCGCCCCAGCTCATCGCGCCGCCGACGGTGCGGCCGCCTTCGCGCAGGCGGACGGGCAAAAGCGGGTCTTCGGCGCTGCGGCTGATATCGGAGGCGGCAAGCGCGGGGCCTGCAAAGCGCAAGAGCATGCCGCCCTTGTCGAGCCAGTCGAGCAGGGCGTCCTGTTCGGTTTGCGTGAGTTTGGCGACATCGGCCAAGATGACGACATCGGGGCTGGCCAGAAGCGCATCGGTCAAGCCGCCTTCGATCAGGTCGGCCACGGGGGCGAGGGCTTGGCGCAGGTAGTGGGTGGGCGACAGCAGGCGCAGGCCTTCGCGGTCGTCGCGCCCGCCGATCAGGGCGATCTTGCGGCGTTTCAGGCTGTCGTCGGTCAGGCTGACGGCCCCTGCCGAGCGGATGCCTGCCAGTTCGAAGCGGTTGACGCGATTGCGCAATTCGGGGGGCAGGGAGAGCGCGACTTCGGCGCGACCGGCGCCAAGCCCGAACGAAAGCGTGGCGCGGGCGAGTTCACGGTCGATTCCCGACGGGTCGGGGCCACGGGCGATGACGTCGAGATCGACGGGATCGGTGGCGGGCAGGCGGGAAGCGGCAAGTTGGATCGTGCCATCGCCAAAGGTGGCGGGGTACAGGGCAAAGACGGGGCGGGGGCTGGCGAATACGGTGACTGCGCCGCGCTTGGCGAGTTCGGAAAACAGGGCGCTGCGGTCGGGGTGGTCGAGGCCGTCGGACAGCCAGAAGCTGTCGAAATCGCCTACGGGGAGTTTTTTGGCCCAGCCTGCGGCGGTGGGCAGCCACGGGTTGGGTGACAGGGCGGCAAGGCGGCCTGACCATGCATCGGCGGATTGGAAGTCGATATCGGCGGGCGCGTCGGTCAGGCGGATCACGGCTGTGGGGCGGCCTGTGCGGGCGGCTTCGTCCAGCAGGGTGGTGGCACGGTCGATGCGGCGGGGCCAGTCGCGGGCGTCGGCCCATGAGGCGTCGAACACGATGAGCAGAGGGCCGGTGCCGGGTTTGCGCTGTTCCGGGTTCAGCACGGGACCGGCAAAGGCGATGATGGTGGCGGCGATGGCGGCCATGCGCAGGACAAGCAGCCACCACGGGGTGCGGTCGGTTTCGGCCTTGTCGTCGGTCAGGCCCAGCAGCAGCGCCACACCGGGGAAGCGGCGGCGGATCGGGGCGGGCGGCACGGCGCGGAGCAGGAACCACAGGATCGGCAGGGCGATCAGGCCCAGCAGCAGCAAAGGCGCGGTGAAACCGACGGGGCCGAGCATCCACATGGGTCAGCGGCCCCCTTCGATGGCGCGAAACAGCCACAGCAGCGCAGGAAGGGGCGTGTCTCCGGTGTGGTGGGTGGTGAAATGCCAGCCCACGGCACGGGCGAGGGTTTGCAGGCGGTCCTTACGCTCGGCCAGACGGTCGAGATAGCGGGCGCGCAGGTCGCCCGCGCGGAGGGTTTCGTGGCGGAGCGATCCGCCCATGGATTCAAAGATCGTGCGGCCGTCAAAGGGGAAATCCTCTTCCGCGGGGTCGAGGATTTGCAAAAGCACGCCGCGTGCGCCGCGATCAGAGGCGCGGGAAAGGGCGGTTTCGACGCCGGAAAGATCACCGAGGAAATCGGAGGCAAAGAGGGCGCGGCCATGGGCGGTGATGCCTGTGGCATCGGGGGCGCCGTAGTCGGCGCCATAGTCGGCTGCGGTATCGGGTGCGGTCAGGGCGCGGGTGAGGGCGAGCAGTTGCGATTTGCCCGAGCGGGGGGGCGTGTCGTGGCCGGACAGCCCGACGCGTTCACCGCCGCGCAGCAACAGGACGGCGGTGGCAAGGGCCAGAAGGCGGGCGCGGTCGGCCTTGGTCGGGCCTGCGCTGGCAAAGGACATGGCGCGCGAGGTATCGACCCAGAGGGTGACGGATTGCGCGGCCTGCCATTCGCGTTCGCGCACGAAGGTGCTGTCGGAGCGGGCCGAGCGGCGCCAGTCGATCATGCGGGCGGAATCTCCGGCATGGGCGGGGCGGTATTGCCAGAATTCGTCACCCATGCCGGCGCGGCGGCGACCGTGTTCGCCCAGCATGATGGTGGAGGCCAGAAGTTCGGCTTCGGCCAGCAGCGGCGGCAGGGACTGGCCGAGGGTTTCGGCTTGCTCCCTCAGACCGGGGGGCGGAAGGTCGGTGATGGCCGTCACGCCGCAGCCTCGAGCCCCAGGGTGCGGGTGGCGGTGCGGTCGATCAGGCTGGAGAGGCTGTCGCCACGGGCGCGGGCGGCGAAGGAAAGCGCCATGCGGTGCGACAGGACAGGGCGGGCGAGGGCTGCCACATCGGCCACCGAGGGGGCAAGGCGACCGTCGAGCAGGGCGCGGGCGCGGGTGGCGAGCATCAGCGCCTGTGCCGCACGGGGGCCGGGCCCCCATGACAGGCTGCCCGACAGGTCGCGCCCTTCGGGTTCGCCCGGACGGCAGGCGCGGACGAGGTCGAGGATGGCTTCGACCACCTGGTCGCCAACGGGCATGCGGCGCAGGATGGTTTGGGCATCGAGCAGCTCTTCGGTGGTGAAGACCTGATGCGCTTCGTCTTCGGCGGCACCTGTGGTTGCGATGAGGATGTCGCGTTCGGTCGCGCGGGTGGGGTATTCGACATCGACCTGCACAAGGAAGCGGTCGAGCTGGGCTTCGGGCAGGGGATAGGTGCCTTCCTGTTCGATGGGGTTTTGCGTGGCGAGCACGTGGAAGGGGCGGCCAAGGGGGCGGTGCTGGCCTGCGATCGTCACCTCGCGTTCCTGCATGGCTTGCAGGAGGGCGGATTGGGTGCGGGGGCTGGCGCGGTTGATTTCATCGGCCATGAGAAGCTGGCAGAAGATCGGGCCTTCGATGAAACGGAAGGCGCGGCTGCCACCATCGGCGGTTTCGAGCACTTCGGAGCCGAGGATATCGGCGGGCATCAGGTCGGGGGTGAACTGGATGCGGCTGCCCTTGAGGCCCATGACGGTCGAGAGCGTGTCGACGAGGCGGGTCTTGCCAAGGCCGGGAAGGCCCACGAGCAGCGCGTGACCGCCGCAGAGCATGGAGGCCAGCACCAGATCGACCACGCGTTCCTGCCCGATGAAGCGCCGGTTGATCGACGCTTTGGCAAGGGCGAGGCGGTCGCCCAAGGCTTCGATGCGCGGGACAAGATCGGCTGCGTCGGACATTGTGGACTCCGGTCAGGATACGGTCAGAGGTATTAGACCGAACTATGCCGCGTTGCACAAATGGCAAAACGGTGAAGGGCACAAATGATCGTGACAGGGGCGGGGGGGTGACGTGATGGGCGGGGGGGGGGTGCGCCGTGACGGGTGGGGGCGGGGGGTGCGCCGTGAAGGCGCACCCTACGCGATTGGGGTGGTTGTGGTGCCGTT
>JBBAUB010000019.1:0-54072 GCA_040398445.1 Gemmobacter sp. | reverse complement strand
GGTGGCTCACTTCTCGGTGAAAAAACCGGCTCAGTTCTGGGTGAAAATCAACACTTCGCCCGTCAGGTCGCCGACCGCGTGATCTTCATGGATTCTGGCCGGATCGTCGAATCCGGCACCCCCGCCCAGATATTCGACACCCCGCAGGAAGAGCGCACGCAGCTTTTCCTAGGCGCGGTCCTGAACCACTGACACCGGAGTTTCCCATGCCCACCCCCGCGCTCGACCTTTCCCATGTCCGCAGCAATTCCCCCGGCCTGTCGCGGGGCTGGACCCTCTTCGACAACGCCGGAGGCTCGCAGATCCTGCGCGGCGCGGTCGACCGGATGACGGAATTCCTTTACGAAAAGAACGTCCAGATCGGTGGCACCTACGATGTCTCCGTCGCCGCCGCAGCCGCCCTGCGCGACGCCCGCGACGCCGCCGCGACCCTAATGAACGCCGCCCGCCCCGAAGAAATCATCTTCGGCCCCTCGACCACGGTCCTGTTGCAAAACCTGTCCCGCGCCATGCGCAGCCAGCTTTCCCCGGGGGACGAGGTGATCGTCACCATGTCCGACCACGAATCCAACATCGGCCCTTGGGTCAGCTTGCAGGAATTCGGGATTGTCCTGAAATTCTGGCCGCTGAACCACGACACGCTATCTTTGGAACTCGACGACCTCGCCCCGCTGATGACCGACCGCACCCGACTGGTCGCCGTCACCCATGTCTCGAACATCCTGGGCCAAGTGAATCCCGTCGCCGAAATCGCCCGCTTCGTGCACGACCGTGGCGCGCGCATCTGCGTCGATGCAGTCGCATACGCGCCCCATCGTGCCATCGACGTGCAGGCTTGGGATGTCGATTACTACGTCTTCAGCCTGTATAAGACCTACGGCCCGCATTACGCCGTGATGTATGGCAAGCACGACCACCTGCTCGAACTCGACACGCTCTACCACTACTTCTACGGCAAGGACAAAGTGCCGGGCAAACTCGAACCCGGAAACCCCAGCTACGAATGCGCCTATTCCACCCTCGCCATCCGCGACTATTTCGCGGGCCTCGGTGGTGTAGCCCCGACACCCCGCGTGGCCCTCGAAGCAGGCTTTGCCGCCGTCACCGCACAGGAAGACGCCCTCGTCGACCGCCTGCTCTCCTACCTGACCGCCCGCAACGATTGCCGCGTCTTCGGCGCGACCACCAACACCGACTCCAAACGCATCCCCACCGTAGCCTTCCGCTTCGACGGGCGCGACTCCGGCGCGCTGGCCAAGGCCATGGATGCCCACAAGATCGCCATCCGCCACGGCGATTTCCATTCCCGCCGCCTTGTCGAGGATCTGGGCCAGACCGGCAACGGCGGTCTCTTGCGCGTCTCGATGGTGCATTACAACACTCTGGAAGAAGTGGACCGCCTCTGCACCGCGCTCGACAGCATCCTGCGAAAGGCCGCCTGACATGTTCGATCTCGTGGTGCGGAACGGAACGGTCGTCACAGCCTCCGACGTGACGCGCTGCGATATCGGCATCAAGGGCGGCCGTATCGTCACCCTCGGCGAACGTCTGGCAGCGGGGCGCGAGGAAATCGACGCCACCGGCCTCTACGTCCTTCCCGGCGGCATCGACAGCCACGTCCACCTCGCCCAGCCGTCAGGCGACGGCATCGTCATGGCCGACGGCTTCGAAAGCGGCACCCGCTCGGCCCTCTTCGGTGGCAACACCACCGTCCTGCCCTTCTGCCTGCAACAAAAGGGCCAGACCCTGCGCGAGGCACTGACCGCCTATCACGCGCTGGCGGAAGGCAACTGCCTGACCGATGTCAGCTTCCACCTCATCATCACCGACCCGACCGCAGGCGTCTTGGGGCAGGAAATCCCCGCGCTTGTCGAAGACGGCTACACCTCGCTCAAGGTCTTCATGACCTACGAAGGCATGCGCCTGCATGACAACGAAATCCTCGCCACCCTCGACGCCGCCCGCAGCTCGGGCGCGCTCGTCATGGTGCATTGCGAGAACGAGGATGCGATCCGCTTCCTGATCGGCAAGCATGAAGAAGCAGGCAACCTCGCCCCCCTCGCCCATGCCACCACCCGCCCCGTCGCCGCCGAACGCGAGGCGACGCACCGCGCCCTGTCACTGGCGGAAATCGTCGACGTGCCCATCGTCATCGTCCATGTCTCGAACCGCGAGGCGATGGAGGAAATCGACCGCGCCCGCAAACGCGGCGTCAAGGTGGTCGGCGAAACCTGCCCGCAATACCTCATGCTCACCGCCGACGATCTGGACCGCGACGGATGGGAGGGCGCGAAATTCGTCTGCTCGCCCCCGCCGCGCGACGAGGAAAGCAAAGCCGCCTGCTGGCAAGGCCTTGAACAGGGCATCTTCGACCTCTACTCCTCGGACCACTGCCCCTTCCGATACGAAGACGACCACGGCAAGCTGAACGAAAAGGGCAAGACCAGCTTCCGCTGGATCCCGAACGGCATCCCCGGCGTCGAAACCCGCCTGCCCATCCTCTTCTCCGAAGGCGTGATGAAGGGCCGCATCGACCTGCCCCGTTTCGCCGCCCTGACTGCCACCAACCACGCCAAACTCTACGGCCTCTACCCGCAAAAGGGGACCATCGCCATCGGCTCCGACGCCGACCTCACGCTCTGGGACCCGACCGCGCGCCGCACGATCAGCAACGACGCCCTGCACCATGGCGCGGATTATACCCCCTACGAAGGGCTGGAAGTGCAAGGCTGGCCCGTGACCGTCATCCTGCGCGGACAGATCGCTGTCGCGGGGGGCGCTCTCAAAGCCCGACCCGACGGCCGTTACATACCCCGCAACCGCAGCCCGCTGGTGACCCCGCACCTGCCCATGCCATAGTCAGTCAGTTAATCTCGGTGCGCAAGCGTCATGCAAAGATCTATAACTGCGCCCCCTTCCAGCCAGGCCGCTTGGATCTGGCGCAGACCGAGGCACGCGAAACCCAGCTTCGCCCGCAGGCCGCGTAAGTCCGCTTTTTCCAAACAAGTCTCTACGAGGTGACGCAGGACAAGGTTGAAGGCCTGTGACGCCAACGATCTTCATCTGTCGACAGACCCGCAAAGACGTCTACACGGCGCACAGGAGTAAACTGAAAAAGAAGAAGGTGGCCGTTCTTCCTGTCGCTCGCTCCCCCTCGGCGAGGGAGCAAGCGACAGGAAGAACTCCCCGAAGGCAAAGCATCCTTTGTCTGTCTGTCTTTCGGCGGCGGTCCTTGAAGCCGGGCATCGGGCCTGGCGTTTCACGGGATACCACCCATGCTGCATTTCACTCTGCCGCTGCCGCACCTGCTCGCCTGCCTCAACTGGCTCATCGCGCATCACGATGCGCTGCGCTCCTCTGCTCATCTCCTCGGGGGCAATGCCGCCGCCAAGCGGGTCGAACGGCTTATCGACGCCGCATCGCGCCAGACCACGGCCTCGCGCCTCTTCATGGCCGAGCTCGACTGGCTCCACGGACTGCTGACGCTCCAGAACGTCGGCAACTCCGACAGCATCGAAGCGCTCTGCTTCGGAGGCATTGATCCCGAGAGTCCGGTCGTCTGGGAGATCTGCCTTCTCTCCGAAGCACTCGCCGAACAGATCGCTGCGGTGCGCGCCGAGGCGCAGCGTGTCCGGGCCGCGGCATGAGGGAGGGACAAACCATGCAACACCTCCCCACCAATGCCTCTCTGCGCGACTATGTAGTGGCAACCATCAATGCCGCCCGCACCCTGCTGATCATGCTCCAGTCGAGCACGCTCGACTTCGGAAAGGACGATCGCGCGGTCACCGGACTGCTGGATCGTCTCGAACGCGACGCCTTCTTCGCACCGGCAGACGACGCGCTTTTCGTCACGATCGCATCCCATGCCTGCGCAGGAATTGCCGCGCGGTACCCGACGTGGAGCGGCGCGCTCGGCGAGGGGCGTGTGCCGGAAGAACCCTTCGGCGACCTCGACGCCGAACTCGCGCGCAAACTCCTCGAAGCCGTCTGTGACTTCAGGAGGCTTCGCCAGAGGGTCCTCGACGAAGCTCTCGCAGACCGTTTGCTCACCGATCTGCAACGGCGGCGGTAATTCAAACCGGGGTTGGCGGAATCACCGCCGACCCCATTTCTTTGCGCTTCCTGTTCTGAAAAACCGACCAATATCGCCCTGTAGAAAGTTGGATTTGGGGCGTATTATACTGCCTTCGGGAAGGCTCGGGCGTGGCGATCTGTAGTCCCGATGTAGTCCCGCAACGCAAATGGAGGGTAAACGTCGGACTTATGAACCTGAGAGAGCCTTATTTTATTGGGAATTAGTGGTGCCCAGAGCCGGAATCGAACCAGCGACACGCGGATTTTCAATCCGCTGCTCTACCAACTGAGCTATCTGGGCACCGTTTCGAAAGCCTCGCCTTCGAGTGGGCGGGTGATACGTCAGGGCGGGGGGGCTGTCCAGAGGGTTTTGGCAAAAATATAGGGGCGAAGGGTGAAATCAGGTGGGGAAGGGGTGAATACGGCGAGACGGCAGGGTGCGGTTTCGCAGGGTTCGGGGCGGGGTGATCATCGCGGCATGGGCACCGAAGCATGCGGTGGGGTTGGGGGGGCGCCGGCGCCGGATTGCGGTGCGACAGGGCGGCTCGGCGGCGCTGATCTTGCTCGCAAGGCCGCTGTCGCAACGCGCAGGGCCAGAATGCGCGCGGATGGGGTGAGGGCGGGTCGACGGGGCGGGGCGTAGGCTTTGATCGACAGTACGAGATGCGTCGGGTTGCGATCTTTGCTGACGGGAGCGGCATCGGCGTAGCGATGGGGCAGGGGAATCGGTGCAGGGACAAGGGCAGAGGCGGGTATGGCTTGCATCTTGCGCAACGGCTATGACGAAGCGGTCTGGCGCGGTCAGTTGGGGCGGGTGGGGTGTTCCTCGCCGCCATCGTCGGGCGTGTCGTTTTGCGCTTCTTCTTCGCTGACGGGGATGGCGTAGCTGCCGGTCAGCCAGCGGCCCAAGTCGACATCGGCACAGCGGCGCGAGCAAAAGGGTTTGTACGTCGGGTCGGTTGCCTTGTGGCAGATCGGGCAGGTCACGGCAGCACTTCCGTCAAGGGCAGGCGGTCGCGCTTGCGGGTCATCTCGAACAGGCCAAGCGTCGTCCATCCGGCGAGGTTGGTCTCGGCCGCCTCGTGCTTGAAGGCGGCGCGGATCACCTGATCGAGGATCGCACGGTCCTTTTTAGGCAGGGGCGCGAAATCGACCACGATCTGGCCCCCGAGGCCGCGTAGCCGCAGCTGGCGCGGCAGGTCGCGGGCGGCGGCGATGTTCACCTTGAGGCTTGCGGCGGGGCTGGTGTCAGGGCCGGTGTTGATATCGACCGCGACGAGGGCGCGGGTGGGTTCGATCATCATGTGGCCGCCGCCGACCAAGGCCACGCGCGGATCGCGCAGCGCATCGATCATCTCGAACACGCCTGCTTCGGCGAAGCCGCCTTCGACCACCTCGTCGGGCGCTGGATCGGCCCAATCGCGCCATGCGGATTCATGCGCTCCGGCACCGTCGACCAGCAGTTCGGGACCGCCCTCGGTATCGGCCAGAACCGCAATCGCCAGCGCCTTGACGGCAAGGACATCGTCCGCAATTTCGTCGGCTTCCGCCTCGGCGCAGGCGGACCGCAGGATCAGGCCCATGTCTTCGGGTGCGCCGACCATGGCTTCGGTCGCAAGCGCGGTCAGGACTTCGCGCAATTCCTCGTCGCGGATGCGGCGCGACACGTTCAGCCCCGGCGCGCCCGGCGTGATGATGGCGTAACGCGATTTGAAAAGAAGGCGGGCGGTCACAGGCACGGCTTTGCCAGGTTCGGTGGGGCCGGTCACCTGCACCAACAGGCGCTGGCCGGGCGCAATGCCCGATATCTGGCGCAAAAAGCCCGATCCGCCGGGAAGCTTGACGAAGATGCCGCCTTGGCCCTTGACGGGGCGGTCGGCCACGGCGCGGAATATCGCGCCCGGAAGAACGGTGTCGCCATCAGGGTCGATCAGCAGGTCTTCCAACTGGCCGTCCACCACGAGGGCGGCGGTCGGGCGACCGGCGATTTCGTCGATCAGGACAACACGGCCCATCATGGCAGTCTCCACACAGGGTAGCCCGCAGCGGTCAGCAGGGCGGCGGTTTCGGAAAGCGGCAGGCCGACGATGCCGGTGAAGCTGCCGGAAATCCACGGTATGAAGGCTCCGGCGGCGCCCTGGATGGCATAGGCTCCGGCCTTGCCCTGCCATTCGCCACCCGCCAGATAGGCGTTCAATTCGGCGTCCGACAGGCGCTTCATCTTGACGGCACTGACAGAACAGCGCGTCCAGATGCGGTCGCCCCGCCGCACGGCGACGGCGGTGATGACCTGATGGCGACGTCCGCCAAGCGCAGTCAGGAATTCCGCCGCCTCGCCCGCATCGCGCGGCTTTCCGAGGATACGGCGGCCCAAGGCAACCGTGGTATCGGCGGTCAGCACCACGTCATCGGGTCCGGCGACCACTGCAAGCGCCTTTTCGCGGGCCAACCGCTCGCAATAGGGACGCGGAAGTTCGGCCTTTTTCGGGTCTTCGTCGATATCGGGGGGAAGGATGGCGTCGGGCACCAGCCCCAGCTGCGCCAGCAAATCCTTGCGGCGCGGGCTGGCAGAGCCGAGGATCAGCTTCACTTGAAACGGTAGTTGATGCGGCCCTTGGACAGGTCGTAGGGGGTCATTTCCACCTGCACCTTGTCACCGGCAAGCACGCGGATGCGGTTCTTGCGCATCTTGCCCGCCATCACCGCGATCAGTTCATGGCCGTTGTCCAGCTCGACCCTGAATGTCGCGTTCGGCAGGAGTTCCTTTACGACGCCCGGGAATTCGAGGATGTCTTCCTTAGCCATGGTCTCTCCAAATGGGGTTCCGGCTCACGGGCGGCGCCCGCAAGCTTCGGGGCGTGGTAATGCGCCTGATGGCGGGGATTTTCAAGGGGGAAAATGGGGGGCGGGCGCAAGCATCCTACGGGTGGGCGCGAAGGGGCTTTTGATCCTGCCGCAACGGTTGGGATTGGCCCGTGGCCCAAAGCCACGGGCCGCGTATGGCACGCCCCTTCGGGGCGTGCGCATTCGCGCCCACCCCGGTGGGACGCGCGCGGCCTTACCACGACGCTACGAAACTCTCCGCTGGAGCCTTTTCGCAGCATCTTTGCGTTGGCATAAACCGACCCCGCCTAAAGCGCCCGCATCCAGAATTGCAGCGGTTTGACCGTCTCATGGTCTTGTCCCACGTCCTTCCACGAGAATTCCGCCAGCACGCCGGGCAGTTGTTCATAGCCGCGACCGGCCCAGAAGGCATCGTTGGTGCGGGCGTGGGCAGGTTTCAGCGGGTGGTCGTCGGGGCGCTTGACCGAGCAAAAGGCGACATGGCTGCGCCCCATGGCGCGGGCATGGTCTTCGCGCAGGTCAAAGAAGCAGTGGCCAAGCCCCTTGCCGCGATATTCCGGCAGCAGCACCGATTCCGCGCCGTAAAGGATATTCTCTAGCGGAATACCCCGCGCGGCAAAGGGGGCGGCGAATTCGGCGGCGTGATCCTCCATCGGGGTCGAGGTCGATGCACCCACCAGCACGTCGCGGTAAAACGCGCCGACCAACAATGCACCGGCACTGTCGCGGTAGGTCGCCAGATACTCGCGTTCGTAAGACAGCGACCCGTCGTAAAGATAGGGCCAGTCGCGGAATACCGCGATGCGCAGCCGCGCCACATCGTCCAGTGCGGCCTCTAACTCGGCCCCGCGCAGGGCGCGGACGGTGATGCCTTCGGGCAGCGGGCGCGTCATGACGAAACCTGCGCGATCCAGTCGTTCAGGTTGTAGAATGTGGTCACGCGGGCAATCTTGCCGCCGCGGATATCGAAGAACCCGCCTGCGGGCAGGATGTAGCGCTGCCCCTTGGCCACGGGCAATCCGGGGTCGGTTTGCAGATATTCCCCGTGCACTACGAATTCCGCCGCCCCCCGCGTGCCGTCCTCGGTGGCAAAGATCACCAGATCGCAGAGTTCCTCGCGGTAGCTCACACCCATATGGCCGCAGAATTCGGCAAAGGCCGCGCGGCCGCGCCTTATGCCCCCCTCGTTCACGCGGTGCTCGACGTCGTCGGTGACGCATTCGAGCATTCCGCCCGCATCGCCCGCATTGAAGGCGGCGTAATAGCGGGCGATCAGGGCTTCGGCAGCAGTACGAGTCATGTCGTCTCTCCTTCCGGCTCGGTCGGCGGGCCAAAGCGGTGCAGCATCCGGTCGCGGATCTGGTCGCGGGCCTGCCGATAGGCGGCCAGCTTGGCCTCGCGCCCCTCGCCCAGCCCCGTGGGATCGAGGATCGGCCAATACTCCACGTCGAGATGGTAGAACCGCGTCAATTCCAGCGCCATGCGCTGGCTTGCGGGCGACAGCGCGACGATCAGGTCGAATTGCGACAGATCATCCCCCCATTCCTTCATTTCCTCGAAGGACCGCGACCGGTGGCGGGACAGCTCGATCCCCAACTCCTGACAGACGGCGATGGAAAAGCCGTCGACCTCCATGTCGTTCTTGACGCCCGCCGATTGCACATAGGCGCGTTGGCCATACATCTGCTTCATCAGCCCTTCGGCCATGGGCGAGCGCACGGCGTTGTGGTCGCAGCAGAACAGCACCGAAGTGGGGAAAGAGGATGCCACCCGTCAGCCCCAGTGCAAGACGCAAATCAGCGTGAACAACCGTCGCGCCGTATCGGTGTCGACCACCGCCTTGCCGATCAACCGTTCCTGCAACACCCGCGCCCCTTCGTTGTGGATGCCGCGCCGCGCCATGTCGATCGCTTCGATCTGGCTGGGGGGCAGGCGCTTGACGGCCTCGAAATAGCTTTCGCAAATCTGGAAATAGTCCTTCACGACCTGCCGGAACGGACCGAGCGACAGATGGAATTCGCCCACCTTCACCGTATCCTCGGTGGCGATGTCGAACACCAGCCGCCCCTCGCGGATCGCCAGCGACAGGCGATAGGGGCCGACGGGGGTGATGCGGCCTTCACGCAGGGGCAGCGCGAAGGAATTTTCTTCCAGCAGGTCGAACACCGCCACCCGCCGCTCTTGCTCGATTTCCGGCGTCGGGCGGACGAGGCCCTTTTCGTCGATGTCGATATGGCAGATGCGGTTGGTCATAGGGCTATGAACGCTGTCTGAATTTCTTCCCACTCGGCATACGTGATCCCCGAAGTGTCTTCTTTCCACTCGATTCGCCCGTTCGCCGATCTTCCATTACATACAGCAGCGGCTGCGGATGGACTTCCAAAGGCATAATCTGTAACGAAAACTGCTATATTTCCTGAGACATCGATCACACCACTTCTCACTAAATCATGGTGAAGGGACGCATACGATCCGCCTTTCCCTTCCCAAGTCTTGCGTGCCTGCGAACCCTTCGTGACGACAAACGCTCCGTCGACAAGCCGAGCCCTCGCAGCAATTCCGTGCTTCTTGTTCGCAAGGATAAATTCAGGCGAAGTTGACGTTGCGTCTTTCGCCAACACGTCGACGGACACCTTTTTATCAGTCAATGCGTGCACAGCAATTGCTGGCAAAACGACGCTTAGCGTATCGATGAACTCTTCCATGTTAGCTACTGCTGCTTCGGCCAACTTCGGAAGGGTTGGAATGGTCGCGTTATCTACGAGCGACGACTTGGCTTTTACTGCAAGCCCAACGAGCCTGCTTTCCAGATATCGCACATGTGCTTTGTTCAGTTCATTTGCCTTTGTGGTGATGAACACAGCATCATCCCACCAATCTTTTTTAAGGTCGTGCTGCTTTATGCGGTCCGCAATACATTCGCTTTCACCAACGTATATACAGGGCTGAGCATCCTTCAGTCCTATAAGAAGATAAACACCAGTATGTTGAGCTTCTGGCCTTGCCAAAGCATCTTTAATCTGTGTCCGGGGTGACTTCAGAATGTGACCCGTCCAATTGAAAACGCTTGCGGTAAGCATTTCATCGGGCCGACCATTTATAAAGAATAGCTCAAGCGACTTGCCGAATTTCACTTTTCGCTTCCTACCCGTTCAACCTGTCCAACCTTGCCCGCACGCTCAGCCCATGTGCCTGCAAACTTTCGGATATTGCAAGCCGCTCTGCCGCGGGACCAATGGCCGCCAGCGCCTCGGGCGTCATCCGCGCCATCGTGGTGCGCTTCATGAAATCGAGCACGTTGAGGCCCGACGAGAACCGCGCCGACCGCGCCGTGGGCAGCACATGGTTTGGCCCGCCAACGTAATCGCCAATCGCCTCGGGCGTCCACGGGCCAAGGAAGATTGCGCCTGCATGCGGGATCTTGGCGGCCAGACCATCGGCATCTTCGACCATGATCTCGAGGTGTTCGGGCGCGATGCGGTTGGCCAGCGCCGCCGCCTCGTCGAGATCGCGCACCACGATCACCGCGCCATTGTCGCGCCAGCTTGCCCCCGCAATGGCGCGGCGTTCCAGCGTTTCCAACCGTTTGGCCACGGCGTCGGCCACCGCCTGCCCGAAGCGGGCATCGGTCGTGATCAATATCGCCTGGGCGCTTTCGTCGTGCTCGGCCTGTGACAGAAGGTCCAGCGCCACCCAGTCGGGGTCGTTGCCTGCTTCCGCGATCACCAGCACTTCGGAGGGGCCCGCGATCATGTCGATGCCCACGCGCCCGAACACCCGCCGCTTGGCGGCCGCGACATAGGCGTTGCCCGGCCCCGTGATCTTGTCGACCGGCGCAATCGTCGCCGTGCCGTAAGCCAGCGCCGCAATCGCCTGCGCACCGCCCACGCGATAGACGGTATCCACCCCCGCAATCTGCGCGGCCAGCAGCACCAGCGGGTTCACCACCCCCCCCGGTGTGGGGCAGGTGACGACCAGCCGTTCCACCCCCGCCACCTTGGCCGGAATGGCATTCATCAGCACCGACGACGGATATGAGGCCAGCCCCCCCGGCACGTAAAGCCCCGCCGCAGAAACAGGCGTCCAACGCCAGCCAAGGCTTGCGCCCGCCGCATCGGTCCACGACTGGTCTTCGGGCAGTTGCCGCGCGTGATAGGCGCGGATACGCTGGGCCGCCAGTTCCAGCGCCGCGCGATCTTCGGTCGAGACCTTGGCAATTTCCGCTGCGATCTCGGTCTGGCTAAAGGCGAGGCGGTCGGCGGTCAGGTCCATCCGGTCGAAGCGGGCGGTGAGTTCGATCAGCGCCGCATCGCCCCGCGCGCGCACATCTGCAATGATGGCGGCCACCGCTTGATCGACATCGTCGGCCTCTTCCCTCTTCATGCCCAGAAGTGCTGCAAAGGCGGTCTCGAAACCGGCGTCAAGGGTCGACAGGAAAAAGGTCATGGCGGCTGGCTCCACTGGCTGGGCTTCATCTAGCGCCGATGCCGCCGCCCCTCAAGCGGGGGATGGTCGCAGCCTTTTGGGTCGCCCCCCTCACCCCGACCCTCTCCCCCGTGGGGGAGAGGGGGCGCGGCGGCGCGGTGAGGGCTCTACCCCGAATGGCTGCGCAACAGGGCGACGCGGGCGCGTGACCACGTCAGTAGCACATGATCGGCCAGAAGCCCGATGAAGGCCACGGCAAAGCCCAGGACCAGCCCTTTGCCCACGTCTGCCGAAGACAGCGCGCGCTGCATTTCCTGCCCCAGATCCTGCGTGCCGATGAAAGCGGCGATGATGACCATGAACAGCGAGAACATGATCGACTGGTTCGCACCCACCAGCAGCGTCGGCACGGCCAGCGGCAGCTTAACATGGCGCAGCATCTGGGCAGGGCTTGCCCCCGACATCGCCGCCGCCTCGACCAGTTCGGGCGGCACGTTGCGCAGCCCTTCGACCGTGTAGCGGATGATCGGGACGGTGGCAAAGACCACCACGGCGGCAATCACCGCCACATCATTGACGCCAAACAGCATGATGACGGGGATCAGGTAGATGAAGCTCGGAAAGGTTTGCAAGGTATCGCAAACCAGCAGCATCCGCGCCGCGCGTTTCGGCCGCGCGGCGGCGAACAGCCCCAGCGGCACCCCGATCACCAGCGCCAGCACGACGGATACCGTGACCATATAGACCGTGATCATCGCGCGGTCCCACCAGCCCGACAGCGCGATCGGCAGCACGAAGCACAGGCAGACCAGCGCCGAGCGAAGCCCGCCCACCCGCCAGCCCACGGCAGCGACAAAGGCCAGCACGGCCGTGACCGGCAGCCACAGGAAGGCATCGCGCAGCGGGATCAGTACCCAAGTGATCAGGAACCAGCGCAGCCAGTTTGCCACGGGGGCGATGACCACAAGCAATTCATCCACCGCCGCATCGACCGGACCGGCAAGGCTTAGCGCCTGTTTGCGTTCGACCTCGACGAAATAGGGGTGCAGCGCGGCCAAGGCAAAGCCTGCGGCGGTCAGCGCGGCCCATGCCACCAGATGCGGATGCCGCTTGGCCCATGATGCCCCTGCTGCGTGATGCACCGGCTGGCGATGCGCCCAAGCCTTGGTCATGCGGTCCAAGAGGATCGCGAGCAGAACGATGGTCAGCCCGATCTCGACCGACAGGCCGATCTTGAGCGCCTGCAACAGTTGCAACAGCTTTTGCCCCAGCCCTGGCATCCCGATGAACGAGGCCAGCACCACCATGGCAAGGCTTTGCATGATGACCTGATTGACCCCGATCAGCAGTTCCGTCCGCGCCGCAGGCAGGCGCACGCGGGACATCAACTGCCAGCGCGTGGCACCCGACATCTTGCCGCTTTCGATGATTTCGGACGGCACGCCGCGCAGGCCAAGCAGCGTCATCCTGATCATCGGCGGCACCGAGAAGATGATGGTGACGATGGCCCCCGCCTTTGGTCCGACCCCGATGAACACCACCACGGGGATCATATAGGCGAAATGCGGTAGCGATTGCGCGATGTTCAGCGCGGGGTTCAAAATGCGTTCGGCCAGCGGCAAGCGCCACGCCAGCGTGCCGAGCGCCAGCCCCAGCAGCACTGAAAACGGGGCCGCGACGACGATCACCGACAGCGTCTCCATCGCCCATTGCCACTGGCCCATCAGGGCGATCCACACGAAGGTGCCCCCGGCAAGGGCCGCAAGCCGGCGCCCGCCCAAGGCATGGCCCACCACGGCGGCAGTGGCCGCTACCACCACCCACGGGATCGGGCCAAGCCTTGGCCAACGGGCCTTGCCGTACAAAAGGTTCGCCGTGACATCGAGGCAGAACTCTACCACGCTGGAAAAAGCGCGGGTCAGCGCCATCAGACCCAATTCGTCGCGGGCATAGGCGAAGGCCGCGTTGATCCATGCGGCAAAGGGAATGACCATCCACTCGGGCAGGCGCACAAGCGATACGGGCAGCAGATCACGGCCCAGCAGCAGAAGCGCTGCCAATGCCAGCAAGGCCAGCGCGGTGCGGCGGCGGTCAAAGGTTGTGGCGGTTACAGCCGCGGGCAGGGTGGCCACCGTCATCGTGCCGGACCCAGCAGGATATCGAGCGCCTCGTTACGGTCCATCAGCCCGATGCTGCCATCGGCACCGGCAACTGGAATGAAATCGCGCGGATCACAGGCGATGATGCGCCCCACGTCATGCAAGGTCGCAGATGCCGCCAGCGGAGTCCCTTCGACCGCGCGGCCGCCCGCGGGACGCGATAGCGCCCCCGTCCGCACCACGCGGGCGCGGTCGATGGCCGAGGTGAATTTGGCGACATAGGGCGTCGCGGGGGCCATGACGATGCGGTCGGGCGTGTCGCATTGTTCGACCATGCCATCCTTCATGATGGCGATACGGTCTGCCAGACGGATCGCCTCGTCGAAGTCATGGGTGATGAAGACGATGGTTTTGGCCACCATGGCCTTGAGGCGCAGGAATTCGTCCTGCATCTCGCGCCGGATGAGCGGGTCGAGCGCCGAGAAGGGTTCGTCGAGAAACCAGATGTCGGGTTCCACCGCCAGCGAACGGGCGATGCCGACGCGCTGTTGCTGGCCGCCCGAAAGTTCGCGCGGGAAATACCCTTCGCGCCCCTGCAAGCCCACCAGCGCCAGCATCTCGGTGGCGCGGGCAATGCGCGAGGCGCGGTCCTGTCCGCGCATTTCCAGCGGGAAGGCGACGTTTTCCAGCGCGCTGCGGTGCGGCAGCAGGCCGAAGCTTTGGAAAACCATGCCCATCTTGCGGCGGCGCAGGTCGATCAACTCGGGTTCGGTCATGGCACCGATATCGCGCCCCTCGATCATCACCGCGCCGCTTGTGGCGTCGATCAGGCGGGCAAGGCAGCGCACGAGCGTCGATTTGCCCGAGCCCGACAGGCCCATCACGACCAGCATCTCGCCGCGCTTGATCGTCAGCGACACGTCGCGGACGGCGGCGATATGTCCGCCGGCCTGCAATTCGGCCGAAGTCGTCGCGGGGGAAAGGTCGGGCAGGCGGCCCGCGCCGAACACCTTCCACAGGTTGTGGCAGGAAATGACAGTGTCTTGATCGGGCACGAAAGAACTCCGGTGGAAAAAGGCCACCCGGCGCGTGCCGGATGGCAAGTCAGGGAAGGTCGCGCAAGCAAAGCGCGACCTTGGGGTTCAAAGGGCAGCGATCACTCGATCCACGATTTCCAGACGGCTTCGTTGTCGGCCAGCCATTTTGCGGCGGCGTCTTCGGGTTCCATCCCGTCGACATCGACCAGCTTTGCCATTTCCGCGATCTGCGGGTTGGTAAAGCTGACCTTTTGCAGCGTGGCATAGGCCTTGGGCCATTTGGCCTCCATCCCGTCCCAAGCCGCGATCTTCAGATAACCGTTGGCGGGGTTGCCGCAGTCATAGGTCTTGTCCGGCACGGGGCCGACGGCGGGGTCTTTGTCGCAGCCCTCTTCCCACTTGGGGAATTCGACGAATTCGCCCGGCCAGACAGCTTCGGCAAAGTTGGGCGTCCAGTTGAACACCACGATCGGGGTCTTGGTCTTTTCGGCGGCGGCGATCTCGGCCCACAGGGCAGCCGCCGATCCGGCGTTCACCACGACAAAGTTCATTCCCAGCGCGTCAACCTTTTCCTGATCGTGTTTCAGCCAGTCGACCGGACCGCCAAGGAAGCGGCCTTTGTCGCCGGTTTCGGGCGTGGCGAATTTCGCGGCGCAGTCGTTCAGCGCCTTCCAGTCTGGCAGGCCGGGGCAGGCGTCCTTGGTCCACATCGGATACCACCAGTCTTCGCGGGTGATGGCGTTGTGGGTGGCGACATCGACGATCCCGCCCTTTTCGACGGCGGCGCGGAACGATGCGCCAAAGGCCCCTTCCCAAACTTCCATCTCGAGCGTGGCATCGCCCAGACGCACCGCCTCGTAGACTGCCTGACTGTCGGTCGAGACATATTCGACGGCGCGCCCCTCGGCCTCGAACATCTGGCCGACGACGTTGCTCATCACGATCTGGCTGGACCAGTTATGGATCGGAATGGTGATCGGGTCCGACGAATCCTCGGCCAGCGCGCCGCTTGCCGCCAGTGCGAAAGATGCCGCCGTCACGAGCAGATAAGTCTGTCTTTGCATGGTTTGCGTTCCCTGTTGTGCCGCAGCCTGTCGCCACGGGTTTTTTTCCCGGAAAGTCATAAGCTTTCCTGTCAGAAAACTTACGCAGCGGTTGTGAACGCGTCAGACCCTTTGCATGAATGGCTTGGAGAAAGTTGTGACAGGATGTTAACAGGATTCGGGTGTTCCAACAGCGAGCAGGCAAGATGAACGTCAGGCCGGCCCATATCGTGGTGATCGAGGACGAGCCGGTGACGCGCACCGCGCTTGCGGGCTATCTGCAATCCTTCGGCTACCGCGTCACCGATTGTGCCGGAGCGGAAGCGGCCGAACGCGTGTTGTCGGAAGAAAACCCCGACCTGCTGATCGTCGACATCAATCTTTCGGGCAAGGACGGGCTGGAGATTACCCGCGAACAACGGGCGCGGTCCGAAATCGGGATCATCCTTTTGTCGGGGCGCACCGATGATGTCGACCGGATCGTGGGGCTGGAACTCGGGGCCGACGATTATGTCTGCAAACCCTTCAACCGGCGCGAATTGCTGGCGCGGGTGAAAAACCTGCTGCGGCGCACGGCGGCGATGCGGCAGCTGACGCGGCGGGTGGTGCATTTCGCGGGGTTCAGCTTCGACACCGGCACCCGCCACATCACCGACGCGGCAGGACAGACGATCCAGTTGACGCGGGGCGAATTCGAGCTTTTGCGGGCCTTCATCCTGAACCCCGGAATCGTGATGGACCGCGACCGCCTGCTTGCCACGATCACGCACCGCCAGAACGGCACCAACGCGCGCACGGTGGATGTGATGGTCAAACGGCTGCGGGCCAAACTGGGCGACGACCCCAAGGTGCCGCGCATCTTCGGCACCTCGCATGGCGAAGGCTATGTCTTCACTGCGCCGCTTGGCTAGGGCTGTCCGACAGCATCACCAGCGCTGACCGCAACAGCGATTCGGCATGGCGCGACAGGTCCGCCAGCGCGGCAATCTCGGCCTCGGTCGGTCGATTGCCCCGCGCCAGCCCGTCAAGGCGGGCCACCAGATCGGGCAGGTCGAAATTCCCCACAGCCCCTTTCAGTTGATGCGCGCGCCGCGCCATGCCCGTCAGGTCGCCCGCACGGGCCGCAGCGATCACTGCCGCGGTTTCGACCGGCAACAGATCGAGCATCAGCACCAACAGGTCGCGCGTGCGGTCATGCCCCAGATCGGCCAGCGTGGTCTTGACCGCCTGTGCCATCGGCGGCGGGCAAAGGCGGTTCAGACATGCTGCCAGCCCTTCGGGGGTGATCGGCTTGGCCACGACCTCGTCCATTCCGGCGGCAAGACAGGCTGCCACATCCGCCGCCTGAACATGGGCGGAAATCCCGATCACGGGCACACCCGACCCTGCGCCCGCCCTGATACGCCGCGTCGCCTCGATCCCCGAAATGCCGGGCAGGCTGACATCCATCAAGATCGCGTCAAAGCCGTCGCGCGCGCATATCGCGACCGCCTCTTCCCCGGTCGCCACGGTCAGCCAGTCATGCCCCAACTGTTCCAGATAGGCCTCGGCCACATGCTGGTTGACCGGATGATCCTCGACCACCAGAACCCGCAGCCGCCGCGACGCGGGCTGTGTCGCCACCTCATCCACCGCTTCGGCGCGTTCCGACAACTCCACCGGAACCGTCAGGATAAACGTCGCGCCCTGTCCGGTGGCCGAACGGGCGGTCAACGTGCCGCCCATCACCTCGGCCAACCTGCGCGAGATGGTCAGCCCCAGCCCCGTGCCGCCATGGGTGCGGGCGGTCTGCATGTTTTCCTGCTGGAACGGCGCGAACACACGTTCAAGCGCATCCGCAGCAATCCCGCGCCCGCTGTCGGTGACCGAAAAGGCATAGCGCGGCGGGCTGCCCGCCACCGCTGCGACCCGCAGCGTCACGCCGCCGGTTTCGGTGAATTTCACAGCGTTGGACACAAGGTTGAACAGAACCTGCCGCAGCTTGTCGAGGTCGCCTTCCAGCGGCGGCTGCGGGCTGTCGGGCAGCACCAGACGCAGGTAAAGACCCTTTTCCTCGGCCACCGGCACCATCAGCAGCACGATATCGCGCATCGCGTCTTCCAGCCGGAAGCGTACGGTGTCGATACCCGCATTACCACTATCGAGCTTGGAATAATCGAGAATGCTGTTGAGCAATCCCATCAAACCCTTGCCCGACCCCAGCGCCGCGTCGAGCTGTCGACCCTGCTTTTCCGTCAGGTTCCCCCGTGCAAGGCTGCGCAACATCCCCAGCACGCCGTTCATCGCCGTGCGGATTTCGTGGCTCATCATGGCAAGGAATTCCGACTTGGCCCTGTCGGCCACCTCGGCGCGGTCGCGGGCGGCATCATGCGCGGCCACTTCGCCGCGCAACTGCTCGGTCTGTTCGGCCACCAGCCGTTGCAGGTCGCTGCGGTGCGATTGCAGTTCGGCCAGATGGCGTTCACGCTCGGCCTCGTACTCGCGGTTGGCAATGGCCTGACGGCGGAACACTTCCACCGCCGCCTCCATTCCGGCGATCTCGTCATTGCCTGCTGGCACCACCGCCGCGCCCAGATGCCCCGCCGCCAGCCGCGTCATGGTGGCCGACAGCGCGTTCAGCCGCCGGATGATGTTGCCGCGCACATAAGACCACAGGATCCCCAGCGAGATGACCAGCGCCAGAATCGACGACGCGGCATAAAGCTGCTGCGTGGCGCGGATCGCCTGTTCCGCCGACTGCCCCGCCTCGACCGCCCGCGCCTCGATCCGGTCGGCAAGCGCGGCGGCGCTGCGCTCCAGTGCCAGCGCCGCGACCCGTACCTGCCGTTCGGCGGCGGCGATGCGGGCGGTCAGGTCCAGCGTCTGCGCCGTCAGTTCGAACAAGCCGCCCACTTCGGGCGGGCTGGCCCCGCCGGAATTGACCGCCCGCAGCAATTCCACCGCCCGCTCGGCGCGGCGCGGGTCGTTCACGGCAAGGATGCGGCGGGTGACGATCCGCACCCTGCCATCCAGATCGGCCCGCAAGACCCCAAGTTCGTCTTGGGTCTTGGCCGCGACGATCCGGTTCAGCAACAGCCCGATTTCCGATGCGTGGGCACGCAATTCGAACATCAGGCCAAGCTGGAACAGATCGACCTCGATCAGCCGGTCGAGCGCGTCGAACCGCGCCTGCCGGTCACCCGGAGAGTCGGTTTCCAGATCGTAAAGGTTCGAGATCACGGCAGCGGTGCCCATCTCGGCATTGGCGACCAGAGTGTCGGCGATGCCGGTCAATTCCACCGTCGCCTCCAGCCCGCGCGTCAAGGCCGCGTCGCGTTGGACGCTGAGCCGCAGGCGCTGGCGCACCAACCCGTCAAGCAAGGTGATCGCCTGCCGCATCTCGGCCTCGGCGGCCAGTGCCTCGGTCGGGGCGGGGCTGCGCGGCGTGCTGGCAAGACGGTCATGCAGCGCGTCGACCTGCTTGAACAGAAACGCCGCCCGTTCGGCCCGCTGCTGTTCGTCGATCACGGCGGCAAGTTCGGGGGCCACGGCCACCACGCGGCTGGTTTCCTCGGCCACGCCGCGCACATCGGAAATGGCAGGGATCGCTTCGGTGACGACGCGCGACTGGTTGCGCGCCACGTCCTGCAATTCGAACCACCCCAGAATACCGGTCGCCGCCGGAAACCCCGCGATCACCAGCACGGCGGCCATCAGCCGCCTGCCGAGACTCGACTTGTTGACGAAGTTCCGCAAAGCTTGCCTCCGGCGCCCGTCATGGCGCGCGTGGCGAAAGGCTAGCATCGAATGCCCCCGCTTTGGAACGCCCGTTGACCGTGCTGCGCCTGATGCTGGCGCTGGGCCTGCTGTTGCCCGCGCTGCCGCTGGCGGCCCAAGAGATATGGCCGTTGCAAGAACGTGTCGTGCCGTTCGACGACACCAGCGCCGCGCGGCCCATCGATTATGTCGCACTCGACCACGCCGCCCGCCCGTGGCGGCTGTGCGTGCTGTATCCGCATCTGAAAGACGCCTATTGGCTCAGCGTGAATTTCGGCATGTCGGCCGAAGCGCGCAAACTGGGCGTCGCCTTCGACGTGTTCGAGGCGGGTGGTTACCCCAACCTCGCGCGGCAGATCGAACAGGTGCAGGGCTGTGCCGCGCCCGTGTTCGATGCCGTCATTCTGGGGGCCGTGTCCTATGACGGGCTGACCCCCGCGGTCACGGCACTGTCGCGCCTGAAGCCGGTGATCGCCGCCGTGAACGACATCGACGATACCGGCATTACCGCCAAGGCCAGCGTGCCGTGGCGCGAGATGGGTGCCGCCGCCGGACGCGTCATCTCGGCCCGCCACCCCAAGGGCAGCCCCCCCGTCCGCGTGGCATGGTTTCCCGGACCAAAGGGCGCGGGCTGGGTCCGCTTCGTCGAAGAAGGCTTCCGCGCCGAAATCGCGCAAAGCTCGGCCGAAATCGTGGCGACCCGCTTTGGCGATACGGGGCTGGAACAGCAGGTTTTGCTGGTCGAAGACGTGCTCGACGAAATGCCCGACGTCGATTACCTGATCGGCAGCGGCCCGATGGCCGAAGCCGCCGTGTCGATCTTGCGGGCGCGCGGCCTGTCGGACCGCGTGCAGGTCGTTTCGACCTATATGAGCCATGCTGTCTATCGCGGCATCAAACGCGGCCGCATCCTAGCCGCGCCCACCGATTTTGCCGTGCTGCAAGGCAGGCTGTCCATCGAAATGGCGGTCCGCGCACTGGAAGGCAGCCTGACCGTCCGCCACGCCGGACCGGCCATCAAGGTCGTCGATGCCAGCACCATCGCCACCATCGGGGCCGAAGGCTCGCTTGCACCGGCAAGTTTCACGCCGGTGTTTTCGCAACCTGCAAACTAGCGGCGCGGCGTCGTGCCATCGGGCATACCCTGCGCTGCGGCAATCCGCCTGCCCGGCAGGTCGGGGGCTTGCCCTGACCCCGCGGCAGGCGCAGGGTCGGGCCTGTGGAACCAAAGGAAATAGCGCATGCAATATCGTCGTCTTGGCAAATCCGGCCTTCAGGTCAGCGCCTTTTCTTTCGGATCATGGGTGACATTCGCCAAACAGGTCGACATCGCGCCCGCCAAACAAATGATGGCCGCCGCCTATGACGCGGGCATCAACTTCTTCGACAATGCCGAAGGCTACGAACAGGGACGCTCGGAACTGGTGATGGGCCAAGCCATCGAAGAACTGGGGTTCAGCCGCGACAGCTATGTCGTGTCGTCCAAGGTGTTCTGGGGCGGGTCCAAACCCACCCAGCGCGGGCTGTCGGCCAAGCACGTCACCGACGCCTGCCATGCCGCGCTGAAACGGCTGCGGGTCGACTACCTCGACCTCTATTTCTGCCACCGCCCCGACATCGACACCCCGGTCGAGGAAACCGTGCGCGCGATGCACAACCTGATCTTGCAGGGCAAGGTGTTGTATTGGGGCACCAGCGAATGGTCGGCCCAACAGATCACCCAGGCCCATGTCGCAGCCGCCCGCCAAGGGCTGACGCCGCCGACGATGGAACAGCCGCAATACAACCTGTTCGAACGGCAAAAGGTCGAAGCCGACTATGCGCCGATCTACGAAACCTTCGGCCTTGGCACCACCATCTGGTCGCCCCTCGCCTCGGGCCTGCTCACCGGCAAGTACAACGACGGCATCCCGCAAGACGCACGCGCCGCCTTGCCCGGTTACGAATGGCTGCGCGAAAAGTTCGACAGCGACGAAGGCCGCGACCGCATCGCCAAGGTGCGTGACCTTGCCGCGCTGGCCGGAAGGCTTGGCATGCCGCTGCATCACATGGCGCTGGCGTGGTGTCTGACCAATCCGCGCGTGTCGACCGTCATCCTCGGCGCATCGCGCCTGTCGCAACTGACCGACAATCTGGCCGCCTTGGACCGCGTGGCCGATCTGACGCCCGGGGTGCTGGCCGAAATCGACACGATCACCGGCACCAAGCCCGCCGCCCCGCAGCGGTTCTAGGGGCACGGCCGGCCTGTGGCATCTTCTGCGGTCAAATATCCTGCCCTCGGGCATCGTGGCGGCACAAGGAGTCCAGCGCATGACACAGGTTTTCGGCCACCTGAACGGTACGCAAGTTCCGCTCTTTACCCTGCGCTCGGCCCACGGGCTGACCGCGACCGTCACGCCCTACGGGGCGCGGCTGGTCGGGTTGACCGTGCCCGACCGCAACGGCACCCTTGCCGATGTGGTGCTGGGCCATGACGATCTGTCCGGTTACCTCGACCACGCCACCTATTTCGGGGCGACTTGCGGACGCTATGCCAACCGCATCGCGGGTGGCCGCTTCCTGCTCGACGGGCAACAGGTGCAACTCGACCGCAACGAAGCTGGCAACCACCTGCACGGCGGCCGTCACGGGCTGGACCGTCACCTGTGGGTACTGGCAGGGCAAGGGGCGGATCACGCCAGCTTTTCGACCACCTCGCCCGCAGGCGACATGGGCTATCCCGGCACCCTGACCGTCACCACACGCTACGGTTTCGATGCGCAGGGCGATTTCACCATCGACATGACGGCACAAACCGATGCGCCCACGATCGTCAATCTGGTCAACCATGCCTATTTCAACCTGTCCGGCGCTGGCGACATCCTCGACCACCTGCTCGAACTCGCCGCCGATTTCTACACCCCCGTCACGCACGACCTTCTGACCACGGGCGAGGTGCGGCCCGTGTCGGGCACGGGCTTTGATTTCCGCAGCCCCCGCACCCTGCGCGACGCGATGCAGGGCGACCCCGCCCTGGCCGATGGCTACGACCACAACTGGTGCCTGCGCGGGCCCGAAACGGGCGCGGCGCTGCACCTTGCCGCCCGCCTGACCGACCCCGCCTCGGGGCGGCGCATGACGCTGCGCTGCAACCAGCCCGGCGTGCAGGTCTATACCTGCGGCCAGATGCGCCAGCCGCTGCCGGGCAAGGGCGGTGCCCCCTACGGCCGCTTTGCAGGGCTGACATTCGAGACGCAAACCTTCCCCTGCACGCCCAACCACCTGCATTTCCCCTCAGCGCGGCTCGACCCGCGCCAAACCTACGCGCATAAGATGACATTCCGCTTCGATACCGTCTGATGACATGAAAACTCCGGACCCATGGCCCGGAGTTTCCCGTTGTATCGAACCGTCAGGAAAGATCAGCTTCCCAGATCGGCGCTCACCTTCTTCTGGGTCTTGGCCAGTTGCGGATCGGGCACCAGACCATAGGTTTCCAGCGGGCCACCGGCAGCTGCCATATCGTCCGACACGAAGAATTCGGTGAATTCCTTCAGGCCGGGAATGACGCCGACATGCTGTTTCTTGACATAAAGGAACAACGGACGCGAGATTTTGTACTTGCCCGAAGCCACGGTCTCACGCGACGGGGTAACGCGCATGAAGTTGGCGACGCGCAGCTTGTCGGTGTTGTTTTCGTAAAACGCCAGACCGAACACGCCAACCGCCTGCTTGTTCGTCTTCAGACGGGCAAGGGTTTCGGTATAGTCGCCGTCGATCTCGACCACACGGCCGTCGGTGCGCGGGGTGATGCAGATCGCCTTGGTCTTGTCCTTGTCACCGTTGACGCGGCGCGCGGCAACCTTGTCGGCCTTAAAGGTCTTGCAGCCGGTTTCGATCACGTTCACGTCGAACACTTCGCGCGTGCCGTGCTTGGTGCCGGGGATGAAGGCAAGGATTTCCTGATCGGGCAGGTTCGGGTCGATCTCGGACCACTTGGTAAAGGGATTCGGCACAAGCTGGCCGTTGATCACGACTTCGGCCGCGACGGCATTGTACCAGTCCGACGCGGTGAATTCGAAGGCCGGACCGTTGATGTCGGACGCAAAGACCACGCCGTCATAGCCGATGCGGACTTCTTCCACATCGGTGACGCCGTTCGATTTGCAGCGGGCCAGTTCCGACGCCTTGATCTTGCGCGAGGCCGAGGCGATGTCGGGGGTGTTCTCGCCCACGCCATCGCAGAATTTCTTGATACCGGCCGAGGTGCCGCCGCCTTCGACGACGGGGGTAGGGAACGAGAAATTCTCGCCAAAAGCTTCGGCCACGATGGTCGCATAGGGCAGCACGGTGGACGAGCCAGAAACCTGGACCTGGTCACGCGCTTGCGCGACAGCCGACAGGGCGGTGACGGCGGCCACCGACAGGGCGGCCAGACGGATGAAAGACATAAGGATGCTCCGGTTGGATTGTTCTGGCGCGGCTCCGCATCTTGCGAAGCCGCGTTAGCTCAGGGGTGTTGCGGATCAGAACGCCATCGTCAGGCCAAGGCTGTACAGCCCTTTGCCCAGCGTCTTTTCGTGCGAATAGCCGGCCAGAACGGCCAGACCGCTGCCCAGATCATAGGTCGCGCCGACGCCGTAAGCGGTCTGCGGGGTGACCTCGACGCCTGCGGCGTTCTTCTTGCGGATTTCATCTTCGCGGTAAAACGCGTTCAGCGTGGTGTGGCCGATGATGTAAGACCCGGCGATCACATATTGCGACAGATCGTCGTTGGTGACGCCGTAAGCCGCCTTCACTTCGGCCTGACCGTTGCCGAAGCTGCCGCTGATGATGCTTTGCGAGCGTTCGCCGTTGTCTTCGAAACCGGCGGCAACCTTCCAGAACTCGGTCGTGTAGGCCACGCCGACAGCGGCGTCGTCTGACGTTTCGGTCGAGCTATCGCCTTCCGGCGCGCCGGGGTTGCCCATCGACAGGCTGACGGCCAGCGCGTCCTTGGTATAGGTGTAGAGCACATCGTTGCCCTTGCTGGTATCGCCGCCGGTCAGAAAGGTGAATTCCTGCAACTTGGCCAGTTCGTCATAGCCGATCGGGCTGAACTGGACGACCGCCGCCTGTGCGGCACCTTCGGCATCGCCCATGGTCAGTTTGCCAAACTCGGGCACGTCGATAAAGACGGTGCCTTTCATATCGGCATCCGCAGGCGCGCCGCCGCTGGCCGCCTTGCTTGCATCGCCGGCGCGGAACTGTGCGCCCAGCTTGATGCCGCTGTCAGTCTCGCTCGACAGGCTAAAGCGGACGCGCGCGCGGCTCGAAAATCCGAGCGTGCTGTTGCCCCCTGCATCGAAGAAGTTCTTCGCGTCCGAATCCCAGCTGCTGATGCCCATGCGGGCATCGCCGGACACGGAAACGTCGGCGTGGGCAGCGCCGGTGGTGGCAGCAAGCAGGGTGGTGACGAGCAGATATTTTTTCATGATTTGGCCTTACGCAAGTGCAACCGGGCTCCCTCAGCGCGGTTTCGCCCGCTATCCCAGCCTTGTGTGACGTCTGCGTAACGAAGTGGGCAATGCGCCGCGCTTTTTCGGTCTGCGGCAGAAATGCCACGAAATTTATGTAACGATTTCAAGAAATTATGTTAACAATCGCAGCGATTGGGCAACGCCGCCCGTTCTACGCCTTGACCCGCGACGTTGCCGCGCCGGTCAAAGCACTGGACCAAAGCGCCACAGGGGAATCGGGCTGGCTATTTCGCAATGGCTTCGTCGCGCACGAACATGTTCGCCCATGCGCGGTCGATCAGCGCGGGGGTCATCTGGTAGGGGATGCCCTCGAAGTCGCAGATCGCGATCATCTGGTCGATCAGATAGGTCGGCTGGTAATTGGCGTAGGTGTTGCCGATGGTGGGGTATTTCACCTTGAGCAGATGCACGAGCGTTGCCTCGTCGAGCGGCATCTTTTTCTTGCGCGCGACGAGGGCAAAGATTTTCAGGAAATTCTCCTGATCGGGACCGTCGATCTTGATCTTGAAGAAAATCCGCCGCAGGGCCGCGCCGTCGAAGATTTCGTTGGGATGGAAGTTGGTGGAAAAGATCACCAGCGTGTCGAAGGGCACGGTGAACTTCTCGCCCGATTGCAAGGCAAGGATATCGCGCGATTCCTCCAAGGGCACGATCCAGCGGTTGACCAGTTTCTGCGGCGGTTCGGATTGACGCCCGAGGTCGTCGACGATGAAGATGCCGCCCGTGGCTTTCAGTTGCAAAGGCGCGGTGTAGGTGCGGGCGGTGGGGTTGTATTTCAGGTCGAGCATGTCGAGCGTCAATTCGCCGCCCGTGATGACGGTGGGCCGGTCGCAAAGCACATAGCGCGAATCAAAGCGGTTCGACGCGCGGCGCAGGGCTGTCGGGTCATCGCCACTGTCCGACGCGGCGGAATGGACGATGGGGTCGTAGACCGTGATGACCTGTCCCGAATACTCGATGGCGCGGGGCACGTGGATACGGTCGCCAAGCGCATCGCGGATGCCGTTCGAGATCGACGATTTGCCGTTGCCGGGGGGGCCATACATCAGGATCGAGCGGCCCGAGGTGACGGCGGGGCCAAGGTTGTCGATCAGTCCGGGCGGCAGGATCAGGTGGCCCATCCCGCGCAAAAGCTCGGCCCGTGTCAGGGTGATGTTGCGGATGGATTGTCGCTTTACCTGTTCCTTATAGGCCGTCAGAGGCACTGGAACGGCACCGTAATATTCGGATTGTGCAAGCGCATCCAGCGCGCGCGACTTGCCGTTGTCGGTCAGCTGATAACCCATTTCCGCCGAAGAAGTGGCGTGCAGCGTGCCCGTTGCTTCAAGCAGCTTCTGGCCGCGGGCGGTATCGATCAGCTCTTGCACAAGCGGTGCCGGAAGACAGCAGATACGGGCAAGGTCAGAGACATGTTCAAGGTTCATGCGGAACATGGTCTTGAGCAGGATGTCGCGCAGCATCACGGGCGCGATGCCGGTTTCGGCCAAGGTGCGCGGCACCGGCGGGGCCTGCACGGCAGGGGTCACTGGGGCAGGCGGGGGGGCGGAAACGTTCATCTGCGGCGTCCGGTTGGGGCGATCTGGGGGCCAGACCTACAGCCGGATCGTGCAAAAATTCAGGCAGAGAAAAGGAGAGCCGCCAGAAAGTAGAAAGAAATCGTCCCCGTCAGCGCAAGGCCCATCGGGAAATCCTTGTTCGTCCAGCTTTCCCAATCGGCCGTCGCACCGCGAAAGGCGGGCAGGGCGCGGAACAGTCGGTGGGTGGCAAAGGCTGCAAGCACGCAACCGGCAAAAAGCGCAAGGATCAGCCGCAGGTCGCCACCCGCAAAAAAGGGTGCCATTGCTGCGGCGAATTTGCTGTCGCCGGCCCCGACAAAGCCCGCCGAAGTGGCGATGAAGCCTGCCACCAGCACCACCGCACCCAGCGCCCAGCCCCACAGGTACAGCGGCAAGGGCAGGGCGACGGGGCCGATCACCAGATAGGCGGTGGCAAGGGTCAGCACGGCTTTGTTGGGGATTTTCATGAATTTCAGGTCAGACCATGCGACCCAAAGACAGACGGGCAGGATCGGGATCAGAAACCACAGCGCGGTCCAGATCGGGGGCAGGCTGTCGGGGGTCATGGCTCAGCCTCCCAAGGCTTGCAGGCTGCGCTCGGCAGCCTCGAAATACTGCGGATGGGTTTCGATGGCGTCCTGCAACAGCCCCTTGCCCACCGTCACGTCGCCCTGTTTGATCGCGGTAAGCGCAAGGGTGTACAGAAGTTCGGCGCGTTCCGTCTGGGTCATGGCGATGACCGGCATGTCGTATTCGCGCTGGGCACCGCGGGCGAGGACAAGGTTGTTCTTGGCGGTGAACAGGCTGCTGTCGAAGGTCAACGCCTCGACGAACAGGCGTTCGGCACCGGCGTAATCCTTGCGCGCGAGTTTCGAGAAACCCCAGTTGTTCAGAACGCCCGCGGGTTTGGTGGTCAGACCCGACGCCACTTCGTAAAAACTGTCGGCCTTTTTCCAGTCCTTGCGGCTGTCGGCCACCATCGCCTCGAGCCGGTAACGGTCATAGGTTTCATAGGTGGGCGGAATCTGGTCAAGCTCGGCCTTGGCGCGGGTCCAGTCGTTGGTGCGGATCAGCGCATCGGCCAGCGTGACGCGGTCTTCGGATGTGGCGGCGGGCGTGGTGGTCACTTCGGTCATCACGCGGGCGGCATCGGCGGGTTTTCCGGCGCGGATCAGCGATTTGGCCAGCCCGCGTTTAAGGTCGGGATCATCGGGCTTTGCCGCCGATTCCTTGGTGAAAAAGGCCACGGCCTCGGCAGGGTCGCCCATGGTAAGCATGATGTTGGACAGGTTGGCCTGATCGACCGCGTCGATGCTGGCCAGCGCCCGCTTCGACGCGGTATCGGCCGAAGGTTGGCAGGCCGACACAAGAACCGTGCCGGTCAGGCACAGGGCCGCTAGGACAGGTTGGCGCATCGGCGACGTCCCTTTACTGCTCGCATCCCGTCCTGACCTAAAGCTGCGACAGCAGGACATATCGGCCCTGACCGCGCCGCACGAGTGTATAGGCGGGGTTTTCGTTGGGTGCATCATAAAGCGCGGATTCGCTTTGCGCGATAGCCAGCCGCAGATTTTCGCGGATCGAGTCTGAATCGCCACTGTCGAGAGCATAGGCCTGTTTGAACACCCCGCGCGCTTCGCCGGACTGCCCCTTTTCCATCAGCACGACGCCCAGGTTGTTCAGCGCGGGCACAAAGGTGGGGTCTTCGAGGGTGGCGCGGCGCAGCAATTGTTCGGCCTGACCAAGGCGGCCGAGCTTGAGGTTTGCCGAGCCGAGCGCTGACAGGATGTCGACGTTCATCCCCTGCGAGGCTGCGGCACGGTAATAGGCACGCAGGGCCAGTTCGTATTCGCCCGATGCCATCAGGCGGTGGCCGACGGTCAGGCCGTCTTCGCCGCTGCGGCGGGTATCGACGCCGGGCGCGAAACCGGGCGCGTCGCCCGATGTGCCAAAGCCGCCTGCGGAACAGGCGGCGAGGGCGAGTGTCAGCGCAAGGCTGGCAAGAAACGGTCGCACGCTGGCAGCACCTTAGAACGAGTGGGCGATGCCGTAGAGCGAGGGACCGATCAAAATCACCAGCAGCGGCGGCACCGTGAACATCATAGTGCCGAGGGTCAGTTTCGTGGGCAAGGTGTTTGCCTTTTCTTCGGCCCGCATCACGCGTTTATCCCGCATTTCGGCAGAATAGACGCGCAGCGCATCGGCAATCGAGGTGCCAAAGGTGGCGGACTGGATCATCGTCGTGACGAAAGAGGTGATGTCGGACAGTCCCACACGGTCGGCCATGTCGCGCAGCACCACCACGCGTTCCTTGCCCGCGCGGGTTTCCTGCGCGACGATCTCGAATTCTTCGGCAAGGGCGGAATAGGCATTGCCCATTTCCTTGGCCACGCGGCTGATCGACTGGTCAAGCGACTGCCCCGCCTCGACACAGACAAGCATCATGTCAAGCGCGTCGGGAAAGCCTTCGACGATTTCCTGCTGGCGGGTTTGCAGGCGGCGGGCGACCCAATAGGCGGGCATGTAATAGCCTGCGGCGGCGGGAATGATCGTATAAAGCACCATGCTTTTCATATCGATCGGCCCGATCTGGCTAAGCAGGTAGGTATAGCTGCAACCGACGATCAGCGCCCCGATGCCCAGCACGAATTGCCAGGCGTGGAAAATGCGGACAGAGTTCTTCGAACGATAGCCCGCGCGCATCATCTTTTGCCGCGCGGCGGACATCTGCTGCTGGTCTTGCGGTTCGAGGAAATGCGCGAAGCGTTCCAGCTTGTCGGCGTTGATGTTGCCACCCCTGCGCAGCGCATCGGAGCTTTTGGCCACGCGGCGGGGTGCTGCGGGCTTGGCGGCCTTCAGCTTCTTGAACGGGTCTTCGGGTTTGCGCAGCATATAGGGCAGCGTCAGCACGATCAGCACGAAGCCAAGCCCACCCACCGCCATCAGCGGGCCAAGGGGGCCGAAGCTGTCGGTCAGACTGGTCGAAAGCGCAGAGAACAGGGACATGGGGGGCAGCCTTTACACCTTGATGTTGACCATCATCCGCATGAACAGGACGTTGATGGTCAAAAGAACGCCGACAAACAGGGCTGCGGGCACGAAGTATTCTGTATCGATGACATTGTCGTAGAAGTCGGGCTTGAAGATCTGGATGCAGGCCAGAACGCCCAAGGGAAAGCCCGACAGGAACAGCCCCGAGAACTTCGCCTCGGCAGTGATCGCCTTGACGCGGCGGAACAGTTTGAACCGCGAGCGGATCACCTTGGCCAGACCGTCCAGGATTTCGGCAAGGTTGCCCCCCGATTGCTGCTGGATCGACACGGCGACGGCAAGAAAATGGATATCCTGGTTGTCCATACGCTTGGCAAAGGCGCGCAGGCTTTCGGCCACGTCGCGGCCATAGGCGGCCTCGTCCGCGATCACGCCGAATTCGGTGCCAAGGGGGTCAGAGACCTCTTTGGCCACGATGCCGATGGCCGACGAAAACGGATGCCCGACGCGCAGCGACCGCACCATCAGTTCGACGGCATCGGGAAGCTGTTCTTCCAGCATCGACATACGTTTCTTGGCCTTCTTGTTGACCCAGAAATATACGCCACCCACGCCGATACCCACCGACAAAAGCAGCCGCACGCCAAAGGCGGCTTGGGTGGTGAAGGTCATCGCCACCAGCGCCATGACCGACACAAGGCCCATGATCCCCACCAGTTGCTGCGGGGTAAAGGCGATATTGGCCTTTTGCGCCTTGGATGCCAGCATCGCGTACAGCGGGATGCCGCGCGCGTTCATATGCTGGGTCATTTCCTTGCGGAGCTGTTCCAGCACCAGTTCGCGGTTCTGGTTCTTTTCCAGAAGCGCAAGTCGGCGGCTGACGCGGTTGTTCAGGCTGATCGATTTGCCGAAGACTGTCAGATACAGCCCTTCGACCAGCACGACGACCGCGACGAAGATCAGGATGTAGATAAGGGGGGCTGCACTGATTTGCATGGTCAACTCACACGATGGGTTCGTAGATCGAGGCGGGCAGGTCGTAACCCCACTGGCGGAAACGGTCCGAGTAGTGCGAGCGAACGCCGGTTGCATTGAAGCGCCCGATGATCTTGCCGTTGGGTTCGACGCCAAGCCGTTCGAAGCGGAAGATTTCCTGCATCGAGATCACCTCGCCTTCCATGCCGGTGATTTCGGTGATGCTGACCATGCGGCGCGACCCGTCTTGCAGGCGGCTCGCCTGCACGATCAGGTTGACGGCCGATGCGATCTGGCTGCGCACGGCCTTCAGCGGCATTTCGATGCCTGCCATGGCAACCATGTTTTCAAGGCGCGAGATGCCGTCGCGGGCGCTGTTGGCGTGGATCGTGGTCATCGACCCGTCATGGCCGGTGTTCATGGCCTGCAACATGTCGATGACTTCCTCGCCGCGGGTTTCGCCTACGATGATCCGGTCGGGGCGCATCCGCAGGGCGTTGCGCAGACAGTCGCGCTGCGTCACCGCGCCCTTGCCTTCGACGTTGGCGGGGCGGCTTTCCATGCGGCCCACATGGACCTGCTGAAGCTGGAGTTCGGCGGTGTCCTCGATCGTCAGCACGCGTTCGGTGTTGTCGATGAACGACGACAGCGCGTTAAGCGTGGTGGTTTTCCCCGAACCCGTGCCGCCTGAGACGATGACGTTCAGGCGGCAGGACACGGCGGCTTGCAGATAGGCGGCCATTTCTTCGGTAAAGGCCCCGAAGCGGACAAGATCCGAGATCGCCAGTTTCTCTTTCTTGAACTTCCGGATCGACACCAGCGAGCCGTCCACCGCAACCGGCGGGACCATGCAGTTGAAGCGCGACCCGTCGGCAAGGCGGGCGTCGCAATAGGGGTTGGATTCGTCGACGCGGCGACCCACTGCAGAAACGATCTTGTCGATGATCCGCAACAGGTGGCGTTCGTCCTTGAAGGTAATGTCGGTCAGCGTCAGCTTGCCGCCACGTTCCACAAAAATGCGGTGCGGCCCGTTCACGAGGATGTCTGACACGCTGTCGTCTTTTAGCAGCGGTTCCAGCGGGCCAAGGCCCATCACCTCGTCATACAGTTCCTGGTTCAGGGTGGCGCGGTCTTCCTTGTTCAGCGCCACCGACATTTCGGTCAGCGCCTCCGAGGCGATGTCCGCGATTTCCGATTTCAGGTTGGCTTCGGTCGCGTGTTCCAGCGCGGCGAGGTTGAGGCTTTCCAGAAGCTTCTTGTGAAGCTCGACCTTCAGCTCCATCAGCCGGTCCTTGCGCTTCTTCTCTTTGTCGGCGGCAACGGCTTCGGCGGAAGGCTGGGCCACGACAGGGCGCGATGCAAGCGTCGGACGCAAAGCTGCGGCAGGTGCCGCCTGCGGGGCAGGGCTGACCGCGCGCGGGGCGGCGGCGGCGGGTGTGGCGGCGGGTTTGATGTCGCTGCCGTCTGCTTTCTTGAAACGCGAGAACATGGGTCAGGCCCCCCCGGGCCGATGGGTCATTTCTTGCCCGATTCCACGGCCTTGTTCAGGTCGTAGATCGATTTGGCGATTTTCTGGATGTCGCGGCGAAGCGGGTTCTTGGCAGCCATTTCGGCCAGCGGCTGGCCGTGGTCGTTGGCTTGGGTCACCTGCGGGCCACCATCGGGGATTTGCACCTCAAGCTTGATGTCCAGGCTTTCGGCCATGCGCTTGACGCGGGATTTGCCCGACAGGTCGGTGAATTTCGGTGCGCGGTTCAGCACGTAGCGCAGCTTTTCATGCGGCAGCGTTTCGGCCTTCAGCGCCCGCACAAGGCGCAGCACGTTCTGGGCCGAACGCAGGTCAAGGTCCATGGTGGCAAAATAGACATGCGCGTGGGTCAACACGGTTTCGGTCCATGCCACGATGGTCTTGGGCATATCGATGACGACGAAATCGAAATTGGTCTGCGCCATGCCGATGATGCGGGCGATGTCTTCGGGATGCACGATGTCGAGCGGCAGCATATCGGCGGGCGCGGTCAGCACATGCAGCTTTTCGTTATAGGTCAGCATCGCGCCAAGGAAGGTATCGCTATCGGCGGCACCCGTGTCGGACAGCAGCTCGAACACCGCTTCCTTGCGCGGCAGGTCAAGGTAGGTCGCGACCGACCCATACTGGAAATCGAAATCCAGCAGGCAGACGCGGGGCGCGTCGGTCTTGGTGACGGTGGCAAGCTCCCAGGCAAGGTTGACAGCGAAGGTCGACGCCCCCGAACCACCGGCAAGGCCATGGACCGGCAGCACCACGCCGTTACGGTCGCCCTTGGCCTTGAAGCTGGGGGCCTGGACGGCGGGTTCGGCGGGTATGACCGGCGCAGGCGGCGGCACGGCGTGCAGGTGGGTGACGGTCGCGGGGGCTGCGGCGGGGGCTGCAAGGGGCGCGGGCTTGCGCACCCGTTCGATCGCGTCTTTCAACGCGCCGTCGGGCAGCGGATAGGGCACGAAATCATCTGCCCCAAGGCGCAAAAGCTGGTGCAGGCCCGCCGGACTGATCTGGTCGGCAATCAGGATGACCTTGACCAGCCTTTCCTTGGCCGAACGGATGATATCGGTGATGCGCGTCAAATCGCCTTCGTCTTCGGCATCGACGGCGATAGCAACGAACTCGAGCGCGGCTGCGTCGGGTTGCGACAGGTATTCGCGGGCCTCGTCGAACGACAGGTCGCCCCAGCTTTCGCCAAGCTCGTGCTCCATATCGTCGATCAACAGGTCGAAATTCTGCACATCCCGCGAAATGGTGCAGGCCACGATTTCTGCCGGTTCCGGCTGCAGGTTGACTGCCGTGCTCATCGCCTTTGTCCTTCGATCTTGCGGAGCAGGACAACGGCATGATTCGCCGCAGCCCGGACTCCGGCGCGGCATCAAGCCCGCGCAGCTGTTCCATCACCGGACAAGCTGGGGGGGAATGGTGGCGATTCTTGGGCTAAAAGATCGTGATTGTTTGGTTTTACTGGGGTTTGCAGCGCTAGGGGCCGGAATGGTTTTCCCTGCGCCCACAATCGCGGCCCATACCTTTGGGCCGCTTGCCTTGCATCATTGGGTGGGGGCTGCTGCGGCCGCGTCGGCCCCACCGCCCGCGGTGGCAGCAGGGGCAGTACCGCTACCGCTGACGGGCGTGCCCGCTTCCGAAGTGGCCGAGCCGATGTAAGAGCGGAAGATCACTTCGGCGTATTTGCCGTTCAGCGTGGCGGGATGGTTTTTGACGAAACCCGCAACTTCGGTGACAGTGCGGCGGTTTTGCTGTTCCGGACCGGGGGTGGCGATCACGGGACGCGTCTCGCCATACGAAACCAGCGCCTGCAAGCGGCTGGCCGAAATGCCTTGGCTGGCAAAGAAGTTGACCACGGCCTGCGCGCGCCGTTTGCCAAGCGCCTTGTTATAGGCATCCGAACCGACGGCATCGGTGTGACCATAGACCGAGAAGCGCAGTTCGGGGAATTGGCGGATCCAGTCGGCCTGACGCAACAGGGTTTGCTGCGCCTCGGGGGTGATCTGGGCCGAATTGAACGGAAAGGTAATGGTGGTGGGCACTTCGGCGGCAAAGCGGGTGCCAAGCGCATAGGTGGCATCGCGCTGGCCGGTTTGCACCAATGTGTTGTTGAGCGTGGCGTTGCCAAAGCCGCCTTCGTCGATTTCCGAACCCGCGACGCGGGTTCCGGCATCGCCACAGGCCGACATCGACAGGGCAGCGCAAAGCAGAACGATCGGGGCGGCGCGTTTCATGATCCGTCTCACTCCATCGTGTAGCCGTAAGAGCCGCTGAAATCCTGCCGCGCGACTTCGCCTGCCGCACCTTTGCCGGCGACCTTGCCGAACAGGAACAACTCGCCCTCGGTCGGAATGCGGATACGGTCGGTGGGCAGTGCCAGCGCTTCGCCCCGCGTGGGGGTAACAAGATGCGGCGTGATGATGATGACCAGTTCGGACTGGTTGCGCTGATACGAGGCCGACCGGAACAGCGCACCCAGCACCGGCACGTCGCCCAGCCACGGAATCGCGCTGGAATTGTCGCGGAAGTCGTCTTGCAGCAGCCCCGCGATGGCAAAGCTTTCACCGTCGCGCATTTCCACGGTGGTCGAGGTCTTGCGCGTCTTGAAGGCGTTCAGCGTAATGCCTGCGGCTTCCTGCGTCACGGTGCTATCGATGGACGACACGGTAGCGGCGAGTTGCAGGTTCATCAGATCACCGTCCAGGACGGTGGGAATGAAGGTCAGTTCGACGCCAAAGGGTTTGTACTCGACCTTGACCCCCTTATCGTCGGCCACCGGCACGGGGTATTCCCCCCCCGCAAGGAACGACGCTTGCTGTCCCGACAGCGCGGTCAGGTTGGGTTCGGCAAGGGTGCGGACGACACCCTTGGATTCAAGGGCTTCCAGCAGCACTTCGAATTCGAGCGAGCCGACGCCTGCGCCGATGGACAAACCGCCTGCGGTGCCCGCTTGCAGCGTCTTTGTTCCGCCGATCCCGTTGCTGTTTTCCAGATAGGTGCCGGTTTCGCCGCCGATGCGGTTACCCGCGATGGCCAGCGACGAAGACAGGTTCTTGGATACCGACCGCTGCATTTCCGCGAAACGGACCTTGAGCATCACCTGCTGCGTGCCGCCCACGGTCATCAGGTTCGAGACACGGTCGGGGGCATAGCGGCTGGCCAGTTCCATGGCACGGTCGAGCTTTGCAGTAGACGAGACGGTGCCCGACAGCACGATGCCGTCATTGGCAGTGCGCACCTCGATATTCTCGCCCGGCAGGATTTGCTTGAGCCGTTCCTTGAATTCACCGATGTCGGGGGTGACGCGCACTTCGACGTTGGTGATCAACTTGCCGTCTGCGGCAAGCAGCGTCAGCGTGGTGCGGCCCGGCGTCTTGCCCAAGACGTAGATCGACTTGTCCGACAGGGTCGAGATGTCTGCGATGCCCGGGTTGGCGATGGAAAGTTCGGCAAAGGGCGTATCGCTTTCGACCACCACGGCGCGGTTCATCGGCACCGACAGCGGCTCGGATGCGCTGCCCGACAGCACACGCAGCGTTTCGGCAACGGCGGGCATGGGTGCCGCCCATGCGAGCGCAAGGCCCAGCACGGCCGCCGTGTTCAGCATTCCGATACGCATAACGTGACCTGCCCTTTCGATCACCGATCCCGGGTCTTGGCTGCCCGATATTGCCGTCAAAATGCCCTAGAGCGGCATTTATTGCAAGAATCAAAACCTTGGCGGGTGTTGATGATGTGGATAAGTGACATGTTCACCATCTTTCGTGCAAAATGACCCGTCTTTTCCACAAGCAGACACGGGCAGCCCGGATGGGGCCGCCCGCCGCTTTGCCTGCGTCGCAGGGGTCAGTTCGTGCAGGGGATCGGAATTTCCAGCACCTCGGCGCCCTTGCGCGTCTTGATGGTGCACACCTGTTCGGCGGGGGCGGCCGTGACGACCTGTTCGGGGGCAGCCGCACCCAGCAGCGATGTCGAGTCGGCTTCGACGGTGGCGGTGACGCTGTCGTCGTTCACCCCGACAAGCGACAGCGCAAGACGGCCGGTTGCTTGTGCCTGTGCCAGACGGGCCACCTGTTCGGGCGTCACGGCGACAGTCACTGTCTGGGCCACGATGGCCCCGCCCGATGCATCGCCCGAAGCGGACTGGTCGACCGCGATGATCGAGACGTTGGTTTCGATCAGGCGGGTGACATCGCCATCGGGGGTGCTGCCGGTCCAGTAGATGTCGACCGCGTTGCCCGGATAGACGAAACCCGATACGCCCGACGAGACATCGACGCGCACCGCAAAGGCGCGCATGCCACGGCGCAGCGACCCGACAAGGCCCGCAGGTTCGCCCGGCTTGGTGACTTTCAGCGCAAGGATCGGTTCGTACTGTTCCATCGGGCGCAGCACATAGCGCGGTTTGTCGGTGTCCGGCGGAAACAGCGCCTCTTCGGTCCCGAAGGTGCCTTCGGGCAGGGCGGCTTTCTGCCAATAAATCGTCTGCACGTCATCCTTGGTCACCGCAGCGCCAAAGGCGAGCGACTTGTTGACGACATAGACCGGAACCACCTCGCCCAGCTGTTCGCGGAAGCTGCGCTCCTGGTTCAGGGCGCTTTCGGTCTGGTTGATGTAGCCTTGCGCCATGTAGACGGCAAACCCCGCAAGGGCCATGCCGACAAGAAGCACAAGTCCGAAGATCGCTCGCATCTGTCTTACCCTTCTGTCCGGCCCGACGGGGCCGATCTGGAACCGTTACTGGCCTGGCCGCCCCGAGAACGCGGGCGGCTCAGTTGGATTCGGCTATCTTGTTGGCGATGACCTGCCCGCCGTTGTTGATCGGGTCTTGCAGGATGTTCATCATCGCCCCTGCAAGGCCGACCACCAGCGCGGTAAGCACGACCCAGTCGACGGTAACGGCACCTGACTCGTCGCGCAGGGCGCGGCGCAGCAGTTTTGAAAATATGAGACGTGGCGACATCGTCGTCCTCGCGGCACGGGGTGAACGGGGCGGCACGCCGACCCTTTGCAATGAAGATCGCGGCCATGTTGCATCCAACCTGGCCGCGGTCATTCGTCACTCGGTGTCCGGCCGGATCAGTTGGTCGCGGCGATCGAGTTCGAAATCACGTTGCCCTTGGCGTTCACAGCCGTCAGCACGGTATTGCCGACGACGGCCGACAGGCCGACGACAGCAGCGGTCAGAACCACCCAGTCAACGGTCACGGCGCCCGATTCGGTGTTCGAGAAGGCTTTGAACAGGTTCTTGAGTTTCAGCATGGTCTTCATCCTTTTCACGTTGCTTCGAGTTACGCCCCGTCCGGGTCATCTCGCTCCGGCCTCTGTTCCGGATCGATCACCGTTCGGCGTGGGCTGATAAGGCCCTCGAATCGTGGCGGCAGTTGGGAAGGCCTTGGGCAATCCCGGTGAACCGCAGAATTTTAACCATTTTTAACTCAAGCCCCTGAACCGTCAGGAAACTTTCTTCGTGCGACCGGACTTTTTGCCGTATCGGCCAGTCTTTCGCGGGGAATTTGGGCACAATTGCCACCTTTCGGATAGAATCCTATCAGACGGGTGGGGTCTGGCCTGCAAAGCGAAAGGGTCCGGGTGGGGGGCTGATGTTATCGCGGCCCGCACGAAACCTGCGGGCCGCAATGAACATCGGGTCGGATCAGTTGCCGATCGAGGTCTGGATCGCGTTGGCCTTGTTCGAGATCGCGCCCGACACCGTGGTGCCGACGACAGCCGACAGACCCACGACAGCGGCGGTCAGAACCACCCAGTCAACGGTCACGGCGCCAGCTTCAGCGGCGGAGAATTTCTTGAACAGGTTCTTGAGCTTCAGCATTTGGTTGTTCCTTACTGGTTAACGGTTTTACTTCGGTTTCACGTATCTGCCGGCGGGTGCTGTTTCGTCTGGCCTCTGTTCCATCCGATCCCGTTCGGCATGGGCATATATAGCCCCCGAATCGTGGCCTGAATTTGGGGCTGGCAGGGCTTTTTCCGGCGCGCCCATTTTTTTAGGAAAAATACGCAATCCGTTGAATTTTAGTGGCTTTCGGGAAAATTAATCATCCTTAAGTATGTATTTTTCAGTGTTTTGTTAATACCTGCGGCGAAGTCGCCATCTTTCAGGCGGGAAAGATGGTCAAAAGCGCGGTTCCTTGCGATAATCGACGGGTAGGCAGGGGGACGCGGCAAGCGATGTTTCGGGGCGCGAGAATCGGCGTGGTCTGCATGGCCTGCATCGCACCGCTGGCGGCAGCGGGCGAAGGGGCGGCTGCCAAGGCCGATTTCACCTTCAAACGCGTGCGGGTGGGCGATGCGCTGCCCGGCAAGCGGATCACCGTGCAGATCGATCCGGTCGAACAGGCGCGTCTGCTGGCGGCGCTGCCGACCACGCCCTATGTGACGCCCGCCTTGCCCTTGCCCGATGCGGCAGAACGCCCGCTGGGACCGCTGCCTTCGGCTGCAGCACGCTACGGCTGGTATTGGGACACGGTGCCTGCGGGACTGGATCAGGGGGACGGGCGCTTTGCGCTTGCCATGGCCGCGCTGACGAAGGGGCCTGCGGGGGCATCGGTAGACGCGCCGCGTTTGCAGGCGATGCAGAAACTGGCCGACGACTGGGGGGTAGAGTTGCTGAAGGCCACGGTGGGAACCGAAGTGTCGCCCGCGCTGGCGCTGGCGGTGATCGCCACCGAAAGCGCGGGCCAAAGCGATGCGGAAAGCCGCGCGGGGGCGCAGGGGTTGATGCAGTTGATTCCCGCCACGGCGCAGCGCTTCGGCGTGGCAGATGCGCTTGATCCGGTGCAGAACATCAAGGGCGGTGTGGCCTATCTCGACTGGCTGATGAAGCGGTTCGACCGCGACCCCCTGATGGTGCTTGCGGCCTATAACGCGGGCGAAGGCGCGGTCGACGCCAATCGCGGCGTGCCGCCCTATGCCGAAACACGCGATTACGTGCCAAAGGTGCTGGCCGCGTGGCAGGTGGCGCAGGGGTTATGCGTCAGCCCGCCGGAACTGGTGACCGACCCTTGCGTGTTCCGCGTGATCGCGGCGTCGAACTAGACCGAAAAGGCGTCGGCCCATTCGGGGTGCTTCTTGCGCTGGGCATTCACAAAGGGGCAAAGCGGCATGATCCTGAAGCCTTCGGCGCGGGCGTCCGCGACCATGCGGGTGACAAGCGCAACGCCTGCACCGGTGCCGCGAAAGGCATCGGGCACGCCGGTGTGATCGGCGATGAACAGGGTGGGCGTGGTGACGGAATAGGTGAGTTCGGCTTCGTCGTCGCCCAGACGGATGACATAGCGGCCCTTGGCGGGACCATGTTCGCGGGTGATGGTGTGGTCTGTCATGTCATTGGTCCCTTGAAGGTGCGGGACGGCAAGTTTCGCAGCCCCGTTGATATTCCCACCCCCACCCCGGCCCTCCCCCTCGCAGGGGGAGGGAGGCGTTCAGGCGACGAGCGTCGCTTCCGTCGCCGCACGCAACTCTGCCTCGGTGACGCCTTGGGCCAATTCGACGAGTCTCAGGCCACCGGGCACGACATCGAGCACGCCGAGGTTGGTGATGATGCGGTCGACCACGCCTTGGCCGGTCAGCGGCAGCGTGCAGGATTTGAGCACCTTCGACTCGCCGTTCTTGGATGTGTGGTCCATGACCACCACCACGCGGCCCACGCCTGCGACGAGGTCCATGGCGCCCCCCATGCCCTTGACCAGCTTGCCGGGGATCATCCAGTTCGCCAGATCGCCGTTTTCGGCCACCTCCATCGCGCCAAGGATGGCCATGGCGATCTTGCCGCCGCGGATCATGGCAAAGCTTTGGGCGCTGTCGAAAAACGCGGTTTGCGGCAGTTCGGTGATGGTCTGCTTGCCGGCGTTGATCAGGTCGGGGTCTTCTTCACCCTCGAACGGAAACGGCCCCATGCCCAGCATGCCGTTTTCCGATTGCAGCGTGACCTCGATTCCTGTCGGTATGTAGTTGGCCACCAGCGTCGGGATACCGATGCCAAGGTTGACGTACCAGCCGTCTTGCAGTTCCTGCGCCGCGCGGGCGGCCATCTGGTTACGGTCCCACATTATACGGCCTCTCTTTGGCGGACGGTGCGCTGTTCGATGCGCTTTTCGTGGCTGCCCTGCACGATGCGGTGCACATAGATGCCGGGCAGGTGGATGGTGTCGGGGTCGAGCGATCCGAGGGGGACGATTTCCTCGACTTCGGCGACGCAAACGCGCCCGCAGGTTGCGGCGGGCGGGTTGAAATTGCGGGCGGTCTTGCGGAAGATCAGGTTGCCCGACGGGTCGGCCTTCCACGCCTTGACGATGGACAGATCGGCGCTGATGGCGCGTTCAAGGATATAGGTCTTGCCGTCGAAATCCTTGTGCTCTTTCCCCTCGGCGATCACGGTGCCCACGCCCGTGCGGGTATAGAAACCGGGAATGCCCGCACCGCCCGCGCGCATGCGTTCGGCAAGCGTGCCTTGGGGGGTGAATTCAAGCTCCAACTCGCCCGACAGGTATTGGCGCATGAATTCGGCATTTTCGCCCACGTAGGACGAGATCATCTTCCTGACCTGACGGGTGGCCAAAAGCACGCCCAGGCCGAAGCCGTCGACGCCCGCGTTGTTCGACGCGACCGTAAGGCCTTTGGTTCCGGCGTCGCGGATGGCGGCGATAAGCAGTTCGGGAATGCCGCAAAGGCCAAAGCCGCCCGACGCGATGGTCATGCCGTCAAACAGCAGCCCCTCCAGCGCTGCGCTGGCGTTTGGATAGGTTTTCTTCATGCCTCGTTCCCCCGGAAACTGTCGGGCAACATATGGGACCGCGCCTTTGGCGCTGTCAATCGCTGCGCTGCGGCATCGGCGCGGGGCGCTGCACCGCAGGGCCAGGACGCCTGACGCAAAGCGGGTGGCTTTTGCCTGCATTTGCGGGGCGGGCCATTGCGCTGAAACCTATCGCACCGCGGGCGAAGGTCAGGCCACCTTTGCGGTCGGTGAACGGCTCCTTTGCGCTCCGGCGCAGGGCGTGCCGTCGATTGCGATGCCCGGATCGGAAGGCCGATGTTTGGCGGCAGACTCGACCGGCGGGCTTTACTGGCGGGGGAAAGCTTGGTAGCGACCGCCTTGCAAGCTTGGCGGGCCGTTTCCCGCCCGCCCCGTTTGGCCCGCGTGGTGGAATGGTAGACACAGGAGACTTAAAATCTCTAGGCCGAAAGGCCGTGCCGGTTCGAGTCCGGCCGCGGGCACCAGACTGACGAAAAGCCGCTTTTCATCGCGCGCGGCGGCGCAGGGTCGCGGCAAGGCCGTGGCGGCGCAGCCAGCGGCGATAGCTTCGGTAATCGGGGTCTTGCGACAGGCAGCGTTCCTCGTGCCATGCGCGCAGGGCGTAGATCGCGCCGACACCCAGCAGGGCAAGCGTGTTGGCCAAGGCATCGTGCAAGCTGGCGGCCAGAAACGGCAGCTGCACCAGCCACATCGACGCGTTCTTGGCCAGATAGGCCGGATGACGCACCAGGGCATAGGGGCCGTGGCAAATGATCCTGCGACCGGTGAGGTTGGAAAAATTCAGCCCGAAGGACAGCGTTGCCGACAGATAGACCACAAGACAGCCAAGGATGGCACTGCCCCACAGCACCGCCCACGGACCCGAAGGTCCGGTCAATGTGACCCATGTGATATCGTCACCGAAGTCAAAAAAGTTGCGCTGCAACACCTGCCAGAACGGCGCGTAGCACAGCAGGCACACCAGCCATCCCGACAGCGTGGTTTCCACCAGACGGACATGGGTATTGAGCACCCGCAGCGCGAGGGCATAGCCCAAGGCTCCAAGGCAGACATCGGCAAAGAAGATAAAGCGGAACAGGCTGTCGAACAGACCAAGGAAATCGGCCGGCGCTTGCCATTCCGTGCGGAAGTACACCCAGTCGCCCAACCCGTAGCCCAGCATGAGCGGCAGGAAGAACAGCTTGATCGCGATGGAAAGCGCATAGTCGCGCAGCCGTGCAGCATTGCCCTGCCTGCCCCGCGTCACAAGGCACAGACCGGCGTGATAAAGCGCGTCTTCCGGGTCGTGCATCAGCGCGTCGACGCCCAGCACGTAAACCAGCGACAGCGCCACAAGCCACGGCCAGTGGCCGGTGACCAGCAGCGTCGCGGTGTCGAAAGGCGGGCTGCGGTACAGGTCGGCCAGCGAGACCGCCGCAACAACGACGCCCCATGTCGCCAGCGTCGCGCAGGTCTTTTCCAGCGGTCGGCCCCGACGGAACGCGCCGCGCCGTGGCAGCCGCAATCCTGCGGCGGTAAACAGCAGGCTGCGGTTCAGCGCGGCTTCGGTGGCGACCATCACCGTGGCCACCAAGGCAAGAAAGAACAGGAAGTCGGTGGTTTGCGACGCCGTGACACCCGCGTCGGGCCAGCCGAAAGACAGGGTGCAGACCGTGATCAGGCCGGTCAGGCCAGACAGATACGGCGGTGCGGTGCGGGCGGGGCGGGGCATGGCGGGCTTCCGGTTTGCCGCGCATCTTCCATGCGCGGCCGCTGCAGACTATCGGACGTTCGGCGCAAAGCGCGGCTGTTCCGCCTTACGTGGGGGCAAGCTTCAGCGCACGATCTGGACACGGCATTGCACGGCGTCGAGCTGCAGGTCGGCCTTGCCCAGCCCAAGGCCAAGCCGGTTGGCAAGCGCGGTCAGCGATGCGTCGACAAGCGGGGCCACGGCGGGTGGCAGGGCGGATGCCAGCGCCGTCTGGGTGGACGAAATCAGCGTCAGCACCGGCAAAAGCACGATGCCGGTCAGGCTGGCGGGGCTGGTCCGCAGGCTCAGCGTCGCGGGCGACAGCACTGCCGCGGCAAGCGTCGTCGCAAGCCCTGTCTGCCCGAAGCTGCGCAGGGCAGGCAGGGCGACATTTCCGCCAAAGGCGATTGCGCTCACGGTGGGCCGGCCGATGGCGGTAGCCGATTTGCCCTCGAACGTGACAAGCGGAACGGTCACGGTGGTCAGCCCCAGGTTCAGCGCCAGGCGGGCGTCGACCAGCGGCGCATAGGACAACAGGGCAGGATCGAAGGGCGCGGCAAGGCCTGCGTCGGCACCGGGAAAGCTGCCGATAAAGGCGCGGGCAAGGTTCGAGCCGCCAAGATCGCCGGAAAAAGACGGTGCAAAACTTACCATCGTCGCCGCAGTGCCCTTGGCGCGGCAGTCAAGCACGGTCAAGCGCACGACGGCGGCTGCGGTTTCAAGATAGACCGGAACCGTGACCTTCAGCACACTCACCGAGGGGCCAAGGCCCGTGATAACGCTTGGCGCGATTTGCACGCGCAGCCACGCCCGCGTCTGCGCCGTGGCGACCGTCACGCCCGTCGGCCCCAGCGTGACCCAGCCCGAAGATTGCGCCCGTTCTCCGACCCAAAGCTTGGCATCGGCAGCCATGACGCCGGGAATGTTCAGCGCCAGACCCGGAAGATCGATCACGCGATTGGCGTTCAGCACGTCTGCCGAAGCACGCAGCAGATCAAGCGCCGACAGGTTGACCAGACCGGCCATGTCACCCACCACCAGATCGCCGCCGGTCGCGGGCGGGGTGACCAGCCGTGACAGGGCGATGCTGCGCGACCCCGAAACCAGCAGCAGCCGCCCCAGGGCATCCGCAGCCCGCGTGTTGCGTGTGGCCGCCACGTCGCGCAGGGCACCGATCACCACCGTCATCGCGACGGTGGCGCGCAGGGTATCGGCATAACCGCTGGACGCGCCCGCGCGCAGCGAGACGGCGTCCAGAAACTCGGCCATGGTCAGATCAAAGGTCGCAAGCGTCTGGTAATCCAGCGCCGAGACCGTGACGCTGGTGCCCAGTGCCGCGCCCATCACCCGGTTCAGCACGCCTTGGTCCAGTGTCAGCAGGCCCGAGCCAAGCCGAAACGACGTCAGACCCAGCCGCGCGGCCGTGGCCGTGGCCCTGACGGCAGGCGCGCGCTCTTTGGTCAATATGGCGGCAAAGGGGGTCATCGTCGTCGAGGCGAGGGTGACGGAAACCGCGTTGCCGGTCGATCCGGCTGGCACCGCCGAAAGCCTTTGTGCGGGGCGCAGCGCCGTGTCGGCCACATAGGCCGCTTGACCGAGGGATTCCAGCGTGACGCGACGTCCGGCATTGCCCGCCAGCGTGGCAAGGGCCTTGCTGCGGGCATTGGCCGGATCGGACGCGGCCGACAGGGCGGCAAGGTCGGCCAGATCCTGCAACCTGCGTTTTTCCGCCTGTGCCGTGCCAAGGTCGATGGCCAGCGCGGCCACCACCATAACCGCGACAAGGCCAAGCCCGAGGATCAGGCCGATCGCGCCATCCTGCGCCGCAAGAAAGCGACTACCACGCGACATAGGCCCCCCGCGTGATGCTCGTTCCGGTCCAGCCCCACAGGCGCGTCATGCCGGACACCTGCGATCCGGTCATGTCATAGGTCAGCGTCACCCTCACGCCTGCCATGGGCGCGGTGACGGCTGCGACCTGTGCCGTCAGCTTGGCGGGCCTGACCAGCGGAAAGGATGCCACACCCGTCGACACCGCCGCAGCGGCCAGGGCAAGGCGTTCGCTTTGGTTGGCCCCCACCAGCGAGGCGCGGGCCGCATCGGCCGACAGCCGCTGAAGGCTCGAGGAAATGCCGTAGATCCAGCCAAAGGACAGCATGCCCGCCAAAAGCACGGCCAGCAGCGGCGCGACCAGCGCGAATTCCAGCGTGACCAGCCCGTCTTCGCGCCGCAGAAAGCGGATCATTGCGCCAAACCTCCGTTCACAAGCGCGTCTGCCATGCCCAGCGCCGCCGGACCCGCGATGATGACGAACAGCGCGGGCATGATGAAGGCGATCAGGGGCACCGCCATCAGAACGGGCACGCGTCCGGCCTTTTCCTCGATCCGCAGCAGGGCATGGGTGCGCAATTCCTCCATCATGGCGCGAAGTGCTGCGGCAAAGGGCGTGCCGAAGCGCTCGGCCTGCGCCATGGCCTGCGCGAAAGTGCCCACCTCGGGCAGGTCGATGCGGCGTGCAAGCCGGTCATAGGCTTCCGCGCGGTCGGTCATGAGCGAAAGTTCGGCCAGAAGCCTGTCGATCTCGATGGCAAGATCGGGGCAGGTGGGGGCCAGTTCCGCCGCGATGCGCCGCAGCGCGGGGCCGGGCGCCATGCCCGCCTCGCACGCGATGGCAAGAAGTTCCAGCATGCCCGGAATGGCACGGCGGATCGCGCGGTTGCGCCGCTTGCGGGCCGCACCAAGCCAAATGTCGGGCAGGCGCATGAACATCAGCGTCGCGGCAAGGATGACAAAGGTGCCGGCAATCCAGTCGAGTTTGGCAAGGATGGCTATGGCCAGCCACAGACCGGTCAGCAGGCTACCCGCAGCCAGCGGAAAGGTTTTGGCAAAGGCATAGACGATCCGCCATTCGCGGTCGGGATATCCCGCCGAGGCGAGCAGCGCCGCGACACGTTCGGGGTCTTCGCCGCGCAGGATGTCAAGCCGGTCGGTCAGCCGGATGACCTGTTGCCACAAACGGGGAAATCGTGCCGAAAATCCGGCAGGCGGGGCGGCGGCGGTACCTGACATCACACCTGACAGGCGCAAGCGGCGCTGGCGCGTGGCAAGCAGCGTGGTGACGCAGGCCAGCACGGTGGCCGTGGTCGCAAAGACCGCCAGCGGCAGGCCAAGCAATCGCAGGGCAAGGTCAATCATCCAGCCGCCCCATCCGTTTCATCATCGCCACACCCCCCAGCACGCTCAGCGCGGCATAGCCCAGCAGGAACCGCCCGCGACTGTCATCGACAAGGATCGCCATATAGGCGGGGTTGAGCGTGGCGAGCATGCCGCCCACCCCCACCGGCAGGGCGGCAAGGATCAGGGCGCTGGCCCGCATTTCCGCCGAAAGGGCGCGGCCCTTGGCTTCGATCTTGCGGCGTTCGCGGATGGCGCGCGCAAGGTTTTCAAGCGTGGCCGCAAGGTTGCCGCCGGTCTCGGACTGGATCGAGACGGCGCAGGACAGGAAATCGACCTCGGGCAGCGACAGCCGCCGTGCCATGCGCGACAGCGCCTCTGCCGCGCTTGCGCCATGTCCCACTTCGGCCCCGACACGGGCGAATTCCTGTCCGAGCGGGCCTTTGGTGCCGCTGGCAAGAAAGCCGAAAGCATCGGGCAGACCACGCCCCGCCCGTAGCCCGCGCGACAGCGTGTCAAGTGCTTCGGGAAGCGGGGCAAGCAGGGCAAGGCGGCGGCGGGCGGTCCATTGGCGCAGGGCGATGCAGCCCGCCCCGACGGCAAGGCAACCGCCGGTCAAAACGGCAACCAATGGCCCCACCCCCGCGACCCGCTGCACAAGGATGGCGACAAGGACGGTGACGCCTCCCACCCCCAGCAGAGCGCGGGCGGGTGACAGCGGCAGGTTCGCCGCGTCGATCTGGTGGCGCAGACCGGCCAAAAGGCGCGCCAGAATGCCACGCGGCAGGGCACGCGCCGGTTTGTCCGGCAGCGAAGCGGGCGTCATCCCCAAGGGCAGCGCCAGCACCGCCATCCGCGCCCGCATGACCCGCCGCTTGCGATCCTTGACCACGACATGCACCAGCCCCGCCGCAAAGCTGAGCGCGAAGACAAAGGCAAAGGCGAAAAGCGCGGTTGTCATGGGCGATCCGGTTCAGACCTGCACGCGGGTAACGGCACGCAAATCGGCATCGCGGTCAAAGGCGGCCGCGCGTGCCAGATGCGCCGAAGGCATGAAAGACGCCACAAAGCGCCCGCCTCCGGCATCGGGTTTGAAGCTGAACAGTTCCTGCAAGGTCAGGGTTGCACCCTCGCAGCCGACGACCTCGCTGATCGACGTGATCCGGCGGGTGCCGTCGCGATGGCGTGCGACCTGCACGATCACATGCAGCGCGTCGCGCAATTGCTGGGTCAGGCTTTCGGCGGCAAGCTGGATGCCCGACATGGCAACAAGGTTGGTCAGCCGCACCACGGCTTCGCGCGGGCTGCTGGCATGCAGCGTCGACAGCGACCCGTCATGGCCGGTGTTCATGGCTTGCAGCAGGTCAAGCACCTCGGGGCCACGCACCTCGCCCAGGATGATGCGGTCGGGGCGCATCCGCAGGGCGTTGCGCAAAAGCTGGCGCATCGTCACCTCGCCGCTGCCATCGACACCGGGCGGGCGGGTTTCCAGCCGGACGACATGGGGTTGCTGCAAGCGCAGTTCGGCGGCGTCTTCGATGGTGACGATGCGTTCGCGGGGCGAAACCTCGCGCGATAGCGCGTTCAGCAGGGTTGTCTTGCCCGATCCGGTGCCGCCCGAGACGATGATGTTGAACCGGCAGGCCGCGGCGATGCGCAGATAGGCCGCCATGTCGGGCGACAGCGCGGCACGTTCCACCAGATCGCCCAGCGTCATGTGGTCGGCGGGGAATTTGCGGATGGTGATCTTTGTCCCGTCCAGCGCCAGCGGTGGCAGCACGACGTTGACGCGGCTGCCGTCGGGCAGGCGGGCGTCGGCCATGGGCGCGCTTTCGTCCACGCGCCGCCCCGAGGCCGCGACGATCCGGCGGGCGATGGCCTGCACATGCGCCTCGTCGCGGAAGCGCACGGGTTCGGCCTCGATCCGGCCCGCGCGTTCGGCAAAAACCTCTTTGGGGCCGTTGACCATGATATCGGTGACGCGGGGGTCGCGCAGGATTTCCTCGAGCGGGCCGAAGCCTAGCATCTCGTCGGTGACGGCACGGGTCAACGCGTCGATCTCGCGCGCGTTCAGGGTGAAGCGGCGGTTGGCCACGACGCTTTCGATGCGCCCGCGCAGCGCGGTTGCCGCCTCGTCCCTTGGCAGGCCCTCGGTTTCGCCCGGACGCAGGGATTCCATCAGTTCGGCCACGGTTTCCTGCGCCAGATGCAGGATACGGTCGCGCGCCTCGGGGCCGGTCGCGGCGGGGGCAAGGGTGACGGCACGGTTGGGTTGGGTCTGTTCGTCGATGAACAGGGCGCGCATCAACAAGCGGCGCTGTTCGTCCAGCGCCGGAAGCGGCTGGCCGGTCGCGGCGAAATGCAGGTCGATGGCGCGGCTGGCGGCGGCGGCGCGGTCGGGGTCCGGGTCGCCCCGCAGCAGGGCGACCAGCGCATCGACCGGCGCATCCGGGCTTGCGGGGGCGGGGCGCAACAGGCCCATCAGAACAGCCGCCGCAGCATGGTATGCAGCGCGCCCTTGGGTTCGTCGACGGGGCCGTCGATGCGGGCGGCAAGCGTGCGCAGGGCGCGGGCGTAGCGGCCCTTGGCCTCGATCGCCACCAACGGCATGGCCTGCACGGCGGCGCGCGCCACGGCGCCGTCGTCGCAGGGCAGTTCTGCCGCAAGGTCAAGCGACAGCGCACGCTTAAGCTCGGCCGCCGGAAGCCGCGCATCCGACCGGCCGTGCGACAGAACGTTCAGGATCTCGATCCGCGTGCCGACGACATCGCGCACCTGCGCCTCGATCCGCGCCCGCGACCGCAACGCCCCGTACCCCGGCGAGACGACAAGGATCAGCCGGTCGAAAAGACGGGCCAGATCGGGCCGTGCCGATAGCGTCGTGCGGGGCAGGTCCAGAAAGACATCGTCGAAAGACCGCCGCAGTTGCATCAGCAACGGCGACAGCCGTTCCGGCGTCAGGGGCGGTTGCGCCACCGCCGCGCCGTTACCGCCGCTATAGACCCGCAGGCCCGTCTTGGGCTGCGCCATCGTCGCATGCAGGAATGTATCGTCGACGCGCTCGGGCGTGGCCAGCGCGTCCGACAATCCGGACGTCGGTGGCAGCCCAAGGTCAAGGTCGAGCGTGCCGAAATCGAAATCGAGGTCGATCAACGCGACTTCCGTTGCCGGCCGTTCCGACAGGCTCCATGCCAGATTGGCCACCAAAAGGCTGCCACCCGCCCCGCCCGAGGCCGCGACCACAGCGGTAACGCGGCCCGCACGGTGGCGCGCGGTGCCTTCGACCTTGTGCGACGACAAGATGTCGTGCAGCGGTTCGGACGCGTCGAGCGGCAGCACGCGGTAATCGGCAACGCCCGTTGCGATAAGACGGCGGAACAGGCCCAGATCATCCGACGGACCAAGCGCCAGCACCTGTCCCGACAGCGCGCACAGTTCGCGCAGCGCGCGCAGGTCAGCCTCTGCGGGGCGTTCGGGCAATTCCACGATGATGACGCGCCCGCTGCGCCCCAGACCGGCCATGCGCCGCGCGGTCATGATCCCGCCCTTCTGGATGGCCTGCACCGGCAGGTCGACGGCGCGGGAAATCCGCGCCACGGCGGCTTCGCCTTCGGGTGTCAGGACATGCGCGCTGATCGCATCGGTCAGGGGCTGGTGCGAGGCAGGCATCGACTTGGGAAAGCTTTTGGGGTGTTCAAACATCGAAAATCCTCACTCGTCACGACGGACACTGTAAAAGAAAGGCTCGCCCGCCCGCAGCACCCGCACCTGCGCGCCCCGCTGCACGTCGGCGGATGACAGGTCCGCCGCCTCCGGTGCGGCGGCTTCGGGGCCGGCTTGGGCAAATTCGGTCGCCGTCGACAAAACCACCGAGACCTGCCCAAGCGCACGGGCCACCGACAGACTGACCGCCCCGTCCGCCGACAGTTCAAGCGTCAGCGTCGCGGGGGGCGTTTCGGCCTGCAGGGTCGGGGTCAGGGTCCGGTCGTCGACCGCAAGGACACGGCAGCCCCGCAACACGATGCGGGCCTGCGCTTCGCCATCGGCAAGCGTGCGGGTCGAAATGACGTCGACACGGTCGCCGGGGTTCAGCAGCCCCGCAACGGCGGTTTCGGGCGATACCGAAACGGCCATGGCAACCATGCCCGCGCCAAGCGTGATGCCGGACCGGCCATCAGGTGCCGCGAAACTGTCCAGATCGGCGCGCAACAGCGGCGCGCCCGCCGCGACCGGGCGCGCCAGATGCGCCGAGCCGAGCAGGGCGCGGGTATCATCTGTATCGGGCAGGAACTCCGGCCCGAGCTGTCCGGTCGGCACGTCGATCGTTGACAGCGCAAGCTCCGAGGTTGCCGTTCCCGCCGTGGCCGCCGCAGCGACCACCAGCACAGGCGTGGTCGGCGGGGCGATCGTCTGCACCGAGGCCATCGCCGGATTGCCCGACATCCGGTCAGCCGCATGTTCGCTGCCCGCCACATAGGCAAAGGCCAGCGTGGCCATCGCGGTCGAAACTTTCAGGATGCTGGACAGATTTCGCATGAAACACCTTTGTCGGCTGCGCCGGTTGCGCGGGCGGGCGGGCGTGGCGGGGCAGGTGCTGCGGCAATCGCCCGCCGCGCCCGCCCCGACCGGTCAGTTCGACGCGCTGGACAGTTCGGTGTTCACTTTGGTGAAGGTGGTCTTCAGCGTGGTTCCCAGATCGCCCACGACGGCGACGATGCCGACGGCGATAAGTGCTGCGAACAGACCATATTCGATAGCCACAGCCCCGCTTTCATTGCGAAGAAAGCGGCGGAACGGGCGGGGAAACGTAAACGACAGGACCATGAAAATCACTCCTTGGAACAGGGCACCAATGCCATGGCCCAAGGTCTGATGCGTCACCTACCGAAGCGTCAATCGGCTATGGACGGCGCGTATCGGGGCATCGTCAACAAGATGCAGGCAGTTAGGCCGATGGTTGGACGAATCCGGTGCGAAAAAATCGCTTCGTCCAAAAGTATGACGAATTTTTGCCACGATTTCGCACCACGTCTGACGAAATCGACAGGACCGGCCATCGAATCACCCCGCGCTGCAAAAGCGGGTGCGGCGAAGTTTCATCACCTTCCATCCTTTAGCTAATGTCCGACCTAAGATGGTGCGGGGTATAGACGTAAGTGGGTGTGTTTGGCTTTTCGGATGCGGGTCTTGGCCCCGTGTCCGGTGCGAGTGTTCGGGGGTGTTCATGCCGCGGTTTATCATCAGGGAATTGCGCCGGCGCAGCGCAAGCGTCGGTTCGGCAGCGCCGGTGTTCTGGCCGGTCGTGATGGTGCGGGCCTTGTTCGCGGGCAATCTGGTGCTGATCTTCGTTCCGCTGGCCTTGCACAAGACGCTGGACGGGGCGGAATGGGCGCCGATCCTGTGGCCGCTGTCCTGCATAGGGTCGGCGTTGTTCCTGTCGCTGTTGCTGGTGGTGTTCGAAAACCTGTGCCGCAAGCTGGCCCATTCGGAAACCTCGGTGGCGCATCGGTCCGAAACCTATTCCGAAATCATCGAATCCTACTTCGTGCAGTGGAAGTTGACGCGGTCCGAACGCACCGTCGCCCTGTATGTGATGAAGGGCTTTTCGAATTCCGAAATTGCGGCGCTGCGGCAGACCAGCGAGGCCACGACCAAATCGCAGCTCAACGCGATCTATCGCAAAGCGGGTGTCACGTCGCGCCAGCAGCTGGCCTGTTTCATCTTCGAAGACTTCGTGCAGCTGCGCCCCGATACGGGTGCAGACGTGGCCGAAGACCTTGCGTCCATCGCAACGCCCCGGCTTGCCCCCGTCGACGCCGCCGCGCGTCGGGGCTAAGGCGCGCGATAGCCGGAAAGGCAGTCGGGCGGGGCAGTCGGTAGGGGCAGTCGGGCGGGGCATCGCACTTTTGGCCTATGAACCGCGGTGACGGTCTTTGGTCGGATGGCGCTGTCCTTTCGGGTTCGGGATGGTTCGCGGGTCGCAAATCCCGACCTGTCCCATCCGACGAAAGTGCAGAACGTGCCACACGACTCCCCCTCCTTTTCAAGACTCGTTCCCCCCATCCTACGGTGGCGGCCGTTCGGTCTGCTTTTGGCCGGATGCCTCGCCCTGCATCCGCTGACCGCATCGGCAGGCGAGACCGCCGCCAAGGGAATCGACATCGACGCAGCCATTGCCGCGCTGGCCCAAGACGCGCCCGATCTGGCTTTCGTGCTTCTGGTGCGGTTGCTGCAACAGCGCGGATACGCCATCGAATCGGTGACGACGACGATGCTGGGCCGCGTGCGGATCGTCGCGGTCAACGCGCTGCACCGCCGCGAGCTGGTGGTCAGCCGCGCGAGCGGGCAGGTGCTGCGCGATGCGCTGGTCAAGGTGTTCAGGGATGATCCCGATCAGGTCGCACTGCCGCCGCTGCCGTCCGACTATTTCCTGTTTCCCCGCGTCGGATCCTACCCCGAGGTGCCAAAGTGAAAGCGCACCGGATGCGACTGCCTGCCTTGCCTTCGTTGTTCGGCAAACAGGGCACGGGACAGGGCAGGAAGCTGGCCAAGACGACGATGGTGGCGCTGGTGGGCATGTTGGCATTGCAACTGACCAGTTCGCTGTTCTTCCTGTTCAAACTGCTGTCGGATGTCCTGCTCTGGAGGGCCCCGTTCATCCCTTGGGAGATACAAGAGTTGCTCGAGGTGGGCGCCAGCATCAGCCTGTTGCTTGGCGTGGCGACAAGTCTGGTGCTGACCCTGCGCAGCGCCCGGCGGATGCGCCGGATCGAAGGCCAGCTCAGCGCCGCATCGGGGCATTTCCAGCAACATCTTGACCGGCAGTTCGCCGAATGGGCGCTGACCCCGACCGAGCGGCAGGTGGCGGTGATGGTGGTCAAAGGCTTCAGCAACGCCGAGATCGCAAGGTTCCGCAAAACCACCGAATCGACGATCAAGTCGCAGCTGTCCTCGGTCTTTCGCAAGGCGCAGCTCAACACCCGCCAACAACTGGTGTCCTGCGTCATCGAAGACCTCGTCTCGGCGCTTTGAACCGGCATCGCACCTTGGTGCCAAGCGGGGCGGATCGGACCTTTGGGCAATTGCTGAACCGGCCGGATTCCTGCCTGCGCTAGGGCGTCGAAAGATTTTTCGGCAATGGCGGACGGTCCGCCGATAACGCGTAGGAGCAAAAAGTATGAATCGGGCAATGGTTTTGGGCGCCGGGGTTCTGGCATTGGCGATGGGCACATCCGGCGCGCGGGCCGAGACGGGCATCGACATCGGCAGCCTGCTCGGCGGGGATGCGGTGTCGGGGATCGATTTAGGTGACCTTTTGGGCGCGGGTGGCATCGACTTGCCGGGGCTGGCCGAAGTGGACGCCGTCGGAATCGACGTGGTTTCGGGCGGCAATGCGGCGCTGGTCGATCTTGACGTGCTCGACCGGACGGGAACGGCGCGGAACGGGCCGGACATGGTCGTCAACCTCGTGATCGGCAACGGGGTCGACGGTGATCTGCTGAACGGCGATCTGGTGGGCGGCTTGGTCGATAGGGTCACCGGCACGGTCGGCGGGCTGACGGGCGGTGCCACCGGCGGCGACGATCTGGTGGGCGGCTTGGTCGATACGGTCACCGGCACGGTTGGCGGCCTGACGGGTGGCGCGACCGGCGGCGACGATCTGGTGGGCGGCTTGGTCGATACGGTCACCGGCACGGTCGGCGGGCTGACGGGCGGTGCCACCGGCGGCGGCGATCTGGTGGGCGGCTTGGTCGATACAGTGACAGGCACGGTCGGCGGGCTGACGGGCGGCCTTCTGGGCGGGCTCTGAACGCGACGCCGCAGCTTCGGAACGCGGAAAAGGCGGTCCCTGTGGACCGGCTTTTCCGGCCGGATTTTGGCTTAAACCTTTGTGACGATCCTCTCGGCCAAAGGGCTTAGGGCGGCCGATTAAGCCGTCCGGAGGATGTTCGCAGCTTCTCGGACATGAGACTGAAAACCTACCGTCGGCAGCGATTTTCGGCCCGCGGTACGGAAACAAAACGCAAAAACCGCTGATCGGAACCGCAGAAACAAGGCGGGCCGGCCCAGCCTGTGAGGATTGTGATGAAAAATAGTAAGAACGGATGGAAAAAGAACCTGCGTTCCAGCACGGCAGCGACCGTGATCGGTGCCATGCTGATCGTGCCGGCCATGCCGACCCTTGCAGGCATCGTAGACGTCGGCCTTGGCAATGGCGGTGTTAGCCTTGGCGTGAACCTCGGCTCGATCAGCGCCGGGGTCAAGACTCCGGGCGGCACGACCGGCGGATCGGGCGGATCGACCCCTGTGGCAGAAGTCGGCGTCAGCATCGGTGATACCGACGTCACCGCGACCGTGGGCGGCGGCAGCGTCGCTTCTGTCGGTGTGACCGATGGCGGCACCTCGGGAACCTCCGGCACGTCCGGCACATCGGGAACCTCGGGAACCTCGGGCACGTCCGGCACCTCGGGCACGTCCGGCACCTCGGGAACCTCTGGCACGTCCGGCACCTCGGGCACGTCGGGCACCTCGGGCACCTCGGGCACGTCGGGCACCTCGGGCACCTC
>JBBAUB010000018.1:0-55963 GCA_040398445.1 Gemmobacter sp. | reverse complement strand
GAGGTGGCTCACTTCTCGGTGAAAAAACCGGCTCAGTTCTGGGTGAAAATCAACATGCGGGGGTCTTCGACGCGTTCGTAGCGGATGTCGCGGGGGCCGTGCAGGACTGTGGCGTACATGGCGGTCTTTCCTATGGGTGGTCTGTGAGGATTTCGGCGTGCAGGGGGTACCGCCCGCGCCGCGAAAGGGCTGCAAGGCCGCTGGTCAGATGGCCGAGGCGCACCAGACCGGCCGAAAAGCGGTAGGGGGCGTAAAAGAACACGAGGTTGCCCCAAGGGGCGTAGTAGCACAGGTCGCCCGCTGCCTCGTCGGTGAAGGGGCCGGTGCCGCGGGCGGACAGTTTCGACGGCAAGTAGGCGATCTTTTCGTTATGGGCGTAATCTTCGATCTGCAGGTCGAGCGGTAGTGTCGACAGGAATTCGCGGGCAACCGCCGAACCGTTGAGTGCGGCCACGAGTTCCGTATCGGCAAATGCGAAGCGAACCTTCATGTCAGTTCATACCTTGTGGCGACCGGTGCAGACCTGCCGCGAAAAACGGCGGTGCGTCTGCTGCACAGGCTAAGCGAGGTTGCGCCCCAGTCCAGCGCAGACTGCGATATTCGCGGCCTTGCCGAATTGGCTATAATTACATGTTATACAATGGTTTTTCCTGATCCTTTGCAGGGTGCGAAAAGGTCTTTAGCAGTTGGACCGGTATCGTCGGGGCGGCGGGGTGCCTAATCTGGCTTGGGTAACGGGCCGGTCCGCGAAATCTGGACGGGTCGGGCAATAGGGCCGCAACGGGCGGCCGGTCGGGAAGGAATGACGATGGCGCAACTGAACGGCAAGAACGTGTTGATCACGGGCGCGCTTGGCACGGTCGGGCAGGCGCTGGTGAAGCGCTATCTGGAAGAAGGGGCCAACGTGATTGCGCTGGATATGCCCGACGCGCCTGATGCGCAGGCGCGGCTGGATGCGATCGGCAAGGGGGTTCGCTACATCGGCTGCGATCTGGGCAAGCTGGAAGCGCTGGAGGCCATGGCACTGGCGCTGGGTGACGAGGTGGGCGGCATCGACGTGCTTGTGAACAACGCGGCGCTGGTGATCTTTAAACAGCATGACGCGTTTTCGATTCAGGAATACGAAGATCAGGTGCGGGTCAATTCGACCGCCGTCTTTGTGCTGTCGCGGGCCTGCGCCGAACATATGAAGCGCAAGAAATATGGCAAGATCGTCAACATCACATCGCTGACGCTGACGGGGCGCTGGGATGGCTACGTGCCCTATATCGCGTCAAAGGGTGCGATGTTCGGGTTGATCAAGGGCATGGCCCGCGAGCTTGGGCAATGGTTGATCAACGTCAACGGCATCTCGCCCGGTGCGGTGCTATCGGAGGCAGAGTTTCGCGACCGTGGCGACAAGCGCGAGGAATACCACCAGTGGATTTTGGAAAACCAGAGCATGAAGAAGCGGATCGAAGCGGTGGACATCGCCAATCTGGCGGTCTTTCTGTCGACGGCGCAGTCTGATCTGATCACGGGGCAGAACATTCAGGTCGACGGCGGCTGGTAAGGCTGGCTGGTGGTGCCGAGGTTGCGGGGGGAAGCGATGCGCGAACATCAGGCCGTGAAGATGGCCGGCGATTTCATCTTTCTCGAAGGGGCCAAGTGGCGTGACGGCACGCTGTGGGTTTCGGACGTGTTCGACCACAAGGTGTACCGGCTGGGGCTGGACGGAAGCCGCGCGAAGATTGCCGATGTGCCGCAGCGCCCTTCGGGGCTGGGGTTTTTGCCCGACGGGACGCCCGTCGTCGCCTCGTCCAAGGATTTCCGGCTTTATCGCATCGAGGCGGGCGGGATCGTCGAATATGCCGATCTGACGCCGTTCGTGGGCGGGCATGTCAACGATTTTACCATCGACGCTGCGGGTCGTATCTATGTCGGTGACTTCGGTTACGACTATGACGGGGGCGAGGCGATCAAGTCGACGTCGATCCACCGTGTCGATCCCGATGGCAGCATACGTGCCGTGGCCGGGGATATCGAGTTTCCCAATGCCATGGTCACCATAGACGGCGGGCGCACGCTTGTCGTGGCCGAGACGTGGCGCGGAAAGCTGACGGCGTTCGACCTGTCTGCTGACGGGGTGTTGAGCAATCGTCGCCTCTTTGCCGATCTGGGGCATCGTCAACCGGACGGAATTTGTGCGGACGCCGAGGGGGCGATCTGGACGGGGTGTTTCAATACGGGCGAGTTCCTGCGCGTGCTGGACGGGGGCGAGATCACCGACCGTATCGCCTTTGACGGCTGCGGTGTGGCCTGCACCATCGGCGGGCCGGAGGGGCATACGCTGTTCTGCACGGTCTATTGCGGGCCGGTCGAAGATTTGGTGGCAGGCAAGCGCAAGGCAGCGGTGTTCACGCTGCCGGTGGCGGTGGGGGCGGCCTGAGTGCCCCCGCTTTGAGCGTTCGATTTGCGCGCGAGACGCAAAGATTGTCACCGTTCCATGGGGATACCTGCCCGACCGGTGCCACGCTAGACGGTAGGTAGGAAACGTGGGGGACCAGATGCAGATCAGCTTTGCCGAGGCAAAGGCGCTTGCAGTCGATGTTTTGCACAGCCACGGGATGCCTGCGGACCATGCGGCGACCGTGGCCGACCATCTGGTCGATGCGGCGGGCGCGGGCCATGCCTTTGCGGGCCTGCCCCGTGTGATGGCGCTGGTGGAACATCTGAAGGATCATCCGGCGGGCGGGCCGATCGTGGTGACGGATCGCGGCCCTTCGTCGGCGGTGATCGACGGGGGCGGGAACAATGGTTACGTCACATCGATCATCGGAATCGACAAGGCGGTGGCGCTGGCGCGGACGTCTGGCGTGGGGGTCGTGGGCATCAAGGATACGTGGTTCAGCGGGCGGCTGGCCTATTACGTGGAACGCGCGGCGCGGCAGGGGTTCGTGGCATTTCACACCGCCAGCACACAGGCGCGGGTTGCCCCTGCGGGCGGGATAGACCGGATTTTCGGGACCAACCCCGTGGCCTTTGCCTTTCCCTGCGATCCCGAGCCTTTGGTCATCGATTTCGGGACCGGTATGACGACATGGGGCAATGTGCTGCTGCGCCGCAAGCTGGGGCAGGAGCTGGATCAGGGCGCGGCGGTGGATCGGGACGGCAACCCGACGATGGACCCTGCCGCAGCACTGGACGGGGCGTTCCTGCCGTGGGGCGGGCATCGGGGATACGGGCTTGCGCTGGTGGTGCAGGTGCTGGCGATGATGGCGGGCGGCAGGATGGTGGCCGAAGAAGTGACCGACAGCGGGTTCTTCTTTCTGGTGATCGACCCCGCGATGCTGGGCGATGCGGCAGAGTTCAAGGCCAATGTCACGGCACTGGTCGGACATATCGAAGCCTCGCGCCCTGCGCCGGGTGTGGACCGCGTGCGCGTGCACGGGCGCGGCAGTCTGGCCAAACGCGCAAAGGCGCAGGCGGCGGGTGTGATCGAGGTGGATCAGGCGGTTTACGACACGCTGGTTGCCCTGCGGGGCGGACCGAAAGGGAATTGAGATGCGGTTGAAGGACAAGGTCGCGGTCATCACCGGCGGCGCATCGGGCATCGGTTTTGCCGCCGCCGAACGGTTCGGGCAAGAGGGCGCGGTGCTGGTGCTGGCCGATATCAATCAGGCCAATATCGACCGTGCCTCGGCCGAGTTGTCGGCCAAGGGTTACGCGGTGCATGGCCAGATTTGCGACGTGACCGATCAGGCGCAGACGCGCGAAATGGCACGGTCGGTGGTTGCGCGGTTGGGGCGGATCGACATTCTGGTGAACAATGCGGGCATCAGCCGGTATCGCCCCTTTGCCGAGGCGACGGGTGCGGATTGGGACGCGGTTCTGGGCGTCGATCTGAAGGGCGTGTTCTTTTGCGCGCAAGCCGTTGCACCGCAGATGCGGGCGCAGGGTTACGGGCGGATCGTCAATATCTCGTCGGCTTTGGGGACGGGGGCGGCACCGCATGGCACGGCGGGAAGCCCCGGTGGAAGTGCTGCCTATGCCGCTGCCAAGGCGGGGGTGATCATGCTGACCAAGACGCTCGCGCGGGAACTTGGGCCGGACGGGGTGACGGTGAATTGCGTGGCGCCGGGCACGTTCCTCACACCGATTTCGGCATCCAGCCGCACGCCCGAACAGGTGCACGAGCATTTGGAGCATCGCAAGAAGACGGTCGTTCTGGGCCGGATCGGCACGCTGGAGGAGTTGGCGAATACGATCCTGTTCTTTGCGTCCGACGAGAGCAGCTATGTCACCGGCCACACGCTGCATGTCGACGGCGGACGTTCGGACCGCATGTAAGGGGAGAGAAATGCTTTATTCCGTCTATTGCCAAGACCGCGAAGATACCGCCGCGCTGCGCGAACAGCATCTGGTGGCGCATCGGACGCATCTGGATGCGTGGAACGACCGGCTGTTCTTTTCGGGGCCGTTGCAGACCGATGATGCTTCGGCTTCGCTGGGCAGCCTGTTCGTGCTGAACGTGGCGGATCGGGCCGAGGCGGAGCGGTTCATCCAGACCGAAACCTTCTACAATGCAGGCATCTTTGCCAGCGTCACCATCCGGCGGATGCGCAAGGGGCGCTATAACCCTGCGCTAATCGAAGGGCTTTAGGGCTGTGCTGACGGTCGGCTATGTGGGTCTTGGCGCTATGGGCGGGGCACTTGCGGCGAACCTGACGCGCGGTTTCGATCTTCGCGTGCTTGACCGTAACCCCGCAGCCATAGCAGCACTTGCGGCGCAAGGGGCGCGGGGCGTGGCAAGTGGTTCGGAGTTAGGGGCGGCTTGTGCCGTGGTGATCCTGTGCCTGCCACGCACGTCTGACGTGCGCGAGGCGCTGTTCGGCGCGGACGGGCTGGTTCAGGGGCTGGCGACGGGGTCGCTGGTGATCGACCAGACGAGCGGGGTTCCCGCGCAGACGGCCGATATTGCCAAGGAACTGGCGGCACGGGGTATCCTGATGCTGGATGCGCCCGTTTCCGGCGGGGTTCCGGCGGCGGCGGCGGGCAAGGTGACGATCATCGCCAGCGGGCCGGATGAAGGCTGGGCCAAGGGCGAGGCGGTCTTGCGCGGATTGAGCGACAAGGTGTTCCGCTGTAGCGACCGTGTCGGTGACGGGCAGGCGTTGAAGCTGGTCAACAACGCCATCGGCATGGGGTTTCGCGTCAACGCGCTGGAGCTGGTGGCGCTGGGGCGCAAGGCGGGGCTGGGGCTTGCGCCGATGGTGGGCCGGCTGAACGCGGGCGGGGCGGCGAATTTCACCACGCGGCATATGCTGGCGGGGTTGGTCGAGGGGCGGGCGACCACCAATTTCGCGCTGGGGTTGATGGCCAAGGACTTGGGCGAGGCGATGGCGTTGGGGCTGGCGACGGGATCGGCGCTGCCGTTCACCGGGGCGACGCGCAGTGCGGTACAGACGGGACTGGCCGTGCTGGGCGGGGAAGCGAAGCTTGAGGAGATCATCACTCTGACCGGCCGGCTGGCAGGTGTCGAGATGCAGGGCGAGGGGGGCGTGGATGCTGCTTTTGTGGACCTGATCGAGACGGGGGTGCTGGTCGGCAACCTGATTGCGGTCAGCGAATGTGTGGCGATGGGTCGCCGCTTTGGCCTGAGGCCTGTCGAGATGGCGCGTATTCTGAATGTGGGGTCGGCATGGTGCGCGGTGTCGGACTTCATCCTGCCCGCGCTTTCCAACGGGACTGTGCCTGATGTGCCGTTGACGCTGGGCGAGGCAACGGCAGCCCTTTCGGCGCTAGCCGCTTTATCGGCAAAGCTTGGTACACCCTTTACATTGCCGGGCATCGCGCTGGCGCTGGTTCAGGAAGCGGCGCGGCGGCATGGGGCGGGGGCAAGCCTTGGCTGCCTGACCTTCGGGTTCGAGGATCAGTCGGCGTCGGGGTAGATATGCGCACCGTATGAGGCGCGGGCGTCGGCAAGGATCTTGCCACTCGGCGGCGCATAGGTCAGCCGCTTCGACGTGAAACTGCCGGTCAGGGCCTTCATCTGCACCGCCATTTCGCCCGTTTTCACCAATGCGGTGATGCCGTCGAGAACGGGTGCGCCTTCGATCTGCTGCACGCCCGCCTGCAACAGCACGGCCATAAGGCTGCCACCGGCGGGGACCAGAACCTCGGCCCCTTTGTCGAGCGCGCGTTTCGCTGTTTCGGTAAACTGGGCGACGATAGCATCGCGCACCGCAGGGTCGCGCAAGGCGATGTCGAAGCTGCCGGGGCGTTCGACGGTGAGCATCTCGACCGAGGTCATGCGGCCTGCCAGCCCTTGCAGGGTGATGCCTTCGACGATGCGGCGGTTGAATTTGGGGTTCACGTTGATCAGCGAGAAGGTCGGCCCCATCAGGCAGGCCAAGGAAACCGAGCTTTCGGCAAGGCCAAGCACGGGAATGGTCAAAAGCTCGCGCAGTTCGTGCAGGCCGGGTTGGAAGAAGTTGCCGATCAGGAAGGCGTCGTAACCTTCGGCCTGCGCTTTCAGGCCGTTGTCGATCACCTCGGATGTGTCGAGGAATTCGAGGTAGCGATACTGGTCGGCCACGGCGCGGTGCGGGGCGAGGCCGAAGATGTCGATGGTGGTGCCGGTGGCGGCCGCCGTTGCGATCACGTGGCGCAAAAGCTGGCCATATTCGCCGGACTTCGACCCGCGCGACATGCCGAGGGTCTGGTAATAAAGGCGCATGGGGCAACTCCGCTTGGGTCAGGACCGTCATCGGCTGGCAGGGGGCGTGTCGTCAAGGCGGGGATTATTGCGCGGCGTGCCAAGATGCTTCCCCTTTGGCCCGGTGTTTCGGCGGGGGGTTCCTTCGTAAGGTGCCCGAACGCGGCATTGCGGGAAGGACAGTTCGATGAACGAGATCACTATGGGCGCGCGGCAGGAAGCGCAGGCGGTGATCCGTTGGCTGGCGGCGTTCGAGGCCGCGCTGGCGGGCGGGACCGAGGCTGCGCTGAGGCAGGTGCTGTGGGAGCGTGAAACCCATTGGCGCGACCTGATGGCGTTCACCTGGACGATCACGCCGCATGACACACTGGCTGCGACCGTGGCAGGCCTTGTGGCAGCGCAAGCCACCATCAAGGCGCGGAACTTCCGGCTGGGCGAAAACCGCACCGCCCCGCGGCGCGTGATGCGGCATGGCGTGGCGTCTATCGAGGCGTTCTTCTCGTTTGAAACCGAAACCGCGCGGTGCTCGGGCATCGTGCGGCTGGTGGCGGACGCGCCGGACAAGGCCTGGGTGCTGGCGACCCAGATCGACGAATTGAAGGGCCATGAAGAACCGATCAACATGCGCCGCCCTTCGGGGTCTGCCTATAGCCGCAACTTCGGTGGCGACAACTGGAGCGACCTTCGCCGCAAGGCGCAGGCCTATGACGACCGTGACCCCGCCGTTCTGATCGTCGGCGCGGGGCAGGCGGGGCTGGCCATTGCGGCGCGGTTGGGTCTGTTGGGTGTCGATACGCTGCTGGTCGATAGGCGCGCGCGGGTGGGCGATATCTGGCGCGAGCGGTATCACAGCCTTGCCCTGCACAATCAGGTCAAGCTCAACCACATGCCCTATCTGCCCTGGCCGCCGAACTGGCCGAAATACCTGCCCAAGGATATGATCGCCGGTTGGCTGGAAACCTATGCCTGGGCGATGGAGTGCAATGTCTGGAACAGCACGGCGTTTCTTGGCGCAGATTATGACGATGCGGCGGGCCTCTGGACCGTGCGGCTGCGCCGCACCGACGGGTCCGAGCGGGTGATGCACCCGCGCCATCTGGTCATGGCGAATGGTGTGGCGGGCAAGCCGATGGTGCCGAAGTTGCCGGGGCTGGACACCTATCGGGGCACGGCGATGCATACGCATGACTACCGCGAAGGGGCCAGCTGGAAGGGCAAGAAGGTGCTGGTCGTCGGTGTGGGCACGTCGGCACATGACGTGGCGCAAGACCTGCACGGGCATGGCGCGCAGGTGACGATGATCCAGCGCGGATCGGCCACCATTGCCAGCGTCAAGGCGGCAGGGTTGGTGCATTCGGTCTACTACGAAGAGGATTTGCCGCTGGACGACTGCGACATGATCGCGGCGGCGTCGTCCTATCCGCTGCTGGTGCGGTCGTATCAGGCGGCGGTCAAGAGGATGAAAGAGGTGGATGCCGATCTGCTGGCCGGTCTGGCGGCGCGGGGGTTCAAGCTGGATTTCGGGGACGACGACACCGGCCACCAGATGAAATTCCGTCGCAAGCATGGTGGCTATTACCTGAATTGCGGCTGTTCGGAACTGATCGTCGAAGGCGAGATCGGGTTGATCCAGGCCGAGGATACGGTGCATTTCGTCGAAGATGGCATGCTGATGCAGGACGGCTCGGTGCATCGGGCCGATCTGGTGGTGCTGGCGACGGGCTACCAAAGCCAAGAGACGGTGGTGCGCGAGATGCTGGGCGACCGTATCGCCGACCGCGTGGGGCAAATCTGGGGCATCGCGCCGAATGGCGAGATTGCCAACATGTTCGTATCCACTCCGCAGCCGGGCTTGTGGTTCACGGGGGGCGGTTTCGCGCATTGCCGGATCTATTCGCATTTCATCGCTATGGGCATCAAGGTGCGCGAAATGGGTCTGGTGGCGTAAGCGATGCTGGATTTCACCGGAAAGGTCGCCTTCGTCACCGGCGCGGGATCGGTGGGCGAGGGCTGGGGCAACGGCAAGGCGACCGCCGTGTTGCTGGCGCGGCAAGGGGCGATGGTTTGCGGGCTGGACCGCGAGGCCGCGGCGCTAGAGGCAACGGCCGCCATCATGCGGGCCGAGGGATTGACCGAGCGTTGGCTTGGCCTGACTTGCGACATGCTGGACAGTGCGGCGGTGAAGGAGGCGGTGGACCGATGCCTTGGCCGCTTTGGCCGTATCGACGTGTTGGTGAACAACGTGGGCGGGTCGGCCCCCGGCGATCCGGTTTCGATGCCGGAAGATGTATGGCAAAGCCAGTTGGACCTGAACCTGACCACGGCGTTTCTGGGCTGCAAGCACGTGCTGCCCGTGATGGAGCGGCAGTTTGCCGAGACGGGCAGGGGCGGGGCCATTGTGAATATCGGCAGTGTGGGGGCGATGACCTTCCAGCTTGGCGGACGGGTCAGCGCGGGCTATGCGGCGGCCAAGGCGGGGCTGGTGGCATTCGGGCGGTCGACCGCGATTGCCTATGTGCAACAGGGCATTCGCGTGAACACGGTCATTCCCGGGTCGATGCATACGCCCTTGGTCGAACATCGTTTGGTGGCGCAACTCGGGGGTGCCGACGCGCTGGCCCTGATCGCCAAGCGCAACGCCGCCGTGCCGATGGGTTTCATGGGGGATGCCTGGGATGTGGCCCATGCGGTGGCCTTTCTGGCCAGCGACGAGGCGCGCTATATCACCGCGACGCAGCTTGTCGTCGATGGCGGCATGACCGCCGCCCGTTCTGCCTGAAAGGATCGTCATGTCGCGCTCCGTCATCATCAGTTGCGCTGTCACCGGATCGGGTGACACCACTGGCCTAAGCCCCTTTGTTCCCGTCACGCCGCAACAGATTGCCGATGATGCATTGGCGGCCCATGCAGCGGGGGCGGCAGTCGTGCATATTCACGTGCGAAACCCCGAAACCGGCGGGCCAAGCCGCGAGCTTTCGCTTTACCGCGACGTGGTCGAGCGTATCCGGGCCGCGAAAACCGATGTCATCATCAACCTGACCACAGGCATCGGTGCGCGGTTTTCGCCCGACGAGTCCGACCCGAACCGCAACGCCAGCGCAGGCATGGCCAGCCCCGAAGACCGGATGGCGCATGTGCTGGCCCTGAGGCCCGAGATTTGCAGCCTTGATGTGGCCACGATGAACTTCGGCAAACATGCCTTTGTGAACACGCCCGACCATATCGCCCGCATTGCCGAAGCGGTGCGGGCGGCGGGTGTGAAGCCGGAGCTGGAGGTTTTCGATCTGGGGCATATCGCCTTGGCCAAGAATCTTGCGGCCAAAGGGCTGTTCGCAGATCCGCCGTTTTACCAGCTTTGCCTTGGCGTGCCATGGGGGGCGCCTGCCACCACCGAGGCGATGATGGCGATGCGGGCGATGCTGCCTGCCGGGGCGAACTGGTCGGCATTCGGCGTGGGGGCACAGCATTTCGCGACCGTGGCGATGGCGGTGGTGAATGGCGGGCACGTGCGGGTGGGGCTGGAGGACAATCTTTACATGTCAAAGGGCGTGCTGGCGACGGGCAACGCGCCGCTGGTGGCCCGTGCCGCTCGGATCGTGCGGGAAATCGGGGCCGAGCCTGCCTCGCCCGCCGAGGCGCGTGCCATTCTTGGCCTGAGCTGATGGCGCGGCTGGGGCTGCCGGATGTTCTGACGCCGGAACAGGCCGAGGTGGTGGCCGAGGCGGTGGCGGGCAAACGTGGCAAGCTGCCCGCGCCGATGATCGGCTGGCTGGCCAACCCCGAACTGGCGCGGCGGGCGCAGCATCTGGGGGCGTTGTTGCGGTTCGACACCTCGCTTGAACCGGCGCTGAGCGAATTGGCGATACTGGTCTGCGGGCGGCACTGGACATCGCATCACGAATGGACAGCGCATAAGCGCATCGCCCTTGAGGCGGGGGTGGATGCGCAGACGATAGACGATATCGCGGCGCGCAAGGCGGCACCTTTTGTGCGGAGTGACCGGGAGCGGGTGGTGGTGGCGGTGGCGACCGTGCTTTTGGCACAGACGCGGTTGCCCGATGCGCAATATGCCGAAGCGGTTGCCTTGCTGGGCGAGCGGGGGGTGGTCGATCTGGTCGGTATCCTTGGCTATTACAGCCTTGTCGCGTTGACGTTGAATGCCTTTGAAATCGGCTTGCCCGATGCCTTTGCGCCCGAACTGGAACCGGAGCCGTGACCTTTCGGGGCACGCGCGGCCTGTGCCCTAGTAATCCTTGAACAGACGCACGAGGAAATCGATGAAGGCGCGGTTCTTGGGCGAGGTCTGTTTCGAACCCGGATAGACGGCGTAAAGCGCGATGTCGGAATCGGTGGAACTGACCGAGTAATCGGGAAAGGCATTCACCAACTCGCCCTTGGCGATGGCGCTGCGCACCATGGCCTCTTGCAGCATGACAAAGCCCAGTCCGTTCATCGCCGAGGTCATCAGCACCGCCGAGCTTTCGGATTCCAGATTGCCCGAGACGACGACCGGCGTGGTCTGGCCGTCTTTGGTGAAGCGCCACGAGCTGTCGTAGCTTTTCGCGCGGTAGATGATGCAGTTGTGGCGGGCAAGGTCGGACGGGTTTTCCGGCATGCCATGGGCGCTGGCATAGGACGGGCTGCAACAGACCAGACGCTTGCCCGGTGACAGGCGGCGCGCGATCAGGCTCGAGTCTTCCAGACTGCCCAGCCAGACCGCAACGTCGATCCCTTGGGCAACAAGGTCTTCGCGGCTGTCGGTCAGCGTGACGTCGAGCTTGATGTTGGGGTGCTTTTTCAGGAAGGCGGGCAGGGCGGGCACGATCACCTGATTGCCGACCGAGTGGCGCAGGTGCAGGCGCAAGATGCCCTTTACGTCCTTTTGGTAGGACGCCACCTCGCGTTTGACCGAGTCGTAGCTGCGCAACACGTCGCGGATGCGGGCGTGATACAGCTTTCCCGCTTCGGTCAGCGACAGGCTGCGCGTGGTGCGGTGCAAAAGCTGCACGCCCAGCCGCGCCTCGAGGCTGTTGACCTGACGCGCCACGGTGGCGACCGATACGCCGATTTCGGCGGCGGCGGCGGAAAAGCTGCCGCTATCGACGACCTGAAGGAAGGCGCGGTTGGTCAGCATCTCGTCCATCGGGCGTGTCCTGCGGGTTCGGGTTTGGCAGGATTATCTGCACAAGCTGCAAAGATGCGCCACCCCCCTTTATCGTCAAAACGGGCAGTCGGGCAGTCTGTAATGCCGCGCGGCGGTGCGCCAGAAGATATCGTGCCGTTCATCGGGCGAAGCGTCGGCGCAGAGCCGTTTGAAGGCGTTGAGGCCCACGCCATAGGCATAGCTGCCCTTGTCGACCGGAAAATTGCTGCCCCACATGCAGCGCGACGGGCCGAAAAGGTCGACCCCGGCCATGACCCAAGGCTTCCATGCGGTTGCAAGGTCCGTTGCGCTTGGGGGGGTGGCTTGTGCATCGAAGCCAAAGCCGGAAAGGCGCATGCCAAGGCCAGAGAGTTTCAGGATGACATTGGGGCAGGCGGCAAGATCGGCAATGCCTTGCCGCCAAGCGGGGAAGACATGCAGTGACGCATGGGCGTTGGCACGCAGCACGCCGCCCAGATGGTTCACCACCAAAGGCAGGTCGGGAAAGGCGCGGGCCATGCGGGCAAGGCGCGGCAGTTGGTGGTAATAGGCCCAGATCTCGAACGGCAAGCGCAGCGATTGCAGCGCGGCGAGGCCCTGACGAAAGGCGGGCTGGTCGCACAGCGTTTCAGTCGTCGGATAGGCCGGATTGTAGAGGTTGGCATCGGCATCCCATGCCAGCGGCTGACGGATGCCGCCAAGCCTACCGCCTTTGCCGGAAAGACCGCCTGCGGCGGCGATATGGGCTTCGAGCAGGGGAAGAAGACGGTCGCCAAGCGACAGATCGGCATGGGCGACGATGGACGCAGCAACGCGGGTGGCGCCATAGATGCCGCTGGCAGACATCGCTGCCTGACCGTTCAGAAACTCGGTCTCGCCCAGTGCTGCGCGTTCGGGGGGGCCGTCGGCACGCAGCATGGCGCGGGCTTGCACGGCAACGGTGGCGCGGATGTCGTGGCCGGTGGCCAGATCGGCAAGGCAGTCGTCGAGCATATAGCGCAAGCCGGGGCGGTGGTAGAGGTGGTGGTGGCTGTCGATGACCGGCTGGCCCGGGTCGAAGGCCGGTTCGCAATGGCGGGCCAGCCAGTCGGGGCGCAGGTCGAACGAGGTGGGGCTTTGCGGCATGGGCGGGTTTCCAAGGGAGCGGGTGCAAGCGGGTGCACGGGCACCATCCCAGCGCGCGGCGCGTTGCGCAACAGGCCAAGGCGCAAGATAGCATTGCAACCCATGCGCTGCGGACCCGAGCGTTTTGCATAACCTGCAAAAGAGGTTTGCGATCTATACGGCTACTGCCCCCGAAGCCTGATGATAGCGTTTTTGGACGCGCGGCAAGGGCTTTCCTGATCGCGGCGATCGGGCGCAGACGGAGGAGGGGCCGGAACGCCCGCAGACTGGGCAAGCGGACGCTCTGCGATTGCGCCAGCAACAAAACAAGGGAGCCGACCGCACCGACAGGGCGGATCGCGCACAAGGGAGGGACGGATATGGAATTCACCAAAAAGGTCGCGGCCGGTTTTGCGGCGGGCGCAATGATCACGACGGCCTTGTTCGCCAGTCAGGCGGCAGCCGAGGGCAAGACCTTTGGTCTGATCGTCAACAACATGGCGTTTCCCTATAACGTCGTTCTGGCCGACGGCTTCACCGCCGCAGCCGAGAAAGCCGGCAACAAGGTCATCGTGCTCGACTCGAAGATGAGCATGGAAACGCAGGCCAACCAGTTCGACGACCTGATGGCACAAGGCGTCAACGGCATCGCTTTCATGGCCAATGACTCGGTCGCTGTGATGTCTTTGGTCGACAAGATTTCGGAAGCCGGACTTCCCATCGTCGCCGCCGCCGTGCCGGTGGGCGACCCCAACGTGAACCCCGTCGATTATGCCTATCCCAACCTGAACGCGCTGGTGTCGACGCAGGACGTGATCGCCGGTCACAAGGCGGGCGAGTTTGCGGCCAGCGTGCTGCCCAAGGACCGCGAGGTGAAGATCGCCGTGGTCGAGGGTGCGCCGGGGTTTGCCGTGGTGAAACAGCGTCAGGAAGGCTTCGAGGCCGCGCTGACCGAAGCGGGCGTGAAATTCAAGATCGTGTCGTCGCAGGCTTCCGACTGGACGCCGGAATCGGGCGAGGCCATCTGCCAGAACGCGTTGACCGCGAACCCCGATCTCGACCTGATCTTCAGCCATGCCGACGATATGGCGCTGGGCTGCGGCAAGGCGATCATCGCGGCGGGATCGAAAGCGCCTTTGGTTGCCACCGGTGGCGGTTCGGCGCTGGGTGCCGTCGCCATTCAGGATGGCGAGATTACGGCTTCGGTCTGCACCCAGCCCGGCCTGATCGGTGAACTTTCGGCCAAGGCACTGGACGAGGCTGCCGCCGATCCGGCGGCTGCGAAGAAGGGTCAATACATCACCTATGACATGGCGATCCTGACCAAGGAAAATGTCGACACCTGCCCCAAATGGTAAGACGGGTCTGACAGCGGGCGGGACGGCACCTGTGCGTGCCGTCCCGCCTTTTGCTGTGCTGCGCTGGGCGCAGCGGCGGAATGGTGCGACGTTGCGATGAAACCGGCGCATCCTTGGCAAATACCATGGCAGCTGAAACGAGCGCGGCAAGACGAGGTCAGCGGGGCGGGTCCAGCTAGCCGGGTCAGCCGTTCCGGGGGCGGCGGGGGACGGCGTCCTGCGCGATCATAGCGCCCCCTTTGACGCCGATCATGATGGTGGGCGCATTGGTGTTGCCCGATGTCAGATGCGGCATGACCGAGGCATCGACCACGCGCAGCCGGTCGACCCCGCGCACTCGCAGGCGTTCGTCGACGACGGCCATAGGATCGGTTCCCATCTTGCAGGTGCCGCCCTGATGGTGGGCCGAGTTTCCGGTTGCGACCATGAAGGCGAAGATGTCTTCGTCTGTTCTGACCGTTGGCCCCGGCACTTCTTCGGCCACCACACGCGACCGGATCGGATCGGTGTTCATGATCTGGCGGATCTGCTTGATGCCGCTGATCATGGCCGAGACATCGTAAGGGTCAGTCAGGAATTCGGGGGACGCCAGAACCTTGTCGGACGCGCGGTGGGACCGCAGCGTGACCGTGCCCGTGGTCTGGGGACGCAACTGATAGACCGACACCCCCATGCCGGGCTGCGTTTCCACGGCGACCGTTCCATCTGGAAAATACTGGAATGTCATGGGGCGGAAGCTGATCTGCAAATCGGCGTAAGGCTCGTCGGGGCTGCTTTTGACGAAGGCCGCCACCTGTGACGAGCCAAGCGCAAGATAGCCGCGACGGGTCATCAGGTATCTGAACCCCTCCCAATACTTGCGCAGCCCGGCAAGGTTGGCGTTGTAGGAACTGTCCGAGGTCGCCCGCCATCCGGTATGCATGTAGAAATGGTCTTGCAGGTTCTGGCCCACGCCCGCGCTTTCATGCACCAGCGGGATGCCGTGCTTTTGCAGCTCGCCCCCCGGTCCGATGCCTGACAGCATGAGAAGTTGGGGTGAGTTGAGTGCACCGCCCGACAAGATGACCTCTCGCGTGGCGGTGAAGCGGCGAAGCTGGCCCTTGTGCATCACCTCGATGCCTGTCGCGGTCTTGCCGTCCAACAGCAGGCGCTGGGCCTGTGCGTCTGTCATCACTGTCAGGTTTCGGCGGTGCAGGACGGGTTTGACGAATGCGGCAAAGGCGGAATGGCGGCGGCCGCCCTTGATGGTGTGCTGCATGACGCCAACACCATCATGCACCGCGCCGTTCATGTCTTCGGTTCTGGCATGACCCAGACGCGCGGCGGCTTCGATGAAATCATAGCTCGATGCCGATGTGACGACCGGATCGCTGACGTTCAGTGGCCCGCCTTGGCCGCGCCAATGGTCGGCGCGGCGTTCGAAATGCTCCATCGCCTTGAAATGCGGCAAGACATCGTCATAGCCCCAGCCGGGATTGCCAAGGTCGCGCCAACTGTCGAAATCCTTGGCGTGGCCACGGATGAAGATCATGCCGTTGATCGCGCTCGACCCGCCCAGTGTCTTGCCGCGCGGCCAATACATTCGGCGGTTCTGCAGTTTCGTCAGCGGTTCGGTGTGGTAGTTCCAGTTCAGCTTTTCGTTGAAGTATAGTTTGGCCATGCCGGCGGGCGTGTTTATCCAGAAGCGGTCGGCATGGGGGCCAGCTTCAAGCAGCAGCACGCGGTTGTCGGGGTTGTCGCTGAGCGCCCTCGCCACGGGGCAGCCCGCCGAACCTGCGCCGACGATGATGTAATCGAAACTGTCCATTGGGTCTTTCCGTGGCTGGCCGTCTGAACGGCTATCTGTCGCGCCACAGTAGAAAGCTGCCGCGACCGGTTCATCGCCAATCGTAGCACCGCGGGCTTGGGCCTATAACATGCGGTTATTGCAAAGGATCAGTGCAGATCGTGGAACGGTTTCAGGGCCATGTCATCGGTCAGGGGCACGGTTTCACGTTCGATCATCCGGCGGACGGATGGCTTGGCGCTGCCCCGGTTCAGCGCGATCAGGCGGTCGGTCACGTCTGCATCGGCCTGTGTGCGGCGCTGGTTATGGCGCAGGTAATCGGCCCATGTCGGCACGTGATAGGCCTCTTTCCACAGGTTGGGGTTTTCCACATCGCGCAGAAGCGCCCATTGGCGTGCGCCGTCACGGATTCGGATGCGGCGACGGTCGGTCATGGCGCGCAGGAATTCCGGCACATGCGCTTGGTCGATGTCATATTCGATCATCACGAAGATCGGGCCACTGCGCGGTTGCAGGTCGAGTTGCAGCGCGGGAGCACGGAACTGGTCGAGCGGTTCGAGATTGCGCGCGGCAAAGGCGGGAAGCGCGTAACGCAGCCCGATGGCCGCCCCCGCGACCGACGCGGCACCGGCAAGGTAAAGCGCCGTCGGCGTGTCGTAGCGTTGCGACAGGTTTCCCCACAGCCAGCCGCCCGCCGTCATGCCGCCGAAGATGGCGGTCTGGTAGATCGACAGCACCCGCCCCACCACCCAACGCGGGGTGGACAGTTGCACGACCACGTTGAACAGCGACAGCGCCAGGACCCAGCTGGCCCCTGCCGGCAACAGGCACATCACCGTCAGCCAGAGCGACCCGCTGGAAGCGATCAGGGCAGCGCTTGCCGCCATGCCGAGGAAAGATGCGGCCACGATCGTTTCGCTGCCGAACCGCGTCCGCAGGCGGGCATTGGCTAGCCCGCCGAGAATCGCGCCGATCCCGAAGGCGCCGAGCAGCGCGCCATAGGCCAATGCTCCGCCGTTCAGCATATCGCGGGCAACCAGCGGCAACAGCGCAAGGATGGCGATGGCCGACGCGCCGAAGGCAAAGCCGCGCAAGATCACGGTGAGCAGGTCGGGCGACATCGAGACATAGCGAAACCCCGCCCAGACGGCGCGGTGCAGGTTTTCGCGCGGCAGGGTCGAGCGGGTCTGGTTCGGACCCATCCGCACCAGCGCATAGATCATGGGCAGGAAGCTGGCCGCGTTGAAGACGAAGGCCGCCGCCGCCCCAGCCGAGGCGACGATGAAGCCACCCAGCGCCGGACCGATGCTGCGGGTCAGGTTCAGGCCCATGCTGTTGAGCGTGACCGCCCCCGCAATCTGGTCGCGCGGCACGACGTCACCGACCGACGCCTGCCATGACGGCGTGTGCAGTGCCGTGCCGCATCCGATCAGGAAGGTCAGGGCCAGCAGCATCCAGGGGCTGACCTCGCCCCGAAACGCGACTGCGGCAAGGGCCAGCGACATTGCCATCATGAACACCTGCGCCACCATCAGAACGCGCCGCCGTTCGTAGCTGTCGGCAATCGCTCCGGCCGGAATCGAGAACAGCATCACCGGCAGCGTGGTTGCCGCCTGCACATAGGCGACCATGTCGTTCGAGGTGGCGATGGTGGCCATAAGCCATCCGGCCCCGACCGTCTGCACCATGGTGCCCAGGTTCGAGACAAGCCCGCCCAGCCAGAGCATACGAAAGGCAGGGCTGGCCAGAGGGCCGGATAGGAAGGGTTTCGCCATCGGTATCATCCGCAACTCTCCGCAGTGGCGGCACAGTCGATTCTTGCGTGGCAGATGATCCCCCGCACCGCAACCTGAAAGGCCGATACAGGGTCTTGTTCCAAGCGGGTGTTATAGCCTGATGCACGCGTTCGCGCCGGATTCGGGCCGATGTTCTGCGGTAGATGGCCTAAACCCCACGCATTCACGGCCTGTTTCGCCTTGGGCCGTCGGGAGAGCAGGATGGTCAGGTCAGGCTGGGCAGCGCGGGTTGCTAAGCCTTGGCGGATCAGCGGCATAACGCTTTGTTATACCCAGACCCGTCCGAGGGTGCCGAGGCTCTGTATCGGTTTTCAACCCCATGTTACGCCAATAGCCGGAGGACCTGCGGCGGGCGCTTGTGTCGGACGCCGCACAACATTCACCACGATCTACGCGTCAGGCGGCCGGCAACCGAAGCAGGGCCGCAGCGGAAAGAGCAAGGACGCGGGCGGCAGCGATGCCGGTGCCAGCGCCCCGAGGAGTATGCGCTTGGGCGGAAAAACCGCCCGGCGGACAGATGAACCATGGTCAGGGAGGATCACATGAAACCGACTAACACGATGACCCGCTTTACGCGTTCGGCTTTGATGGCTGCCACGCTTCTGTCGGCGGGGGCCGTCCAGGCGCAGCAGTTGACGTTCGGATATGTTCCGGCCAGTCTCGAATACCCCTACAACGTGCAAACCGCTGCTGGCTTTACCGAAGCGGCGGAAAAGGCTGGCGTGAAGGTCGTCGTGCTCGACCCGCGCGGCAGCGTGGAAAAGCAGGGCAATGCCGTCGACGACCTGTTGACCCAGAATGTCGACGCCGTGGGCTTCCTGCCGCTCGACTCGGTTGTGGCGGAATCCTTCGTGGACAAGATCAACGAAGCGGGCAAGCCGGTCGTGGCAATCGCGGCACAGGTCGGTGACCCGAACACCCGCGCCGTGGATGACCCCTATCCGGGCCTGTCGGCGCTGGTTGCCACCGACAACTTCAAGGCCGGTTACGTCTCGGGCGAGATGGCCGCCGGTTTGCTGCCCAAGGACCGCACCGCCAAGATCGCTATCGTCGAGGGTGATCCGGCCTATGCGGTCGTGAAACTCGACACCGACGGGTTCAAGGCGGCGCTCGACAAGGCGGGTGCCAATTACGAGATCGTGGCCGCCCAACCGACCAACTGGACGCCGGACGAGGGCGAAGCGGTGTGTCAGAACTTCCTGACCGCGCATGAAGATCTGGACATGATCTTCAGCCAGGCCGACGATATGGCCATCGGCTGTGCGCGTGCCATCGAGGCGGCGGATTCGAAGGTTACGCTGATCGCGACGGGCGGCGGGTCGAAGCTGGGATACGACGCGATCAAGAACGGCGAGATGTACGGTTCGGTCTGCACCCGCCCCAAGCTGCTGGGCGAGTTGATGTTCCAGGCGATGTACGAAGCGGTGACCAAGCCTGACACGCCCAAGGCGCGTTACGTGTCCTACGACATGCCGCAGATTACCAAGGACAGTCTCGACAGCTGCCCCGAGCAGTGGTGAGAGCGACGCCGCGTTGACCTGAAGGAGCGACCAGACGCATGGACCAGACCACACCTATCATGACCCTGCGTTCGGTCGCCAAGACCTTCGGAAACGGCACGGTTGCCTTGCGCGGGGTTGATCTCGACATCGTGAAGGGCAAGGTTCACGGCCTTTTGGGCGCGAACGGTGCGGGAAAATCGACGCTGATCAAAATTCTGTCCGGCGCGTTCAAGGCGTCGGGCGGAAGCATCGTCTGGCGCGGCAATCCGGTCAGTTGGGACAGCCCCAAGGCTGCCAACGACATGGGTGTGGCCACGATCCACCAGCACATCCCTCTGGTGCCGACGCTTTCGGTTCTGGAAAACGTCTTTCTGGGCAGTGCGGGGCGCTGGCGTCGGGCGTCTGCTTCGCGCAGCCGGTTCGACGAATTATGCGCGCGCATGGACTATTGGCCCGACCCCGATGCCCTTGTCAGCGAATTGTCGATCGGCGAGCGGCAGATGGTGTGCATCCTTCAGGCGCTTGGAACGGGTGCCGACCTTATCGTGATGGATGAACCCACGGCTTCGCTTGCCACCGACGAACGGGAACTGGTCTATGCGGCGGTCAAGCGACTGTCCAAGGTCGAGAACAAAGCCGTGTTGTTCGTGTCGCACTTCCTCGACGAGGTGATGGCGCTGACCGATCAGGTCACGGTGCTGCGCGACGGCGAGGCGGTGCTGCGCGCCGAAACCGCGACGCTGGACGAAAACCGGCTGGCCGAGGCCATTGTCGGCAAGCAGATCATCGAACTGGAACGCCGGGCGCCGGCGCACGGAGCAGGGGGCGCAGACAACCGCCCGCTGCGTCTGGAGTTGCGCAACCTTGCTTCGGCGGGCCGCCTGAAACAGCTGTCGCTCAGGGTTGCGGCGGGCGAGGTGATCGGTGTGGCAGGTCTGCTCGGGTCTGGCCGGAGCGAGTTGATCCACGCGATCTTCGGTGCCGACGGTCTGGCGACAGGCACAGTTTTGCTGGACGGAAAGCCCGTCGGTCGCGGCACGGCGGCTGCGGTCGATGCGGGCATCGGTCTGGTGCCCGAAGACCGCATGGGCCAAGGCCTTGTTCCGGAATTCGAAATCTGGCGCAATCTGACACTTCCCGCGTTGCGGGGCGTATCGGCGCTGAACATGCTGCCCGTGCCACAGCGCGAACGCGAGCGGGGCGAAGAGGCGATCCGGCTGTTGTCGATCAAGGCAAGCTCGGCCGATATCTTGGTGCGCGAGCTGAGCGGTGGAAACGCGCAGAAAGTCACGATTGCGAAGTGGATGTTCAGCGACGTCAAGCTGTTCCTGCTGGACGAACCCACCGCCGGTATCGACATCGGCGCCAAGACCGACATCCTGCGGCTGATCCGCAAGCTGGCGTCCGAGGGCAAGACGGTGATCATCGTGTCGTCGGAATTCGAGGAACTTATGGCCGTTGCGGACCGCATCCTTGTGATGCGCGACGGCGAATGCGTCGCCGAACGCGGCGTATCAGAAACATCCGAGCATGAGCTGCTTTTGCTGGCAGGCGGGCAAGGCCCGTCTGCGGCGGCACAAGGCAAGGCCAAGCATACCAAGGCAGGACAGTAAGATGACCATGGCAAGCCAGACACCGGCAGACATCGCCCCCGTGACCCAACCCAAAGGGGCCGCACCGCGCACCAACTGGAAGCGCATGTTCGGCCTGCGCGAGATGGGCGTCTATTACGCGCTGATGCTGCTGATCTTCGTGCTGACGATGATCACCACCTATCTGGGTCAGGACAATTATCTGAGTATCCAGAACCTGACCAACGTGATCTATCAGTCGTCGCTGGTTGCGATCATGGCGGTCGCGATGACCGTCATCTTGATCAGCGGTAATTTCGACCTTTCGGTCGCGTCGGTTGCGGCGATTTCTGCCGCCGTGCTGGTCGGCAATGCCGATGCGATGGGCTTCTGGCCCGCAGTCGGCCTTGCAATGCTGGTGGCGATGGCGATTGGCCTTCTGAACGGATCGATCGTCGAATTCGTCGGGATCAACGCCTTCATCGTGACGCTTGGCACGATGACCGCCGTGCGCGGGCTGGTGCTGATCTATACCGACGGGCGGTCGCTGTCGGTCAAAGATCCCGAGATCATTGCTGCGATGAAAGCCTTTGAGGGCGGCAAATACGATGCGTTCTGGCTGATCGTTGCCGGTGGCCTGATTTGCCTTGCGCTGGGGATCGGATCATATCTGCAATCGCGCCGGTCCGCCAAGCCGTTGCGCCCCGTGGCGGTCGGCACGACCATCGGCGGCGTGGCGCTGCTGCTGCTGGCATACGGGTCGGGGGGCGAGTTGGTGCTGCGGACGCCCGTGGTCTATATGGGCATCTTCACTGCGCTGGTCTGGTTCGTGCTGACCTTCACCATGGTCGGGCGGCGCCTGTATGCGGTGGGTGGCAACCCCGAAGCGGCGCGTCTGTCGGGCATCAACGTGCTGCGCTACAAGCTGATGGCCTTTGTGCTGTGCAGCGGTGCCGCGGGGTTTGCGGGGGTGTTGTTTGCCAGCCGCTTGCGGTCGATCAACCCTGCCGGACTGACGGGGGCGGAACTGACGGTCATCGCCGCTGCAATCCTTGGCGGCACGTCGCTTTTCGGCGGCGCGGGCAGCGTGATCAAGACACTGGCAGGGGCCTTGCTGCTCTATTCGCTGACCAACGGTTTCAACATTCTGAACCTTGGTGCGAACTGGCAAGGGCTGATCGAAGGCATCGTGGTCGTCGTGGCAGCCGCAATCTATACCGTGGGCAACAACGGACGGTCCAAGGGTCGCTGATCCCCGCCCGCACCCCCAAATCCATCCCAAGGAGCAGCGCATGAATCCGACATTCGATTTTACCGGCAAGGTCGCCTTTGTCACCGGCGCAGGCAGCGGTATCGGGCGTGCCACGGCCATGGCCTTTGCCGAAGCAGGGGCAAGCGTGGCCCTTGTCGATATCGCCCAAGCAGGGTTGGCCGAAACGGCGGCCCTGATCGCGGCGGCGGGTGGAACCTCGATCTCGGTCCGCGCAGATGTCACAAAATCGGTCGAGATCAAGGCTGCACTCGACCAGACCGTTGCCGCCTTTGGCCGTCTGGACGCGGCCTTTAACAACGCGGGCATCGAACAGCCCGGCGCGTCGATCGTCGATCTGACCGAAGAAATGCTGGACCGCGTGCTGGACGTGAACCTGAAAAGCGTCTTCCTGTGCATGAAGCACCAAATTCCGCTGATGTTGGCCAATGGCGGCGGGGCCATCGTCAATACCTCGTCCGGGGCCGGGGTCATCGCCATCCGCAACCAGTCGGGCTATTGCGCGTCGAAATTCGGGGTGACGGTGGCGTCGAAGGTGGCGGCGCTGGAATTTGCCGACCAGGGCATCCGCGTCAATGCCCTTTGCCCCGGTATCATCGACACGCCGATGATCGCCCGATACACCGGCGGAACCGAGGAAGGCCGCGCCCGCATCATCGAGCAAGAGCCGGTGGGGCGGATGGGCAAACCCGAAGAGATTGCCGCGACCGTGCTGTTTTTGTGTTCGGACTCGGGTGCCTTCATCACCGGCCACGCGCTGGTGGCGGACGGGGCGCAAACCGCCGGTATCTAGGGAAGTGTCACCGACAGCGCCCTGACCAGTTCGGTCGCATCCGCGAGTTGGTCCAACGTCCGCGCCAAAGCCTCGGCGCGGGCGCTCTGCGTTGTACCGAGGGGCAGGGCCGCAACGCCCGCGCATTCGCGGAACTTGGCGCAGACATCGTCCCACGTCAGCAGATTGTCGGCATTTCCCGGCACTGCAACGCCTGTTTCAATCCACGCGCGGCCATCGGTGGCGATGATCTCGACGCGTCCGGCAGGCAATTCGAGCGTCCAATCGAGAGCGGCATCAGGCACGAGGCCGATCTTGCGGCCAAGGTCCAGCACCACCGGATCGCGCAGGCCGGTTTCGGTAAAGTCAGTGACGCTCATGCCCCCGCGGGCGAGGGCGACCGAGACGAGGAAGGGCAGGCTGAACTTGGCATCGGCCAAGGTGGCGGGGGCGCGGCGTTCGGCCAATGGCTGGCACATCAGGTTGTGATAATCGCCCACATGCAGGCGGATTTCGGCAATGTCCAAAAGCGACAGCCGGTTTTGCGTGACGATGTCGATGGCGGCCTTCATGTGGCTGTGTGCCGTGCCCACGCAGGGCCAGCGTTTGTAGAGCGTGCCTGAGCCAAGGAAGGCTTTGCCCAAGCCCGCCACCATCGCCGTGCGGTCATAGTCACCGCCGAAGTAACTGGCGAAAAAGCCGTATTGGCCTTCGAACATGTGGTCGATGCCCGTGACGCCCCTTTCGGCCATCATCACGGCCAGCACCGCGCCCTTGGCCGAAAAGCCCGCATACATGCCACGCAGGTCGCTGCCGCGTCCGGCGACCATCTCCATGATGCCGCTTGATTGCATCGAGGCGATGCCGAGGGCATGGGCGATTTTCGCAGCGGGCAGTCCTGCCACGCGGGCGGCGGCAGCGGTGGCGGCAAAGACGGCCAGAACGGTCGACAGGTTCCAGTCCTTTTTCCACCCCACGTTGCAGCGTAGGCGGGCAAAGATGTCTTGCCCGATGGCAACGGCGGTGATCAATTCCTTGCCCGTCACCCCTTTGCGCCGTTCGGCAAGCGCAAGGCAGGCGGGAACGATCGAGCTGGCACAATGCTGCCCCCAAGGTGTCTGGTCGTCATAATCCAGACAATGCGCCAAGGCACCGTTGGCAAGAGCCGCCATCAGGGCAGGTGCCTTGCCGCCGAAGCCGAGCAGCGTGCAATCCGGTGCGCCGCCCGTCTCGCGCACGATGTCGATGACGGCTTTCACGGCGGGTTCCATCCCGCTGGCGGCAAGGATAACGCCCAGCGTGTCGAGGATGCTTTGCTTTGCCGCCTCGCGCGCCGCCAAAGGCAAATCCTCGTAGCGCACCGCCGCCGCTGTGTCGGCGAAAAGATGGACGAGATCGCGTTGGTCGGACATGTGCGCTGCCTTTGGTCAAGCGGGTCACGGGATGTTACGCCCAAGGTGGCGCGGAACCTACGTCCGCTTGCGGGGCGGTGCCAGTACGGTCCAGGCCGAAGGGCAACGGGTTATAGCTTTTTATTATATATCCTCTGGCCCGAGGCCGTGCCCTGCGTTGCGCGCGGGGGGCGCGGGGGGGTAGCGTCAGGCTGACCTTTGCGACAGGACACCAACCCCCGTGCCGCCGATCCTTGCCTTTCCCGCGCTTGCGGGCATGACCTATCCACGTCTTGAAGCGCTGTGGCGGATCGTGCCCGATTCCGCCGCTATCGCTGCGTTGACGCAAACCGAACGGGACGCGGTGCGGGTTTTGATGACCAGCGCGTCGCGCGGTTGTTCGGCGGCGCTGCTGCGGCTGTTGCCCAACCTTGGCTTCGTCGTCTCGCAAGGTGCGGGGCAGGACAAGCTTGACCTTGCGGCGCTGGCGGGGCGGGGTATCAGGCTGCGGTCGGTCAGCGAAACGGTGACCGAGGATGTTGCCGATCTGGCGATGGCACTGACGCAGATGCTGTGCCGCAACCTGCGCAATGCCGATACCTTTGCCCGAAGCGGTGCGTGGGAAAACGGACGCTTCGACCTGGGCGACAGTCTGGTCGGGATGACGATGGGAATTGCCGGGCTGAGCGGCCGCATCGGGCAGGCCGTCGCTGCGCGGGCGCGGGTGTCCGGAATGGCTATTGCCGGGTTGGAACGGGCGTCGAACCGCGGGCTGGGGCAGTTGCATGACGGGTGGGAAGCCTTGGCGCGGGCAAGCGATGTGCTGGTGTTGGCGGTGCCCGGGACGGATGATCTAACGGGTGTGATCGACGCGCCCGTTCTGGCGGCGCTGGGACCGAAGGGGCGTCTGGTCAATGTCGGGCGGGGCAATCTGGTCGATACGGCTGCACTTATCGACGCGCTGGACCGCGGCGCGATTGCCGGTGCCGCGCTGGATGTACTCGACGGCGAACCCCGCGTTCCCGCCCGCCTTGCCGCGCTGGGCAACGTGATCGTGACCCCGCATATCGGGGCGCAGACATGGGGCCAGCGTGCCCGTGCTGCCACGATTGCCGAGGCCGAGGTGCTGGCCTTTCTCGACCCGCTTTGCGATGACCTGCCGCTATCTGACTGACCGCTACCTGACAGCATGCCAAGGATTACCTGACATGACCACGACTCCCGTCTATCCGCGCATCGGCCTGTTGATCGACGGCGACTGGATTTACGACCGCCCCACGCTGTGCGAGGTCGAAAACCCCAGCACCGAAGCCATCATCGGAACCGTGCCGAAGGCGACCGAGGCCGACCTGCAGGCGGCCCTTGCGTCTTCCGCGCGCGGGTTCGAAGTCTGGCGCAAGACGCCGCCCAGCGAACGGGCCGCGCTGATGCGGCGGGCGGCGGCACTGGTCCGGCAGCGGGCAGAAGAGATCGCGCCGATCTTCGTGCTGGAATCCGGCCGTACGCTGGCCGAAGTGCGGGCCGAAATCGAACGTTCGGCGACGTTCCTTGATTGGGATGCCGAAGAAATCCGCCGGATTTACGGGCGGATCGTGCCGACCGATCCGCCGATCCAGCAATATGTGGTGCGCGAACCCGTTGGCCCCGTCGCCGCCTTTACCCCGTGGAACGTGCCGATGAGCGCGCCGTCGCGCAAGATCAGCGCGTCGCTTGCTACGGGGTGTTCGATCATCCTCAAACCGGCCGAGGATACGCCTGCGACGGCCTGCCTGTTCGCGCAATGCTTTATCGATGCGGGCCTGCCCAAGGGCGTGCTCAACGTGGTCTTCGGTGACCCCGATCAGGTGTCGCGCACGCTCGTTCTGTCGCCCGTGACGCGTCTGGTCACGCTGACGGGTTCGATCCGCGTCGGCAAGCGCCTTTGCCGTCTGGCGGTCGAGACGATGAAGCCGGTGTTGATGGAGTTGGGCGGCCACGCCCCGGTGCTGATAGACGAGAGTGTTGATCCGGCCAATGTGGCACGGCTGGCGGCGCAGTGGAAATTCCGCATGGCAGGGCAATTCTGCTCGGCCCCGTCCCGGTTCCTGGTCCATGAAAAGGTCTATGCCGATTTCGTCGCGGCCTTGGTACGCGAGGCCGATGCGCTGAAGGTCGGGGATGGTTTCATGCCGGGCGTGCAGATGGGCGCGCTGGCCAACCGCCGCCGTCTGGCTGCGATGGAGGGTTTCGTGCAGGACGCTGTCGCACGCGGCGCGCGTGTGGCTGCGGGGGGCGAGCGGCTGGGCAACCGTGGCTGGTTCTTCAAGCCCACGGTTCTGGCCGATGTGCCGCTGGATGCGCAGGTGATGGTCGAGGAGACCTTCGGTCCGCTCGCGCCCTGCATGGCGGTGGGGTCGATGGAGCAGGCGTTGGAGATTTCCAACAGCTTGCAGATGGGTCTGGCGGGTTTTGTCTTTACCAACGACATGGCGACCGCCGATCGGCTGACGCAGGGGTTGCAGGTGGGATCGGTGGCGCTGAACTGCTTTACCAGCCCCGGTGCCGATGCGCCCTTTGGCGGCTACCGCGAAAGCGGCATCGGGCGCGAGGGCGGGCCGGAAATGTACCAAAGCTATACCGTGGCCAAGACCATCGCCGAACGCCGCGTGCGGGTGTGACGATCACCAAAGACGTGCCGCCCCAAGGCGGCTTGTCCGTCGATACGATCCCTATACACTCGGGCGCGGCACCGCAGCTTCCGGATGGCAAGGACATGGTCGAAATCGATCCGAAAAAGCTGCTCTATTTTGCGTCGGTTGTCGAACACGGCAGTCTGAACCGTGCGGCAAAGACGCTGGGGGTGTCGCAACCCGCGCTGTCCACGTCGATGGACCGGCTCGAGGCGGAAATGGGCATGCATCTTCTGGACCGCGGCCCGTCGGGCATCGTGCCGACCAGTCTTGGCGAAATCCTGTATTGCCACGCCCGCCTGATCCGCGAAGAGGTCGAGTTGGCGCGACGCGACCTTTTGAACGCGCGGCAGGGTCATGTGGAATCGATCCGCATCGGCAGCCTGCCGAGCATGGCTGGCAGCATCATTCCCATGGCGCTCGGGCGCTGGCGTTCGCTGTATCCGGCGGGCGATCTGCAAGTGGTGGAAAACGCCCAGTTCGACCTGCTCACCGGATTGTTGCGCCGCGATTTCGATTTCGTCATCGGCTTTACCGAAGTGTTCGACATGCTCGACGGGCTGCGCCAAAAGGTGCTGTTCCGCGACCACCTGTGCGTGATCGTGCGGCCAGGGCATCCGCTGCACGATGTGCAAAACCCGACGTGGCAAGACCTTGTCCGGCATCCGTGGATATCGCCCACCTCGCGGCGGTCGCACACGGTGCTTGACCACGTGATGAACACGATGAATGTCGGTCCGCCGCAACAGGTGACGGTCTGCGGGTCGGTGTCCTTGCTCAAATCGCTGGTGGCGACATCGGACTATCTGGCGCTTTTGCCCGTTCATGCCGCAGGGGCCGAGTTGGCCGAGGGGCGACTGGTCGCCCTGCCGTTCGAAGACCCGGTGCTCAGCCGCAACATCGCCGTGTTTTTCCGCGAGGGCTACGAGATGGACCAACCGCGCAAGGATCTGGTCGCCTGCATCAAGGAATACGGGTTGGAACTGTCGCGCGGCAGCCCTGTCTAGATGTCCCGGCGCGGGGGAGTGGCCGCACCGGGACGCGCCGCCGTCAGAACTTTGGCAGCGTGACCGAAAACAGGACCGACTCGGCTTTGGCCGCGATGTCGGCGGGTTTGTCCTCGGGGAGCAATTCGATCGCGGTTTTATCGCCATAGGTCTTGCCGTCGACCGTGATGCTGCCGGTCGACATGAAGATCACCTCGATCTGGTCACGGGTGCCGGTGTTGAATGTAGCCCCGGCGTCGAGTTTGTAGAACCTGATCTGGATGTTGCGTTCGGTGAACACGCCCAAAAGCTTGGTCGATACGCCCGTCGTCGAGGTCGGCGTCCAGTCGTAGGCGTTCGCGTCCATCATCACCACGTCGTCGTAGCGGGCGGGGTGGAAGGTCAGTTTCTTGCCGGTTGCTTCCTCGAAGCAGGCGGCCGAGCCGTCCATGTTGTGCTTTTGGCCCTTGTCATCGACCCAGGTAAAGATGCCGTCCTTGAAGGTTCCCTTGGCTTCGAGCCGCTTGTTGGCGGCTTCGCGGTCGGGCGTGGACAGGAAGCCCGATCCGCTGGCACCGCCGAACTGGATCACCATCATCTCAAGCCCTTCGGGGCGGTCCTGCGGGCCGTAATGCACGCTTTCGGGGAAATAGGCGACCGAGCCTTCGCCCATGATCTTGTGCGGCGATGCGGGGTATTTGCCTTTCAGCACATAGCGGATCTGGTCGAAGTTGTGACGGTGGCGCGGGGTGCCCCAGCCGCCCGATCCGGTCAGCCCGACGTTCAGCAGGTAATTGTTGGGCGAACCTTCCTCGCCCTGCAGCAGGAACTTTTGCGACAGCGTTCCTGTGCGCATCGATCCGACGTTGCCGCCTTCCGATGTGGCCGCTTCGGAAATACGCATGATCCACCTCCTTGGTGTCTGGTTTTCGGTTGATGCCAGTTAAGGCAGGACAGCCGCGGGGCGGTATCCGGTAAATTCGCGCGCTATAATGTTAGGTTATTGGCTGCGGCGCGGCGGGCCTGCGGTCGCTTGATCGGCGGGGCGAACGGCTTCAAGAGTCTGGAAACGCCACCAGCCGACCATCGGGCCAGAGGGTGACGCGACCCGTCAGACACTGGAACGCCAATGGATACCGCGCCGATCGTTTCGCAAAACCGCATGAAGCAGAAGATGGCCTCGGGCGGTCTGGCGGTGGGCATGATCGTCCGGCTGATGCGCGGGGTCGAGATTGCGGCGGTTGCCAAAAGCGCCGGCTTCGATTGCCTTTACATCGATCTGGAACATTGCAGCTTCTCGCTGGAAACGGTCAGCCAGATTTGCATGACCGCCACCGCCCTTGGGGTCACGCCGCTTGTGCGGGTGCCGGGACTGAACGCCGCCGACATCGGGCGCACGCTGGAGGCGGGCGCGCAGGGTGTGATCCTGCCGCATCTGGAAACGCGGGCCGATGCCGAAGCGCTGGTCGATGCGGCGACCTTTCCGCCACACGGGAGCCGGTCGCTGCTGGGGCCGAACCCCCATACGTTGTTTCGTGTCGGACCAGCTGCGCAAACCATGCAGGCGATGAATGACGCCACGCTTGTGACGGGCATGATCGAATCCGTCACGGCGGTCGAAAATGCCGATGACATCGCTGCGGTCCCCGGTCTTGATATGTTGCTGGTCGGCACGAATGACCTGTGCAACTCGCTGGGCGTACCGGGAAAGTTGGACCACCCCGAGGTGCGCGCGGCCTATGCCCACGTCGCCGCTGCCTGTCGCAGGAATGGCAAGTGGTTGGGGGTGGGCGGGCTGAATTCACGACCCGCGCTGGCAAAAGAGATGATCGCGCTGGGGGCGAGCTACGTTTCGGCCGGCAGCGACACCGGCTTTCTGATGAGCGCGGCGACCGCGACAGCACAATCATTCAGGTGAGGCTTGGTGTGACCGGCCCTGGCCGGCCTTGACCCCACCCACGACAATCTCGGGAGGACGACATGAACGAAGTGAACCACGTCAAGGCACCGCAAGATTCCGGTGTGCCGGAATGGGCGCGTGACTTCAGCGTGCGGGACCGTGTGGTCATCGTCACCGGGGCGGGGCAGGGAATCGGGCGGGAATTGGCCCGCCAGTTCGGTGCTGCCGGAGCCATAGCGGTGGTCGCCGATGTGGTGATGGACAACGCCGAACGCGTGACGGCCGAGATCGCGGCGCGCGGTGGTCGCGCGATGGCGGTCAAGGTCGATGTGGCCGACGAAGGGTCGGTCAACGCAATGGTCGCTGCGGTGGTGGCCCTGTATGGTCGCGTCGATGTGCTGATCAACAATGCCGCCATTTTCGCTTCGCTTGAAAAGCGGAAATTCGAGTTCATCCCGATGGAGGAATGGGACCGAGTGATGCGTGTCAACATCAACGGCCCGCTCTTGTGCGCGCGTGCGGTGGCCCCGCACATGCGCAAGGCAGGTTGGGGACGGATCGTCAACATCGCCTCGGACGCGGTGCCCAAGGGCGTGATGAACTACATGCATTACGTCACTTCGAAATCGGCGATGATCGGCTTTACCAATGCCATGGCCCGCGAGTTGGGCGAGGACGGGATCAACGTCAATTGCATCCGTCCCGGTGCCGTGGCGACCGAGGTGGACCGCGCCGTGAACCCGACGCGCGACCTCAAACAGACCCAGATCGCCCAGCAATGCATCAAGCGCGGGATGGAGCCGCCCGATCTGGTCGGGCTGATGATGTTCCTGTCGTCGCCCGCCTCGAGTTTCATCACCGGACAGACCATTGCCTGCGATGGCGGCTACACCCACAGTTCCTGACCCGACAGGCGGACCCACAAAAAATGAGACATCACGGCCAGCTATACATCGACAGCGCATGGGTCGACCCGTCGACCACGGAGCGCCGCGAGGTGATCGATCCCGCGACCGAAACGGCCTTTGCTTCGGTCTGTCAGGCGGGCGTTGCAGATGTCGATCGCGCCGTTGCGGCAGCGCGGCGGGCCTTTGCCGGTTTTTCGCAAACGACCGTGGCAGAGCGGATCGCGCTGATCGACCGTATCATCGGCGCCTACAAGGCACGGGCAGAGCAATTCGCCGAGGTGATCGCATCCGAGGTCGGCATTCCCGTCAGCGCTAAGGCGCAGGTGAACGGGCCGATCGGACATTTGGAAGTGGCGCGTGATCTGCTGAAAACCTTCGCTTTCGCGCAGCGGATCGGTGACACGGTCATCCGTCACGAACCCGTCGGCGTCTGCGCCCTGATCGCGCCGTGGAACTGGCCGATCCAGACATCCGTGATCAAGCTGATCTATGCTGTGGCCGCGGGGTGCACCGCCATCCTCAAACCGTCGGACGCCTCGCCCCTGTCGGCCCTTTTGCTGGCCGAGGTGATGCACGAGGCGGGTGTGCCTGCGGGGGTCTTCAACCTGATCATCGGGCGTGGCCGCGTGGTGGGCGAGGCGATGGCGGCCCACCCCGATGTGGACATGGTGTCTTTTACCGGATCGACCGGCGCGGGCATCAAGGTGGGCGAAGCGGCGGCGCGCACGGTCAAGCGCACCTGTCTGGAACTGGGCGGGAAATCGGCCAATGTGGTCCTGACCGATGCCGATCTGGAAGCGGCGGCGCGCTGGAACATCCAGCGCTGCTTCTTCAACACCGGCCAATCCTGTCATGCGCCAAGCCGGATGCTGGTCCATGTGGACCAGATGGAAACGGTGTTGCCCTTTCTTGCCGACGAGGCCGCGCGTTTCGTGATCGGCGATCCCCGCGACCCCGCCACGACGATGGGTCCGGCCGTAAACCAAGGCCAGTACGATACGGTGCAGCGCTACATCAGTTCGGGAATCGACCAGGGCGCGCGGCTGGTTTGTGGCGGGCTTGGGCGACCGGAGGGCATGGCGCGCGGGTATTATCTTCGCCCCACCGTCTTTGCCGACGTGCGCCCCGACATGGCGATTGCCACCGAAGAGATTTTTGGCCCCGTTCTGGCCGTTATCCCCTATCGGACCGAGGCCGAGGCGATAGAGATTGCAAATGCTTCGGTCTTTGGACTCGGGGGTTACGTCTTCGGGCGCGACCGCGAGCGGGGCTATCGCGTGGCCTCGCAGATTACGGCGGGGCGGGTGTGCTTCAACGGCGCGGCGACCAATTCGACCACGCCGATGGGCGGCTACAAGCAATCGGGCATCGGCCGGTCGATGGGTGTTTTCGGGCTGACCGAGTATCTGGAGGTAAAGTCGGTTTACGGCTTCGCCGACATAGCACAAGACTTGCCCGAACATGTGTGACGGCCACGCGATTGCCGCGCGCCTTGCGCGGGACGAAAGGATTTGAAGACGATGAATGTGGGCGTGATCGGTCTTGGATCGATGGGCTTCGGGATTGCCACTTCGCTTTTGCGGGCAGGACATGCGGTGTGCGGAGCCGATGTCAGCGCGGCATCGGTGGCGCGGTTGCGGGCCGAGGGTGGTATGGCGGCTGACCTTGCCACCCAGGCGGGCTGTCTGGATGCTGTCGTGATTGTGGTGTTGAACGCGGCGCAGGTTGAAGATGTGCTGTTTGGTGCCGCGGGCATTGCGGCACGTCTGCAAGCGGGGACTGTCGTGCTGTGCTGTGTGACGGTCGCGCCCGATTTCGCACGCGCGATGGCGGCGCGGTGTCAGGCGCTGGGCCTGCTTTACCTCGACGCGCCGATTTCGGGCGGTTCGGTCAAGGCGGCGGCGGGCAAGCTGTCTGTCATGGCATCGGGGTCGGCTGCGGCCTTTGCTGCGGCAGGTCCGGTGTTGCAGGCGACTGCAGAAACCGTGTTCGAACTGGGCGATGCGGCGGGCATGGGGTCGGCGATGAAGGCCGTGAACCAGATGCTCGCAGGCGTGCATATCGCCGCGATGGCCGAAGCGATCACTTTTGGCATGACCCAAGGCATCGCGCCCGAAACCTTTCTGCAGGTGATTCCGAAATGCGCGGGCACCAGTTGGATGCTGGAAAACCGTGCGCCGCATGTGGTGACGGGCGATTACACGCCGCATTCCGCCGTCGATATCTGGCCCAAGGATTTGGGCATCGTGCTCGATGCCGCTCGGGCGGCAAAGTTTGCGGCCCCCGTCACGGCGGCGGCGCTGCAGCAGTTCGTCGCTGCCAGCGGCATGGGTCTGGGGCGCGAGGATGATGCCGCCGTTGCCAAGGTCTACGCCCGCAACGCGCAACTTGCACTACCAGAGCGTACCAAACCATGACCACCTTTTTCGGCGCCATCGCTGACGATCTGACCGGAGCGACCGATCTGGCCGCTTTGCTGTCGCGGTCTGGCGTACCCGTCTCGTTGCGGATGGGCAGTCCGACCGAGGCCCCTGTCAACACTGCCGCAATCGAGATCATCGCGCTGAAATGCCGGACCGAACCCGTGGCCGATGCGGTGGCCGAAACGCGGGTGGCGCTGGCATGGCTGCTACAAGCCGGGGCGCAGCGTTTTTTCTGGAAATACTGCTCGACCTTCGATTCGACGCCCCAAGGCAACATCGGCCCCGTGGCCGAGGCGCTTATGGACGATCTGGGTGTGGAACAGACGATCTATTGCTCTGCTTTCCCTGAAAACGGGCGTAGCATCTTCATGGGTAATCTTTTCGTGGGCGAGCAACCCTTGGCCGAAAGCCCGATGAAGGACCATCCGCTGACGCCGATGCGCGATTCCAACCTGATGCGGCTTCTGGCCCCGCAAGTGACGCGGGCAGTGGGGTTGGCGAACCGACTGGTCGTTGCCAAGGGTGCAGCTGCCCTATCGGCACGTTTGGCCCAACTGCAGGCACAAGGCGTAGCGCATGTGGTTGTGGATGCGGTGTCGGATGACGACTTGACCGTAATTGCACGCGCCTGTCGGGATATGGTGCTGATGACGGGTGGTAGCGCCGTTGCGATGCCCCTGCCGGTGATCTGGGCCGAACAGGGTTTGGTCGTGCCACGGGGCACGGGCACGCGGCCGCGTATCGACGGGCCTGCCGTCCTTTTGTCGGGCAGTTGCTCGGCCATGACGAACCGTCAGGTGGCCGCAGCCATTGCGGCGGGGCGTCCTGCCTTGCGGCTCGATCCGCTGGCGCTGGCCGAAAGCGGGACGGATGCCTGTCTGGATTGGCTGATGGGTCAGGACTTGACCGCCGCGCCGCTGGTCTATGCCACAGCCGAACCCTCGGCGGTGCGCGCGGCACAGGCGCGACTTGGCAGCGAGCGGGCGGGCCGTCTGGTCGAGGATGCACTCGCCGCTTGTGCGGTGCTGGCGCGTGATCGCGGCGTGCGGCGGTTCGTGGTGGCGGGGGGCGAAACCTCGGGCGCAGTGGCCAAGGCACTGGGCATCGACCGGCTGGACATCGGGCCGGAAATTGCCGCAGGCGTGCCGTGGTGCTTTGCGCAAAGCGGCGGGCACGGCGTGGCGATCACCCTGAAATCAGGGAATTTCGGGGCGGAAAACTTCTTTGCCGATGCGCTGGAGCGGCTGGCATGACCGACGAGTCACGCTTGCGCGAGTTGATCTGCACGCTTGCCAAGTCGATGTTCGACCGTGGCCTGACAGGTGGATCGACCGGCAACATCTCGGCCCGGCTGCCCGACGGCGGGTTGCTTGTGTCACCTACCGGCACCAGTTTCGGCAGGCTCGACCCCGCACGGCTTGCGCGGTTCGATGCCATGGGCCGCCACGTTGCGGGCGATCCGCCGACCAAGGAAATGCCGCTGCACGCTGCCTTTTATGACACGCGCAGCACGGCGGGGGCAGTGGTGCATCTGCACGCCTGCCATTCGGTGGCGCTTTCCACCCTGCCCGAAGCGGACGAGAACGACTTTCTGCCGCGCATCACCCCCTATGCCGTCATGCAACTTGGCCGCGTCAAACTGCTTCCGTATTTCCGCCCCGGGGATCCTGCGATGGGTCAGGCCGTGCGCGGTCTGGCGGGCAAGCGCAGCGCGGTGATGCTGGCCAACCACGGCCCCGTCGTGGCGGGCAAGGATGTGGAAGCCGCCTGCAACGCCATCGAAGAGCTGGAGGCGACCGCCCGTCTGGCCCTGCTGACGCGCGGGCTGCACCCGCGCCTGCTGACCGATGCGCAGGTGCAGGATCTGGTTTCCACCTTCAATGTCGAGTGGGATGCATGAAATTTTCGGCCAACTTGGGCTTTCTTTGGGCCGACCGACCCTTGCCCGATGCGATTTGTGCCGCCAAGGCGGCAGGTTTCGACGCAGTGGAATGTCACTGGCCCTATGACACGCCCGCTGCCCGAACACTTGCCGCCCTGCAGGAAACGGGGCTTGCCATGCTGGGCCTGAACACGCGGCGCGGCAATACCTTGATCGGCGAGAACGGGCTGTCGGCCCTGCCGAGGCGCGAGGCCGAGGCGCGGACCGCGATAGACGAAGCGCTGGCCTATGCCCGTGACATCGGGACCAAAGCCGTGCATGTGATGGCGGGCAACAGCAGCGGACCACGGGCGCGGGCGGCTTTTGTGGCCAACCTGTCCCATGCCTGCGAAGCCGCGTCGCGGGACGGCGTGACGATCCTGATCGAACCGCTGAACCCCTATAACGCGCCCGGGTATTTCCTGAACGGCACGGCGCAGGCCGCCGATATCATCCGCGAGGTGGGCGCCGCAAACCTGAAGCTGATGTTCGACTGCTTTCACGTCCAGATCCTCGAAGGCGATGTGACGCGGCGGCTGGAACAGCTTTTGCCGCTGATCGGCCATATCCAGATTGCCTCGGTTCCCGACCGTGCGGCACCCGACCATGGCGAGCTGGATTATTCCTACGTCCTCGACCGTATCGCGGCCCTTGGCTGGCAGCGGCCTGTCGGGGCGGAATACCTGCCCGGTCAAGAGACCGACACAACCCTCGGCTGGCTGGCCGCTTACAAGACCATATCAAGGAAACATCCCTATGTCTGACACACCCGTCATCGGCTTCATCGGCCTTGGCTTCATGGGCCATGGCATGGCCAAGAACATCCGTGCCAAGGGCTATGAGCTTTGGGTGCGGGGCCGTGCCAACCGCGCACCCGTCGAAAGCCTGCTGTCGATGGGCGCACGCGAAGCCACCAGCCCGCGCCACATGGCCGAAGTTTGCGACATCATCCACCTGTGCCTGTCGAACTCGCCCCAGATCGAAGCAACGATGCGCGGGCCGGATGGCATTCTGGCAGGCGCGCGCAAGGGGTTGGTGGTGATCGACACCTCGACCGCGAACCCCGCTTCGACCGAGGCACTGGCGGCGGAACTGGCGGCGGTGGGCGGGCATTTCGTCGACGCACCGCTGGGCGGCACCCCCGTGCAGGCCGAAGCCGGGCAACTTAGCGCGATGGTCGGCTGCGACGCAGACGTGTTCGACCGCATCCGCCCCGTGCTTGACGCTTGGGCCACGAAATCCATGCGCATCGGGCCAGTCGGCAGCGGGCACAAGATGAAGCTTTTGATGAACTTTATCGGCCTGTCCTATGGTGCGCTGTTTTCGGAAGTGGTCGTGCTGGGCGCCAAGGTCGGCATCTCGCCGCAGACCATCCGCGAGGTGATTTCGCCCAGCCGCATGGGCAACGGGTTCTTCGAGACCTTCATGGGCTACGTGGTCGACCGCAACCGTGACAGCCACAAGTTTTCGATCGCCAATGCGGCCAAGGATCTGCGCTACCTGAACGACATGGCGTCCGATGCAGACATGGTGAACATCATGGCGGGGGCGGCAAAGCATTATTACACCCATGCGATGGCGACGGGGCAGGGCGATATCTACGTGCCGATGCTGAGCGACCTTGTCGGCGCGCTGAACGGCATCGACATGGCGGCCGAGGTGGAAAAGGGCGCGTGACACCATCAATCGGCCTAAGCCCCCCTTCAGCATGTCCTTGGGATACAGCACGCAACCGGCGAACCACGATCTGAACGATCTTGGTGAAGTCAGGCTGGAAGCGCGTTTGAAGTTCCGAGCTGCACGTCTTGTGGCGCGCAATGACCGCGGGGAAGGACCGTCGACGATAGAAAGGCCGCACCGTCATGCATGATGGTGCGGCCTTTTCCATTCGCGCAAATCGGGAATGGGACGACATATCAATCGTTTGCGACGCGATATCAGCCCGCGACACGTTGGGCGCGCAATCGCAGGATCTGGCGCAGTGCGGTCGTGGTGCCGACGGTACGGGTGATGTCACCCAGCATGGCGGCATCGGCCCGCAGCCCTGCGACCAGCCCGCGCTTGCGGGCTTTCGAGGGGCTGTCTACCCCGTCCCAGCGCACCACGGCGATACGGTGGCGGGCGGCGATCCACAGCGTGTTCAGATAGACTTCGACCCCGAAGCGCGGCAGATGGCCAAGCCGGTCGAGATGGCCTTCGAGCAAGGCGCGCGGCAGCACCCGTTCGCCCGAGATGTAGTCAAGCCCGATCCAGCGCCAGAGCAGGGGCGCGTTGCGGCGCAGGCTGATGGCGGTATCGGCGCGGCCGCTGGCAACGGGGTGGATCAGGCGCGACAGATCCTGCGCTGTCAGACCCGACAGATCGGCATCCAGAAACAGAAGCGTGTCGCCAGTGGCCAGCGCGATACCGGCGGCAAGCGCCCGCGTCTTGCCGCCATTCTGCGCCATATGCACAAGACGTACACCATCGCGTGCTGCGATGCGCGCGGTTTCGTCGGTCGATCCGTCGTCGATCACGATCACCTCGTCGATCAACGGATGGTTCAGCGCGGCGTCGAGCACCGCGCCGATACGGGCGGCTTCGTTATAGGCGGGGATCAGGCATGAGAGGCGCATCGGGGTTTTCCTTGCAGGCGAAGCCACAGCGCGGCCGAGCCGAGGGCGAAAAGCAGCAAGACCGCAGGCAGCACGGCCAGCCAGCTTTTGGACGCCGTGACGGTCAGCCCGAAGACCCAGCCGAAGGCAGCCAGCGCGACGACCTTGGGCAAGGTGGCGGTCAGGTTGAAGCCGAGAAAGGGCCAGAACGGCACGCGGGCCATTCCTGCCGCCAGCAAGACAAGCGCACCCGCCGAATGGGTCAGCTTGCCGAACATCAGGATGCGGCCCGCGTTGCGGCGCAGCCTTTGCGGCGGGATGCGGCGGATGACGGCGCGCTGAAGACGGCGCGGCAGGCGGTGGCGCAGTTTGCGTCCGACCAGCCATAGCGCCGCGTCGCCTGCCAGATCGGCAAGCGTGGCGACGGCGATGACCGCCGGCAGCGCGAGCAGTCCCTGAGCAGCCAGCGCACCGGCAATGACGGTGACGAGCGGACCTTCGACCAAGGCTGCGGGGGCAAGGATCCACAACCCATGCACGGACAGGAACGCGGTCAGGCTGTGCGGCGTCATTGTGCGGGGGTCAGTCCGGCACCGGCTTGATTGGCCGTACCGATGGCAGGGGGAACCATCGCCGTCCCGCGCCATGTGATGCCACGCCGGGCGAAGGTGGCGACCCAGAGCGGCAGCACCAGCGCATCGCGCAGCGGCATGGCGGCAAGGTCGCGCCAGCCGCGCGGCCAGTCCGCGATGCGCAGCAGGCAGGCCTCGGCCAGATACCACAGACCAAGCATAGCCAGCGCGGGAAGTGGGCCTGACGCAAGGCCAAGCGCCAGAGCGGGCAAAACCGGACCGTTCAGCGGTTCGGCCAGAAAGATCGACGCGAACCCGTCGCGCCGCACCCGAGACCAGCGCAACTGTCGGTCCCAGACGGTGCGCAGGCTGCGCTTGCCGATGGGTTGGGCAAAGGGAGCAGGCGTCAGCGTGACGCGCAGGCCAAGGCGGCGCACCAGTTTGGTCGAGGCAGCGTCTTCGGCCAGATCCTTGCCAAGGGCGACCAGACCGCCCTGTGCGGCAAGCAGGTCGCGCCGCCAGAACAGCGTCTTGCCTTGGGCAAAGCCTACACCAAGGCTGTCGGCTGCCAATTGCAGCCGTGCCTGATTTCCGTTGAGAAAGGCACATTCCAGCGATGCCGCCATGCCCTGGGGGCGGATGCCGACAGGGGGGGCACTGACAAGGCCTGTCCCTGCCTGCCACGACGACAGCAGCGTTTGCAGGTAATCGGGCGGCAGCAGCAGGTTGCTGTCGGCCATGGCGACCCAGCGGGCTGTGGTCTGCACCCAGCCTTTGTGCAGGTTGTTGAGCTTGGGGTTGGCCGAGACCGCATCTTCGCCCAGAAGCAGCCGCGAGGGAACCTTGGGGTGACGGGCCATCAGATCGCGCAGCAGCGGCACGACAGGATCGTCGTCGCGGGCGACACAGAATACGACCTCGTAGGCGGGGTAGTTTTGCGTAAAGCTGGACCCGAGCGTTTCGGCATCGTGACTGTCAAGCCCGCAGGCGGGGCGCAGCAGGGTGATGAAGGGCGTGCCGGTGGCAGCGGGCGGACCGCGCCGCGCCAGACGGACCATCACAAGGCCGGTCGTGGCCAGATGCGCGGCGGTGGCGAAACCGGCAAACAGCGTCAGGACGGTGTCGATCATCATGCCCCCCCTGCAACCGGCAGGCCCGCAGCCTCGGGGCGCGACAGGGCCAGCGCCTGACGTCCGCCCAAAATCGACATCCGGCCCGCGCCGTCTTCGGCAAGTGCGGTGAAGCTGTCGACCCAGTCGCCGCAATTGGCATAGGTCAACCCGTGGTCGTCATGCAGGGCGGCAAGGTGGAAATGGCCGCAGATCACCCCGTCATGGCGGCTGGCGCGGGCCAGAGCGACAAGGCGGCGTTCGTGCCCGTGGCCCATCGCCATGGCGGCGTTGATCCATGACAGCACGGTCTCGACGAGGCTGCGTTCATGGGGTTGCAGGCTGCGCCCGAAGCGGCGCAGGCCACGGTCGAGCCGGCGGAGCGCCGCGTCGATGCGGCTGCCGATGCGGGTGCAAATGTGCCAGCGCAACAAGCGCGCATCGCAGGCATCGCCGTGCAGCACCAGAAAGCGTTTGCCGGACGCGGTTTCATGGGTGACGCGATCGGCGATTTCCGCTTGCAACAGCGGCTGGCGCTGCGGGTTGCGCATCGCGGCATCGTGGTTGCCGACAAGGTAGACGAGGCGGGTTCCGGTCTTGGCCCGTTCCGACAGCAGGCCGAGGATTGCGTCATGCGTGGCTGTCCAATGCAGGTGCAACGGATGCCAGATGTCGAGGATGTCACCGACAAGGTAGATGACCGGCGCCGTGTTGTGTTGCAGGAAGTCGAGGATGAGGTCGGCTTTGCACCCGAGCGCGCCGAGGTGAAGGTCTGACAGGAACAGCGCGCGGTGTTGGCGGGGGGCGAGCAGGGTGGTCGGCATGCATCCTCGCGTCAGGTGTGACCATTGCGGGGACCATGGCAGGGGCGAGGCACGGTTTTGTTAAGGCTTTGTATCGGTTGGATGAAATTCGAAGGGTATGCCTGTGGTCAGGGCGGGGGTTTCACACCCCCGCACCCCCGTGGGATATTTGGAACAAGGAGAACGGGGCAGCGGGACGGGGTGCAGTAAGACGGGGGGGCGCGGGCGGGTTCAGCCGACCCGCACGCCCGCCACCCAGGTGCCGCGCAAGCCCCCTGCGTTGCCGATGCGGGCGACGCGGATGACATCGGCGCGGCTGCCGACGATCAGGCTGCCGCGGTCGGTCAGGCCCGCCGCCTGTGCAGGGGCTGCGGTGACGGTGGCAATGCCGCGCGCCATGTCGCCCCAGATATCGCCCAGCATCAGGCCCGCCGACAGCAGTGACGAGGGCACGTAATCGGACGAGATGATGTCGAGCAGGTCTGCCCCGGCCAGTGCCTTTGCCGCGACGTTGCCAGAATGTGACCCGCCGCGGATCAGGTTCGGCGCGCCCATCATCACCGCGATGCCGTGGTCGCGGCAGGCTTGTGCCGCCTCTCGCGTCGTCGGGAATTCGGCAAATTGCGCGGCATGGCCGGCAGAACGGGCAACGTGGGCGACGGTGGTGTCGTCATGGCTGGCCAGAACCGCACCATAGCGCCGTGCCTCGGCTACGGCCGTCGCCTCGTGCAGGTCGGCCACGCGGGCGGAGAGGTCTTGCTGCGCGGCGATATGGTCGAGGAATTCGGCGTCGGAAAAGCCATGCTTGCCGCAAACGTAGTTTTTCAGCTGCGTCATGTCGCGGAATTGCCGCTGGCCGGGGGTGTGGTCCATCAGGCTGACGATGCCGATGCCGTCTTCGGGGCCGAACTTTGCCATCTCGTCGACCAGCGTTTCGGAACAGACCTCGGCCCGCAGGTGCAACAGGTGGTTGATCCGCAGGTTGCCCGCGCGTCGCAGCGCGATGATCTCGTCGGCCAGTTGGCGGGCGTATTCGCCGTAATTGGCCTTGGCCTTGGACACGACCGACCCCACGCGCAGCGCGTCGAAGACGGTGGTGATGCCGACGCTGGACAGTTCGGCGTCATGGGCAAGGATGGCGGCGGTGTGGGGCCAATCGACCTTGGGCCGCGGCTCGATATGGCGTTCGAGGTTGTCGGTGTGCAACTCGATCAGGCCTGGAAGCACGAGGTCGCCGGTGCAATCTATGGCCCCGCCGGGCACAGCACTGCCCGGGTCGATGGCTGCAATGATGCCGTCGCGCAAGACCACTGCGCCGCGCAGGGTTTCAGTCGGCAGGACGAGCGTGGCATTGGCAAGGATCGTATCAATCATCTTCGGGTCCGGTATTGCGGGTTGCGGGACGGGCGGCGACAGTGGCTTCACCGTGTCACGGTGGTGTGACGCTGGCGCGATAATCGGGTCTGATGGAACAGTTCGAACGCTATGCGATCTATTACGCGCCCCGCGACGGGGCTTTTGCCGACCGTGCTGCGGGCTGGCTGGGCTGGAGTGGCGCGGGGTATGGTGTCGACCATCCGCAGATCGACGGTCTGCCGCTGCCCTTGGCCGCGCTGACCGCAACCCCGCGCAAATACGGCTTTCACGGCACGATCAAACCGCCCTTCGCCCTTGCCGATGGCGCGGGGTTTGACGATCTTTGCGCTGCCGTCGCAGCCCTTGCCGGACGGCTGACCGTGGTCGAGTTCCCTGCCTTGCGGCTGGAGCGGATCGGCGGGTTTCTGGCGCTGGTGCCAGAGGGCGATGTGTCTGGCCTGCTGGCCCTTGGCGCGGAGGTGGTTGAAGCGATCGACCCGTTGCGCGCGCCGCTCACCGCCGCCGACCGTGCACGGCGCAGGCCCGAACGGTTGAGCGCGCGGCAGATCGCCTTGCTCGACAGGTGGGGCTATCCTTACGTGATGGAGGAATTCCGTTTCCATCTGACCCTGACGGGCGATCTTGCGCCCGAAGTGGCCCAAGCCGTGCTGCCGGTCGCGCAGGGCTGGTTTTCGCCCGTACTGCCCGCGCCGTTCCGCATCGAGGACTTGTGCCTGTTCGGCGAGGCATCGGACGGGCGCTTTTATCTTGTGCATCGCTATGCGCTGACCGGCTGAAGTGCTGCCAGAAAGCGGGCGGTGGCAATTTCCAGCGGGCCATCGTTGACCACGTCGATCACGTGAAGTCCGGCAGGAATGTCATAGCTGGCGCGGCTGATGCGCTGGGCGATTTCGTCGCGGGTCTCGCGCCCCCGGGCAAGCAGGCGGTCCATCAGCACCGCCGACGGGGCGGTGACGCGGATCACGGTCAGGTCGGAGAACCGCGCGGCGGCAGCGTCCAGGGCGGCGCGCGAGCCGTTGAACAGAACGTCACGCCCTGCCTGACGCTGTGCGAGCGCTTCGGCCGGAATGCCGTAACACAGGCCGTGCGCCTTCCAGTCGAGCGCGAAGCCGCCGTTGACTTTGCGCGCGGTGAATTCGAACAGGCTTACCCCTTCGTAATCCTCGCCCCCCGCCGAGGCGGGGCGGGTGATGACGCGGCGCACGATCACCAGATCGGGACACGCGCTGCGGGCGGCATCGATCAGCGTATCCTTGCCCGCGCCCGACGGGCCGACGACGGCGAAGAGGCGGCCTTTCATGCGGCGACCTTTGGCGTAAAGGCAGTCACGTCGACCACGCGGTCACACAGCCGGTTGCGGGCGGCTTCGTCGTGGAAGATGCCGATGATCGCGGCACCGCGGGCTTTCGCCTCTTCGATCAGGATCAGTACCACCTCGCGGTTGGCGGCATCGAGGCTGGCGGTGGGCTCGTCGAGCAAAAGCGCGGGGTAGGGGTGGGCAAAGCCGCGCGCGATGTTGACTCGCTGTTGTTCGCCGCCCGAAAAGGTGGTGGGCGATAGCTGCCAGAGGCGGCGGGGGATATTGAGCCGTGCGAGCAGCGCCTCGGCGCGGGCGCGGGCTTCGGCTTGCGGAACGCCCAGTGTCAGCAGGGGTTCGGCCACGACGTCGACGGTGGGCACACGGGGGACGACGCGCAGGAATTGGCTGACATAGCCCAACGTGTGGCGGCGCAGCGCAAGGATCTCGCGCGGGGCGGCGGTGACGATATCGGTGCCGCCGATGCGGATGCTGCCCGACTGGCTGAGGTAATTGCCCCAGATCATCCGCATCAGCGTGGATTTGCCCGCTCCCGACTGGCCGACAAGTGCCACACATTCCCCCGCGCCCACGGTCAGGTTGGCGCCCGCCATGACGGGGATTACGGCGCCACCCTGATTGTGCAGGGTAAAGGATTTCGACAGGTTTTCGATGGTGATCATGGTCTTACACCTGAAGGACGGACGAGACGAGAAGCTGGGTATAGGCATGCTGCGGATCGTCGAGCACCTGATCGGTCAGGCCCTGTTCGACGACATGGCCCGATTTCATCACCATCAGCCGGTCGGCAAGCAGGCGCACCACGGCAAGGTCATGGGTCACGATGATCGCGGAAAGCCCCATTTCGCGCACCAGGCCGCGCAAGAGGTCGAGCAACCGCGCCTGCACCGAAACGTCCAAGCCGCCGGTCGGTTCGTCCATGAACACGAGGCGCGGGCCGGTCACCAGATTGCGGGCGATTTGCAGGCGTTGCTGCATGCCGCCGGAAAAGGCCGATGGCCGGTCGTCGATGCGTGATCCGTCGATTTCCACGCGGCCCAGCCAGTCGGTCGCGGCGTCGCGGATGGTGCCGTAGTTGCGCGCGCCCACCGCCATCAGCCGTTCGCCCACGTTGCCGCCGGCAGTCACGCCCATGCGCAAGCCGTCGCGCGGGTTCTGGTGGACAAAGGCCCAGTCGGTGCGGGCAAGGCGGCGGCGGTCTGGTTCCGGCATGGTGACGGTATCGCGCGGGCCTGTGGCGGTGGCGAAGATCACCTCGCCCTGATCCGGTGCCAGATGGCCTGCGAGGCTTGAGAGCAGCGTCGATTTGCCCGATCCGCTTTCGCCGACGATGCCCAGCACTTCGCCCGGCCACAGGTCGAAGCACACATCCGCGCAGCCGATGCGGGTGCCGTAGCGTTTGGTCAGGCCCTTGACGGACAAAAGCGGCGCTTGCGGCTTCATCCTTGGAAAAATACTCGATTCCGCGCTTTGCATCACACGTTCCCCCCTGCCGTATCGCCCAAACGTCCGACATGCCCCGCCGCGCGGCGGCTGGTGCAAAAGTCGGTGTCCGAGCAGACGAACATCCGCCCGCCCGCGTCGTCGATGATCACCTCGTCCAGGTAGCTGGTGCCTGCACCGCAGAGGTCGCAATCGTGGTCGGCCTTGGTCGGTTCGAACGGGTGGTCTTCGAAGTCGAGGCTGACGACGCGGGTAAAGGGCGGCAGGGCATAGATGCGCTGTTCGCGGCCCGCGCCGAAGAGTTGCAGCGCGGGGCTGTCCGAGAGTTTGGGGTTGTCGAATTTCGGGATGGGCGAAGGGTCCATCACATAGCGCCCTTCGACCCGCACGGGGTAGGCATAGGCAGTGGCGATGGAGCCATGGCGGGCGATGTCTTCGTAAAGCTTCACATGCATCAGCCCGTATTCCTCGAGCGCGTGCATCTTTCGTGTTTCCGTCTCGCGCGGTTCGAGGAAGCGCAGGGGTTCGGGGATCGGCACCTGATAGACGAGGATCTGGCCCGCGTTCAGCGCCTGTTCGGGAATGCGGTGGCGGGTCTGGATCACTGTCGCCTCGGCCGTCGCCTCGGTCACCGCGATGCCTGCGGTGTGCTGGAAGAACTTGCGGATCGACACCGCGTTGGTCGTGTCGTCTGCGCCCTGGTCGATGACTTTCAGCACATCTTCGGGCATCAGGCAGGCGGCGGTGACCTGCACGCCGCCAGTGCCCCAACCATAGGGCATCGGCATCTCGCGGCTGGCGAAGGGAACCTGATAGCCGGGGACGGCGACGCCCTTGAGGATGGCGCGGCGGATCATCCGCTTGGTCTGTTCGTCGAGATAGGCGAAGTTGTAGGTCTGGTCGGTCATGGGGTGACCCTTGCGGCGAGGCTGTGAAGGAAAGCGGCGATGTTCGGCCCGCTCAGGTCTTGGGCCGAGGGGCGCAGGACTCTATAGCCGAGCCGTTCCAGCGCACCGGGGGGCGCATGGTCGGTACCCCAAAGCGCCGTTTCGGGCAGGACGCAGATGGCGATGCGCCGGGACGGGATCAGGAAATCGGCGATCCAGGGTCCGACAGGTGCCTTGCGGCGGATCGAAAGGCCAAGGAAGCGATGGTTTCGCAAATGTTGCCACAGCGCGGCTTCGGCAGGCGTCATCGCGGCGCGTTGCGCGCGGGCGTGCAGGCGCTGGCCGTCGTTGCGATAGGCTGGCATGGTGGCGACCCCCTCCCTAACCCTCCCCCATCCTGGGGGAGGGAAATCAAGAGAAGAGGGTGCTTGGCGAGGGGTTAACAGGCGGTGAAGCACCGGATGAAAACGCGACGGCTGTGGCCAGCAGGTCGCATCTTCCCTCACGGGTTGCCGCCCCCCTCTCCCCCTGGGGGAGAGGGTCGGGGTGAGGGGGCAGGGGCGCATCATTCCGCAGCCTGGGGCATTGCGGCCATCGCCTCGGCGCGCAGCTTGCGGACCAGTTCAAGCTCGCTCTGGAAATCGACGTAATGCGGCAGCTTGATATGTTCCAGAAACCCTGTCGCCTGCACGTTGTCGGCATGCATGAGCACGAATTCCTCGTCTTGTGCGGGCGCGCCGATATTGTCCTCGCCCAATTCCTTCCAGCGCAGGGCGCGGTCGACAAGGCTCATGGCGATGGCTTTGCGTTCGGTCTGGCCGAAGGTCAGGCCGTAGCCGCGGGTGAATTGCGGCGGCTCGGTCTTCGAGCCCGCGAATTGGTTGACCGTTTCGCATTCGGTCAGTTCGACCTCGCCGATCTCGACCGCAAAGCCGAGTTCGGGGATGTCCATTTCGACCGCGACGGTGCCGATGCGGAGTTCGCCGACGAAGGCGTGGGTGCGCCCGTAGCCGCGCTGGGTGGAATAGGCGAGCGAGAGGATGAAACCTTCGTCGCCGCGCGTCAGGGCTTGCAGGCGCAGCGCGCGTGAGGCGGGCAGCTCCATCGGTTCGCGCGTCAGATCGGGTGGGGTGTCATCGCTGCGGGGTTCGGATTGGATCAGCCCGTCCCGGTTCAGGAATTCGGTGATATGGGGCAGGGGGGCGGGGGTTGCGTGGGCGGTGGCGGCGGGCGGGATTTGCCCTTCGGCCAGCAGTCTGAAGTCGAGCAGGCGGTGGGTGTAGTCGAAGGTCGGGCCGAGGATCTGTCCGCCCGGCGCGTCTTTGAAGGTGGCGCTGATGCGGCGGGTGCAGGCCATGCGGCCGGTCTCGACGGGGTGCGATGCGCCCAAGCGTGGCAGCGTGGTGCGATAGGCGCGGATCAGGAAGACCGCCTCGATCAGGTCGCCGCGCGCCTGTTTTATGGCCAGCGCGGCAAGGTCAGGATCGTAGAGCGAGCCTTCGGCCATGACGCGGTTGACCGACAGGCGCAGTTGTTCGCGGATTTGCGCGGTGGTCAGTTCGGGGACGCTTGGGTCGCCGCGGCGTTCCTCGGCCAGAAAGGCATGGGCATTGTCGATGGCGCGTTCGCCACCCTTGACCGCGACATACATCAGCGTTCCTCGACGGTTGCAGAGCGGGGCAGGCCGGCGACGTGGTGTCCGGCTGTGAAAAAGCAGTCAAAGCCGAGCGGGAAGAGGGCGCGGTTGGCGCGGAAGGCTGCGGATTCGGGCAGGGATAGGGTGGCGTGGGTCTGGATGCCGGGGCCGGTCAGGCGCGGGCCTTTGGTGGATAGCGCGGGGAGTTCGACGATCAGGGTGGCAGCGCGGTCGGGGTATTCGGGCGTGCCGATAGTGAAGCGTTCCAAGGGGTTGAGCGCTGCCCAGGTGCCGAGCGCAAAGGTTGCCGATTCCGCTGATACCAATGGTGCGCCGGTGTGGAAGGTGATCCAGTCGCGGGTTTCGGGTGTGTCCGCCTTGCCCGCCAGATGCACGGGCGTGGTACCATCGGCGAGGGTGAGGAGAAGCACGCCTGCGGCGGGGGAGAGCGGCGCGGGCGGGGTTGCTCCGGTCACATCGTGGATCGTGCCGGGGCGCGACAGGGCGTCGAGGATGGCGCGGAAGGCGCGGGCGGATTGGGTGGGGGCTTGGGAAAACCCCCCGGTCAGCGCGGCTTGGATCATTTGTCCTCTCCCCTGACCAGCGTGAAGAATTCGACGCGGGTGGCGGCGGCCTTGGCGGCGCGGGTGGCGCGGCGGGTGGTTTCCTCCTGTGCGAGGGGCGCGAGGATGCGGGCATGCACATCCGATGCACGGTCTGTCTGCATCAGCGCGTCGACGACCGCGGCACGGCGGGCGTGGCCCGTATCGCGGCCTTGCACATGGGCGTGGCCGACCTGGCCTGTGGCAAGACGCAGCGAACAGCGCGTCACGGTCATCTCGCCAAGGTTGAAGGCCCCGCCGGTCGCGCCGATGCGGCCGCGCACCATGACGGTGCCCACCTCGGGCGGGCGCAGGTCTTGCGCGTCGGGCAGGTCGGGCAGCAGCGCGGCAAGGCGGTCTGCCGGAGCGCGGGCCAGAAGGCCCATCCAGTCGCGGCGGGGGTTTTCGGTCATGGTCTCGACATCTTTCGGGGTTGTCTAGGATACTATACAACTATACAAATTATTAGGAGACTACGGGCGACGAGTCCCGTGAATTTTTCATGACAGGCGAAGCTATGGCGCGAACGGCGATCTGGGCGGCGATAGCGGGCACGCTGGCGGGCGAGCTGGCGCAGGGGCTGTATCCGGCGGGGGCGAAGCTGCCGACCGAGGCGGAGCTTGCGGCGCGCTTCGGGGTGAACCGCCATACGGTGCGGCATGCGCTGGGCGATCTGGCGGCCAAGGGGCTGGTCGTATCGCGGCGCGGGGCGGGGGTCTTTGTGGCCAGCCGCCCGACCGATTATGCCATCGGGCGGCGGGTGCGGTTCAACGAGAATGTCACCGCAGCGGGGCAGGTGCCGTCGCGCGAGGTGACGCGGGCAGAGACGCGGGTGGCTGCGGCGCACGAGGCTTTGGCGCTGGGTCTGGCCGAGGGTGCCTTGGTGCAGGTGGTCGAGGGCGTGTCGCTGGCGGATGGCCAGCCGATTGCCATGTTCCGCTCGGTGTTTCCGGCGGCGCGGTTTCCCGACTTGCCAGCCGCGCTGCGCGCGGTACCGTCGATCACGGCGGCGCTTGCAAGGGCGGGTGTGGCCGATTACGCGCGGTTTAGCACACGGGTGACGGCCAAGGCGGCAAAGCCGGTGCAGGCGCTGCGGTTGCAACTGCGCGAGGGCGCGCCGATCCTGCGGACGGAAGCGGTGAACGTGGACGGGGCGGGGGTGCCTGTAGAATACGGCGTGACATGGTTTGCGGGCGAGCGTGTGACGCTGACGGTATCGGTCTGAACGTATGGGCGATTTGTCACGGGTTCGTCGCAGGGCGATGTTATCCACAGCCTAACCCCCCTTTTGCCGAAACGGAATTGGCCATGCACGACCCTGCTTTCCTGCCCGACCTGCGTTTGACGGGGGCCGAGGTTCTGACGGGCGGTGCGATGCGGCAGGTCGAGGTTGCGCTGTCGGGTGGCGTTCTGGTCGATGCCTGCTTGCCCGAGGTCGACCTGCGCGGCTTCTGGATCATGCCCGGCATCATCGACCTGCATGGCGACGGGTTCGAGCGGCAGATATTCCCGCGCCCGACCGCGCCCTTTCCCATCGCTTCGGGACTTGCCGCGACCGACCGCGAGGCGGCGGCGCATGGGGTGACGACCGCCTATCTGGCGCAAAGCTGGAGCTGGGAGGGCGGGCATCGCGGGCCGGATCAGGCCGAGGCCTTGCTGGCAGCGGTGCGGGATTATCCGGCGCTGACCGATCTGCGGGTGCAGATCCGGGCCGAGACGCATCTGGTCGAGGCGGCGGAACGGCTGCTGGCAACGGTCGCGCGGTTCGGGGTCGATTACGTGGTATTCAACGATCATCTGGAAGAAGGCTTCCAGATGCGTCGTTCCAACGCGGAGGGATTTGCCCATTGGGCGCGCAAGGCGGCCCTGACACCGGACCAGTTGTTCGCCCGTATGGAAGCGGCGCGGGCGCGGATGCGCGATGTGCCGCGCGTGCTTTGCGGGCTGTCCAACGGGCTTGAGCGGTTGGGCGTGACCTATGGCAGCCATGACGACCCCGATGCCGAGACTCGGCAGTTCTATGCCATGATGGGCGCGCGGGTGGCCGAGTTTCCGCTGTCGCGCAAGGCGGCGGCGGCGGCGCGGGCGCTGGGTTCGCCCGTCATCATGGGTGCGCCGAATGTGGTGCGCGGCGGGTCGCAGGCGGGCAACATCGCCGCCGAGGCGCTGGTGCGCGACGGGCTGTGCGATGTGCTGGTGTCGGATTACCATATTCCGGCACTGGTGCTGGCGGTGTGGAAGCTGGTCGATGACGGGATTTTGCCCTTGGCGCAGGCCTGGGCGATGGTGTCGTCGAACGCGGCCGATGTGGTGCGGATGACGGATCGCGGGCGGATCGCGGCGGGGCTGCGGGCCGATCTGGCAATCGTGAATGCCCAGACGCGGGCAGTCGAGGCGACGATCGCGGGCGGGCGGCTGACCTACCTGGCGGGCGAGGCGGGGCGGCGCTTCATGGCGCTGCGGCAAGGGTTGCGGATGGCGGCGGAATAGGCCGCCGTTCAGCCGCCGTACTTTTCGAGGAAGGCTTCGGCTTGCAGGGACCGGAAATCCTGCAGTGCCCCGCGCAGGCGGAGGTGGTCCCAATCCCACCATGCCAGCGCCATGAGGCGGTCGATGATGTTTTGCGTAAAGCGCGGGCGCAGAGGTTGGGCTGGCACGCCCGCGACCATGTGGAAGGGAGGCACGTCTTTCGTCACCACCGCGCCCGAGGCGACGATGGCGCCGGTGCCGATGGTCACTTCGGGTTTGATGATCGCGCCATGGCCGATCCAGGCATCGGCACCAAGGGTGGTGCGGCGGGCGGCGCGGGCCGCGAAGGTGGCGGGATCGTCGGTTGCGTCATCCCAGTAATAGCTGGAGCGGTAAAGGAAATGGTGTTGGGCCGCGTGGGTATAGGGATGGTCGGTCGGGCCGATGCGGGTGTGGGCCGCGATGTTGGCAAAGCGGCCGACGGTGGTGTTGGCGATATCGGCGTAGCGGTCGCAATAGGCGTAGTCTTCAAAGGTGGAGTTGAGGATGCGCGAGCCGCGCCCGATTTCGACATAGGCCCCGAAGGTGGCGTTGGCGATCTCGGTTTCGGGGTGCAGGAAGGGCGCGTCGGGGTTAAGTTTCGGCATGGTCATTCACCCTTGATCAGTTTGCGGCGCAGCCAGCCCGACAGCGTGTCCATTGCCATGACCATCAGGATGATGAGGGTGATGTAATAGGCGACCTCTTCCCAGTCCTTCTGGGTCTGGATGGCTTGGGTCAGCAGCAGGCCGATGCCGCCGCCGACGATGGCCCCGATGACGGTGGCGCTGCGGGTGTTGGATTCGAGGAAATAGAGTACCTGCGACAGCAGCACCGGCGTGATCTGCGGGACCACGCCGAAGCGGGCGCGTTGCGCGGTATTGGCACCTGTGCTGCGGATGCCTTCGACCTGCTTTTCGTCGATGTTTTCCAACGCTTCCGAAAAGGACTTGCCGAAACTGCCGGCGTCGGTGATCAGGATGGCCAGCGCCCCTGTCATCGGGCCGGGACCGAAGGCGCGCGACAGCACGATGGTCCAGATCAGCGCGTCGACGCCGCGCACGAAATCGAAGACGCGGCGCAGGCCAAAGCGCAGGGGGCCGAGCGGGTTCATGTTGCGGGCCGCGACGAAGGCGAGCGGGAAGGCGAGGATCGCCGCGCCGAAGGTGCCGAGGAAGGCCATGAGGATGGTCTCGAAGATTGCGCCCGCCACATCGGAATGGTGCCACATGCCGTTGTGCCAGAAGTCCTGCGCCATCCCCGCGATATTGCTGTGGGCGGGGTCGATGCGGTCGCCCCAGAGGGCGAGGGCGGCAAGCTCGGGCCAGCTTTTCCATGCGAAGGGGCTGTCGAGGGTGAAGAAGAACAACTCCCACCCTGCGAAGTAGCGGAAGGTTTCGACCTTGGAGCGGGTGTAGGTGAAGCGTCCGGCGTCGGTGGTGACCGAGACGCGGTTGCCGCTTGCGTTGATCCAGTCGGGCAGGGGTTCGGGGGCGGTCAGCTTCAGGCCGCCGCCTTGGGGCTGGATGTCGATGGTGCCGTAACCCGGGACGGTGAAGCTGGCCCCCTTGGCCGCATAGGTGACGATATGGCCCGAGCCGAGGTCGATGGTGGTGGTGCCGTTCGATTGGCTGACCCATGCGGGCAGGCGGCCTGCGGGGTAGGTTCCCTTGGCCTCGCCCTCGACGGCGGCGGTCACCTTGCCGGTGCGGTTGTCGCGGGTGACGTGGGTTTTGTAGGACCAGAAATCGCTGGCGAGGATGGCGGCATTGTCGAGCCGTGCTTTGGCGAACAGGCTGGGCACGTCGAAGGCGAAGAAGGTGTAGGTCAGGTACAGCAGGAGCAGCGCGGGGATGGCCAGCGCCTGCATCTTGCGGCGGTGGAACCCTGCCAGCAGCGTAGGGCCGAGCGGGTGTGTTGCGGTGGTCATGCGGTGGCCCCTTTGACCAGACGGTGACGGAGGCGGTCGGAAAGCTGGTCGATCAGCACGATGGTGGCAAAGAGCACAAGGAAGATCGACACCACCGAATCGTAGCGCCCGCCGCCCCATTGCATCGCGATCTTGAGGTCGTAGCCGATGCCCCCCGCCCCGACGAAGCCGAGGATGGCAGAGGCGCGGACATTGATTTCAAAGCGCAGCAGCGCATAGGAAAACCAGTTTGGCGCGACCTGCGGGATGATGCCCAGCCACATGCGCTGCGACCAGTTGGCACCCACCGACGCCAGCCCTTCGACGGGTTTGAGGTCGGCGTTTTCGGCGACTTCGGAAAACAGCTTGCCCATAGCACCCGTGGTGTGGATGGCGATGGCGACCATGGCGGGGATCGGACCGCCGCCAAGGATGTAGATCAGGATCAGCGCGATCACCACTTCGGGGATGGCGCGCATGGCGTCGAGCAGGCGGCGGATCACGGGGGTCAGCGCGGGCCAGCGTGACAGGCCACGGGTGGCCAGCAGCGACAGGACCGAAGCAAACAGCACGCCGATCAGGGTCGAGACGGCGGCGATGTTCACGGTTTCGATCAGCGACGGCAGCGCCGCCCACATCAGCGCGGGCAGGTTCGCGCGTTTGGTCCAGGCTTCGGCCAGCACCTCGCGCGGGAAATCGTCGAGCTGTGACAGGCCCGACAGGAAACCGCCCGCGTTGCGGTCTTCGGCGACGTGGAAGCCCGAGGCGAGAAGGGCCACGAACACCACGAGGATCAGCCCGCCATACATCCGCTTGCGGCGCACCATGGCCAGATAGGCGGCACCGGGGGCCGCAGGATCGGGGCGTTTGCCGGGGGCGGGACCAAAGGCGATATCGACCATGCGTCTGACCTGAAAATGAAGAAGCCGGACCCCCGCAAAAAGGGGCCCGGCAGGGAGCAGGGCGGCGATTACTGCGAGGCTTCCTGCAGTTTGCGCGCCGCGATCACGCCCTGATAGGCGTCGAGCGTGACGGGGATGAAGTCTTTGGCTTCACCGGCGGCAACGCCGTAGGCGCAATCCTTGTCGGTTTCGTGCAGGTCGGCGGTGAGCTGGATCACCTTGTCCTTCATATCCTGCGGCAGGGCGGAACGCACGACCATCGGGCCTTCGGGGATGATCTTGGATTTCCACAGTTCCACGAGGTCGTTCATGTCGACGAGACCCGCATCGGCGGCCTTGCGGAACGCGCCCGAGGTGTAGCCGTCTTCCCAGTTGCCGATGCCATCGGCCCACGAAACGCCTGCCGCGAAATCGCCGTTGGCGACGCCGACGATGGTTTGTTCATGGCCGCCCGAGAATTTCACATCCGAGAAATACTGCTTCAGGTCGCCGTATTTTTCGGTCAGTTCGGCGGCGGGGACGAGGTAGCCCGAGGTCGAGTTCGGTTCGGCAAAGGCAAAGACCTTGCCCTTGGCATCTTCCAGCTTGGTGATGCCGCTGTCCTTGCGGGCGAAGGCGATGGAGTAGTAGCCGGTCGAACCATCGACGTTCTGCTTGGTCAGCGCCAGATCGACGGCCGAGGCGTCGGTCAGGTAGATCTTGGCATAGGCCGAAGCGCCAAGCCACGCCATGTCGAGCGTGCCGCCCAGCAGGCCCTGGATCACGCCGTCATAATCGGCGGGGGTGAAAAGCTTGACCGGAACGCCCAGAGCCTCTTCGATCTTGGCGCGGTAGCATTCGTTCGAGGTCATGCGGTCTTGGGCGTTTTCACCGCCAAGGATGCCGATGTTGAATTCCGTGATCTCTTGCGCCTGAACGGCACCCGAAAGCAGCGTGGTGGCAGCGAGAAGGCTGAGCAGCGTTTTCATCGTCGTCTCCGTTTTGGATGGCCCCGAAGGGCCGGGGGTAAAGGGTCAGACCAGCATCCGGCGCGCGTAATCGGCGTCGGCATCGCTGGGCAGCGCATCGATCGAGGTCGATGTGGCGCTTTCCGAAAACGAGGCGTCGGCCCCGTAGATGTCGCGGGCGACGCCCGTGGTCAGCTGGTCGGGCGTGCCGTCGAACACGATGCGCCCGTCGCGCATACCGATCACGCGGTCGCAGTAGCGGCGCGCGGTATCGAGTGTGTGCAAGTTGGCGATCACCATGCGACCATCCTCGTCATGGATGCGGCGCAGGCTGTCCATGACGATCTGGGCGTTCATCGGGTCGAGGCTGGCGATGGGTTCGTCGGCCAGAATGACCTTGGGGTCTTGCATCAGGGCGCGGGCGATGGCGACGCGCTGTTGCTGGCCGCCCGACAGCGCCTCGGCGCGTTTGGTGGCTTGTTCGGCGATGCCGAGACGGTCGAGGATGGCGAGCGCCTTGAGCACATCGTCATCGGGCCAGAAGTTGAACATGGTCGAAAAGGTCGAGCGGCGGTTCAGGATGCCGTGCAGCACGTTCGAGGCAACGTCCATGCGTGGCACAAGGTTGAACTGCTGGAAGATCATCGCGCATTGGCTTTGCCAAGCCCGCTTTTCCGCGCCTTGCAGTGACAGGATGTTTTGCCCGTCGTAGACGATTTCGCCACTTGTCGCGTCGGTCAGGCGGTTCATCATGCGCAGGAAGGTGGATTTGCCCGCGCCGGACCGCCCGATGATGCCCACGAACCCGGGTTGCGCCACGTCGAAACTGACGGTGTCCACCGCTGCTTTCGCTCCGAACAGGCGCGTCACGTTCCGGACTTGCAGCAGCATGGTTCGCCCCTTTGTTGCGTCAAAAGGGGAATACGCGCGCTGCATGACGCATCGGCTGCAGTTTCGTGAAAGTTTTTCGACAGACGGGCGGCGCAACTGACGCCAGACTTTTACAAAGAAGTCTTAATGCCGTGGCAAGATCGGGAGGGGCCAGATCGCGCGGAGAACGGCGATGGACGAACAGGTAGACGACGAGCCGCGCGCGGTCGAGCGCGGGGCCGACGGGCCGGGACTGACGGCGGAACTGGCGTTGCGCCAGATCGTGCACCGCTGCGCGGCGGAAATCGACGCGCATCTGGCCTTTGTGCTCGACCGCGACGAGGCCGAGGGGCCGCACAAGGCGCGGGTCTGGCTGCGGCGGCTGGTCACGGCGCTTGACGCATTCGAGCCGATCCTGAAGCGCCGCGCCACCGCCGCGCTGCGCGACGAGGCGAAAGCGGTCTTTCGCATCCTTGGCAAGCTGCGCGACCGCGACGTGCTGATGGCGGCGCTTGACGACGACGACCGCTCGCCCCGGCTGGAGATCGAAGCGGCGCGGCTGCGCGAAAAGGTGCGCGTGCGTCTGCGCGAGCGTAACGCGGTGCTGTTTTCGCCGCTTTTGCTGCGCAACGTCGAGGATGGTACGCTGTTTCGCGCCGGTCCAAAGGCGGTCGCGCTGCGGTCCGGTCCGGTCGCGCGGATTGCCACGGCGGCGCTCGATGTCACGTGGGAGGCCTGCCGCAAGCAGCGTGGCGACTTGCGCCGCATGGAGCCTGCCGCGTTGCACGGGTTTCGCAAGCGGCTCAAGACGCTGCGCTACCTGTCGGAATTCTTCGCCCCTTTCCTTGCCGCAGACGGGGCCGCAGACGGGGCCGCAGACGGGGCCGAACCGTTCCGTGCCGAATTGCAGCGGATGCAAGACTTGCTGGGCGTGGCCACCGATGCCGAGGCGGCGCGGGCGCTGGGGCGCAAAAGCCGCGCGCTGGTGGACCGAAACGCGGTGCGCGATGCGCTGGATCAGGCCGGTGCGGTCTGGGCCGCGATCTTGTTGCACAAGCCGTGGTGGCGCGGGGTCCGGGCCGAAATTTTGGTGCATTAGGCGCGGGGGCAGGGCGGTGTGTGTCACCGAACTGTCACAAATCCTTCAACGTAGCGTCACCCAACCGCAGTAATCGGTGCGTCGACGCGGCCAAGGACGGCTGCGGCTTAACATGGGAGTAAGTGATGTCCGTACTGAAATTCACCGTATCGGCGCTGGCCGTTCTGGCTGCGGCGGGTGCTGCCGAGGC
>JBBAUB010000017.1:55579-67506 GCA_040398445.1 Gemmobacter sp. | reverse complement strand
GAAAGGGGGGAGGGGGGCGCGGAAGTGTAAAGGGGTGGGTTTGTCTTGGGTGCGGCTTTGGGGGGCGGGCGAGGGGGTGGTTGGTGCGTGGGAAGGGCTGCGTTCTTTGGGGGTTCGGCGGGCTTATGTCATCGCAGCGGGGGTTTTTCACCCCCGCATCCCCGGAGGATGTTTTTGACGAGGAGATAGGGGGAGGGGGGCGCGGAAGTGTAAAGGGGTGGGTTTGTCTTGGGTGCGGATTTGGGGGGCGGGCGAGGGGGTGGTTGGTGCGTGGGAAGGCTCGCGCTTTTTGGGGGTTCGGCGGGCTTTTGTCATTGCAGCGGGGGTTTTCCACCCCCGCACCCCCGGAGGATATTTTTGACGAGGAGAAAGGGGGGAGGGGGGCGCGGAAGTGTAAAGGGGTGGGTTTGTCTTGGGTGCGGCTTTGGGGGGCGGGCGAGGGGGTGGTTGGTGCGTGGGAAGGGCTGCGTTCTTTGGGGGTTCGGCGGGATTGGGTTGCCGACGCGGGGGTTTTTTACCCCCGCACCCCCGGAGGATGTTTTTGACGGGGAGAAGGGGGGAGGGGGAAATGCAAAGGGATCGTGGGGCAGGCCATGGGAGGAAGGCGGGCTGCGCCGTTGGGTGCGGTTTTCTTTGGCGGTGAGGACGGATCAGGCGCGGCGGATGCGGTAGGTGGTGTAGCCGTCGCCCGGGGTGGCGTCGAGGAAGTGGTGGCCAGCCTCGGCGCAGAAGTGGGGCAGGTCGATGGCGGCCATGGGGTCGCTTGCCTGCACGGCGAGGATCGTGCCGGAGGGCAGGGACATGAGGCGCTTGCGCGTCCGAAGCACCGGCAGCGGGCAGAGGAGGCCGATGCAGTCGAGGGTTTCGGCGGCGGATGGATCGGACTTTGTGGTCATGCCTGTGCAGATAGCGCGGGCGGGGGGCGCTTGCCACGGCAATGTGACGATTGGGCAGGTGACGGCGGGGCGCGTTGCGGCTAGAGGAGGGGGATGTTCGGATTTGATCTTTTCGACGCAGGGCTTGCGCCTGCCATGATGATCGCGCTTTTGGCGGGGGTCTTGTCGTTTTTGTCGCCCTGCGTGCTGCCGATCGTGCCGCCCTATCTTGCCTATATGGGCGGGATCAGCATGGGCGACATCAAGGGGGCGGCGCGGCGGCGGGTGATCTTGCCCGCGCTGTTCTTCGTGATGGGACTGTCGACGGTTTTTCTGCTGCTGGGCTTTGCCGCATCGGCCTTCGGGTCGTTCTTTTTGCAAAACCAGCTGTGGTTTTCGCGGCTGTCGGGCGTGGTCGTGATCGTGTTCGGGCTGCACTTTCTGGGTGTGTTCCGGATCTCGCTCTTGGACCGCGAGGCGCGGCTGGATGCGGGGGACAGGGGCGGGTCGGCGCTTGGGGCCTATGTGCTGGGGCTGGCCTTTGCCTTTGGCTGGACGCCCTGCATCGGGCCGCAGCTGGGGGCGATCTTGTCGCTTGCGGCGCAGGAAGGGTCATTGTCGCGGGGGACGGTGCTGCTGGCTGTCTATGCGGCGGGGTTGGGGTTGCCGTTCCTGCTGGCGGCGCTGTTCATCGAGCGGGCCGTGGGGGTGATGGCGCGGCTGAAGCGGCATATGAAGGCGATCGAGCGGGCGATGGGTGTGCTGCTGCTGGCGGTGGGGCTGGCGCTGCTGACGGGGGCCTTTACCGATGTCAGTTGGTGGCTTTTGGAGACATTCGACGCTTTAGGCATTCCGCTCTTGGGCTAGCGCCGCAATTTGCCTATGATTTTGCCGGAATGGCCTGCCATGCTGGCGGGGTGGTCTGGTGCGGGGTGATGGTGTGGGCGAGGCGGGAACAGGGCAGGTGCGGCGGCGCCGCGTCTTTTACATTCCCGGATACGACCCCGTGTCGCCGCGCCGCTACCGCGAATTATACCGCAAGGAAGGGCTTTGGCAGGCCGACATTTCGGGCTACGCGCTGGCGTTGCGGCCCAAGCGGGTGGCGGGGCCTTATGGCTGGCATGTGAAGGCCGAGATCGACGGCGCGGCCGTGGAAGCGGATGTCGAGGTGCTGGTCTGGTCGGATATCGTGCAGGGGTCGATGGAGCAGGGGGTGGCTGCGACCTACCTTCAGATGCTGCGCACGGCGTGGATCTATGTCGCAAGCGGGGCGCTGCTGCGGCTGGTGTGGTTGCGCAAGGGGCCGACGGTGGCGGCGCTTTATCCGATCATCAATCTGGTGGTGCAGTTCCTGCTGGCATCGGGGGCGGGCTGGGGGCAGGTCGTGCTGTGGCGCTGGCTGGTGCCGGGCTGGGGCTTGGCGGTGGGGGCGGTGCTGGGGGCGGGGGTGTTTGCGGCCCTGCTGCGGTTCTTCCAGCGGATCGACCGCAAGATTCTGGCCTATTACCTGATGCATGATTATGCGTGGTCGGCGCAGTACTGGGGGGCGTATCCGCCGGAACTGGAGGCGCGGATGGCGGTGTTTCGCGGGGCGATCCGGGCGGCGCTGGCGGGGGGATACGACGAGGTGCTGGTGGTGGGGCATTCGTCGGGGGCTATTCTGGGGGTGTCGATCCTGTCGGACCTGATCCGCGAGGGGGTCGGGGAGGGTGGGCCTGCGCTGGGGTTCCTGTCGCTGGGGCAGGTCATTCCGATGGTGAGTTTCCTGCCGCGCGCGCGGCGGCTGCGCGGCGATCTGGCTTACCTCTCGCAGCGGGACGAGGTGACGTGGGTGGATGTGACGGCGCCGGGGGATGGCTGTGCCTTTGCGCTGTGCGATCCGGTCAGCGTGACGGGGGTGGCACCTGCGGGCAAGCGCTGGCCGCTGGTCGTGTCATGCGCCTTTACCCAGACCTTTAGCCCGGAGCGTTGGAAGAAGATGCGCTACCAGTGGTTCCGGCTGCATTTTCAATACATGTGCTGTTTCGACCGGCCCGGCGATTACGATTATTTCAAGATCACGGCGGGACCGTTGACGCTGGCTGCGCGCTATGCGGGGCGGGTGGCATCGAAAAGCCGGATCGAGCGGGCGGCATCGGGCTACCGGAGCGTGGCGTGAGCGGGGTGCCCAAGCCCGTGGTGCCCAAGCCCGAGGCGCGGCCGGAGCGGGTGTCGCTGTGGCGCTATCTGCGGCTGTTCCGGGCCGATATCTTGTCGGCGCAACCGGCGCGGCTGTATCGGGCGTGGATGGCCGAGTTTCGCACGCCGTTCTTTCGCAGCTATCTGTGCAACGATCCGGCGCTGGTGGCGCTGGTCCTGAACGGGCGGCCCGACGATTTTCCCAAATCGCTGCGCGTGGCCGAGGGGTTGCGGCCCTTGCTCGGGCGGTCGGTGTTCGTGACGAATGGCGAGGAGTGGAAGCGGCAGCGGCGGATCATCGATCCGGCATTCGAAGGGGGGCGGCTGAAGGCGGCGTTCGCGGGTATCTGGGCGGCGGGCGAGGCGGCGGTGGCGCGGATGCCGCAAGGGGTGGTCGAGGTCGAGGAGGAGGCGAGTTTCGCCGCCGCCGATGTGATCTTTCGCACGCTGTTTTCGATTCCCATCGGGGACGAGGTGGCGTCACAGGTCTTTGCCGAATTCCGCGCCTATCAGCGGGCGCAGCCGATCCTGAACCTTGCGGCCTTTGTGCCGCTGCCGGCTTGGGTGCCGCGGTTCCACCGGCCACGGGTGCGGCGGTCGGCGGCGGTGATCCGGTCGCTGATTGCGGGGTTGACCGAGGCGCGGGCGGCCGAGATCGCGGCGGGGGGCGCACCCGACGATCTGGCGACCAAGATCATGACCACGGCCGATCCGGTGACAGGCGCGCGGTTCGACACAGGCGAGATGGTCGATCAGGTGGCGATCTTCTTTCTGGCGGGGCACGAGACGAGTGCCAGTGCGCTGGGCTGGGCGCTGTATCTGCTGGCCAGCCATCCCGAGGTGCAAGAGCGGGTGGCGGCAGAGGTGGCGGGGATGGAGCCTGCCTTTGCGGCGCTGTCGCGGTTGCGCCTGACGCGGGATGTATTCCGCGAGGCGCTGCGGCTGTATCCGCCGGTGCCGATGATGGTGCGCGAGACGGTGCGGCCCGAGGTGTTCCGGGGGCGGGCGGTGAAGCGGGGGGCGCAGGTGGTGCTGTCCTCGTGGCATCTGGGGCGGCATGCGCGGATCTGGGACAACCCCGACGGGTTCGACCCCGACCGATGGTCGCAAGACGAGACGAAGGCGGCAGCGCGGGACGGGTGGTTGCCGTTTTCCAGCGGGCCGCGGGTGTGCACGGGGGCGGGCTTTGCCATGCTGGAAGGGGTGGTGCTGCTGGCGCACCTGCTGCGGGCGTTCCGCTTCGAGGTGGTCGAGGGGCGGGTGCCGGTGCCGGTGGCGCATCTGACGGTGCGGGCCAAGGATGGCATCTGGCTGCGGGTGGTGCGGCGGTAGCGCGGAATTTCACGAAAATTCCGGAACGATTTTTGACGCAAAAATCGGGGGCGCGCGGGTGGGGATGGTCGGAATTTGCGTCAAATTCCGGTTCGATTTCTTCGTGAGAAATCGGGTTACACGAGGCGGCGGATTGGTTCGCGGTTGCAGAAGATGACGAACTGCCCTGCGTTTTCGACGACGGGATAGCCCCTTCGTTTCATCTCTGCCAAAAAGGCTTCCCGTCCGACATAGCGTTCGATATCGCGGATTTGTCTGCGGATCACCCCACCCTCGCGCGCGGCTTGCGAGCTGAACAGATGGATCAGCCATCCGTGCGGGGAGAGTTTTTCCAACGGCACCTGTCTCATGCCCCAAGTTTACCGCGCGACGGTAAACGCCCCGTTAACCGCGCAATTCCTCCAGCACGAAGACCCGTATCGCCGAGGCAAGCCCGATATCCGTCTCGCGCCCTTCGTCGATTTCGACGGCAAGCTGGTTGAGGGTGATGCCGCGCTTGGCGGCGATCTCGCGGAAGGCTTGCCAGAAGGCGTCTTCGAGCGAGACGCTGGTGCGGTGGCCGCGCAGGGTGAGCGAGTGTTTGACGGGGCGGGCGGTCATTCGCGTTCGTGCCCGTCTTCGCGTTGGTGCCCGTCGAGTTTGGCCCGCGCCTGATCGGCGCGGGCTTTTTGCAAGGTTTTCTCGGCCTTGGTCAGGCCGTGCTTGGCGGCGTTTTCGTCAGCCTGTTTGCGGGCGGCCTGTCGGGCCGCCTCTTTCCGTCTGGCGCGGAGGTTGACGATTTCGGCCATCTTTACCCCTTGGGGCCGATCATGTCTTCGGGGCGGACCACGCGGTCGAAGGTTTCGGCGTCGACGAAGCCCAGGGCGATGGCTTCCTCTTTCAGGGTCGTGCCGTTCTTGTGCGCGGTTTTCGCGACCTTGGTGGCGTTGTCGTAGCCGATGGTGGGGGCAAGCGCCGTGACCAGCATCAGGCTTTCTTTCATCAGCTTGTCGATGCGGGCGGTGTTGGCCTGGGTGCCGACGACCATGTTGTCGGTGAAGCTGGCGGCCGCATCGCCCAAGAGCTGCATGGATTGCAGCACGTTATAGGACATCATCGGGTTGTAGACGTTGAGTTCGAAATGGCCTTGGCTGCCTGCGAAACCCACGGCGGCATCGTTGCCCATGACATGGGCGCAGACCATCGTCAGCGCCTCGGCCTGCGTCGGGTTCACCTTGCCCGGCATGATCGACGAGCCGGGTTCGTTTTCGGGCAGGATCAACTCGCCCAGTCCGGAACGCGGGCCGGAACCCAGAAGGCGCAGGTCGTTGGCGATCTTGAACAGGCTGGCTGCGACGGTCTTCAGCGCGCCCGAGAACATGACCATGGCGTCATGGGCGGCGAGGGCTTCGAATTTGTTGGGCGCGGTGACGAAGGGAAGCGCCGTGATTTCCGCGATGCGGGCTGCAACGCGGGTGTCCCAGCCATGCCGCGTGTTCAGGCCGGTGCCGACGGCGGTGCCGCCCTGGGCGAGTTCGTAGATGTCGGGCAGGCAGGATTTCACCCGCGCGATGCCCTTTTCGACCTGTTTGGCATAGCCCGAGAATTCCTGACCCAAGGTGAGCGGCGTCGCATCCTGCGTGTGGGTGCGGCCGATCTTGATGATGTCCTTGAACTCGACCGCCTTGGCGTGGAGTGCGGCGTGGAGTTTTTCCAATCCCGGGATCAGGACATCGCGTGCCATCATGCCGATGGCGACATGCATGGCGGTGGGGAATGTGTCGTTCGAGCTTTGCCCCATGTTGACGTGATCGTTGGGGTGGACCGGCTTTTTGGAGCCCATGATGCCACCGAGCATTTCGATGGCGCGATTGCTGATCACCTCGTTCGCGTTCATGTTCGACTGGGTGCCGGAACCAGTTTGCCACACGACGAGGGGGAAGTTGTCGTCGAATTTGCCGTCGATCACTTCCTGCGCCGCTGCCGCGATGGCTTGGCCAAGGTCGGGCGAGATGTCGCCCTGATCGATGTTGACCAGCGCGCAGGCTTTCTTGATGACGCCGAGCGCGCGGATGATCGCCACGGGCTGGCGTTCCCAGCCGATGGGGAAGTTGATGATCGACCGCTGGGTCTGGGCGCCCCAGTATTTGTCGGCGGGCACTTCGAGCGGGCCGAAGCTGTCGGTTTCGGTGCGGGTGGCGGACATGGCGGGCCTCATGTGTTGCGTTGCGAGGGGATTAGCCAAGCGGCGCGGCAAAATCAATTGGCATACCGTGGCATACAATGACGCAGGCAGCCCTTTTGGCCGCCGTCGCGCCGCGAGTATTTGGGCAAGGGTGAAGCGGCGCGGTCAGTGCTTGCGGAATTTGTCGAGGCTGACGACCTGTGCGTCGCGCGGCGGGGTCGGATCGTCGTCGCCGTCTTCGTCGGACTGATCTTCCTCATCCTCGTCGGATTCGTCGTTATGGGTTTCGAATCGCAGGCCGAATTCAACGGAAGGATCGACGAAGGTGCGCACGGCGTCGAAGGGGATGACGAGCGGTTCGGGCTGGTTGCCGAAGTTGAGCGTGACGGAAAAGCCCTTGTCGGTGACGTCGAGGTTTTCGAACCAGTGCTGGATCACCACGGTCATCTCGGACGGGTAGCGGGTTTTCAGCCAGTCGGCGATGGCGACATCGGGGTGGTTGGTGTCGAAGGTGATGAAGAAGTGATGCGCGCCGGGCAGGCCGTTTTGCGACACGTCTTGCAGCACGGACTGGATCAGGCCGCGCATCGCCCGGTGCATGAGGTTTCCGTAGTCGATGGAGCGGGCCATGGGTCGTCCTTTCCTTGCGGGTCTATTTAGGGCGGATTCGGGCGCGAAGGGAAGGGGGAAGCAGGTCAGATCAGGCTGAATGCCGCACCCGCCGCCGCGGCGAGGGCAAGGACGGGTGGCAGCGGCCAGTGGCGGCGCAGCAAGAGCCAGCCGCAGGCCAGCGCGATGGCTGCTTGAGCGGGGTTCAGCGATGCGGGGTCGGGCAGGACAAGGCGGAGGGGGCCGAAGCTGGACGGGGTGACGGATGCAAAGAACACGTGCAGCGCGAACCAGAGCGAGAGGTTGGCGATGACACCCACCACGGCGGCCATGATGGCGCCAAGGGCACCGGCAAGGCGCGGGATGGCGGTGAGGCGGGCGAGCCATGGCGCTCCGGCGAAGACCCACAAAAAGCAGGGGGCGAAGGTCATCCACAGCGCGGTGGCGGCGGCAAGGGTGCCTTGCAGCCAGCCGCCCTGTTTGTGGGCGGCGAGATAGGCCACGAATTCGGTGACGAGGATCAGCGGGCCGGGCGTGGTTTCGGCCATGCCCAGCGCGTCGATCATCTCGCGCAGGGTGAGCCAGCCTTTGCCCTGCACCACCTCTTGCGCCATCCATGCCAGCACGGCGTAGGCGCCGCCGAAGGTCAAAAGCGCCAGTTTCGAGAAGAAAAGGCCGATGTCGGCCAGAAGCCCGCCTTCGATCACCGACAATGCCGCGAGGGGGGCGAGCCAGATGGCCAGCCAGAGCGCCACGGTGCGGGCGGTCTGGCCAACGGGGGGCGGGGGGGGCAGGTCGGTGGCGGTGGCGGTGGCGGGGGTGGAGAACCAGCCGTAAAGGCCTGCGGCGAGGATGACGACGGGAAAGGGGATATCGAACAGGAACAGCGCGGCGAAGGCGAAGGCGGCGAGGGCGGGGGCGGCGCGGGATTTCAGCGCGCGTCTGGACACGCGCAGGAGCGCCTCGACCACCACCACCACCACGGCGGCCTGCACGCCGGTAAAAAGCGCGCCCACAAGCGGCACCTGACCGAAGGCGGCATAGCTGGCGGCCAGCGCCAGCACCACCGTCGCGCCCGGCAGCACGAACAAAAGCCCCGCGATCAGACCGCCCCTTGTGCCGTGTAGCCGCCAGCCTGCCCATGTGGCCAGTTGCATCGCCTCGGGTCCGGGAAGCAGCATGCAAAAGGACAGGGCCGAGAGGTAATCTTTCTCGGTCAGCCATTTCTTTTCGTCGACCAATGTGCGGTGCATCAGCGCGATCTGGGCGGCGGGACCGCCGAAGGACAGAATGCCGATGCGGGCGAAGGTGCGGGTCAGGTCGGTCAGGCTGGTCATACAGGTCCCGTTTCGGGGCGATGCGCGGCGTTCCCCTGTTCATCCTTGCATAAATACTCGTCTTTTTTGCGACAGAGGGGAAGGGCGGGCCGCGCGGAATGTCTGCGCCCCCCTGCTGCACCCCGTGCTGCGACGCGGAATGGCGGTCTGCCATTTGCGCAACGAAGAACCCCGCCGGGGTGAACCGGCGGGGTGGGGTGGGTGTGGGTTGCAAGCAGGTCGGGTTGCCCCGACAGGCTGAGTCGTAACGCGGGGCGGTTAAGGAAGGATGAACGGGCCAATCATGCGGAGCGGCGTGCCGCCGCGCTGCAAAAGCGCCTTGCGGCGCGCGTTCAGGGGGGCTTTCCGCCCCCCTCCGGGCCGTGCCGGCCCGTTCACCCCCCGAGGATATTTGAGACAAGGAGAACGAGGGGGGGCAGCCCCGGACCGGTCGGACGGCTGTGCCGGGCGGGTCGGGGCGCGTGTGGATGGGGAGTGGGTGAAGGCGGCGGGGCGCGAGGGGCTTGCCGATGCAAGGGGCGCTTGCGTCGGGGGTGCCGATGCGGACGGTCTGGCCGCGACCCGATGAATGGCCATCGGCGCCGGCCGGTTGCGCTGCGCTTTCAGTGGCCTTCGAAGGCGCAGAGCGCGTGGACGTCCATTCCCATCGCCTCGAGCCGTTTGCGGCCGCCGAGGTCGGGCAGGTCGACCACGAAGGCGCAGCCTGCGATCTGGCCGCCAAGGCGTTCGATCAGGCGGATGCCTGCTTCGGCGGTGCCGCCCGTGGCAAGGAGGTCGTCGACGAGCAGCACCTTTTCGCCGGGCTGCAGCGCGTCGTCGTGGATTTCCACGACCGCCTCGCCGTATTCCAGCGTGTAGGACTGGCTGATCGTGGTGCCGGGGAGTTTGCCCTTTTTGCGGATCGGCACGAAGCCGGTGGAGAGCTGGTGCGCGACCGCGCCGCCGAGGATGAAGCCCCGCGCCTCGAGCCCCGCGACCTTGTCGATGCGCAGGCCCGCGTAGGGGGCGAGCAACTGGTCGACGCACATCCGCAAGCCGCGCGGATCGGCAAAGAGGGTGGTGACGTCGCGGAACAGGATGCCTTCGTGCGGGAAGTCGACGATGGTGCGGATGTAGTCCTTGACGGTTTTTTGCATGATGGTTTCCGGTCTGGAACGGGGGCTGGAGAAGGCCGGGCAAGGCGTTGCGCGTGGGTCGGGTTATGCGGCCCCGCTTTTGGCGCGGCAAGAGGGGTTGGCGCGATCTTGGCCTGCCGTGCCGATGGAGTGCAAAAGAGCGTCGACAGCGGCGCGGCAAGTGGCGACCCTTGGGCGGGATCGCCCGTCACCTCGACCATGTGGGCACCCGAAAGGCGCGGGGCGTCGCGGCGCGGTAGAGGTCGGCGCGGTCGGGCAGGTCGGGCAGGGTGCAGGGCGTGCCGGTCAGGCATGAGTGCCGGACCGAGGTAAGCAGCGGGTCGGTGTCTTCGACGAGGACGGGGCCGGCATGGGGGGGGCGCGCCTGCAGCAGGCTGCGGTGGCGGTGCATGATGGTGGCAAAGTCGGTGGCGGGGTACTGCGCCAGTTGCAGCACATAGGGTTCGGAGCCGAAGGCGTGATCGACTGGGTCGGGATGGGCGGTGCGGCAGATGTCTTGCCAGACACGAGGCCCGAGACCGACAGGGCGAGGAAGATCGCGCAAAGCACGGCGGTCGGTGCGAGGCCCTTGGCGGTGAAGATGCCGATGGCGATGACATCGACCGCGAGCCAGAGATACCAGTTTTCGAAATAGCGGCGGGCCAGCCATGTCCGGGCCACGACCGAACGCACGGCGAGGGTCGTATTCCACCACGGCAGCGCGGCGTCGGTAGGATGGGCCATGACATAGCCGGGCACGCCGACCGCGAGGGCGCTTGCCGCCAGTCAGAGCGGAAGGTGGCGGGGGGCGAGCCGGAGGGGCTGCACCGGACCGTCGCGGCCCCGCCCGTTCAGCCACCAGTAAAGGCCGAACAGTAGCCCGACGAAGAAACAGACCTGCGGGCCCGCGTCGCTATAGGGCCGCATAGGGCGCGACCGTGACGCAGCCGAACGGGTAGGTCCACAGGCTTTGGCGCAGGATCAGGCGACGTTCGCCAAGCCGCAGGGGGCGGCGAGCATCTGAAGCGGGGTGGAGCCGAAGATCGACAGGGCGAAGGACTTGGCAATTCCTAGAGCACGCGGCCTGCGACGGCGTCGAGTTTGGCAAGCAGGTCGGGGTCGCGTTTGGCGGGGGCGGTCATGAGGGCGCTGTCGAGCGCGTGGTCGCAGCCATGCGGGCAGGGGCTGCGGTCGCGGGGCAGGTGCGCGGGCAGGCGGGCCACGGTGTCGCGCGCGCGGGCGGCGTTGGCGGTGAGGGTGCGGATGACCTGTGCCACGTCGACCGCATCATGGCCGGGGTGCCAGCAGTCGTAATCGGTGACCATGGCGAGCGAGGCGTAGCAAAGTTCAGCTTCGCGCGCGAGTTTGGCTTCGGGCATGGCGGTCATGCCGATCACATCGGCGCCCCAGCTGCGGTAGAGGTTCGATTCGGCGCGGGTCGAGAACTGCGGACCCTCCATCGCGAGGTAGGTGGCGGCGCGGTGCAGGGTGGTGCCTGCGGTGATGCCGGTGGCCACGGCATCTGACAGGCGCGGGCAAGTCGGATCGGAAAAGCCGACATGGGCGACGCAGCCCGTGCCGAAGAAGGATTTCACGCGGGCGAAGGTGCGGTCGATGAACTGGTCGACGAGGACGACATCGCCGGGGCGGTAATCTTCGCGCAGCGAGCCGACGGCCGAGACGGCCAGCACGTCGGTGCAGCCGAGGCGTTTGAGCGCGTCGATGTTGGCGCGGGCGTTGATGTCGGAGGGGGCGTGGACATGGCCGCGCCCGTGGCGGGGCAGAAAGGCGATGGGCGTGCCGTTCAGGCGGCCGACGAGGATGTCGTCGGAGGGTTTGCCCCAAGGGGTTGCGACCTTGACCCAGCTTGCGCCTTCGAGCCCGTCGATGTCGTATAGGCCCGATCCGCCGATCACGCCGATCATGGTTTGCATGGCGTTGCTCCGCCTTGTTTCGGGGTCGAGTGTAGCGGGCAGGGTGCGGGGCGCAAGGCGGCTTTGGCTTTGGCAGGAGGAACGGGCGATGGCGGCGCAGACGGATGTGGCGGGGCGGCTGGCAGCGGGCATCCGCGCGGCTGTGGCGGGCGTGCCGGAGGCTGCGCCCTTTCTGGCAGACTGGCCAGCGGGCGACGCGCGGCGGGCGCAGGTGCCGGGCCTGCTGCCGGTGTGCCGCTGGCTTGGCACCATGACGACCGGCCTTGGCGGGGCGCTGGCAGAGGTGGCCGCGGGGCTGGAGTGGCGCCAGACCTATGGCGCGGGCGATTTCGGCGCGGCGTTTCTGGAGCGCTACGGCTGGACCGAGCTGGTGGGGTTGCGCG
>JBBAUB010000017.1:0-55479 GCA_040398445.1 Gemmobacter sp. | reverse complement strand
GGCGGCGAAGTCGGTGATCCTGGGCTGAGGCGCGGGGCTGGTGGCGCGGGCCTGCACGCTGCACGGCAGGCCTGCGCGCTGCACGGCAGGGCGGGGGGCTGTCTGCCCCCCGAGGGCCGCGTGCCGCGCCCCTTCCCCCCGAGGATATTTGCGACGAGGGGAAGCGGGGGCGGGGGCGGGACGGCTTTGGCGCGCCTTGGCGGATGATGCGGGGTCTTGCGGCCGGGTTGCAGGGTTATGTGCGTTACCTTGGCTGCCAGCGAGGACAGGCCGATGGCGCGCTGTGGCTTGGTCGGCAATCGTGCGGCCGTTGCCAAAGCGTGGCGGGCGGGCGACGGAAAGAATGGTCCATGCGCTGCGCGAAGCCGCTGCATGGCGCGATTTGGCCGACCGAGGTAGACCGGATGTGTCGGTCTAAAGTGGTTCCAAAGTCGGCCCCGGCGCGGGTTTCTGGTTCAATGTCCTTGCGGAACCGGTGCTTTTGTCTTTCACGCCCTTGCCGCCACGACCATCCGTGCCGCTGCCACCGCCGCAAGGGCAAGGGTTCGGGTCTGCGATTTTCGCAAGCGCTGGCGAGGGTGGATACCTGTAAAGCTGCCTGTCCGTGGACCGGTCCTGCGCCATCGCGGCGGGATCGGTCGGTCAGGCGCGGTGCAGGCGTGCGGGTTTGGCCGATGTCGCGGCGGCAAAGGCCGTCAAGATCGGCTCGGCCCCGTGCTGCTCGGCCAGACGCAGCAGGGCGAAGCGGATTTCCGCCATCTCGCGGTAATAGCGCAGGAAGGCGGCGTTCAGCCCCGCCCCTGCCACCGCGCCCAGAACCGGCACCGCCTGTGCCGCGAGTTTCTGGCCCAACGCTGTGGCAAGTTTCGGCGCGACCGATGCCACGACACGCTGGATCGCTGGTCCCGTCACGGTCAGGCGGGCCGACAGGAACGAGGTGTTCACTCCGTCATCTGACGCAAGCGGCGAGCCTGCGGTAAAGACGCGCAGACATTCGGCGCGGATCGCCGGTTCGTCGGGGTCAAAGCCCTGTTCTGCCGCTGCCTTGCGGATGGCATGCAAGATCACCGTCACGGTCACCGGCAGTTCGGCCACCGAGGTGGCAAGCCCGCCCGCGCCGCCGACGGCACCCGACAGCATCGCCGCCGCCAAGGGGCCGTTGCGGCCAAGGTTTGGCCCCTTTGCCCCGACACCGGCCAGCCCGTGCGCGGCCAGCAGGGCGCGTTCGGTCACGGCTTCGATCTGGCGGCGCATCCCGTCGGGAAGCGCTGCCATGCGGGTTTCCAGCGCGCCGCCAAGGCGGTTGACCAGCGCCATGACCGGCCCGTTCGCACGCCGGTAGCGGCGCGCCAGTGCCGCGATTTCGGCGCTGCGGTCGGGGGCGGCGATGGCGGGCAGGTTGGGTATCGGATCCATGGCGTCAATGTGGGGGGCGCAGGCCTTTGGTGCAAGCCGCTGCGCGTGCCCCCCGTGCCTGTCGTCCCAACTATCCCCGGGGGCGGGGGGCAAAACCCCCGGCCTGTCGTGGCAAACGGGCCGTCAGGTCGCCCGTGTCACATCGCCCGTCACCCCGTCCCATGCGCCACGCTTGAGCGCAAAGCCCAGAACGCGGTCGGGGTTGGTGGGGGGCGGCATCACCACGTCGTGCAGTTTGTGAAAGCCGAAGCGGCTGTAATAGGGCGCGTCGCCCACCAGCATCACCCGCTCCCACCCCAGACGCCGCGCCTCGGCCAGGCTTTCGTTGATCAAAAGGCCGCCCAGCCCCTCGCCCTGCCGTGTGGGGTGGACGGCGACGGGCCCCAGCAGCAGCGCATCTTGTCCGCCCACCTCGACCGGCCAATAGCGGATCGCGGCGGCCAGCGTGCCATCGGCATCGCGCAGCGTCAGGCACAGCGCGGCAACGGTCGGCACGCCGTCGCGCAGGCGGTAGGAAGATAGCGCCGTGCGCCCGGGCGAGAAGCACAGGTCGTAAAGCGCCTCGACCTCCCACCAGTCATCCTCGGTCTCTTCCTCGAGCCTGTACACGCGCCTGTTGCCCCGATCCCGCGAATCTTCTGGAACCGCGCCTAACATGCGAATACGTCAGGTTCAAATCACTGGAAGCCCCGCGATGTTCTACCGTCCTGCCGATGGCCACGGCCTGCCGCATAACCCGTTCAACGCCATCGTCAGCCCGCGCCCGATCGGCTGGATCGCCACGCGGGGCCCGTCGGGCGATAACCTTGCGCCCTATTCGTTCTTTAACGCCGTCGCTTACGTGCCGCCGCAGGTGATGTTCTCGTCGACCGGCGTGAAGGACAGCCTGACCAACCTGCGCCAGACGCGGGTGTTTGCGGCCAGCGTCGTGGAAGCGGCCATGATCGATCCGATGTCCGAAACCTCGGCGGGTTTTCCGCCGGGAACGGATGAATTCGTCGCCTGCAACGTCGCCAAGGCCGAATGCAGCACCATCGATTGCCCCCGCGTCGACCGGGCACCCGCGACGCTGGAATGTGTGGTGATCGACATCGTCGAATTGCGCGGGCAGGGCAATTTCCTTGTGATAGGCGAGGTGACGGGTGTGCATCTGCGCGACGATTGCCTGCGCGACGGGCGCTTCGACGCGACCGCCTTTCACCCCGTCGCGCGGATGGGCTACCGCGATTACACCATCGTCAGGGATATCTTCGACAAAAAGCGCCCCGACGACCGGTAAGATGCCGCGCGACCCGCTGTTTCTCCTTGTCTGAAATATCCTCGGGGGAGGGAGGCGCGCAGCGCGTCCCGTGGGGGCAGACAGCCCCCTTCTCGGGGGGGCGCGGGCGCGACGTGGAAGGGCGGGCGCGAATTTTCGCAGAAAATTCGGGGGCGGGCGGGTTACTCGGGTTGGGTGGACAGCCAGTCCATCAGGGCGGGGCGCACGGATTCGGCGCCGGATGCCATGGCGTCGTCGATCACGTCGTTCGCCTGTGTCAGGTCCACCCGCCGCAAGAGCGATTTGATCGGGCCGATGGAGGCGGGGCGCATCGAGAGCGTGCGCAAGCCGCGGGCGGCGAAGGCCAGCGCCTCGACGGGGCGGCCCGCATCTTCGCCGCAGAACGACAGCGGCGTGCCCGAAGCGGCGCAGCGGGCGATGATATGGTCGAGAAAGCGCAGGAACGAGACGTTGAGCGTGTCGTAGCGGCGGCGGACACGTTCATTCTCGCGATCCGCGGCAAAGAAGAATTGCTTGAGGTCGTTGCCACCGATCGAGACGAAATCGGCCAGGTCGAAAAACGCCTTGGGCGCATAGGCAAGGCTGGGCATTTCCAGCATCGCGCCGACTTCGACGGTTTCGGGAACGGCGTGGCCCATCGCGGCCTCGCGGTCGAGTTCGGCCATCACCACGTCGCGGGCGGTGGCGAATTCGCCGTGCTCCGAGATGAAGGGGAACATCACCGTCAGCGGACGCCCGTTCGACGCACGGATCAGTGCCTGCAACTGCATCCGCAGCACGCCCGGTTTATCAAGCCCCACGCGGATGGCGCGCCAACCCATGGCGGGGTTGGGTTCATCCTGCGGTTTCATGTAGGGCAGCACCTTGTCGGACCCGATGTCGAGGGTACGAAAGGCGACGCGGCGGCCTTTGGCGGCGTCGATCACGCGGGCATAGAGCGCCGCCAGTTCGGCGCGTTGCGGCATCTTGTTGCGGACGAGGAATTGCAATTCGGTGCGGAACAGGCCCACCCCTTCGGCCCCCGAGCCTTCGAGGCTGGGCAGGTCGGCCATCAGGCCTGCGTTCATCATCAGGCTGGTGACAGTGCCGCATTTCGACAGGGCAGGCAGGCCGCGCAAGCTGGCAAAGCGTTGCTGGGCTGCCGCCTGCATCGCGATCTTGTCGCGGAAGGCGCGGGCCACGGTTTCTTCGGGGCGCAGGTGGACGATGCCTTGGTCGCCATCGACAAGGATCGGGTCGCCGTTCAGCGCCTCGGTCACGATGCGGTCGGCGTGGATCACCAAGGGGATGGCCAGCGCACGGGCCACGATGGCGGCGTGCGATCCGACCGAGCCTTCTTCCAGCACCACGCCTTTGAGTTTGCGGCCATATTCCAGCAGTTCGGCGGGGCCGATGTTGCGGGCGACCAGAACGGGGTTTTCGGGCATTTCCGCGCCGGTGTCGTGGCCTTGGCCCGTCAGGATACGCAAGAGGCGGTTCGACAGGTCATCCAGATCGTGCAGGCGTTCGCGCAGGTAGGCATCCGGCACCTGTTCCAGACGGGCGCGGGTGGCGGATTGTTCTTTTTCGACCGCCGCTTCGGCCGACAGGCCGCGGGCGATATCGTCCTCCATCCGCTTCAGCCAGCCGCGCGAATGGGCGAACATGCGATAGGCTTCGAGCACCTGTTTTTGCTCTTTGTCGAGGCTTTCGGCGGCCAGAAGGTCGTCGACCGACACGCGCAGCTGGCCAACGGCGCTGCGGATGCGGTCGATTTCGGTCAGCGGATCGTCGGCCACGGGGTTCGTCACCACCACGCGGGCCTCGTGCAGCCAGACGCGGCCTTCGGCGGCGCCTTCCTGACCCGTGCCGCCGCGGATCATCACGGGCTGTTTGTGCAGGGCGCGCATGCCGTCGGCATCGCCCGCAAAAAGGCCAAGCTCGGTCATTTCGGCCAGCACCATGGCCACGACTTCGAGGGCGTAGATTTCATCTTCGGAAAACTGGCGGGCGGTGCGCGACTGCACGACGAGGACGCCAAGCTTTTCGCCCACGCGCTGGATCGGCACGCCGAGGAACGAGGAGTAAATCTCTTCCCCCGTTTCGGGCATGTAGCGGAAGCCCTTTTCCTGCGGGGCGTTGGCGGTGTTGACGGGCAGGCCGGTTTTCGCCACGCGCCCGACGAGGCCTTCGCCCAGTTTCATGCGGGTCTGGTGGACGGATTCGGGGCGCAGGCCTTCGGTGGCGCACAGTTCCAGCGTATCGGCGGCGCGGAACAGGTAGATGGAGCACACTTCGGTGCCCATGCTGTCGGCGATCAGATGGGTGATGCTGTCGAGCCGGTCCTGCCCCTTGCCGGGCGTTGCCAGCGTGTCGCGCAGGCGGCGAAGGAGTTTGCGGCTGTCGCTTTCGGTCCGTTCCGGCATCATATCTGGCCCGACTGCTGGGTGTGTGGGTATGGTTAAATCACATCGGCGCGGGAAGGTGAACGGGCTTGTCCGTGGTGCGGGCGGGGAGGGGAGCGTTGGGTTGGCAAAGGCGCGTGCCTTTGCCATGCGCCGCGGGTTCCGCCATCTGCCGGTGGCCCAAAGGCCGCCGGCCAGCGCCCGTCCCGCCCATGGCGGGCGCTTCTCGCTCGGCCTCGGCCGGGCGCTGGCCTGTGTCTGGCTTGCTGGGCTGAGGGCAGCGGAGATGTCGCGGGCGGGCGGGGAAACGCGGGTCGCGTTTCCAGTTCCGCCCGTTGCAGGCGGGAAGGGCGAGGGATCGAAGCACCAGCCAAGGTGATTGAACCCCTGCGTGCCGCAGGGAGCCATCCACCCTATGGGGTGCGCGGGGAAGCGGGGTTAGGCCCCCGCCTTATCCAGTTCGAAGGCGTCGTGCAGGGCTTGCACGGCGAGTTCCATGTATTTGCGGTCGATCAGGACGGAAATCTTGATTTCCGAGGTGGCGATGACCTTGATGTTGATGTTTTCGGCGGCAAGGGCGGCGAACATCTTGGCGGCGACACCGGCGTGGCTGCGCATGCCGATGCCCACGACCGAGACCTTGGCGACATCGGTGTCGACGTTGAGGTCGTCGTATTTGATGATGCCTGCCGATTGCGCGTCTTCCATCGCCTTTTTGGCCCGTGCGACCTGATTGGTCGGGACCGAGAAGGTCATGTCGGTCACGGCGCCGGTGTGGCCTGCGTAGTTCTTTTCGGAAATGTTCTGGACGATCATGTCCACGTTGACGCCCGCTTCGGCCAAGGGGCCGAAGATGGCCGAGGCGACGCCGGGGCGGTCTTCGACCGTCACGAGGGTCATTTTGGCTTCGTCGCGCGAGTAGGCGACGCCGGAGACGACTTTCGATTCCATGATTTCATCCTCGTCGCAGACCAGGGTTCCAGAGTTTTCGTCGGTCTCTTCAAAGGAAGAGAGCACGCGCAGGCGCACCTTGTAGCGCATGGCCAGTTCGACCGAGCGGGTTTGCAGCACCTTGGCGCCGAGCGAGGCGAGTTCGAGCATTTCCTCGAAGGCGATTTTCGGCAGTTTGCGCGCCTTGTCGGTGATGCGCGGGTCGGTGGTGTAGACGCCGTCGACATCGGTGTAGATGTCGCAGCGTTCCGCCGAAAAGGCGGCGGCGAAAGCGACGGCGGTGGTGTCGGATCCGCCGCGGCCAAGGGTGGTGATGCGGCCTTCGGGCGAGACGCCCTGAAAGCCTGCGACCACGGCGACCTTGAAGCCTTCGGCGAATTTGGTGTCGATATTGGCGCGGGGAATGTCGATGAAGCGGGCCGAGGCATGGGCCGAGGTGGTGAGGATCGGCACCTGCCAGCCCTGCCATGACCGTGCAGGAACATCCATTTCCTGAAGCGTCAGCGCCATCAGGCCAGCGGTGACATTCTCGCCCGAGGAGACCACGGCGTCATATTCGCGCGCGTCGTAAAGGGGAGAGGTGTGTTCGACCCAGCCCACCAGTTCGTTGGTCTTGCCCGACATGGCCGAGACGATGACGATCACGTCGTAGCCGCGCTCGACCTCGCGCTTGACCTTGGCTGCGGCGTTCTTGATGCGCGCGAGGTCGGCCACCGAGGTGCCGCCGAATTTCATCACGAGAAGCGGCATGCGTCCCCCCCGCCAAGGCCAGAATTGGGCGCGTTTTATGCGGGGGCGGGGCGGGTTGCAAGGGCGGATCGGGGCGGGGCGGGCAGGGGTGGGGCGGTGTTCCCACCCGTGCGCGCGCGATCAGGGCAGGGTCCAGTGGACCCAACCGGCGCTGCGCCCGACTTCGCGCAAGGGCAGCTTGGCGGCGAGGGTATCGTATTCGGCGGCGAGGCACAGGCCGCGCAACGGCGGGGCCAGATCTTCCGTCGCCAGCGCGGTGGAAAGGTCGTCGGGGGTAAAGACGCGGCGGAAGGACTGGTTGCCCGATCCGAGCAGCCACAGCGCCCCGGGAAACAGCGCAAGGTCAGACCTTTGCCAGCCGCAGACCACGGGATGTTCGGCCGGTTGCAGCGCGGCGCGAAAGGCGGCGAGGATCGGGCGGTAGGGCGTCATGCCCGGATGGTCGAGCCCCGCCTGGGACGCACTTTTGACCGGCCCGCCCGAGGCGATGGCCAGCGCGAGTGCCGCCAGCAGCCCCTGTTTATAAGGCAGGGTCGCCAGCAGGGCAGCGGCGGCGGCGGCGGCGACCGGCAGAATATGCACGAGGTAGCGGTCGAAGATATCGCCGCGTGCAAGGGTGAAGGACAGCAGGAAGGCCAAGACCAGCATCGCCATGCCCCGCGCCGGTGGCGACGGCGCGACAAAGGGAAGGCCGAGCGCGCCGAGGATCAGCCCGCCCCAGAGCAGCGGGCCGTCGGCTGCGATCCACGCCACCCAGCGCAGCGCGCGTTGCCAGTCCTGCACTGCGGGACGAAAGCGCATCAGCTGTTCGCGCAGCACCGCGGTTTCGACGGTTCCCGTGCCGTGCAGCAGGGCCTGAGCCACGGGCCAGACCAGCAGCAGGAACAGGCCGAGCCACAAGGCGTGGACGTGCGGGCCGGGCGGGGCGGGGCGCGATCCCGACAGGCGCAGGGTGGCGGCGACCAGCGGCACCGCAAAGGCTGCGGCGGGGCTTTTTTGCAAGACCGCAGCCCCGACGGCCAGCGCCACCGCCCACCACCAGCGCGGTTTGTGCCACGCATGCAGCAAGCACGTCACCGCAAGGGTCAGCAGGAAGGCCGCGCCCGTGTCGAGCATGGCCGAGGCGGCGGTGATCCAGAACAGGCCCGAACAAAGCACAAGCGTCAGCGCGATGGGAACCGCGATGGCCTTGCCCGACAGGCGATAGGCAAGATGCGCGGTCAGGGCCATGATGCCGAAGGCCGACAGGAAAGAGGGCAGGCGCAGCGCCAGTTGTTCGGGCAGGCCAGACAAGACCAGAGCCGCCGTGACCCAATATTGCAGCGGCGGCTTTTTAAAGGTCGGATGGCCGTTTTCGTATAGTGTCAGCCAGTCGGAGCGGGCGACGATATTGTGCACGCGTTCTGCCGTGTACCATTCGTCGTAAAGCCAAAGCTCGGCCCGCGAGAGGTGCGGTGCGAGCAGCAGAAGCGACAGCGCGGCAAGGGCCAGCGATGCGGCGATCAGGGCGCGGTCGGCCCAACTTGGGGCGGGGCGCGTGGAAAAGGGGGCCGCCGTCATTGGCCGCCGTCATTGGCCGCCGTCACTGGCTGCCGTCATTGGCCAAGGGCGCGCCAGCCGATGTCGCGGCGGCAAAAGCCCTGCGGCCAGTCGATCGCGTCGACCATGCCGTAGGCGCGGTCGCGGGCTTGGGCCAGTGTCGCGCCGCGCGCGGTGACGTTCAGGACACGGCCACCCGTTGCGGTGATCGTGCCGTCGCGGGCGGTGGTTCCGGCGTGGAACACCATGTGCGACGAGGTTTCGGGCAGACCGTCCAGGCCCTTGATGGTGCTGCCCTTTTCGTAAGCGGCGGGGTAGCCCTTGGCGGCCATCACCACGGTCAGGGCGTGGTCGTCGGCCCATGTGACTTGCGCCTGGTCAAGGTGGCCTGATGCGCAGGCGAGCAACAGATCAAGCGCCTGCGCGCCAAGCCGCATCATAAGCACCTGACATTCGGGGTCGCCGAAGCGGGCGTTGTATTCGACAAGGCGGCCTTGGCCGTCTTCGATCATCAGACCGGCGTAGAGCACGCCTTGGTAGGGGGTGCCGCGGCGGGCCATTTCGCGGATGGTGGGCAGGACGATTTCGCGCATGGCGCGGTCGGCAATCGCATCGGTCAGCACGGGGGCAGGGGAATAGGCGCCCATGCCGCCGGTGTTCGGCCCCGTGTCGCCGTCGCCCACGCGTTTGTGGTCTTGCGCCGTGCCGATGGGCAGGGCGTGGGTGCCATCGGTGAGGATGAAGAACGAGGCTTCTTCGCCCGTCATGAATTCTTCGATCACCACTTCGGCCCCTGCCGCGCCGAATTCGCCGCCGAACATGTCGTCGATGGCGGCGAGGGCTTCATCGGTGGTCATGGCGACGATCACGCCCTTGCCTGCGGCGAGGCCGTCGGCTTTCACCACGATCGGCGCACCCATGGCCTGCACATAGGCGCGGGCGGGTTCGGCTTGGGTGAAGCGGGCGTAAGACGCGGTGGGGGCGGCGCAGGCGTCGCAGATTTCCTTGGTGAAGGCTTTGGACGCCTCGAGCCGGGCGGCGGCGGCGGAGGGGCCGAAAGTCAGGATGCCTGCGGCGCGGGTCGCATCGGCAACGCCTGCGGCAAGGGGGGCTTCGGGGCCGACGATCACGAAGTCGATGGCATTTTCGGCGCAGAACGCGATGACGGTCGCAGCGTCGAGGATGTCGATATCGGCGGTTTCGGCCAGTTGCGCGATGCCTGCGTTGCCGGGGGCGACGATCAGGCGGTCGGTTTTCGGGTTCTGTTTGACCGCCCATGCGAGGGCGTGTTCGCGGCCACCCGAGCCGAGGATGAGGATGTTCATGGCGCGATGCCCCTGTTGCCTGCTGTGCGTCATAGGGGCGGGGCGGCGGGCTGGCAAGGGGCGGGGTCAGGGCCGCCAGAAGCGCGGCAGGAGCAGCACGAAAATGGCCAGCAGGCCGAGGCGACCCAGAAGCATGGCCAGCGTCATGATCCATTTTCCGGCATCGGGCAGGTCGACGAAGGTGCCGGTGCGGGCCACGATATCGCCAAAGCCGTAGCCGATGTTGCCCAATGCGGTCCAGACGGCGAACAGGGCCGAGATGGTGTCGAGGCCCACCAGTGTCATCGCCACGGTCAGGATGCCGAGGGTCAGGACATAGCCGGAGACGTAAAGGATCAGGGCGTCGATCACGTCCGGCTCGACGGTGCGGCCTTCGTATTTCACCGGAACGACGCGGCCGGGCGAGGCGATCTGGCGCAGCTGGCTGACGAGGGCGGCGGCGACGAGTTGCACGCGGAACACGGTCAGGCCCGCTGCGGACGAGCCCGAGCAGGCACCGATGATGCCGATGACGAAGGCGACGATCAGCATGTAGCCGCCCCATGTGGGAAAAGAGCCGCTGAAAAAGCCGGTCGAGGAGATGATCGAGACGAGGTTGAACAGGCTTTCGCGGAAGGCAGGTTCTAGGGGCATGTCCGAGGTCAGCCAGCGCCAGAGCGTGACGGTGCCGACCGCGAAGGCGATGATCTTGAGATAGGCGCGGACCTGGGCATCGCGCCAGAGCGGGGTGGCCGATCCGTTCACCAGTTGCACGTAGCGCACATAGGGCAGCGAGCCGAGCACCATGAACAGCGCGCCCGCGTATTCGCCCGCCCCTGCATAGACGCTGAACGAGGCGTCGCGGGGCGAGAAGCCGCCGGTGGCGATGGCGGCCATGGCGTTCACGGCTGCATCGAGCGGGCGCATGCCGATGGCGGCGAAGGTCAGGCCCGCGATGACGATGAGGGCAAGGTAGACGCCGAGCAGTTGCTTGGCCAGATCGGTGGCGCGGGGCAGCACCTTGCCGAAGGTATCGAAGCCTTCGGTGCGGAAGAACTGCATGCCGCCGACGCGCATGACGGGCAGGAAGATCATCGCCACGAAGGCGATGCCAAGCCCGCCCGCGGCGTTCAGCAAACCGCGCCACAGGTTCATGCCTGCGGGCAGGTTTTCCAGCCCGAAGATCACGGTGGCACCCGTGGTGGTGATGCCCGAGACGGATTCGAAATAGGCTTCGGTAAAGTTCAGGCGCGGTGCGCCCAGCATGAAGGGCAGCGCCCCGAAGGCGGGGACGATGAACCAGATGGCTGCTGTCAGCAGGTAGGCCGAGCGCAGGTCGAACGCGCCGCGCGTGGCATTGGCCGAAGACAGCGCCAGAAGGGCGCCCACGCCTGCGGTGACCAGCGCCGACTGGAAGATGTCGTCGGCATTGCCGTTGGCGGCGTTCCAGTCGACGAAGGCGGGCAAAAGCATCAGCCCGGCGAGAACCATCAGGATCCAGCCGAGCACATAGGCGATGGGGCGCAGGTCGACCATGGGACGGGGCTACACCGCAGCCCCGCCGCCGGTCAACAGTCAGCCCACATGGAACAGCGTGGTGAACAGGCGCGGGTCGAGGCTTTCCTGCGCGAAGGTGTCACCTTCGGTCAGGACCGACACCGCGTCGTGGCTGTGCAGGCTTTCCTGATGGCTGGCGATGATGCGGAAATCACCGATGCGGGGATCGTGCTTGAGCGCCTCGCAGAACGAGCGTGCCGCGTCTTCGACGAAGATCGGGTTGGCGGCGTTGAGTTCGGCGAAGGCCTGTTCATCCTCGCGTTTCACCATCACCTGCGTTTCGGTCGGCACGGCGGCGCGGGCAAGTTCGATCAGGTCTTCGAACCACAGGCGTTCGCCGGGGTTCACCACCACGGAAATCCGCGCGACGCTGCGCTGCGAATGGGGCGTGGCAAGCTGGCCGCGCGTGCGGCGGGCGTGTTCGGACAGTTCCAGCGAGCAGGGGCAGGTCGAGGAATAGACGAAATCGAGGTGCATGATCTTTTTACGCACCCCCGCCACATCGACCAGTTCAAGGGCGATGTCGTAATACTGCCAGCCGGTCAGGCCCGAGCGCAGCGATTGCACCTGAACGGGGAAGGAAAAGCGCATCTGGATGCGGGCGTCGAAGCTTTCAAGGTCGCGCTTGTAGTCTTCGAGCGCGTGTTCGATCACGCCGAAGCTGAAATCGCGTTCGGCATGGGCATAGAAGGACCGCATGATGCGGCTCATGTTGATGCCTTTTTTCTCGGCTTCCAGACTGACGGTGCCGGTCACGCTGGTTTCCAGCCGCAGGTCGCCGTTGTCGCGGGTGCGGTAGCGGATCGGCAGGCGGAAGTTCGAGATGCCGACGTGCTGGATCAGCTGCTTTTCGCCCTTGATCAGGCTGGAGGGGCCGTTTTGCAGATCGGGGAGCGATGCCTTGTAGGCTTCGGTCACCTTGAAATCGGTCGGATAGTCGCGGCTGAAGGCCGGATACCCTTCGCCCGGGACAAGATAGGCCACGGCTGCGTCGAGACGCGAGATTTCGGCGTCGGAGGCCTTGCCCGCCCAGCGGCGCAGCAGCGCCAGTGCCGCCTCGGCCTCGTCCCGGCTGGGTTGGCGGTCGATCTCGGGGGTGAAGATGTTCATCGCAAGCGCCTTTCGGTTCGGGCGGACCATCTGGTCAGCCTTCAATGTCAGCAGGTTATACGCGCGGTTCATCCGCCCGGATCATAGGCTGCGCAAAAAGGTTTCGCACAGCCGCGGTTCATATAATGCAGGATTCGTAAAAATCCTAGGACAGGCGGACAGACCTTTTGCCCGTCGAAACCGACATCGTGCCGCCGGGGCGTCACATGGCGTCGAGCGCCTGTTTCAGGTCGGCGATCAGGTCGTCGGGGTCTTCGAGGCCGACGGAAAAGCGGATCAGGCCGGGGGTGATGCCGAGTTTGTCCTTCATTTCCGGCGAGAGGCGCTGGTGGGTGGTGGTGGCCGGATGGGTGGCGATGGATTTGGCGTCACCGAGGTTGTTGGAAATCTTGGCGATTTGCAGCGCGTTCATGAAGCGGAAGGCCGCTTCCTTGCCCGCCGCGATGTCGAAGGTGACGAGCGTGCCGCCCGATCCCATCTGCGCCATTGCCAGCGCGTGTTGCGGGTGGCTGGAAAGTGCCGGAAAAGTCACGCGCGACAGGCGCGGGTCGTCTTGCAGCGCGGTGGCGATTTTCAGTGCCGAATCGGCCATGGCGCGGCAGCGCAGGTCGAGTGTCGCCATGCCGTTGAGCATGATCCACGCCGTAAAGGGGCTCATCGAGCCGCCGGTGTGCTTCATGTAGGGTTCCAGCACCTTGCGGATAAAGTCGCGGCTGGCGCAGACCACGCCGCCCAAGGCGCGGCCTTGGCCGTCGATGTGTTTGGTGGTGGAATAGACGATGACATCGGCGCCCTGATCGACCGCGCGGGAAAAGACCGGCGTGGCGAAGACGTTGTCGACGATGACCAAGGCGCCCGCGGCATGGGCGATTTCCGACACGGCGCGGATGTCGACGAGTTCCAGCGTGGGGTTGGACATCGATTCGAAGAACACCGCCTTGGTGGCGGGGGTCACGGCGGCGCGCCATTGGTCAAGGTCGGCCCCGTCGACGAAGCTGACGTTCACGCCGTAACGCGTCAGCACCTCTTCGAGGATGTAGAGGCAGGAACCGAACAGCGCGCGCGACGACACCACATGGTCGCCCGCCCGCAGCATCGAGGTGAGCGCGCCGTTGACGGCGGCCATGCCCGACGCGGTGGCAAAGGCGTCTTCGGTGCCTTCCAGCCCTGCGATGCGCTCTTCGAACATGCGGGTGGTGGGGTTGCCGTAGCGGGCGTAGATGAATTCATCGTCGCCCGCCTTGATGAAGCGGGATTCCGCACTTTCGGCGCTGTCATAGGCAAAGCCCTGGGTCAGGAAGATCGCCTCGGCCATCTCGCCATACTGGCTGCGGCGGCTGCCTTGGTGGACCAGTTTCGTGCGCGTCTTCCAGGCGTCGGTCATCGTTGTCCCCGTGCGGCCCTGCGGCCAAAGAAAAGCCCCGGAACACCCGAAGGCCCCGGGGCGCATCTGGCCCTGAACCCTCTTTAGCGGAATGTTTAACGTGGCCCGCAATCCGGTAACAAAGCGCCACGGGCATGGCGATACGACGATGGCGCGCAAAGGTCAATCGGTCCCGCCCGTTTCGGGGCGGGACCAAGGGCAGGGCGGATCAGCCGCGCATCAGGCCGCCCAGAAGGCCCGCAAGGTCGATGCCGCCGGGGGATTGGCCCGCGGCAGGCAGCGTGCCCGAGGGGGTGGCATGGTCGACCAGTGCGGGCAGGGCCTGTGCCAGAAGGCCGGTCAGGGCGTGCAGGTCGAGGCCGGTCGAGGCCGCCATCGCACCCAGTTTGTCGGCCCCGAAGACCGTGTGGATATCGGAGGCCGAGACGGGCTGGTTCGCGCCCGACGACACCCAGCTTTGCGCCGCATCGCCCAGTCCGGCCTGCGTGAACTGCGAGATCAGCCCGCCGATGCCGCCTGCGCCACCCAAAAGCCCGCCGATCTGTTCCAGAACTTGCGGGTTCTGCGCCGCGGCGCCGAACATTCCGGCGAGCGGGCTATCGGCCCCGCCCTTGCCAAGACTGCCGGTCACCGCGCCGGCCAAGTCGTCGAACAAACCCATGATACCCCCTGAACACCTGAACGGGCGACACACGCCCGGGCCGAGCATAGCGGGTGCGGTGCAACGGTAAAGCGACGATGACGGCCGGCGCAATTGCAGGCCGGACCGATGGCCTGTGCAGGGGTGCAGGGCGAAAAGCCTTGCCGCCGCCGGTCTTTGCCGCATCATCGGGACAAACCTGTCAAGGAGACCGCCATGACCGCACCGATCGACGTCTTTTACTGGCCCACCCCGAACGGCAAGAAGATCACCATCGCGCTGGAAGAGATGGGGCTGCCCTACGCCGTGCACTACATCAACATCGGCGCGGGCGAGCAGTTCGCGCCCGAGTTCCTTGCCATTGCGCCCAACAACCGGATGCCCGCGATCACCGATCCGGAAGGGCCGGATGGCGCACCGGTGAGCATGTTCGAATCGGGGGCTATCTTGCAATATCTGGCCCGCAAGACGGGGCAGTTCTGCGGTCCGACCGAGCGGGACAGGATTGCCGTGGACCAGTGGCTGATGTGGCAGATGGGCGGCGTGGGGCCGATGGCGGGGCAGGCGCACCATTTCCTGACCTATGCCCCCGCGATGGACCCGCCGCAGGACCTGCCCTATGCCAAAGAGCGCTACAAGCGCGAGGTGGGGCGGCTGTATGGCGTGCTCGACAAGCAGTTGGCCAAGCACGCCTATGTGGCGGGCGATTTCCTGTCGATCGCGGATTTCGCGATCTGGCCCTGGGCGATGGGCTGGCAGGGACAGCAACAGACGATGGACGACAAGCCGAACATGAAGCGCTGGCTTGACGAGCTGGCGGCGCGACCGGCCTTTGTGGCGGGCAATGCCGTGGGGGCGGACCGGCGCAACAACAACACCACCGACCGCAAGGCGCAGGAGATTTTGTTCAAGCGGTGAGGCAGGTTTATCGGCCTGATCCGGGGCTGCGCGGTTCCTTGGTGCGAAACTTGCTTCCGTTTCGCACCAGTTGACCGATTTGTCTTGCCATGCGCCCGATAAAGGCGCATGGTCGTCTGGCTTATTCGATCTTTCGACCTTCTGTCTCCCCTCGGGCTTCAGACGCGACCTTGATGACCCTGAGCCGAGCCATCGCATGCTGCGGGTGGCATTCTAAGACAGGAGATCTCACGATGGCCAACGGCACCGTGAAATGGTTCAACGCCACCAAAGGCTTCGGCTTTATCGCACCGGAAGGCGGCCAGAAGGACGTTTTCGTCCACATCAGCGCTCTTGAGCGTGCAGGCCTGCGCGGCCTGAATGATGGCCAGGCTGTGACCTATGACCTCGAGCGTGACCGCAACGGTCGCGAATCGGCGACGAACCTCGCTCTGGCATAATCCGCCTTAGCTTCGGATTTCGGAAAGGGCGGCCTTCGGGTCGCCCTTTTTGCTTTGCGGGGCGGGGGTGGCCCCCTCACCCCGACCCTCTCCCCCGAGGGGGAGAGGGGGCGCAGGGTGTCGGGGGGGGCAGGCGAGTTCGGCGCCCTGCGCCTCGACAGGGTAGCGGGCGTGAAGCCGGGGCGGCGGCACGTATGGGTGCGGTCGCGCCGTGAGGGGCGGGACGGCCGCTGTGCGTGGCTTTGGTTACGCAAGGCGAAAGGATTGCTGCGCGTTTTGGGTAGGCCCAGGTTTTCGGCTTCGTCGCTCCGTTTGGAAACTGCGCGGTGAGTTCGACGCGCTGCGCCAAGCTAGGGCGGCGGGTGTCCCGCCGGGGTGGCGGCACGTATCCGTGCGGCCGCCCCGTGAGGGCGAGTCGGCCGCTGGCCGTGGCTTTGGGCCACGGGCTAATCCCTGTGGTTGGGGGAAGTGGAAGGAAGGATGCGCGTTTTTGAGAAGCCCCGGTTTTCGGCGTTGTCGTTTTGCTGTTAAGCGGCACGGTCATTTCCGCACGCTAGGGCGGCGGCGGCGTCCTTCGGGGCAGGACGGCCGCGGCCCGTGGCTTTGGGCCACGGGCTAATCCTTGTCGTTACGCAAGTCGTTAGAACGGCTGATCTTTGGGGACAGCTAGGTTTTTGGTAGCTTCGTTCCGCTATTAGGCGAAGGTCATTTCGTCACGCTAGGGCGGTGGGCGTCACGCCGGGGTGGATGCACGTATACGTGCGGCCGCCCCGTGGGGGCGGGACGGCCGCGGCCCGTGGCTTTGGGCCACGGGCTAATCCCTGTCGTTACGCAAGTCGGGAGAACAACTGACCTTTAGGACAGCCTTGGTTTTCGGCCGCGCCCATCAGGGGCGGAACGGCCGCTGCCCGTGGCTTTGGGGCACGGGCGCTTCCTTGTCGTTTCGGTGAGGGAGAGGACGGTTGCGCTGCCAAATCCGGTCGTGCCGCGAGCTTTGCCCGATCCGTCACTTGCCGGGCTTGTCCTCGTCTATACCGTAGCGGTTCAGGACGCCGCTTTGGGTCATGAAGAACAAAAACAGTGCCGCCGTCAGGCCGAAGGTCTTGAAATTCACCCAAGTTTCGGTCGAGAAGTTGCGCCAGATCGCCTCGTTTGCCACGGCAAGCGCGAAGAAGAAGGCGCAGAGGCGGCGGGTGAGGATCATCCAGCCTTCGGGTTGCAGGGGCAGGGCTTCCTCCATCACCAGTTTGAGGTAGCTTTGCCCGCGCAACAGGCCAAAGCCCAAAAGCCCGCCGAACAAAAGGTAGATCATCGTCGGCTTCATCTTGAAGAAGCGTTCGTCCTTGAACCAGATGGACAGCCCGCCGAACACCACGACCAGCACCACGGTGGCGATCTGCATCTTCGACAGCTTGCCGGTGAGCCACCACAAAAGGCCGGTGGTCAGGATCATCAGCGGAATGAAAGCGGCGGTCATCACCAGAAAACCGCTGTAATCGGTGCCCATGACCGTGACCGTCTGGTCGCGCAGTTTCATGTAGCCGGCGAAGAACAGCACCACCGGCCCGAGTTCCAGCGCCAGTTTCACCCCCGGGTGCAGTTTGCGTCCGTTCATCCCGCCATCTCCATGATCACCGCGCCGACCGCTATCAGGCCCATCAACAGGGCGCGTGCGCTGCCCACCTTGTCGCCCAGAACCAGCCACCCGATCAAGGCCGCAAACACCGTCGACGTCTCGCGCAGAACGGCGGCTTCGCCCACTTTGTCGAGCCGTGTGGCCAGCATGATCGAGCCGAAGGACAGATAGGCGATCATCGCGCCGAAGAGGCCGAGGCGGAGCATGGGCCACCGATCGGCCCGGGGGATCGAGATCAGGCGGCGGGCGAAGACGACGGGAAACAGCACCCCGTCGATCAGGAAGAACCAGGCAAGGAAGGTGAAGGGGTCGGCGGTGGCGCGGATGCCGTAGGCATCGACGGTGGTGTAAAGCGCCACGCTCGCCCCCGTCGCGACGGCGAGGCAGAGGGCGGGGACGAGGCTGTCGCGGTCGACCTGCACGTGGCGCAGATTATAGGCCGCAAGGCCGAAGATGCCCGCCATGAGCACGCCCAGCCCCGCCCATTGGCCGGGGGCGAAATGCTCGCCAAAGACGATGCCCGCGCCGATCACCGCAAAGAACGGGCCGGTGCCGCGCACCACGGGGTAGACGACCGTATAGGCGCCGCGGGAATAGGTCATGGCTTGCAGCCACTTGTATCCGGCGTGGATGAAAAAGACGCAGGCGAAGATTGGCCACATATGGGGTTCGGGCCACGGGACGACGAAGATCACGAAGGGCAGGGCGAGCAGGAAATAGAACACGTCGATCACGGCGCGGCTGATCCACGGGTCGTAGCGGCCCTTTTGCAGCGCGCCGAACAGGGCGTGCAGCACGGCCGCGGCCAGTGCCAGCACCAGCGCGGCGTTGTGCCCTGCGGGGGTGCCTTCGAGCCCGTGCAGCCAGCCGGTCACGCCTTTGTCATTCTTGACCGACCAGCGCCTTGGCGAAGTCTTCGGGGTCGAAGGGGGCGAGGTCGTCGATCTGTTCGCCCACGCCGATGGCGTGGATGGGCAGGCCGAACCTGTCGGCCAGCGACACCAGCACGCCACCTTTGGCGGTGCCGTCGAGCTTGGTCATCACCAACCCCGTCACATCGGCGATCTTGCGGAAGATCTCGACCTGGTTGATGGCGTTCTGGCCGGTGGTGGCATCGAGCACCAGAAGGGTGTTGTGCGGCGCGGTCGGGTCTTTCTTGCGCAACACGCGGACGATCTTGGCCAGTTCCTCCATCAGGTCGGCGCGGTTTTGCAGGCGGCCTGCGGTGTCGATCAGCAAGAGATCGGCACCGTCTGCCTGCGCCTTGGTCAGGGCGTCGAAGGCGAGGCTGGCGGGGTCGGAGCCTTCGGGCGCGGTCAGCACCGGCACGCCCGCGCGCTGGCCCCAGACCTGCAACTGTTCGACGGCGGCGGCGCGGAAGGTGTCGCCTGCGGCGATCACGACCGATTTGCCCGCCGCCTTGAACTGGCTGGCGAGTTTGCCGATGGTGGTGGTCTTGCCGGACCCGTTCACCCCGACGACCAGCACCACCTGCGGGCGCCGGGCATAGATCGGCAGGGGGCGGGCAACGGGGGTCATGATGCGCGCGATCTCGTCCGACAGGGCGGCGCGGAGTTCGCGGGTCGAGATGCGCTTGCCGAAGCGGCCTTCGGAGATGTTGGCGGTGACGCGGGTGGCGGTATCCACGCCCATGTCGGCCGCGATCAGCAATTCCTCGAGGCTTTCGAGCATGGCGTCGTCGACCAGACGGCGCGGCTCGTCTGCGCCGAAGATGCGGCCCAGAAGGCCCGGTTGCGCCGCAGGTTGCGCCGCAGGTTCCGGGGCGGGGGCCGCAGGCGCGGTCGCGGTATCTTCGGCAACCAGAGCGTCGAGCCCTTCGCCGATCTTGTCGGAGGACCGGAACATCCGGTCGCGCAGTTTCTTCAGAAATGACATGCCGCCGCTTTCCTTGACGCTTGCCTTTCACCTAGTCCTTTCGGGGCCAGAGCGAAAGGCCCTGCGCCGGATTGACCGGTTTTGTCATGCGCCTGCGCGGTGGGGGGCTTTGCGCCCCCCACACCCCCTGTGTTCCGCCTGCGACGGGCCTTTCCCTTCGGATTTTGGCGACAAGGGAAAAGGGGATGCGGCGGTCTTGGTCTTCTTCTCGTTTCAAATATCCTCGGGGGTGAGCCGCTCTTGCGGCGAGGGGGCGGAAAGCCCCCTTTCTGGTGAAGCCGTCGGCTGCGCTGCGGCGAAAGGGCTGTCGACCGGTTCGGGCGGCGCTGCTATCTTGGCGATGTCATGAGTGTTGCGCGCCCCTTCCTTAGCATGCCTGCCTTTGCCGCTGCGACGCTGCTGCCTGTTGCGCTGCTGGGGGCGGGGGTTTTGTTCGGGGGCGGGTGGCTGCTGGCGGGTGTGGCTGCGGTCTTTGTGCTGCCCATGCTGTTGGACCGGCTGATGCCGGTGGCGGCGGATGCGCCCGAGGGGGCGGAGTTTCCGGCGGCGGATGCGCTTTTGGTGGTGTTGGGTGCGGTTGCGCTGGTCATGCCCATGGTCGCGGTTCTGGCGGTGGTGTCGGGGCGGCTGGGGGCGGGCGGGGTGCTGGCGCTGCTGGCGGGGTGCGGGTTGTGGCTGGGGCAGGTGGCCCATCCGGCGGCGCATGAGTTGATCCACCGCGGCGACCGGCGGTTGGTGCGGTTGGGGATTGCGGTCTATTCCGCGCTGCTGATCGGGCAGCATGTATCAAGCCACCGGCTGGTCCATCACCGCTGTGTCGCCACGCGCGACGATCCGGCGACCGCGCGGCGCGGCGAGGGGTTCTGGCGTTTTGCGCTGCGGGCGGGGGTGCAGGGGTTCCGGCAGGGCTACCGTGCCGAGGCGGCGCGGGCGGGGGCGCATCGCGAACGCCGTCTTCACCCGTATGTCGCCTATCTGGGGCTGTCGGCGCTGGCGCTGGCGGTTGCGGGGTTGGCGGGGGGATGGGTGGGTGTGGCCGTCTGGGTCGGGCTGGCGGTGCATTTCCAGATGCAGGTGCATCTGTCGGATTACGTGCAGCATTACGGGTTGACGCGGGCCTTGATGGCGGATGGTCGGCCCGAGCCTGTGGGGCCAGCCCATGCGTGGAACGGGGCGCAGTGGGGATCGTCGGCACTGCTGTTGAACGCGCCGCGCCATTCGGATCACCATGCCCATCCGGCGCGCCCCTATCCGGCGCTGCGCCTGCCCGATGCAGCGCCGCGCCTGCCATGGCCGCTGCCCGTGGCGGCGCTGGTGGCGCTGGTGCCGCCTGTGTGGCGGCGGGCGATGGCACCGCATCTGGCGGCTGCGGAGCGGGCGGCTTCGGTGTCGGCCCGCGCGGTGTGACTGGCAAAGCGGCGCGGGGTCTGGCACTGTCGGTGCACACCCAAAGGAGGCCGAAATGACCCTGCGCCTGCCCGTTGCGAGATGTGCGTTCGGCATGGTCCTGTCTGCCGTGCTGGCGGGCAGGCTGGCTGCGGCGCAGACCGGAGCGCCGATGACCGCTGCGGAATTCGAGGCCTATGCGACCGGAAAGACCCTTTCCTATGCGCAGGAGGGCGTGGTTTGGGGGTCGGAGCAATATCTGCCGGGGCATAAGGTGATCTGGGCCTTTTCCCGGGATGATTGCCAATATGGCAGCTGGTTCGAAGACAATGGCGGCATCTGCTTTGTCTACGAGAACGACCCCGCGCCGCAATGCTGGCGCTTTTTCAAGGACGCGGCGGGGCTGCGGGCGGAATATGTGGACGACCCCGAAAACCGCGTGCTGTCGGAGGTGCGCCAGACGGCAGAGCCGCTGCAATGCCCCGGGCCGGAGGTGGGGGTTTGACGCTGCGGCGTGATCGCTAGAACAGCGAGCCTTGGCCGGTGCCATCCTTGGGTTTGGCCGGTTTCTTCGGGCCAGTTGTCAGGCGGCCGTCGGCGAATTCGATTTCAAGTGACGATGCGGCGGCGGCGGCGGCTTTGGTGGTGACGACGGCGCCATCGCCGCGCACCACGGCAAAGCCGCGTTTGAGCGTTTCGCCGTAGCCCAGCGTCATGCGGGTGCGGTCGAGCGCGTCGAGGTGCTGGCGCTGGCGGGCAAGGGCGCGGGCGGGGGCGGCGTCGAGCCGTGCCGATAGAAGGGCCAGCCTGTCGCGGCCCTGCCGCACGTCGCGTCCGGCATCGCCAAGGATGCGGGCGAGGGCCGAGACGAGGCAGGACGACAGGGTTTCGATCCGCGTGGCAATGCGGTCGCGGCGGCGGTCGACGCCCGCGTCGATGGCGCGGGACAGGTCGGACAGGTCGCGGCTGCGATGGGCCATAAGGCCGCGCAAAAGCTCGGGGCGCATGAGGCCCGCGCGGGATTCGAAGGCTTGGCGCTTGCGGGCCGCTGCCATGCCGAGCGCCGCGCCGAGCCTGCCTGACCACAGGTCGAGCCGTTGGGCGGCGCTGCCGGTCAGCGATTCGGGGCGGGGCAGGGCGCGGGACAGATCGCGCAGGCGTTGGCCGCGTTGGCCGACACTTGCCACCACGGCACGCACGGCGCGGGCACCGAAGCTGTCGACGGCGGCAAGCACCTCGAGCCGGACGGGGACGGCCATTTCGGCGGCGGCGGTGGGTGTGGGGGCGCGGCGGTCGGAGGCGTGGTCGATCAGCGTGGTGTCGGTTTCGTGACCCACCGCCGAGATGAGCGGGATGCGCGAGGCGGCGGCGGCGCGGACCACGATTTCCTCGTTGAAGCCCCAGAGGTCTTCGAGCGAGCCGCCGCCACGCGCCACGATCAGCACGTCGGGGCGCGGGATCGGGCCGCCTTCGGGCAGGGCGTTGAAGCCGCGGATGGCGGCCGCCACCTCGGCGGCGCAGGACTGGCCCTGCACGGCGACCGGCCAGATCAGGACATGGCGCGGGAAGCGGTCGCGCAAGCGGTGCAGGATGTCGCGGATCACGGCGCCCGAAGGCGAGGTGACGACGCCGATCACGGTGGGCAGGTAGGGGATGGGCTGCTTGCGCGCCGCATCGAACAGGCCTTCGGCGGCGAGGGCGGCCTTGCGCTTTTCGAGCATGGCCATGAGCGCGCCTGCGCCTGCGGGGGCCACATCCTCGACGATGATCTGGTATTTCGACTGGCCCGGAAAGGTGGTCATGCGGCCGGTGGCGATGACTTCCATGCCCTCTTCGGGGCGGACCTGCATCTTGGAAAGCTGGCCCTTCCAGCTGATGGCGGCGATGACGCTGCGATCGTCCTTGAGGTCGAAGTAAAGGTGGCCCGAGGCGGGGCGCGAGACGCGGCCCACCTCGCCGCGCACGCGGATCAGGCCGAATTCGCCTTCGATCACCCGTTTCACCGCGCCCGACAGTTCGGAGACGGTGTATTCGGGCTGGTTGCCCTGCGAGGCGGGGGCGGCGTCTTCGAACAGGTCCATGGGGCGGCTTTCGGCTTTGTCGCGGGAGAGGATAGGCGGCGCGGGCGGCGAGGGGAAGGGGCGGATCGCGGGTGGGCGTTTGCGGAGGTTTGGATCGGGGGCGGGTTCGGGCGGCGGCGCGGAAGGTGCCGCGGCGTCCGGTTCTTGCGTGCCGCGGGTCTGTGCGGCGGGGCGGGTGGTATCGCGCTTTTGCCTGTTGCGGTGGGGTGGCCCCCCTCACCCCGACCCTCTCCCCCGTGGGGAGAGGGGGCGCGGGGCGTGACGGGGCAGGGGATGCGGAGGGGGGTGGGAAAGGGGGGCTGTCTGCCCCCCTTGGCGCTGGCGCGCCTTACCCCCCGAGGATATTTTCGACTAGGGGAAGGGGGCGCGTTGTCTCGTGGGGCGTAACGGGCGTGCCAGTGCCGATTTCGCCGTGACGGGCGTGGTGGGGCGTGGGGGAGCGGGGAGGTTCTGACGTAGGGGGCGGGTGTATCGGTCGGTTTTGGCTTTGGTTCACTCTGCGCGACAGTCGGTCATGGCAGGATTTGGTCTGTGGGCCTTTGGTATCGGGGGTGATCCACGCGAGGTTGTGCGGGGCGTGACGGGGCTGGGGATGCGGAGGGGGGTGGGAAAGGGGGGATGTCTGCCCCCCCCTTGGCGCTGACGCGCCTTACCCCCCGGGGATATTTTCGACGAGGGGAAGGGGGAAGGGGGAAGGGGGCGCGTTGTGTCGCTGGGCGTATCGGGCGTGCCGGTGCCGATTTCGTCGTGGCGGGCGGGGCGGGGCGAGGGGGAGCGGGGGAGGGTCTGACGTCAGGGGCGGGTGTATCGGTCGGTTTTGGCTGTGGTTCACTCTGCCTGAAAGGTGGTCATGGCAGGTTTCGGTCTGTGGGTCTGCGGATCGGGGGGCGGGCCGCACAAGACGCGCGGGGTTGAGCGGGGGAAACATCGGCGGGTGCTGAGCGGGGTGTTCGGGGTGCGCGGGACCGGCTTATCTGGGTGCTGCCTGTCGGAGCGTGAGGGGGTGGCACGGTTTGCGACTGTTTCAGGCGATGGGCATCGCGGGAGGCCGGGTGCGGGTTTGCGGGACGCTTGCAGAAAGATGGCTGTATCATCCGCGCCTATCGGTAGGGGGTGGCGAAAAGGGGGGCGGATCGTAGCCTTGGTCGCTGACACCGCGCGGCGGGGTGGGCACCACGATCACGCGATGGTCGATGCGTGGGGGCTGACTGTCGCCATTATCCTGTCGCCCGGGCGATGTGGGGGGGCGCGGTTTTGCTGCGCGCGCGGTGCGGGTTTGCGGGGCGCATGGCGGTGGGCGCGGGTGAAGGGTTCGGGGAGCGGTCGATCACGCGCTTTACCGGCAGGGCGGCCTGATCGAAGGCTTTGCCGACAACTCCGTAAAGGTCCGCGAGGGGGCGGGGGGCCTGCCCTGCCCGTCCTGCCCGTCCTACCCCTGCCCGTCCTGCCATACCCTGCGCTGTCAGTCCCAACAGGAGACGAGGACCGTCATGGCGGTGGCGTGGTCGGCCTGATCCTGCGGGGTGAGGGCCGCGCCTGCCGGTCCGGTGGCGGCGACGACTCCGGCGGCTTGCAGCAGCGGGACGATGGTACGGGCGGAGGCCGCGAATTCCACGCCCTTGGGCAGGATGCGCCCCGTGGCGGGTTTGGGCAGCAGCGCGCCCGTCACCTGTCCCGAGGCGTTGAGCACCGGCCCGCCCGCATCGCCGGGCAGGGCGGTGAGGTTCAGCCGGTCGATGCCGGGTTCGTCGTCGAGGCCGTGGTCGGCGGCAAAGCTGCCGAAGGTCAGGACGGGGGCGGGCAGCGTGTCGCCGTAGCTGTAGCCTGCGACTGCGATTTCGGTTCCCGCTTCGGCGGTCGAGAAGGTGGCGTAGGCGGCGGGGGCAAGGCGGGTCGCGGGGGCAAGCAGCGCAAGGCCCGAGGCGGGATCGGTCGCGGTGACGCGGGCTTGGGTGGTGCCGTCGAGCGTGATGCGGGCGCATTGGGTCACGGCTTGGGCGGTGGTAAGCACGGTTCCGGCGGCATCGACATAGAAGCCCGAGCGCGAGAGGCGGGGTTTCTTGATGTCCAGTCCTGCGAGGAGGCCCGATTTGGTGCCCGGCGTCAGCGGCACGAGGCCGGGGTCGAGCGCGCGGTCGCCGATGGGGCGGAAGCTGGCCCTGAGGGTGGTCAGGACGCGGTCCATGTTCGGGGTGGTCTGCGGGTTCCAACTGACGAGCCAACCCTTGACCATGCCGCGTGCGGTGGTGGCGAAGGCTTCGGTCACGAGGGTGGCGCTTTCGCCGCGCAAGGTGAAGCTGTTGCCCTTGAGCGTGCGCGGGCCGTTCGCGGGCACGATCTGCAGGGTTTGCAGCGTGTCGTAAAGGCCGGAAAGTGCCGCTTCGTCGCCCGGTTGGCTGAGCAGCAGGATGCGGGTGTCGCTGCCGTCCTTGGCGGTGAAATGCACGAAGGGCGGTTCGTAATGGTCGAAGGCGACCATGGCGAGGGGCAGCGCGATTTCGATGCCGGATTCCGATTCGGTCACGGTCTGGAAGCCGAAGCCCGCTTCCTCGGCCCGGTAGGCGGTGACGAGGGCCTGGCGCTGGGCTGTGGTGAGGATGCCGGTCGCTTCGAACCCGCCCGCGCCTTGCCATGCGGCCATCGAGGCGCGGGTGCCGCGCCCGAAGGCACCGTCGACGGTGCTGTCGTAAAAGCCGAACCACATGAGGGCGCGTTGCAGGTCTTCGCGGTCGGTCTGGGTGAGCAGGGATTCGCTGGCGCGCGCCTGTTCGGGCGTTTCGTCGGGGAGCGGTTCGACGAGCGCGGGATCGGCGGTCGCTTCGGCCAAGGGGGCGGTAGCCAGCGGATCGGCCAAGGGGTCGGTTGCAAGCGGATCGGTGGCGAGCGGGTCGGTTTGGGGCAGGGCGGGCGGGGTGAGCACCCCGACGGGCCAGAACAATGCGCCGTAGGTCGCGCCGTCCGACACGAAGCTGTCGCGCGGGATCAGGTTTTCGCGCCCGAGTTCGGCGCGGCGGGCTTCGGCATCGGGCTGGGCATAGGGGCCGAGGGCGATGACATACCAGCCCGATCCGGTCGAGAAGCCCGCGACGTTCTGGAACAGGCCCTGCCATGCGCGGGCGCGTTCTTCGGCGTCGGCAAGGCTGGGCTGGGCCTCGATCTGGATCCAGTAGGAGGGGGGGACTTGCGCCTTTGATGCGACGGGGGAAAACAGGGTGACAAGAAGAACAAGCAGGGAAAGCGCCAATCGCATCATTCGGGAAGGTCCGTTCCGTATCATTCGGGTCTATTGCCGCCGGACCCTAGCAGAGGGGCAGGCCGGGTTGCACGTGCTTTCGTCACGCGGGCGTCACCCGAGGGCGGGGAAAGCCCAACTTTCGGCGGGTGTGCGGGCGGCAGCGGCGGGGGGCGGTGGCGGCGCGGGCTAGCGGGGGGGTGGCATTGACCCGACAGGCGGGGTTGCCTATGGAGGGGGCGGTTTTCCGAAAGGGTATGCCGATGGCCGAGAGCGTTGTTCCCCCGCGCAGTTTCCAAGAGATCATCCTGCGCTTGCAGTCCTATTGGGGCGCGAAGGGCTGTGCCGTGTTGCAGCCCTATGACATGGAAGTCGGGGCGGGCACCTTTCACCCTGCGACCACGCTGCGGGCGCTGGGGGCCAAGCCATGGGCTGCGGCTTATGTGCAGCCGTCGCGCCGCCCGACGGACGGTCGCTATGGCGAGAACCCGAACCGCTTGCAGCATTACTACCAGTATCAGGTGCTGATAAAGCCGTCGCCGCCGGATATGCAGGAGTTGTATCTTGGCAGCCTGCGGGCGATCGGGATCGACATGGCGCTGCATGACATCCGTTTCGTCGAGGATGACTGGGAAAGCCCGACGCTGGGTGCCTGGGGTCTGGGCTGGGAGGTCTGGTGCGACGGGATGGAAGTGTCGCAGTTCACCTATTTCCAGCAGGTCGGCGGGCATGATTGCCGCCCCGTGTCGGGCGAGTTGACCTATGGGTTGGAGCGGCTGGCGATGTATGTGCTGGGGATCGACCATGTGATGGAGATGCCGTTCAACGACCCCGCATCGCCCATTGCGTTGAAATATGGCGATATCTTCCGGCAGACCGAACAGGAATACAGCCGCTGGAATTTCGATCAGGCCGATACCGACATGCTGTTCCAGCATTTCAAAGATGCCGAAGCCGAATGCGGGCGCATCCTTGCCGCCGATCCGGTGGACAAGGCGGGGCGGCGGATCGTGATGGCGCATCCTGCCTATGACCAGTGCATCAAGGCGAGCCATCTGTTCAACCTGCTCGATGCGCGCGGCGTGATTTCCGTGACGGAACGGCAGGCCTATATCGGGCGGGTGCGGGCCTTGGCCAAGGCCTGCGCCGATGCTTTCGTGACCACGGAAGCGGGCGGGGTGGCCGCGTGAATGGCAAGATCGTCGGGGGATTTCTGGTGCTGACGGGTCTGGTGGCGGGCATCGCCATGTATTGGTTGCAGGTCTATGCCTTTTACGACAAGGCCGTGTTCACGCCGGGGGCCGAGATCATGCTGACCTCGGTTGAAAGCGGGCGACCCGAGGCGATTTTGGCCGAAGCGGTGACGGGGATCGACAGCGACAGTTCGCCCATCCGCTTCCGCGCCTGTTTCCACACGCCGATGACGCAGGCGATGCTGACCGAGACCTACACGATCTATCCTGCGCCTACGCCGCTTTTGGCGCCGCGCTGGTTCGACTGTTTCGATGCCGCCGCCATCGGGGCGGCTTTGGAGAGTGGCGAGGCGATTGCCTTTCTGGGGCAGGCGAACATCCACCCCGGCGTGGACCGCGTGGTTGCGGTCTTCGCCGATGGCCGCGCCTTTGCGTGGCAGCAACTGAACGGCGACGAAGGAAACGAGTGAGACCATGCCCGACCTGCTGATCGAGTTGTTCTCGGAAGAGATTCCCGCACGGATGCAGGCCAAGGCCGCATCGGACCTGAAGCGGATGGTGACGGATGGGCTGGTCGAGGCGGGGCTGACCTATGCCAGCGCAGGCGCGTTTTCGACGCCGCGGCGGCTGGTGCTGTCGGTCGAGGGGCTGACGGCGCACAGCAAGCCCGTGCGCGAAGAGCGCAAGGGGCCGCGGGCCGATGCGCCTGCGGCGGCGCTGGAGGGGTTCTTGCGGTCGACCGGGTTGACGAAGGATCAGTTGGAGCTGCGCGACGACAAGAAGGCGCAGGTTTACTTTGCGGTGATGGAAAAGCCCGGTCGGGCGGCGGCGGCCATCGTGGCCGAGGTGCTGGAGGCTGCGGTGCGGAATTTTCCGTGGCCCAAGTCGATGCGCTGGGGGACGGGGGCTTTGCGCTGGGTGCGGCCGTTGCAGTCGATCATCTGCCTGCTGGTGGACGAGGGCGGCGCTGCGGTCGTCGATCTGGATATCGACGGGATCAAGGCGGGGGATAGCACCGAAGGCCACCGTTTCATGGGGAACGGGCGCTTTGCCGTTTCGTCCTTTGACGATTACCGCGCCAAGCTGTGGAAGGCGCGGGTGATGCTGGATGCCGCCGAGCGCGAGGCGCAGATTTGGCAGGGCGCGACCAATCTGGCCTTTGCGGCCGGCATGGAAGTGGTCGAGGATCGCGGGCTTTTGGCGGAAGTGGCGGGGCTGGTCGAATGGCCCGTGCCGCTGATGGGGCGGATCGGTGAGGATTTCCTGTCGCTGCCTGCGGAAGTTTTGCAGACGAGCATGAAGGAGCATCAGAAGTTCTTCTCGGTGCGCAATCCCAAGACGGGGCGGATCGAAGGCTTTGTGACGGTTGCCAATGTCGAGACCGCCGACGATGGCGCGACGATCCTGAAGGGCAACCAGAAGGTGCTGTCGGCGCGGCTGTCGGATGCGCGGTTCTTCTGGGAGAACGACCTGCGCGTTGCCAAGGCGGGCATGGGCGACTGGCTGGCGGGGCTGGAGGCGGTGACGTTCCACAACAAGCTGGGATCGCAGGCGGAACGCATTGCGCGCATCGCGGCGCTGGCACGCGAGATTGCGCCCTTGGTCGGGGCTGCGCCGGATGTTGCCGAGGCTGCCGCAAAGGTGGCCAAGGCCGATCTGCGGTCGGCCATGGTCGGGGAATTCCCCGAATTGCAGGGGCTGATGGGCATGTATTACGCCCGCGCGGCGGGGATGGACGAGGCGGTGGCGAAAGCCGCCCGCGACCATTACGCGCCACTTGGGCCGAGTGATGCGGTGCCGGTCGAGCCTGTCTCGGTCGCCGTGGCGCTGGCCGACAAGATCGACACGCTGACGGGGTTCTGGGCGATCGACGAGAAGCCTACCGGGTCGAAGGATCCCTTTGCGCTGCGGCGTGCGGCGCTGGGGGTGATCCGGCTGGTGCTGGTGAATGGGATGCGGGGGTCGCTGGGGGGCGTTTTCACGAAAGGATATGCTGGGGCGAACGTGGCTGAGCTTGTCGCCTTCTTCCACGACCGTCTGAAAGTCTTCCTCAAAGACCAAGGCATCCGGCATGATGTGATCGATGCCTGCCTTGCCATGCCGGGGAATGATGACCTTGTGCTGCTGGTCAAGCGGGCGCAGGCGTTGCAGGGGTTCATGGCGTCCGAGGACGGGACGAACCTGTTGCAGGGGTTCAAGCGGGCCAACAACATTCTGGCGCAGGCGGAAGCCAAGGACGGGGTGGAATACTCGTTCGGGGCGGATGTGAAGTTTGCCGAAAGCGATGCGGAAAAGGCGCTGTTCAACGCGCTCGACGTGGCCGAGCAGGCGATTGGTCCTGCGATCAGGGCCGAGGATTTTGCGGGTGCGATGGGGGCCATGGCGCAGTTGCGCGCGCCGATCGATGCGTTTTTCACTGCCGTTCAGGTGAACAGCGACAATGCCATCGTGCGGCGCAACCGGCTGAACCTGCTGCACCGCATCCGTGTGGTGTGTGGCGGCGTGGCGGACCTGTCGCGCGTCGAGGGATAGCGCGCGCTTTGTGCTGGCGCCGGAGAGGGCTGTCTGCCCTCTCCGGACCTCACCCGAGGATATTTAAGCGAGCATGAAAGCGGAAAGAGCTTTTGCGGCTTTCATGCTCGCACAAATATCCTCGGGGGGTGAGGGGCGCGGGACGCGGCCCGAGGGGGGCTGAAGGCCCCCCTTTTTTGCGGTGTCATTTCGGGAAGTCTTGCTTGCGTGGCAAGGTTTTGCGCGTATCCTGCGGGCGCTAACAAGGAACGCCGCAGTGCAGAAAATGGACAGGATCGCCGAATTCGCCGAGATTACGCCGGTGGCGAAGATCATGACGGTGGCGCATGGCTGGCGGGCGAAATGCCTGCAGCGGCTGGTGCGGCTTGACCTGCCGGTGCCCGAAACGGTGGCGCTGCCCGCGCAGACGGTGCGGGGGATTGCGGCGGGGCAACAGGTCGATGTGACGGCAATTCTGGCGCATTTCGGGGAAGGGGCGCTGATCTCGGTTCGCCCCAGCCCCGAGAACCCCGATTGGGGCGGGCCCGGGACGATTCTGAACGTGGGGATGAATGCGGGCCGCCATGCGCGGCTGGTTGAGACGCATGGGCAGGCGGCGGCGGATGCGCTGTATCTGCGCTTCGTGCAGTCCTATGCCACCCATGTGGCGCGGCTGGACCCTGACATGTTCGATGCGGCCCCCAGTGCCGAGGCGTTGCGCGATGCGTTGCGGGTCTACGAATTGGAGATGGAAGAGCCGTTTCCGCAGGACGCGGGGCGGCAGTTGGCCGAGGTGTTGAGGTCGATGGCGCGGGCCTGGGAGGGCACCACGGCGCGGCTTTTGCGGCAGGCCAAGGGCGCGGCACCCGAGGCGGGGCTTGGCCTTGTGGTGCAGGAGATGGCGCAAGGCATCGGCAAGGGTGTGTCGGGGTCGGGGGTGATCCAGTTCGTCGATCCGGTCACCGGCTTGCCGCAGGTGACGGGGCGGTATCTGGGGCAAAGCCAAGGGCGCGATGCGCTGAAGACGACCGAGGCCATCTATCTGACGCGCGATGTGCGCGGGCCGTCGCTCGAGGATATCGCGCCCGAGATTTTCGCGCAGCTGGTGGCGCACGGGGCGCGCTGCCGGATCAAGCTGCGCGAGGAGATGCAGATCGAGTTCACCATCGAGGACGGGCGGCTGGCGGTGCTGGACGCGGTCAAGGTGGCGCGGTCGGCGCGGGCGGGGCTGAAGATCGCCGTGGCGCTGGCGGGTGACGGGATCATCACCGAAAACGAGGCGGTGTTGCGGGTCGAGCCGCGGTCGCTGACCGAGATGCTGCACCATCAGGTCGACCCAAGGGGCGTGCGGGATGTGTTCGTGAAGGGCATTGCCGCGTCACCGGGGGCGGCGACGGGGCGGGTGGTGTTTTCCAGCGCCGCGGCACAGGCGAGTGCGGCGCGGGGCGAGCCGTGCATCCTTGTGCGGCGCGAGACGGCGCCCGAGGATATTCGCGGCATGCACTCGGCCGTGGGGGTGTTGACCGAGCGGGGCGGCATGACGAGCCACGCGGCGGTGATCGGGCGGGGGTTGGGGCTGCCCTGCATCGTGGGCGCGTCGGAGTTGAAGCTGGACGGCAAGGAAAAGACCCTGACCGCGCCCGATGGCCGCGTGCTGCGCGAGGGGGATATCATCACCGTCGACGGCAGCGCAGGCGAGGCGCTGGTGGGGGCGACCGAGATGCTCGCCCCCGCGCTGGACGAGGATTTCCGCACGCTGCTGGCTTGGGCCGATGCGGTGCGCGACATCGGGATCAGGGCAAATGCCGATACGCCGGCAGATGCGGCGACCGCGCGGCGGTTCGAGGCGCAGGGAATCGGGCTGTGCCGGACGGAACACATGTTTTTCGAGGATGACCGGCTGGTGGTGATGCGCGAGATGATTTTCGCGGACACATCAAAGGACCGCGCGGCGGCTCTGGCGCGGCTGTTGCCGATGCAGCGTGACGATTTCGTGCAGTTGTTCAGCATCATGCAGGGCCTGCCCGTGTGCATAAGGCTGTTCGACCCGCCCTTGCACGAGTTCCTGCCACAAAGCCGCGAAGGGCTGCGCGAGTTGGCCGAGGCGCTGGACCGACCGCTGAGCGAGGTGGTGCGGCGGGCCGAGGCGCTTTCGGAGTTCAACCCGATGCTGGGGATGCGGGGCGTGCGGCTGGGGGTCGTGCTGCCGGAAATCTATGACATGCAGGCGCAGGCGATTTTCGAAGCCACGGTCGAGATCGCGCGGGGCGGTGTGGCGGTGGTGCCCGAGATCATGATTCCCCTTGTCTCGGCCAAGCGCGAGGTCGAGCTGGTCAAGGCGCGGGTCGATGCCGTGGCGGCCAAGGTGCGGACGAAAAGTGGGGTCGAGTTTGCCTATAAGCTGGGGGTGATGGTGGAAACGCCGCGTGCCGCCTTGCGGGCGGGCGAGATCGCGCAGCATGCGGCGTTCCTGTCGTTCGGCACCAACGACCTGACGCAGATGACCTATGGCCTTAGCCGCGACGATGCGGGGCGGTTCATGAACACCTATGTGCAGCAGGGGGTGTTCCCGGAAGATCCGTTCCATGTGCTTGACGTGGACGGCGTGGGAGAGTTGCTGCACATCGGGGCCGAGCGGGGGCGCAAGGCGCGGGGCGATCTGGTCTTGTCGATCTGCGGCGAGCATGGCGGCAACCCCGAATCAATCGATTTTTGCCGCAAGGCGGGATTCGATTACGTGTCCTGTTCACCCTATCGGGTGCCGCTGGCGCGGTTGGCGGCGGCGCATCTGGCACTGGTCGATAGGGCTGCGTCAGCGAAATCCTGACACAATATCATGCGGTTGTCGGGTGGCGTTAACACCTTGTTACAATTTGTTTCGGCGGTAATCCGCCGAAGCGAGCCGTAATTCCGTTGTAATTTTGCCACTCAGGTGGACAGGTCCGCGGCGCGTCGACTAACCCGACCCTTCGCTGCGTGGCGCGTTCCTTTTGCGGGAACGGGTCGCCGGTGAGGGAAACAGACCGGGAAACACGAACAATGCGCTTGCATACAGGCTGGATGTTGGGGGCTATCGCCGCCGTCATCCTGAATGGAGCGGCCTTCGCCGATGTCACGGTGAGCCATTCAAACGACCCCACCGCCGCGATCGGCGGGCAGATGGCCATGTTGCTGGGGGCAGAGCGGCAGGCGCTGGACGCCTTGCCCGAGCAGAAGCTGAAAGAATTGGCCGTGGGGCCAAAGGTTGCCACCCGCACGACGGGTGGCAAGACGGCCGGCCCGGCCGTGGTGATCAAATATGACGAGGCATGGCTTGCGGCCCAGCCCGCACCTGCGGGCGACGGGGAATGGGACTGCCTGCGCCGGGCGATTTACTTCGAGGCGCGGGGCGAGACGCTGAAGGGCCAGTTCGCGGTGGCCGAAGTCATCCTGAACCGTCTGGAAAGCGGGAATTATCCGGCAACGGTCTGTGGCGTGGTCGAACAGCGCGGCAATGGTGGATGCCAGTTTTCCTATGTCTGCGACGGGCGCACCGATGCGATGAAAGACCCCGAGGCGGTAGACCGTGCCGGACGCATCGCCCGTGTCATGCTGGACGGCGCGCCGCGCACGCTGACCATGGGCGCGCTGTATTTCCATACGCGCGGCGTGGCCCCCGACTGGTCGCACCGGTTCGACCGCACCGCCGCGATCGGGGCGCATCTGTTCTATAAGCCCTGAGCTTGGCGGTGACATCGGCCGCCTGTCGGGCGGATTCGGGTGCTGCCTTGGTCGGCGGGCTTGCGTCGAGTGACGCCTTTTGGCAAGGCAGGGTGCGGGGAAGCGGGTAGCCTGACTTCCGAAGGTGACGGAAAAAGGCGGGACCATGACCACGGACATCAGGCTTGCCTTTGCGCATCCCGAAGAGCGGGCCGTTGCCTCGGCATCGGCCGATCCGCGCGACCGGATCAGCCTGCGCGACCATATCGTCGAGGTCGAGATCGGGGCGTTCCAGCAAGAGCGCGGCACGCGGCAGCGGGTGCAGTTCAACGTGGTGGTCGAGGTGCGGCCGCAGCCGCAGCCGCTGGACGACGATGTTGACAAGATCCTGAGCTATGACCGGATCACGGAAGCCATCGCTGCGGAATTGTCGGCGGAACGGCTGAACCTGCTGGAAACGCTGGCGGCACGGATTGCCGAGCGTATCTTGGCCGAACCGCAGGCGATGCGGGTCTTTGTGCGGGTGGAAAAGCTGGACCGTGGACCCGGCAAGCTGGGCGTCGAAATCGTGCGCAGCCGTGCCGAAGCGCCGGTGCGGGCGGTGGGCAGCGACGGGACCGAAGAGGCGGTGCATCCGCTGGTCGTCTATCTCGACAATGCGGCGATCGAGGATGCGGGGCTTTCGGCGCGGCTGGACGGATTGCAGGCGCGGGGCGTGCCGGTGATTCTGGCGGTGGGGCTGCCGGACGGGCCGCAGCCCGTGACGGGGCACAAACCGACGCAGCGGCGGGTGGACCTTTTGGCCATCGAGCAGAACGCCTGGCGGCTGGCAGCCAAGGACGACCGTTGCGTGGTGGTGGCCACAAGGACGGAAATCGACTGGGCGGTGAAGCGCGGGCAGATGATCGTCTGGGCGCCGTCGAAGCTGGTGCTGGATGCCGTGGACGGGCCGCAGGGGCGCGAGCCGGTGGCGCTGGCGCTGTGGCTGGCCGAGGTGATGGCGGCAAGCGGGCTGGTGGTTCACGGCGATGTTGCACTGCCGGCGGGAAGCCGCGTGCCGGTCGAGCGGGCCTGACAGCGTAGACTTGCGCGGCGGGACGCAGCGGCCTAGGCAAGCGGCATGGAATATCATCGACCCATTGCGATAAGGGCTTGCGACAGGCCGGACGGAGCGGTGCCGCTGGCCGGTGGCTGGCTGTGGTTTGCCGAAGTCGAGGTGCTGTCGCGGGATGCCGCGCCGCGCCGTGTGGCGGTGCGCGATTTGCCCGCCGAGGTGCGCGACCGGCTGTCGGGGTCGCGCGTGCCCTTTGGCGGGGTGGCGATGGATCGCCCGTCGGTCATGGGGATCTTGAACGTCACGCCGGACAGTTTTTCGGACGGGGGGCGGTTTACCGGCCTTGACGCGGCGCGGGCGCAGGCGCGGGCGATGGCGGCGGGGGCGGATGTGCTGGATATCGGCGGCGAAAGCACGCGTCCGGGGGCTGCCGAGGTGGAGGTTGCCGAAGAGATTGCCCGCACCGCACCGGTGATTGCGGAGCTGGCGGCGCTGGGAGTGCCCATCAGCATCGACACGCGCAAGGCGGCGGTGGCGCAAGCGGCGCTGGCGGCGGGGGCGGGGATCGTCAACGACGTGGCGGCGCTGGGGTTCGATGCGGGGATGGCGGGGGTTGTGGCAGGGGCCGGTGCGCCGGTCATCCTGATGCATGCGATCAAGACGCCTGCGACGATGCAGATCGACCCGGTCTATGACGATGTATTGCTGGACGTGTTCGACTTTCTGGCCGCACGGGTGAAGATGGCCGAAGCGGCGGGGATACCCGCTTGGCGGATCATGGTCGACCCCGGCATCGGGTTCGGCAAGACGGTGCAGCACAACCTGACGCTGGTGCGCGGGCTGTCGCTGTTTCATGATCTTGGCGTGCCGGTGTTGCTGGGCGTGTCGCGCAAGAAGTTCATCGGGACCATCGGCGGCGAGGCTGTGGCCGACAGGCGCGTGGCGGGGTCGGTGGCGGTGGCGCTGGCCGGAGTGGCGCAGGGCGCGCAGATGCTGAGGGTGCATGACGTGGCCGAGACGCGGCAGGCGCTGCGCCTGTGGATGGCCTTAGAGGGGGACGGCGCATGAGCCGCAAGCTGTTTGGAACCGATGGTGTGCGCGGGCGGGCCAACACCTATCCGATGACCGCCGAGATGGCGCTGGCGCTGGGGGCTGCGGCGGGCAAGTATTTCCGCCGCGATGGAAGCGCCGCGCATCGGGTGGTGATCGGCAAGGATACGCGGCTGTCGGGCTATATGCTGGAAAACGCTTTGACGGCGGGGTTGACCAGCACGGGGATGAACGTGCTGCTGCTGGGGCCGGTGCCTACTCCGGCTGTCGGGTTCCTGACGCGGTCGATGCGGGCCGACCTTGGCGTGATGATTTCGGCAAGCCACAACCCGCATCAGGACAACGGGATCAAGTTCTTCGGACCTGACGGGTTCAAGCTGAGCGACGAGGCCGAGGCCGAGATCGAGGCGATACTGGACGGCGAGATCACGCCTGCCGCGCCCGAAAGCATCGGGCGGGCCAAGCGCATCGAGGACGGGCGGGGGCGGTATCAGGAATTCGTCAAGACCACCTTTCCCGCCGGTCTGCGGCTGGACGGGTTGAAGGTGGTGATCGATTGCGCCAATGGCGCGGCCTATAAGGCGGCACCCGATGTGCTGTGGGAGCTGGGGGCCGAGGTGATTCCGGTCGGGGTGACGCCCAATGGCACCAACATCAACCATCGCTGCGGATCGACGCATACCCAGACGGCGGCCGAGGCCGTGGTGGCGCACGGGGCGGATGTGGGCATCTGCCTTGATGGCGATGCGGACCGCGTGATGATTCTGGACCAGTCTGGCAGCGTTGCGGATGGCGACCAGATCATGGCGCTGCTGGCGGGCCGCTGGGCCGACGAGGGGCGGCTGCGCGGCGGGGCGCTGGTGGCAACCGTCATGTCCAATCTGGGGCTGGAGCGGCATCTGGCGGCGCGCGGGTTGCGGCTGGAGCGCACGAATGTGGGCGACCGCTATGTGGTCGAGCGGATGCGGTCGGGCGGGTTCAACCTTGGCGGCGAGCAGTCGGGGCATATCGTGATGACCGATTACGCGACCACCGGCGACGGGCTGATCGCGGGCTTGCAGTTTCTGGCCGAGATGGCGCGGACGGGTCTGGGGGCCGACCGTCTGGTGCGGCAGTTCGAGACGGTGCCGCAGATGCTGAAGAACGTGCGCTATGGCGCGGGGGCGGCTCCGCTGGAGGCGGATGCGGTGAAGCGCGTGATCGCCGAGGCCGAAGCGCTTCTGGCGGGCAAGGGGCGGCTGTTGATCCGCAAATCGGGGACCGAACCCTTGGTGCGGGTGATGGCCGAATGCGAGGACGAGGCGCTGCTGGGCCGCGTGGTCGACGGGATCGTGGCGGCGGTGGCGGCGGCGGTCTAGTCTGACGCCGCCAACGATTTTTCTGCGAAAAATCAGGCGGGGGTGCTTGCCGCGACGGGCCGGGTTTCGGGCAGGTCGGGAGGGGCTGCCGGTTGCGCTGCGGGGCTGTCTCGGGCGTTGCGCTTCGGACGGGTGTTTGATTGCGCCGGTGGGGAAGGTGCGCCGGGACGGCGCACCCTACGGTCATTCGTTGGGGGTGGTCGCTTCGGGTTCGGCGGCATCGGCATCGGCTTCGGCCTCGGGCGCTTCGGCAGTTTCGTCGGACTCGATCACCTCGGGCAGCGGCTGGCGCTTCCACGTGGGGCGGCGGCGTGCGGCGGGGGTGGCCTTTTCGGCGAGGAAATCAACAAGATTGAAGCGCGGCTTGGGGGTCGAGAAACCCATTGGGTCGTCCTTTCGGTTCATGCCGGACGACGACGGGGGGCCAGAGCGGGCCGGCCACCGTTGTTCGGGGGAATCCCCCTGTAGGAGGGGGTGAGGGGTGGGTATGCGCTTTTTCGGGGTGGAAAGATAGGGGGGTGCAAAGTCAACTCGGGCCAAGGTCCAGACCGAGTTTAATCAAGGGGAACTCCTTGTTGAAAACCGCACGATACAGAGCTGAGATACATCCCAGAACACTTAAGATGCATCTCTTGCAGTCGTCTTCACCTATCTGCCGCACATCCTTGGGGTGAACAATGCTGTTACGAAGCTGTATCGAAAGGCGCAGGTCCGCGAACCATGAACCCTTATGTTTGGATAAGTGTCCCGCAAATCGAGCAAGGAGAAACTCGATCTTGTCTTCCATCCTAAAGAACTTATCAACATGTGAGAGAAAAAAAACGCCTTTATCAATCCTGATCTCTTTCTCCGAGAGAAGCGAGCGTTCTGACAAGTCAAAATCTGGATGGTCTTTAAAGTGTGCAGCGATATAATTTATCTCTGCCTCGAGAAAGAAAAATGCGTGAGTGATGCTTGCGCGAAAACACCGCTGCGCTTCTGGCAAGGTAATGCCGTCCGCCTTCGCTTCGATCAAGAATGATTTCGAAGCTTGCAGCAACTCTTTAGAATAGGCATTAAAATCACTCATCAGAGTTTCTCTCGCATCGCCTTTGCTCTGAGGCTTGCCTGTTTTGCTTCGTAAACCTGAATCGCGAGATCGACCATTGCCTTGGAAAATCCTTGGCCCTTTTCAGCTTGCAGCCAAAAAAGCTCTGCAAAACGACCTCGCTCTTTCGGATCACTACGCATCCCCAGTCCGCGATAGTTTGCTGGGTCCGTTGCGTGACGGCCATCAGATAATAGATCTGCCCGAAGCGGATCCTTCGTCTTTGACTGATCCTTAAGTGCGTAATGGCGTTGAAGCCGTGATGCGTTGGCATGCAGACATCCGGCGACAAAGGCCCATCCAGCAAGCAGTGCAATGTTGTTAGCTTTGTGTCGTGCATCTGGAGCGCCAGTATACTTCTTCTTTTTCTCGTCGAAGAAAGCTGAGAGCTGCCTAGTTCTCAAATCAGCGAAGGCTCGTCCCGCACTTAAAAGTTTCTCGTCTTCCCACAAGTCAGGGTAGGATTTCTTGACAGCGGTCCAAGCTGAGGGCTCGCGTTTTCCACTCTCAACAAGTATTGGGGTTGTATCGCGCTTTTCAAATTCTTCAGGTGGAATTGCCTTGCCAAGATAGTAGTTGACGATGAACGTTCGGGCTTCCTTTACAGTTAGCGGACTTGTGCGTCCCGCCTTGTCTGCGAAGTCTTGTTCAGGCTGAAGCAATCCGCACTTCTGAGCCCATTCTCGCAGGTCAGCTCCTGCAATTGTTTCATACATCCTGTCTAGAAGCTCTTTAGACACAGAAATATTCGTGTTCGAGATAATCTGAACATCAAGTCTCTGCTCCTTGTCCAAGTTAAAGTATACTTTGACGCCGTGCTCGGTTGAAGTTCCCTCGCCATATGCTTCGCGAATCGCTTCAAACCTGTGTTGTCCACCAATTATTTTAAGAGGCAGTAAGCCGGGAATAAATTCTGCAACAATATTGCTAAATCGACGCCGCTGCAATGCATCGGAGACCATCTGCTCATAAGCAGAGTGATCTGATACCACATCCCGGTTGGCGCGGTAATCAGGCGATGCTTCAGAGTCGAGCGCAACATCGGTTGTCCCGTGCTCAATTAATCTATCAGCTGGAATGTGACATTCAATGAAAACGGCTTGCGTTCTGTGGTCGCGGAGTAGCGTGAAATGGTTCCGCTCGAGTGGCTCAAACATGGAAGCAAACGCCTCAAGAGCTTCCGCGTAATCGTTCAACTCAATGTCGGGTTCGAAAATGGAAACATTAAACGGTGCTTTTGGCATAGCTAAACCGGACATATCGCGACCCCAAGCTTTCAATTCTCAAACTATTATGACGGGGAACCGCATAAGTGCAAGGGCCGGCCCTCTCGGGCCGGCCTCTCTCTTTCTCAACCCTGACGAACCATCAGTTCCGCGAGCGATCCACCATCTTGCCCTTGGAAATCCACGGCATCATGGCGCGCAGTTTCTCGCCGACCTTCTCGATCTGGTGTTCGTCGTTGATGCGGCGGGTGGCTTTGAAGAAGGGTTGGCCGACGGCGTTTTCCTGCATGAAGTCGCGCACGAATTTGCCGGTCTGGATGTCGGTCAGCACGGCTTTCATGCGGGCCTTGGTTTCGGCGTAGGGCAGGATGCGCGGGCCGGAAACGTATTCGCCGTATTCGGCGGTGTTCGAGATCGAGTAGTTCATGTTGGCGATGCCGCCTTCGTAGATCAGGTCCACGATCAGCTTCACCTCGTGCAGGCATTCGAAATAGGCCATTTCCGGCTCGTATCCGGCTTCGACGAGGGTTTCAAAGCCCATGCGGATCAGTTCGACCAGACCGCCGCAGAGCACGGCCTGTTCACCGAAGAGGTCGGTTTCGCATTCCTGACGGAAGTTGGTTTCGATGATGCCCGAGCGGCCGCCACCAATGGCCGAGCAGTAAGACAGGCCGATTTCCATCGCCTTGCCGGTCGCGTCGTTGTGGACCGCGACGAGGCAGGGGACGCCGCCACCTTTGACATATTCGCCGCGCACGGTGTGGCCGGGGCCTTTGGGGGCCATCATGATGATGTCGACGCCCTTTTTCGGCTCGATCAGGCCGAAGTGGATGTTCAGACCGTGGGCAAAGGCGATGGCGGCGCCTTCGCGGATGTTGTCGTGGACGTATTTCTTGTAGGTTTCGGCCTGAAGTTCGTCGGGCATGGTGAACATGATCAGGTCGGCCCAGGCGGCGGCTTCGGCGATGCCCATAACCTTGAGGCCTTCGCCTTCGGCTTTCTTGGCCGAGGGGGAGCCTTCGCGGAGCGCCACGACGAGGTTCTTGGCGCCGCTGTCGCGCAGGTTCAGCGCGTGGGCGTGGCCTTGGCTGCCGTAGCCGAGGATGGCGACCTTTTTGTCCTTGATCAGGTTGATGTCGCAGTCACGATCATAATAGACGCGCATGGCGGTTTCCTTTGGTTTGTGATGGGGGGAAGATAGCGATGTTTCCGTGCTGGAATGTGCGTTGTTTGACGGAATACGATTTTTCTGCGAAAAATCATTCATGAAATAGCCGTTCGGTGGAAAGATCATGCAGCTTGACGATACGGACCGCAGGGTGTTGCGGCATTATCTGGCAGAGCCGTCGCTGGCGCGGGCCGATCTGGCTGTGCGGGCGGGCGTGACGGCGGCGACGCTGTGGCGCAGGCTGGAGCGGTTGCGCGAGGCGGGGGTGATAAAGGCCGAGCGGGCGCGGGTGGACTGGCGGCGGCTGGGGTATGAGGTGGAGGTTTCGTTGCGCTTCACGCTGGACAAGACCGATCCGCGGGCCTTTGACGATTTCATCGCGGCGGCGCGTGGCGTGCCCGAGGTGGTGGCGATCGAGACGTTTCTGGGGCGCGTCGATGTGCGGCTGAACGTGATCGCGCGGGATATGGGGCATTATCAGGAGGTGTATCGGCAGCGGATATTGAGCCTGCCGCATATCGCGGAGGTGGATGCGCTGATGCTGATTGCCACGATCAAGGATGCGGAGGCGCTGCCGCTGTGATCGATCTGGATGATACGGACCGTGCGATCTTGCGGGCGCTGGCGCTGGAGGCGGGGGTTTCGGCGGGCGAGTTGGGGCGGCGCTTCGGGTTGAGCCAGCCTGCCGCGTGGCGGCGGGTGCGGCGGCTGGAGGAGGCGGGGGTGCTGGCGGGGGTGCAGGTCGATGTGGACCGCGCGGCGCTGGGGTTCGGGGTGACGGTGTTTCTGGGGGTCAAGCTGGCCACGAAGGGGCGGGTGAGCCTCGAGGATTTCGAGCGGGCGGTGGCGGCTATCCCCGAGGTGCAGGTGATCCAGCATGTGCTGGGGCTGTTCGATTACCGGCTGCGCGTGGTGGCCCGTGACATTGCCGATTTCGAGCGGGTGTTGCGGCGGCGGATCATGACGCTGCCGGGGGTGGGGAACGTCGAGGCCAATGTGCTGTTGACCGAAGAACGGCGGCCGGGGCCTTTGGGCTGAGGTTTTTGCCCTTGGCCGGCCGCCGGAGAGGGCTGTCTGCCCTCTCCGGACCTCACCCGAGGATATTTTCGACAAGGAGAAGCAGGCAGGGGCAGGCTGGTGCTGCGATGTCGGAAACAGGCTGGCTTTGGGGCGGAACTGCGCCATATTTCCGCGCAGAGGATTTGGAGGGATTTCGAGATGACGACGTTGCCGCTGGCGCATGTGGACCCCGAGGGGTTGCAGGAATTTTCGGTGGTGTTCACCGACCGGTCGCTGAACCATATGTCGGCACGGTTTCAGGGCGTGATGCGCGAAGTGTCGGGGCTGCTGAAGGACGTTTATCGCGGGTCGGCGGTGGCTTTGGTGCCCGGTGGCGGCACCTATGCGATGGAGGCCGTGGCGCGGCAGTTCGGGCAGGGCAACGTGCTGATCGTGCGCAACGGCTGGTTCTCGTTCCGCTGGAGCCAGATTTTCGAGGCGGGCGGGTTCGCGCAGGAGACCACGGTGGTGATGGCGCGGCAGACCGGCAACGGGGCGCAGGCGCCCTATGCGCCGCCCCCCGTGGAGGAAGTAGTGGCCAAGATCCGCGAGATGAAGCCCGAGGCGGTGTTCGCGCCGCATGTCGAGACGAGCGCGGGGTTGATTTTGCCCGATGACTATATCGCACAGGTCGCGGCGGCGGCGCATGAGGTGGGGGCGCTGATGGTGCTCGATTGCATCGCGAGCGGCTGTGTCTGGGTGGATATGGAGGCCACGGGGGTCGATGTGCTGATTTCGGCGCCGCAGAAGGGGTGGTCGGCTTCGCCTGCCGCCGGAGTCGTGGTGATGAGCCCGCGCGCCGAGGAGCGGCTGGCGGCGACGACCAGCAATTCCTTTGCCATCGATCTGAAGAAGTGGCGGGCGATCATGGCGGCCTATGAAGGGGGCGGGCATGCCTATCATGCCACCATGCCCACCGATGCCATCGTGGGGTTCCGCGATGCCATGCTCGAGACCAAGGCGATGGGCTTTGCCGAGGCCAAGGCTGCGCAATGGGAGTTGGGCCGTGCGGTGCGGGGGCTGTTGGCGGGCAAGGGCGTGCCTTCGGTCGCGGCTGAGGGCTATCAGGCACCCGGCGTGGTGGTGAGCTATACCGCTGACGGGGATGTGCAGAACGGGTCGAAATTCCGTGCGCAGGGCATGCAGATCGCGGCGGGGGTGCCGTTGCAGGTGGGCGAGGGGGCGGAGTTCAAGACCTTTCGGTTGGGGCTGTTCGGGCTGGACAAGCTGAAGGATGTGCCCGCGACGGTGGCGCGGCTGGAGAAGGCTTTGGAGGCGGTGCTGTAGCGGAAATTGGTCTCTCGCGCCCAACGAATTTTCTGCGAAAATTCAGGGCGCGGGGGGCGGGGCGGGCCTGATTTTTCGCTAGGAAAATCGTTGGCTTATCGCACGCCGAGGCCTGCGCGCATGAGTGTCTTGCGCAGGGGGGCCACGGAATAGAGCGTGTCGAGTGCGGTGGCGCGCAGGTCGCGCAGGGCTTGGCCGCCCATCATCGAGGCGCGGTTGAGTGCGTCGATGCCGGTGATGCGGGTGGTGATGTCGAGGTGGCGGGCGCGGTGGTAGGCGTCGAGCATGGTGGCGCTGCCGATGTCGTCGCGGTTGGCCGTGGCCAGTGATAGCAGCGCGTTAAGGTCGGCGATGGACATGTTGAGGCCCTGTGCGCCGATGGGGGGCAGGACATGGGCGGCCTCGGCCATCAGTGCGGTGCGTTCGCCGGACATGCGGGCGGCTGATTGCGTGATGATCGGCCAGAGGCTGCGGCGGCTGATCAGGGTCAGCGGGCCGAGGATGTGGCACGAGCGGGTGTTCATTTCGGCCTCGAATTCCCCGACCGGCAGGGCGGCGAGGCGCTGGGCGTTCGGGCCGGTTTCCATCCAGACCACGGCCGAGCAGGGCAATCCGCCGCGGTCGGGCAGCGGGACGAGGGTGAAGGGACCGCCGGAGCGGTGGATTTCGGTCGAGACGTTCTGGTGCGGAATCGGGTGGGTGACGGCGAAGGCGAGTGCCTTTTGGCCGTAGCGGGTGGTCTTGACGGGGATGCCCAAGGCATCGCGTACGAAGGAATTGCGGCCATCGGCGGCGATGACGAGGCGGGCGCGGAGGCGTGTGCCATCGGACAGGGTGGCCAGCGCTTCGGCTTCGCGCGTCAGCAGGGCGGTGGTGGCGAGGCCGGGACGGAAGCTGACGTTGGGCAGGTCGGACAGGCGGGCCGACATTTCGCGGCGGAGAAGCCAGTTGGGCAGGTTCCAGCCAAAGGGTTGGTCGGAAATGTCGGCGGCGTCGAAATCCTTGACGATGCGGGGTTCGGGCTGTTCGCCGCCCGCGTCGATGATGCGCATGACTTGCAGGGGGGCGGCGAAGGGGCCGAGTCTGTCCCACAGGCCCGCTTCTTGCAGCACGGGGATCGAAGGTTGCAAAAAAGCGGTGGAGCGCAGGTCGGCGCCTGTCGCCTCCATCGTGGTTATTGGCGGTTCGGGATCGACGATGACCACTGAAAAGCCTGCCGAGCCGAAGGCGGCGGCCGCTGTCAGGCCAGCGACGCCGCCGCCGGAGATCAGGATATCGGTGGTTTCACGCATGATCGGGACCGTTGGTCAGGGCAAGGTGACCCAGAGGAGAAGGGCAAAGATCACCGGCACGGCGGCGATGGCGGTCAGCACGAGGGCGGCGAGGCCGAAGGCTTTGACCGCAAGGATCACGGCGGTGGCGAGGATCACGATAAGATAGAAGACCACGTCGATGTCGCGCCCGATGTCACGGGCGAGATGGCCGAGGACGGGGATGGTGACGGGGGCTGCACTGTCTGACATGGGGCTTTCCGGTCTGCTGACTGCTGATGTGGGGCGTTGTGGCGCAAAGGCAAAGCGGCGGCGCTGCGGCGCAGGGTCGCGTTCACGGCGGGGTGAGCGGTCAGGGTGCGGTGAGGCGGGCAAGGAACGCCGTCAGATCGGCACTGTGGTGGTGGATATGGGCGGCGGGTTCGGGTTCGGGCGCGATATGGATGGTGCGCATGCCCATGGCATGGGGGGCCATCAGGTTGCGGGCGTCATCTTCGAACATCGCGGCGGTCGCCGGGTTCAGGCTGTCGAGGGCGAAGACCGTCTCGAAGGCCTGACGTTCGGGTTTCGGGCGGAAACCGGCGTGTTCGACGCCGTAGACCGCGTGAAACAGGCCGTCGAGGCCACGGGCGGCAAGCACGCGGGCCGCATAGGGGGCGTCGGCGTTGGTATAGACGATGCGACGGCCGGGAAGGGCAGCGATATGGTCGGCGAGTGCCGGATCGGGCGTGAGGACCGAGAAGTCGATGTCATGGACATGGGCCAGAAAATCATGCGGCTCGATGCCATGTTCGGCCATGAGGCCCGCGAGGGTGGTGCCGTAGAGCTTCCAGTAGGTGGCGCGCAGGTGGTTGGCCTGATCGGGTGTCACGCCGAGGCTGCGGGCGACCCAATCGGTCATGCGAGCCTCGATCTGGTCGAAAAGGCGCATGTGCGGCGGGTAAAGCGTGTTGTCGAGGTCGAAGACCCATGTGGTGACGTGGCTGAACTGGTGCTTTGGCATGGGAGAAGCGTAGTCTGCGGGGACGGGTGCCGCAATGGCGGGATTGGCTTTTGTGTGGGTGGGGGAAGGGCAATTTTCCTTGAAGGAATTTGGCACCGGTATTGCGCCGGTTGAAAGCTTGTGTCCGCTTTTGTATACATCCGTATCCCGGCACAAGATCGGGCCGTGACGGGACGGGAGGCCGGAAGCGGTGCAGAAAGATGCCTATACGCTGATCCTCGAAGCGATCGACGCGGGGCTTTACAAGCCCGGCGACCGGCTGGTCGAATCCGAGCTTGCCGAGCGGTTGGGCGTGTCGCGCACGCCGGTGCGCGAGGCGTTGCAGCGGCTGGAGACGCAGGCGATGCTGACGCGGGACGGGCGGAGCCTGATCGTCGCGTCGCTGGACCATAACCAGTTGGCCGAGCTTTACGCGGTGCGGACCGAGTTGGAGGGGCTGGCGGCGCGTCTGGCGGCGCGGCATGCGACGGACGAGGAAATCCGCGTTTTGCGGGGCATGGTGACGGACGACCGCGCGTTGCTGGGGGGCGATCCGAAGCTGCTGAGCCGTGCCAACAAGCGGTTCCACCGGCAGATCCATCTGGCCAGCCACAACCGCTTTCTCGTGCAGCAGCTTGACCTTGTGCACCGGTCTATGGCGTTGATGGCCAATACCTCTTTCGCAGCCGAAGGGCGCGACGAGGTGGCCTTGGCCGAGCACGACCAGATCATCCGCGCCATCGAGGCGCATGACGGCGACGCGGCCTATCAGGCATTGCGCCAGCATATCAGCAAGGCGTTCGAGACGCGGCTGCGGGTGGATGCGGGGGAAATCCGCACGCGTTAATCGTGGAAATCGCCGTGGCGCGTCTTGTCCCAGTAGAACGGGGCGGTGAGCGTTTCGGCCAGCGCCTTGACGGCGGCCAGCGTGCCGAGCGGGAAATAGGCGTGCAGCGTGACGATCCAGAGGGGGCTGAGGCGTTGGCCGCTGCGGCGCAGCGCAACGAGGGACAGGACGCACCCCAGCACCTCGATCAAGAGAAACAGCAAGGACAGTGTGGCAAGCCCCTGTGGCGGCAGAACCGAGGCAAGCGGGTGGCCATAGCCGAAGGGCATGGACCACAGCGTGACCAGCACCGGCACCAGCATCACCTGTGCAAGTGACCCCAGAAACACCATCTGGAAGCCGAAAAATCCGCGCGGGCCGAGGTCGCGCCACAGCTGGCGGGGCGCGCGCATATGGGCAAGCCATGTCATGAGGTAACCCTTGATCCAGCGTGATCGTTGACGGACCCATGGCAGGGCGCGGCAGTTCGCCTCTTCCAGCGTGACGCTGGCGACCATGCGGGTGGCATAGCCGTGGCGGGCGAGGCGGATGCCAAGGTCGGCGTCTTCGGTGACGTTATGCGCGTCCCAGCCGCCAAGGTCGCACAGCGCCTTGCGCTTGAGGAAAACCGAAGTCCCGCCGAGCGGCAAGGGCAGGCCGAGCCGTTCGAGGCCCGGCAGAACGAGGCGGAACCACAGCGCATATTCCAGCGTGAAGCAGCGCGAGAGCCAGTTCTTGCGCGCATTGTAGTAGTCGAGCACGGCTTGCAGGCAGGCGACGTGGGGCGGGGCTGCGGCGAAGGCGGCGGCGACCTTGCGCAGCTGGTCGGGGGCGGGGGCATCTTCGGCGTCGTAGATGCCGACGATGTCGCCCCGCGCAAGGTCGAGGGCGAGGTTCAGGGCGCGGGGCTTGGTGCGGATGGTGCCTGCGGCGGCGGTGACGATCCGCATCCAGGGTGGCAGGCGCGCGGCTTCGAGAGCGGCGCGGGTGGCTGTATCGTCATCTTCGACGACGAGCAGCAGGTCGAGCCTGTCGCGCGGATAGTCGAGCCGGTCGAGCCGGCGGATCAGGCGCGGCGCGATGCCGGATTCGCGGTAAAGCGCGATCAGAAGTGTGATCGACGGCAAGGCGGCATCGGGCAGCGGTGGCGGCGAGGGCCGGGGGTCGGCACGCAGGGTGGCGTAGGAGGCTGCGAATTTGAAGCAGGTGTTGGCCAGCAGGGCAAGGGTGGCGAGCGCGAAGACAAGGGCAATCGTGGCCTGCGGGGCCAGAAGCACCGCTGCCGCGCCGATGGCCGATGCGGCAAGGCCGAGGCGGCGCAAGGTCGCGCCGTTCAGGCTGCGGCAGCTTTCGGCGGCGGGAACGCGGGTTTCGGCGCGGCGGGCGAGGGCGGGGCCGAAATGGGCAAAAGCAGTGTCGCGCAGATCGGCGCGGGGCGTTTCGACCGGGCGCAGGAACGGGCCGAACAGCGCCACGAGGCGCGGCCGCGCACTGGTGAACTGTGCTGCGCTTTCGACGAGGACCAATACTTCGGCCCCCGCCTTGCGCCACGGCAGGACGCCGAGGTCGAGGCAATCTCCGATGCCGAAGGCAAGGGCAAGTGCCGTGTCCGGCGCAGTGGCGCGCGGGTCTCGCGGGGGCAAGGCGGGCGCGCGGGCCAGCGCTGTCTGGGCCATGCGCTGCCCCGCAGCACGAAAGCGCGGCGACGCTTCGGCAAGGCCTGACCGCATCGGTTTGGCCGGCAGGGGGGCTGCGGAATCGGGCATGGGCCAGCGGCACCTTTGGTCAGCTAAAACCGCAGGGTGCAGGCCGGTCGGTTAAGAACTGGTTAAGGCCGCCGCATCTTGGCCCGAACAGCCAAGGTCAAGCGTTGCGGCGCACGCGGATCGCTTCGGCGAAGCGTTCGAACAGATAAAAGCTGTCTTGCGGACCAGGGGATGCCTCGGGGTGGTACTGGACCGAGAAGATCGGCTTGCCTTCGACCTTGATGCCGCAGTTAGACCCGTCGAACAGGGAAACGTGGGTTTCGCGCACGCCCTTTGGCAGGGTCTGGCTGTCGACGGTGAAGCCGTGGTTCATCGAGGTGATCTCGACCTTGCCGGTGTCGAGGTCTTTGACCGGATGGTTTGCGCCGTGGTGGCCGTGGTTCATCTTGACGGTTTTAGCCCCGAGTGCCAGCGCCAGCATCTGGTGGCCGAGGCAGATGCCGAACAGCGGCACGTCGCGGGCCAGAACGCCCTGGATCATCGGGACGGCATAGGTGCCGGTCGCCGCGGGATCACCGGGGCCATTGGACAGGAACACGCCTTCGGGGTTCAGCGCCATCACGTCTTCGGCGGTGGCCGACGCGGGAAGCACGGTCACATCGCAGCCGACCGAGGCGAGGCAACGCAGGATGTTACGCTTGGCACCGTAGTCGATGGCAACGACGCGCAGGCCTTCGCCCGTGCGTTCGGTATAGCCGTCGGGCCAGGCCCAGGTTTTTTCGTTCCAGCGGTAGGATTGGGTGCAGGAGACATCCTTGGCAAGGTCGAGGCCGACGAGCCCCTTCCACGCGCGGGCCTTGGCCACCAGCGCGGCAAGGTCGAAGTTGCCCGCCGGATCATGGGCGAGGGCGACATGCGGTGCGCCCTGCTGGCGGATGGCGCGGGTCAGGCGGCGCGTGTCGATGCCGCCGATGCCGATCCGGCCTTTGGCGGTCAGCCACTGGGTCAACGCGCCGGCCGAACGCCAGTTCGACGGTTCGGTCGGATCCCATTTCACCACCATGCCGGCGGCGACGGGAGTGGCCGTTTCGTCATCTTCCGGTGTGACGCCGACATTGCCGACATGGGGGAAGGTGAAGGTGACGACCTGACCGGCATAGGACGGATCGGTCATGATTTCCTGATAGCCGGTCATGGCGGTGTTGAACACGAGTTCGGCGACCGTTTCGCCCGTCGCACCAAAGCCCTTGCCATAGAACACCGTGCCATCCGAAAGCGCGAGGCAGGCTGTCGGTTTGTCGGTGGGTTTCGCGGATGCGGGCATTGGGCGACTCCTGTCGGCGAATTTCGGGGACACTAGTGTTGTGCGGGTGCGGGGTCAAGGGTGGGGGTGAAATGGAATATTCATGTCTATCAATGGGTTGGCTGCGGACGACTTGGTTGTGATGGCGTGAGGTTGGCTGTAAACTGGCCGCTGGCTGAAACGGTCGGGGAAGGACAGTTCATGGCGATGCGGGAACGGCTGCAAGAGGCGCTGAAAGATGCGATGCGGGCCAAGGCGGCAGACCGGCTTTCGACGCTGCGCCTGATCAATGCCGCGATCAAGGACCGGGACATCGCCAACCGCGGCGACGGTGGCGACGGTGTGGTGTCGGACGGCGATATCCTTGGCATCATGGGCAAAATGGTCAAGCAACGGCAGGAAAGCGCGCGCGCCTATGAAGAGGGCGGACGGCTGGAGCTGGCCGAAAAGGAATTGGCCGAGATCGGGGTGATCGAGGAGTTCCTGCCGCGCCAGCTCGACGCGGCCGAGGTCGAGGCGGCGATTGTCGCCGCCGTGGCCGAAGTCGGTGCCAGCAGCATCCGCGACATGGGGCGGGTCATGGCGGTGCTGAAGGGCAAATACACCGGCCAGATGGATTTCGGCGCGGTCGGGCCGAAGATCAAGGACAGGCTGGGCTGAGGCCGGCTTGACAGGTTCAGAGCGAAAGGGGGCTGCGGCCCCCTTTTTCATTACAGCCCAGCATGGACGAGGCGGGGCAGAGCCTATGTTTGCGGGGTTTCGGGCAAAAAAGTCAGGGGGCATTCTGCCCCCTCGGGCCGCGTGCCGCGACCCTCACCCCCTGAGGATATTTGCAGACAAGGAGAACAGGGGCAGACCCCGCATTCTCCTTGTCAAAAATATCCTCGGGGGAGCCCGCTTGCGGGCGTGGGGGCAGACAGCCCCCGGCACGGGTGGGCGTCAGCGCAAGGAATTCAGGGTGTGCTGCACCTCGTCGCGCAAGCGCAGGCGTTCGTCTTCCGTCAGGAAGGCACCCAGTTCGACCTCGCGCCCGTTGCCGGTGAGGGTAAGGTAATTCGGGACGGGGCCGCCACGTGCATGCAGGGTCAGGCGCACCCAGTGCGGATTGGCCTGCCAGTCCTGACGCCGCCCGCGGGGGCCGTGCCGGACAAGGGTCAGGCTGTCGGGAGCGAAGGTCAGGTCTTCGACGATCTCGCCGTCGCGGTACGAGCGTGCCAGCGCGAGCCAGACACCTGACACCGCGATCAGGAAGAACGGCAACAGTCCCCACAGAACCGGAGAGCCAAGGACGGTCAGCAGGGGCAGGGCGATCAAGGCGCAAGTAATGGCGATGAAGCCGACGAAGCCGCGGCGCGGAAGCGAGCGGTAGGGCCACAGGTGCAGGCGGCGGGCGGGTGTTCCCGCATCGGGGGGGAGCCATTCGTAGGGCATGGGTCTTTGGTCTGTGCAGATTGTGGCCGTTGCGGCGCGGTGGGGTTTGTCGCCCCCTCCCCCGTTGCGGGGGAGGGTCGGGGAGGGGGGAGGCACAGGTAGGGCGGGCACCGGCGGGTGCAAGACGTCTTGCCAATGCAAAAGGCCCCGGATCGCTCCGGGGCCTTTGGTGGTTTCAGCGGCCTTAGTGGGCGTGGCTGTGGTCCCAATCGGACTGCTTGGGCAACTGCTCGAACGTGTGTTCGGGCGGCGGCGACGGCAGGGTCCATTCCAGCGTGTCGGCGTATTCGTTCCAGTAGTTGTTCTCGGTCACGCGTTTGCCGAAGAACAGGGTGTAGAACACGATGCCGATGAAGAACACGAAGGAGCCGAAGGCGATAAAGGCACCGAGCGACGAGAACCAGTTCCAGTAGGCGAAGGCTTCCGGATAGTCGATGTAGCGGCGCGGCATGCCCTGACGACCCAGGAAGTGCTGCGGGAAGAAGGTCAGGTTCGAGCCGATGAACATCATCCAGAAGTGCAGTTTGCCCGCCCATTCCGGATACTGACGGCCCGACATCTTGCCGATCCAGAAGTAGATGCCCGCAAAGATGCCGAAGACGGCGCCGAGCGACATCACGTAGTGGAAGTGCGCCACGACGTAGTAGGTGTCATGGTAGGCGCGGTCGACGGCGGCCTGGCTCAGCACGATGCCGGTGACGCCACCGACGGTGAAGAGGAACAGGAAGCCGAAGGCCCAGAGCATCGGCGTCTTGAACTCGATCGAGCCGCCCCACATCGTGGCGATCCACGAGAACACCTTGATACCTGTCGGCACCGCGATGACCATGGTGGCCAGCATGAAGTAGGATTGCTGGGTCAGCGACATGCCGACGGTGTACATGTGGTGCGCCCAGACGACGAAGCCCAGAACACCGATGGCGACCATGGCATAGACCATCGGAAGGTAGCCGAAGATCGGCTTTTTCGAGAAGGTCGAGATCACCTGGCTGATGATGCCGAAGGCGGGCAGCACGATGATATACACCTCGGGGTGGCCGAAGAACCACAGGATGTGCTGGTACAGGACCGGATCGCCGCCGCCTGCGGGCGAGAAGAAGGTCGTCCCGAAGTTGCGGTCGGTGAGCAGCATGGTGATGGCACCGGCCAGAACCGGCAGTGCGAGCAGAATCAGCCATGCGGTGATGAAGATCGACCAGGCGAACAGCGGCACCTTGTGCATGGTCATGCCGGGGGCACGCATGTTGAGGAAGGTGGTGATGATGTTGATGGCACCCAGGATCGACGAGGCACCCGACAGGTGGACGGCGAAGATGGCAAGGTCCATCGCATAGCCGCCTTCGGCGGTGGTCGAGAGCGGCGGGTAGAGCACCCAGCCCACACCGGCACCCGTGCCGAGGTCACCGCCGCCGCCCGGAGCGAAGAGCGAGGCCACTGCAAGCGAGGTGCCCGCGACGTACAGCCAGTAGGACAGGTTGTTCAGGCGCGGAAACGCCATGTCCGGCGCGCCGATCTGCAGCGGCATGAAGTAGTTGCCAAAGCCGCCAAACAGCGCGGGAATCACCACGAAGAACATCATCAGGATGCCGTGGGCGGTGATCGTCACGTTCCAGATGTGGCCGTTGGGCGTGCAGGTGCGCGAAGCGTCGGCGACGAAGCGCAGGCCTTCCTGACACATGTATTGCACGCCGGGGTGCATCAGCTCCATCCGCATATATACGGTGAAGATGACCGAGATCAGCCCGACGAGACCGCCGGTGAAGAGGTAGAGGATCCCGATGTCCTTGTGGTTCGTCGACATGAACCAGCGGGTGAAGAACCCCCGCTCGTCATGGCCGTGGCCATGAATGGCTGCGTCCGCCATTGGCGTCTCCCGATAATGTTCAGAGTGGCCGAGCATTCGAGGCCCGGCACTGGTTCCCTTTGTGTGTGCCCGTGTTTAATCGGGGTGGTTCGCTGGGGCAATGACTGACTTTGACGCAGATCAACAAAAGCCCGCCGCAGGGGCGATTTGCGGGGCGACCAAGCGTCGCGGGGGCAAAGGCGATTGCCCGTGGCAGCGCAAGGCGGCGGCGGACTTATGCACGTGCCCGTCCCGAACGCGCCCTGGCCTGCGTCGGTCCGGTCAGCGACGGTTGCTGCGACAGCCTTGCACGGCGCGCCATCGTCGAAATCCGCCGTGGCAACGGGGTGGCTTTATGCGCCTGACGGATTCGGGCCGGTCTTGCCGCCTGCCTGCATCGCCGTGCCGTCAGCCGAAACGGCTGAATGTCAGGGTCTGTGCCGCAGAGTAGTTCGGAGGGCGACGGAAAGCGCCAGTTCGCGGACCGTTGCGTGCCCTAAAGACAGGGCGGTGTCAGACGGCGCAAGACGTGTTGATGCCCCCCGATTGCGGAAAGAATCGCGGAAAGGTCGTCATGAGGGCGGCGTCCAGGTCGGCCATGGTGACGGGAAGGCCAAGGTCGACGAGGCTGGTTACGCCGTGGTCGGCGATACCGCAGGGCACGATGCCGGTGAAATCGGCAAGGTCGGGTTCGACGTTGATGGAAATGCCATGAAAGCTGACCCAGCGACGCAGTTTCACGCCGATGGCGGCGATCTTCGCCTCGTTCGGGGTGCCGTCGGTGTTGGGCGCGCGGTCGGGGCGGACGACCCAGACGCCCACCCGTCCGGGGCGGACCTCGCCGCGGACATTGAATTCGGCCAAGGTGGCGATCACCCAGTTCTCCAGCGCGCGCACGAAGCAGCGCACGTCGCGGCCCCGGTTGCCGACGTCGAGCATGGTATAGACGACCCTTTGGCCGGGGCCGTGATAGGTGTATTGTCCACCGCGCCCTGACTGGAATACGGGGAAGCGGTCGGGGTCGACCAGATCGGCGGATTTGGCGGAGGTGCCTGCCGTATACAGCGGCGGATGTTCGAGAAGCCATACCGCCTCGGGGGCGGTGCCATTGTGGATCGCCTCGACCCGCGCCTCCATCGCCGCCACGGTGGCGAGATAGGGGCTAAGGCCGGCTAGGGTGGTCCATTCGGTCAAGGTGCGATCCGTAAACATCCGGCGTTTCGTGGCGGTCAGAAGCGTTTCACCGCGCGCGCCGCAACGTAGGGCCTTTGGCCGGTGCCGTAGACCAGAAGCATTGGCGTCACGCTGTCTGCATCGATCTCATATCCCAGTTTCGCAGCGCGTGCGAGGTCTGACCGCAGGGTAACGAGCAGCACCTGCGTGCCTGCGGCCGGTTGGTCGCCCCCGCGCGTGAGACTATAGAGGCCACGGCCCGACCCTGCCAAGGCGAGATTGCCGAGGATCAGCGTCTCGGGAGAGACGACCGGCAGTCCGGAGGGAAGCTGTGCGTCGAAGGCGGCAAAATCGGCATGACGCAAGGCGCTGGCATTGGCGAAGGGCAGGGCGACCAGCACGACGATCCAGATGCCTGCAAAGGCCGCGGTCAGGCGGTTCGCAAAAGCAGGCGACAGGCGTTGTGCAAAGAGAAGTGTTGCCGCAGGCGGAACAAGCAGGACCAGCGGGAGCAGCCAGCGACTTTGCACCTGCGAGATGCCCGAGGCGAGGGTCGCTGCGAAGGCGATGGCCAGACCGGCCAGCGAGGCACGGATCAGCAGGCGCAGGTCGGGATGCGCTTGGGCCGTTGATTTTCTGCCAAGAAAGGCGATCGGAGCGAAGACCAGACCCGCCAGCAACAAAAGGACCGTCAGGGATCGGGCAAAGTTGCCTGCCCCGGCCAGTCGCTGGCCGATGAGGCCGAGGTGGGTGGAAAGGCCGAACTTTCCCAGGCTGGCACCTGCGAGGTCCGGGTGGAGCTGCGCCCAGAACACCCATGGCGAAGCGATCAGCGCCGCCACGGCCGCCGATACGACAAGCGAAAGGTTGCGGGGCCGTCGCGAGACCGTTCTGGCCGCGATGACGAGGCCGAGAATAAAGAGCAGGTAGTTCGGTTTCGACAGGATGCCGAGCCCGACGAGCAACCCGAGGACAAGCGCATCGCTGCGGCGCGGTGCCGACAGGCTGCGCAGCAGATGCAACGCGGTAAGGGCCACCATGAGGACGAGCAAGACAGTATGGGTGCGGTCGCGCTGCATGTCCCAGACGAATTCGGGAAGCAGTCCGAGGCTGAGGGCTGCGGCGGGTGCGATCCCGGGCGCAATCCTGCGGCATAGGGCCAAAACGGCAAGGACCGTCGCGGCAAAGAGGGTCGACTTCAGCACGGATAGCGCGGCGATCGAGGGGCCGAAAAGCGCGAAGACGCCGTGTTGGAGCCAGAAGTAGAGCGGCGGCTGCGCATTGTAACCGGGCGCGAGGCTGCGCGCGAACCACAGGGCTTCCGCCTCGTCGAATTCGAGCGACGGACCCGCTGCCAGACGCAACGCCGTCTGGACCGCGAAGTAGGCTATGACAGCACCCGTCCAAACCCAGGTCTCGGGCAGGGCGGAAATTTGTGAGCGGAGGATTGCAGGTGTCATCTTGTTCATAATTATTAATGATGAAACCTGTTAGCCTAAGCCCCGATTCCGGACAAACGGAAATGGACGTCGGGCAAGGCTGCGGAAAGGCGTGCGTTTTTCCTCTTTCCTTCCGCAAACGGCTTCGCTACATAGCCGCCACCAAGCCTAATCATGCGGATGTGGCGGAATTGGTAGACGCGCAGCGTTGAGGTCGCTGTGGGGTAACTCCCGTGAAGGTTCGAGTCCTTTCATCCGCACCATGGCACACCGGCGCAAACCGGAACGCCAAAGCTTGGGAACGGGGGGCAGCCTCAGCCCCCCACCCCATCCCACCAGAACATAGATGGCCATCCCATTAGCCGCCTGCCATCGCGGCGGCTGCGCGGTTTGCGTTCCGCGTCGATGAGCCAGTCACGCGCGTTGCGGGTCGGTGTTGGCTGTCGGTTGCGATCCGTGCTGCTTTTGCCTGCGGCTGTAACTTGCCAGCCGTAAGGCGGGTGGCTCGGGGCACTGCGCAGACCGCGCAGTGCCCCGAGCCAAGTATTCACTTGCATGAGCGTGACGTGCCTGTGACGGGGCACAGGTACAGCGGCAGCTCAGGCGCGCGAAACCGCCCTGTCAGACGGTGTTGTACGATCCGTTGCCAGCCTTTGCATCGCGCTGCGGCAGGACGGCCCGAAAACGCGCAGTTGTGCCCTTCGGCGCGCAAGCGGGCCGGAATCACAGGGCAACCCTTTGTTTTGTGGACGCAATGCCCGAACCGTCTTTGGTGGAACGCCACCATCGGGTGACGGAAAGTTACGTATTTTCTTGGGATTATGTTTTGAAAGTTACGTTAAGCGTTGGAAATTTTGGATAAATCGTAGATTTTCGAGAAAATTGTGATTTGTTGTTTTTTCCCTCTTGC
>JBBAUB010000016.1:0-73357 GCA_040398445.1 Gemmobacter sp. | reverse complement strand
GGGGGGTGCGCCGTGAAGGCGCACCCTACGCGATTGGGGTGGTTGTGGTGCCGTTCAGCGGGGGCGGGGTGTGACGTGACGGGGGGAGCGGGGGGTGCGCCGTGACGGGCGGGGGCGGTGCGCCGTGAAGGCGCACCCTACGCGATTGTGGTGGTTGTGGTGCCGTTTCAGCGGGGGCGGGGTGTGACGTGACGGGGGAGCGGGAGGGGGCGCTGTGACGGGGGGAGCGGGGGGCCTCCGTGACGGGCGGGGGCGGTGCGCCGTGAAGGCGCACCCTACGCGATTGGGGTGGTTGTGGTGCGGTTCAGCGGGGGCGGGTGCGCCGTGACGGGCGGAGCGGGGGGGGGAGGGAGGGGCGGGCGCGTTTTACGGAGCGAAGCCGATCTCGATCTCGATACGGCGGTTCTTGGCGCGGCCCTCTTCTGTGGCGTTGTCGGCCAGGGGGGCGTATTCGCCCTTGCTGACCGCCGAGATTCGGGCCGGATCGACCTTGTCGGTGGCGACGAGTTCGCGCACGACACTGGCGGCACGGGCGGCGGCAAGGTCGAAATTGTCGGTGAAGGTGCCCGAGACCGGCACGTCATCGGTGTGCCCCGTTACGGTGATGGTCCGGTTGGGGCGGTTCGTGGCGCTGGCGATGCGGTCCATGACGGCGCGCGCCTCGTCCGACAGGTCTGCCGAGCCGGAGGTGAACGACCCGCCCGCGCCAAGGGTGACGAGCACCTTGCCGTCGCGCAGGTCAACCGACAGCGCGCCGTCTGTGATCTGTTCGGCAAAGGAGGCTTGCAGGACCATGGCGCTGAGTTTGGCGCGCACATCGGCCACGGTATCGACATGGCCGGGCCTGTCGGTCGGACCCGGGGCCGGTTCGGGCTGGCCCGTCTGTCCGGCGGGGTCGGCGGCGGGGCGGTCGCGCAGGGCGGGGTCTTGGCCAGCGGGCGGATGGCCCGATTCGGGTTGGCGTTCGACGCTGCCGCCCGCTGCTGCCGCGATAGCATCGGCAAGGGCGAGGGCGGCTTCTGGCCCCTGCACATCGGGCAGGCGGATGATGACGGTGCCCGAGCCGGTTTGAACCTCGAGGCTGCCAGCGGCGAGCGCATCGCGCAGCGCATCGGCGGCGGCACGCGCGCTGTCGTCGGACGGGGCGGCATTGGCACCGTTGCCGGGGGCGGAGCGGTCGAATTCGCTATCGTCATGGTCGGGCAGGGGGGCGAGGTTGATGATCGTGTCGCCGTTCTGTCCGGTCAGCCCGCCTGCGCTGAACTGTTCGCGCATGGCGCCTGCGAATTTCTCGAATTGCGGTTCGTCGAACTGGGCAAAGCCGAGGATCAGCACGAAAAACGCCATCAGGTTGGTGGCGATGTCGGCAAAGGTGGCCAGCCATGCGGGCGCGCCGACGGGCGGGCATTTGGGGCAATCGCAATCGTCGTCGGAGTCGTCGAAGGGCGGCTGGTAGGGGGCGGCTTTGGCCTTTGCTGTCATGTCAGGCCGCCTTGCGCCGCGCTTGGCTTTTGGCGTCGAGCGCACACAGAAGCTGGTCTTCGATGACGCGGGGAGCTTCGCCCCGCGCGATGCCGCGCAGGCCTTCGATCACCAGTTCGCGGTAGGTCACCTCGGCTTCGGAATGGCTTTCGAGTTTGGCAAGGATCGGCCCGAAGATCACGTTGGCCACCAGCGCGCCGTAAAGCGTGGTCAACAGTGCGACGGCCATGGCGGGGCCGATGGATTTGGGATCGGACATGTTGCCCAGCATGAGCACCAGACCGATCAGCGTGCCGACCATGCCCATGGCGGGGCCGATATCGACCCATGCCTTGATCGCACCCTGATAGGCGGCGTGGCGGGCCTTGAGCGCCTTGATTTCGTATTTCAGTTGCTTGACGAGCTTTGCCTCGTCGGTGCCGTCGATCAGCAGTTGCAGCCCCTTGGTAAAGAAGGCTTCGGCGGGGCCTTTGCCTTCGAGTGCCATGAGGCCGTCTTTGCGGGCGATGGCGGCGAGTTCGGCAAGTTGGTCGATCAGGGCTTCGGTGTCGAAGGGGGCATTGCCGAAGACCTTGGACATGGCGCGGAAATGGCCGAGGAAGACGGGCATCGGCTTCATCGTCATCACGACGAAGAAGGTGCCGCCGAAGACGATGACCAGCGACGGGATGTCGATGAAGGGGGCGACGCCTCCGGCATAGATCATCGAGCCGATGATCATGACGACGGCGCCGGTCAGGCCGATGATCGTTGCGATATCCAAAATCACCCCCGAAGCGCAGAAGAACACTGTCATAAAGGGGCTGGCTGCGCAGGCACGCGCAGCCAAACAGCCCCCGTCGGCGTTCTTAACGGCGGGCGGGCGCGGCTGTGTAGGGCGCGGCAGGCTTGGCATCGCGGGAAATGCGCCCTAGACAGGCGCGGAACGACCGAGAGGGTCAGGATGACGACAGGCGACGACAGACCGGCCGCGACGTCAGGCCAAGGCGATGTGGCCCCTTCGGCCGAAGGATTGGCGGCGGCTGCGGCTGCTGCGGGCGCGGGTTCGGCGCGGGGCCTGCCGCCGGTGCATCTGTGGAACCCGCCCTATTGCGGCGAGATCGACATCCGCATCGCGCGGGACGGGACATGGTACCACGAGGGCACGCCGATCGGGCGGGCGGGGCTGGTCAAGGTGTTCTCGGGCATTCTGAAGCGCGAGGACGGGCGCTATTATCTGGTCACGCCGGTCGAGAAGGTCGGCATAAAGGTCGATGACGCGCCCTTTGTCGCCGTCGATGTCGTGGCCGAGGGGACAGGGCCTTTGCAGGTGTTGCGCTTTGTCACACAGGTGGGCGACGAGGTGGTTGCAGGGCCTGACAACCCGATCAGGATCGAGCGCGACGGGGCCGATGGCGAACCTGCGCCTTATGTCCATGTGCGGGCGGGGATGGAGGCGTTGATCGACCGCAAGTCGTTTTACCGGCTGATCGATCTGGGGGTTCACGAGACTGTCGCGGGAAATAGCTGGTTTGGCCTGTGGTCCTCGGGCAGGTTCTTTCCGGTGATTCCTTCGAGTGATCTGACCTGATGCCGCGCTTTGCCGCCAATGTGACCATGCTGTTTACCGAGGTGCCGATGTTGGCGCGGCCCGATCTTGCCCGCGAGGCCGGGTTCGACGGGGTCGAGGTGCTGTTTCCCTATGACCATCCGTTGAAGGACTGGCAGGCGGCGTTGGCTGGAATGCCTGTCGCGCTGGTCAACGCGCCACCGGGCGACTGGGCGGCGGGGGACCGCGGCTATGCGGCGGTGCCGGGGGCAGAGGCCGATTTCAAGCGCAGTTTCCTGCGCGGGGCCGATGTGGCCACGCAACTGGGCGCGGCGCGGCTGCATGTGATGGCCGGTGTCGCGCGGGGCGAGCAGGCCGAGGCGGTCTACCGCGAGAATCTGGCCTGGGCGGCAGAGCAGGCGCCGGAGTTGTGCCTGTGCATCGAGCCGCTGAACGCCGAGGATATGCCGGGCTATTTTCTGAACGATTTCGATCAGGCGGCGCGGATCGTCGATGATCTTGGCCTTGCCCGGGTGGGGATTCAATTCGACCTGTGGCATGCCGCGCGGATCCACGGCGATGCCGATGCCGTGTGGGAGCGGCACAAGGGCCGTGTCAGCCATATCCAGATCGCCGGATTTCCCGGGCGCAACGAGCCGGGGGGCGGCGGGTTCGACCTGACGGCGCTTTGCGCCGGGCTGGACGCCGGTGGCTGGGACGGCTGGGTGGCGGCAGAGTATCTGCCGGCGCGGGCGACGGTGCACGGGTTGATGTGGCTGAACGCGCTGAAGAGCCGCGCAAAGCCGATCGGGGCCTGACGGGCGCGTGCAGAGGGCTTGCCCCTGCCGGGGGCTGGGGTAAACTGTCGCCGTTGTGCCAGAGGATGACCGCAAATGACGATTCAAGCGCCCGAGACCCAGGTTGTGACCACGTGGAAGGTCGCTTGCGACGGGGGCGAGGGGGCCTTGGGCCATCCGCGCGTCTGGCTGTCGATTCCGCAGGAAACGGGGTTCGTGGAATGTGGCTATTGCGACAAGCGCTATGTGATCGACCGTGATCACGCACATGACGATCACTGACGCTGCATCTGTGCCGCCCCCTCACCCCGACCCTCTCCCCACGGGGGAGAGGGCGAGCAAAGATGGCATCGGGGGCGGATTTGGTTGCGGCGGAGGTTTGATCCTGCTGCGGTGACCTGAGACTGTGGCGCGGGGCCAAGGCTGGTGTAAAGATGCGCCGGTTAAGGCAGGGCAGGGGCAGTTTGCCCCGTAGGGCGGATTGGCGCATGCCCTATGCGGCTGCGTGGGGATGTGCCTTTATCTGGCGCAGTCCTTGGCTAGGTAGCCTTGATCCGTCTGCCATTGACCGACACGCAACCCATACTGCCTTGGCCGGAAACGTGATCCCGGTCGCACCGGGACTGATCCGCGGCTGTTTGCGGAAGCGGTGCATTGGATCGCCCGGACCGGCTGCCCGTGGCGTGACCTGCGGGGGAGTCACGTGGAACCCGGTCTTCAAGCGGTAGCGCAGATGGGTGAAGGCGGATGCTTTCTGCCGTGAGTTCATAGTATTCGCTGAAGATGCCGACTTTGAATACGCCATGATCGACGGCCGCATCGCCAGGGTCCACCGACATGGGCAGGGTGCAAAAGGGGGACGCAAAGCCGGGCCTTAGGGCGCTCTCGCGGTGGTGTGACGACTAAGATCATGGCCTTGGCCGATGCACTCGGCAACTTGATCGACTTCCGTTTGCTTTCCGGACAGGCCCACGATCTGCGCGGCACGGCGACGATGCACGAGGGGCTTGCAAGCGACCGGTTCCTTGCCGACCGCGCGTTCGACGCCAATCGGGTGCGTGCTACAGCCCTAGGAATAGTAGCGCTCCACCGTGCGGATCGGCTCGATGACAGGTGGCCGTGCGCCCGGACCACCGCGTGGCGGGCCGGGCGACCATGCCGGTCATCAGGGTGCCTTTCCGCTTGCGGACTGTCTTTACCGGAGCGGGAAGGGAATTTTTCGCTCGGATGTGCCACGTGCGGCGCCTCACTCCGTGGATATTTGTGGTGGATATTTGTGCCAGTGTGAAACCGCAGGCGGCAGTGGCGGTGCCTGAGATAGAGGCCGCAGACCCTGCCTTGGAAGTCCGCAGGCATGCCGGGCGTATGGTCCGCTGGCCCTGCCTGACGGGAGTGGTGTTCGTAACGCGGTTCCGTGGCCATCGGCTGCCTTGTCGGAGGGCGCGCGCGGATGCTGTGACGAAGGGACCTTGCAGCGTGTCGGAGGCGTCGCAGCGGGGCTGCCTATGCCCTGTTCACGCTGGTGCAAATATCCTCGGGGGGGAGGGGCGCGGGACGCGGCCCGCCGGGGGGCGGAAAGCCCCCCGCCTTGTCGGTCAGGGTTGGCGAGGGGGCAGGCCCGTGCGGTGCAGGGCGTGGAAGATATGGGTAAAGGTGGCTGCGCCGAAGACGGGGACGACAAGGTTCACCAGCGGAAGTGACAGGGGGGCGGCCATCAGGGTGCCCGCCGTCCAGATCGTCAGGCGATGGGTCCGGTAGAGCCGCTTTGCCTCGTCCGGCGATAAGTGGCGCAGGGCGGCGAGGGTGAAATATTCGCGGCCCAACAAAAAGCCGTTCAGCGCCCAGAACAACAGCGGTGCCAGGGGGCCGGTGAAGGGCCAGATGGCCAGCGCGATCAGGTTCGCCGCGATGACGATGCTGAAAAAGCCGACTGCGCCGAGGATGCCTTCGGTCAACCCCTGCGGGCGGACGGGGGGCAGGGCGGGATAGTGCCGCGCCTCGACCGCAGCGGCGATCCGGTCGAGAAAGAGGCCGATGAAGGCGGACGCTACGGGAACCATCAGCACGGTCGAGGCAAGCAGCAGCAGCAGGACCGAACCCGCGAATGCTGCGGTGTCGAGCCAGTGCACTTCGCCCAGCCAAGGCAGGGTGAGGCTGTCGGGGGTAAGCCAGCGCACCAGTTCCAGCGTAGCGATCCACAGCGCGACCAGCAGGCCCAGCGTCAGGACAAGGCCAAGCGCCAGCACGCGGCGAAAGCGGGCATCGGCGGCCTGCGACAGGGCCTTGAGGAAGCTGGAAAGGATCATGCGCGCGACAACAGGCGGTCAAGGGCGGGGCGCGGGCGGTCGGGCATGGCGGCGGCGGGTGTGCCGATGTGGATGATGCCAGCGACCGATTCGCCACCGGCGCAGCCAAAGGCGCGGGCGGCGAAGGCGGCGTCGTGGCTGACCCAGCCGGTCAGCCAGTTGGCACCCCAACCGGCGGCGGTCGCGGCATGCAGGATGTTCATGCACAGCGCGCCTGCGGACAAAAGCTGCTCGACGGGCGGGATCTTGTCGGATGGTTTGGGCGAGGCGATCACCGCGACGGCGAGGGTGCCACGGTCGAACTGGCCGCGGCCCTTGTCGATCTTTTCGGCATCGCCGCCCAGTTCGCGTGCACGCGCTTCGGCCATATCGGCAAGGCGGGCCATGGCGGGGCGGTCGATGAGCACCAGACGCCAGGGTTCGAGCTTGCCATGATCGGGGGTGCGCAGGGCGGCGGTCAGGATGACCCCGAGTTCGGCCGGTGACGGGACCGGGCCGGCCATGACCTTGGCAGGATGCGAGAGGCGGGTTGCAAGATAATCGAGGACGGCTTGGTTGGGGGCGGGCATGGGCGGCTCCTGTTACGGGCCGATGTGGCGGCGCGGGGGGCGGGGCGTCAAGGGGGCTTTGGTGGAAAGCCAAAGGGGCTGTCTGCCCCGATGCTTTCCAAGGCGCTCGAACGGGGTGTTTCAGGGCAGAAGATGCAGACCCCTTCTTCTTGTCCCAAATATCCTCGGGGGCGCATCGCGGTACGCGATGCGGCGGGGGCAGACAGCCCCCGATGCACCGGCAAGGGTGGCGCAGGGGCCGATCATCTGGCCGGCTTCGGGGGGGCGAGCCTTGGCGAGCGTGGGGGGGCGGGAAGCCCCCCTCCTTTCGATTGAACGGGTTACTCGGCTGCGACGGCGTGGCGGTCTACCAGGGTGACGATGTCGGTCATGATGCGGTTGAGCTCGAAATCCTTGGGCGTGTAGACGGCGGCGACCCCGAGGGCGCGCAGACGGGCGGCGTCTTCTTCGGGGATGATGCCGCCCACGACCACGGGGATATCGCCCAGCCCCGCCGCGCGCAGGCGGTCGAGGGTTTCGGTGACAAGGGGCAGGTGCGAGCCGGACAGGATGGACAGGCCCACGACATGGGCGCGTCTGTCGGCGGCGGCGGCCACGATTTCCGATGGCGTCAGGCGGATGCCTTCGTAATGGATGTCCATGCCGCAGTCGCGGGCGCGGGCGGCGATCTGTTCGGCACCGTTGGAATGGCCGTCGAGGCCCGGTTTGCCCATGAGGAAGGTGAGGGGGCGGCCGAGTTTGGCCGACAGCGCCGAGACGGCATCGCGGATGGGTTCCAACCCTTCGGTGCGGTTCGAGGGGCTGCGCGAGACGCCGGTGGGGGCGCGGTATTGGCCGAAGGCGGCGCGGATCACGTCGCCCCATTCGCCAGTGGTGGCCCCTGCCTTTGCGGCCGCGATGGAGGCGGGCATGATGTTGGTGCCGGTGGCAGCCGCTTGGCGCAGGGCTTCGAGGGCTTTTGCCACGGCGGCGGCGTCGCGGGTTTGCCGCCACGCGGTCAGGCGGGCGATCTGGTCGGCTTCTGCCTGCGGGTCGGCTGTCATGACAGCGCCGTCGCCGGTGGTGAGGGGCGAGGGCGCGGCTTGCGTCCAGCGGTTGACCCCGACGACGGTGGTTTCGCCCGATTCGATGCGGGCGATGCGTTCGGCGTTCGATTCGACGAGGCGGGTTTTCATATAGTCGATAGCGGCCACGGCCCCGCCCATGGCGTCGATGCGGGCGAGTTCTTCGCGGGCGCCTGCTTTCAGCGCGTTCACCTTGCGGTCGATGGCGGGGTTGCCGTCGAAGAGGTCGTCGTATTCCAGAAGGTCGGTTTCATAGGCGAGGATCTGTTGCATCCGCAGCGACCATTGCTGGTCCCACGGGCGGGGCAGGCCAAGGGCCTCGTTCCATGCGGGCAGTTGCACGGCGCGGGCGCGGGCGTTTTTCGACAGCGTCACGGCCAGCATCTCGATCAGGATGCGGTAGACGTTGTTTTCGGGCTGCTGCTCGGTCAGGCCGAGCGAGTTCACCTGCACGCCATAGCGGAAGCGGCGGAATTTGGGGTCGGTGATGCCGTAGCGCTGTTCGCAGAGTTCGTCCCAGAGGTCGGTAAAGGCGCGCATCTTGCACAGTTCGGTGACGAAGCGGATGCCTGCGTTGACGAAGAACGAGATGCGGCCGACCATGGCGGGGAAATCCTGCGGGGCGACCTTGGCGTGCAGGTCGTCGAGCACGGCGCAGGCGGTGGCAAGCGCGAAGGCGAGTTCCTGTTCCGGCGTCGCGCCTGCCTCTTGCAGGTGGTAGGAACAGACGTTCATCGGGTTCCATTTCGGCAGGTGCTGTGCCGTATAGGCCGCGACATCGGTGATCATACGCAAGCTGGGCGCGGGCGGGCAGATGTAGGTGCCGCGCGACAGGTATTCCTTGATGATATCGTTCTGCACGGTGCCTTGCAGGGCTGCTATATCGGCCCGCTGTTCTTCGGCCACGGCGATATAAAGGGCCAGCAGCCACGGGGCGGTGGCGTTGATGGTCATCGAGGTGTTCATCTGGTCAAGCGGGATGGCATCGAACAGGGCGCGCATGTCGCCCAAGTGGGCGACGGGCACGCCGACCTTGCCGACCTCGCCCCGCGCCAGTTCGTGATCGCTGTCATATCCGGTCTGGGTGGGCAGGTCGAAGGCGACGGAAAGGCCGGTTTGGCCCTTGGCGAGGTTGGTACGGTAGAGGGCATTCGAGGCAGTGGCGGTGGAGTGGCCGGCATAGGTGCGAAACAGCCACGGGGCGTCTTTCTTGGCGGCGGTCATGGCAGCTCCTGCGCGGGTTGGGCAATAATGTTACGCTGGAAAGCATGTAGCGGACATAATCGTTCCTTGTCAATTCGCCGCGTTGCGGCATTTTGCGGTGCGGGGGTGGCAAGCGCGCAACCGAAGTTGCGCGCGCCGTGACCGGTTCGGGGTTGCCGCCCGTGCGCCCCGCGCACGGGCCGCGCCCGCCCTGCGGGGGGCGGGTGCGTGAAGGACGCACCCGCCGGGCGGGCACGCCCCGTGCCTGCCAAGGGCGGGACGGCTGACAGCCCCTTGCGGCTTCGTCGCCTCAGCCGCAAGCGGACCGGCGCAACGCGCCACTGGCGCCTTGCGCGTCGGTCCTTTGGCCCCCCCTTAACAAAGCCCGGTTGCCCCCCTATATTCCGCACGAAGGCCCCTGCCGCGCTGCGGCATAACAAGGGGGGCCGAGGGTCGAAGGGCCTGTGATCGATGCGCGTTTTCTTTGCGCTTGGTGTCGTCTGCTTGATGGTTGCCGCGCCTGCGATGGCGCAAGAGGCGGTGTTCACCCTGAACAACGCGACATCGTTCGGGATCGTGGAATTCTACGGCTCGGCCGATGGCGACGTGTCTTGGGAAGAGAACATCCTTGGCGGGCAGACGCTGGCCGCGGGCGGCAACCTGTCGGTCAATTTCGACAACGGATCGGGCGTTTGTGTCTATGACCTGCGGGCCGTGTTCGACGATGGCGACGAGACGGTGATCAAGGATGTCGATATCTGCGCGCAGAAATCGGTGACGCTGAACTGATCGGGCTTTGACAGCGCGCCGCGCTTTGGTCAGCGTGGCGCGATGAATGCGACCGTAGAACTGCCGCTTTGGCTGGTGATCCTGATCGTGGTCCTGTCGTCGGTCGCGGCGCTGGACCGTATCCTTGCGCCATCGGTGCGCTGGTTCTTCCGCCGCCGGATGGAGCGCGCGGTGGAACGGCTGAACCGCAGGCTGGCGCGGCCCATCGCGCCCTTCAAGCTGGCGCAGCGGCATGACATGATCTTGCGGCTGGCCTATGACGCGCAGGTGATGCAGGCGGTGGCCGACCATGCCGCCGAGGCGGGCATTCCGCCGAACGTGGCCGCGCAAGAGGCCCGTGCCTATGCGGCCGAGATCGTGCCGGCGTTTTCCGCGACCATGTATTTCGGGTTCGCCGTGCAGCTGGCCCGCTGGCTGACGAAGGCGTTCTACGATGTGCGGATCGGGTCGCAAGACGAGGTGCTGGACCGGATCGACCCCGAGGCCACGGTGGTCTTCGTGATGAACCATCGCAGCAACATGGATTACGTGCTGGTCACTTGGCTGATCGCGGACCGGCAGGCGATTTCCTATGCGGTGGGGGAATGGGCACGGGTTTGGCCGCTGTCGCGCCTGATCCGGGGAATGGGCGCCTATTTCATCCGGCGCGGGTCGCGCAATGCGCTGTATCGGCGGGTGCTGGCGCGTTATGTCCAGATGGCGGCGGGCGAAGGGGTGGCGCAGGCGATCTTTCCCGAAGGCGGGCTTAGTCTTGACGGGCGGGTGGGCGCGGCGCGGCTGGGGCTGCTGTCGTATTTCGTGGCGGGGTTCGACGGGTCGGGGCGGGACATCCTGTTCGTGCCGGTGGGGTTGGGCTATGACCGCGTGCTGGAAGACCGCCTGCTGACCGAGGCGGAGGAAACCGGCGTGCGGCGGTTCCGGCCTTCGGTGACGGGTGTGGTGACGTTCTGGGCGCGGATGCTGTGGCGGATGTTGCGCGGGAACTTCCCCGGTTTCGGGGCCACGGCGGCAGGGTTCGGCACGCCGGTGTCGTTGCGGGCCTTTCTGGCGGTAACCCCCGACGCGCCGGTCGAGGCGTTGGGGGCCGAACTGATGGCGCGGGTGACGCATGCGGTGCCGATCCTGCCGGTGCCGCTGGTGGCCGCGGCCTTGGGGGGAGATCGCGCGACGGTCGCATTGCGCGCGGCCGGTCTGGCCGATGCGCTGCGCGACGCGGGGGCCGTGCTGCGGCTGCATCCCGACGGGATGACGGCAACGGTGGCCACCGCGCTGCGCCATTTGCAGCGGCGCGGAATGATCGACGGACAGCTGCAGGTAAGGCCGGGCAAGGAAGCGCTGGTCGCGTTTTACGCGGCGTCGGTCCGGCAAAGGCTGGCCGATGCGGCCGTGCCGCCCCCGTCGCGGGCTTGATCCGGAGCGAGGCGCCGGATCAGGCGCGGGGGATGTGTCGCGGGTGATTTCTGCGATGCGGCGGACATAAAATTACAAAAAACAACCATGAAGCTATTGCATTATTGCGAAGCTATCCGATATTTCTGGATCAGCGGCCCGATTCTGCGGCGCGGCATGACAGGGGAGGCCCGAATGGCTTTGGACACGCATCTTTACGACGCTCCGGTCAAGGACCTGTATGCGCTGGGCGAGATGCCGCCCTTGGGCCATGTGCCCAAGCAGATGTACGCCTGGGCCGTGCGGCGCGAACGGCATGGCGCGCCGGATAAGGCGATGCAGGTCGAGGTGGTCGATACCTGGAAGATCGACAGCCACGAGGTTCTGGTGCTCGTGATGGCGGCGGGGGTCAACTACAACGGTGTCTGGGCCTGTCTGGGCGAGCCGATCAGCGTGTTCGACGGGCATAAGCAGCCCTATGCGGTCTTCGGGTCGGATGCGGCGGGAATCGTCTGGGCGGTGGGCGACAAGGTCACGCGCTGGAAGGTGGGCGACGAGGTCGTGGTCCATTGCAATCAGGATGACGGCGACGACGAGGAATGCAACGGCGGCGATCCGATGTTTTCCACCAGCCAGCGCATCTGGGGCTACGAGACGCATGACGGGTCTTTCGCGCAGTTCACGCGGGTTCAGGCGCAGCAGTTGATGCCGCGCCCCAAGCACCTGACGTGGGAGGAAAGTGCCTGCTACACACTGACGCTGGCCACGGCCTACCGGATGCTGTTCGGGCATGAGCCGCATGACCTGAAGCCCGGGCAGAACGTACTGGTCTGGGGGGCGTCGGGGGGCCTTGGCGTCTACGCGATCCAGTTGATCAATACGGCGGGGGCCAATGCGATCGGGGTGATCAGCGACGAGGGCAAGCGCGATTTCGTCATGGGGTTGGGGGCAAAGGGGGTCATCAACCGCAACGATTTCAAGTGCTGGGGGCAACTGCCCAAGGTGAACACGCCCGAATACAACGATTGGCTGAAAGAGGCGCGGCGCTTCGGCAAGGCGATATGGGATATCACCGGCAAGGGTGTGAACGTCGATATGGTGTTCGAGCATCCGGGCGAGGCGACCTTTCCGGTGTCGTCGCTGGTGTGCAAAAAGGGCGGCATGGTGGTGATCTGCGCGGGCACCACGGGGTTCAACTGCACCTTTGACGTGCGCTACATGTGGATGCACCAGAAGCGCTTGCAGGGGTCGCATTTCGCGCATCTGAAACAGGCGAGTGCGGCGAACCGGCTGATGATCGAGCGGCGGCTCGACCCCTGCATGTCGGAGGTATTTCCTTGGGCCGAGATTCCGGCGGCGCATATGAAGATGATGAAGAACGAGCACAAGCCGGGCAATATGGCGGTGCTGGTGCAGGCCCCGCGCCCGGGGTTGCGGACGTTCGAGGACACGCTCGAAGCCAGCCGGTCGATGTGACGGCAGCACGGCTGCCTTCGGGCGGGTTGCGGTGCGTTTCGCTGATCGAAACGGTTTGTTGACGGATGGATGGATACTCTCGTCCTAGGGTGGAATGATACTCTCGCGCTTTCGGTTATTAACCATGTGCGGGTTGGGCCATGAGCCACGAGTGGATTTTCGACGTTCTTGCGGATTTGCGGGCCTATGCCGAAAAGAACGGGTTGCACGGGCTGGCCGAAAAAACCGACGAGCTGCTGGCGGTCGCGCGGGACGAGATTTCCGGTCGGCCCCGCACGGACGAGGATACGCCGTCGGGCCGGATGAACTGAGGCCTGCTTCTTCTCGTCTGAAATATCCTCGGGGGGAGCCCGCTTGCGGGCGTGGGGGGCAGACAGCCCCCCTTGGTGCGGTATGCCACGGACGCGGCCCCTGTCATCTTCGGCGGTGCCGCTTTATGATCGAGGCATGAACGCGCCCGCCCTTACCTTTTCCGACGATCAGGCCGAAGCCTGGGACCGCGTGGCGGCCGAGCTTTACCTGAGCGGGATCGATCTGGCCTCGGGCGAGGTGGCCCCGCGCGAAGAGGGAAAGCCGTCGGTGCTGGCGGTGGTGGGCAAGGCGGGGTCGGGCAAGACCATGCTTTTGGCCAGCCTGACCAAGGCGCTGGTGGCGGCCGGGGTCGATGTCGTTTCGGGCGATTACGAGGGCAAGAAGCGCAAGGACCGGCGCACGCTGGCGGTGCTGGCACCGACGAACAAGGCGGCATCGGTGCTGCGCTTGCGCGGGGTTCCGGCGACGACGATCCACCGGATTCTCTATACCCCCGTTTATGACCCCGAATACGAGCGCATCGCGGAATGGCTGGCGGGCAATGGCGATCGGCCGGTGGTCGAGGGGTTGACCGACATATCGCTTGACCGGGCTTTGGCGTTTTACCAGACGGTCGCCTCGATCCCCGGTGCTTTGGCGGCGGCGGGGTTGAAAGGGTCGGATTTCATCAAGGGCTGGAAGCGGCGGGAAGAGCCGCTGGATGTGGGGTTCATCGACGAATCCAGCATGCTGGACGAACGCGCGCTGGACGATCTGCGCGAGATTTTCCCGACGCTGGTGCTGTTCGGCGATCCGGCACAGCTGGCCCCCGTGGGCCTGTCGGGCGAGATGGTGTTCGACCGGCTCGAAGCCTCGCGCCGGTTGGTGCTGAGCCGTATCCACCGCCAGACACAGGACAACCCGATCCTCGATCTGGCCCATGCGCTGGGCGACGAGGCGCTGCGTTTCGACCAGTTCGAGCGGATGGTGGAAGAGATCGCCGCCCGCGACGAGCGGGTGGTGATGGCCGAGCGGGTGGATGCGGATCTGATGTCACGCTCGCCGGTGCTGGTGTGGCGCAATGCGACGCGAATCCGGTTGATCCATGCGTTTCGCGGGGCCTTCGACGCGCCCGAGGACGCGTTGCTGCCCGGCGAGCCGTTGATCTGCGACGGGATCGAATTGCCGTTGAAGCACCGCAAGAAGCGCATCGATCTGGAGGCTCGGGGGCTGATCAAGGGGGCGCAGGTGATCTATCTTGGCCCCGGCAGCAAGGACGGCTTCGCGCGGCTGCATGTGGTGGGGGCGGAAGACCCGCAGGTTTCGGCGGCGTCGATCATCAAGATCGAGAAGCCCGACGAGGAAGAGCCGTTCATTCCGGCGGCGGCCAAGATGGGGGCGGCCTTTCTGCACGGGGCGGCGGTGACGATCCACAAGGCGCAAGGGTCGCAGTGGGAGGATGTGCAGGTCTTTGCCCCCGACATCTATGCCGCAGCACAGGCGGGCCGGTCGGAGGCCGGGGTGCCCCTGTGGAAGCGGCTGGCCTATGTGGCGATCACGCGGGCCGAGAAGCGTTTGCTTTGGGTGACGCGCTACCGGCTGGGTCGGCCGAAGGGGGCGCTGGGGATTTCGGACCTCAAGAAGGGGCCTGTCGCGCTGGTCTTGCAGGCCGAGGCGCTGCCCGAGGGGGAGTGACCCAAAATCCTTCGAAGGATTTTGCAATTTTCTTTGGAAGAAAATTGCGGCGGGGCGAGGGTTTGGTTACGGTCTGGTCGATATCAGGAGGCCCACATGCGCTGCGTTTTCGTCCAGTTCCGCTGCACTCCCGGCAAGACATACGAGGTGGCGGAAGCCATCTATGACCGCGAGGTGGTGAGCGAGCTTTATTCCACCAGCGGGGAATACGACCTGATTGCAAAGGTCTATATCCCCGACGAGGAGGATGTGGGCCATTACCTTTCGGGGCGGCTGTTCGACATTCCGGGCATCGTGCGGACACTGACGACGATGACGTTCAAGGCGTTCTGACCTGTTCGGGCGGTGATCTTGCGGAGCGCGGCCAAGGGGCCGCGCAAGGCTATCTCTCGCCTTCGGCTCGGGGTTCAGGGGGCGCTCGCGCCCCCTCTTGCCGTGTGCCACGGCAATTCACCCCCCGAGGATATTTGGGACGAGGGGAAGGGGTTTAGAGCCAGTCCCGGCGGGCGGTGCCAGTCGCTTCGGCCACGGACGCAAAGCCGTCGCGGGCGAGGAGGGTGTCGAGGCCGGTGGCGATGTCGGCGGCGCGCGACAGGCCGTGGTAGACCATGGCGGTGTAGAATTGCACGGCCGAAGCTCCGGCGCGGATCTTGGCGTAGGCCTGTTCGGGGGTCTCGATTCCGCCCACGCCGATGAGGGGGAGTTGGCCGCCGGTGATCTGCGACAGGCGGGCGAGGATGCGGGTGGATTTGTCAAACAGCGGTGCGCCGGAGAGGCCTCCGGCCTCGGCCCGATGCGGGCTGGCGAGGCCGTCGCGCGAAAGGGTGGTGTTGGTGGCGATGATGCCCGCGATGCCGGTTTCGATTGCGGCGGCGGCGATATCCCTAAGGTCATCGTCGGTCAGGTCGGGGGCGATTTTCAGGAAGATCGGGATCGGGGTGTCGAGGGTGGCGCGGGTGTCCATGACGCCGCGCAGGAGGGCGGTGAGGGCGGCGCGGCCCTGCAGGTCACGCAGTTTCTCGGTATTGGGGGAGGAGACGTTGACGGTGGCGAAATCGGCGTGGGGGCCGCAGGTGGCGAGGACGGAGGCGAAATCGGCGGCGCGGTCGGGGCTGTCTTTGTTGGCGCCGAGGTTCAGGCCCACGGGGACGTAGCTGTGGACGGGGCCGCGGGTGCGGGCCGCGAGGCGGGCGGCGATGGCTGCGGCACCCTGATTGTTGAAGCCGAAGCGGTTGATCGCGGCGCGGTCTTCGGTCAGGCGGAATAGGCGGGGTTTGGGGTTGCCCGGTTGCGGGCGGGGGGTGGCTGCCCCCACCTCGACGAAGCCGAAGCCTGCGCGTGACAGGGGGGCGATGGCGGTGGCGTTCTTGTCATAGCCTGCGGCGAGGCCAACGGGGTTGAGCAGCGGCAGGCCTGCGAGGGTGGTGGCAAGGCGGGGCGAGGTGACGGGGCCCGGTGCGGGGGCAAGGCCCGCTTGCAGGGCACGGATCGACAGGCCGTGGGCGGTTTCGGGATCGGTCAGGTGCAACAGCGCAAGGCCCGCGCGTTCGGCGAGGTTCACCACACACCTTCGGGGAAGATATGGCCTGTCGCACCGAGGGGAAGCGATTTGTCCCAGACCACATCGGTCATGGCGAGCGGGCGGTAGAGATGCGGGAAAAGCGCGCCGCCGCGCGAGGGTTCCCATTTGAGCGCCGGGCCGAGGGTGTCGGAATTGAAAGCGACGAGGACGAGGTCGCTTTCGGTGGCGAACCATTTTGCGGCGGTTTCGGCCACCTGTGCGGCGGTGGAGAAATGGACGAACCCATCGGCCACGTCGACGGGTGCGCCGCTGGTCTGGCCTGCGGTGCGGAAGGCATCCCATTCGGGGCGGCGGAATATCTTGTAGATCAGCATGGGAGGTTCATGCACCGAGGGGCGCGGTGGGTCAATGGGGTTGGGGGCGGATGGCGGGTCGCGCTGCGCTTGGCACGGGCGGGGCAGGGGCCTATCTTGGGGCCATGTGCGGACGGTTCACCATCACCCATCCCGACGAGGCGCTGGCGCGGCTGTTTGCGGCTGTGCCGTCGAACGACCTGCCGCCATCGCCGCGGTTCAACGTGTGCCCCACGACGCAGGTGGCGGTGATCGCGACGCAGGGCGGGGTGCGGCGGCTGCGGCCCATGCGCTGGGGGTTCATTCCGGCTTGGTACAAAAGCCCGACCGACGGGCCGCTGATCATCAACGCGCGGGCCGATACGGTGGCGGTCAAGCCCGCCTTCCGCGAGGCGGTACGGGCGCGGCGCTGCATCGTGCCGGCGAGCGGGTTTTACGAATGGCAGGCCGAGGGCAAGGCCAAGTTGCCGTGGTACTTTACGCGCAGCGACGGGCAGCCCTTGGCCTTTGCGGGGCTGTGGCAGCGTTGGGGCGAGGTGGACACGGTGGCCATCGTGTCGACGGATGCGGGGCCGGGGATGCGTGGCTTGCATCACCGCGAGGCGGTGGTGCTGGAGCGGGAGGACTGGCCTTTGTGGCTGGGCGAGGCGGGGCACGGGGCGGCGGTGTTGATGAAGGCGAGCGCTGCGGGGGTGCTGGTCGCGCATCGGGTGGATGGGGCGGTGAACTCGAACCGCGCCGAGGGCGCGCAACTGATCGAGCCGCTTTTGGCGTGACGGGTGGGTTGCATCCGTTTCGCGGGGTGGCTAAGTAGTTATCAGCGCGGGCGTTGTGTAATGGTAAGACCCTTGCCTTCCAAGCAAGAGACGCGGGTTCGATTCCCGCCGCCCGCTCCAAATCCTTTGCTTTGAACCTGTGCCGCCCTCGGGGGGCATCGAGCCCCCGCTCGGGCGGGCTGGCGCGTTGGTCTGCTTGCGTCGTTGCTTGGCGGGCAGGGCCGGTCGGGGGCTGTCTGCCCCCGCGCATCGCGTGACGCGATGCTCCCCCGAGGATATTTGGGCCAGCGTGAATGGGGTGTGTCTGTTCGTGACGGGGCGTTGCGGTACCGGAGCGGGGTGGGATGCAGGATGCGCGGCGAGAGGCGTGGTGTCGGGTTCGATGGGTGGCGAAGCCGAGGGTTGCAGCCCTTTGGGGGAAGTTACGAATGGCCTTGCGGGGGAGCCGTGGGGCAAGCGTGGCAGTTCTGCGGCTTATGCACATCTGATGCACGTTTTTGGCCCGACTGAGCGCCAAAGGCGACCGGCGCGCACCGGCGGAGGAGATCCGCGCCCTGCAATCAGGTGGGGGCGTTTTGCAGACCGACCGGGGCACCGCGTGCCGTCACGCGCTTGCACAATGATTCGGCCGCCGCCTTTGCGCGCGGCGCCCTGCTTTCATGCTGGCGAAAATATCCTCGGGGGGAGGCCGCAGGCCGTGGGGGGGCGGAAAGCCCCCCTGCGCGGGGTGCGTCAGCCCTTTTCGGTGCCGTTCATCGTGTCGGGTTGTGGCATGCCCAGCACGTGGTAGCCGCCGTCGACGTGGATGATCTCGCCGGTGGTGCAGGCGCCGTAGTCCGACGCGAGCCAGACGGCGGTGCCGCCCACCGCCTCGAGCGTGGCGTTGGCGCGGAGGGGGGCGTTGGCCTCGGTGTGGCGGTAGGTGGCGCGAGCGCCGCCGATCGCGGCCCCTGCCAGCGTCTTCATCGGGCCGGGCGAGACGGCGTTGACGCGGACCTGTTGCGGGCCGAGGTCGTTGGCGAGGTAGCGGACGGAAGATTCCAGCGCCGCCTTGGCCACGCCCATGACGTTATAGTTCGGCGTCACGCGGTTCGATCCGCCGTAGGTCAGCGTGATGAGCGTGCCGCCTGCGGGCATCAGTTCTGCGGCGCGGCGCGACACGTCGATGAAGGAAAAGCACGAGATCGCCAGCGAATTGGTGAAATTGGCGCGGCTGGTGTTGGAGAAGCGGCCCGTAAGTTCATTCTTGTCGGAATAGGCGATGGCATGGACCAGAAAGTCGATGGTGCCCCAGCGTTCGGCCAGCGCCGCAAAGCAGGCGTCGAGCGAGGCATCGTCGGTGACATCGACATCGACCATGAAATCGGACCCGACCGTGGCCGCGAGGGGCGCGAGGCGTTTGCCGAAGGCTTCGCCCTGATAGGAGAAGGCCAGCTCCGCGCCTTCGGCGGCCATGGCGCGGGCGATGCCCCAAGCGATGGAGCGTTCGTTGGCAACGCCCATGACAAGCCCGCGCTTGCCCTTCATCAGATCGGCCATGTCTTTGTCCCTGTCGGTTTATTGCGGCTGCGCCTTGGTGGCGTCAGCCGAGGTATTTGCTCATCACCAAGGTCGCGTTGGTGCCGCCGAAGCCGAAGCTGTTGGACAGGACCGAATCGAGTTTTACGCCCGTGCGCAGTTCGGTGACGATTTCGGACGCATCGAGCGCGGGGTCGAGCGTTCTGACATTGGCGGAAGCGGCGATGAAATCGCCGTTCATCATCAGCAGCGAATAGATCGCCTCGTGCACGCCGGTCGCACCCAGCGAGTGGCCGGTGAGCGATTTGGTCGAGGCGACGGGGGGCGTGGTGCCGCGGCCGAAGACGCGGCGGATGGCGTCCATTTCGGTCACGTCGCCCACGGGGGTGCTGGTGCCGTGGCTGTTGATGTAGTCGATCTTGCGGTCTTTCGGCAGGGTCGAAAGCGCCACCCGCATCGAACGTTCGCCGCCTTCACCGCTCGGGGCGACCATGTCGTGACCGTCGGAGGTGGCGCCGTAGCCGGTGACTTCGCCATAGATCTTCGCGCCGCGGGCAAGGGCGTGGTTCAGTTCTTCCAGAACGACCACACCGCCGCCGCCTGCGATGACGAAGCCGTCGCGCGTGGCGTCATAGGTGCGGGACGCGGTTTCGGGGGCGTCGTTGTATTTGCTGCTCATCGCGCCCATCGCGTCGAACAGGCACGACAGCGTCCAGTCGAGTTCTTCGCCGCCGCCGGCAAAGACGATGTCTTGCTTGCCGAACTGGATAAGCTCGGTGCCGTTGCCGATGCAATGGGCGGATGTCGAGCAGGCCGAGGTGATGGAATAGTTCACGCCCTTGATCTTGAACGGCGTGGCAAGGCAGGCGCTGGTGGTCGAGGACATGCCCTTGGTCACGCCGAAGGGGCCGATACGCTTGGGCGAACCGGTTTCGCGGACGATGTTGTGGGCCTTGAAGAAGGATTTGGTGGAAGGACCGCCCGATCCGACGATGATGCCGGTGCGGTCGTTCGATATGTCGGACGGTTCAAGCCCCGAGTCCTTGATCGCCTGATCCATGGCGATGAAGTTGTAGGCCGCGCCGTCGCCCATGAAGCGCAGGTCGCGCTTGTCGATATGGTCTTCGAGCACGATTTGCGGCTGGCCGTGGATTTGCGACCGGAAGCCGCGTTCGGCGTATTCCGGGGCGAAGACGATGCCCGACTTGCCGGCGCGGAGCGAGGCTTCCACTTCGGCGGCGGTGTTGCCGATGGGCGAGACGATCCCGATCCCGGTGATGACGACGCGACGCATGGGGCCTCCGTTCGTGAGCTTTGGTTTTCTGTAAGGGAGAGGGGGGCGGGGGGCAAGGGGGATGGGGCCTGCGGCATTGGTGGCGGCGGTGTTGCGTGGGCCGTGGCGGGCGCGTTGTCGCGGGTTTTGTGCCGCGCAGGGCTGATGCGTGCCGCCCGCGCCGAAGCGGCCCGCACCAACGGGGCACAGCTGCGCTACGCGGCAAATGCCCCCGCACGGGGTGATTGCCGCGTATCGCCAAGGCGGGAATTCGGGGAAGATGCGGCTTGGCCGTCAGGCGTTGGCGAGCAGCAGGGCCTGCAACTCTTCGGTCAGTTCGGCCACGCGGGTGGCGCGGGCGGCGGTTTCGTCGGCGATGCGTCCGACTTCGGCTGCGACGACCGAAAAGCCCGCTCCGGCGCGCCCGGCGCGGGCGGCTTCGATCCGTGCGTTGATGGCGAGGATGCGCAATTCGCGCAGCACGCGCAGCACCGGCTTGGTTTCCTGCACGAGCGTGCGGCAATGGCCTTCGATCTGCTGGTTGCGCTGGCCACGGGCGGCATCTTCGCGCTTGCGGGCTTCGTGGTCGAGCACCACGCCTTCGAGGAATTCCAGCGCGCCCGCATCGTCAAACACGCCGCCGCCGACTTCGTGGACCCAGCGCGACGATCCGTCGGGCCTGACGAGGCGGTATTCGATGCTCCAGTTCTCGCGCTTTTCGAGGGCGGCATCGACCGCGGCATAGACGAAATCGCAATCTTCGGGGTGGCACAGGCCGGCATAGGAAAGTTGCGGCGGGTCGAGGAAGCGCACCGAGGGGCTGCCGGTCAGTTCGCCCACGGCACCCTCCATCAGCAGCATGGAATAGTCGCGGTCGTTGCGGCAGCGGTAGACGAAGCCATTGGTGCGGTGGACGATAGAGCCGATCACTTCCCGATCGTCGAAAATTGCGCCGTCCATCTGATCCCCGTCTTTATTGTGAACATGCCTGCGGCGGCAGCGGTCCTGCCTTGCGTGCGACGGCCGGTAATACGTCACGGGCGGGCACGGCTTTAGGGGGGCAGCGGGAAAACCGCGTCTTGGCGCTGAAAATTGGAGGCGGCAATAAGGGCGGCGCCGCGTCGCGGTCAGCTTTCGCTGAGCGCGACCTTCATGTCCTTGACGATGTAGATCACCTCGCCGTCGGCTTCGACGATGCCGTCGGCCACGCCCATGGTCAGGCGGCGGGTCTGGATCGCCTTGGTGAAATCGACCTTGTAGGTCAGCATCTTGCGGTCGGGGCGGACCATGCCGGTCAGCTTCACCTCGCCCACGCCCAGCGCGTAGCCGCGCCCCAGCCAGCCGCGCCAGCCAAGGTTGAAGCCGGTCAGTTGCCACAGCCCGTCAAGCCCGAGGCAGCCCGGCATGATCGGGTTGCCGGGGAAATGGCAATCGAAGAACCACAGGTCGGGCGTGATGTCGAATTCGGCGACCACATGGCCCTTGCCGTGCAGCCCGCCGTCGCCCGAGATGTCGGTGATGCGGTCCATCATCAGCATGGGGGGCGCGGGAAGCTGCGCGTTGCCCGGCCCGAACAATTCGCCGCGGGAGCATTGCAAAAGGGCCTCGCGGTCGAAGCTGGACGGATAGGACATCGGGACTTCCCTTGTTTGCAGTTTTGCGGGTTTGCGGTTCTGGCGCGGTTTGGCGCGATGTAACATTGCCGTGTCAGGGGAAGCAAGGGCAGCGGGTTGCGCCACTGCGGGCGGGCGGGGACGGGCGGGGTCTGGCTGCGACCTATTTTCGTTTGTAATGGGGCGGTGCGGGCCGTTATATATGGCGCAACGGCAAAGGGCGGAGTCGATGGCGGTGACACAGCAGCAGCGCGGGACCGAATGGCTGGCGAGCGCAGGGTTGCGCCCGACACGGCAGCGGCTTGCTCTGGCGGCCTTGTTGGTTGGCGACGGCGAGAACCGCCATGTCACGGCAGAAAGCCTGTACGCACTGTCGGCCACATCGGGCGAAAAGGTGTCGCTGGCCACGGTTTACAACACGCTGCGCGCGTTCTGCGAGGCGGGGCTGATGAACGAGGTCGTGGTGGACGGGTCGAAAAGCTATTTCGACACCCGCATGGACGAGCATCCACATTTCTATTGGGAAGACAGCCACGCGCTGACCGATGCCCCTGCCGATGCCTTGCGGATCGAGGGGTTGCCCGATGCGCCTGCGGGGATGCAGGTCGCGCGCGTCGATGTGGTGATCCGGCTGAAGCGGGCCTGAGGGCGGTTCGGCCCCCCGCGATTGTGGTTCCACTATTCCGGTGATGTGAGGCGGAAGGCGTCGAGCGGGGCGAGCCTGTCGCGCAGGGCGCAGAGCTTTGGAATGGCGTCGCGGGCGATCAGCCCGGGCATGTCGATCAGCACGCCGTCGAGGGCGCAGATGGCGGTGACATCGGCCTGGGTCAGCCGGTCAAGGGCAAGGTAGGGGCCGGTCAGCGCAGCTTCCAGCGCGGTCAGGCCTTGCACGATCTGGTCTTGCAGGCGGGCAAGCCATGGCTGCCAGACATGGGTTTCGGGGCGCATGGCGGTTTCATACCAGGCGGCGACGTATTTCTCGGCAATGCCATGGCCAAGCGCGGTGAGTGCCAGCACGCGGCGGCGGTCGGGTCCAAAGCGGGGGGTCAGGGCGGCGTCGCCCGCGCCCTCGTCGAGGTGGTCAAGTATCGCCGTGCTGTCGAAGAGGGCGCTGCCGTCATCGAGCACGAGCGCGGGGATGCGCCCCAGCGGGCTGAGCGCGGTGATCTCGGCGCGGTCGTCGCCGGTCATCAGGGGGGCGTGGTCGAAGGGCAGGCCGTAAAGGTGCAAGGTCGCGCCGACGCGGCGGACGAAGGGAGAGCCGTAGGTGCCGATCAGTCGCATGGGGTGCCTTTCGCTGTATGGCCCATGCTGACCAGAGCGGCGGTGCTGCGTCTGGTCTGTCTGCGACATGGCAAAGGGCCTGCCCCGAAGGACAGGCCCTTAACCGGCGAACGCCTGCCGCAGCCTGCGATCAGCGCGGGATCAGCACCGCGTTGACGACATGGATCACGCCGTTGGACTGGTTCACATCGGCGATCGTCACCTTGGAGGCGTGGCCCGATTCGTCGATCAGGTACAGGTTCTTGCCCTTGACCTGTGCCGAAAGCGCGTCACCCGACACGGTTTGCATGTTGTAGAACCCGTCGGGCGAGGCTTTGGCGCGGCGCATGATTTCCTCGGCCGACAGGTTGCCTGCCACGACATGGGCGGTGAGGATCTTCACCAGCATGTCCTTGTTTTCGGGCTTGAGCAGGGTTTCCACCGTGCCTGCGGGCAGGGCGGCGAAGGCGTCGTTGACGGGGGCGAAGACGGTGAAGGGGCCTGCCGATTGCAGCGTCTCGACCAGACCGGCGGCCTGCACGGCGGCGACGAGCGTGGTGTGGTCGGCCGAATTCACGGCATTTTCGACGATGTTCTTGGTGGCGAACATCGGCGCGCCGCCCACCATCGGGTTTTCGGCGGCAAAGGCGGGCAGGGCAAAGAGCGTGGTGAGCGCGAGGGCGCGGAACGAGAGTTTCATGGCAGTCTCCGGTTGGACAGGCGGGACGATCCCGCCTTGTGACCCGAGCTACGGGGGCACGGCGGGGCAAGTTTCACGGCGCAGAAAGAAAATATCGGCCGCGCCTTTGCGGACAGGCCGGGGGCTTCACCCCCGGACCCCGAGGATATTTGTGGACGAGAAGAAGCCGGACCCTGGTCCCTTTCTTCTTGTCCCAAATATCCTCGGGGGGGTGAATTGGCCGGAACGGCCAAGAGGGGGCGCGAGCGCCCCCTGACGCGCGCCGCAAGGCGCTGACGGCTTGCGCGGGCTTGCCCGCGCGCCATGTGGTCAGAGGGCGGGGCTTGTCAGAACCACTGGCCCGGTTCCATCAGGCCGAAATCCATCAGTTGCTGGCTGTGCCAAAGGAATTCTGTCGAATTGTGCCAGCGGAAATTGCTTATCTCGTAGCGGGAACCGGGGTTGGATTTCAGCGCCTTGGCGGTGCGGAACGAGCAGACGGCAGCCGTGAGGTTGTTGTGCCACGGGCAGGCGTAGGTGTTCATCTCTTCGTCGTCAAAGGTGAAATCGGGGCGCAGGGTCAGGCCGCGCCGCGTCTTGAACAGCGAGATGCGGTCGATCTTGCGGCGGGTCCAGGGCACGTGTTCCTCGAACCGCCAGCGCAGGCCGCCGTAAAAGTCGAGTTGGCGTTCCTTGGGGTGCCAGTTCTTTTCGGGGTCTTGGCGGGCAAGGGCGTAATAGCCCGAGCGGTCGAGATGGGCATCTTCGAGGCTGACGGCGTTGGGCGCGCGCGTCAGGTCGCCGGCATAGAGGTCGACGACATAGGTCAGCATCGAATTGCGCCGCTCTTCGGTGTGGAAGGCGAGCAATTCGCGCACGTTGCGGGTTTCGCAAAAGGGGTGGAACAGGTATTCGGCGTTGAAGCAGTAATAGGCCCACAGGTCGGGAAACGCGTCGTTGATGCGATTGACCGATGTGACCAGCGCGTTTTCGGCATGTGCGTCGATGTCGATCCGCTGCACCTCGTCGGCCAGACGGGCCGAGAGCGGCAGGTCGGCGTTGGCCAGCAGGATGACGGTGGCGAAACCTGCCGCGAGGTGATGGCGCAGCGTGGTATCGAGTTCGACGCCGTCTTCGGCGAGGATGATGGCAAGCGGGCCTTTGGGTTCCGCGCGGCGATGGCTTTCGAGATAGGCGTCGAGACTGGAATGGCGCATGCTGCGGTCCACGGGCAATGATACTGGGCGGCAGGGTCTGGCGAATGGCTGTGCAATGCAAGCCCCCTCCCGCGCAATCGGGCTGTGCCTGCCTTGCCGTGCAAGCGCCCTGCCACCGGTCTGGCCGTGCCCGGCCCTGCCTGTCCGTGTCATTGCATGGGCTGCGGAAGGGCGTATATGGAGGCGGGTTTGCAAAGCACGGATGGGGCACCGGTCATGGCCGAGGCGAAGAAGCTGTTCATCAAGACCTATGGCTGCCAGATGAACGTCTACGACAGCGAGCGCATGGTCGAGGCCATGGGTGCCGAGGGCTATGTGACGACCGAGACGGTCGAGGATGCCGACATGGTGCTTTTGAACACCTGCCACATCCGCGAGAAGGCGTCGGAAAAGCTGTATTCCGATCTGGGCCGTCTGCGGCCGCTCAAGGACGCCAAGCCCGGGATGAAGATCGGCGTGGCCGGTTGCGTCGCGCAGGCCGAGGGTGACGAGATCATGCGGCGGATGCCGCTGGTCGATCTGGTCGTCGGGCCGCAAAGCTATCACCGCCTGCCCGAGATGAACCGGCGGCTGGAAGCGGGGGGCAAGGCGGTCGAGACCGAGTTTCCGGTCGAGGACAAGTTCGACCACCTGCCCGAGCGCAAGGCGCTGCGCGGGCCTTCGGCTTTTTTGACGGTGCAGGAAGGCTGCGACAAGTTCTGCGCCTTTTGCGTGGTGCCCTACACCCGCGGGGCCGAGGTGAGCCGCCCCGTCGATCGCCTGCTTGCCGAGGCGCGGGGGCTGGTGGAAAAGGGCGTGCACGAGATCACGCTGCTGGGGCAGAACGTGAACGCCTATCATGGCACCGGCGAGGGGGGCGCTTGGGGTCTGGCGCGGCTGGTGCGGGCGTTGGCGCGGATCGACGGGTTGGAGCGGATCCGCTACACCACAAGCCACCCCAACGACATGGAGGACGATCTGATCGCCGCCCATGGCGATGTGCCCAAGCTGATGCCCTATCTGCATCTGCCGGTGCAATCGGGGTCTGACCGCATCCTGAAGGCGATGAACCGCAAGCACGGGCGCGACGCCTATCTGCGGCTGGTCGAGCGTATCCGCGCCGCACGGCCAGACATCTTGCTGAGTTCCGATTTCATAGTGGGTTTCCCCGGCGAGACGGATGCCGATTTCGACCAGACGCTCGACCTGATCCGCGCGGTCGGTTTCGGGCAGTCCTACAGTTTCAAATATTCGGCCCGTCCGGGCACGCCCGCCGCCGAAAAGCCGGGCGTCGATGCCGCGGTCGCAGATGCGCGGCTGCAAGCGGTGCAGGCGCTGCTTTTGGCGCAACAGCGCCGCATCCAGACCGAAATGGTCGGGCGCGAGGTGACGGTGCTGTATGAAAAGCCCGGACGGATGGCGGGGCAGATGGTGGGCAAGTCGGATCATCTGCACGCGGTGCATGTGCCCGATGCGGCAGGGCGCGCCGGCGATCTGGTCCGGGTGCGGATCGTCGAATCCGGGCCGAATTCGCTGGGGGGCGTGCGAGTCTGACTGTTTCGCCTTTGCGGGCGGTCTGCGCGCCCGGCGGGGATTGTTTCCGGCACCCATGCGCAAATGCACGGGATGCATCCTTTGGTATGAATCCGCTTTACACGGCCTAACCGTCTGGGCAAACCTGCCGTTGTGTCTGTTGACTTGGATTTGTTGGTTAACGAGGGGGCTTCGGCGTGTACGGGTATTCCAAGGCAGCGCGCTTTGCCGCAGCTGTGGTATTGTGCCTTTTGGGCCTGCTGGGCGCGACGGAGACGTTTGCCCAAGAGCAGCCGAAAGTCACAGGGCGAATCGAATGGGGCATCTGGCTGGATCGTGACGGGTGCCAGCACTGGTATTCGGACGGTGGCCTCGAGGGTTACATGGTCGAGAGGGTGCGCCCCAAGGACGGCAAGCCCGTCTGCGTCAAGGTCAACACCTGTCTGGTGGAAAACACCGACACGATGTTCGCCACCGACAGCGCCCACCTGACCGTCAGCGGGGCCGAACGGCTGCGCCAGTTCTTTTCCGGTGCGGGGGCCTATGGATACGCCATTTACGGCCATACCGACAGCCGCGCTTCGGACGAATACAACATGAGCCTGTCCAACCGCAGGGCGGCGGCGGTCGCCGCGGTGGCGCGGTCGGTCGGTGCGGTGGTCGAACGCGAGCAAGGCTTTGGCGAGCGCCAACCTAGGGCGTCGAACGATACGGCGGCGGGCATGGCGCAGAACCGCCGTGTCGAAGTTGTGTGTTACAGGTGGTGAAGATGCGGAAGGTTACGGGTTTCGCGCCGGTTCTGGCGCTGGTGCTGTTGGCGGGCTGCGGCGGGACATTCTCGCGTGCCAACGGGCCTGACGGCGAGCCGCCGCTTCTGGCCAAGCCGCAGGATATGACGTTCTTCGGGCTGGATGCGCAGAAGGGCAAGGGGCTGATCGACGGGCAGGCGGCAATCGCCTATGATCCCGATGGCTGTCAGGTCTGGATCATCGACGACGGTGCCGAGGGCTATTCCAGCCGCCGCCGCGATCCGGTGTCGGGGATGCCGGTCTGCGACAACCGCGTCAAGCCGGGTTATGTGGTGGGCGACCCGCGCGTGAACGGCGTGCCGGATTACCATCCAAAGGGCTGAGCGCGCTTTGCGCGGCTGATCCTGGACAAGTTTGGCCACATCAGGGGCCGTGGCGCGATGCCGCGGCCCTTTGCCTTTGGCACCATGGCGCCCAGATGGGAGTTGGGCGCAGGCGACATGTAATCTGCACAAACCTTGGGCAGAATGGCGGTGTGGTCCGAATGAGGGTGTCTGCGCAGATATGGTGCTTGCCATGCGCCCGAACGCGGCCCATCATCAAGATGTGGCGAACGTAGGCTTAGAAGGAGAGCTCCTTGGGCATCAGCGCGCTGACCCCCCCGACCCGTTCCGAGGATGTCGTGGAATCGACCCTCGAATTTCCCGACAACCGCTTGCTGATTGACCTGTGCGGCGAATTCGACCGCAATCTGGCGCAGATCGAGCACCAGATGGGGGTCAATATCCTGCGGCGGGGCAACCGTCTGGCGGTGATCGGCGAGAAAGCAGCGCGCGAACAGGCCTCGGCGGTGCTGCGGTCGCTTTATGCGCGGCTGGAATCGGGGCGCGGCGTGCAGGCGGGCGATATCGACGGGGCGATGCGGATGGGGCGGCCGATGCCGGATCGCGCGGTGGCAAGCGGCGAGCAGATCGAGCTGTTCAACCCCGGCATGGAATTGCGCACCCGCAAAAAGCCGATCGAACCGCGGACCGAGGCGCAGAAGGCCTATGTGGCCAACCTGTTTGCCAATGAACTCGGGTTCGGAATCGGGCCTGCCGGCACGGGCAAGACCTATCTGGCCGTGGCCGTGGGCGTCACCATGTTCATCAGCGGCGCGGTGGAAAAGATCATCCTGTCGCGCCCTGCGGTCGAGGCGGGCGAAAGGCTGGGCTTCCTGCCCGGCGACATGAAAGAGAAGATCGACCCCTATATGCAGCCGCTCTACGATGCGCTGAACGATTTCCTGCCTGCAAAGCAAGTGCAGAAACTGCTCGAGGAAAAGCGGATCGAGATCGCGCCCTTGGCCTTCATGCGCGGGCGCACGCTGTCGAACGCTTTCGTCGTGCTGGACGAGGCGCAGAACGCCACGACCATGCAGATGAAGATGTTCCTGACCCGTCTGGGCGAAGGCAGCCGCATGGTGATCACCGGCGACCGCACGCAGGTCGACCTGCCGCGCGGCGTGCCGAGCGGGCTGCAAGAGGCCGAACGCATCCTTCAGGGCGTGAAGGGTGTGACCTTCAACTACTTCACGTCCAAGGACGTGGTGCGCCACCCGCTGGTCGCGCGCATCATCGAAGCCTACGAGGCGAACGAGACGGTCGCCTGACGGCTTTTCGCAAAGGCCGGGGGGCTTTGCGCCCCCCGGACCCCCCACGCGGACTATTTGACCCGATATGAACGGCCAGTGTTTTCACGCTGGTCCAAATATCCTCGGGGGAGGCGCGGCACGCGCCGTGGGGGCGGACAGCCCCCGACCCGCGATCCATTGGGCGCGACGAAGCGGGACGGGTGCCTCCCTCTCCCCGCGGGGGAGAGGGGCGGGGTGAGGGGGATGGTTTGTGCTTTGCGGCCGGGCGGTGTATGGGGCTGGCCATGAGCGGGATCGTGGATATCGTCATCGAAGATGCGCGCTGGGAGGCGCTGGGGCTTGAGGCTTTGGCCGACCGCGCCTGCGCGGCGGCCCTGGCCGGGTTGGGGCTGGCCGCAGCGGGGTTTTCGGTGGTGGTGATGGGCTGCGACGATGCCCGCATCGCCGTGCTGAACGCCGATTTCCGCGGCAAGCCTGCGCCGACCAACGTTCTGTCCTGGCCGTCCGAAGAGCGCGCCGCCGAGGTATTCGGTGACCTGCCCGAACCGCCGCAATCGGGCACGCCCGACGATCCGGTGGAACTGGGTGACATCGCCATCGCTTACGACACCTGCGCGCGCGAGGCGGCCGCGCAGGGCAAGGCGATGGCCGATCATGTGACCCATCTGCTGGTGCATGGTCTGTTACATTGCCTTGGCTATGATCATGTGGACGACGAGGACGCGGCGGTGATGGAGGCGACCGAGGCGAGGATACTTGCCTCGCTCGGGGTTTCGGACCCATATTCATGAGGCTCCGCGCGGCGGGGTCGTGTTGGACAAGGATCGATGGGCAGTAGCAGTGACGGGTCGCAGCATGCGGCCGACGAGGACGGGGCAGAGCCAGCGAGAACGGGGTTCTTCGGGCGGTTGCTCAGCGCTTTCACGCCGGGTGCGGATACCGGCGATGGCGAGGGGGCGGCGCAGGTGGCGCAAACTTCGGCGGGGCTGCCCGGTCTGGGGGCCTTGCGGCGGTTGCGGGTGGACGATGTGGCCGTGCCCAAGGTCGAGATCGTCGCGGTGCCTTTGGACATCGGCAAGGACGATCTGGTCGCGGTGTTCCGCGAGCATGGCTTCAGCCGCCTGCCGGTCTACAAGGGCACGCTGGACCATCCGCAGGGGTTGGTGCTGCTGAAGGACCTTGCCCTGCAGCACGGGTTCGGCACGGCGGGGCGCTGGTCGCTGAAGCGGTTGTTGCGGCCTGTCCTTTATGCGCCGCCGTCGATGCCGATCGGCGTGCTGCTGCAGAAGATGCAGCGCGAGCGGGTGCATATGGCGTTGGTGATCGACGAATATGGCGGGGTCGACGGGCTGGTGACCATTGAGGACCTGATCGAGACGGTGATCGGAGAGATCGAGGACGAGCACGACGAGGAAGAGGGCGCGCTGTGGAAAGAGGAAAAGCCCGGCGTCTTTCTGTGCATGGCCAATGCGCCGCTGGAAGAGATCGAGGCGGCCATCGGGTTGCGGCTGCGCACCGACGAGGATGACGAGGAGATCGACACCTTGGGCGGGATCGTCTTTCTGCGCACCGGCCGCGTGCCGACGCGGGGCGAGATCGTGCCGCATGAAAGCGGGGCCGAGTTCGAGGTGGTCGATGCCGATCCGCGCCGCATCAAGCGGGTGCGGATACGGCTGCCCGAAGTCGTCGATGCGGCCTCGGCTGCGGCGGAGCAGGCGGCGCTGGAGTGACACGGTTGGGCTGGCCGGGGTGGCGGGCGGTTCTGGCCGCTTTCGCGGCGGGTGCCGTTGCGGCGCTGGGGCAGGCTCCGCTGGGCTGGTGGTGGGCGGCTTTGCCCGCCTTTGCGCTGGTGGTGGCGCTGGTGGCACGGGCCGGGCGCGGTGATGTCTGGGTCGCCTGGTTCGCGGGGGCGGGATATTTCGTTGCCGCGCTGAACTGGATCGTCAATCCGTTTCTGGTGGACGCCGAGGATTATGCCTGGATGGCGCCCTTTGCTGTGGTGTTGCTGTGTTTCGGGCTGGCGCTGTTCTGGGCGGTGGCGGGGGTGGCCTCGCGGCTGTTCGCGCAGCGGGGGATGGGGTTTGCGCTGGCCCTGACCGCGACCGAGCTGGCGCGGGGCTATGTGCTGACGGGGTTTCCCTGGGCGCTTCCCGGGCATGTGTGGATCGGCCATGCGCCGGCGCAGATGGCGGCATTGGTGGGGGCCAACGGCTTGACGCTGTTTACGCTGGTCGTGGCGGCGTTGCTGGCCATGTGCCGCTTGGTGCCTGTGGCGGCGGCGGTGGCGCTGGTGGCGGCGGGGTTCGGCTTCGGCGGCTGGCGGCTGGCACAGCACGAGCCTGCGGCGCGCGACATGGTGGTGCGGCTGGTGCAGCCCGACGCCGAGCAAAGCCTGAAATGGGACCCTGTGCAGGCGGATGTGTTCTTTCGCCGTCTGCTCGATCTGACCCGCGCGGGCGACGTGCCGGACCTGACGGTCTGGCCGGAAACGGCGGTGCCTTACCTTTTGGAGGACAATCCGCAAGTGGCGCTTGCCATTGCCGCGGCGGGGCGGGGCAGTCCGGTGGTGACGGGTATCCAGCGGGTCGAGGGATGGAAGTTCTGGAATTCCATGGCCGTGATCGGGCCGGGCGGTGGCGTGGGGCCGGTCTATGACAAGCACCATCTGGTGCCCTTTGGCGAATATATCCCGTTCGGCGATCTGGCTTTCCGCTGGTTCGGGCTGCGGGCCTTTGCCGCGCAGGAAGGCAACGGCTATTCGGCGGGCAGCGGGCCTGCGGTGCTGGACCTTGGCCCGCTTGGCAAGGTCTTGCCGCTGATCTGCTACGAGGCGGTGTTTCCGCAAGACCTGCGCGGGGTGCCGGAACGGGCGGATTACATCTTGCAGATTACCAACGATGCGTGGTTCGGCACGCTGACCGGCCCCTACCAGCATCTTGCGCAGGCCGAGTTGCGGGCCATCGAGCAGGGATTGCCGCTGCTGCGGGTGGCCAATACCGGCATCACCGCGGTGATCGATGCGCGGGGGCGCGTGCTGCAAAGCCTGCCGTTGGGGGTGCAGGGCGCCTTGGACGCGCCGGTTCCGGGTGGCTTGGAAGAAACGCCCTATGCGCGTTGGGGCGAAGTGCCGGTGCTGGTGTTGCTGGCGGGACTCGGGGCAGCACTTCGTCTGGGCTGGCGTCGCAAGTCGGGTTGACGGGGCGGGGGGCGGCGGCTAGCACGGGGTCGAACTGTCACAACGGCTTCCTGACGTGACAGGGATCACCCAATGGAGCACTTCCCCATGTCCCGTATGAATTATGTCTTTACCTCGGAATCCGTATCCGAGGGGCACCCCGACAAGGTGTGCGACCGTATCTCGGATGCCGTTCTGGATGCCTTTTTGACCGAAGAGCCGAACGCGCGCGTTGCCTGTGAAACCTTTGCGACGACCAATACGGTCGTCGTGGGCGGGGAAGTGGGGTTGTCTACGCCGGAAAAGACCAAGGCGATGGTTGCCCGTGTCGAGGCCATCGTGCGCGACTGCGTGAAGGATATCGGCTACGAGCAGGACAAGTTCCACTGGAACACGCTGAAGGTGCACAACCTGCTGCACGAGCAATCGGCCCATATCGCGCAGGGCGTGGACCGTGACGGCGCGGGCGATCAGGGCATCATGTTCGGCTATGCCTGCCGCGAGACGCCCGAGTTGATGCCTGCGCCGATCCAGTACAGCCAGGCCATCTTGCGCCGGCTGGCCGAGGTGCGGAAATCGGGCAAGGAGCCGACCCTTGGGCCGGACGCGAAATCGCAACTGTCGCTGCGCTATGAAGATGGCAAGCCGGTCGCGGTGACGTCGATCGTGCTGTCGACGCAGCACATGCACGAAAGCCAGACGAGTGCGGACATCCGCGCCATCGTCGAGCCCTATATCCGCGACGTGCTGCCTGTGGGCTGGATCACCGAGCAGACGGAATGGTGGGTGAACCCCACGGGCACCTTTGTGATCGGCGGACCCGATGGCGACGCGGGTCTGACGGGGCGCAAGATCATCGTGGATACCTATGGCGGGGCTGCTCCGCACGGGGGCGGCGCGTTCAGCGGGAAAGACCCGACCAAGGTGGACCGTTCGGCTGCCTATGCGGCGCGCTATCTGGCCAAGAACGTGGTGGCCGCAGGGCTGGCGGATCGCTGCACCTTGCAGGTGTCCTATGCCATCGGGGTGGCCAAGCCCCTGTCGATCTATGTCGATACGCATGGCACGGGGGCGGTGGATGCCACGGCCATCGAGCGGGCGGTGGCCGAATGCATGGACCTGACGCCGCGCGGTATCCGCACGCATCTGGACCTGAACAAGCCGATCTATGCCCGCACCAGCGCTTACGGCCATTTCGGCCGCACGCCGGATGCGGATGGCGGCTTTTCCTGGGAAAAGACCGATCTGGTCGAAAAGCTGAAGGCGGCTGTGAAGTAACCGCCTTTGCCGGTGACAGGGCGGCGCGCTGGCAACGGCGCGCCGTTTTTGTTTTGTGTGGCGCTTTGGCGGCGGCCCCCCCTCCCCGGCCCTCCCCCGAAACGGGGGAGGGGGCGATGGGTGGCGGGGCGTGGGGCTTGCGGGATTGACCGCTGCTGTGCAGGCCCCATATGCGAGCGGAGCTTTCAGGAAATGTCATGCCCAAGCGCAACCCCTATCATTCCGGCCCCGTGAGCGACCATTTCGACGGGGTACGTTTCTTCAATCCCGACGGGTCCGCGCCCAAGGGGATGCGCGATATGCTGCGCTGGCAGTTCGGCGGCGGGCGGCAGGTCTGGCCAAGGGCGGTGCCGGTGGTGCCTGCAAAGCCTGCGGCGCGGGTGGATGACCTGACCGTCACCATGGTGGGCCATGCGACGATGCTGGTGCAGGTGGCGGGGTTGAACCTGCTGACCGATCCGGTCTGGGCCGGACGGGCGAGCCCCTTTTCCTTTGTCGGGCCGCAAAGGGTGACGGTGGCGGGGATCGGGTTCGACGATCTGCCGAAGATCGATGCGGTGCTGTTGTCGCACAACCATTACGACCATCTGGACCTTGGCACCTTGCGGCGGTTGCAGGCGGTGCATGACCCGCTGGTGCTGACGCCGCTGGGCAATGATGCGATCGTCAGGCAGGCGGTTCCGGCGATGCGGATGGTGGCGGGCGATTGGGGTGACGTGCTGGAACTGGCGCATCTGCGGGTGCATGTCGAACCCTGTCATCACTGGTCGGCGCGGGGGACGGGCGACAGGTCGATGGCTTTGTGGGCCGCGTTTCACCTCGATACGCCGGTGGGCGGGGTGCTGCATATCGGGGATACGGGGTTCGACGGTGGGCGGCCTTATCGGCGGGTGCGCGAAAAGCACGGCGCGCCGCGGTTGGCGATCTTGCCCGTTGGGGCCTATGCGCCGCGCTGGTTCATGAAGGACCAACATCAGGACCCTGCCGAGGCGGTCGAGGGGTTCGCCCTTTCGGGGGCGTCTTATGCCGTGGGGCATCACTGGGGGACGTTCCAGTTGACGGACGAGGCACGCCAAGAGCCGGTGGATCGGCTGGCTGCGGCATTGGCGGCCAAAGGGATCGGGGCTGCGCGGTTCCGCGCCTTGGCGGCTGGCGAGGTCTGGGCGGTGCCTGCCTGAGCGTCAGCCGTTGCGGCGGAAGGTCAGGTAATGCGGGTCGCGGCCTTCGCGCAGGGCCTTTTGTTCGTAGCGGGTGGAAAGCCAGTCGTCCCATGCCTCGCCAAGGCCCGCTTGCCGTTCCAGCGTGAAACCGGCCTGCGGCACCTGTTCCAGCGTCTGGCGGACGTAATCGGGGATGTCGGTGGCGACGCGGAATTCGGCGCCCGGTCTGGTGACGCGGGCAAGGAGGTTCAGGTAACCCGGTGTCACGAAGCGGCGGCGGTGGTGGCGGGCTTTGGGCCAAGGGTCGGGGTAGTTGAGAAAGACCTTGTCCACGCAGGCATCGGGCAGCACGTCGAACAGGTCGCGCACATCGCCGGGGTGGACGCGCAGGTTGGTGACGCCCGCGCTGCGGATCTTGCCCAAAAGCATGGCGATGCCGTTGACGAAGGGTTCGCAGCCGATCAGCGCGATATCGGGATAGCGGGCGGCCATATGCACGAGGTGTTCGCCACCGCCGAAGCCGATTTCGAGCCAGAGCGGGCGTGCCCCGAACAGGGCGGCAAGGTCGAGCGGGCTGCGGTCGGGGTTGTCGGCGGCGGTGACACCGGCAAGCGACAGGCGCGACAGGTCTTCGGCCAGATAGGTTTTCTGGCTGCCGCGCAGGGTTTTGCCATGGACGCGGCCGTAGAAGTTGCGCCGCGCGGGCGGGGCCGCATCGTCGGGCGTGTCGGCGGGGTGGTCGGGCGTGTCAGTCATTGGGGTGCATCCTAGGGCTGGGCGCGGCCTAGACGCCGCTTGCAGGATGGTCAAGCGGGCAAAGGCCGTTCACCGATGCGCTGGACCACCATGACGAGGTATCCGTCGGGGTCTTGCACCAGAAACTCGCGCTGGCCACCGAGGCGGTCGCCCCAGTCGCGCCATTTCTCGCGCGGGGCGACGTAGAAGGGCAGGCCTGCGGCGGTGACGCGGGCGGCTGCGGCATCAACATCGGCGAGATAGACCTGGATCACGAGGCCGCGCCCGAAGGGGGCCTGCATCGGCCCCGTCTCCCAGTCGCCGTCGCGCTGGTAGATCATCACCTGCGCTCCATCGGGGTGGTGCAGGCAGGCGAGTTGCTGGGCGGGGCGGGTGAAGGCGACATCGAAGCCGAGCACGCCGGTCCAGAAGGCGAGCGAGGCGGGGTAGTCGGTCACCATCATCTCGGCCATCAGCATGGACCACGGGGCGGGGGGTGCGCCGGTTCCCATCAGCCGCGCCCGCGGTAGGGGGCGACGCCCTGATCGGGAAGCCAGACGCCTTCGGGCGGCGCTCCGGTCTGCCAGAACACGTCGATCGGGATGCCGCCGCGCGGATACCAAAAGGCCCCGATGCGCAGCCAGACCGGATCGAGCAGGGACACGATGCGCTTGGCGATGTCGAGGCTGCAATCTTCGTGAAACGCGCCGTGGTTGCGGAAGGAATGGAGGTAAAGCTTGAGCGATTTCGATTCGACCAGCCAGTCGCGGGGGACGTAATCGATGACGATATGGGCAAAATCGGGCTGGCCGGTCATCGGGCAGAGCGAGGTGAATTCAGGGGCGGTGAAGCGCACCGTGTAGAGCGTGCCGGAATGGCCCGCGGGAACACGTTCGAGGATCGCATCGTCCGGGGTCGCGGGCAGGCCGGTGGCGGCACCGAGTTGGGTGAGGCCGGAGACATCGGTGACGGTCATGGCGGCGGTCCTTTGGGGGGCTGGTCTTGGCCTATCATGCGGGGTGGAAAAGGAAAGCCCGTCCGATGGGCGGGTGGCTGGCCGCGGGGGCTGTCTGCGCGCCCTGAAGCACATGTGGTGATCGGGGTGGTTGGAACGGCTTTTGCCGTTTGACCATGGCGTTGAGGATGGTCACGCGTTTTCCCGCGGCGGTGGTGATGGCTTGTCAGGTGAGCGATTACACCGGAGCCGCTGCCCCGCTGGACAGTTTGCCGAAGGCAGAATGGTTGCTGGCCGACCGCGGCCATAACGCGAATTGGTGCAAAAGAAGCGTTGAAAGACAGGGGCATAACGCTGTGCATCTTGGGCCGGAAAACGCGCGGCAAGCCCATCAGGCATGACAAGCGCCGCAACAGGCGGAGTAACAGGGGCGGGATCATGTTCGGGCGACGGGGACTGGCACAGGGGCGCAATCCGCTGCGACTGGTGCCCCAAGGTTTCGCTCTGCGCCGTCGCCGTCGCCGCAACCGTCATGCTTTGGTTGTGAGGCGAGAACGGGGGCTGAGCCACGGGATGCTTGCACCAAACCTTTCCCCAGCCAAAGGAAGAATGTCCGATGTCTTCTTGAGGCGTGAGTCAGCCTTTGCAAGGAGACTGGCTGCCTAGGCCAAATTGCCGGGGACGGTTATGATCGGCGCGAGCAGGCATGCGCGGGTATGCCAAGGCGCATTGCACGGCGACGAGCCTGCGGGCGCAAAATGGGGGCAGATGACCAAGGTGGCGGTCTGATCGGTCGGGCCAAGGGCGGTGTGAACACCAAGCTTCATGCCGTCAGCGGATGTCAATGGCCCGCGCGTGCAGGACAAAACCATGGCGGGCGGGATTTCGCCTTAGGACGACATCAAACCGTCAGGATAGCTACGAGCCACCGTCCGCAACCGAAATCGCGCTTCGACTGGCTGGTTGTGCGCGTGTGCGACGGGAGAAGGGCGGGGATGTGGCTGTCGGGCGGGGGTGTGCGGCACCCTCCCACTTTTGCGGGAGGGTCGGGGTGGGGGCGTGACGGCGTGCATTTACGGGGCGCGTGGCTTGGGCTATCTGGGGCGGCGATGGTTTCGGGAGTGAGAAGATGTCCGCACATGGTGAAGCCCAGCCGATGACGGCGAGGAAGTCGGGGGCGCTGACTGGCCGCGCCGAAGTGCCCGGCGACAAGTCGATCAGCCATCGGGCGTTGATCTTCGGGGCGATGGCCGTGGGCGAGACGCGGGTGACGGGGCTTCTGGAAGGGCAGGACGTGCTCGATACCGCCTCGGCGATGCGGGCCTTTGGCGCAGAGGTGACGCGGCACGGGCAGGGAGAGTGGTCGGTGCATGGCGTGGGCGTGGGCGGGTTCCGCGAACCCTTGGACGTGATCGACTGCGGCAATTCCGGCACGGGCGTGCGGCTGATCATGGGCACGATGGCGACGACTGCGATCACGGCCACGTTCACGGGGGATGCCAGTTTGCGCAAGCGCCCGATGGGGCGGGTGACGGACCCGCTGAGCCTGTTCGGCACGCGGGCCTATGGGCGGGCAGGCGGGCGTTTGCCGATGACGGTGGTGGGCGCGGCCAACCCCGTGCCGGTGCGCTATGCGCTGCCGGTGGCATCGGCGCAGGTCAAATCGGCGGTGCTGCTGGCGGGGCTGAACGCGCCCGGGCAGACCGTGGTGATCGAGCGCGAGCCGACGCGCGACCATTCGGAGCGGATGCTCTTGGGCTTCGGTGCGGAATTGACGGTGGAAAAGACTACAGAGGGCAATGTGATCACCCTGACGGGGCGGCCGGAGTTGCGGCCGCAGACCGTGGCCGTGCCGCGCGATCCGTCTTCGGCGGCGTTTCCCGTCTGTGCGGCGCTGATCGTCGAAGGGTCGGACATCATGGTTCCCGGCGTCAGCCAGAACCTGACGCGCAACGGCCTGTACCTGACGCTGGTCGAGATGGGGGCGGATATCGAGTTCCAGAACCCGCGGGAAGAGGGCGGCGAGCCGGTGGCCGATCTGCGGGTGCGGTTTTCGCCGAACCTGAAGGGGATCGAGGTTCCCGAGGATCGCGCGCCGAGCATGATCGACGAATATCCGGTGCTGTCGGTGGTGGCATCCTTTGCCGAAGGGCGCACGGTGATGCGCGGGGTCAAGGAATTGCGGGTCAAGGAGAGCGACCGGATCGACGCGATGGCGCGCGGGCTGGAAGCCTGCGGGGTGCGGGTGGAAGAGGACGAGGACACGCTGATCGTGCACGGGCTGGGCGCGGGCGGGGTGCCGGGCGGGGCCATTTGCGCCACGCATCTGGACCACCGGATCGCCATGAGTTTCCTTGTCTGCGGAATGGCTGCAAATGCGGCGGTTTCGGTGGATGATGCGTCGCCCATCCTGACCTCGTTCCCGATCTTCGAGGGGTTGATGACGGGCTTGGGGGCCACGCTGTCGCGCGGCTGAGAGGGAGAAGGGGGGCTGTCTGCCCCCCTCGGCCCCTGCGGGGCCTTCACCCCCCGAGGATATTTTGCGAACAGATGAAAAGGCGGGTGCGGTGATCTTTACGGTGGCGATCGACGGGCCTGCGGCGGCGGGCAAGGGCACCATCGCGCGGGCGGTTGCGATGCGTTTCGGTTTTACGCATCTGGATACGGGGCTTTTGTATCGGGCGGTCGGGGCCAAGGGCGGTGATCCGGTGCTTGCCGCGCAAGGGTTGGAGCCTGCCGATATGGCGCGTGCGGATTTGCGGACGCTGGAGGCAGGGCAGGCGGCGAGCCGCGTGGCGGCGATACCCGAGGTGCGGGCGGCGCTGGTGGCATTCCAGCGGCGGTTCGCGCGGGCCGAGGGCGGCGCGGTGCTGGACGGGCGCGATATCGGGACGGTGATCTGCCCCGAGGCGGAGGTGAAGCTGTTCGTCACCGCCAGTGCCGAGGTGCGGGCGCAGCGGCGCTGGCGCGAGGTGGGGGGCGATGTGGCCGAGGTGCTGGCGCAGCAGACCGAGCGCGACCGGCGCGATGCGGAACGGGCGGTGGCGCCACTGGTGCCTGCGGCGGATGCGGTGGTGATCGACACGAGCGGGATGGATATCGCGGCGGCGGTGGCGGAAGCTGTCGCCTTGGTTGCAGCAAAACTGGGAGAGCAGGGATGACAGGAATGCGGTTGCCCGAGTTGGAGGGCAAGGCGGTGCTGGTCACGGGGGCATCGACCGGGATCGGGGCTGCGGTGGCGCGGGCCTTTGCGGCGCAGGGTGCGCTGGTGGGGCTGCATTACAACGCCAGTCAGGATGCCGCCGAGGCGCTGGGGGCCGAGATCGAGGCAGCGGGGGGCCGCGCGCGGCTGATCCGCGCCGATATGTCCAACGGCGAAGGTGCGCGCGATGCGGTCGAGGCGGCGGTCGAGGCCTTCGGGCGGCTGGACGGGCTGATCAACAACGCGGGCGGCATGGTGCGGCGCGTGCCTTATGCCGAGGCACGCGAGACGGATTACGACGAGATCATGGACCTGAACGCGCGGTCGGTCATCGTCGCCTCGCAGGCCGCCATCGGGCCGCTCAAGGCGGCGGGGGGCGGGTTCATCATCAACACGACCAGCATCGCGGCGCGCAACGGGGCGAGTGGCGGGGCGGGGCTTTACGGGTCGTCCAAGGCCTTTGTGCACAACGTGACGCGGGGGATGGCGAAAGAGTTGATCCCGTTCGGCATCCGTGTGAATGCGGTGGCGCCGGGGGTGATTACCACCCCGTTCCACGAGCGTTATTCGACACAGGCGCAGCTTGACGCGGCTTTGGCGACGATTCCTGCGGGGCGGCTGGGCGTGGCCGAAGATTGCGTGGGGGCCTTTCTGTTTCTGGCATGCGCCAGCCTGTCTGCCTATGTGATCGGGCAGGTGATCGAGGTGAACGGCGGGCAGTTGATGCCCTGACAGGGGGCTAAGCGGGGCAAACCTGTGCTGCGGTCCCCCCGTTCTTCTCGTTTTCAAATATCCTCGGGGGGTGAGCCCCGTAGGGGCGAGGGGGCGCGAGCGCCCCCTTTGCCTGCGTCAGGCAGCGCCGGCTTGGGATTGTTGCGCATCGAAGGCGGCGCGGGCGGCATCGATGGCCGCGTGGTTGTCGAGCGCCCAATGGGCCAGAACCGACACCGGTTCGCGCAGCGAATGGCCAAGGGCGGTTAGCTCATATTCGACCTTGGGCGGGATGGTCGGGTGGTAGTGGCGGCTGACCAGCCCGTCGCGTTCCAGATCGCGCAGGGTAAGCGACAGCATGCGCTGCGAGATGTCGAGTTCGCGCTTCAATTCGGAAAAGCGGCGGCGGCCATCGCGCAGGGTAAAGATGACAAGCACGCTCCAGCGGTCGCCCACGCGCGACAGCACGGTGTTGATGGTCTGGCAATGGGCCTGCGCGATGGTGCAGGTTTTCATCGGTATCATCCTTGTGACCTGCGTACAGAAATGTGGCTTCTTGCGGCGGCTGTCCAGTTACCTTATGTGACGAGGTATCGAAAAGATACCCGGTATGGATTGGTTCCGCCGGTATGGATGACAGGAAGACGACGATGCTGCATGAACGGTTGAACTGGCGCTATGCCACCAAGAAGATGGACCCCGCCCGCAAGGTTGCCGACGACAAGATCGCGGCGATCCTCGATGCGGTGCGTCTGGCGCCGACGTCGAGCGGATTGCAGCCCTTCGAGGTGTTCGTGGTGACGAATGCCGAGGTCCGCGCCAAGATCCGCGCGGCGGCATTCGATCAGGCGCAGGTGACGGAAGCGTCGCATCTGCTGGTTTTCGCGGCGTGGGACAATTACACCGAAGCGCGGATCGATGCCGTAGTCGCCGATATCGTGGCGCAGCGCGGACCCGAGGCCGAGGCGGCGGTTGCCGGATATTACGCGCAGCTCAAGGGCATGTATCTGCCGCGCAGCGCCGAGGAAAACTATCAGCACGCGGCGCGTCAGGCCTATATCGCCTTTGGCCTTGCCCTGACGGCGGCGGCTTTCGCAGAGGTCGATGCCACCCCGATGGAAGGGTTCGATCCGGCGCAGGTGGACGCGATCCTTGGTCTGAAGGAAAAGGGTCTGCGGTCGGTGACGCTGTTGCCGCTGGGCTATCGTGCGGCGGAGGGCGATTGGCTGGTGGGCCAGAAGAAGGTGCGCCGCGATCTGGACCAATTGGTCACCGAGATCGTCTGAGCGTCATCTGGGGCTGTCTGACATGCCGGACGCCCGCGCCGTGATGGCGCGGGCGTTTGCATGTGCGGCTGTCACTGGCCTTTCCCGGCGGGGCGGGGAATGATGCGGTCGGACGGGTTGGGCAAAAGAGGGTGCGGCATGGATATCTTGATAACCGGCGCGAATCGCGGGATCGGCCTTGCGATGGCGATGCAGGCGGCGGCGGGCGGCATGGCCGTGACGGCCACCTATCGTGGCGCGGCCGCTCCGGCGCCGGGCGGCATCGACTGGCAGGGGCTGGACGTGGCCGCGCCTGCATCGCATCGGGCTTTGGCCGAACGCATCGCGGGGCGGCCGTTGGGGTTGCTGGTGTGCAATGCGGGTGTGCTGCCGGATGCAGACGAAGCGTTGGAGAGGGGTTTTCCGGCCGAGATGTGGGCCGAAACATTTGCCGTCAACGTGACGGGGGTATTCCTGACCATCCAGTCGCTTTTGCCGAACCTGCGTGCGGCCAAGGGCAAGATTGCCATCATCTCGTCGCAGATGGGGTCGGCGACCAAGGCTACGGGGGGCAGCTATATCTACCGCGCGTCGAAGGCGGCGGCGCTGAACATCGGGCGGAATCTGGCGACCGATCTGCATGGCGAGGGGATTGCCGTGGGCATCTACCATCCGGGCTGGGTGCGGACCGATATGGGCGGCGCGGCGGCGGACATCGGCGAGGACGAGTCGGCGGCGGGGTTGCTGGCACGTTTCGACGCCCTGTCGATGACGACCACGGGGTGTTTCGAGAATTGGGACGGGCGGCCGCATCCGTTCTGAGCGTGGCAATTCCCAAGTTTCCTTGCGTGCGGGGCGCGAAGGCGCTATAGGCCGCGCATCCTGAAGGACAGGAGTCGTTTCGGGCCGGTTTTCCGGCCTGTGATGCTTTTGCCGGTTCGGGGCCACCAAAGACCGGCGGAGACAACCGCATGGCCAGTAAACATCGGATAAAGGAACAACTCGCATATGTGCGCCAAAGCATCCATGGACGAATTCGAAGCCCTTCTGAAGGAATCTTTCGAAATCGATACGCCTGAAGAAGGCACCGTCGTCAAAGGTCGGGTCATCGCTATCGAAGCGGGACAGGCCATCATCGACGTCGGCTACAAGATGGAAGGTCGGATCGACCTTAAGGAATTCGCGAACCCGGGCGAAAACCCCGAGATCAACATCGGCGATGAAGTCGAGGTTTACCTTGACCGCGTCGAGAACGCGCGGGGCGAGGCTGTCATCAGCCGCGAGAAAGCCCGCCGCGAAGAAGCCTGGGACCGTCTGGAAAAAGCCTACGCCACCGAGACCCGCGTCGACGGCGCGATCTTCGGCCGCGTCAAAGGCGGCTTCACGGTCGATCTGGGCGGCGCTGTTGCGTTCCTTCCCGGTAGCCAGGTCGATGTGCGCCCCGTGCGTGACGCGGGCCCGCTGATGGGTATGAAGCAGCCGTTCCAGATTCTGAAGATGGACCGTCGCCGTGGCAACATCGTTGTCTCGCGCCGTGCGATCCTTGAAGAATCGCGTGCCGAACAGCGTGCCGAAGTCATCGGCAACCTGACCGAAGGCCAGTCGATCGACGGCGTCGTGAAGAACATCACCGAATACGGTGCCTTCGTCGACCTCGGCGGCGTTGACGGCCTGCTGCACGTGACCGACATGGCCTGGCGCCGTGTGAACCATCCGTCGGAAATCCTCGCCATCGGGGAAACCGTCAAGGTTCAGGTCATCAAGATCAACAAAGAGACCCACCGTATCAGCCTTGGCATGAAGCAGCTTCAGGCCGATCCGTGGGATGCCGTGGAAAAAGCCTACCCCTTGGGTTCGGTCCACAAGGGCCGTGTCACCAACATCACCGATTACGGCGCCTTTGTTGAGTTGGAAGCCGGTGTCGAAGGTCTGGTCCACGTTTCGGAAATGTCCTGGACCAAGAAGAACGTGCACCCCGGCAAGATCGTTTCGACCTCGCAGGAAGTCGACGTCATGGTGCTGGAAATCGACAGCGCCAAGCGCCGCGTTTCGCTGGGCCTGAAGCAGACCCAGCGCAACCCTTGGGAAGTGTTCGCAGAACAGCACCCTGTCGGGTCGAACATCGAAGGCGAAGTCAAGAACATCACCGAATTCGGTCTGTTCGTCGGCCTCGACAACGATATCGACGGCATGGTTCACCTGTCGGACCTGTCGTGGGACCAGCGCGGCGAAGAAGCCATTGCCAACTACCGCAAGGGCGACACGGTTCAGGCCGCCGTCACCGAAGTGGATGTCGAGAAAGAGCGTATCTCGCTGTCGATCAAGGCGCTTGGCGAAGACAACTTCACCGATGCGGTTGACGGCGTGAAGCGCGGTTCGATCGTTTCGGTCGTCGTCACGGCGATCGAGGACGGCGGCATCGAGGTGGAATACAACGGCGCCAAGTCGTTCATCCGCCGCAGCGACCTGTCGCGCGACCGTGCCGACCAGCGCCCCGAGCGTTTCACGGTCGGTGATACCATCGACGTGCGCGTGACCAACATCGACCCGAAGACCCGCCGCTTGGGCCTGTCGATCAAGGCGCGCGAGATCGCGGAAGAGAAAGAGGCTGTGGAACAGTACGGGTCGTCCGATTCGGGCGCTTCGCTGGGCGACATCCTTGGTGCCGCGCTCAAGGGCGGCAACTGATCTGTCTGCCGAAAGGCAGCGATGAAAGGGGCTCCACCGCGAGGTGGGGCCCTTTTTGCTTGTGCATGCGGGGGGTTGGCGGGCGCGGGCGCTTGGATTTTGTTTGTGCGGTGGAATTTTCTGCATATAGTTTCCGGCAATAACAACGTGGCGCCGTAGTGTTTTGAGGGCGACCGCAGGGGGGACTTGCACGGATGATCCGTTCGGAACTGATCCAGAAGATCGCGGATGAAAACCCGCACCTGACGCAGCGGCACGTGGAGCGGATCGTCAATACGGTCTTTGAGGAGATCATCGAGGCGCTGGCCAAGGGTGATCGTGTGGAATTGCGCGGGTTCGGTGCCTTCAGTGTCAAGGCGCGCGATGCCCGCGTGGGGCGCAATCCGCGCACCGGCGAGGCGGTCAAGGTCGATGACAAGAAGGTGCCCTTCTTCAAGACCGGCAAGCTGCTGCGCGACCGGCTGAACGGCAAGGCCTGACTTGCGCCCGCGGGCGGGCGGGGCGATAGTGGCGAGGCAACCGGAACGGGGCTTTGCCGATGATGCGATATCTGCGTTACCTTTTGATCGTGGCCTTGATGCTGGTCTTGCTGACGGTGTCGCTGGCGAACCGCACGGTGGTTCCGGTCAATTTCCTGCCCGAGGATGTGGCGGCGCTGTTCGGGGTGACATGGTCGGTCCAGATGCCGCTGTTTCTGGTGATCTTTGGCGGGGTCGTGTCGGGCGTGGTCATCGGTTTCACGTGGGAATGGCTGCGCGAGCACAAGCACCGGCGCACCGCATCGGTGCGCGGGCGCGAGGTGGCGCGGCTGGAGCGTGAGTTGGCGGTGATGAAGGACAGCACGAGCATGCCGCACAAGGATGACGTGCTGGCGTTGATCGAAAAGCCGCGCAAGGCGGTCTGACGGTGGCAGACATCCGCGTGAAGATTTGCGGTCTGCGGACCGAGGGTGACGTTGCGGCTGCGGCTGCGGCGGGGGCGGGTTACGCGGGCTTTGTGTTCTTTGCCAAAAGCCCGCGCAACCTGACGGTGGCGCAGGCGCGCGTTCTGGCTTTGGCGGCTCCGGTCGGGCTTGCCAAGGTGGCGCTGGTGGTGGATGCCGACGATGCGGCGCTGGACGCGATCGTCGAAGCGGTGCCGTTGGATATGCTGCAACTGCACGGGCACGAAAGCCCCGACCGCGTGGCCGAGGTGCGTTCGCGCTACGGCTTGCCGGTGATGAAGGCCGTGGGCGTGGCGGATGAAGGCGATCTGGCGGCGGTGTTCGATTATTCCACCGTGGCCGACCAGTTGCTGATCGATGCCAAGCCGCCGAAGGGGGCTGCGCTGCCGGGGGGGAACGGGCTGTCGTTCGACTGGCGGCTGGTGGCGCAACGGCGCTGGCTGCGGCCGTGGATGCTGGCGGGCGGGCTGACGCCCGATAACGTGGCCGAGGCGATCCGGCTGACCAACGCGCGGCAGGTCGACGTGTCGTCGGGCGTCGAAAGCGCGCCGGGCGTCAAGGACGGAGCACGCATGGCGGCTTTCGTCGCGGCGGCGCGGGTCTAGGGGACGAATTTTCTGCGAAAATTCTGGCGCTGCACCGGTGCATCGCCGGTTCGGCGGCGGAACGCGCCCTGCCCTGCCGGGGGAGCCTTCGGCGAGGATATTTGAGCCAGCGTGAATGAGGCAGGCTTGGTGGCTTTCATGCTTGCGAAAATATCCTCGGGGGTGAGCCCTGAAAGGGCGAGGGGGCGGAAGGCCCCCTTTCCCCGCGCGGGCAAGGGCGCTACATCGGGCGGGTAAGCATGGGGAGCGGATCATGGCCGAGGATGGAATCAACAGCTTTATGACCGGACCGGACGAGCAGGGCCGGTTCGGCATTTTCGGCGGGCGTTTCGTGTCGGAAACGCTGATGCCGCTGATCCTCGACCTCGAGGAGCGGTATGAATTCGCCAAGACCGACCCGACGTTCTGGGCCGAGATGGATTATCTGTGGAAGCATTACGTGGGCCGCCCCAGCCCGCTGTATTACGCCGAGCGGATGACGCAACATCTGGGTGGCGCCAAGATCTACATGAAGCGCGACGAGTTGAACCATACCGGCGCGCACAAGATCAACAACGTGCTGGGGCAGATCATCCTTGCCCGCCGCATGGGCAAGACGCGGATCATCGCGGAGACCGGCGCGGGGCAGCACGGGGTGGCGACCGCCACGGTCTGCGCCAAGTTCGGGTTGAAGTGCATCGTCTATATGGGCGCGCATGATGTGGAACGCCAAGCGCCCAACGTGTTTCGCATGAAGCTGTTGGGGGCCGAGGTGATTCCGGTCACGTCGGGTCGCGGCACGCTGAAGGATGCGATGAACGACGCGCTGCGCGACTGGGTGACCAACGTGCGCGACACCTTTTATTGCATCGGCACGGTGGCGGGGCCGCATCCGTACCCCGCGATGGTGCGCGATTTCCAGTCGATCATCGGCAAGGAAGTGCGCTGGCAGATGGCCGAGCAAGAGGGCGAGGGCCGCTTGCCCGACACGGTGATTGCGGCCATCGGGGGCGGGTCGAACGCCATGGGGCTGTTTTACCCGTTCCTTGACGACCCGTCGGTGAACATCATCGGGGTCGAAGCGGGCGGCAAGGGTGTGGATGACCGGATGGAGCATTGCGCCAGCCTGACGGGCGGTCGCCCCGGCGTGCTGCACGGCAACCGGACCTATCTGTTGCAGGACCCTGACGGGCAGATTCTGGAAGGGTTCTCGATTTCGGCGGGCCTCGACTATCCGGGGATCGGGCCGGAACATGCGTGGCTGCACGATATCGGGCGGGCGAAATACGTCAGCATCACCGATGCCGAGGCGCTGGAGGCGTTCCAGCTGTGCTGCAAGCTTGAGGGAATCATCCCCGCGCTGGAGCCGTCGCACGCCTTGGCGCATGTGATGAAGATCGCGCCGACGCTGCCTGCGGACCATATCATCGTGATGAACATGTGCGGGCGGGGCGATAAGGATATCTTTACCGTGGCCAAGCATCTGGGTCAGGATATGAAGGTCTGACTCTGCGGTATTCTTAGCAAAACAAGGCCCCTGCGCAGCCGCGCGGGGGCTTTTTTCTTGGGCGGCGGGCCATTGCGGGGTGATTAAACCAAAGTTTAGGCGCACAAACTTTTGATACAGCGGGTCACAATAAACCGGCGGTAAATTCACAGGGCGGTGAATGGCGTGGCTGATGGGACCTGTCGCACCGGTTGGGTGCACGTCGGCCCCTGTCGGGCCTTGTAACAGGAAGGGACGCCCATGAAACTCGGAACCAGACTGATGATGTTCACCGCTGCAGCGGCGCTGACGGGAACCATGGCTTATGCCGCGATCGACGGACAGTCGCTGGCACAGAGCTATCTGGATGCGGGCTACAGCTATGTCGAGGTCAAGGTCGGCCCGACGCAGACCAAGCTGGAGGCGATCAAGGATTCGGTGCATGTCGAGGTGGTGTACGACAACGCGACCGGGGCGATCGTCACCTCGGAGCAGCAGGCGGCCGATCCGGCTGATGTGGGCCGTGTCGGAACCGAGGTCAAGGTTGTCGGTGACGACTTCGCAGGCGATGACAACGGTGGCGAGGTCGGTGACGACAACGGCAACGATGCAAACGACGACAACGGTGACGACGCAAGCGACGACAACGGCGGCGATGACAATGGCAGCGACGACAGCGGCGACGACGACCACGGCGGAAGCGGCGGCAGCGATGACAGCGGCAGCGACGATAGCGGCAGCGACGATAGCGGCAGCGACGATAGCGGCAGCGATGACAGCGGCAGCGATGACAGCGGCAGCGATGACAGCGGCAGCGATGATAGCGGCAGCGATGACAGCGGCGACGATGATAGCGGCGACGATGACCATGGCGGCGGCGACGAAGACTGACCCGAGCGCGAACTGAAGGGAGACGGACGCCCCGGACTTGCCGGGGCGTCCGGACTGGGGATAGGCTGCAGGTTGTGGCGGCTTGCCCCGAAGGGGACAGGAATGAAGAAGTGGATGATCTTGTCGGCCTGTCTGGTCTGCCTGAGTGGCGGGCCGGTTCTGGCCGAGGATTTCGCGAAAGTCATCGTCGCAGAGTTACAGCAGCAGGGTTATGGCCATATCTCGGTCGGAGAGACATGGTTGGGACGCGTGCGCATCGTGGCGCAACGCGACAGCGGGTCGCGTGAAATCATCCTGAACCCGCGCACCGGCGAAATACTGCGCGACCTTTGGTTGTTGAAGAACGGTCAGGCGTCGCGCGGGGTGGACGGGGCTATCGTCGGGGACGATGGCGATAACGGTGGCAGCGACGATCACGGTGGAATCGGCGGCGGTAGCGGCGGCGGTAGCGGCGGCGGAAGCGGCGGCGGCGGCGGAAGCGGCGGCGGAAGCGGCGGCGGCGGAAGCGACGACGGTGGTGGCGACGATAACGGTGGCGACGACGATAGCGGTGGCGACGATAGCGGTGGCGGCGGCGGCAAAAGCAGCGATTCGTCGGGCTCTGGCTCTGGCTCTGGCTCTGGCTCTGGCTCTGGCTCGGGGTCGGATGGCGGCGGCGGGTCGGATGGAGGGGACAGCGGGTCGGACGGCGGCGGGTCGGATGATGATGGCGATGACTGACAGGCGCGGCGGAGCGGTTGCCGCCTTGTGTGACAGGGTGGGCCTTTTGTGAAGCGTCAGTATCTGATCGGCTTGATCTTGTTCATTCAGGCCGCTTGTGCCGTGTTCTTCGTTTCGGACATCCTGTCTTCGCTGGTCGGGATCTATGTCAGCCCCCTGCCATGGGAATTGCGCGAGTTGATGGAGATGGGCGCGGCGCTGGGGCTGGTGCTGGGGCTGGTGCTGGGCGGAGTCGTGCTGGTCTGGACCCTGCGCGAGCGCAATCAGGCGCGCGAACGGCTGCGCCGCGCATCGGGCGCTTTCATGGATGTGCTGGACGAACGGTTCGGAGAGTGGAGCCTGACGCCGGCCGAGCGGGACGTAGCGCTATTCGCGATCAAGGGAATGTCGACGGCCGAAATCGCGGTGTTGCGCGCAACATCGGAAGGCACGGTCAAAGCGCAGACGAACGCGATCTATCGCAAGGCGGGGGTCAGCGGGCGGCCGCAGTTGCTGAGCCTGTTCATTGACGATCTGATGCGCGACGACGGACCGGCGGGGCAGGGCAGGGCCGCCTGACGCGATGCTGGATGGGGGCGCGTCAGACCTCCAGATCGACAGCGTATTGCCGGAGGACCGAGAGCGGCACGATGTCGAGCGTGCGGATATGCGTGGCGTGCAGGTGGACCTGCGGGGCTGCGCCCTCTTGGTGCGCTTGCAGGAAACGCGCGGCGCACAGGCACCATTGGTCGCCCGGTTTCAGCCCGGCAAAGCCGTATTCGGGGCGCGGGGTCGACAGGTCGTTGCCAAGGTATTTCGACATGGCGAGGAAATCGCCGGTCATGATGGCGCAGACGGTGTGCAGCCCGCGGTCCATCGGGCCGGTGTCGCAGCAGCCGTTGCGGAAAAAGCCGGTGACGGGCGCGGTCGAGCAGGAAACGAGCGCCGTGCCGAGCACGTTCACGGAGGGGTCTTTGGGGGCGGCGGGCATGGCTGGCTCCTTTCGCAGAGGGGCAGTTTGCCCTGTGTCGCGGGGCGGCGACAGGGGGGAAAAGGTCGCATGACCGCAACGACGCATGGGCGGAGGTCTTTGGTTGTGATGTGCGCTTCCCTTGCGCCCGGAAGCCGCTAAGATTTGCGTCGGCGTGAAGCGGGGTTGGTGATGGATATCTTGGTGCTGGGCGTGCTTGCGGTTCTGGCGATGCCGGTCGGAGTGATCGTGCTGTTCGTCAAGCTGGCAGGGCTGGCGACACGGACCGAGCGGCTTGAGCGAGAGGTTGCGGTACTGCGGGCGGGGCTTTCGGCGCTGCCACCGCGGGCGGCTGCAGCAGGCGATGCGCCGGGCGAGGATGTCTTTGCCGTGGCGGCGCCCGTGGCGGGTTCTGCCCCTGTGCCCCTGCCCGAGGTGGTGCTTTCCAAGGCCATGATCCCCCCTGTGCCCGAGGTGGCGATGCAGCAGGCCCTGCCGGTTGCGCCTTTGGCCGGGCCTGCCGGTCGGGATGCCTTTGCAAGGCTGGGGGCGTGGCTGCGCGAGAACTGGGTTTACGCTGTGTCGGGCGTATCGCTGGCGCTGGCCGGGGTTTTCCTTGTGCAATACGGAATGGAGAAGGGCTTGTTGCCGCCTGCGGTGCGTGTCGTGTTGGGGGTGGTGTTCGGGCTGGCGCTGATGGCAGCCGGTGAAGCGGTGCGGCGGCGGTTCGGGGACCGTTTGCAGGATGCGACCGCCTATCTGCCAAGCGTGTCTTCGGGCGCGGGGGTCGTGTCGGTCTTTGCAGCCCTTGTGGCGGGGCGGCAGATGTACGGGCTGATCGGGCCTGAGGTCACTTTTGCGCTTCTGGTTCTGACGGCGGCGGGGGCGTTGGTTCTGGGGTGGCTCAACGGGCCGTTCATGGCGGCGCTGGGGCTGGCAGGGGCGGCGCTGTCGCCATTCGTGGTAGGGGGAAGTGCCGAGGCGGCGGATTGGCTTTACGGTTACTTCGGGCTGATCGCGGCGGTGGGGCTGGGCATCGATGCCGCGCGGCGCTGGGCCTGGGTTTCGGTGCTGGCGCTGGTGTTGGGATTTGGCGCGGGCGGGTTGCTGGCGCTGGGCGGCGGCGGGGCAGCGGGATGGGCGGTGCTGTGCGCGGTGCTGGTGCCATTGGCGGTGGCGGTGCCCTGTTTGCGGCTGGTGCCCGACCATGCGGGGCCGACGTTTTTGCAGGCGGCGCTGGGCGGCAAGGGGGCAGGCTTGCCTGTGTTTCCGGTGCAGCTGGCGGCGGGGGCGGTGGTCGCCTCGACCCTGTTTCTGACGCTGGGACAGGGCGGGATGCTGGCTTTTGTCTTGCTTGCGCTGCTGGCGGCGCTGCTGGCCGATTGGACCGGGCGCGCGCCGGGATTGCACGATCTGGCGCTGGTGCCTGCGGGCGGGTTTTTGCTGCGGCTGGCGCTGGAAGGGGTGTTTGGCGGGACTGTCGTGGCGGACTTTGCCGATGCGGCGCTGCGCGGGCCAGAGGTGGCGGCTCCGCTGACGGTAACATGGCTGGTTTTGCTGGCAGCGGGCATGTCGCTGGCGATTGCGTGGCGGGCCGAGCGGGGCGGAGCGCTGCCGCGTGTTCTGGCGGCGGCGGCGGCGGTGGTGGCACCGGTGGCGGCACTGCTTTTGGAGCTGTTCTGGCCGGTTTCGGCGGTGATCGGGGCCTATCCTTGGGCCTTGCAGGTGGCGGCTTTGGCCGCGTTGATGACGGCGCTGGCGCTGCGCTTTGCCAAGGCGGACGTGCGGCGGGCGGCCTGTTTCGTGCTGTCGGCGCTGTCGCTGATCGCGCTGTCGCTGTTTCTGGTCACCAGTGCCGCGGCCTTGACGCTGGCGCTGGCGGTTCTGGTGGTGGTGGCGGCATGGCTGGACCGGCGGTTCGCGATGCCGGAAATGGGCTGGTTTTGCCAAGCGGGCGTGATGGTGATCGGCTGGCGGATCGTGGTCGATCCGGGGATAGGCTGGGCGCTGGATGCCGCTTGGCCTGCGATGGTGCTGGCGCATGCAGCGCCATTGGCGGGGTTTGCCTGTGCGCTGTGGCTGCTGAGCGACCTGTCGCGGGGGGCGGCGCGGGCGTTCCTCGAATCGGGGTTTGCGGCAACGGCGGCAATTTTTGCCGATGTGGTGATCGTGCGGGCGCTGGATGTCACCGAATCGGCCGAGCCGCATTGGGCGGTGGCACTGGTGGCCTATCCGTGGCTGGTGCTGGCGCTGGTGCAGCTTTACCGGACGGGGCTGGGCGGCTGGCTGCGCTGGGTGCGGATCGGGCTGGCCGTGGTGGCAGGCGGCATGGCCGCAACGGGCCTGCTGGCGGCGGTGACGGTCTTCAACCCGCTGGTCTGGGGCGGGCGGGTCGCGGGGCCGCTGGTGCTGGATTCGCTCTTGGTGGCCTATGCGCTGCCGGGGGTGACGCTGATGCTGGCGCAGGGGCGATTGCGGCATGTGCCGCGCTGGTTGCGGGCCGGGTTCCTGTGGGCCGGTGCGGGGCTGTGCGCGCTGTATGCGGTGCTGGAAATCCGGCGGTTCTGGCGCGGGGATGATTTGTCGGTGCCGGGAACGACGCAGGCCGAGTTGTACAGCTATACCGTGGCCTTGCTGCTGCTGGGGGCGGTGCTGCTGTGGCAGGCGATTGCCAAGGCCTCGCCCCTGCTGCGGCGGGTGGCGATGGGGGTCATCGCGGTGACGGTGGCCAAGGTGTTTCTGGTCGATGCCTCGGGGCTGTCGGGGCTGATCCGGGTGTTTTCATTCCTTGCGCTGGGTCTGTCGCTGGCGGGGCTGGCGTGGTTGAACCGTTGGGCGGCGGGGCGGATGGCGGGGTAGCGGGTGACATCGGGGCGCACTGGACCCTTGGCGTTTGGGCCGCTATAACGCTGCCCATGACGCATCATCTTGCGATACATGGCCGAATTATCGGCCCGGCGCGCTGAGCCAGCCGCCGGGACTCCCGCCGTTTGCCCCTGCGCCGTGCCAAGCGGTGCCCCTTGCAAAACCAATCCGACAGGACCGCCACGATGTGCGCCGATACGACCACGCCCGATTACCGCCCGACCGTTTTCCTGCCCGAAACCGAATTTCCGATGCGCGCGGGCCTGCCGCAGCGTGAACCCGACTGGTTGAAGCGTTGGGAAGAGATCGGGGTTTACGACCGCTTGCGCGAGCGTGGCGCTGCCGAAGGGCGGGTGCCTTTCGTGCTGCACGATGGCCCCCCCTATGCCAACGGGCATCTGCATATCGGGCACGCGCTGAACAAGGTGCTCAAGGATATGGTGGTGCGCAGCCAGCAGATGATGGGCAAGGACGCCCGTTACGTGCCGGGCTGGGATTGCCACGGCCTGCCGATCGAATGGAAGATCGAGGAGCAGTACCGCGCCAAGGGGTTGAACAAGGACGACGTGGATGTCGTGGCCTTTCGTCAGGAATGCCGCAAGTTCGCCGAAGGCTGGATCGACGTGCAGCGGGAAGAATTCAAGCGGCTGGGCATCACCGGCAAGTGGGACGACCCCTACCTGACGATGGATTACCACGCGGAAGCCGTGATCGCAGACGAGTTCATGCGCTTCGTGATGAACGGGTCGCTCTATCAGGGGTCCAAGCCGGTGATGTGGTCGCCGGTGGAAAAGACCGCGCTGGCCGAGGCCGAGGTCGAGTATCACGACTATACGAGCCATATGGTTTGGGTGCGGTTCCGTGTCGTTGAGGGCAAGGCCGAGTATCTGGACACGCCAACCGAGGTTGTCATCTGGACCACCACGCCTTGGACCATTCCGCAGAACCGTGCGGTGTCGTTCAACCCCGCGATCTCTTACAGTCTCTATCAGGTGACCCGCAGCGCCGAGGATGGCAGCGTGAAGACCGAGCGGGTGGCTTTGGCTGACAATCTGGCGGGCGCGGTTTTCGCGGCAGCAAAGTTGGCAGAAGATGCGGTCGTCCGGTTGGGCGCGTTCGAGCCTGCGGGTCTGACCCTCGCCCACCCGTATCGCGGGATCGAAGGCGGCAATGGGGAGTGGGACTTCGACGTTCCCATGCTCGCGGGCGATCATGTCACCGACGATGCGGGGACGGGCTTCGTGCATACCGCGCCCAGCCATGGCGACGACGACTACCAGATGGGTCTGAAATACGGCCTGCCGATGACCTATAACGTCGAACCCGACGGGTCTTACCGTGCCAGCCTGCCGCTGTTCGGTGGCCAGCACATCATCCTGCCCGATGGCAAGGAGGGGCCTGCCAACGTGGCGAACATCAAGGCGCTCGCCGGTGCGGGGGCGCTGTTCGCCAAGGGCAAGCTGAAGCATTCCTACCCGCATTCGTGGCGGTCGAAAGCGCCGCTGATCTATCGCAACACGCCGCAATGGTTCGTGGCGATCGACAAGCAGCTGGATGACGGGATGGGCCAGTATGGCGCATCGATCCGTGCGCGGGCGCTGACCTCGATCAACGATCTGGTGGAATGGACGCCGCAGACGGGGCGCAACCGGCTTTATTCGATGATCGAGGCGCGGCCCGACTGGGTGCTGTCGCGCCAGCGGGCATGGGGCGTGCCGCTGACGGCTTTCGTCAAGAAGGGCGCACAGCCGACCGACGGCGATTACGTGCTGCGCAACGCTGACGTGAACGCCCGCATCAAGGCGGAATTCGAGGCTGCGGGTGCCGATGTCTGGTATGTCGATGGCTTCAAAGAGCGGGTGCTTGCGGGGATCGTCGATCCTGACGCTTACACGCAGGTCTTTGACGTGCTGGACGTGTGGTTCGATTCAGGCTCGACCCATGCCTTCGTGCTGCGTGACCGTGCCGATGGCGCGGCGGACGGGATTGCGGACCTTTATCTGGAAGGCACCGACCAGCATCGCGGCTGGTTCCATTCGTCGATGCTGCAAGCCTGCGGCACCAAGGGGCGTGCGCCCTATCGCGGCGTGCTGACGCATGGCTTCACGCTCGACGAGAAGGGCATGAAGATGTCAAAATCGCTGGGCAACACGGTCGCGCCGCAAGCGGTGATCGGGGAATATGGCGCCGATATCCTGCGGCTGTGGGTGGCGCAGTCGGATTACACCACCGATCTGCGGATCGGGAAGGAAATCCTGAAAGGCGTGGCCGACAGCTATCGCCGCCTGCGCAACACGATGCGCTTCCTGCTGGGCAACCTGAAGGATTTCACCGACGCCGAACGGGTCGAGCCAAAGGATATGCCGGAAGGCGAGCAGTTCATTTTGCACCGTCTGGCCGAACTCGACCAGGTGGTGCGCGAGGGCTATGCCAAGTACGATTTTCAGGGCGTGTTCCAGACCCTGTTCACCTTTTGCACCACCGACCTGTCGGCGGTCTATTTCGACATCCGCAAGGACGCTTTCTATTGCGACGCACCGTCGAGCCTGCGCCGCCGCGCGGCACGCACGGTGCTGGACCTGCTGTTCCATCGGCTTGCCACGTGGTTGGCGCCCATCCTCGTCTTCACGATGGAAGACGTGTGGCTGTCGCGGTTCGACCGGCCGGGCGAGAGCGTGCATCTGCATGACATTCCCGAAACGCCGAAGGCGTGGCTGAACCATGCGCTGGCGGTGAAATGGGACCGCGTGCGCACGGTGCGGCGTGTGGTGACGGGGGCCTTGGAAGTGCAGCGCACGGCCAAGGTCATCGGCGCGTCGCTCGAGGCGGCTCCGGTGGTCTATGTCGATGCCGAGACCAAGGCGCTGCTCGACTCGGTGCCCTTTGCCGAGTTGTGCATCACCAGCGACCTGACCGTGACGACCGATGCGCCACCGCAAGGTGCCTTTGCGCTGGCCGATGTGCCGGGGGTGGCCGTGGTGTTCCACGCGGCCGAAGGGCATAAATGCGAGCGCTGCTGGCAAATCTTGCCCGAAGTGGGCCGTTTCGCCCATCCGGCGACCTGCAAACGCTGCAATGACGCCCTCGGATGAGGATATCGCGGCGGTCCTGACGGACCTCGCGCTGCGGCGGGGCAGGGGCAAGAGCTTTTGCCCGTCGGATGCCGCCAAGGCTTTGGCGGCGGAGTGGCGGGCGCTTATGCCACAGGTGCGGGCGGTGGCGGCAACCCACCCCCACATCACCGCCACGCAAAAGGGGGCGGTGGTCGATGCGGTCACGGCCAAGGGGCCGATCCGGCTGACGCTGCGTTAGGCCCTTTCTCCTTGTTGCAAATATCCTCGGGGGGTGAGCCGCTTGCGGCGAGGGGGCGCGAGCGCCCCCTTTTCTTGCCAAGAAGGGCCTTGCCCTTCGCCTGCCGCCCGCTTAGCCGTTTCGTGACAGTTTTATGACGGGTGGCTTCCTTGTCTTTCGGCGTTTTCATGGCCGTGATCGGCGCGGCTTTCCTGCATGCCTTGTGGAATGCGCTGATCAAGGTGGGGTCGTCCAAGGTGGGCGGCATGGTGATTTTGTCGATCACCGAAATCCCCATCGGATTGGCAATCGGCCTTGCATCGCCATGGCCCGCGCCCGAGGTGTGGCCTTGGGTCATCGCGGCGGGTTGCACGCATTTCTTCTATAAATCCTTCCTCGTCTTTGCCTATGAACGGGGCGATCTGTCCCGCGTCTACCCGATTGCGCGGGGGGCGGCGCCTATGGTGGTTGCGCTGGTCGGGTTCTTTGCGCTGAAGGATGCGATCACGGGGCATGAATATGCCGGTATCGCCGTGCTGGGCTGCGGGATCGTGCTGATGGCGCGGGGTGTGTTCGCGCAGGCCGAGGACCGCAAGCTGTTGCCGTTCGCGCTGGGGTCGGCCTGTGCGACGGCGGCTTATACGCTGATCGACGGGCTGGGTGCGCGGGTGTCGGGGGATGCTGCGGCCTATGTGGCTTGGGTCTTCGTGGCGGACGGGTTGATTTTCACCACCGTCACGCTGCTGTGGAAGGGCACGGGCGTGCTGCCACGCGACCGCAAAAGCTGGGGCATGGCAACCTTCGCCTCGGCGGCGTCTTACGGGTCATATGCGATTGCGATCTGGGCGATGACCTTTGCGCCCTTGGCCGTGGTGGCCGCATTGCGCGAGACGTCGATTCTGTTTGCGGTGTTGATCGGTTGGTTGGTCTTTGGCGAACGGATGACGGGGGAAAAGGCGCTGGCGGCTTTGGTCATCGTCTCGGGCGTGTTGCTGACGCGGCTGTGAGGGGCGGGGAGCGGTGGGTGCTTTGCACCCACCGGCCGCCCGAGATCAGGAAACGCGGTTCACGCCACGTTCGGGGATGATCTGTTGTGCGATGCCCGCGAAGGTCAGGTAAAGCGAGGTGATCACAAGGCCCCAATGCGCCCAGCTTTGCGGCCAGAAATCCACCCACGCCGCCCAGCCCGCGAAGAACACCCAAGCCAGCGACATCGGCAGCGACACGTTGCGCCAGCGTTTGGTGCGTGTGGGGTGGATGAATTTGAGCGGGGTGAACATGCCCACCGTCAGCGCGATGATGATGGTCAGGATGATCCACCACGCCGGATGCACGGCAAAGAGCACCAGCACCACCATGTTCCAGCAGGCCGGAAAACCGGCAAAGCTTTTGTCTTTGGTCTTCATCCGCGTGTCGGCGAAATAGACGACCGACCCATAGACGATGACGATGATGGCAAGCCACCCGCTCCACCCCGGCAAGAGACCGGATTTGAACAGGGCATAGGCGGGGATGAACACGTAGGTCAGGTAATCGACGATCAGGTCCATCAGCACGCCGTCATAGGTGGGCCAGTTCTTCGTCACGTCGTAGCGGCGGGCCAAGGGGCCGTCGATGCCATCGACGAACAAGGCCACCACGAGCCAGAGGAACATCAGGCTCCACTTCCCCTCGACCGCGGCCAGCATGGCCAGCATCGACAGCACCGCGCCCGAAGCGGTGAGGAGGTGCACGGAGAGGGCTTTGAGACGCATATCCATGTGCCTTGGATTGCATGGAATGGGGGGTCGTGCAATCCGTCAGGCGCGACGGCGCGCAGGGTTGTGACTTTCGGGGCAAAGCGACGGCGGGGCGGGAAGGGTTTCGCCCTTTGGCAGCGCGCAGGGCTTTGGACCCGAACGCGCCGATCCGGCCAGACCATGCCCCCCTTGCCGCATCTGGGGGTAGCGGTGCCGTGATGGCGCGCGCACTGGCGCGGGGGCGGGGGTGGCCCTATATTGTGGCCCTAGCTTATGGAGGCCACGATGTTCCTGTTCGACCGCAAGAAGACCGAGATGGTCACGCCTGACCGCGCGTTGCCCGGGCGGGCCGAGCCTTTGCCGACCGCCGAGACGCATTTCATCAACGGCCTGCCGCTGAAGTCGCCCGTGCCTGCGGGGATGGCAGAGGCGATGTTCGGGATGGGCTGTTTCTGGGGCGTCGAGCGCAAGTTCTGGGTCGTGCCGGGGGTGTGGCTGACGATGGTGGGCTACGCGGGCGGTTATACGCCGAACCCGACCTATCCCGAAACCTGCACGCAGTTGACGGGCCATAACGAGGTGGTGCGCGTGATCTACGATCCCGCCGTGATTTCCTACGAGCAGTTGTTGCAGCTTTTCTGGGAAAACCACGACCCGACCCAAGGCATGCGGCAGGGCAACGATGTGGGGTCGACCTATCGGTCGGGTATCTACACCTATTCGGACGCGCAGGCCGAGGCCGCGCGGGAGAGCAAGGCTGTCTATCAGGATCGGCTGAAGGCGGCTGGTTACGGGGCAATCACCACGGAAATCCTGCCGGTGCCGACCTTTTATTTCGCGGAAGCCTATCACCAGCAGTATCTGGCGAAAAATCCCGACGGATATTGCGGCATCGGTGGCACCGGCGTAACTTGCCCCATCGGACTGTCCGCCTGAAGCGCGGTCGTTGCTTCGGGGGACCAGTGTGGCCAAGACCAGGATCGACACCCGCGCGCCGGGGCTGGAAGCGGGTGTCGCGCTCGCACGCTGGCTGACCGGCAAGGAGCATCTGCATTACGGGCTTTGGACGGGGTTGGAGGTGCGGGCCGCCAACCTTGGCCCCGCGCAGGAAGCCTATAGCCAGAAGCTGTTTGCGCTGTTGCCGCAGCGGGCGGGGTTGCGCATCCTCGATATCGGGGGTGGCGCGGGCGAGACGGCCAAGCGGTTGATCGGCATGGGGCACAGCGTGGAAATCGTGGTGCCATCGCCTTATCTGGCTGAACGTTGCCGCGAAAATGCCAAAGGCGCGGTGGTGCACGAGGCGCTGTTTCAGGATGCGGTGGTGACGGGGCCGTTCGACGTGTGCCTGTTTTCGGAAAGCTTCCAGTACATGCCCTTCGACGTTTCGCTGCCCAAGGCAAAGGGGTTGCTTGGGGCGGGCGGCGTGATCGTGATCGGAGATACGTTCCGCCCCGAGGGGTTCGTGCGCGGGGCCGAGCGGCCGGTGGGCGGGGGGCATCCGGTGGCGGTATTCCGTGCCTATCTGGCATCGGCGGGCCTGCGGATCGAGGCGGAAGAGAACGTGACCGACGCGGTGGCACCGTCGATCGATCTGGAACAGGCGTTCTTCAACGTGGTGGGCGTGGGCATGGCGGGGCTGGACCGCGAGTTGGTGCAGAAAAAGCCGATGTTGCGCAAACTGGTTGTGGGCGTGATCGGCGCGTTGATGGGCAAGCGCGGGCGGGACAAGCTGGCGCGGCGGCTGCGCGGCAAGGAAAGAACGGCGGATGCGTTCCGCGCCAACAACTGTTATCTGCTGATGCGGCTGGGCCTGACGGGCTGACCTGCCGACCTTGTTTACCGGAGACTGACCGATGCCTACCTATTCCGCCCTGACGACCCTGCCGGGCGAGGACGCCGCCGAGGCGCTGGCCGAAGCTGTCGAGAAGATGAACCCCGAACCGACCGGCGTGGGCGTCTTCGAGATCGAAGACGATTCGGGGTTGTGGGAAGTGGGGGCCTATTTCCTCGAACAACCCGACGAGGTGGTGCTGGACGTTCTGGCGCTGGCTTTCGGGGCAAAGCCCTTTGCCGTGTCGGAAATTCCGGAAATCGACTGGGTGGCCAAGGTGCGGCGCGAGTTGTCGCCGGTCGAGGCGGGGCGGTTCTTCGTCTTTGGCAGCCATGACGCCGACAAGGTGCCGACGGGTGCGGGACGCGTGGCGTTGCAGATCGAGGCGACGGTGGCATTCGGCACGGGGCATCACGGCACGACGCTGGGCTGCCTGAAGGCGTTCGACCGGCTGTTCGAGGGCGGCTTCCGCCCTGCAAAGGTTGCCGATATCGGCTGCGGGACGGCGGTTCTGGCGATGGCTGCGGCGGCGGTTCTGCCCGATGCGCTGGTGATCGCGTCCGACATCGATCAGGTCGCGGTCGATGTGGCGCGGGCGAATGTGGATATCAACGGGTTGACGGGGCGGCTGGATTGTCTGGAAGCGGCGGGCTTTGCCCATCCGCGTCTGGCAGAGGCGGGGCCGTTCGATCTGGTGTTTGCCAATATCCTGAAGGGGCCGCTGGTCGAGCTTGCGCCCGATATGGCGCGGCATGTTGCCAAGGACGGGTTGGCGATTCTGTCGGGCTTGCTGGTGGTGCAGGCCGAGGCGGTGACAGCGGCCTATGTCGCGGCGGGCTTTGCTTTGCAAAGCCGCGACGACATCGGAGAATGGTCGACGCTGGTGTTGAAACACGGCTGAGCGTTCGGCAGACGGGATTGCTGCGGCCGGAATTGCGGCGGCCAGAATTGCGGCGTCTGGGGAAACACAGCGTTTCAGGCCGCCTGCCTAGGTTTCGCCTTGATTAAAGCGTAATTTCGCCATGCGGATTGCCGCATGCGCGAGGCCCCTGTGATGTTCGATCCGAACCGCGAAGATTTCAACGCCCGCGTGTTGCGCTTGCAGCGCGATCACGCGCTGGGCCGCCGCTTCGAGGCGGCCGATCTGCCGGGACAATCGGCCATGGGGCGCAGGGCGGTGCGCAAGCGTACGGCGCTGCGGGTGGGGTTGTTCCTGATGGCCTTTGCCTTTGGCATGAAGGGCGCATTGCATCACAGTCTTGGCCCCGACGGCTATGCCGGGCGGGTGGCGCTGCTGGAAGACGGCACGCCCCTGGGCGCTGTGCAGGGCGTGCTGATGCGGGCCGATCCGGTAACGGTGCTGGTGTCAACGGCCATCGCGCAGGTACGCGTCGCGCTTTGAGCGATTGCCCATGCAAAAGGCCGTCGACCCGGTTGGTCGACGGCCCTAGCATACGGTCGGGGTCGCTGACGGATCAGCGGCCGATCATCTCGATGTCGCCGCGGCACAGGCCGATATCGTCAAGCTCGCGGTCGGAAAGCTTTCCGAGGGCGGAGCGGGTGACGCGGGCGTCGTTCCAGTTGGAGAGCGACAGATAGGCGTCGCTGACGAATTGGACGAAGCGGAAAATCGAAATGGCGCCGAACGGCGCCGGACGGGTCGTCTCAAAGGCGGCCATGGGAGTTATCCTTTACAAACTGCTCAAAGCTGAGGCATCGGTGCCTCGTGACAGCGAAATAGCTGTGCTGCGTGTGCAAAACAACCGCTGCGCTTGCATTGCCGCCTTGCGCGCTGCGCATGGCAGGTTAAGGGCGCGTGGCCCTTTATTTGCAAGGAAAGTGACCCTTTGTAAGCTAGCTGTCGCTTGGGCGTGCCGCAGGGTCGGTTTCTGCACTTGCATAAAGCACCAAGTGCCGCGGCCTGCAAGAGGCGTTAAAGCGATTGCCGGATGTTCTTGTTTCGTGCTAATCCTGCGGCAAAAGAAGGCCGCGCTGCAAGTGTGGCGCAAGGGCAGGGAAAATATGCGCGTCTTGGGAATCGACCCCGGCCTTCGCAATCTTGGATGGGGTGTCATCGACGTTGCGGGGTCGAAGATCGTCCATGTCGCGAACGGCATCTGCCATTCGGCCCCCGGCGCGGGGGAAGGTGATCTGGCGTTGCGGTTGGTCAGTCTTTACGAGCAGTTGACGGCGGTGATCCGCGATTACGCGCCCGATCAGGCGGCGGTGGAACATACGTTCGTGAACAAGGACGCGGTGGCGACGCTGAAACTGGGGCAGGCGCGGGGGATCGCGCTGCTGGTTCCGGCGCAGGCGGGGATCACGGTGGGGGAATATGCGCCCAATGCGGTGAAGAAAACCGTGGTGGGGGTGGGCCATGCCGCCAAGGTGCAGGTCGATCACATGGTGCGGCTGCATCTGCCCGGTGTCGTGATCGCCGGGCCGGATGCGGCGGATGCGCTGGCCATCGCCATCTGCCACGCGCATCATATGCAAAGCGCGGGGCGGCTGGCGAGCGCATTGAAAAGGGCTGCGGGATGATCGGCAGGATATCGGGGCGGCTCGACTGGCGCGGGGCGGACAGCGTGCTGATCGACGTGCGCGGGGTCGGCTATATCGTGCATGTGAGCGACCGCACGCTGAGGGGCCTGCCCGGCGTGGGCGAGGCGGTGTCGCTTTATACCGAATTGGTGGTGCGCGAGGATTTGCTGCAACTGTTCGGCTTTCCGACGATGTTCGAAAAGGAATGGCACAAGCTGCTGACCACGGTGCAGGGGGTGGGGGCCAAGGCGTCGATGTCGATCCTTGGCACGCTGGGGGCCGAAGGCGTGGCGCGGGCGATCACGCTTGGGGATGCGCGGGCGGTGCAGTCGGCACCCGGTGTGGGGCCGAAGCTGGCGCAGCGGGTGATACTCGAGCTGAAATCCAAGGCACATTCGGTGATGGCGGCGGGCGGTGGCCTGATGGCGGTGGCCGAGGCGGATGACGAGGTGATCGAAGCCGCGAGTTCTGCGCCTGCGCCGAAGCGGGTGGCGAAGGCCCCTGCTGCGGCAAGCGCGTCGCAGGCGCGGGCAGTGGCGGCGTCTGACGCATTGTCGGCCTTGGCCAATCTTGGCTATGCACCCGCCGACGCGGCGCAGGCAGTAGCGGCGGCAGGCGGGGACGACCCCGAGGCGACGACGGCCACGCTAATACGGGCGGCGCTGAAACTGCTTGCGCCGAAGGGATAAGGGATGGAACCCGATCCCATCATCCGGCCCGAGCGGTTGGCCGAGGATACCGACCGTGCGCTGCGGCCACAGAGCCTCGAGGAATTCGTGGGGCAGGCCGAGGCGCGGGCGAACCTGCGGGTGTTCATCGAAAGCGCCAAGATCCGCGGCGAGGCGATGGACCACACGCTGTTCCACGGGCCGCCCGGTTTGGGCAAGACCACGCTGGCGCAGATCATGGCGCGGGAATTGGGGGTGGGGTTTCGCATGACCTCGGGGCCGGTGCTGGCCAAACCCGGCGATCTTGCGGCGATCCTGACCAATCTGGAACCGCGCGACGTGTTGTTCATCGACGAGATCCACCGGCTGTCTCCGGTCGTCGAGGAGGTGCTTTATCCGGCGCTGGAGGATTTCGCGCTGGATCTGGTGATTGGCGAGGGGCCGGCGGCGCGGACGGTGCGGATCGATTTGCAGCCGTTCACGCTGGTGGGGGCGACGACGCGGCTGGGGTTGCTGACGACGCCGCTGCGCGACCGGTTCGGGATTCCGACGCGGTTGCAGTTCTATACCGAGGACGAGCTTGACCTGATCGTGACGCGCGGGGCGCGGCTTTTGGGGATTGCGTCCGATCCCGAAGGCACGCGCGAGATTGCGCGGCGGGCGCGGGGCACGCCGCGCGTGGCGGGGCGCTTGCTGCGGCGGGTGGTCGATTTCGTGCTGGTCGAGGGGGACGGGCGGCTGACCAAGGCGATTGCCGACCGTGCGCTGACGCGGCTGGGGGTTGACCATCTGGGGCTGGACGGGGCGGACCGGCGCTATCTGCTGCTGCTGGCCGAGAATTACGGCGGCGGGCCGGTGGGGGTGGAAACCATCGCGGCGGCCTTGTCCGAGGCGCGGGATGCGATCGAGGAGGTGATCGAGCCCTACTTGCTGCAACAGGGGCTGATCCAGCGCACGCCGCGCGGCCGGATGCTGGCGGCAAAGGCATGGCGGCACATCGGGATCGAGCCGCCGAAGTTGCCGGGGCAGGCCGATCTGTTCGAGGGTTAGGGGCTGGGGGGAAAGGCTGCGAGGGCCGTCGGGCGGAGCAGGAAAAGCACGGCTTTTCCCCGCCCGAAGCGCGACGCTTGCCGCTGGACCGGTCGCCCCGATCACCGACAGAGGCCAGCGCCTGCCCCGGCGGGCGAGAAGCGCCCGCCATGGGCGGGGCGGCGGTGGGTAAAGGCACGCGCCTTTGCCAAGGGATGCCACGCAGCGCCCCCGCAGTTGAGGTCGGCCTGCAAATCCGTTACCCGCTGGGCAAAACGGAGGCTATCATGACGCCCGACGACATCGCCGCCCTGTTCACCCGCTCAGGCGGGGAATATCTGTGCGCCCGCTGGGGGCGGCCCATCGTGCCGGTGGTTTTTGGAGTTGATGATGCGACGCTGTCGGTGCTGAAGGGCGCGGTCGAAGCCGTGGTCACGTTGGCCGGACACAAGATGGCCGAGACCGATCCCGAACTGGGCGCGAACCTGATGGTGTTCTTTTTCCGCGACTGGGCAGAGTTGCCGGCGGTGCCGAACCTTGACCGGCTTGTTCCCGACCTTGGGCCGCTGTGCGACAGGCTTGCCGCGGCCGGGGCGAACCAGTACCGCGTGTTCCGCTTTGACGACGCCGGTGCAATCAAGGCGGCTTTCGTGTTTTTGCGGATGGACGAAGCGCTGGCGGCGGTATCGGCCGAAACGCTGGCGCTGTCGCAGGCGGTGCAGACGATTCTGCTGTGGTCGGACAAGGCGTTCGTCGGCGTGTCGCCCTTGGCTTTGGCGGGGGGGCAGGTGATCTTGCGGCCCCAAATTGCGGGCGTGATCCGCGCCGCCTATGATCCGGTCCTGCCGCCCGTCGCGCGGGATGCCAGCCATGCCTTGCGGCTGGCGGCGCGGATGTCTGCGCTGCATTAGGGAACAGGCCTTGCCTGCCGCCGTTGGGGACGACCACGGCGCGAGGAGGTCTGCATGGATCAGGGCAACGGGCGCGGACGCGATGCTGCGCGGCCGCGCGATATTCCGGCCAAAGGCTGGAAGGATATCGCGTTACGGGTGTGGAAGTCGCTAGCCGAGGACAAGGTTCTGCTGATTGCGGCGGGCGTGACGTTTTACCTGCTGCTGGCGCTGTTTCCTGCGCTGGGCACCTTTGTCGCATTGTACGGACTTATCGCCGATCCGGCCACGGTGGCCGAACACGTGAATTTCCTGCAAGGCGTGATGCCCGGCCCTGCGACCGAGTTGCTGGCGACCGAGATGACGCGGCTTGCGGGGGCGCAAAGCGGTGATCTGGGCCTGTCGGCGGTGATCGCTTTGCTGGTTTCGCTGTGGAGTGCGAACGGCGGGGTGAAGGCGATCTTCGAAGGCGTGAACATCGCCTATGACGAAGAGGAAAAGCGGTCCTTCGTGAAGCTGACGCTGGTGACGCTGGCCTTTACGCTGGGAACGATGGCGCTGTTGCTGGTGCTTATCGCCGTGCTGGCGGTGCTGCCTGCGGTATTGGCGCTGCTGCCCTTGGGGCGGGTGGCCGAAGTCTTGGTGTCGCTGCTGCGCTGGCCGGTGATGCTGGTGTTGATCGGGGTGGCGCTGGCGGTGCTGTACCGCTTTGCGCCAAGCCGCACGCCGCCGGAATGGACATGGGTGACATGGGGCAGCGGGCTGGCAACCGTGCTGTGGATCGCGGCGTCGGTCGCGTTTTCGGTTTATCTGGAGGGCTTTGCCGACTTTGGCGCGAGCTACGGGGCCATGGCGGCCCCCATCGCGTTCCTGCTGTGGGTCTGGCTGTCGATCATCGTCGTGTTGATCGGTGCCGAGGTGAATGCCGAGATGGAGCATCAGACCGCGCGAGATACGACGACGGGACCGGAAAAACCGATGGGCGCACGGGGCGCGCAAGTGGCAGACACCTTGGGCGAAGCGGCAGGTGAGAAAGGCGCGACCGAAGGGAGACATCGGTGACCTGCCATCGCCGCCGCCGTGTGGATGTCTGGCCAAGCCCTAGTCGCAGGCACGGGCACCCATGGCGATGGCGTCTCGGCCCGAGATGAGGAGGTAATCGCCGGTCATCTTGCGCGCGGTTGTCATGAACCATTTGCGCAGACGCGGCGGATACATCGAAGCCATCTTGCTTGACACACGTTCGTATTCGGCCCGCGGCAGTGGCAGGCCGCGCAAACGTGTCGCCGGACCGTGAAACCCAAGCCGCGCCGAGGGCGACACGCAGGTGTTCGGCACGCCCAAAAGCAGGGTGCAGGCCGATATGCAGGTGCCGATGATCCGAACCTCGGTGCCGTTGCGGCTGAGCGCGCTGACCTGAATGATGCGTTCCTGAACCGAGCCGCCAAGATCGCGGGTGATCGTCATCGCCGTGGCAGGGCCTGCAACGGGGGTGGCCAGACAGCAGGCCAACAGCAACAGGCCGAGCTTTCGCGTGGCGAGCGGCAATATTTCTTCGAGACGCGCACAGGACATGTGGCACCCTTCCTTTACTGGTTACTAAGGCAACTCACGACAAACGGGTGCAACCGCAGTGCAGCAATGCACCCGGCAAACGTCTTTAGAACGTCAGAATTGTGGAATAATCTTGGACTATACCCTGATATCAGTGCCGATTGCTGTTGGTTGTGTCGTCAATCACAGCAGGCAAACGGGGTGACGGCGGATTGCCACGACGCAAGAGTGCGCTTTGCCTTGGGATTTAAAGGTGGCCATTGTCGGGCAAGGCCCCGTCGGCACGAAACGGCGTTCGGAACCGGAGGCCGGTTGCGGCAGGGGTTGCGGGTCGCTTGCGGTAAGGGGGGAATGGGTCCATCTTTTCGAGGCAATCGATTTGTCCGGAGCTTTTATATGATTACGCCGGTATTGCTGTGCGGTGGTTCGGGAACCCGGCTTTGGCCGTTGTCGCGCAAGGGTTACCCCAAGCAATTCACCCAGTTGGTCGGAGACCGCAGCCTGTTTGCGGATTCGGCGGCGCGGTTGGCGGGTGCGGGGTTCGCGCGGCCCGTGGTGGTGACGGGGTCGGATTTCCGCTTTGTCGTGACCGAGCAGCTTTTGTCGCAGGGGATCGATCCTGCCGCGATCCTGATCGAACCCGAGGCGCGAAATACCGCGCCCGCGGTTCTTGCGGCGGCGGTCCATCTGGCGGGCATTGACCCCGAAACGCTGATGCTTGTCGCGCCGTCTGACCATGCGATTGCCGATGCCGCCGCGTTTCGGGCTACCGTACAGTCGGGGGTGGACGCAGCGCGGGCGGGGCGGATCGTGACCTTCGGGATCACTCCGACGCGGGCCGAAACCGGCTATGGCTGGCTGGAACTGGACGGACCGCCGCAGGGCGTTTCGGCGCTGAAGCGTTTCGTCGAGAAGCCCGATGCCACCCGTGCCGAGGCGATGCTGGCGGCTGGAAGCTTTCTGTGGAACGCGGGTATCTTTCTGTTCACGGCGCGCACCATCATAGCGGCCTATGAGCGGCATGCACCGGGGCTGGTTGGTCCGGTTCGGGCGGCGGTGGGCGGTGCGGCGGCGGATCTGGGGTTCTTGCGACTGGATGCTGCGGCTTGGGCCGGTGCCGAGGCGATTTCGGTCGATTATGCGGTGATGGAGCGGGCCGAAAACCTGTCGGTGGTGCCGTTCTCGGCCGGATGGTCCGATCTTGGCGGTTGGGATGCGGTGGCTGCCGAAATGGGTGCGGACGCCAGCGGCAACAGCCTTTCGGGGGCGGCGACTGCCATAGATTGCCGCGATACGCTGCTGCGGTCGGACAGCGAAGGGCTGGAACTGGTCGGGATCGGGCTGGAAAACATCATCGCCGTGGCGATGAAGGATGCCGTTCTGGTTGCCAACCGGTCGAATGCGCAGGACGTGAAGAAGGCGGTAACCGTGCTGAAGGCACACGGTGCCAAGCAGGCCGAGGCCTTTGCCACCGATCACCGCCCTTGGGGCTGGTTCGAGACGCTGGCGCTTGAGAACCGCTTTCAGGTCAAGCGCATCGTGGTCAAGCCCGGCGCGACGCTGTCGTTGCAAAGCCATATGCACCGGTCGGAACATTGGATCGTGGTGTCGGGAACAGCGCGGGTGACGATCGGCGAAGAGGTGCGGCTGGTGAGCGAAAACCAGTCGGTCTATGTGCCGTTGGGCGTGAAGCACCGGATGGAAAACCCGGGGAAACTGCCGATGGTGCTGATCGAGGTGCAGACAGGGGCCTATCTGGGCGAGGATGACATCACGCGTTACGAGGATGTCTATGCCCGCGGGCAGGGGGCCAAGGGCTGATGGCACCGAAATTCGGCACGTCGGGCCTGCGCGGGCTGGTCGTCGAGTTGACGCCCGCGCTGGTGGCCAACTATATCCGGGCCTTTCTTGCGGCCTGTCCTTGCGGAACGGGGCTTTACGTCGCCCGTGACCTGCGCCCGTCATCTGCGGCCTTGTCGGACGTGGTGGTTCGGGCCGCGCTGGAACGGGGCGTGGACGTAACAGATTGCGGCGAGGTGCCGACGCCTGCGCTGGCGCTGGCCGCCATGCAGGCCGGGGCTGCGGCCGTGATGGTGACGGGCAGCCACATTCCGGCGGATCGCAACGGGCTGAAGTTCTATGTACCCTCGGGCGAGATCACCAAGGCGGACGAGGCGGCGATCCTTGCACAGATTGACCGGACGGTGCCCGATGGCTGCGGACACGGGCGGCTTTGCGTCGATATGACGGCGGGGGCGGATTGGGTTGCCCGCTACGTCTCGGGCTTCGGTCCCAGTGCGCTTGGTGGACTGCGGGTTGGCGTTTGGGCGCATAGCGCGGTCAGCCGCGATCTGCTGGGCGCGGCCTTGCGCGCCTTGGGGGCGGATGTCGTCGAGGTCGGGCGGGTCGATACCTTCGTTCCGGTCGATACCGAGGCGGTATCTGCCGAGGCGCGCCGGCAGATCGCGGCATGGGTCGCGGCAGAGCGGCTGGACGCGCTGGTATCGACCGATGGTGACGGCGACCGCCCGCTTTTGGCCGATGATCGCGGCGAGGTGATTGCCGGCGATATATTGGGCCAGATCACCGCCCGCGCCGTGGGGGCAGAGACGGTGGTGACGCCCGTCACGTCAAATAGCGGTGCCGAACTGTGCGGGCATTTCGCAAGCGTGGTCAGAACCAAGGTCGGCTCGCCCTTCGTGATCGCGGCGATGGCGCAGGTTGGCGGGCGCGTTGCGGGCTACGAGGCGAATGGCGGCTTTCTTCTGGGGTTCGACGCGCAGCTTCAGGGGCCGCTGGCGGGCTTGATGACGCGCGACAGCCTGCTGCCGCTGGTCGCCGTTCTGGTCGAGGGCCGCAAGGCAGGGCGCCTGTCGGACCGCATCGCGCAAGAACCGCCACGGGTGACGATGGCGGACCGGATCGAGAATTTCGACACAGCACTGTCGCTGCGGCTTGTCGGGCGATTGGCCGATGCAACCGAGCGCGCGGCCTTCATGGCGACGCTTGGCCTGACGGCCGCGCGCTGGGACGCGAGCGACGGGATGCGCATCTGGTCGGACTGCGGCGCCTGCGTGCACATCCGCGCGTCGGGCAACGCGCCGGAATTGCGGGTTTATGTCGAGACTTCGGGCAAAGCCAGTGCGTCAGAGTTGCTGGCACGTGCCTTGGCGCAGGTGCGGGTTTGACGGGGGGCGGGGCGGTCACGGGCCGGATATCTGCGTCAGTTATCTTTCGTCGTCCGCCGCAGATGCACGAACCTGCCTGTCCTGCGGTCACGTCCGGTCGGTCAGCCGTCGGTAAAGGTCATCACAGCGTTGCATATAGACATGTGCGCCAAAGGACGTGTTGACATGATCCCTGGCCGCCACGGCAACGGCGGAAAGCGTTGCATCGTCAAGCGCAGCAACTTCGGCAATCCGGTCAGCCAAGACCCGCGCATCGGGCGTGGCGATCAGCCAGCCCGTCCTGCCATGGGTGATGATTTCGGGCGCACCGCCAACCGCCGAAGCGATCACGGGAATACCGGCCGACATCGCTTCGCAAATGGCAAGGCCGAAACCTTCGGTCAGGGATGGTTGCAGGTAGATGTGGCAACCGGCCAGCTTTTCGAAGGGGTCCGGCTGGAACCCGTCGAGCCGGACGAAAGGCCCAAGGCCTAAGGCCGCGATCCGCCGTTCCAGCAGCGGGCGCTGGCTTCCGTCACCGACGATGCGCAAGCGTGCATCAATGCCACGATCGCGTAGCAAGGCTATGGCATCGATTGCAGCCGTCGGGTTCTTTACAGGCTCGAGCCGGCCGACAAAGCCGAGTTCGAGGCCATCGTTCCGAGCGGGAAACGGCTTGAAGGGCTGCGGCTGGAACGGATTGTGGATCACCTCGATATCGCAATCGGCCGCCTCACCTTGGGCGACGATGCTGTCTTTGACCGCCGCTGAAATCGCAACAACACGTTCGCAGCGACGATAAATCCATGCGAAAATCTTGCGCGCCTTTGAGGAATGGGCAGGAATTCCGACTTCTTCGGCGATGACGACCGCGACACCGGCCAATCGTGCCGCAAGCACACCGTGAAAGTTCGCCTCTGCCCCGTGCAAATGCACCACATCGGGCTTTAGCTGCCGAATATGCCGCCACAGCGCCCATAGCGCACGGACCGAGGGAATACGCACAGGACGGCCAAGGGCGCAGGCCTCGACCCCCATCGCATGCAACGCCGCAAGACTTGCGCCCCCCGGCCCGATGGCGCAAAAGGCACGATCCCAGCCTGAGCTGGACGCATTGGCAGCAATCAGCCGCATCTGCGATTCTACCCCGCCGTAATCCAGCGCTGTCAGAACATGAAGCACGCGGCCGCGGTTTTGTGATGCGGCCTTGGTCATGGGCGGATCAAGTCCTTCAGGGCTCTTTTCCAGCCGGAAAAGTTGCGATAGTGGCCTGCTCGCCAGAATGACAGGACGCCGAACAGACGTTTGCGCCGCGATTTCTGCAACAGGGCGACGCGCGTTCGAATGACAGTTTCGCGCCGATCCAGAATCGCAAAACCATGTGCAAGGTTCGGACCAAGACCGATGGCTTCGATGTCTTGTCGCCGCTGCTCCAGCAGGGTTCTGGTGCCGGCGATCATGTCAAAATGCAGATCCCACCCGCTTAGTGGCGAGGAAAGCTGGAACTGCCCAAGCACCGCAAGCACGCCCAGGCGGTCAGGGATGCTGAAGAAGGCCTGCGACTCGTTTCGTCCATGCCGGCGGTAAAGCTGCAAGGGCTCGGCAATGACGCGCTTTACCCCCAGCGTCGTCGCGATTTCACTGATCCACAAATCGTGACCAGGGGGCATGACCGGGGGAAAGGGCAGGAGCACGGAAAGCAGCGGCCTGCGGATGGCCAACCCGTAACCAAAGGCGAACGCGGTGTTACCCAGGCCCGCGCGCGCTGCGTTTTGCATGAGCGTCACGTTGCTATGTGCAAGTTCCGTATCGGTGATGGTCATGTCGTTGATTGTCAGCATCGCCGTCGGATCGGACAGAAACTCGGCTTCGACCCGGCCCAGTTTGGCCGGCAATCAGACATCATCCTGATCGCTCAGGAAAACGATATCACCGGTGCAAAGCGACAGGGTCTTTTCGAAATTCCGGACAAAGCCGAGGTTTTGCGGATTGCGCTCGACCCTTACTTCAAAAAGGGCAGTGGCAGCAAAGTCCTGCAGAATTTCCATCGTGGCATCAGTGGACCCGTCGTCGCAAACCACAAGCTCGTCAGGCAAGCGTTCCTGCGCCGCAAAGCTTGCCAGTTGTTCTGGCAGAAACCGCGCGCCGTTATAGGTGCACATCGCGATCGAGATGCGAAGTCGGCCCGGTTGCGGCATGTCAGTCCCTTGCGTCGTCATTCTGCCCGATCCGTGGTCATCATAAAATTGCAGGATTGTCTTTGCCCGACAAGACCATGGCGACCGATTCAGGCATCGTAAGCGGTGAAACATATGGGTCGGCGTGCGATCTGTGTCAATGTGCACGGGATGTCGATCCATGCAGGCTATAGTGTTGAAGCAGGATTCGTATGCAATGCGCGGCAGTCGTCAGTCAGGGTTATAATCTGTTTCCGACTCGCAGAAACGAACCTAGTGCCTTGACTGTGAAAGTGTCGATGTATACTGCTGTGTAGTCATTTTGTTGTTTTTGGAGTGCGCATGTGTCTTCTTAATATTTTCGCGGAAATTAAAGAATCCATTTGCCTGTTTTAGTTGGGTCACATTATGGCAAATTGCCTATTCATCACGTGGGACGGGCCAAATACCAGCTATCTGGAAGGTCTTTTCCTGCCTATTTTTGACGAACTTGCCGAACACGGGCACAATTTTCATATCCTGCAGTTCACGTGGGGCAGCAGCGAGCAGATTGAATCAACCGCCTCTTTCTGTCGGGCGGCACAAATTCCCTATCGGTCGGTGAAAATTTCTCGGCGGCTAGGACCGGCGGGTCCGTTTCTGTCTGCGGTACGGGGGGCGCGGCATATCGGCGCTGCAATCCGTGACTGGAAAATCGACACGCTGATGCCGCGCAGCCTTATGCCTGCGATTGCCACGCTTTCGATGCGCAATCAACCTGCGCTTCGGATCATTTTCGATGCTGACGGCTTTGTGGCAGATGAGCGGGTCGATTTTGCAGGCTTATCCCCCAAGAGTATATCGTATCGTATCTTAAGGGATGTCGAGGCCCAGATGGTGCGTGTTGCCGATATTGTTTTGACGCGGACGGATGCCGCAATCAGCATCCTTCTGGCCCGCGCAGGTTCCGGTACGGACCCTGCCAAATTCCGCGTCGTCACCAATGGCCGCAGAATGGTTCCGCTAGAAAAAATTGTCGAGCCAACTGAAAGAAATGGACCGGTCGTCGGATATATCGGAACGATCGGGCCGCAATAATGCCCGGACACCATGCTTGATGTCGCTCTGGCGCTGCGGTCGCGGCATGCCAATCTCAAGTTTCAGGTCTTTTCGGCCGACCACGACCAATTTAAAACAACGATCGAGGGCAAAAGTCTAACCAATGCCGATTGGATATCTATCGAAAGAATATCCCCCCATGACATTACGAAGCGCCTCTCGGGCTGTGATGTCGGACTGTCATTTCGCAAGGCTATGTTTTCGACCCAGGGTGTCGCGCCGATCAAGCTGGGCGATTACCTGCTGTCCGGTGTTCCGGTCGTCGGGTCGCCTGGGATCGGAAATACGCAACCGCTTATCGATGCCGGCGTGTTCTTCCCCAGTGACGGACGCAACCTCGGCGATATCGTAAACTGGGTCAGTCGCAGCGTTCTGGCCGACCGCGAGGGGTTTCGGGCAAGATGCAGAAAGGCGGGCGAGGATCACTTGTCGCTCCGTGATTCTGTTGCGCGGTACCTATCGGCCCTTTGACGGCTTCGGTCCCGCCAAGGTGGTAAGTCCCTGCATCTGGTGGATGGGATTTGTCTATTGGCGCAACGAGAATCTGCTCATGGAGGAGTTAGCGATGAGGCTTTATCGGGGGTTTGGCTGCTATTTACAATCAAGGGTTGTAAATAGGTTCGTTTCGTAAAAATGGCTGTTATGCCTCCTTCCTGATCCGACCGTTCGTCTTTTCCGCACCAAACGATCACGTTCCGACAGGATCCACGCCTTGCGGGCGAGGCGCAGACTGCCCTCGGCTTCTCTCATGTACCGATTTGTCAGGCTGTTCTGCTGGACATTTTTGGCAAAAATATCAAGTCCGCCCGGGCTGGAAAGGAGTGTCGCGAGCTCTTTAGCCTTCTCCCAAGTGTTTCGCCGGTCAGCTTCGTCTGCCAGCAGGTCAGTTTGACCTGCTGCCGGTTTCGTGGACACGAAGATAAGATCGTGACCAAGGAACTGGAGAGTGGAATGACGAGACGGAAGTTCAGCCGTGAGTTCAAGATCGAAGCCGTAAGGCTGGTGACGGACCGTTGATCTGATCCCTGCAAACTGGACCGTTTGAGGCTGGAGTTTTCCGCTACGCTT
>JBBAUB010000015.1:0-74140 GCA_040398445.1 Gemmobacter sp. | reverse complement strand
ATGCCTTACGACCATTTGCTCAATCAGAGCAGACGGCCCTCACCGCAGGATTACGCCGGACCTCTGACGATGCTTCACCGCCTCCGCTGCGGCATTTCGGTATGCCGTTGCATACAACGCTTCCCAAGCCCGCCGTTTTCGGCTAAGACGCGCCCCAGCGAATCCAATTTCCAAAGGGGCCGGACATGACCAAAATCAAGGTGGCAAACCCCGTCGTCGAACTCGACGGCGACGAGATGACCCGGATCATCTGGGACTTCATCAAGCAGAAACTCATCCTGCCCTATCTCGACATCGACCTGAAATACTACGACCTCGGGATCGAGGAGCGTGACCGCACCGCCGACCAGATCACCATCGACGCCGCCATGGCGATCAAGGAACACGGTGTCGGCGTCAAATGCGCCACCATCACCCCCGACGAACAGCGGGTCGAGGAATTCAACCTCAAACAGATGTGGAAATCGCCCAACGGCACCATCCGCAACATCCTCGGCGGCGTGATCTTCCGCGAACCGATCATCTGCAAGAACGTCCCCCGCCTCGTTCCGGGCTGGACCCAACCCATCGTCGTCGGCCGCCACGCCTTTGGCGACCAGTACAAAGCCACCGATTTCCGCTTCCCCGGCGCGGGCAAGTTGACGATGAAATTCGTCGGCGAAGACGGCACCGTGATCGAGCGCGAGGTCTACAACGCCCCGTCCTCGGGTGTGTTCATGGGCATGTACAACCTCGACGATTCGATCCACGATTTCGCGCGGTCCTCGATGAACTACGGCCTGCTCAAGGGCTGGCCGGTGTATCTCTCGACCAAGAACACCATCCTCAAGGCCTATGACGGCCGCTTCAAGGACATCTTCGCCAAGGTCTATGCCGAGGAATTCGAAGAGCAGTTCAAGGCCAAAGGCATCCACTACGAACACCGCCTGATCGACGATATGGTCGCCTCGGCCATGAAATGGTCGGGCGGCTATGTCTGGGCCTGCAAGAATTACGACGGCGATGTGCAGTCCGACACGGTCGCGCAGGGCTTCGGCTCGCTCGGCCTGATGACGAGCGTGTTGATGACCCCCGATGGCAAGATCGTCGAAGCCGAAGCCGCCCATGGCACCGTGACCCGCCACTACCGCGAACACCAAAAGGGCAAGGCGACCTCGACGAACTCCATCGCCTCGATCTTCGCTTGGACCGGCGGGTTGAAGCATCGCGCCAAACTCGACAACAACGATGCGCTGATGCGCTTCGCCACCACGCTGGAAAAGGTGACGGTCGACACTGTCGAAGACGGCTGGATGACCAAAGACCTCGCCCTGCTCGTCGGCCCCGACCAGAAATGGCTGACCACCATCGGCTATCTCGAGAAGGTCGACGAATACCTGAACAAGGCGCTCGCAGGCTGAAAGTGACGAAGGGGCCGGAGGAAACTCCGGCCCTTCCCTTTTCAACCATCACCAAAAAGCTAACGTAGCGCGCGCGCCGTCTGCATCGTCTGTGCATCGGTCCTGCATCGCGCACTCGGGCCTCTCGCCCTCCTTTCGCAGCCGCAGCAAGGTTTCTCTGGCCTTTCCGGCCAATTCGGGCTATGGCCCGCGCGAACCATAGATTTTGAAAGAGACCTCCCCGATGGAGCTTCGCAACATTGCCATCATCGCCCACGTCGACCATGGCAAGACCACCCTTGTCGACGAATTGCTGAAACAGTCCGGCTCGTTCCGCGACAACCAGGCCGTTGCCGAACGTGCCATGGACAGCAACGACATCGAACGCGAACGCGGCATCACCATCCTTGCCAAATGCACCAGCCTCGAATGGGGCGGCGCACGCATTAACATCGTCGACACCCCCGGCCACGCCGATTTCGGCGGCGAGGTGGAACGCATCCTGTCGATGGTCGATGGTGTGGTGCTGCTGGTCGACGCCGCCGAAGGCCCGATGCCGCAAACCAAATTCGTCACCTCCAAAGCCCTCGCCCTCGGCCTGCGGCCCATCGTGGTGCTCAACAAGGTCGACAAGCACGACGCCGAACCCTCGCGCGCGCTGAACGAGGTGTTCGACCTCTTCGCCAACCTCGGCGCCGATGACGATCAGCTTGATTTTCCTGTACTTTATGCGTCGGGCCGCAACGGCTGGGCCGATAACGAACTTGACGGTCCGCGCAAGGATCTGACCGCGCTTTATGAAATGGTCATCAAGCACGTCCCCGAACCCAAGCAGATTGCCCGCCGCGCCGAACCCTTCCAGATGCTGGCCACCACGCTGTCGGCCGACCCGTTCATCGGCCGCATCCTGACCGGCCGGGTCGAGGCAGGCACCCTGCGTGCCGGTGAAACCATCAAGGCCCTGTCGCGCGATGGCGAACGGCTCGAACAGTTCCGCGTGTCCAAGGTTCTGGCTTACCGCGGCCTCGTCATGACGCCGATCGACGCTGCCGAAGCAGGCGATATCGTCACCCTCGCAGGCATGACCAAGGCCACCGTGGCCGATACGCTCTGCGCGCTGGAAATCGACACCGCCCTTCCCGCCCAGCCCATCGACCCGCCGACCATCTCGATCACCTTCGGCATCAACGACTCGCCCCTCGCCGGCAAGGAAGGCACCAAGGTGCAATCCCGCGTGATCCGCGAACGACTGATGCGGGAAGCCGAAATCAACGTCGCAATCAAAGTGACCGACACCCCCGGCGGCGACGCCTTCGAGGTTGCCGGTCGCGGCGAACTCCAGATGGGCGTGTTGATCGAGAACATGCGCCGCGAAGGGTTCGAGCTGTCCATCAGCCGCCCCCGCGTGCTGTTCCAGGAAATCGACGGCGTGCGCCATGAGCCTGTCGAAGAAGTCACCATCGACGTCGACGACGAATATACCGGCCCTGTAATCGAAAAGCTGACCGGCCCGCGCAAGGGCGATCTGCTGGAAATGAAACCGGCAGGGGTGGGGAAAACCCGCATCATCGCCCATGTCCCCTCGCGCGGTCTGATCGGCTATCATGGCCAGTTCATGACCGATACGCGCGGCACCGGCGTTCTCAACCGCGTGTTCCACGGCTGGACCCCGCACAAGGGCGCGATCGAAGGCCGCCGTCAAGGTGTTCTGATCTCTATGGAATCTGGCATCTCTGTCGCTTATGCGATGTGGAAACTGGAAGACCGTGGCCACTTCTTCATCGGCGTTCAGGAACCGGTCTATACTGGCATGATCATCGGCGAACACAGCCGCGACAACGACCTCGAGGTGAACCCGCTCAAGGGCAAGCAGCTTACCAACGTGCGCGCCTCGGGCACCGATGAAGCCGTGCGCCTGACAACACCGGTCAAACTGTCGCTGGAACAGTGCATCGCCTATATCGACGATGACGAATTGGTCGAAGTGACCCCGAAATCGGTGCGGATGCGCAAACGCTACCTTGACCCGCACGAGCGCAAGCGCTCGGCCAAGGCGTCCTAACCGGCCCGACGTTCCTTGGGCGCGTGATTGCGAAAGTGGTTGCGCGCCCACCGCAGAAATGCCGCTACCTGCGGCGCATCAGCCCGCTTCGCATCGGCAATCGCCCAAACCTCGCTTGCCCCCGGTCTTGGCCCGTCCACCGGCAGCAGCCGTGCATCGGTTTCTGCCATGGCGACCGGCAACAGCGCCACGCCCATACCCGCCGCGCAGCCCTCGATCATTGCCTCCGTGCTGGTTGCCAGTAATGCCACCACGCCCCCCTGACGCAACAGCCAGTGATAGGCAGCCGTTTCGGCCAGCGCACCTGCGCCGCGAATGACCGCATGCCCCTCCAGCGTGTCGAGCCTGCCGCGTATACGGTTTGCCGCAGCATAGACCGGCGAGACGTAAAGCCCCCAATCCAGCCTGCCGATGAACTGCCCGACGCAATGCTCCGGCGCAGCCGACATCGGGCCGACGACAAGATCGAAATCCGCAAACCCGCGCGCGTCGTCGACCACCGAAAGCGCAGCGGGGCTTCCCGCCCTTCCGGCCCAGATCGGCAAAGCAGGCGACAGGAACACCCGCGCCGACACGTCGCAGGCGGCAATGCGCAGCGGCGGCGGAGCATCGGTCAGCTTTTGGCGCAACCTGTCATAAACCGCCTGCATCTCGCGCGCGGCGTCACCCATCTCGCGCCCACGCGCGTTGGGAGTCATCCGCCCCTGCTCGTCGCGCAAAAAGACCGGCTGTCCCATCGCCTCGATCGCGGCAAGCCTGCGCGACATGGTCGATTGGCTGACCCCCGCCGCCCGCGCTGCCGCCGATAGCGTGCCCGCCTCGGAAATCAGAAGCACATCACGCAGATCGTTCCAGTCGGGAAAGGCAGCGGCCATTCGGGGCGGTCCTCGCAGTTTCGGTGTCTGTGCAGCAACAACGAAACTCGCGATGGAACCGAAGAATTGACGGGCGAAGAATTAACGATTGTAACGAAGCCGTCAACACCCGCCTCAGCCGCCGCGGAAGAACCGCACCGGGACAGGACACTGCGAAAACAGTGTCGGCTCAGCCGATCTCTTCGACAACCATCAGGTCGCGCACCGACGCGCCCTTTGCATGGGCAAGTGCGGCCTGATATTCGGCCGAATTGTAGCAGGCCACCGCCGCTTCCAGGCTGGGAAACCGCGCCACGACATTGCGCGCGCGGTCATTGCCTTCAAGCTGAACATAGCGCCCGCCACGGGCCAGAAACACCCCACCATGCGCTGCGATGGCCGGACCGGCCCCCGCCGCATAGCGCCCGTAAGCCTCGGCGTCGGTGACATGCACATGGGCAATCCACAAAGCTGTCGGCATGGCCTAACCCTTCAGCACGGCTTCGGCCGCCTTGATCGCGGCTTCGGCACCGGCGATATCCGCCCCGCCCGCTTGGGCCATGTCGGGACGGCCACCGCCGCCCTTGCCGCCCATTGCCTCGGCTGCTGCCTTGACCAGCGACACGGCGCTGATGCGCCCCGTCAGGTCCGCCGTCACCCCGGCCGCCACCGCCGGCTTTGCGCCGGTATCTGCGATCAGCAGCACTGCGCCCGACCCGAGCCGCGCCTTCATCTCGTCGATCAACGCGGGCAAATCCTTGCCTGACACGCCTGTCAGCACCTGCGCAATGAACTTGACCCCGCCGATCTCTTTTGCCTCGGGTCCAGCCGCCTTGCCGCCCATGGCGACCTCGCGCCGCAATTGCGCAACCTCGTTCATAAGGGCGCGGCGTTCTTCGGCCAGCACCTTGACGCGGTCCACCACCTCGGCCGGTGACGCCTTGAGCACCGCCGCCACATCTGCCAGACGCGCATCCTGCGCCCGCAGATGGTCAAGCGCCGCCTGACCCGTCAGCGCCTCGATCCGCCGAACACCCGCCGAAGACGCGCTTTCGGCAAGCAGCACAAAGGCCCCGATATCGCCGGTACGGACCACATGCGTTCCGCCACACAGCTCTAGGCTATAGGTCCGCTGATCCGCCCCCTTGCCCGACCCGTCGAGCGTGCCCATCGACACCACCCGCACCTCGTCGCCATATTTTTCTCCGAACAGCGCCTGCGCCCCCAAGGCCCGCGCATCGTCGGGCGTCATGATCCGCGTTTCAACAGCCGTGTTCTGGCGCACGTAGTCGTTCACCTCGGCTTCGACCGAAGCGATCTCGGTCGCACTCATCCCAGCGCCGTGACTAAAGTCAAAGCGCAGACGGTCAGGCGCATTCAGCGACCCGCGCTGTGCGACATGGTCGCCCAACGCCCGCCGCAGCGCCTCGTGCAGCAAGTGCGTGGCCGAATGGTTGGCGCGGATCGCGCCGCGGCGCTTGTGGTCAACCTCCAGCTTGGCGGGCTGGCCCTTGACGATGCGCCCTTCGACGACTTCGGCCACATGGATGAACACGCCCGCCGATTTCTTGGTATCGGTCACATGGGCAAGCCCGGTTTCCGTCCGCACCCAACCTGCATCGCCAACCTGACCACCCGATTCCGCATAGAAAGGCGTCTGGTTCACCACGATCTGAACCGTGCTTCCCGTCGCAGCCTCGGCAATCTCTGCGCCGTCCCGGACCAGCGCGTTTACCACGCCCTCGGCGGATTCGGTGTCATAGCCAAGGAATTCCGATACGCCGTGCGCTTCGGCAAGTTCGTACCAGATCTTCGCATCCTTGGCTTCGCCCGTGCCCGACCATGCCGCGCGGGCCTTGGTCTTCTGTTCGGCCATTGCCACGTCGAAACCTGCCACATCGACGGCACGGCCCTTTTCGCGCAACGCGTCCTGCGTCAGGTCCAGCGGGAAGCCATATGTATCATAAAGCTTGAACGCCGCCGCCCCCGGCAACGCCCCGCCTTCCGGCAAGCGCGCCAATTCGTCGTCGAGCAGCTTCAGGCCACGGTCGAGCGTCTGTTTGAACCGTGTTTCTTCCAGCCGCAGCGTCTCTTCGATCAGCGATTGCGCCCGCACCAGTTCGGGATAGGCCGCGCCCATCTGGCGCACCAGCGCGGGAACCAGACGGAACATGACCGGATCCTGCGCGCCCAGCATATGCGCATGCCGCATCGCGCGGCGCATGATGCGGCGCAGCACGTAGCCGCGCCCTTCGTTCGACGGCATCACGCCATCGGCAATCAGGAAACTGGTCGACCGCAGATGGTCGGCGATCACGCGGTGATGCACCTTGCCGGGGCCATCGGGGTCGTTGCTGGTGGCATGGGCGCTGGCCTCGATCAGGCTGCGCATCAGGTCTGTATCGTAGTTGTCGTGCTTGCCTTGCAACAATGCGCCGATCCGTTCTAGCCCCATGCCGGTGTCGATCGACTGCATGTCGAGCGGGCGCATCGTGCCATCGGCGAACTGCTCGTTCTGCATGAACACGTTGTTCCAGATCTCGATGAAGCGGTCGCCATCTTCGTCCTTGCTGCCCGGAGGGCCGCCCCAGATATGGTCGCCGTGGTCATAGAAAATCTCGGTGCAGGGACCGCAGGGGCCGGTTGGCCCCATCCGCCAGAAGTTGTCGTCGGTGGGTATGCGGATGATGCGGGCATCGTCTAGCCCTGCCACTTTCTTCCACAGTCCCGCCGCCTCGTCATCGGTATGGTAGACCGTAACGCACAGCTTCTTCGGGTCGATCGCGAAATCCTTGGTCAGCAATTCCCACGAAAAGGCGATGGCATCGGCCTTGAAGTAATCGCCGAAGCTGAAGTTTCCCAGCATTTCAAAGAACGTATGGTGCCGCGCGGTATAGCCCACATTGTCGAGGTCATTGTGCTTGCCACCCGCCCGCACGCATTTCTGCGCCGTGGTTGCCCGTTTGTAATCGCGCGTCTCGACGCCGGTGAAGCAATTCTTGAACTGGACCATCCCCGAATTGGCAAACATCAGCGTCGGATCGTTGCGCGGAACAAGCGGCGAGCTGTCCACCACGCGGTGACCGTTGCGCTGGAAAAAATCGAGGAAGGTCGAGCGGATATCGTTCAGCGACGCCATGCCAAAAGTGCCCTTTCAAAAGGCGGAAAGCCGGTTTTCGGACCCCCAATTAGCCCTGCCACGCGTCCCTGTCCACCGCTGCGGGCAGGTGCCGTGAAAAAAGGCCGGAACCCTGCGGTTCCGGCCCGGTTTCCGACCGTTCGGTCAAAGCTCACATATCGACGACATCGGTTTCGCCATCGGTTTCGGCCATCAGGAAGTCCAGCCCGTTGGCGGCACGGATCTTGTCTTCGATCTCTTGCGCGATCACGGGGTTTTGCTTGAGAAACTGCTTGGCATTCTCGCGCCCCTGCCCGATCCGTTCGTCGCCATAAGAATACCACGAACCAGACTTCTCGACGACACCGGCCTTGACCCCGATATCGACCAACTCGCCCGTCTTGGAAATCCCTTCGCCATACATGATGTCGAATTCCACCTGCTTGAAGGGCGGGGCCACCTTGTTCTTGACCACCTTCACACGGGTTGCGTTGCCGACCACATCGTCCTTTTCCTTGATCGCGCCGATGCGGCGGATATCAAGACGGACCGAGGCGTAGAATTTCAGCGCGTTGCCGCCCGTCGTTGTCTCGGGGCTGCCGAACATCACGCCGATCTTCATGCGGATCTGGTTGATGAAGATCACCATGCAGTTGCTGCGCCCGATGCTCGCTGTCAGCTTGCGCATCGCCTGGCTCATCAAACGGGCCTGCGCGCCGACCTGAGCATCGCCCATGTCGCCCTCGATCTCGGACTTCGGCGTCAGGGCCGCGACCGAGTCGACCACGATCAGACTGACCGCCCCCGACCGCACCAGCGTATCGACGATTTCCAGCGCCTGTTCGCCCGTGTCGGGCTGCGAGATCAGCAATTCGTTCAGATTGACGCCGAGTTTCTTGGCATATTGCGGGTCGAGCGCATGTTCGGCATCGACAAAGGCGCAAACGCCGCCCTTCTTTTGCTCTTCAGCCACGACATGCAGTGTCAGGGTGGTTTTGCCCGACGATTCCGGCCCGTAAATTTCGATGATCCGGCCCTTGGGCAGGCCACCGATTCCCAGCGCGATGTCGAGGCCTAGCGATCCGGTCGAGGTTGCTTCGATATCCATGATGGGGTTGTTTTCCCCCAGTTTCATGATCGAGCCCTTGCCGAACTGCCGTTCGATCTGCGCCAGTGCGCTTTCCAGCGCCTTCTGCTTGTCCATTTCGCGCTTTCCGTTCAAATCGAGGAGTGTCGCTGTCGACATGTTCCGTCTCCCTATATCCCACAGCCGCGACCGGGCGGCAATCGTTGCGCTTGTTCCCCAAGTGTTCTCATGGTTATGAGGACAAAACGGGAACATAGCAAATGGTTTCTCGCCCTTTCACCATGGAATCGATTGGTTAAGGCTTGGTTTAAACGGGTGCCCACGTGTAATCAGGGCGTGTGAATTTGGGGGGTGCCGCGAAATGCTTGTCTTCTGGGAACACCGACTGGTCGTTCTGGCCACCCCCAAGACGGGATCGACCGCGATCGAGGCCGCGCTTGAATCTTTGGCCACCCTGCCGGTTTTGCGACCGCCCGTGCTGAAGCACACGCCGGTACAACGCTTCCACCGTTTCATCGGTCCCTATCTCGAAGCAACGTCGGGCCACAGCTTCACCGTCGTCGCCCTGATGCGCGAACCGCGCGATTGGCTTGGATCGTGGTTCCGCTACCGGCAGCGCGACGAAGTGACCGACCCTGCCAAGACCACCGCCGGCATGGGATTTGATCGCTTCGTCAACGCCTGGTGCGACGATCCGCAGCCTGAATTCGCGGCAGTCGGCAGTCAGGCGCGCTTTCTGCAACCCAAGGGAGACAAGGGCGTCGACCGCTTGTTTCGCTATGAGGAAATCGACACTTTCGTCCATTTCCTCGAAACACGGCTGAACTGCGCGATCACCCTGCCGCGCTTGAATGTCTCGCCGCCGGGCACGCTCGACCTTGCTCCTGCAACCGAGATGCGGCTTCGCAAGGCGGCGTCGCGTGACTTCGCGCTTTACGACACGCTCAAAGCCTCGTCCGGTTGAGCGGTCCTCTTTTGCGGCAAATGTCCGGCAACGGTATCGGCCAGATCGGCCAGCGAGAAGGGCTTGGCCAAGAATACCGAATTGGCAATCCGCGCCTGCGCCTCTGACGGTGCCTCGGCTGCATAGCCCGACATGAAAACCACAGGGGTTCCGGGCCGCGTCTCGAGGGCTTGCCGCACCCATCCCGGGCCGTCAATTCCGGGCAGCTTCACATCAGTGATGAACAGATCGATGTTGATGGGTTGCGACAGGACGCTGAGCGCCTGCTCGCCGCTATCAGCCTCGATCACCGTCAGCCCGCGCAGGCGCAGGGCGCGGGCGGCAAATGCCCTGACCGGCGCTTCGTCCTCGACCAGAAGCACCGCGCCCTGAGCGGTGCGGCGGGTTGGGCGTGGCGCTGTCACGGCGGGGCGGGGAACGGGGTCGGCGGTGGCTGGAAACCACAGGCTGAATTCGGTACCCACCCCCGGCGTCGAGTCGACGAAGATATAGCCGCCGGATTGCTTGACGATGCCATAGACCGTCGACAGCCCAAGCCCCGTCCCCTCACCCGCGCGCTTGGTGGTGAAGAACGGCTCGAATATCTTGTCCAGGACATCGGGCGCGATACCCGTGCCACTGTCGGCCAGCCGGATCACGGCATAGCTGCCCCGCGGCACCTCGACGCGGTCGTGCCGCGCGGGTTGGTCAAGCGTCACAAGCTCGGTCTTGATGCGCAAAATACCGCCCGCCGGCATCGCATCACGCGCATTCACCGCCAGATTTATGATGACCTGTTCGAACTGGCGCTTGTCGGCCCGCAGCACCACAGGCACCGGCGCGTGGTCAAGATCCAGCCGCACGGCCCCGCCCAGCAACCGGTTAAGCAAATGGGTCAATTCGCCAAGCGCTTCGGCAAGATCGATCCGTTCCGGCACCATGGTTTGCTTGCGCGAAAACGCCAGAAGCTGCCGCACGAGCGCACCGGCGCGATAGGCGTTCTGCTGGATTTGCTGCAGATCTACATGGTCCAGATCATCCGGAGGGTGCCGCAACATCAAAAGATCGCAATGGCCCGTAATCGCAGTCAGCAGGTTGTTGAAATCATGCGCGATTCCACCTGCAAGCTGGCCGATGGCCTGCATCTTCTGGCTTTGGACCATCTGCGCCTCGAGCCGCTTCATCGCGGTTGCGTCCTGCAACACGGCCAGCACCTCGGCCTCGCCCAGACGTTGCGCCGTCACCTGCGCAAAACGCTCGCCGTCGTTGCCGTGGCGCAGGCGCAGCACTTCTGTCCCGCCAGGATGGCGACCTGTCGCCACATCGCGCAGCCATTCGGCCACCGGACGCCCGAGATCCTCGAACAACTCATGCGCCATCGGCCGCGCCCCCGCCACACCGATCAGCGCCCGCGCCGCGGCATTTGCGGCAATCAAGGCACCGTCTTCGGAAAAGCGCAGCAAGGCGACGGGAAGACTTTCGAACTGCGGCGCTTGTGGCCTGCCCCACAGCTTGCGGGGAAAGCTGAACTGGGGCCAATTCAAACCCCTTCCCCGCCATGCCCGCTGCACCATCCAAAACAACGGCAGGGCCAGCATCGCCCCCGTCGCGGCAAAGACCAGTGCAGTTGCATGGCTATGGGGTGACATGGCCAGTAACGCAAGCCAAAGCGCGGCAAGCACACCCGCCAACACACCGATCCGGCCCGAAACCCCTCTGCCGCCCGCCCGCATTGCGCCTCCTGCTCTTGGGCAATGTATGCGGTCAAAGCCTTAACAAGGCGTTAAACGCTCAGGGCGCGCGCAGAATGGCTGCAAAAAATCCGTCGCCACCTTCAAGCGGCGTAAATGACCGCTGCCCTTGGACCGACCAGTCGGGATGCCGCGATACAAACCCTGCAATCTGGTCTGAATTCTCGGCCCGCAGCAGCGAACAGGTGGCATACCCGATCACACCGCCCGGTCGCACCAACGCCGCTGCACGGTCAAGGATAGATGTCTGCAACTGACGCAAAGCCAATAACCGTGCCGCATCGAGCGCCCATTTCCCCTGTGGATCGCGTCGCCAGCTCCCTGATCCCGAACAGGGCACGTCCGCCAGCACCAGATCGAACGGCCCCGCCACTTCCGGCTTCGACGTAAGTGTGACGCGCGCGCCCGCCCGCTTGGCCCTGGCAGGCAGGTCGGACATGCGCCGCGCTTCGGCGTCGTGCGCAAACAGTGTCAGCCTTGCCCGCGCCGCCATGGCGAGCGTCTTGCCACCGCCCCCCGCGCACAGGTCCAGAACCCGCATGCCGTCGGAGAGGGGCAGCATCGCCACCACCGCTTGCGAGGCCGCATCCTGCAATTCCACCAGACCATCGGCGTAGGCGTCGCTGGTATGCACCTTGCGTGCACCCGCTGTCACCAGTAGGGCCGTGTCGGCAAGAGGGTGGTCTTGTGCCTCGACACCCTCCTTGGCCAGCGCAGCAATGGCAAAGCCGCGCGACGCCTTGGCAAGATTGACGCGCAAGAACACCGGCGCCCTGCGTCGCATCGCCAGCATCACCGGCCCGAAATCGTCTCGCAGGCTGTCAGAAAGCGCTTGGCCCAGCCATTCGGGACAATCCAGCGCCTCGTATCCCTCGGGCTGGCGCCCGTGGTCCTGCGGCAACGGCGGTGCATGGCCTTCGCCGGAAAACAACGCCTCTTGTCCCGTTTCGCGCGCCCAGCCCAGTACCAACCCGTAGCCGCCTTCATTGCCGCCAAGCGCAGCAAAAGACCGGCGGCACCGCAGGACATCATAGACGATATCGCGCACGGCGGCGCGGTCGCCCGATCCGGCATAGCGGCTTGCCCTGCCCCAGTTCGTCAGTGCCACTTCGGCCGCCTGTCCGGTCAGGATGCGGTCAAGCACCGTGATGGCCGCAGCCGCCCGTGCCGCCGGGGTCATGCCTTGCGCTCTTGCAAGATGTTGCCACCATCGACGACCAACGTCGCACCATTCACATAAGACGCCCCTGCTGACGCCAGAAACGCCACCACGGCAGCCACCTCGTCAGGTCGACCCGCCCGTCCCGGGGGCGTCGCTCGCGCCGCGACCCGCTCTTGCGCGGTCAGGGCGTCGGTCGCGATCCAGCCTGGGGCCACGGCATTCACGGTCACACCCTGCGCGGCGAGTTCCAGCGCCAAGGCATGCGTCAACCCGACCAGACCGGCCTTTGCCGTAGAATAAGCCGATTCTCCCGGATTGCTGACCAGCGGCCCGGTGACCGAAGCCATCATCACCACCCGCCCCCAACCCCGTGCCGACATGGCGGGCAGAAAAGCCCGCGTCACCAGCACCGCCGTGGTCAGCGAGGCATCCATTGCCCGCCGCCACTGGTCGGCGTCTAGGTCGAGAAAAGCCACCTGTTCGGCAGGCGATCCGACAGACCCCATGCCCGCGTTGTTCACAAGAATATCGACCGGCCCCACCTCGGCCTCGATCCGCGCCACCTGCACCGGATCGGTCAAGTCGGCGACATGCGCCGTGACCGTAAACCCCTCGGCCAGCAGTTCGGCGGCCCGCGCATGGATGCGCCCCGTCGTAGCGGTGATGGCAAGCGTACATCCCGCCGCCCCCAAGGCACGCGCCACGGCGATGCCGATGCCTCCCGCGGCGCCTGCTCCGGTAATCAATGCCTTGCGTGCCATCCACCTGCCCCTTGTGCAAAGGGCAGGTTATCGCGTCGCCGCGTCAGATGCCAGACACGCCCCCTCGTACACGCGCCCTAGTCGGCAGGCGGCACCTTGGGCAAGTCCAGCCCGCCCGACTGCGGATAGGCCTGCTCTTCGCCCTGATCGGTCAACGTGGGAAACTCGCCCTGATTTTCCACCGCGATCAACGGCTCTGCCTGCGGGTCGTTTTTGACCGGCTTGGTCGCTGCATCCGGCACTTCTTCGATGGCCAGCAACTCGCGCGCTTGTTGCTCGAAACGCTCGGGCCCTCCCTCGGGCTTTCCCGCATCCACCCACAACAGCCGCGCCCGCGCGGCAATCCTGTAAGCCCAGGCGTCAAAATCGGTGCGTTCCATGCAAAGCCTCCCCTAAGACCACTGGAACCCGCCAGCCCCTGCAACCGTTCCCAGAAAGACAGGCACGCCGTCGACAGCCTCGAACGCAGGAAAACCATGCCAGACCCCAAGGAACCCCACCACGGAACCGCGCCCTCGCAAGGCGAACGCGATGAGAACCGCCAAGATGCCGCCGGATATGACACCCAGCCGCCCCCCGCGCAGCGCGGGCAGATGCATCCGAACCACGGCAATGCCGACGAAGCCGCTCCCGAACGTGAAGGCTGGCGCGAGTTCGACGCAACCACCGACTGGCAGGGCGACGTGCCCTACCCCGCCGAAGACCCCAGACCCGAACCGGAGGCCGATATCGAAGCCACAGGCCCCGCAACCGCCGATCTGCTTGTCGCGGCGACCGAGGCGTTGGAAGCGGTCGACGGTCTCGACACCAGCGGCATCACCGTCGAACAGCGCGGCGACACGATCTATCTGCGCGGAAGTGCCGCCACCCGCGCCGATGTCCGCCATGCGGAAGAAACGGTGTTGCGGATTTCCGGCATCGGGCGCGTCGAAAACCTGCTCGACGGCGGCTAGAACCCTTTACCAAAAGCACAAAGCCGCGTCCTGCGACGCGGCTTTGCGACTGTTTTGGAAGCTTTCTCAGCCCACGCGGTAGTTCGGGCTTTCGCGGGTGATCTGCACGTCATGGACATGGCTTTCCTTCAGCCCCGCCCCTGTGATCCGCACGAATTGGCAGTTGGCACGCATTTCGGCCACGGTGGCGCAGCCTGTGTAACCCATTGCCGCCCGCAAACCCCCGACCATCTGGTGGATCACCGCCGCTGCCGACCCCTTGTAGGGAACCTGCCCCTCGATCCCTTCGGGCACCAGCTTGTCGCTGGCGGCATCCTTCTGGAAATAACGGTCCGCCGATCCCCGCGCCATGGCACCCAACGACCCCATGCCGCGATAGGCCTTGAACGAACGCCCGTTCCACAAGATCACCTCGCCGGGGGATTCGTCGGTTCCGGCAATGGCCGACCCCACCATCGCGCAGGATGCACCCGCTGCAATGGCCTTGGCGAAATCGCCCGAATATTTGATCCCGCCATCCGCAATGACCGGAATATCCCCTGCCGCCCGCGCCGAATCCATGATCGCCGTCAGCTGCGGGACGCCGACACCCGCCACGATCCGCGTCGTGCAGATCGATCCGGGGCCGATACCCACCTTGACAGCATCCGCCCCCGCATCGATCAGCGCGCGCGTGGCAGCGGCGGTGGCGACGTTGCCGGCCACGACCTGCACGGTGTTGGACAATTTCTTGATCCGCTCCACCGCCCGCGCCACACCTTCGGAATGGCCATGCGCGGTGTCGATCACCACCATGTCCACGCCTGCGTCGATCAGCGCCCGGCTGCGTTCAAAGCCAGCATCGCCCACGGTCGAGGCCGCAGCCACCCGCAACCGTCCCATTTCGTCCTTGCAGGCATGCGGGTTCAGCACGGCCTTTTCGGTATCCTTCAGCGTCAGAAGGCCCGTCAGCACGCCCTTCCCATCGGTTACCAGAAGCTTTTCGATCCGCCGCGCCTTCATCAGGCTGATGGCGGCGTCGCGGTCCACCGGTTCGCGCAGCAGGGCCAGGTTTTCGGATGACATCATCACCGATACCGGCGTGCGGTCGTCGCTGGCAAAGCGCATGTCGCGGTTGGTCACGATGCCCACCACACGCCCCGCGTCGTCGACAACGGGGAATCCTGTGATGTTATAGCGTTCCATCAGCACCTTGGCATCGGCCAGCGTCTGGTCGGGCGTCAGCGTGATCGGCGCATAGACCACGCCGCTTTCAAAGCGCTTGACGCGCCGGACCTCGGTCGCCTGCGCTTCGAGGTCGAGATTGCGGTGGATCACCCCGATCCCGCCTGCCTGCGCCATGGCAATCGCCATCCGCCCCTCGGTCACCGTGTCCATGGCGCTCGACAAAAGCGGAATGTTCATGCGGATGGATTTTGTCACGAATGTCGACGTGTCGGCCTCGGACGGCAGCACCGAGCTGGCCGCCGGAACGAGCAAAACGTCGTCAAAGGTAAAAGCCTCGCGAATCTCCATGGGTCGCCTCCGTGGGAGTGTTCGTTTGGCGGTTCCCCATTTCACGACAAACCGAAAGGCGCAAGTGGAAACCCCGGTTTCGGGGGGCACCCCCCCGCTTTCAGCCTTGCCCCCGTTGGCCCTCTGCATGCAGATTGTGCATATAGCCGAAAGGGATACCATGCGCGTCGCCATCGTCGAGAATACCCGCATCACCCACCACGGGCAGGTCGGTGTCGCGCTGCATGAACAGGCCGCACGGATCGACCTGTTCAAGCCTTGGGCCGATGGCATCCTGCCCGAGGCGGGCGAACATGATGCGCTGGTGGTCTTTGGCGGCGAGCAATCGGCCCGTTCGGATGACACCCACCCCTACCTGCCCGCCTTGGCACACCTGATGCACAACACGTCTGCACGCGACCGCGCGGTTCTTGGCATCTGCCTTGGCGCACAAATCCTTGCCCGTGGTTTCGGGGCAGACAATCTTATCGGCACCGCACCCGAATTCGGCTGGTGCGATGTGGCGCGCAGCGAAGAGGCAAAGTCCGATGCGGTGCTATCGGGCCTGCCTGCCAGCTTTCCGATTTTCCAATGGCATTCCGATACCTTCACCCTGCCCGACCCTGCCACGCGCCTTGCCACATCGGCGGTGGCGGAAAACCAGTGCTTCCGGATCGGCCGTGCCACATATGGCATGCAATTCCACTTCGAAGCCTCGCGCCCCATGGTGGCCGACTGGACGCGCGAATTCGCCCCGCTGACCGACCGTCTCGAACCGGGGTGGAGCACCGGAGGCCATAGCACCGCCGCCGCCCGCTTCGGTGCGCGGGCCGATGCGGCGGGCCTTGCCATCGCCCGCGCATGGGTGGCGTTGATCTAGCCCTTGCGCAGCCGCCGGATCAGGCTTGACGTGTCGTTGCGCCCGCCACCCATCTGCTGCACGTCTTTGTAGAACTGGTCCACCAGCGCGGTGACAGGCAGGCTCGCCCCGATCTCGTCTGCTGTTTCCAGACAGATCTTCAGATCCTTGCGCATCCAGTCCACGGCAAAGCCGAAGTCGAAATTTCCTGCCAGCATGGTCTTGTGGCGATTGACCATCTGCCACGACCCTGCCGCGCCCTGACTGATGACCTCGACCACCGCCTCGCCGTCCAGACCGGCCTTTTCGCCAAAGGCCAGCGCCTCGGCCAAGCCCTGTACCAGCCCCGCGATGCAGATCTGGTTCATCATCTTGGCAATCTGCCCCGCGCCGCTGTCGCCCAGCCGCTTGCAGACGCGCGCATAGGCGGCGATCACGGCTTCGGCCCGCGCGTAATCGTCCGCGCTGCCGCCGCACATCACCGACAGCGCCCCGTTTTCGGCACCGGCCTGCCCGCCCGATACCGGCGCATCGACAAAACCGATGCCAAGCCCCGCTGCCGCTGCCGCCAACTCTCGGGTCACCTGCGCCGACACGGTGGTGTGATCGACGAACAGCGCGCCGTTGGCCATGCCGGCAAAGGCCCCGTCAGGCCCTGTGCAGACCGACCGCAGATCGTCATCGTTGCCGACGCAAGCCAGCACCACATCGGCCCCCGCTGCCGCCGCGCGCGGGGTGGCCGCAATCCGCCCGCCATGCGCTGCAACCCAAGCTTCGGCCCGCGCCACGGTGCGGTTGTAAACCGTCACTTCATGTCCCTTGGCTGCCAGATGCCGAGCCATCGGCCCGCCCATCACGCCCAAGCCCAAAAACGCCAGTTTCGCCATGCTGCCCACCTGTCCGTCGATACGTTGCCCTTCGGCCTGTTCTGGACTAGGAAACCATCGCACCCCTGCCGTCAAGAACACCTCCCAAAGAACTGGCCCCCGATGTACATCGTCTTCCGTTGGCTCATGCGCCTGTTGACCGGCCTGATCGTCCTCGGGGTGCTTGCGCTTCTGGTGGGCTATTACTTCCTGTCGCGCTCGCTGCCCGACTATTCCGCCGATTACGCCCTGCCCGGCATTTCTGCGCCGGTCGAGGTGGTGCGCAACAACGACAACGTGCCGCATATCTTTGGCAAAACCGATGCGGATGTCTATTTCGCGCTTGGCTTTGCCCATGCCCAAGACCGGCTGTGGCAGATGACGATGCTGCGCCGCACCGCGCAGGGCCGCCTGTCCGAGGTGTTCGGCACCCGCACCCTGCGGATCGACGAATTGACGCGCCGCTTCGATCTTTACACCCTTGCACAGGCCTCGCTTGCCGCGCAGGACGATGCCACCCGTTCGGCGCTTGAAGCTTATTCCCGTGGCGTCAATGCTTGGATCGCGCAGGTCAACAAAGACGCGCTTGGCCGCGGCGCGCCCGAGTTCTTTTTCTTCTCGAACGAGATCGCGGCATGGCAACCCGCGGATTCGCTTGCCATCCTCAAGCTGATGGCGCTTCAACTGTCGGGGCAACTGGAAGCCGAGGTGCTGCGTGCCCGTCTGTCGCTTGTCCTGCCTGCCCCGCGCCTGAAGGACATCTTGCCCGACGATCCGGGCCAAGGCGTCATGGCTTTGCCTGATTATGCCAGCCTCGTGCCGGGGGTTTCGCCCAGCACCGCGCCGCTGCGCATGGCTGATCTTGGCCCGCTGTCGCCCTTTCCGGCCCGCGACATGGCCGGTGCGTCGAATGCCTGGGCGGCTGCGCCCAACCGTTCGGCGGCGGGCGGGTCGCTGCTGGCCAATGACCCGCACCTTGGGTTTACCGCGCCGACGCTGTGGTATCTGGCGCGGCTGCAACTGCAATCGGGCGGCGTGATCGGTGCCACCATTCCGGGCGTTCCTGCCGTGCTGGTGGGCCGGTCCGACGTGCTGGGCTGGGGCCTGACCTCGAGCTATCTCGACGACCAGGACCTGTTCATCGAAGAGGTGAATCCCGCCAATACCGAAGAATACCGCACCCCGACCGGCTGGAAACCGTTTCTGACCCGCAAATCCATTATCACGGTCAAGGACGCGCCCCCTGTCACCATCACCCTGCGCTGGACCGACAACGGCCCCGTCCTGCCCGGCACCCATTACGACATCGGTTCGATCACGCCCGGTGGCCATGTCGCCGCCCTGTCGTGGACGGGTCTTTCGGACCGTGACACCACGATGACCTCGGCCATCCGCCTGATGCAGTCGAAAACGGTCGATCAGGCAATCGAGGCGGGTCGCCTGTTCGTCGCGCCGTCGCAAAACCTGATGCTGGCCGACCAGACCGGCATTGCGCTGCAAATGGTGGGGGCGATGCCCCGCCGCGACCCCGCCAACCAGAGCAAGGGCCGCATGCCGCAGCCGGGCTGGATCGAGGCGAACCGCTGGCAGGGCATGTTCCCCTATGAGGACAACCCGCGCGAGGTGAACCCGCCGTCGGGCCTGTTGGGCAACACCAACAACAAGACGGTCGACCGTCCCTTTCCGCTGCATGTCAGCTATGATTGGGGCGATACCCAGCGCATCCAACGCTGGCTGTCGCTGATGAAAACGCGCGAGGTGCATACCCGCGAAAGTTTCATCGAGGCGCAGCTCGATACCGTGTCGTTCACCGCCCGTTCGCTGTTGCCGCTGATCGGGGCCGATCTGTGGTTCACGGGCGAGGCAGCACCCGAAGGTACGCCGGAACGCCTGCGCCAACGGGCGCTGCAACTGCTGGCGGCGTGGAACGGCGAGATGAACGAACACCTGCCCGAGCCGCTGATCTATCAGGCGTGGCTCCGCGCGCTTCAGGACCGGTTGATCCGCGACGATCTCGGCCCCTTGGCCGATACCTTTACCCATGTCGAACCCCTGCTGATCGAACGCGTCTACCGCAACATCGACGGCGCCAGCATCTGGTGCGACGTGGTGCAATCGGCACAGGTCGAAAGCTGCACCGATACCGCCCGCATGGCGCTTGACGATGCGCTGCTGCAACTGACCGAAACCTATGGCCCCAACCCCGAAAGCTGGCGCTGGGGCGATGCGCATCAGGCGGCGCAGAACCATCCGATCCTGGGCGAGGTGCCGGTGGTGCGCTACTTCGTCAACATCACCCAGTCGACCAGCGGTGACGACAATACCCTGATGCGTGGCGTGACGAAGGGCACGGGGCCGAACCCGTTTCTCAACGTGCATGGCGCGGGCTATCGCGGGGTCTATGATTTCGCCGATCCGGACAGTTCGGTCTTCATCACGTCGACCGGCCAATCCGGCCACCCGCTGTCGCGCTTTTACGATGATCTGGGCGAATTGTGGCGGCGTGGCGAATATGTGCCGATGTCGCTTGACCCCGAACTTGCCCGTGCGGCTGCCGTGGGCATCACCCACCTGACACCCGCGCCATGATCGTAACGCCGCGTCTGATCTTGCGGCGGGCGCGGCCCGACGATCTGGCGGATGTGCATGTCATGCTGTCGGACCCGCGCGCCATGCGCTACTGGTCGCGGCCCGAGCATGAAACGCTTGGGGAAAGCCGCGACTGGTTGGCCCACATGATCGCCGCGACCGATGCCGACGACTATCTGGTCACCTACCAAGGCTGCGTGATCGGCAAGGCGGGCATGTGGCGCGCCCCCGAAGTGGGCTTTCTGCTGCATCCCGAATTTCACGGCAAAGGTCTGGCACGCGAAGCGATGGAGGCGGTGATTTCGCATCTGTTCGACACCCACGACCTGCCGCGCCTGATGGCCGAGGCCGACCCGCGCAACGCGCCGTCGCTTGGCCTGCTTGCCCGTCTCGGTTTCGTCGAAACCGGACGGGCAAGCCGCACGATGCAATGGCGCGACGAATGGTGCGATTCGGTCTATCTGTCGCTGTCGCGCCAAGTTTGGCAGGGCCGTCAGCCCCCGAGCGACTGAAGCGCGCCAGACACCACCTGTGCCATTGGCGTGGTCGGTCGCCCGATCAGGCGCGACAGGGTGCCTGACGGCTCTTCCAACGCGCCCTTGGATGCCTGCACGTCGCTGTCGGCCAGCACATGGGCAAATCCTTCGGGCAGGCCAAAGGATTGCAGGATGCCTGCATAGGCATCGGGCGGCAGATCGTTGTAACCGATCGCCTTTCCGGTCTGGCGCGACACTTCGGCCGCAATATCGGCAAGCGTATAGGCCGTGTCGCCGCCAAGCTCGTAAACCTTGCCCGCATGGCCGTCGCCAAGTGCGGTTACGGCAATCGCCTCGGCATAATCGGTACGGGCGGCCGAACTGAACCGGCCCGACCCTGCCGACCCGATCATTGCGCCCGCCGCGATGGCCCCGCCCAGTGATCCGGTATGGTTTTCGGTATACCAACCGTTACGCAGCACGGTATAGCCAATGCCCGATGCCAGAAGATGCGCCTCGGTTCCCTTATGGTCCGCTGCCAGCAGCATAGGCGACGTGTCGGCCCGAAGCAGGCTGGTATAGATCACCCGCCCCACGCCCGCCGCCGCTGCCGCGTCGATCACGCGGGTATGCTGGCCCACGCGGTCGTTGAAATCGTTGGACGAAATCAGCACCAAAGTCGTGACGCCCGCCAAAGCGCCAAAGGTGGAGGGGTCGGTATAATCGAAAGCCCGTGCCTCGACGCCCAGATCGCCAGCTTTGGCGGGCGAACGCACAAGTGCTAGGGCATGTGCACCCCGCGCCTTGATCGCGGCAAGGGCAAGCCTGCCCAACTGGCCTGTGGCTCCGGTAATGGCAATGGTCATGTCTGTCTCCAATTCGTGACGATGGCGACAGTTAGACCCCTTTACTAACGAAAAGGAAGTACGTACAAATTAGTTAGTATCCCGCAATTGCGCACAGGCCAACCGCAATGAAAGACATCCCCACCGCCATGCTTGCGGACATGCGGCCGAACGTGCTGCACCCGCGCTGTCCGTCGCGCCAAATCCTGCAACACCTGACAAGCCGTTGGGGGGCGCTTGTGCTAGTCGCGCTGGCCGGCCGGACCTTGCGCTTTTCGGAACTGCGCCGCGCCTTGGGGGATGTGAGCGACCGCATGCTCGCGCAAACGCTGCAAGGGTTGGAAGCCGATGGCATGGTGCACCGCATCGCGCATGAGGTGGTGCCGCCCCATGTCGACTATTCCCTGACCGAGATAGGCGAGGAAGCGGCAACCCTTGTCAAAGGGTTGGCCGATTGGGTCGAACGGCGGCTGCCGGATATCCTGCGCGACTGCAAGACGCGCTAGCCCAGATCGCGATACCGCTTTTCCTGCCGTGCCGTCCAGCGCACGCGCAGCGCAAAGCCGGTGTCGGAAGCTTCTTCGCCAAGCACCACACCTTCGGCATGCAACCACGCCCGCCGCCGACCGTCGCTGAACGGGACGGCGATGATGCGTTCGGTCTTTTCCTCGTCGAAGACGCCGGAAATCACGTCCAAGAGATGCGGTATCCCCTCGCCCGTCAGGGCCGAGACGGGAAACACCCGCTCGCGCGTGGTGGCCTGCACGGTCAGGGCCTCGCGCTGGCTGGCTTCGACAAGATCGAGCTTGTTCCACACCTCGAGCTGCGGTGTTGCCGCCCCCACGCCAAGCGATGCAAGAATATCGGCCACGTCCGCCGCCTGTTCGGCGCTTTCGGGGTGGCTGATGTCGCGCACATGCACCACCAGATCGGCCTCGAGCACCTCTTCCAGCGTGGCGCGGAAGGCGGCGACGAGTTGCGTCGGAAGGTCGGAAATGAAGCCCACCGTATCGGACACGATGATCTTGCGCCCCGAAGGCAGCAACACGCCGCGCATCGTCGGGTCAAGCGTGGCAAACAGCATGTCCTTGGCCAGCACGTCGGCCCCCGTCATGCGGTTGAACAGCGTCGACTTGCCCGCGTTGGTATAGCCCACCAGTGCCACGATGGGGAACGGCACCTTGCGCCGCGCCGCACGGTGCAATTCGCGCGTGCGTACCACCTTGTCGAGTTGCCGCTTCAGGCGGATCACCTGATCGTCGATCGCCCTGCGGTCGGCCTCGATCTGCGTTTCGCCGGGACCGCCGACGAAACCGAAGCCGCCGCGCTGCCGTTCGAGGTGAGTCCATGCCCGCACCAGCCGCGTGCGCTGGTAAGACAGCGCCGCCAGTTCGACCTGCAACACGCCTTCGCGGGTGCGCGCCCTGTCGGCAAAGATTTCGAGGATCAGCCCCGTGCGGTCGAGAAGCTTGACGCCCCATTCCTTTTCAAGGTTGCGCTGCTGCACCGGCGAAACCGGCCCGTCCACCAGCACCAGCCCGACATCGAGCGATTCGAACCGCTCTTTCAGTTCGGCCACCTTGCCCGACCCGAACAGCATGCCCGGTTGCAGGCGCGGCAGGCGCACCACTTCGGCCCCCACCACCTCCATGTCGGGCAGGGCGGCGGCAAGGCTGACAGCCTCGGCCAGCCCGTGCTCGGGCAAGCGGCGCGAACGGTCGTTGCGGATATCGGGATGCAGGACAAAGGCGCGCATCACCACGGCGGCGGTCGAACGATCACGCTCTTCCCGCCGGAGCGGCAGGAAGTCGTCTTCGTCGTCTTCTGGAACGTCGTTAATCAGTCTTCGCCTTCATAAAGGTTGATCGGCGCGCCGGGCATGATGGTCGAAATCGCATGTTTATAAACCAGTTGCGATTGCCCGTCCCGACGCAGCAGGACGCAAAAATTGTCGAACCAAGTGATCACGCCCTGAAGTTTCACACCGTTGATCAGGAAGATCGTGACCGGAACCTTGGCTTTCCGCACATGATTGAGAAACGCATCCTGCAAATTCTGTTTGTCGCTGGCCATTTTTTTATCTTTGCCTTTTGTTCTTGGTCTTGTCGCGCGCTGCGGGTCCCCCTGCTTCCCTCGGACAGGGCGGCACCCAACGTTCAAAGTATGGTACGGGTTGCACCGACTTTCCAGCGCGAAAATCCCAATTTGCGACTGCAATCGGAATGGGGCCTTAGCGGCGCCAGCCATCGGGGGCAAGAAGTACCAAAATCGCCAGCATTTCGACCCGCCCAAGCACCATGACGGCGGCCAGTATCGCCTTTGGCTCGGGACCGAGCGCGGCAAAACCGGTGGGCGCGGCCGACGCGATACCTGCCAAAGGCCCCGTCGAGGTCAGCGCAGAAATCGTCAGGATCATCGCCGGTTCGAATGCCACCCCCACCAGTGTGAGCAAGGCGATAGAGACCGCGATGGCGCAGGCGAAAAGCACGAAGAAAATCCAAGCGACATAGGCGCCTTCGCCCCGCAACTGCCGCATCCTGTCTCCGGCCCCGCCGACTGACCGCGGATGCACCAGCCGTTCCAGCTCGCGCTGTCCCTGCAAGGCCAGCGCATAGACCCGCAGCAGTTTGACCCCGCCCGCCGTGGTGGCGATCCCGCCGCCGAACATCGCCAACCCTGCCAGAACCAGACCTGGCGTGCCAAGCCCGGACCAGCCCGTCGCCGCTTGCCAATGGGCCGAGGTGAACCCCGTGGTCGTCAGAAAGGACAGCGTCGTAAAGGCCCCACCCCACAGCGCGCTGAGCGCATCGTGCAGCCCGCCGCCCGCAACACCCGGCACGCCGAACCCGTGTCGCAGGAACAGCAAGATGGGAACCACGGCGACGATGGTCAGGCCAAGGCGCAGCTCGGGGTCTTTCCACAGCGGGCTGCCACGGTCGTAAAGCGCAGCCCCCGGCCAGGCGCGGCGGCTGAGCGCGGCCAGCAGCACCGCGAACACCGCCACCTCGCCCAAGATCCCTGCCCCGCCCTGCGGCAAGCCCCCCACGGGGCTGATGCCGCTGGTGGAAACGCTCGACATGGCGTGGCAAAAGGCCACGAAGCTGCGATCCCCCGCCATCACAAGCAGGCCCCACAGCACCACCGTCAGCCCCAGATAGGCAGGCAGCACCGCGCTGGCCTGCCGCAGCATGCGCCGTGACGGGGTGGCGGTGTGGGTGATCTGGCTTAGCCCCTCGGCACTGCGCCCGGGCACGCGCCCGGACATCACCTCGATGCCGCCAAGGTTCATCGGGGCCAAGACGGCGATACCGGCCACAAGGATGAAGAACCCGCCCATCCAACCCACCTGCGCGCGCCATAGATGCACTGCTTCGGGCAGGCGTTCCACATCGTATAGCGTGGCACCCGTGGTGGTGAAGGATGACACCATCTCGAACCAGGCATTCACGAACCGCGTGTCGCCGATGGCTTCGTAGACCGGCAGCGCCATGGCAACCGGCAGCACGACATAGGCCAGCACCAGCGCGGCAAGGCTGGCCCGCACCGGATTGCGCGGTCGCCGGTTGGCGGTGGCGATGGCGACCATCGCCGTCAGCATCAGGATCAGCAGACTGGCATAAAAGAACGCCCGCGCCGTTCTGTGGTCTGACTGGACCACGGCGAATGATGCGGGCAGCCACATCGATATGGCCGTGCCGCCCAAAAGCAGCAGGGTCAGCGGCAGATCGGCCAGACGCCGCAGCATCAGAAGAAATCGATCGAGACTTGCAGCAGGCGTTCGACCTCGGGCACATCCGCCGCCATGACGAACAGCGCGATCACATCGCCCGCCTCGATCCGCAAATCGCCCGTGGGTTTGACCACCCGCTCGCCCTTCATCAGCGCGCCGACCAGGACGCCTTCGGGAAACTCCACATCCCGCACCAGCTTGCCCGCAAGGGGCGAGGTCGACAGCACCTGCGCCTCGATCATCTCGGCCTCGCTGTCGCCCAGCGAATAGATCGCCCGCACCTTGCCATGCCGGATATGGCGCAGGATCGACGACACGGTGGTGGCCCGCGGGTTGATATAGGCGTCGATGTCCAAGGGCCCCATCAGCGGTGCCAGAGTCGGGTCGTTGACCAGCGCGATCGACATCTTGCAGCCCGCCTGTTTGGCCCGCACGGCGCACAGGATGTTGGTCTTGTCGTCATCGGTCACCGCCAGCACGGCATCGGCGCGGTCGATGGCGGCTTCCATCAGGATATCCATATCCATGCCGTCGCCGTGCAGCACGATGGTCCGTTCCAGCCCGTCCGCCGCCTTTTCCGCCCGGGCGCGGTTCTTTTCGATCACCTTGCAGCGCACGCGGTCGGTTCGCGCCTCGAAGGCGCGGGCAACACCCAAGCCGACGTTGCCGCCACCGATGATCACGATGCGCTCTTGCTTCTTGGTCTGCTTGCCAAAGATTTCCAGCGCGCGGTTCACATCTTCGGAATGGGCAAAGACATAGATCTGGTCTGATGCGAACAACTGGTCGCCCGATTCCGGCGCGAACAACCGCCCTTCGCGCCGCACCCCCACGACGATGGCGCGCAGGGTGGGGAACAAATCGTTCAACTGCCGCAGCGGCGTGTTCAGCACGGGGCAATCCTCGCCCAGCTGTATTCCCAAAAGCTGCGCGCGCCCGAGCATGAAGCTTTCGGTATCGAATGTCGCGGGCGCAGCCAGCCGTTGCAAGGCGGCCTCGGCCACCTCGCGCTCGGGGCTGATGACCACGTCGATGGGCAGATGGTCGCGGCGGTACAGGTCGGAATAGATGGCGTCCAGATAGCTTTGCGCCCGCAGTCGCGCGATCTTGCGCGGCACCGAAAAGATGGAATGCGCCACCTGACAGGCCACCATGTTGACCTCGTCCGAATGGGTCGCCGCGATGATCATGTCGGCATCGCGTGCGCCCGCCCTTTCCAGCACGTCGGGATAGGAGGCAAAACCCACCACGCACTGCACGTCGAGCGTATCGGCCGCCCGCCGCACCAGTTCGGGGTTCACGTCAACCAGCGTCACATCGTTCTTTTCGCCCGACAATTGCCGCGCGATCTGCCAGCCGACCTGTCCTGCGCCGCAGATGATCACCTTCATGCCAGCCTCCGGTCGCTGTGATGCGAGGCGTCGGTGTGGCAGATGCCGCCACGCCGGTCAATCAAGGCGGGTGTCACACCGCTTCGTCCTCGTTCGCGTCGATCCCGTCGAAATCCTCGTCAAGCCGCGCCATGCGCCCGCCCGATTTGGCGGTGGTGACCACGCCCAGCGATTTCAGTTTGCGGTGCAGGGCCGAGCGTTCCATGCCCACGAAGCTTGCAGTGCGGCTGATGTTTCCCCCGAAGCGGTTGATCTGGGTCAGCAGATATTCGCGTTCGAACACCTCGCGCGCCTCGCGCAGCGGCAGGGTCGCCATGGCCCCGCCCAGCACCAGACGGTTGCCGTCGCCGGTCGGCGCTTCCTGCCCCGGCAATTCGCGCGCCTCGACGGGGCCTGAGCCGTCACCCAAAATCAGCACCCGTTCGATCACGTTGCGCAACTGCCGCACGTTTCCGGGCCATGGCATGGTTTGCAACATCGCCTCGGCCTCGGCCGACAGATGGCGCAACGGCAGGCCCTGACTGCGATGGAACAAATCGATGAAATGCCGCGTCAATTCGGGAATATCCTCGCGCCGTTCCTCAAGGCTTGGCACGGCGATCGGCACCACGTTCAGCCGGTCATATAGTTCCTGCCGGAAGCGCCCTGCCGCGATTTCCGCGCGCAAATCCCGCGTGGTCGACGAAATCACCCGCAGATCGACGCGCACCTTGTCAGCGCCGCCCGCCCGCGTGAATTGCTGTTCGGTCAGCACCCGCAAGATTTTAGACTGCGTTCCCAATGGCATGTCGGCCACTTCGTCGAAATAGACGACCCCGCCATGCCCTTGCTCGAGCAAGCCCTTTTCGACGCCCCGCTCGGGCGTTTCGCGCCCAAACAGCACTTCTTCCATCCGTTCCGGTTCGATGGTGGCCGAAGACACCGAGACGAAAGGCGCCGCGGCGCGGCTGGAATTGACATGCACGAAGCGCGCCGCCATTTCCTTGCCCGATCCGGCAGGCCCCGTCAGCATGACGCGACCGTTCGACTTGGTTACCTTTTCCAACTGCGCCTTCAAGGCCTTGAAGGCCGGACTTGACCCGAGCATTTCGCTTCCGGTCACGTCCTTGCGCCGCAGTTCCGAGTTTTCGCGCCGCAACCGGCTGGTTTCCATCGCCCTGCCAACAACGACCATCAACTGGTCGATATTGAAGGGTTTTTCGATAAAATCGTAAGCCCCTTGCTTGATCGCCGCCACGGCAATCTCGATATTGCCATGCCCCGAAATGATGACGACCGGCACGTCGGGATTGTCGCGCTTGACGGTTTTCAGAATGTCGATGCCGTCCATCCGGCTGTCTTTCAGCCAGATATCGAGGATCATCAGCGCAGGCGGCTCGAGGTTGATCTCGGCCATGCAATCATCCGAAGTTCCGGCCAGACGCACCAGATATCCTTCGTCTTTCAGGATATCTGCGATCAGGTCGCGGATGTCTTTTTCGTCGTCGACGATCAAAATGCTGCTCATGATCCCCCCCCGGTGGCGGTCAGTGTTTCTGAGGTGGCACCGGCGTCTGTCGCGCTTTGTGCCACGGGTTTGCGGGGCCGTATCGCCCGTGTGATGCGGGGCAGCCTGACCTCGGCCATGGCCCCCGGATGGTCGTTTCCGTCGAACAGCGGCGCATCCAGCAAGGCCAGCGTGCCGCCGTGTTCTTCGATGATCTTCTTGACGATGGGCAGGCCCAGACCCGTGCCCTTTTCGCGCGTGGTGACATAGGGTTCGAACAGCCGCGCGCGGTCGGGCGGCAGGCCGGTGCCATTGTCCATCACCCGCATCACCGCCGCATCCGGTTCAAGATCGAGCGTGACGCGGATTTGGGGGGCGTATCCTGCCGATGCGCCTTTTTCGGCATAGCTTTCAATTGCTTCTCCGGCGTTCTTGATCAGGTTTGTCAGGGCTTGCGAAATCATCGTCGCGTCGATGTCCAGCAGAACCGGCCCCTCGGGCAGCGTCTTGCTGAACAACACGCCGGGCTGGCCGCTTTCTTGCAAGATCAACGCATCGCGCAGAATGGCGCACAGATCGGTCTCGCGCCGTTCCGGTTCGGGCATACGGGCGAATTTCGAGAATTCGTCGACGATGCGCCGCAGGTCGTTGGTCTGGCGGACGATCACGTCGGTATACTGGTCCAGATCCTCGGGCGATGTCACCTGACTGCGAAACTTGCGTTTGATCCGCTCGGCCGACAGCGCGATCGGTGTCAGGGGATTCTTGATCTCGTGCGCGATGCGGCGTGCCACATCGCCCCATGCGGCCATGCGCTGGGCGCTGACCAGTTCGGTCACATCGTCAAAGGCGACCACGTAGCCCTCAAGCCGCCCGTCCTCGCTCCGCCGGACCGACAGGCGCACCAGAAGGCTTTCCAGCTTGCCCTTGCGGGTAATCCGCACCTCTTCTTGCGCGGCGGACAGATTGCCCTCGCGCAGGCGGTCGAAGAGCGGCGCGAATTCCGGCACCGCGACGGCAAGCGACACCTCGGATTTGGCGTCGCCAATGTCCAGCAGCCGTTCCGCCGCGCGGTTGGCAAAATCGACCCGCCCTTCGCTGTTCAGCCCGATCACGCCCGCCGTGACGTTCGACAGCACCGAATCGAACAACCGCCGCCGCCGTTCGGTCTGGCTGTGGCTGTCGACAAGTGCATCGCGCTGCCCTTTAAGCTGGCGGGTCATCTGGTTGAACAGCCGGCCCAGAGTGGCGATTTCGTCGTCGCCCTCTTCCTCGACCACCTGCACGTCCAGATCGCCCGCCCCTACCCGTTGCGCCGCCCCCGCCAAGCGCCCGACGGGGCGCGACAGCCGTTCGGCAAACCACAACCCGACCCAGACCGCCGCCAGAATCAGGATCAGCGCAAACCCGAGGTACAGCAGGCCGAATTCGAACAGAAGCCGCCCCCGCTCGCTTTCCAGCTGGTGATACAGGTCCACCGTCTCGCGCGTTTCGTCCAGCAGCGACAGGATCGACCCGTCGACCGTGCGCGACACGTAAAGATACCGGTCGGCAAAGGCGTCCAGATGCACCAAAGCGCGGAATTCGTTATTGTCCCAATCCTGAATCAGGACCGTTTCTCCGGCTCTTGCGCGGTCAAGCTCGTCTTGTGTGGGCTGTTCGAAATCGAACAGATAGCTGCGCTCGCCCCGCGTGCGCAGCGCGCCGCCGCCATCGACGAGATAGGCCTCTTTCAGACCGCGCTGGATCGTCGATTGCGCCTGCGTCAGGAACGGGCGCATCTGGCTGTCTTCGAGAAAGAACATCGACTGCTTTTGCAGGTTCAGATCGGCCGCCAGCTTTTCGGCGTCTTTGACAAGATCTTGGCGGTGTTCGGCCTCATAGGCCTCGGCCGCGGCCATGCTGGTGCCCACGACCGACCGCACGCGATCGGAAAACCACCCCTCGAGCCCGAAGTTGACCGTGACCACCGCAAAGACCGCGACAAGCACCGTCGGCACCAGTGCGACGCCTGCGAACACGCCGGTCAGCCGCATGTGCAGACGCGACCCCGCCGATTGGCTGCGCCGGTCGGAAACCATGCGTACGACGCGGGCCATCACCAAGGTTGCGACGGCAAGGATATAGACGAAATCCGCCAGCAAGATCAGCCGCAGCGCTGGCGAATTGCCGCCCTGATTGAGCGGCCCCAGCGCAAGGAAGGTGCCCACCACCAGAACCGGCCCCAAAAACACCAGACCGAAGGTCATGGCGTTCTGCACCTGCCGCTTGCGGCGCAGCCGGACCAGCCGAGCCCATGTCATGCTTCCGACCGTGCGACGCACGCAGTCCTACCCCGTCTTGACGGAGGGCCGAACCGAACGACCCGCCACATCTTGTGCCTGCCCTGCGGTGATACCCGCAGGACACGCTTGATGTTGCGGTTTTACATCAGTTTGCGGCGGCGTGTCACGCGGATATCGAGGTCGGTGATCTTCTTGCGCAAAGTATTGCGGTTGATCCCCAAAAGATCGGCACATTTGGCCTGATTGCCGGCCGTTGCATCCAGCGCGATTTCTATCAGCGGCATCTCGACCTCGCGCAGGATGCGCTGGTAGACGCCTGCGGGCGGCAATTGGCCGCCGTGCAGATCGAAGTATCGCTTCAGATGCCGCGCCACGCTTGCCGATAGCTTTTCGCCCTCGCCTCCGCCTTTCAGCGGCTCCATCGCGGGCTGGCTGCCCAGGACGGCTTCGACCTCGCCCCGCGCGATTTCGGCTTCCGAACTTGTCACCATCAGCCGCCGCAGGGTATTTTCAAGCTGGCGCACATTGCCCGGCCAGCTATAGGCCCGCACCAGTTCGCGCGCGTCGTTCGACAGGCGGCGCAGCGATCCGAAGTCGCGTTCGCCCTTGGCCAGAAAATGCTCGGCCAACAGGGGAATGTCATCGACCCGCTCGCGCAGGCTGGGCACGTGCAGCGTCACGCCCGACAGCCGGTAAAACAGGTCTTGCCGGAAGCTTCCCGCCTCCATCCGCCCGGACAGGTCGCTTTGCGACGTCGCCATGACCCGCGGCGCATTGTCGCCCATCAGGTCCAGCAGCCGCACGATCCGCGCCTGCGTATCGTCGTCATAGTCGGAAATCTCGTCGAAGACGAGGCTGCCGCCCCGCGCCCGTGCCATCAGTGCAGAAGGCCCGTCGACCCCCGCCAGATCGGACGCCTGCGCCACGATGAACGGTTGGCTGCGACGGTCGGAAAAATCGTGGATGGCCTTTGCAATCAGGCTTTTGCCCGTGCCCGATTCGCCCGTGATCAGAACCGCAAGATCGGTGTTCATCACCCGCGCCACCAGACGGTACAGCGCCTGCATCGCCGCCGTGCGCCCCACCAGCGGCAGGTCGTCCACCGCCTCGCGCGTTTGCACGGGCTTGGCGGGGGCGCGGCGCTTCAATTCAAGCGCACGTGCCGACCGCTTCATCAGGTCGGGCAGGTCAAAGGGTTTGGGCAGGTAATCATAGGCCTCGGCCTCGGCCGCCTGAATCGCCGTCATGATGGTGTTCTGGGCCGAAATCACGATAACGGGCAGTCCGGGGCGCAGCTTGCCGATGCGGGGCAAGGCGTCAAGCCCGTTGCCATCGGGCATGATCACGTCCGAGATCACCAGATCGCCCTTGCCCTCTTCGACCCAGCGCATCAGCGTCATCAGGCTGCTCGTCGCGTGCACCTTACAGCCCGCCCGCGTCAGCGCCTGCGTCAGGACCGTCCGGATCGTCCGGTCGTCATCTGCCACCAGAACCGTGCCATCCATCAGATTTGCTCCTTTTTAACGCGCGGCACCATCGGCAGCGACACCCTGAACACGGTGCGTCCCGGCACCGAATCCACGGAAATCCATCCTTCGTGGTCCGAAATGATCTTTGACACCAGCGCGAGGCCCAGCCCCGTGCCGTTCTCGCGTCCAGAAACGAAAGGCTCGAAGATATCGCCGGTCAGGTCGGGCGGAATGCCCGGACCGTCATCGACGATCTCGATCTGCAAGGGCAGTGCTGCAGGCGTGCCATCCTTGCGCCGCAGCCGCAGCGACAGGTCGTAAAAGGTGCGCAACCGGATCGTCGTGCCCTCGCCCGTTCGCTGGCAGGCCTCGGCCGCGTTCTTGATCAGGTTCAAAAACACCTGCATCAGTTGGTCGGGGTCGGCATAGGTGGGCGGCAAGGACGGGTCGTATTCCTCGACGATATGCATATGCGCGGCGAAACCGACCATGGCCGATTTGCGGGCGCGGTCCAGCGCGTCGTGGATGTTCACCGCCCGCAGTTCGGGCGGACGCACGTTGCCGAATTGCTCGACCTGTTCCAGAAGCTTCACGATCCGCCGCGTCTCCTCGACGATCAGATCGGTCAATTCGCGGTCTTCCGCGCTTAGCCCCATCGACAGCAATTGCGCGGCACCCGATATGCCCGCCAAGGGGTTCTTGATTTCATGTGCCAGCATCTCGGCCATGCCGATGGCCGATTTGGCAGCCGATTTCACATGCATCGACCGCCCCAGCCTGTCGGCGATGTCGCGGGGCGAGATGATCATCAGGATCACGTCGGCATTGTCATGCATCGGCGCGAGTTGCACATTGCACTGTACGGGAGGGCGTTCGCCGGTGGTCACGTCGACATCGTTGATGAACAGCGGCGACTGGTTCGCCCGCGCGCGCCGCACCGCCTCGTCCATCGGCGCGTCGATCGACAGGCGGTCGAATGCGGGTTGGCCCATCAGCGTCCGGCTTGACGCGTTCAGGAAAATCTCGCCCGCGGGGTTCACCTCGGCGATGCGGTTGTCCGGCCCCAGCAGCAGCGCCGGAAGCGGCAGGGACGCCCAGACGACACCCGGCACGGGATAGGGCGACCGATAGGCCGAATTCATGCCGCCACCTGCCGCGCCTCGGCAAAGGCCGCCCGCACCAGCCGCAGCACCACCGACGCGTCGTCGGCCGTCAGGATCGCGCCCCGCGCATCTTGCAAACCGGCCTCGTCCAGAAACCAGCCCAGATGCTTGCGGGCGCATTTCATGCCCAGATCGCGGCCGTAAAAGCCCAGCATATCTTCGTAATGTGCGGCCACCATGTCGCCAAGTGCCGCCCCTTGTGGCACCACCGGCGCAGGCGTGCCGTAAAGCGCGTGCGATATCTGCGCCAGCCGCCACGGCGCACCCTGCGCCCCGCGCCCGACCATCACCCCGTCAGCGCCCGACTGCATGAGCGCCGCGGCAGCCGTGCCTGCATCCACGATATCGCCATTGGCGATGACAGGAATCGTCACCGCCTCTTTCACCGCGCGGATCGCCCGCCAATCGGCAGCGCCCTTGTAGAACTGGCAACGCGTGCGCCCGTGGATGACCACCATCTTCACGCCGTTATCCTCGGCCCGCTTGGCCAGTTCGGGCGCGTTCAAAAGCGCATCGTCCCAGCCCAGCCGCGTCTTGAGCGTTACCGGCACCGAAACCGCCCGCACCACGGCGCGGATCAGGTCGAGCGCAAGATCGAGGTCGCGCAGCAGTGCCGACCCGCACAGACCCGTCGTTACCCGCTTTGACGGGCAGCCCATGTTGATGTCGATGATCCGCGCGCCCTGCGCCTCCATCAGACGGGCGGCTTCGGCCATCCAGTAGGGTTCGCGCCCTGCCAGTTGCACCGACGTCGCCTGTTCGCCAAGCCCCAGTTCGGCCCGCGCCCGCGCTTCGGGTTGCGCCCGCACGACCTCTTGGCTCGCTACCATTTCCGACACGACCAGTCCGGCACCGAAGCGCGCCACAAGCCTGCGGAACGGCAGGTCGGTAATTCCCGCCAGCGGAGCCAGCAGAACCGGAGGGTCGATCAGATTCGATCCGAGACGGATAGACAAATGCCTGTTCCTTGTGCGTTGAGTTGGAGTTAGCGCCGTGCATCCCGCGATACCAAGGATTGGCGACCCAAAGGTGACGCAAAAACAGCAGATGCACAAATTTTATGCGTTTGATCTGTTTCTGCGCCGGATTGTCAGGCGCAGCCGTCTGGCCTAACTACGGACAACCGTGAAGAGCGCACCCATACCATGAACGACGCCCCCCCGACAGTGGCCCGCACCGCCGCGATCATCGTTGCCGCAGGGCGCGGAACCCGTGCAGGCGGCGATCTTCCCAAACAATGGCAACCCCTTGCCGGACAGACCGTGCTGAACCACACCCTTGCCGCCTTCCGCGCGGCGGGTATCGGGCGCATCGTGCTTGTCGTGCATCCCGACGACCGCGAGCGCGCAAAATCCTTTGGCGGCGTCATGCTGGTCGATGGTGGCGCAACGCGCGATGCCTCGGTCAGGAATGCGCTCGAGGCGCTGGCCGATGCCCCGCCCGACATGGTGCTGATCCATGATGGCGCGCGCCCGCTTGTCTCGGCTGCGCTGATCGGCCGCGTCGTTTCAGCACTCGGCGCGCATGAGGGGGCCGCCCCTGCCCTGCCCGTGACAGATGCGTTGTGGCAAGGCGCACAGGGGCAGGTCACCGGAACCCAAGACCGCACGAACCTGTGGCGGGCACAGACGCCGCAAGGCTTCCGTTTTCCCGTCATCCTTGCCGCGCACCGCGCCCATGTCGGCCCTGCCGCCGACGACGTGGCCGTGGCCCGCGCCGCAGGCATTGCCGTTGCCATCGTGGAGGGCGACGAAGACAACCTCAAACTCACCTATCCCGCCGATTTCGCGCGGGCCGAAGCTTTATTGAAGGACCGCAGCATGACCCTCCGCATCGGCAACGGCTATGATGTCCACGCCTTTACCACGGGCGACCATGTCTGGCTTTGCGGTGTCAAGGTTCCGCATGACAAGGCGCTTTTGGGCCATTCGGATGCCGATGTCGGGATGCATGCATTGACCGACGCGATCTATGGCGCGCTGGCCTTGGGCGATATCGGCCGCCACTTTCCGCCCAGCGATCCGCAGTGGAAGGGCGCAGCCAGCCATATCTTCCTTGCCCATGCCATAGCGCTAGCCGCAGAGCATGGCTGGAAACTGGGCAATTGCGACATCACCCTTGTGTGCGAACGCCCCAAGATCGGCCCGCACGCCGCCGCGATGCAGGCGGAACTGGCCCGCATCATGGGGGTTGCGCCCGAACAGGTCAGCGTCAAGGCGACGACCTCGGAACGGCTTGGCTTCACCGGGCGCGAGGAAGGCATCGCCGCGCTTGCGACGGCCCTGATGGTGCGCACATGACCCCCGCTTACCGCATCGCCACCGTCTTTGGCCTTGGCCACCTGCGCCCGGCGTCTGGCACCTGGGCCTCGGCCTTTGCGGTGCTTGCCGGGCTGGTGATCGACCGCTACCTTGGCGCGCCCGTCCTTGTTCTTGCCACTCTTGCGGTCACCCTTGGCGGCTTTTGGGCCTGCCGCGCCGAACTCGGGGGCAAAGCCGGGGCCGACCCGTCCGAATTCGTGATAGACGAGGTGGCGGGCCAGTGGATCGCCCTGTTGTTCCCCGCCCTTGCCTTCTATGCCCGCGGCTGGGATGCGTTCCTGCCTTGGCCCGCATGGGTGGGCGCGTTCCTTGCCTTCCGCCTGTTCGATATCTGGAAACCCTGGCTTGTCGGTCGCGCCGATGCGCGGGGCGATGCGGATGGCGTGATGATCGATGACCTATGGGCGGGGCTTTTCGCTGGCCTTGCCGTCATCGCGGGGGGCGTTCTTTACCACGGAGTCCTGTTCTTGTGACCAAAGCCGCAGCCGATATCCTGCAAGCCGCCCGCGACCGGGGCCTGCGCATCGCCACCGCGGAAAGCTGCACGGGTGGCCTGATCGCGGCAGCCTTGACGGAAGTTGCCGGATCGTCCGACGTGTTTGACCGTGGCTTCGTGACCTATTCCAACGCCGCCAAACGCGACATGCTGGGCGTCATGCTAGAAACGCTCGACGCCTTCGGTGCCGTATCCGAGCAGACCGCCCGCGAGATGGCCGAAGGGGCGCTTGCCCGTTCTGCCGCAGAGCTTGCCGTATCGGTGACAGGTATCGCAGGCCCGGGCGGATCGGCCCACAAACCCGAAGGCCGCGTCTGCTTTGGCCTTGCCCGCAAGGGGGAGCCGACGCGCACGCAAACGGTGGATTTCGGGCCACTCGGCCGCGCCAAGGTGCGCAAGGCGACGGTCCGTCATGCGTTAAGGCTGTTGTCCGACAGCCTGCGCTAGCGCAGTTTGGCGCAAGGTCCGGTCCCGACATCTGGCATCGGTATGTGCGCCGGATTTCGCTAGACCCGCGGTCCGTGCAATTCCGCCGCCCGCCGTTCAAAGGCGCGCACCACGCGCTGCATGGCATCGTTGAACACGACCCCGATGATGCCCTGCAAGATCGCATTGCGGAATTCGAAATCCACGAAGAACTCGACCTCGCAACCGCCCTCGACATCGCGGAAACTCCATGTCGACCGCATGTGCCGGAACGGCCCGTCCAGATATTCCGTCTCGATCCGCTTGCCCGCAGGCCACAATGTCACGCGGCTGCCGAAGCGTTCGCGGAACACCTTGAAGCTGATCACCAGATCGGCCTCCATCACCTCGCCCGTCTCGCCATCCCGCGTGACCGGCCGCCGCGACCGGATTCGCGCCGCCGAATTCCACGGCAGGAATTTCGGATACGCGGCCACATCGGCCACAAGGTCGTACATCTGCTGCGCCGTATAGGGCAGGCGCTTGATTTCATGATGCGTCGGCATCCGATCCATCCCGTGACTTGCCCTGCGGTATTGGGTAAGGCTGATCCGGAAATCAAGAGGCCCAAAGACCGCACAGGCCGCCGCAGGAGTGGATGCATTGCCCGACAGACCCTATGTCATCGACCAGATGATCAGCGCAAAATCCATCGCCGCCCGCGTCGAGGCCTTGGCCAAGGAAATCACCGCCCATTATGCAGGCACCGACAAGCTTACCGTCGTCGGGCTGTTGCGCGGGTCGTTCGTCTTTATCGCCGACCTCGTGCGCGAGATCGATCTGCCGGTCGAGGTCGATTTTCTCGAAGCCTCCTCATATGGAGATGCGATGCATTCCAGCCGCGAGGTGCGCATCCTCAAAGACCTGCGGGGCGAGATCGCGGGCCGCGATGTGCTGGTGGTGGAAGATATCGTCGATACCGGCTTTACCCTGCACCATGTGAAAAACCTGCTTTTGTCGCGCGAACCCAAGCGGCTCGAGGTTTGTGCGTTGCTCGACAAACCTTCGCGGCGCGAGGTGGATATCCGCGCCACATGGACGGGTTTCGAAATCCCCGACGAATTCGTGGTGGGCTACGGGATCGACTTCGCGCAGCGCAACCGCAACCTGCCCTATATCGGCAAGGTCCGGTTCACCGCATGACCCCGATCTGGCTTTTGCGCATGGCCCGCTGGGCCCGCAACCCGCCATCGGCGGCGCGGGTCAGGCTGGTGCTGGGCGTGGTCGTCTTGTGCCTTGGCATCATCGCGCTGGAACGCGTCTTCGGCTTTCCCGACTGGCTGGCACCGCAAAAGCTGAAACCGTGACCGCAGATTGACTTGGTCACTTGGCGAAAACGTCATTTGGTCAGACTATGGCGCACGGCCTAAGGTCGGGCAGATAACAGACAGGGCGGTTTCATGCGGCGTATCTTCGGCATCCTTTGTGTGCTTGGCCTGATCGGTTTCGCAGCCTTCTGGGCGCTGACCGCCCCCGCCCCGCTGCCTGCCGATACCTTTGCGGGGCTGACCGCCGACCCTGCCCATGGCGAGCAGGTCTTTACCGCCGCCGGTTGCGCCTCGTGCCATATGGCACCCGATGCCACGGGCGACGCGCAGCGTGTTCTTGCGGGCGGGCAACGGTTCCCGTCGCCCTTTGGCACCTTTGTCGCCCCGAACATCTCGTCCGACCCTGACCACGGCATCGGCGCGTGGAGCTTGCAAGACCTTGGCAATGCCCTGCAACGCGGGTTGGGGCGGAACGGCGAACATCTTTACCCCGCCCTGCCCTATGCCGCCTATCAGCACATGTTGCCGCAAGACGTGGCCGACCTTTACGCCTATCTGCAAACCCTTCCGCCCGATGCAACACCCAGCCAGCCGCATGAACTGGCCTTTCCCTTCACCTTGCGTCGTGGTCTGGGCCTGTGGAAGGCGCTGTTCCTGTCGCCCGATTACGTAGTGCAAGGCGATCTGTCGGCCGAAGAACAGCGGGGCCGCTACATCGCCGAGGCCATGGCCCATTGTGGCGAATGCCATACGCCCCGCAACGCGCTTGGCGGGCTGGACCGGTCGCGCTGGCTGGCGGGCGCACCCAATCCTTCGGGACAGGGCACGATACCGAACATCACCCCCGCCAAGCTCGGGTGGTCTGCCGACGAGATCGTCGCCTATCTTACGACCGGCTTCACGCCCGAGTTCGATTCCGTCGGCGGCCACATGGTCCACGTGGTCGAGAATATGGCGAAACTGCCCGATGCCGACCGCGCCGCCGTCGTGGCCTACCTCAAGCGCGTCGCGCCGGCCGAGTAGCGATTCTCCGCCTGCCCACCCGCCCCCTTGGTTGCAGCGCGACGCAACCTGTGGTATGCAATAAAAAAAACCGAGCAGTAGGTTGTATAACAAATGAACAGGCATCATCGCGCCCTTGCGGCGCTTATTGCTTTGCTTTGCCCGCTTTCGGCCATGGCGCAGGGTGTTGACGCGCAAGGACTTGAGACCAAGGGGCAGGTCGAGCTTGAATTCATGCGCGGCAATGACGCATCGACGCTGCTTCTGTCGTCGGATGTGACGCTGCGTTATCGCAGCGGCTCTTTCGGGGGCGAGATCGGCACCGACTCTGATTTTGTTCTTGATGGCGGCGGTGAATTCCGTTCGCTTTATGCTGCGGCGCTGATTGGCACGTCCTTTGGCGAATTCGCCGTAGGCGCGCCTGAATCGGCGGCTGACATGCTGATCGACGTGCCGTCTTTCGCCGGAATGAAGGGCATCGACGCGGGCGGCATCGTGGCAGGCCAGCCCGTGACACTGGGCACCCCTTCGGTCGTCGGTGCCATCGCCAAGGGCGAAGACCGCCAGAGCTATGGCCTGCGCTTTACCGGCAGCAACGCAGACATCCGCTACGGCGCGTCGATCCACCGTTTCGATGGCAGTGAAGACACCATCGTGCAAGCCGCCGCCGAATACACCACCGGCCAGACCCAGATCGAAGGCATGATCGAAAGCGAAAGCCTGAAGGGCGGGTTTTCCGGCCTGATCGGCGTGGCGCATGACAGCGGCCAATACAGCGTTTCGGCCTATCTTTCGCGCCAGACCATCACGGCAGACGGCACCACCTTTCAATTGAACGGCGATTATCGCATTTCCGACAGCCTGACCGTCGGCGGCAGCCTTGCCCGCAAGGATTTCGGGACCGAACAATACCTGTATGGCGTCACGGCGGGTTGGGGTTTTGGCAATGGCGCCTATCTGTCGGGCGGGATTGCAGACGGCGATGATACCGGCCTGCTGATGGATGCCTCGGTCGGCTATAAATTCTAGGTTTTCGGCTTAGTCGCCGCCCTGCCTATGCGGGGCGGCGTCACATCGGGCGTTCTATGCCCGTCCCAGCTTTTCCAGACGCGCCGCACGCAGCCGTGCAAAATCTTCGCCCGCGTGATAGGATGACCGCGTCAGCGGCGTGGCAGAAACCATCAGGAACCCCTTGCCAAAGGCCGCCGTCTCGAAACCGGCGAATTCTTCGGGCGTGATGAAACGCGCCACGCGGTGGTGTTTCGGCGTGGGTTGCAGATATTGGCCGATGGTCAGGAAATCCACATCCGCCGCGCGCATGTCGTCCATCACCTGCAGCACGCCCTGCCGGTCTTCGCCCAGGCCCACCATGATGCCCGATTTGGTGAACAGCGTCGGATCAAGCTCCTTGACCTTTTGCAAGAGCCGCAGGCTGTGGAAATACCGCGCGCCGGGCCGCACCTCGGGGTAAAGACCGGGCACGGTTTCGAGGTTGTGGTTGAACACATCCGGACGCGCCGCGACCACCGCTTCCAGCGCCGAGGGCGGGCATTTGAGGAAATCGGGCGTCAGGATCTCGATCGTCGTATCGGGGGCGCGGTGGCGGATCGCGCGGATGGTCTGGGCGAAGTGATCGGCCCCCCCATCGGCAAGATCGTCGCGGTCCACGCTTGTGATGACCACATGCTTCAGGCCCAGTTCCGCCACCGCATGCGCCACCCGACCGGGTTCGAAGGCATCAAGCGTCTGCGGCTTGCCGGTCGCCACGTTGCAAAAGGTGCAGCCGCGCGTGCAGATTTCGCCCATGATCATCATGGTGGCGTGGCCCTGGCTCCAGCATTCGCCAACGTTGGGGCATCCTGCCTCTTCGCAGACCGTGACCAGCTTTTTGTCGCGCAGGATGTCGCGGGTTTTCTTGTACCCTTCGGACGTTGGCGCCTTGACCCTGATCCACGCAGGTTTCTTGGGTTGCTCGTTGTCGGGGCGATGCGCCTTTTCGGGGTGGCGCTGATCGGGAAGTTTGAGGTCGCGCAACGGCTTGTCTCCTGATCACGGCAGACCGGCCCCTGTCCCCGCAGGCGGCGACCGGCACAACGGTCTTGAATGTCTGAATTAAACCCTTTCCCGCCCCTTCGCAACCAAGGGTCGCCCTGCAATCCCATTTGACGCAGCCCGCCAAAGCGGTACTTGATCTGCGTCATGCGCACCGTGCCGACCGCATGCCATACCGGCCCCGCCGTGAAAGAGCCGACCATGCACATCCCCGAACTTGCGCTTGCCATCCTTGCCCTGCTGGTGACCCCCGGTCCGACCAACACGCTGATGTTGTTGTCGGGCGCGGACCGCGGTTTCCGCGCCACGCTCCGGCTGGTCCCCTTGGAACTGGCGGCCTATCTTTGCACGGTGGTGCCGCTTTTGCTGCTGGCACAGCTTGCGGCCCCGACGCTGGCGATGCTGCGCCCCGCGATTGCCGTCGTTGCGGGGCTGTGGGTTTTGGTGCTGGCCCTGCGGCTGTGGCGCACGCCCGACCCTGCCTTCGACGGGCCTGCCGTGACGGCGCGCGCAATCGCCGTCACCACGCTTTTGAACCCCAAGGCGATGATCTTCGGCATCGTCCTGCTTCCCCAAGCCCCCGCGACGGTGGCTGTTCCGCTGTTTTGCACGCTGGTCGTGCTTACGGCGCTGGTCTGGGCGGCCTTGGGCAGCCACAGCCCCCTGCGCCACGGCGCGGGCCTGCCCCCCGCCCTGCGCCGCGCCGCCGCCTGCTGGCTGGGGTTTGTATCGCTCGGGCTGCTCGCCAAGGCGCTGGCCTAACCGAACAGCGGCCCCGACGCCCCGTAGCGGTCTTCGTAATGGCGTTTCAGCCGCTGCAAGGCGATGCGCAACACGATCTTGCCCGACCGCGCCGCCCATCCCATATGCCGCTCGGTCGTCTCGATCCCTTCGACGAAACAGCACACCCGCAGCACCACATCGCCCAGACCGGGGCCCAGATCGGCCAAGGCCAGAAGCACCCTCTCGCGCGCGGCTCTCGGCCCTTCGCCAAGCCCCGAGTCGCTGCGCAACGACCCGCGGTCGCCTGCGGTCAGGAACCTGTCCCAGTTCTGCGCCACACGCGGGCCCATCTGCGCCAGTTCGAAATCCTCGCGCAGCCGTTCGGCCACGCGGATCAGATCGCTCTCCAGATAGGGTTTGCCGTCCTTGTCTTTCTTGCGTCCCAGCATGACGATGGGGCTTTCCGCGACATTCACCCGCAACCGCATGCGCCCGTCGGCCCCGTCGATGTCGCGCAGCGCCATGTGCCGGTGTTGCGCGCCAAAGGGCGCGTCGATCGGCTCGGCGGCACCGCGCCGCAGCATCGCGCGCCCCGCCACCGTAAGCCGGTAGACCGACACCCGCCCCGGCTTGTCGCAAGCGATCCAGTCTTTCAGCGCAAAGGCCTGTGCGACGGCCCGTTCCACCGTGCACAGACGCTGCGTCTTGCCACCCGGAATTTGCCGCAAAACCACCGCCCGCTCCAGATCGGGCGACACCACCAGCATCGCCGACGTCTCGACCATCCGCCCGAGCACGCGCTGCGCTTCGCGCCCCAACGTTCCGGCGTCCGGTGTCACCGGCGCTGCCTTGCCGGTTGCATTGCCCTGCATCGTACCCGTCTGCATTCCTACCCCCGTTTCCTGCCGTTCCGTGCCGCGCAACCCGTCCAGCGCCTGATCGACCAAGGGATCGTCGCGGCGGCTTTCATAGTGGCGCACCTGCCGCAACACCGTCGAGGCATGAACGCCGCGTTGTCGCGCCACCTCGCGCAGCGACAGCCCGCCTTCGGTATGGGCAAGATAGCTGCGTGCGCCGTCGGGCAGCCAGACCGGCAAATCGCTGCCGCTTTCGCCCATGCCTGTCTCGCTCATGATGGTCCATCCCTGTCAATTCTGCCTTACACTCAACCCCAACGTGTATTGGTTACCGAAGGGTTAACGCAGCGGCCGATCCTGCAAGTTTGAGAATAAAACCTTAATCTTCACCCTGCCCTGCGTGCGCTGCCACCTGTGGTTGCGCAACGCCACCGCCTACGGCGCTAGGCTGCGATACCGAACAGAAAGGTGCGCCCCATGTCCTTCCGCTTTGCCCCGCCCCGTGCCAACCGGCAGCCAGTCCTGCCTGCGACCGCGCCGGACCGCCGCCGCCCGCGCTTGTTGCTGACCGCAGCCCGCCACGGCCTGGCCCTTTACAGCCGCGACCGCGACCTGCCGCGCCTTTTGGCGCGCAGTCAGGGCCAACCGCCGCTCGATGCCTTGGCCGAAGCGGAATCGCGGATCGAGGCCGACCGCCGCACGGGGTCGGCAACCTATTCCTTTGCCCGCCACATCGACCTTCTGGTCGCCCTTCTGGCGGAAACACGGCTTGCAGCACTGGGCTGACCGCGTGGCGATGGCGCAAAGCAAAAGGCCCGCGTCAACACGCGGGCCTTTCGGCACAAGGGATAAAATCCGTCCGGATCAGATAAAGGCGTCGGGCATCGATGCCTTTTTCTTGGCCACGTATTCATCAAGGCTTTCACGGATACCTTCGTCCAGCGCGGGCTGCTGGTAATCGCCCAACTGTTTCTTGACCCGCTCGGCGGCCAAGGTCTGCGTGTCGCGCGCGCCTTCCTCGGCCCATGTCTCGAAGGGTTTGTAGTCGAACAGGTCCGACCGCCAGAACGCCGATTTGAAGTTGTCCTGCGTATGCTGGCAGCCCAGGAAATGCCCGCCCGGACCCACCTCGCGCAACGCGTCCATGCCTTGGCCGTTGGTATCCATGTGAATGCCTTGGGCCAGATGGTGCAGCGTGCCCAACTGGTCGGCGTCCATCACGAATTTCTCGTAAGACGACACCAGACCACCCTCAAGCCAGCCGCAAGCGTGCAGCATGAAGTTCACACCCGCCAGAAGCGCCATGTTCAGGCTGTTGGCGGTTTCATAGGCCGCCTGCGCATCGGGCAGTTTCGACCCGCAGAACGACCCGCCCGACCGGTAGGGCAGGTTCAGCCGCCGCGCCAGCTGACCCGCGCCATAGGTGATGTGGCTCGCCTCGGGCGTCCCGAACGTCGGCGCGCCCGAGTTCATGTCGATCGAGGTCACGAAGGCACCAAAGATCACCGGCGCGCCGGGGCGCACCAACTGGCTATAGGCGACACCTGCCAGCACTTCGGCCAGCACCTGCGTCAACGTCCCCGCCACCGTCACGGGGGCCATGGCCCCGCCGACGATGAAGGGCGAGATGATCGCCGCCTGATTGGCCTTTGCGTAAACCTCCAGCGCGCCCATCATGATCCCGTCGAACGTCAAAGGGCTGTTGATGTTGATCAGGCTGGTCATCACCGTGTTCTGGTCGACGAAATCGGCCCCGAACAGCAGCTTGGACATCTCGACCGAATCTTCGGCCCGGCTCGGTTCGGTCACCGACCCCATATAGGGCTTGTCCGACAGGGTCATATGCGCATGCAACATGTCGAGGTGGCGCTTGTTGACCGGAACGTCGGTCGGTTCGCAGACCGTGCCGCCCGAATGGTGCAGCCATTTCGACATATAGCCGAGCTTCACGAAATTCTGGAAATCGTTGATCGTGGCATAGCGCCGCCCGCCTTCGATATCGCGCACGAAAGGGGGGCCATAGACCGGCGCCAGCACCAGATTGCGCCCGCCCACCACGACATTGCGTTCGGGGTTGCGGGAATGCTGGGTGAAACTCGACGGCGCAGTCGCGCACAGCTTGCGCGCAAGCCCGCGCGGAATACGCACCCGCTCGCCCTGCACATCGGCTCCGGCCTCTTTCCAGCGCCGCAGCGCCTCGGGGTTCTCGACGAAATTGACGCCGATCTCTTCGAGCACCGTATCGGCATTCCATTCGATGATCTGAAGCGCTTCCTCGTTCAAAATCTCGAAATTCGGGATGTTGCGCTGGATGAATTTCGCCGTCTCGAGGCTGACCGCCGTGCGTTCCGCCCGCCGCGCCGATCCGCCGCCGCCCCGCACCTGACGCCGTCCGCCTGCCGAAGCGCCCGCAACATCCATATCGCCCATCGTCATTCTCCATCGCTCGGGCCACGGCGCAGCCCCTTTTGCCCCGCTTATGCGCCCGAAACGCAGAACTCCCGCCCCCGAATACGGCGCTTGAGGCGCAAAAGCGACATCGCCGCAGATCACCAGCGACCTACTTCCCCTGTTCTTCTCGTCTCAAATATCCCGGGGGTGCGGGGGCTGGCCCCCGCTTCGCGGCCTCTTGAAGATTTCGCGACTTCATCCTATGCGGGCGCATGACACACATCGCCCATGACCGCCTTCTGATCATCGACTTCGGCAGCCAGGTGACGCAGCTCATCGCCCGTCGCCTGCGCGAGTTGAACGTCTATTGCGAAATCCATCCGTTCAACAAAGTGGACGACGCCTTCCTTGCGTCCTTCGCACCCCGCGCGGTTATCTTTTCGGGCGGTCCCGCCTCGGTCTTTGCCGACGGCGCGCCGATGCCGCCCAAGGGCGTGTTCGACATGGGCGTGCCGATCCTTGGCATCTGCTACGGCCAGCAGGTTATGATGCATTGCTTGGGCGGCAAGGTCGAACGCGGCCACGGCACCGCCGAATTCGGCCGCGCCTATGTCACGCCCACCGAAAGCCGCGATGCGATGCTGGATGGCTGGTTCGAACAGGGCCGCGAACAGGTCTGGATGAGCCACGGCGACCATGTGTCTGAAATCGCACCGGGATTCACCGTTCTGGGCACATCGCCCAACGCGCCCTTCGCCATCACCGCCGATACCAGACGCCACTTCTATGCCGTGCAGTTCCATCCCGAAGTGCACCACACCCCCAAGGGTGCCAAGCTTTACGAAAACTTCGTGAAACTGGCAGGCTTCAAGAGCGATTGGACCATGGGCGCTTACCGCGAGGAAGCGATCCGCAAGATCCGCGAACAGGTCGGCACCGAAAAGGTCATCTGCGGCCTGTCGGGGGGCGTCGATTCGTCCGTGGCCGCCGTGTTGATCCACGAAGCCATCGGCGACCAGCTCACCTGCGTTTTCGTCGATCACGGGCTGCTGCGGCTGGGCGAGGCGGAACAGGTCGTCTCCATGTTCCGCGACACCTACAACATTCCGCTGATCCATGCCGACGAATCCGACCTGTTCCTTGGCGCGCTCGAAGGCGTCTCGGACCCCGAGGTCAAGCGTAAGACCATCGGTCGGCTGTTCATCGAGGTGTTCGAGAAACACGCCAAATCCATCGGGGGCGCGAAATTTCTTGCCCAAGGCACGCTCTACCCCGATGTGATCGAAAGCGTCAGCTTTTCGGGCGGACCTTCGGTCACCATCAAATCGCACCACAACGTCGGCGGCCTGCCCGAAAAGATGGGCATGAAACTGGTGGAACCCCTGCGCGAGTTGTTCAAGGACGAGGTGCGCGCCCTTGGCCGCGAACTCGGCCTGCCCGTCCCCTTCATCGGGCGTCACCCCTTCCCCGGTCCAGGCCTTGCCATCCGCTGCCCCGGCGAGATCACGCGCGAAAAGCTCGATATCCTGCGCCGCGCCGATGCGGTCTATATCGACCAGATCCGCAAGCACGGGCTTTACGACGATATCTGGCAAGCCTTTGCCGCGATCCTGCCGATGAAGACGGTGGGCGTGATGGGCGACGGGCGCACCTATGACTACGCGCTTGCGCTGCGTGCCGTCACATCGGTCGACGGCATGACCGCCGACTACTACCCGTTCACCCACGACTTCCTTGGCGAAACCGCAACCCGCATCATAAACGAGGTGCAGGGTGTGAACCGCGTGTTCTACGACTGCACGTCCAAGCCGCCGGGCACCATCGAGCTGGAATAGATGTGGCAGCCAGATCCGATCACGATCCTTCGCGGGACGGATCGAAAACAAAGGGGCCGTGCATCGCAGCACGGCCCCTTTTACATTGCATCGTAAATCCAGCGGCTTACGCCGCAAAGCTTCCGCGTTTTGCAATCGCGCTCAAAGCCAGACGCGGGCTTGGGGCTTCGCGTGCCTGCAACATCTCGGGCAGGGTTGCCGCCTCGCCACGATAGCCCACGGCCACCACGGCATGCAGCGCGTGATCCGCGGGCAAAGCGATGGCCGCCGCGGTCCTGGCCGGATCGAACCCGCCCATGGCATGGGCCACCAGCCCGTCCAGATGCGCCTGCAAGGCCAGATGCCCCCAAGCCGTCCCCGTGTCGAAGGTGTGGAAACCGTTGGCCTGCGGCACACCGTCCTTGTCGACCACGGTGCGCGACGCCACCACGATCAGGGCCGCTGCCTTTTCCGCCCAAGCCTTGTTGAACGGCACCAGACCATCGGCAATCGCGGCAAATCCCGCTTCGCCGCGCAAGGCCCAGACAAAGCGCCACGGCTGGTTGTTCGACGCCGAAGGGGCCCACCGCGCCGCTTCCAGCAGCGTCAGGACCTGCGCTTCGCTCACCGCGGTCGCGCCAAAGGCGCGGGGCGACCAACGGTCGGTGAATTGCGTGTCGACCGGATGATCGGCCAGACGGATATGTGGCGCGGGGGCATTCATGGCATCGCCTGCTGATTGATATTGAACATCGGCGTGAATTAAACGGTGCTGCATGTGCAAACAAGATCGCTGCGCTGCAGACAGACCTCTGCACGCCTAAACAGAACTTTCGCGTTGCGATGCGGCTTGACGCTGGCCCCCCTGTTGGCGCCATCCTGCCGCCGAGAGGAGATCATTCCATGCGCGCTGTCCGGCTTCTGGGTCTGAACGACCTTCACCTTTGCGACGTGCCGATCCCCGACCCCGCCCCCGGCGAGGTGCTGGTCAAGGTCGAAGCCTGCGGCATCTGCGGCACCGACCGCCACCTGCTCAAGGGCGAATTCCCGTCAAAACCGCCCCTTACGCTGGGGCACGAATTTTCCGGCCATGTCGTCGCCTGCGGCGCGGGCGTGACGCTGCCGCTGGGCACGCGGGTCTCGTGCGATCCGAACACCTGGTGCGGCAACTGCCCCGAATGCCGCCGCGGCCGCGTCAACCTGTGCCCCAACAATCTGGCGACGGGACTGGGACGCGACGGCGGCTTTGCCGAATACTGCGCCTTTCCGGCGCACAAGGCGCATGTGCTGCCCGCCGGCCTTCACCCGCTGCATGGCGCGTTTTCCGAACCCTTGGCCTGCACCATCCACGGCATTGACATCGGCGCCCCCAAAGCGGGCGAGCGGGTCATGATCCTTGGCGGAGGCGTCATCGGCATGCTTGCGCTGCAACTGGCTGCGCTTGCGGGGGCCGAAGTGATGCTCGTCACCCGTCAGGCCGACAAACGCGCGCTTGGCCAATCGCTTGGGGCAGCGGCCACGGCAGGCAACGAACAAGACGCACGCGACCTGTGGCCTGCTGGGGCCGACCTTGTGGTCGAATGTGCGGGTGTTGTCGATACGGTCGAAATGGCCCCGCGCCTGACGCGTTCGGGTGGCCGCGTGCTGATCCTCGGGGTGCTTGCGGCCGGACAAAAGGTGCAGATCGAACCTTTCGATTTGTTGTTCCGCGAGGTTCAGCTGCTGTCATCCTTTATCAACCCGTTTACCCAGGACCGCGCTGCCGCGATGATTGCCGCCGGAACGATCCGGATCGACCCGCTGATCTCGCGCACCCTGCCGCTGCAAGAGACGGTGGCCGCGATCCTGAACCCGCCCCGCGCCGGAGAAATACGGGCACTGGTGCTGCCGTTTGGCTGATTGCCCTTGGCAATCCCGCCCTGCCCCCGCTAGACCCGCAGCATGAGACTTTTGCAAAGCTTTCCCTTCCGCCACCGCGATTTCGGCCTGTTCTGGGCCGGTATCTTCCTTGTCAACATCGCCGTGCAGATCGAGGCCGTCACCATCGGCTGGCAAATCTACGGCATCGGGCGGCAGACCATGACCATCGGCGAAAGCGCCTTTCTGGTCGGGATGGTGGGGCTTGCGCAATTCGTGCCGCTGTTTTTGCTGACCCTCTGGGCCGGATCTCTGGCCGACCGCCATTCGCGCCGTGGCATCGTCATCCTTGCCCTGCTGGTCGAGGCGCTTTGCGTGCTTGGTCTGGTCGCGGTGGCGCTGGAACCCGCGCCGAACGTCACCCATATCTTCGCCATCGCCGCCGTCTTCGGTGCGGCCCGCGCCTTTCTGTCGCCCGCCTCTTCGGCCACCGTGCCGATGCTGGTGCCGAAATCGGAAATGCCGCAGGCCATCAGCCTCAAATCGCTGGCATGGCAAACCGCTGTCATCATCGGGCCGTGGATCGGCGGTCTGCTTTGCGCCATTTCGACCGCCACATCCTATGGCGTGACGGCGGTGTTATATTTGGCGGGGTTGGCGATCATCCTGTTCATCCGCACCAGCACCACGCCCGAACGCCAGCCCGGAAGCCAGATCGAACAGATCAAGCAGGGTCTGGTCTATGTCTGGCAAAACAAGATCATCTTCGGCGCGATCAGCCTTGATCTTTTCGCCGTCCTTTTGGGCGGGGCAACCGCGCTGCTGCCCGCCTTTGCCTCTGACATCCTGCAAGTCGGCCCCGAAGGTTTTGGTATCCTGCGCTCGGGGCCTGCCCTTGGCGCGGTGCTGATGGCGCTGGCCCTGTCGCGCTGGCCGCTGAAACGAAAGGCGGGCATCCGCATGTTTCTTGCCGTGGGGGCCTTTGGACTTGCCACCATCGTCTTTGCGCTGTCGCGCAACATGTGGCTTTCGGTCGCCGCCCTTGCCGCGCTCGGGGCTGCCGACATGATCTCGGTCTATGTGCGCCAGACGCTTGTGCAGATCGTCACCCCCGACCACATGCGCGGTCGCGTGTCGTCGGTGTCGGGGCTGTTCATCTCGGGGTCGAACGAGCTGGGCGAATTCGAATCCGGCGTGGTGTCGCGCTTCATCGGTCCCGTCATGGCTGCCGTGGTGGGCGGTGTCGGCACCATCGGGGTCACCGCGCTCTGGGCGTGGATGTTCCCCGCCCTGCGCCGCGCCGACCGTCTGGACGGAAACGACCTGCCCGGCCCCGTCACCGCCCACCCTGCCACCGCAGCGGCGAGCACGGGCGGATGATCTTTGCGCCCGACCTCTTTCTTGGCAAAACCGTCGTCATCACCGGCGCGGGCGGCGGTGTGGGGGCAGCCACGGCACGCTTACTGCATAGCCTTGGCGCGACGCTTGCGCTGACCGACAACAACGCCAAATCGCTGTATACCACCGCCACCCCGCTGCGCGCCACGTCGATGCTGGCCGACATCACCAGCCCGATGGCCTGCGAAGAGATCATTTCGCGCAGCCTGCAAAAGCACGGGCAGATCGACGCGCTTGTGAACGCGGCGGGCGTCTGGACCGAAGGCGAAACCGCCAAGGCGACCGAGGCTGACTGGAACCGCTGCATCGACGTGAACCTAAAGGGCACCTTCTTCATGTGCGCCCGCGCCATTCCCGCGCTGACCGTCACGCGCGGCGCCATCGTCAACCTGTCGTCGGATGCCGGCATCGTCGGCAATGCGGGGGCTGCGATCTATTCCGCCTCGAAGGGCGGTGTGACGCTGCTGACCAAATCGCTGGCCCGCGAACTCGCTCCGTTTGGAATCCGCGTCAACGCGCTTTGCCCGTCCGACATCGACACGCCGATGCTGGCCAGACAGGCCGCCGCCGCCCCCGATCCGCAGGCCTATACCGACCGCCTGCTCGGGCTTTATCCGCAAGGGGCCAGCGCACGCTTCCTGACCCCCGATGAGGTGGCCGCGCAGATCGCCATGCTTTTGTCGCCTGCCTCGGCCGGAATCACCGGATCGGCCATGCTGATGGATTTCGGCCTGACCGCCGGATACTGACACCGCCCCGCCGAACCGCGCAGCGCCTACGGCCAAACGGATGCCCCGATCTCTCCAAAGAGACGCCACCAGAACCCGTGTTGACGCTATAGGGACACAGCGCCGGGACGAGTGGGCCTGACGTGGCGTTACAGATTGACCACGGACGACGGGCTTTCTAGCCTGAATGCGATACTTCGCCGCAGGGGAGCAGGCGATCATGAAGGGGAAGTTTTCTATGCGTAATATCTTGTGCCTCGCCACGACCGCGCTGTTGGCTAGCACCGCACTGGTTCAGGCGGGCGGAGTCGAACGGGCCAGCTTCGATCCGGGGTTTCTGTTCGAAAAGGGAAACTACGTCGAACTCAGCTACGGATACGTCAAGCCGCGCGTGTCGGGCAGCTTCACCTCGCTGGGGGGCACGGCCCAGTCGGGCAACATGGCCAAAAGCTACAGCCTCGTCGCGGGTGCGATGAAGCAGGATTTCGGTGACAGCTTCTCGCTTGGTCTGGTCGTCGACCAACCCGTCGGCGCGAATGTCTCTTATCCGGTCGGCACCGGCTATCCCTTCGCCGGATCTTCGGCCACGATCACCGGAACGCAGGTTTCCGCCATCGGCCTGTACCGCGTCACCCCCGCGATCAGCGTCTATGGGGGGCTTCGCGCCGAAAAGGCCAGCGGCGAGGTCATGGTGACCGCCGGAATTACGCCCTATGTGCTGAACAAGACCTCTAGCACCGCTTATGGCTATCTGGTCGGCGCAGCTTACGAAAAGCCCGAAATCGCGATGCGCGTGGCTCTCAGCTACGTGTCGGCAATCGACCATGATTTTTCGGGCACCGACACCTACACATTCCTCAACGGCGGTCCGGCCAACTTTACCACCACGATTCCGCAATCGTGGCAGCTCGATTTCCAGACCGGCATCGCCGCCGATACGCTGCTGTTCGGGTCGGTCCAGTGGCGCGACTGGTCGGAATTCGACATCATCACCCGCCGCGCGCCCGACCCATTTGCCGCCGATCCCCGCACCGAATTGTCGAGCAATACCAAGGACAGCATGGCTTATACGCTGGGCTTGGGCCGCAAATTCAACGACACGCTGTCGGGCGCGGTGTCGGTCGGTTACGAACCTGACGGTGGCGGCCTTTCGGGCAACCTTGCCCCGACCGGAGGCTACACCAGCCTGACGCTTGCCGCCGTCTATACAGCGCCCAACGGCACCAAAGTCACCGTCGGCGGCACCTATGGCGAAATCGGCGATGCCACCACCAGCTCGATCGGCGGCAAGTTCACCGACAACAGCTTCTCGGGCGTCGGCGTCAAAGTCGGCTGGACCTTCTGATCCTGCACGCCCCCGCCCGCCATCACCGGCGGGCGGGGGCGCGTTTTACGCGTGAATTCCTTGCCCCGCCGCGCTATCACCGCCCCGTGTGGCGAAAGGGGCAGGACATGATCTATCAAAACAGCGCAGAATTTCTCGCGGCACCGAACAAACGCGTGCTGCTGTTTGGCATGTCCGGTCTTGGCAAGACGCATCTTTCGAACCTGCTGCGCGACGCGGGCGACTGGTTCCACTATTCGGTCGATTACCGCATCGGCACCCGCTACATGGGCGAATTCATCGCCGACAACTTCAAGCGCGAGGCGATGAAGGTTCCGCTCTTGCGCGAGCTTTTGATGACCGACTCGGTCTATATCGCGTCCAACATCACCTTTGACAACCTTGCCCCGCTGTCTACCTACCTTGGCAAGCCGGGCGACCCTGCGCGTGGCGGCGTCGCCTTTGCCGAATATGCCAAGCGCCAGTCGCAGCACCATGATGCCGAAATCTCGGCCCTGCTCGATACGCCCCGCTTCATCGACCGCGCCCGTGACATTTACGGGTATTCCAACTTTGTCTGCGACTCGGGCGGGTCCATCTGCGAGGTCGTCGATGCCACCGATCCCGCCGATCCGGTGATGAAGACCCTGTCGGACACCTTGCTTCTGGTCTGGATCAAAGGCTCCGAAGCCCATCGCGACGAACTCAAGCGCCGCTTCGACCGCGCCCCCAAGCCGATGTATTACCAGCCCGATTTCCTGCGCGCCCTCTGGGCCGAATATACCGATGGCAAGGATGCCGCGACCGTCGATCCCGATGCCTTCCTGCGGTTCGGCTACGCCCGCCTTTTGGAACACCGCCAACCCCGTTACGCCGCCATGGCCAACTGGGGCCTGACCGTCACCGCCGAAGAGGTGGCGACCGTCAAAGACGCGCAGGGCTTTCACGCCCTGATCGCCGCCGCTCTTGATCGTTGCGCTGCCGCCGCCTAAATACCCCGCCCGTCAACCCGTCAGGACCATCATGCCCATCACCCTGCCCGAGAGCCTGCCCGCCTATGACGTTCTGCGGAACGAAGGCGTCTCGGTCATGTCGCCCGAACGCGCCGCGCGTCAGGATATCCGCCCGCTGCGGATCGGCCTGCTGAACCTGATGCCAAAGAAGATCCAGACCGAAAACCAGTTCGCCCGTCTGATCGGGGCCACGCCGCTGCAGATCGACCTGCACCTGATCCGCATGACCGAACACCAGACCAAGAACACCGCCGCCGAACATATGGAAACCTTTTACCGCCCGTTTCAGGACGTGAAGGGCGAAAAGTTCGACGGCCTCATCATCACCGGCGCGCCCATCGAACACCTGCCCTTCCATGACGTGACCTATTGGTCCGAACTGGAACAGGTGATGGACTGGACGCAAACCAACGTGCAATCGACCTTTGGTGTGTGCTGGGGCGGCATGGCGATGATCAACCACTTCCACGGGGTCGAAAAGCATATGCTGCAAGCCAAGGCTTTCGGCTGCTTCCGCCACCGCATCCTGACCCCGACCTCGCCCTTCCTGCGCGGCTTTTCCGACGATTTCATCATCCCCGTCTCGCGCTGGACCGAGATGCGGCAGGCCGAGATCGACGCCCGCCCCGGCCTGACCACACTTTTGGGGTCAGACGAGGTTGGCCCCTGTCTGGTCGAAGACCCGGCGCACCGCGCGCTTTATATCTTCAACCATTTCGAATATGACAGCGACACGCTGAAACAGGAATACGACCGCGACATCACCAACGGCACGCCCATAAACGTGCCCGCCAATTACTATCCCGATGACAATCCCGCGATGCCGCCGCTCAACCGCTGGCGAAGCCACGCGCACCTTCTATATGGCAACTGGATCAACGAGATTTACCAGTCAACGCCCTATGAGATTGAAAAGATTGGCACGTAGCCTCGCCTTTGCTGCCGCCCTGATCGCCACCGCCTCGGCGGCAACGGTTTACCGTGCCAAGGCGCGCGATGCCCGCGCGCTTCGCGACCACCCGCCCGAGGGCCAGTTCGTGCAGGTGGGCAGCGCCCGCGTGCATGTGCTGGTCAAGGGCCAAGGCCCCGATCTGGTCTTGCTGCACGGTGCTTCGGGTTCGCTGCGCGATTTCAGCTTCGATCTGATCGACCGGCTGGCGCCGCATTACCGCGTGATCGCGATGGACCGCCCCGGCCTTGGCCATTCCGACCCGCTGCCCGACGACGGCGCCTCGCTGACCGCGCAGGTCGACGTGCTCAAGGCCGCTGCCGACCAACTGGGTGCTGTGCGTCCCATCCTTGTCGGGCAAAGCTTTGGCGGCACGGTCGCGCTGTCTTGGGCGCTCGATCATCCTGCTGCGGCACTTGTCACCATATCGTCGCCGTCGCTGCCATGGCCCGGCACGCTCGACCCGTGGTACAGGCTGAACGAAAACCCCTATGCCCGCGCCGTGCTGACCGAACTTGCCGCCGCATGGGTGCCCGAATCCTATGTGAACGCCGCCGTCACCGCCGTCTTCGCGCCGCAACCCGTGCCGCCCGGCTATCTCGCCCATCTCGGCTCCGATCTCACTTTGCGCCGCGCGGCCCTTGGCGCCAACGTGCAGCAGATCAACACCCTGCGCCCGCAGGTCGTGGCGATGGAGCCGCGCCTGCCCGGCCTTACCTTGCCCATCGAAATGGTGCATGGCGATGCCGATACCATCGTGCCCCTGTCCATCCACTCCGGCCCGCTGTCGCAGCGTTTGGCCAACGCGCATCTGACCGTGCTGCCCGGTGTCGGCCACATGCCGCACCACACCAACCCCGAAGCCGTCGTCGCCGCCATCGACCGCGCCGCCGCCCGTGCCGGATTGCGCTGACACCGCCTGCTGTCCTAGGCTTGCCGCACACACGAGTAAACCGGAGGCCCATGATGTCAGACCTGCCCTTCGACGGCGCGATCACCCGCTATTTCGCCAAGGACGCCCCAAAGGCCATTCGCAAAGCCATCGAAAAAGCGGGCAAGGACGACATCATCACCCCGACCTACCCCTACCGCGAAGAGATGAAGCGCAAGGATTACGACGCCGCGATGGAGGGGCTGCAACGCCAGCTCGTCCGCATGCAGGCCGATATCAAGGCCAGCGGCAAGCGCGTGGTCGTGCTGTTCGAGGGGCGCGACGCCGCTGGCAAGGGCGGCACCATCGACACCATGCGCGAAAACATGAACCCCCGCGTCGCCAACGTGGTCGCCCTGTCGAAACCTTCGGACCGCGAAGCCGCAAGCTGGTATTTCCAGCGCTACATCGACTGGCTGCCCGCCGCCGGTGAAATGGTGATGTTCGACCGGTCGTGGTACAACCGCGGCATCGTCGAGCATGTCTTCGGCTTTTGCACCCCCGACCAACGCGCCAAGTTCTTCCGCCAGCTTCCCGAATTCGAACATATGCTGGTCGACGAAGGCATCACCCTCGTCAAACTCTGGCTCGAGGTGGGCCGCGCCGAACAACTCCGCCGCTTCCTCGCCCGCGAACAGGATCCGCTCAAGCAATGGAAGCTGTCCACCATCGACATCGACGGTCTGGGCAAATGGGACGATTACTGCCGCGCCATCGACGAGACGATGCAGAAATCGCAGTTCGACCACGCGCCGTGGACGGTCATCCTGTCGGATGACAAGAAACGCGCCCGCATCGCCGCGATCCAGACGGTTCTGCTTGCGGTCGATTACAAGGGCCGCGACAAGGCGCTGATCGGCCAGCCCGATCCGGCAATCTGCGGCGGCCCCGCGCTGCGCCCCCCAGAATGACCCGCCAAGGACTGACATGAAACGCGGCTACCATCATGGCAACCTGCGCCAAGCCCTCGTCGATGCCGCGCTGATCCTGATCGCCGAAAAGGGGCCGACGGGCTTTACCCTGTCCGAGGCCGCCAAACAGGCCGATGTCACCCCCGCCGCCGTCTACCGCCATTTCGCCGGACGCGACGACCTGATCGCCGAAGTCGCCCGCCAAGGCTACGAGGTGTTCGCAGCCCTGATGGACTACGCCTATGGCGAGGGCAAACCCTCGGCGCTGGCCGCCTTTGAATCGACCGGCCGCGCCTATCTGGCCTTTGCCCGAAAATATCCGGGCCATTACATGGCGATGTTCGAAAGCGGCCTGTCGTTCAACGCCCACCCCGACCTTGCACTGACCGCGCAAAAAGCCCGCGCAGTCTTTGAACGCGCCGCAAGCGCGCTATCCGAACAAATGCCCCCCGACCGCCGCCCCCCCGCCACCATGTTTTCGGCCCATATCCTTGCGCTGTCGCACGGCGTGGTCGAACTCTACATGCGCGGCAATGGTGCCAAGTCGCCCTTCCCCCCCGAAGACCTGCTGGAAAGCGGTGTAGGCATCTACCTGCGCGGGCTTGGGCTGCTGCCGCCGGACCTGTGAAATCGGGGTTGTATCGGTCGATACAGTTTGACCTGACCCAAAGGCATAGAACTCATGCACCGCAACTCCATTTTTTCCCGAGTGCAAAGAGGTTCACCATGGTCCTTGGAATACACCGAAACCAGCAGGTCAACAATATTGGCAACAATAACGTCCAAAACCAGAATGCAGTCCAGCAGGGCATAGATTACAAGCCAAGCGTAAAGTCCGTCACCAGCGAAGAATTGTTCACGGCGATGGGTGGACGGCCGAAATCGGACGTTACTGTTTTCGGAAAAGTCATCAATGCCAGATCGACCGAATATAAGGCCGTGGCGAATAGTCTGGATAACTTCACTCGGTCCTTTCAAGAAATTGCTAAAACTCCACTCGAAAATCTGACCAAAAACCAAGTAGCCGCCCTGAAAGCCGACCTTACCGAGGCTTTCAATCACGCGACCGCCTACCAGAACGCACATGCAGACGATCCCAAAAAGGCGTCGCGCCGTGACGCCATGGAAAATCTCAAGGCTTCCTTGACACAACAGATGACGGAGCTTGACACCCTCCTCGACACCAAAACCGATTATGAAGAAGGAACAGACGTCGGAACTGCACTCGCAATATCACGCGGTGTAGAAACGCCCAGCCTCGTCACCAATCCGCATGAAAATGACCAGCTTGTCGGCGACTTGGTGCCTTTGGGCAATGGCGCGATGAACACGGTCTATCTCGCCAAATGGCAAAAGCCGGACAATTCGACCGAAGACCGCGTACTCAAGCCTTTGAATGTCAAATTGCCCGAAGGTGCGAACGGCGCCGATGTTGCAAACACCCTCGGCATCGAAGATGACCACCAGTTGGTAGCGGAACGCAACGTTGCGACGAACAAGGTGGCAGAACATTTGGGGCTGCAAAATCTTGCACCAAGAAGCGACATCATCGTTCTCGATCATCAGGTCTATCTGGAAATGCCTTTGGCACCCGGAAAGTCGGCGGCGGTGCCATTTCTTGTAGATGTCGACCCAAATAGGTTGCAGGAATACCGCCAACGCGAAAAACAACCCGGGGGAAATGATACCCTCGCAATGATGCGGATCGTCAAAACCGGTGAAGACCAGAACGGTGAAAGCCTTTTTGCCCTCAGTGATACCACCTATATCGCCTATCCCTTCGCATCAAGCGTCGCGAATGACACGACCGCGGGCCTTCAGGAAGGCCTGCTCAACCTGCAACTTCTCGACGCCCTTACTGGTCAGGCCGACCGCAACGTGAACAACGTATTCATTTCCGTCACTGACCAAGGCGTCACCGTCACCGGCATCGACCATGACCTGAGTTTCGGAGAAAAGGCCGGTAAAGATGTGACCGACTTTTCACCAAAAGTGGGATTCGGTTATACGGGGCAATTCACCGGTCTGCCGCCGCTGCTGACCAGAAATACGTTCGATAACCTGATGGCGATCGATCCTGCTCAATATAAGCTTGATTTGGAGGAAAGCGGGTTGAACGACCAGCAGGTTTCATTGGCGATGACACGTTTTGATAAAATCATCGACCATGCTATCAAGCTCGAGGGTGACGGACTGATCGTCGCAGACCTTACAGCCAATATAACAGACCCGATTACGCAACAATCGGTGAGTGTGAGTGACTTCCTCACCAGCAGACCGAACGATAGCTATGTCGGAAAGATGAACAATCTGCAGCAATTGACTTTGGACGCCAATATTGCCTTGATTCCCATGGAATAAGCGGCAGAAAAGGAAAAAATCATGGATGAAATTCTTAAAACACTGGCCGAAGGCACCGATGGGCCGCTGCACTCCCTCGTATGGATGGCTCAGGACAACCATATGCACTTGCCGCCAATTCCCGGAGCGTATCTTGAACGCCTTCAGGAAGTTTCGATGATGTCGTGTTTTGCGACTAACCGCGACTTGGTTCCACTCCTTAACAGCAGCGATCTGGGCCTTGCTCTGGACGAAAGGAAATGGCCTAATACCGGGATGGCACTGCGGCTTTTTGTTCATGGCCGCTGGATCTATTGGCAGTATCTGCTGGTCGGTCGAGTCAATCTGGTCCAGGTGAATTTGCGCGTCTTGCTCACCGATGATACAAGCGTGCACAGGCTGTCACTGGTATCCTCGGCGAATGCCTACCTCCAACGCCACCTGCAAGACGAAGTGGTGATAGCGCGGTATCTCGCCGACGGAACACGCGAACCAAGCGAAATTGCGCATATTGTTCGATATGACAACAACGGCGGAGCGCTGCCGATGGAAACTCATTACACCTTCAGTGACGAAGCAGGGTTAAGTGCGGGACGCGTCGAAAAATCCGTGTTTGGCACACTGACAGTCAGAAAAACATCCCAAGAAGAAATGATCTTCCGCCCCTAACGGAACAACACCAGCGCGCCCGCGGACCAGCCGATGCGGGCGCGTGCTCCGATGTCCAGCACGGGGCGGCCGAAGACGTTGCGCATCGAAATCCGCACCGCTGTTTCTGTGCCGTCGATGCGCACGTCATAATAGGTCATGTCGCCGAAATAGACGACTTCCTCGATGGTGCCCGCCGTTTCGCGGTCGGCCGATGCCGATCCGTCGAACAGGATCGTCAACGTCTCGGGCCGGAAGCCCACCGTCGCGCCCTCGCTTGTCTTGCCGCCCATCACCTGCGACGGATTCACAAAAAAGCTTCCAAGACCAGCGGCTTCGACTGCAACGCTGTCGCCGGTTTCGCCAACCACTTTTGCCGGAAGAAAGTTCATCGTCCCGATGAAATCGGCCACCTTGCGGCTGTTCGGGCGGCGATACAGCGTTTCAGGGTCGGCCAGCTGCGCGATTTCGCCCTCGAACATCACGGCGATGCGGTCCGACATGACAAGCGCTTCTTCCTGGTCATGCGTGACCAGAATAAAGGTGATTCCGACCTGACGTTGCAGCTTGATCAATTCCATCTGCATCTGTTCGCGCATCTTTTTGTCAAGCGCGCTCAGCGGTTCGTCCAGCAGCAGCACCTTGGGCTTGAGGATCAGCGCCCGCGCCAGCGCCACGCGCTGCCGCTGCCCGCCCGAAAGCGCATGCGCCGCCCGCTTGCCATAGCCGCCAAGATTGACCATCTCAAGCGCCTCGGCCACCGCCCGCGCCTTGTCGGCGGTCGAACGCGGATCCTTGCGCAGGCCGAAGCCCACGTTCTGCTCGACCGTCAGATGCGGAAAGATGGCATAGGACTGGAACACCATATTGGTCGGCCGCTTGTTGGCAGGCACCCCCGCCATATCGCGCCCGTCCACCAGCACCGCGCCCGAAGAAATATCCTCGAACCCGGCAATGGTGCGCAGCAGCGTTGTCTTGCCACAGCCCGAAGGCCCGAGCAGCGAGAAGAACTCGCCCGGCCGGATCGTGCCGGAAATTCCGCGCAACGCGTGGTAATCACCGTAGTATTTATGAACATCCCTGAACTCGATCATGGCGTCTTTCGTGCTCACAGGAAGCCTCCGGTATCTTTGCCGCCGGCTTTGGCAATGCCACGGCGGCGGAAATATTCTGCGATTCCAAGCAGGGTGATCGACAAGCAGACAAGGATGGTGCCAAGCGCCATGATCGCCGGAACCCGCGCCGGAAACCGGAACTGCCCGAAGATATAGGTCGAAAGCACCGGCTCGTTGCCGCCAAGGAAATAGGCCATGATGAATTCGTCGAGGCTGATGGTGAAACAGATCAGCACCGAAGAAATGATCCCCGGCATGACCAAGGGCAGGATGATCAGCCAGAACGTCGAAAGCGGCGTCTCGCCCAGATCGAGCGCGGCTTCTTCTAGCGACTGGTCCAGCGACTGGAACGCCGATGTCAATATCGCCACGGCAAAGGGTGTGCACAACAGCACATGGCCCAAGATGATGGTAAAGATCGACAAAGGCACCCCGATGGCCAGCAGCACCACCAGCATCGACATCGCCACGATCATCTCGGGCAAGACCAGCGGCAGCATGATCAGCCCGATTGCCGCCCCCTTGGCCGGAAACTTGAACCGCGTCGTCGCCCGCGCCGCGAACATGCCCAAGAGCGTCGACAGCACCGCGACCGAGGTGGAGATCACCGCCGAATTCTTGATGGCGTTCCACAGGTTCTGGTCTTCCCACATGGTCTGGAACCAGACGGTGGTAAAGCCTTGCAGCGGAAAGGCGATCACCTTGCTGTCGTTGAACGCGAACAGCGGCAACAGCACGATCGGCGCGTAAAGAAAGACCAGATACCCGATGGTGTAGATGCGCAGCGCCGGAGCCTTCATTTCGTCCCCCGCAGGAAGCGTTTGTTCAGGAACAGGAAGATCAGGCTGACCACCGCGACGATCAGCATGGCGGTCATGGCGATGGCCGACCCCATATGCCGGTCGTTCTGCTTCAGCATCGTCACCTCGATCATATTGGCGATCATCGGCAGCTTGCCCCCGCCGATAAGGTCGGGCGTCACATAGTCGCCCACCGTCGGAATGAACACGATCAGCACCGCCGCAATCACCCCCGGCATCGACAGGGGCAGCGTCACGCGCCAAAAGGTCAGGAACCGGCTTTCGCCCAGATCCTGCCCCGCTTCCAGCAGCGAGCGGTCGATCTTTTCAAGGCTGACGAAGATCGGCAGAATGGCAAAGGGCGCATAGGCATGGGCCAGCGTCAGGATCATCGCCTGAACGTTGTAATTGATCGCCTGCAACGGTTCGTCGATCAACCCGATGCTCATCAGCCCGGAATTGATGACCCCGTTATAGCCAAGGATCACCTTCCACAAAAACACGCGGATCAGATAGCTGGTCCAGAACGGAATGGTGATCAAGAACAGCCACAGCGATTTTTTCGAAGGTTGCACATGGAAACTGACGAAATAGGCCACCGGATAGGCCAGCAAAACCGTGACCGCCGTGACCGACAGCGAAACCGTCAGCGACCGGCCCATCAGTTTCTGGTAAATCGGCTTGGTCCAGACCTCCCAGAAATTGGCAAGGCTGAAACCGCCCACGTCTTTCAACGTCAGCGCGTAGACAAGCACGGCAATCAACGGGGCCGCCAACAACAGGACAGCGTAAAGAAATGTCGGGCTGATCAAAATCCAGCCGCTTGCCGCTTCGGACCGGCCCGCCGCAGCCCCATCGTTTTGCGCCATCATTACCCCTGTCGGCCGTGGTCCGGCTTTGCGCCGCGTTTGATCAAAACTAGCCGCAACAGGACAGGCAGCGCAAGCCACGTGACAGCCGTGCTGTCAGTATCGCCACGCGTGCCCGAATTTCAAGCACTCTTGCCTAACCGCCGATCCGTTCGACGGCAATCGCGCGTTTGCTCAGTTCGTCATACAGCGTCGGAAGCACCCGCACCGCGCCGACAGCCGCGCGCAGCGCCTCGCTCAACCGCGCGGGATGGGCGGGGCCGGCCACGCGCCACACCATGCGCCGCGCCACGCCATCGTCATTGATGATCTCGGTGCTGCCATCTTTGCCCGTGCGAACACCCAGAAAGTCCGCGCCGCCATGCGGAGCGTGAAAAAACGCCTGTTGTCCCATGTTAGGATCTTTCTGCTCGGTTCTATGACCGAAAGATTTATTAACGAAGCCGTCCGGTCAAGCGATGGCAAAAGGCGCGCTTGCGAACAGGCGCAGGGCGCGACCGAAGTGCCACACCCGCGCTACACTGCCGGATCGTACAGCGGCCGCGCCAGCAGACCGGCCAGCGTCGCCATCGCGCGGCCGAACACCTCGGGGCCGATGTTGCCCGCAAAGGCCAGCCGCACGGCATGCGGGGCGCGGCCATGGCTCAGCGCGTATTCGTCGGCTGACCGCACCAGCACCCCTGCAGCCTCGGCCTCGCGCACAAAGGTCGACCCGCGCCACCCCTGCGGCAGGCGCAGAAAGGCAAAGCGCAACCCCGGTTGCCATGTCAGATCGTAATGCCCCAGCGCATCGACCACCGCGTCGACCTTGCCAGCCAGTTCAACAGCCACCCGCGCCCTGATCTCGGCTGCGGCACCGCTTTGGAACAGGTGCAGGCAAATGTCGGACACCGGCTTTGCCAGCGCGAAATAGGCATGCTGTACCGTGATGCGCCCCGTCTCGCCCATGCCGGTCGGACAGATGATATATCCAAAGCGCAGGGCCGCGCTGACCGTCTTTGACAGGCTGCCCACATGCCAAACCCGTTCGGGGGCCAGCGCGCGCAAGGTTGGCCAGTCCGACTCGGACAGGCTGTAACAATCGTCCTCGATCACCTGCAAATTGAAATGCCGCGCCAGCGCCACGATCTTTTGCCGCCGTTCGACCGACATGCGAACGCCCGTCGGGTTCTGCGCCTCGGGCGTCACGCACAGCACCTGCGCGCCATGGCGGCGGCAGGCGGCTTCCAGTGCCTCGGGCACCATTCCCTCGGCGTCGGTCTCGACCCCGACGACATCGGCCCGCGCCAGCCGCGCGGCATGGCGAAAACCGGGATAGGCCAGTTCCTCGGTCAGCACGACCGGACGATCGCCGCGCAGACAGCACAGCAAGATCAGGCTGATGGCATTCTGCCCGCCTGCCGTCAGCGCGATATCCTCGGGTCCGAACGTCCCCAGCACGCGGTCCGACAGCCAGTCGCAAACCGCCGCGCGCAGGGGCTGTTCGGCCCGTTGCGTGGTGTAATCCACCCAATCCGGCCCGACCTTGCCCGCCAGTTCGCGCAGCGCCGCCCCTAGCGCCGCCTCTTGCCCCACCTCGGGCAGGCGCGGGGCGCGCAAATCGATGCGACCGCCATTCTCGCGCTCGATCACCAAGGGCTGCGTCGGCCCAAGACGCGGCTCGCGGGCGGCAACGAACGTGCCGCGCCCCACCGTCGCCGCAAGCAACCCTTCCTGCGTCGCCAGCGCATAGGCACGGCTTACCGTCCCCGGCGTGACCCCCAACGACCACGCCAGATCGCGCACCGTGGGAAGCTGCACGCCTTCTGCCAGATGCCCCGCCCGGATCGCCTCGCGCAGGGCACGGCTCAGCGCCAGATACTTGGGGCCGGGATATTGTGCCAGATCGGGCTTCCAGATTGTCTCTGACACAATGTTCCTCTGGTCTTGCGTGTTAACTTATTGTATCCATAACCTATACGAACGCAAGCATTGTATCAACACAAAGGAAAGATCATGTCCCCGCGGCTCCACGCCCTGCACCTGCCCTCCAGCCTGCCGCCCGTATCGCGGTTGCTGGTCTCGGCTGCGCTGGTTCTGGCGGCATGGGACGACCGACGCCGCACGCGGGCCTCGCTCGCGCGGCTTGATGATCATCTGCTGGCTGACATCGGCATCGGCAGCGCAGGCGCTGCACAGGAACTCGCCAAGCCGTTCTGGCGCGACTGATCCGGCAACGGACCACTGACTGACGGGCCGGGGTTTCCCCGGCCCCTTTTTCACACCCGCAGCGGGTTTGCCTTGGCCAGACGGTCGAACGCCATCAGGCTTTCGACAAGATCGGCCATCTGCGACAGCGGTATCATGTTCGGCCCGTCGCTTGGCGCGGTATCGGGCGCTTCATGCGTCTCGATGAACACACCGGCGATCCCGACAGCCACCGCGCAACGCGCCATGACGGGGGCAAATTCGCGCTGCCCGCCGCTGGAATTGCCCTGCCCGCCCGGTTGCTGCACCGAATGGGTGGCATCCATGATCACCGGATAGCCCGTCTTTGCCATGGTCGGCAGCGACCGCATGTCGGCCACCAGCGCATTGTATCCGAAACTCGCCCCCCGCTCGGTCAGCAAGATACGCTCGTTGCCGGTCGAAGCGACCTTTTCCGCAACATTCGCCATGTCCCAAGGGGCCAGAAACTGCCCCTTTTTGATGTTCACCACCGCGCCCGTCTCGCCGGCGGCGATCAAAAGGTCGGTCTGGCGGCACAGGAACGCGGGGATCTGGATCACATCCACCACCCCCGCCGCCGCCCGCGCCTGTTCGGCATCGTGAATGTCGGTCAGAACCGGCATTCCCATCGCCTTGACGGCGGCAAGCACCTGCAACCCCGCCTCCATGCCAAGACCGCGCCGTCCTTTCAGGCTGGTGCGGTTCGCCTTGTCGTAGCTGGCCTTGAACACATATTGCGCGCCCGCCTTGGCACAGGCCTCGCGCATGGTGCCCGCGATCATCTGCGCGTGGTCCAGACTTTCCAGCTGGCACGGCCCCGCAATCACCAGAAGCGGGCTGTCGTTGCCGACCGTCAGCCCGCCTATCCTTACCGTCTTCATCACGTCGTCCTCAGGCCGAAATCTGTTCCCGCAAAATCGCGGCGGTCATCGAGATCAGCAGGTATATACCGGCAAAGATCAGCAGCGCCACCAGCGTATTTTCAAAGGCCCGCGGATAGGTCGGCTCGTCCGGCGCGACCGGCGACACCGAAAGCGAGATATAGCGCGCCTGCCGGTTCGCCTCGATCCGTGCCAGTTCCATCGATTCCAGCGACTTGGCCAGCATCGCCTGCCGCGTCTGGGCATCGGCCTCGGCGGTGGCCATCTCGCTTTTCATCCGCGCCAGCGACTGCCCGTCGTTATCGTTCTCGACCAGCTTGGCCCGCAGCAGGGCGATTTCGCTTTCCAGCGTGGCGATGCGCCGTTTGAGCGGTTCGAGCCGCGCCGCGTTGGGGCTTTTGTTCGACTCGATCTGCGCCAGCGACAGGCGGTCTTGGGTCAACTGCCCGTCCAGCGCGCCGATCTGCGTGGTGATCAGCGACACCTCGACATCCGACGACAGCACCTTGAACCGTTCCTGCATGTCGACCGCCCGTTGCCGCGCGGCGAGCATCTCTTTTTCGGCGTCGTCGTAGTTTTCCTTGGCACCCTTCATCGTGTCTTCGCGCAGGCGTTGCGTCAGTTTGTCGACCTGTTCTTCGGCATATCCGATCAACTCGCGCGACATCTTCACCGACAACTCGGGGTCGGGCGAGCTGACCTCCATGCGGATGATGCCTTCGGTCGGGTCATACGAAATCCGCACCATCCGCGAATACAGCTTATAGGTCGCCTCGTCGGTGGCCCCCGCCGCCAGACGCTGGATCGGGTCGATCTTGGGGTCGCTGTAAAGCGCGCGAAAGCCGATGTCCTTGTCCAGCCGCAACATCGCATCGCGCGACTGCAGATAGCCCTGGATGGCAATCGAATCCTGCATGTTCATCATCGGGTTCGATTGCAGCCCGCCCATCGACGTGCCGCTGGCCGAAGGCGGCATCGCCGTCTGGATGATGAATTCGGTCTTTGATGCATAAAGCGGCGTGGCGATGGTGTAGTAATAGATGCCCGCCAACAGACCGGGCAGCGCCACAAAGAACAGCAGACGCAGCATCAGAAGAAACGACTTGCGCTTCCTGCGGCGCAGCAATTCTTCCTGCATCTTGCGGATTTCGGCGGCATGGTTCACCTCGGCCCGCTGGTCGGGGGCCGGAACCTTCAACGGCTTGATCGTCTCGGGCAGGCGCTGCGGCGCGGGAACCAGTGCCGTGGTGCGTTCGGGCATGTCATCCTGCTCGTCCTCGGCAAGGATCTCGATCATCGCATTGCGCTGGAACGGGTCGATCCCCGAAGCCCGCAGCAACCGCACGGCATCGAAATCCGATGTGGCGGGCAGCCCGTATTTCTGCGCCATCCGCCGCGCCATCCGCAACTGGCGGCCCGTCAACCCCTCGCGCTTGATCGAATCGATGTCGGCATTGGCGGCCACATCCTCGGGCGTCGCAAGGCCCGTCGCGGCGGCGCGGGCGGTGGGAAACGGTTCTGATCCGAAACCGTCTTCGGGGGTGTCGAACAACATCTGCTCGCCGCGCTGGCCCGCCTGCGCGCCCGCCATGGCCGCTGTCCGTGGCGGCGCGATCTGCGCGGCCATGGCCTGCGGCGCTTCGGCCAATCCCGACACGCGCGGCTGCGGTGCCGCCGATGTCTGGGCAATCGCCGCCGGAGTCGGGCGGGGTGCCGCCTGCGTGGCAGGACGGGGCGCGGCCGTAACCACGGGTTCGGCGACCGGATCGGCGCGCCGCGTGTTGAACCGCTTAACCTTGAGCTTCATAATCGTAGAGCCGTTTCGCTTCTTCGAGGGTGTCGAACATGTACAGTTGGCCGTGGCGCAGCACTGCGGCGGATTTGCAGAATTTCTCGATGGTCGAAGCTTGGTGCGACACCACGATCACCGTGGCATTCTGCAATTTGTCGCGCAAAATCGTTCCGGCCTTGCGGTTGAATTCGGGATCGGTCGAAGACGGCATGCCCTCGTCGATCAGGTAGACGTCGAAATCCAGCGCCAAAAGCAGCGCGAAGGAAAACCGCGACCGCATGCCCGACGAATAGGTGCCGACCGGCATGTCGAAATATTCGCCGATGCCACAGACCCAGCGGCAAAAGCTTTCGACGTAATCGGGGTCGAGCGAATACAGCCGTGCGATGTAGCGGGCGTTCTCGGTCGCGGAATGGCGCGTGACCAGCCCGCCCATGAACCCCAGCGGAAAGGAAATCCGCGCCTTGCGCGTGATCCGCCCCTCGTCGGGTTGCTCGAGCCCTGCGATCATGTTGATCAATGTGGTCTTGCCGGTGCCGTTGGGGGCCAATATCCCCAGCGAATTGCCAAGCTCGACCCGGAACGAGGCGCGGTCCAGAATGACCTTGCGCGTCTTTCCGGTCCAGAAAGACTTCGAAACGGTGTCGAACTCGATCATACAGCACCCTCGCGGCCCAACGGCGGACCGACTGCCCTCACCGGCGATTGTGACGCCTTTGGGATGTTACTAGCCATCCTTTAAGGCATTATTATGGTGCAAAGAGCGTGCCGTTTACAATGCCTGCCGTGCGGCGCGATTGTTGCGCGCGATCAGCCCCGCCCGATCAACCGTGACAGCCCCAGCGCAAAAGGCCCCGCCAGCAGCGACAGCGCCAGACCCAGCCGCGCCGCCTCGGCCATTGCGCCACCCGGCAGCGCCGTATCGATGGCCAGAACCGGCGCGGTAAAGCCCACCCCGCAGATCACCGCGATCAGCGCAAGGTCGCGGATGCGCACGCCTGCGGGCATCGGCAGGCGGAACAGACGCGCGGCCAGCAAGGCCCCCGCGAACAGGCCCAGCGGTTTGCCCAGCCACATCGCCGCCAGCACCGTCACCGTGGTCGGGGCCAGCGCCTGAAGGTCGATCCCGCCCCGCGTCACGCCGAACAAGAACAGCACCAGCGTAATCGGATGCACCAACAGATGCGCCAGACGGTTCAACGGATCGTGCAAGAACTCTTCGGCCTGCGCAAACAGCCCGAAGGCGCGGTCGGCATGGGGAATGGCCGGAAGCACCGGCAGCAGCCCCAGTTCCGGCGGCAACCCCGCCGCGGCAACCCCGATCCAGCTTGCAAGACCAGCCAGCGCATAGGGCCACAACGCCTGCCCCCTGCGCCGCGCGATCTCGGTCGCGCCTGCTACGGGGGCCTGCCCGTACAGCTTCCACACGCCGTAGGCCGCGACCAGCGGCACCAGCAGCCACAACAGCTTCATCCCCGATGCCGGATAGGCCAATCCCAAGATCACGGTCCCCGCGATATTCGTCGCAATCGTCACCAAAAGCAGAAGGTGCAGCGCCGGATGCCCCGCGCCGAACACCCGCCGCCCGATCACATAGCCGATCACGATATCCGACCCGATCGGCACCGGCCAACCGGCCGCCGCCTGCATCTCGGCGTCGGCTCCATAGGTGGCGGAATGCGCCAGCCAGACCACGACCGCCCCGACGATGGCCCCAAGCACCGCACCGGCCGGCAAGAACGCGCGCCGTCCCGCCATCGCGCCCCGCGCAAGCACCAGCGCTTCCCACAATTCCTTGCCCACGAAGAACACGAACAGCGCCATCAACCCGTCCGACACCAGCGCCATCGGCGTGATGACCATGGCATCGCCCGCAATCCATCCGGGCAGGTCGCGGTCGACCAGCCGCCATTCGATCGCATCGTAATAGGTTTCCGGCGACAGGTTTACCCAGACCGTCGCCAACGCGATGCCACCGAGCAAGGCCCAGGCAAAACGATGGACAAAGGGCGACACACGATACATGCCGGGGTCCCGTTCAGGAAGCTTTCCGTATGATGCGCCGCGTATTCCTAAGCCGCTCCGACGGCAAGCCGCACCCGACGATTGCGCCACGGTGTTGCCGCAGCGCCATGCAGCCCCCATCTTTGGCCCCTCTGCAACAGGGTTTCCATGCCGCTCATCGATGAAATCCACGCCTGCACGCACTGCGCCGGGCGTTTTGCCGCCACCGCAACGGCCCATGCGCCGCGCCCCGTGCCATGGTTCCGCCCTTCGGCCACCCTGCTGATCGCAGGACAGGCCCCCGGCGCACGCGTGCACGCCTCGGGCCGCCCCTTTACCGACCCCAGCGGTGACCGCCTGCGCGACTGGACCGCGCTGACGCCCGACGAATTCTACGACCTAGACCGCGTTGCCATCCTGCCCATGGCCTTTTGCTTTCCGGGCTATGATGCCAAAGGCGCCGACCTGCCGCCGCCGCCTTTGTGCGCGCAGCTCTGGCGCGACAGGGTTCTGGCCACCCTGCCCCGCCTTTGCCTCGTGCTGGCCGTCGGCGGGGCGGCGATGCGCTGGCACATCGGCCCGCAGGCGAAAAGTGTTACGCAAACCGTGGCAAACTGGCGCGTTCATGCGGCGCACGGCACCTGGCCCTTGCCGCATCCGTCGTGGCGCAATAGCGCATGGCTTGAACGCAACCCGTGGTTCCAGACCGATCTTCTGCCCGACCTGCGCCACGCCGTCCGCACCGCACTGGAAAACGCGCCATGACCCCGACACCCCTCGACACCGCAATCGCCGCCACCGTCGACCGCCCCGAGGATGACGCAGCCCGCCTCGCCCTTTACCGCCACCTTGCCGACGCCGAGCTTTTCCTGCTTCTCGATGCCGAGGCTGCGGGCGACACCCTGTCGCCCCGCCTTTTCCCGCTCGAGGATGGCCCCGTCGTCCTTGCCTTCGACAGCGAAGAGCGCCTCGCCGCCTTTGCCGAAGGCCCCGCCCCCTATGCCGCCCTGCCCGGCCGCATCATCGCAGGCCAACTCGCAGGCCAAGGCATCGGCTTGGGCCTCAACCTTGGTGTGGCCCCCGCCTCGACCATCCTGCCCGCCGCCGCGATGGACTGGCTTGTCGCCACGCTTGCCGGCGGCCCGCAGGAAACCAGCGCACGCCCGCTGCGCTTTCACAGCCCCGGCGCGCTGCCCCAAGCCCTGCTTTCGGCCCTGTCCGAAAAACTCTCGCGCGCGGCGGGCCTTGCCCGTTCCGCCCGCCTTGCCTGCGTCGATTACAGCGACGGGCGGCGCGGTCACATGCTCGCCTTTCTCGATGCCTCACCCGCCGCCCGATCCGCCCTCGCCCGCGCCGTGGCCGAGGCGCTCACCTTCTCTGGTCTCGACGCGGGCGAACTCGACGTGACCTTCCTTGCCTCCTCCGATCCTGCCGCCACAGCACTTGGGCGTGTCGCCATCGGCTTCGATCTGCCCGCAGCGCCCCGCCCCGCCGAACCGGCCGCCCCGCCCGCTCCCGGCACGGACCCGGACCGCCCCCCACGGCTGCGCTAGCGGCGATTTTGTGGGGTATTATGATACCGTTTTTATAAACCTATGTTTTAAAACGTTTTTATCTCGCACCCGCCGCTTGACCTGACGCAGCCTTCACGCGATAAGCCCCCATCCAAGACCACGGGGGCGCGATACCCCCGCTTCACTCATAGGGTTCAATATGAAAACCTTCACCGCTACACCGGCGGACATCGAGAAGAAGTGGATCCTGATCGATGCCGAAGGCATCGTTCTGGGCCGCCTCGCCACGATCGTCGCCAACATCCTGCGCGGCAAGAACAAGCCGACCTTCACCCCGCACATGGACATGGGTGACAACGTCATCGTGATCAACGCGGACAAGATCCAGATGACCGGCAACAAGCGCGAAGACAAGCGCTACTACTGGCACACCGGCCACCCGGGCGGGATCAAGTTCCGCACCGCGCGTCAGGTGCTCGAAGGCGCCCACCCCGAGCGCGTCGTGACCAAGGCCGTCGAGCGGATGATCACCCGCAACAGCCTCGGCCGCCAGCAGATGACCAACCTGCGCGTCTACGCCAGCGCCGAGCATCCGCATGAAGCCCAGCAGCCCACCGTTCTCGACCTCAAGGTCCTGAACCCGAAGAACACGCGGAGCGCATGATCATGGCTGACATCAAGTCTCTCGACGATCTGAAATCGGCCGTCGCCGGTTCCGCACCCGCCGTGGCCGAAGCCGCAGCCCCTAGGGCCCCGCAGCGCGACTCGCTGGGTCGTTCCTATGCGACCGGCAAGCGCAAGGACGCGGTTGCCCGCGTCTGGGTCAAGCCCGGCACCGGCAAGGTTGTCGTGAACGGCAAGGAAATGGCCGTCTACTTCGCCCGTCCCGTTCTGCAGATGATCCTCAAGCAGCCCTTCACCATCGCCAATGTGGAAGGCCAGTTCGACGTCTTCGCAACGGTCGCCGGTGGCGGCCTGTCCGGTCAGGCAGGCGCGGTCAAGCATGGCATTTCGAAAGCCCTGCAACTCTATGAACCCACGCTGCGCGCCGCGCTGAAAGCCGCAGGCTTCCTGACCCGCGACAGCCGCGTCGTGGAACGCAAAAAATACGGCAAGGCCAAAGCACGCAAGAGCTTCCAGTTCTCCAAGCGCTGATCGCTTTTTCCGCTTACGAAACGTCACGGGGCTTGCAGCGATGCAGGCCCCTTGGCTTGTCTGCCGTTCCCCTCGGTCCCGCACTGTGCCAAACAGGCACCGACCCGACCTCCAGACCCGAGTCATCATGCAGCGCAGGTTCATTCTCGGCATCGGGGCACAAAAGGCCGGTACGACGTGGCTGTCGGATTATCTGCGCGGCGACCCCGCCTTCCGGACCGGTCCGATCACGACCAAGGAATTGCACATCTGGGACCGGACCGACCTTGCCCTGTTCCATCCCTACCGTCGCAGACTCCTGACCTGCCGCAGCGTTCAGGACCTTGTGCTTCTTGCGCTGCAAAGACGGCCCGCCCTTTATTTCACCTATTTCGGACTGCTGTTGCGCCGGGGTGGCCTTGCCGCCGACCTGTCGCCCTCGTACGCGGGTCTGTCCGCCGCGCGTCTGGGGCAGATCGACGCGTCCTTCGCGCGGCGTGATATCGACATGCGCACCGTCTTCATCATGCGCGACCCCGTGCGCCGCTGCGTCTCGGCCTTCAACATGATCCAAAGCCGCGCGCCCACCGATCCCGAAGCCACTTTCCGCGCCTCGGACGATGACGAAACGGCCTTTCACGCCCATTTCCGCTCCGCCCATTGCCACCTGCGCACCGATTACGCAGCCACCTTGCAAGCAATGGAAAGCGCGCTCGACCCCGCGCGGTGTTCCGTCCAGTTCTACGAAACCCTGTTCGACCCCGAACCCCTCGCCGCACTCTCGGCCTTCGCCGGTGTCGCCTACCGCCCCGAACAGGTGTCGGTCACCTCCAATGGCGCGCAGCGCTGCGCCACCCTGTCGGACCATGCGCTGCGGGCCTGCGCCCAGCACTACCGCGCAACATATGAAACCGTGGCCGCACGCTACCCGCAGGTGCTGCGGCTGTGGTCAGGTTTTCGATATCTCGATTGACCATGGCGGCGGCTTCGTCAGGCCACCTGCCCGGCCGCCCAGCCCGATGACCATGCCCACTGAAAGTTGTACCCTCCCAGCCAGCCGGTCACATCGACCACCTCGCCCACGAAGAACAGGCCCGCCACACCCCGCGCCTGCATCGTGCGACCGTCCAGCGCGTCGGTATCCACCCCGCCCACCGTCACCTCGGCCGTGCGATAGCCTTCCGACCCCACGGGCACCAGCCGCCAGCCCGACACCAGCGCCGCCACATCGTCAAGCTTGGCCCGCCCCACCTCGGCCAAGGGCCCTTCGACGCCTGCCACCGCCTCGATATGTCGCGCCAGCTTTTCCGGCAGCACCTTGGCCAGCGCCGTCCGCAGCATCGCCCGCCCCGCCGCCTGCTTCTCGCCCCGCAGAACCGCCGCAACGTCCAGCCCCGGCGCAAGATCGATCACCACCGCCTCGCCCTCGCGCCAATAGGACGACACCTGCAACACCGCAGGCCCCGACAGCCCGCGATGGGTGAACAAAACCGCCTCGTCAAAGCCGGTCTTGCCGCAGCGCACCCGCGCCTGCACCGCAACACCGGCCAGTGGCACCATCCATTCCAGCTCTTGCGCGGCAAAGGTCAGCGGCACCAACCCGGGGCGCGTTTCCACCAGCGGCAGCCCGAACTGCTCGGCAACCCGATAGCCGTAACCCGTAGCCCCCATCTTCGGAATCGACTTGCCGCCCGTCGCCACGATCACCGAACCGGCCGCGACCACCCCGCGCCCGGTCTCGACCGTAAAGCCGTCACCGTCGCGCCGCACCTCGCCCAGGCTGCAGCCCAGCCACAGCACGCCCCCCGCCGCCGCCAGATCATCCAGCAGCATCCGCACGATCTGCATCGCCGACCCGTCGCAAAACAGCTGCCCCAGCGTCTTTTCATGCCAGCCGATTCCCGCCGCATCGACACGCGCCACGAAATCGCGCGCGCTGTAGCGTTTCAGCGCCGAAACGGCAAAGCGCGGGTTGCGGCTGATGAACCGCTCGGGCACCACGCCAAGGTTGGTGAAATTGCACCGCCCCCCGCCCGAGATGCGAATCTTCTCGCCCGCAGCCTTGGCATGGTCGACGACAAGCACGCGCCGCCCCCGCCGTCCGGCCTCGATGGCGGCGAACAATCCGGCCGCTCCGGCCCCTAAAACGATGACATCGACCTGTTGCATGCCGCAGACCTAGCGCCCTCGGCAAGCGCTGGCAATCGCCGCATTTTTTTGCACAAATCCCCCTTGCAGCCCCCCGAACCCTTCGCTAAACACCCGCTCACGGTTGGGGCGTCGCCAAGTGGTAAGGCATCGGTTTTTGGTACCGACATACCTAGGTTCGAATCCTAGCGCCCCAGCCAACCTTTTACTCCAGTAAAAACTTACGCGTGATCAACGCCTTGGCGTCGGTCAACTTACGCCCGCCTCTATCCGGCAACAGCCATTCCATCGCCTCGGGCACGGCTTTGTGGCCGTCCGGCCGGAACCGGCAATCTGGCCATCACCAAGCCAACCGCGCCGTCCGGCCGCCGCGCCACGCCGTTTCCATTTGCATTCCGCAGTCAGTATGCGACGGATGACGATGAACGAAATTCGGATTGTTGTGCCCAATGAACGATAAGCCCTTTACCCTTTACGTCGTCGCCCACCCCGACTTCAAACAACGCTTTGACTACATCACCCGACATGTCCGCGAAAAATCGAACGCTACGCCGGTCTTTGTCGGCGTCAACGGGCAGAAAGAAACGTCCCAACCTGGCCACATGCACAACATGGCGTTTTCGGCCGGAGGAGTCGGCTGTGCACTGGCCCATATCAAAGCCTATCGGCACATGGTCAGCCATGGCATCGAACGCGCGTTTGTCATCGAGGATGACGTGGTCTTGCCGGACGCTTTCGATGACATTGCCCGGCGCCTGCTGGCCGCGCTCCAGCCCGGAGAGGTCATTTCACTGCACAGTCCCACGACGCAACCCTGCGTCCTGTCGCTGCATGGCGCAATCGACATGGGCGCGAGCAAGATCTGTTATCCGCAAGACGCCAAGGCGCTTCGCACGAACCTGTGCTACGCCATCCACCGTGACGCCGCAGAAAAGATCGCGGCCTTCAACGATCCGGTGGTCACCGTGGCAGACGATTATGTGCTGTTCTGGGACAAGGGCTTGGTGCGCCATCTCAGACTGGCCTCGCCCCAGCTCGCACAGGTCGCAGGCTTCCAGTCCGTGATCGGTTACCATCGCTCTGCATGGAAGAAACGCCTCGCCGCCGTCCTGAACCGGCTGCCGGTCGTGTCGCGTCTGCTCGTCCTCAGACGCATGTGGATACGAACCAGAAACGATGCCAACCATCACTTCACCGCAGACAAATCCCCGATCGAAAGTGGCAACCCGCACTGCGTCGGACCGGCATAGACCCAAGGCGCTTATCTCCCCCGATCTCCCGCGCACCACGTCAAAGCCGACAGGTGCGCGCAGGCAGCGACATGAGTTTTCCTCATGCCGCGGTGAGAAACGGTCTTTTGACAAGCCGCCCCCGAAAACCGACCTTGCGGCCAAACACCCAAGGAGAGCCCCATGCAACGCGAGAGACTGCAGAACTATGTCGGCAACGGCACGCCGGTTGCCC
>JBBAUB010000014.1:0-81104 GCA_040398445.1 Gemmobacter sp. | reverse complement strand
CGTTGCGCTGACCGGTTGAACCAACCGCCGCCTTCTTCAGGATATCACGCTCCGCACGCAGGCGCGCCAGTTCCCGCTTCAGCCGTCGGTTCTCGGACTTGAGGTCCATGTTGGGCACCTTCGGGGCTGGGTCTGCGAAAAGCTTCATCCACTTGTAGAGCGAGTGCGAGCTCACCCCCAAACGCAGGGAAACCTCCCGAACCGGATACCCACGCACCCGGATCTGCTGCACCGCATCCCGCTTGAACCCGTCGCTGTAATTGCTCGTCCCCATGTCGGCCTCATAGCCTCAAAGTTAGGGGGCAAAGCGTCTACAAATCTAGGGGCACCTCAAAGTGCGGATCATGCCTTGATGCGGGTGCCATGCGGGTCGATCAGCGGTGCGAGGTGCAGGCGGGCGGGGATGCGGGTTGCGGCGACTTCGAGTTCATAGGTGGCGTCGGTCAGGTAGGCGTCGGTGACGCCTTCGGCGTTGCGGACATAGCCGAGGCCTATGGGTTTGCCGATGCTGTGGCCGAAGCCGCCGGAGGAGAGCCAGCCTGCGCGGGTGCCGTTGCGGTAAATGGTTTCGCGGCCAAGCAGGATCACCTCGGGGTCATCGACCGTGAAGGTGGCAAGGCGTTTCCTGACGCCCTGTGCCAGTTGCCGTTCCAGCGCGGGGCGGCCGATGAAAGCGGTTTGGGTCTTCAGTTTGCAAGCCCATGTCAGGCCCGCCTCGACGGGGGTGTGGTCGGGGCCGATGTCGGCACCCCATGCGCGGTAGCCTTTTTCCAGACGCAGGGTTTCGATGGCGCGGTATCCGGCATTTTGCAGACCGTGGGGGGTGCCTGCCTGCATGAGGGCTTCATACACGGTCACGGCGCAGTCGGCGGGCAGGTGCAGTTCCCAGCCGAGTTCACCGACATAGGTGACACGAAGTGCAAGGACGGGGCAGTTTGCGACCGAGATCTGGCGTGCCGTGCCAAAGGGGAAGGCGGCGTTGGTCAGGTCGGCGTCGGTGAGGGATTGCAGGATGCTGCGGGCTTTGGGGCCCATGAGCGACAGCACCGAGGAGGCGGATGTGACGTCGGTCAGCTGGCAGTTGGCATCGGCGGGGATGTTGCGGGCGATCCAGTCGAAATCATGGGTGGCGAAACCCGTGCCGGTGACGATGTAGAATTCGTGTTCCGACAGGCGGGCCACGGTGACATCGGCCTCGATCCCGCCGCGGGGATTGAGGAGTTGGGTGTAGGTGAGCGATCCTGCGGCGCGGTCGACGTTGCCGGCGGCGATGTGGTTCAGCACCTTTGCGGCATCGGGGCCTTTGAGGGTGAATTTGGCAAAGGAGGTCTGGTCGATCAGCACCGCCTGTTCGCGGGCGGCGCGGTGTTCGCGGGCGACGGCATCGAACCAGCCGGGGCGGTTGTAGCTGTAGCGGTCGACCGGAGTTTCGCCGAGCGCGGGATCGGCGAACCAGTTTGGGCGTTCCCAGCCGAGTTTTTCGCCAAAGCAGGCACCGGCCTGTTGCAGGTGAGCGTAAAGCGGCGAGCGGCGGGTGGGGCGTGCCGAGCGGTGCTCTTCGGACGGCCAAGCGATGGTGTAGTGTTTGCCGTAGGCTTCCAGCGTGCGGGCGCGGACCCAATCGGTTGAGCGGTGGACTGCGCCGAAGCGGCGGATGTCGACGGGCCAAAGGTCGTAGGGGGCTTCGCCCTTGGCGGCCCATTCGGCCAGCGCCATGCCCGCGCCGCCGCCCGAGGCGATGCCGAAGGCGTTGAAGCCTGCGCCGACGTAGAAATTCCGCAGTTCGGGGGCCTCGCCCAAGATGAAGTTGCCGTCGGGGGTAAAGCTTTCTGGGCCGTTGATCAGTTGTTTGACGCCTGCGGTGGCGAGTGCGGGCACGCGCGCGAGGGCGTTTTCCATGAATTGGGAATAGTGGTCGTAATCGGAATTCAGCAGTTCGAAGTGGAAGCCTTCGGGAATGCCGTTTTGCGCCCATGGTTTGGGGTTCGGCTCGTATCCGCCCCAGACGAGGCCGCCCACGTCTTCCTTCCAGTAGGTGAGGCGGTCGGGGTCGCGCAGGGTGGGCAGGTTCGGGGTGACGCCCTCGATGCGTTCGGTGACCATGTATTGGTGTTCGACCGAGATCAGGGGAACGTTGACGCCCACGGTGGCCGCCAGCGTGCGGGTCCATTGGCCCGCGCAACAGATGACCTTTTCGCATTCGATGGTGCCGTGCGGAGTTTCCACGCCGCGGATGCGGTCGTTTTCGACGATGATGCGGGTGACGGGAGTGTCCTCGAATATCTGCACGCCGGACATGCGCGCGCCTTTGGCCAGCGACTGGGTGATGTCGGAGGGGTTGGCTTGGCCATCGGTGGGCAGGTAGGCCGCGCCGACGAGATCGTCGATTGTCATCAGCGGCCAGAGGTCTTGCGCTTCCTTTGGCGTCAACAGGTGCATTTCCAGCCCGAAGGAATGGGCGGTGGTGGCTTGGCGCTTTACTTCCGTCCAGCGTTCGGCGTTGCAGGCAAGGCGCAGGCCGCCGTTCATTTTCCAGCCCGTCTGGAGGCCGGTTTCCTGTTCGAGCTTTTTGTAGAGTTCGACCGAGTAGCCGAGAAGCTGCGTGATGTTGGCCGAGGTGCGCAGCTGGCCCACAAGGCCCGCCGCATGGAAGGTCGTGCCCGAGGTGAGTTTTTTACGCTCAAGCAGCACGGTGTCGGTCCAGCCGAGTTTGCCAAGGTGATAGGCTGTCGAGCAGCCGATGATGCCGCCGCCGATGATGACGGCGCGGGCGGTGGTGGGCAGGGTCATTCGCAGTCCTCGAAAGCGCCAAGCGCGGCGCGATAGGTTTCAAGATTGGTGGCCGTATAGGCGGCGTAGTCGAAGGCGATGCCGGAATGCAGTTCCTGCACCATGGACCACATCGCCTCGCGCAGGGCGCTTGCCGCCTTCATGGCACGGTAGCTGCGCCACAGGGCAGCATCGGCCGGGCGGGCGTAATAGGCTGCCAGCAGCTGGGATTCCTGATCGGGGGTCAGACCGGTGTTGGCAGCAAGGCCCCCGAGGTCGAACAGGGGCGAATTGAAACCGGCATAGTCCCAGTCGACGAGCCAGAGGCGGCTGCCATCGTCGATGAAGTTGGCGGGCAAAAGGTCATTGTGGCCGAAGACGAGGGTCACGGGGCCGACGGCCGTTTCAAGGCGGGAGGCCGCGTCGAGCAGGTCGGGCAGGCGGGGCAGGTGCGGACTGCCCGCGTCGCGCAAGGTGGCGGCATAGTCGCGCAGGACGTGGAAGACCCAGAAGGACAGGACGGGGCCGCGCAGATGCTGCGGAATGTCGCGGTGGGCGCGTGCGACGAGGGCAAGGGCGGCTTGGCGCGTTGCGGGGGTCTGGAAATCGGCGGCCGAAAGGGTGCGGCCTTGGATAAAGTCGATCACCAGCGCGCCGGGTTGGTGGTAAAGCACGGCGGGCGAAACGCCTGCGGCATGGGCAGCGCGGCTGGCGGCGAGTTCGTTGAAGCGCAGGATCTGGTGCAGCGGGATATCGTCGCCGATGCGTACGACGACGCGCTTTTCGGCGTCTTGCACCACGAAGTTGACGTTGGTGAGACCGCCGCCAAGCGGTTCGGCGTGGATGGTGCCCCGCCAGATAGGAAGGCTATGCAACGTGTCGAGCGGTGTCATGACGCCCCCTTTTCCGGCGGCAGGCTGTGGGCTGCGCCTTGCGCTGTCAAAGGGAATCTGCGGTGCTGCCTGTGCTTGACGGGCGTAGCGGGGTGCTGGTCCAGAGCGTGTCGTAGACGGCGCGGATGCCTGCAACCTCGGTTTCTATGCCGAAGCGGGTGGTGGCGCGGTGGCGGGCGGCGGCGGCAAGCGCGGCGTGGGTGGTCGTGTCCGACAGCAGCGCCACGGCGGCATCGGCGGCGGCAGGCCAATCTTGCTGCGCCACGATCCGGCCTGCGGGAGTGGGGCCGGACGGGTCGAGGAATTCGGTGAAATGGCCCGCTTGGGCCGCGATGACGGGAACGCCGCTTGCCATCGCCTCGAGCGGGGTAAGGCCATAGCCTTCGTAGCGGGGCAGGGCCATGAGAAGGGCAGCACCTTGCAGCACCTGCGGAAGCCGGGGGGCCGCGATCTCGCCCGGAAAGAGGATGCGCTGCGTAAGACCTGCGGCGGCGACCTGTTGCCTGAGGTCTTGCAGAAAGGCGGCGTCGGCGGATTTGGCGCGGCCGATCACCACGGCGGTGGCGTCGGGCAAATGCGGCAAGGCGTGGATCATTGCCCGAATGAACAGGTCGGTGCCTTTTTCGGGGCGGATGCGACCGACAGTGACGATCCCGTATCTGCCGGGAAAGCCGGTGGCGCGCCACGCGGCGGCGCGGTCGGAAACGGGGGTGAAGCGGGCGGTGTCGACGCCATGCGGAACCACAGCGCGGACGTTGGGCACGAAGTGAGCCGCCGCTTCGGTCGTGGCGATCACCGCGTCCATGCGGCCGATCAGCCAGCGCGGCCAAGCCGAATGGCGGCGCTGCGCGGCAGAGGTAAAGACGATGCGGACGGGTAGGCGCAGGATGTCGCGGGCGAAAAGGGCGGCCTGCATCTCGACGTTGCGGCGCACGTGCCACAGGGCGAAGGGCAGGCCTGCGGGCGGTGTGCGCGACAGCGCGAAGGCTTGGCGCAACGTCAGGGGCGGCGGGCAGTCGGGCAGGGGATGGCCCACCAGAACGGCGTCGAGCCCGCGCGCCTGCACCGACAGGACGGCGGCGGTCGTCGCCGAGACGCCGGTAAGGCGCGGGTTGAAATTGGTGACAAAGACGGCGGGCATGGGCAATTCCTGAAGGCAAGGCCCATAGGCATGATTGCGGGCGCGCCTGTCAATCGCTGCGCCGTTCTTGTGAGCGTGGTGCGGCGCGGCTATATCGGGGGGCGATGCCGCGCCGGTTTCGCGTGTCCGACACACGTTCCCCGCAAGGCGCGCCGCCCGAAGGACTGCAATGCCCCGTTCCGATACCGTGCTGTACTGGCTGAGCGACCGTCTGATCCGCGCCGCGATCTGGGCGATGCTGCGCTTGCCGTTTGACAGGCGGCGGCGTGTGGCGGGGTGGTTTCTGTCGCGCATCGTCGGGCCGCTGGGTGGCTATGGCGCGCGGATCCGCGAGAACCTTGCGCTGGTCTGCCCCGATTTGCCGCAAGCCGAAGTCGCGCGGATGGTGCGGCGGGTGCCTGAAAACATCGGCCAGTCACTGATAGAATTATACTCGGCGCGGGACTTCATCGCGCGGATCAAGGACGAGCCGCTGACCGGGGCGGGGGTCGAGGCGTTGGACGAGGCCTATCGCACCAAGCGTCCGGTGTTGCTGGTCACGGGGCATATCGGCAATTACGACGCGATCCGCGCAGCCCTGATCTTGCGCGGCTATCCTGTGGGGGGGCTGTACCGGCCGATGGGCAACCCGTTTTTCAACCGCCATTACGTCGCGGCTATTTCGCAGATCGGCAAGCCGCTGTTTGCGCGCGGGCGGCAGGGTCTGACCGATATGGTGCGGTTCCTGCGGTCGGGCGGGATGCTGGGCGTGGTGCTCGACCAATACATGGGCGAAGGCGCACCGCTGACCTTTATGGGGCACGAGGCGTTGACGGCGCTATCCTCGGCGGAACTGGCGCTGCGCTATGATGCACTGGTGGTGCCGACCTATGGCATCCGGCGGGCGGATGGCGGGTTCGACCTGATCGTCGAGGCACCGGTGCCGCATTCCACCCCCCTGGCGATGACGCAGGCGCTGAACGACAGTCTGGAAGCGCAGGTCAGGGCGCATATGGACCAGTGGCTTTGGACCCACCGGCGCTGGAAGTCGCCGCGGCGGAAAGCGCGGAGCGGATAAGCGCCGCCGTGCGGGCGGTGGCATCGCCTTCGGCTTGCAGCGTGCGGGTGGCGGCGGCGGTCATGGTTGCGCGGGCGGAGCTGTCTTGCAGCGCCAGAACCGCTTCGGCCAAGGACGCTGCGGTGACGGGCAGCGCCCCGCCTGCGGCGTCGAGACGGTCATAGAGATCGGCGAAATTGGCGACCATCGGCCCGTGCAGGATGGCCGAACCGTGCAGGGCGGGTTCATAGGCGTTGTGCCCGCCCACCGGCACCAGCGATCCGCCAATGAACGAGACAGCGCACAGGTCGAACCACAGGCCAAGCTCGCCCAAGCTATCGGCAAGGTAGATGTCGCCCGAAGCGGCATCGCCCCGCGACCGCTGGCTGACGGTATGGCCTGCGGCTTCCAACTCGGCGCGGATTGCGGCGGCACGGTCGGGGTGGCGCGGTGCAAGGACCAGCAACGCCTCGGGCAGATGCGCGCGCAGGGCGCGGTGGGCGGCGGCGACAAGGATTTCCTCGGCCGGATGGGTCGAGGCGGCAAGCCAGAGCGGCCGACCGGCGGTCTGAAGCCGCAGGTTTTCCAGTTGGGCGGCATCGACCGGAAGGCGTGCCCCGCCACGTTTGAGCGAGCCTGTCACCGTGACGGCTGCGGGGTCGGCCCCCAGGGTGACGAGTTTGTCGGCGGCACTATCGTCGGGGGCGGTCAGCGCGGAAAAGCGGCGCAGGAGGGCGCGGGACAGGCCGTTGAGCCGCGCCCAGCGGGCCATCGAGCCGTCCGAGATGCGGGCATTCACCAGCAAAAGCGGGATTGCGCGGCGGTGGGTCTGGAATATCAGGCGCGGCCAGAACTCGCTTTCCACCATCACCGCGACATCGGGCCGCCAATGCCGCAGGAAACGGCGGACGGGACCGGGCAGGTCGAGCGGCAGGAATTGCACGGTCACGCCAGCAGGAACGCGGTCGCCCATCAGGCGGGCCGAGGTGACGGTGGTGCATGTAAGCAGCACATGGGCGCTGCGGGTCAGTTCGGCCAAGAGCGGCAGCACGGACAGCCCTTCGCCGACGCTGACGGCATGCAGCCAGACCAGCGGGCCATCGGGGCGGGGGATTGTCGCCTCGCCCAGTTTCTCGCGCCATCGGTCGGGGTCTTCCTTGGCGGCTGCAAGGCGGCGGCGCAGCAGGGGTGCAGCCAAGGGGGACAAAAGGGCGGTCAGGCCCAGATAGGCGACAAGCGCCAGCGAGAAGGGCGGCGGCGGCGGATCGAGGAAAGGATCTGGCGTCATGCGTCCAGTTACACCGCTGCCGTGCATCAGGCCAAGACCGAAGTTGCCAGACATCCGGGCGCTGCCCCCCCCCCTCACCCCGCCCCTCTCCCCGAGGGGGAGAGGGAGGCGCGGTTGCGGCGACGTTGCGCATGTGTCCGCGACATGGCGGCACGAGCCTGCACGCGCCACCGGACCAGCATGGCCAAGATGGGGCAGACAGCCCCCTTTCTTCATGCGCTTCAGTGCTTTCGGCTTGCGCAGGCTTTGCCACCGCTCGGCTTGGTCACATGACCGCGCCGATCTGCCACGGCACGAATTCCGCACCGCCAAAGCCCAGTTCTTCGGAAAAGCTTTTCTCGCCCGACGCCACGGCGATGATGCGGTCGAGGATTTCTTCGCCCTTCTTCTCGATGCTGACCCCTGCGGTGAGGATGTCGCCGCAGTTGATGTCCATGTCTTCGGCCATGCGGGCATACATGTCGGAATTGGTGGCAAGCTTGATGCAGGGGCTGGGTTTGTAGCCCGAGACCGATCCGCGCCCGGTGGTAAAGACGATCATGGTGGCACCGCTGGCGATTTGCCCCGTGACCGAGCAGGGGTCATATCCGGGGCTGTCCATGTAGACGAAGCCGGGCGTGGTGATGGGTTCTGCGAATTTGTACACGCCCGAAAGGGGGGCTGTGCCACCCTTGGCCACGGCACCGAGCGACTTTTCGAGGATCGTGGTCAACCCGCCCTTCTTGTTGCCGGGTGACGGGTTGTTGTCCATCTCGCCCTTGTTGCGGGCGGTATAATCTTCCCACCAGCGGATGCGGTCGAGCAGTTTCTCGCCCACCTCGGCGCTGACGGCGCGGCGGGTGAGCAGGTGTTCGGCACCATAGATTTCGGGGGTTTCCGACAGGATTGTTGTGCCGCCCATGCGAACGAGCAGGTCTGAGGCATGGCCGAGCGCGGGGTTTGCGGTGATGCCGGAATAGCCGTCCGAGCCGCCGCATTGCAGGCCCACGACCAGTTTCGAGACTGGCGCGGGCGCGCGGGGCGTCTTCGACGCCACTTCGGCCATGTCGCGCAGGACTTCCATCGCCTTGGCGATTGTGGCGCGGGTGCCGCCGGTGCCCTGAATGGTCATGTAGCGAAAGTTGCCATCGGGGCGCAGGCGGCCTTGGCCCACCAGATCGGGCACCTGCATCACCTCGCAGCCAAGCCCCACCAGTAGGATGCCGCCGAAATTGGCGTTGCGGGCATAGCCTTTGAGCGTGCGCATCAGGGTATCATAGCCCTCGTCCGTGCCCGACATGCCGCATCCGGTGGAATGCACGATCGGAACGATGCCGTCCATGTTGGCCATGGAATTCAGGTAGGGGTCTTTCTCGGCGGCTTCCGCGATGAAGCGGGCGACCGAGCCCGAGCAGTTCACGCTCGTCAGGATGCCGATATAGTTGCGGGTGCCGACCTGACCGTCGGCGCGGTGGTAGCCCATAAAGGTGCGCGGCTGCAGGGGCGGCAGGGGCGTGCATTCGGCACCTATGGCGTAATCGTCGCTGTGCGGCGCCATCCCGAGGTTGTGGCTGTGGATATGTTCACCCGGCCCGATGGGTGCAGTGGCCTGACCGATGATCTGGCCATAGCGCAACACATTCTCGCCCTTGGCGATGGGCCGCGTGGCGATCTTGTGGCCGCGCGGAACGGGGGCAGGCAAGGTCAGACCTTCGGCGCGCGTGTCCTTGGGCAGGTCGGCCAGCGCGATCACCACATTGTCCGAAGCATGCAGCCGGATCACCGGCGCGTCAGTCGCTTGCATCTTGTCCTGTCCTTTGTGCTCTGCCCGTGGCTTGCCCGATTGGTTGCCCGACTGCTTGACAGTGGGGCGATCATGCCTAACATGTTAGCATGTTACAGCCGCGAGAACCTACCCCACAAGCCCTTTCCGATGCCGGAGCATCGCGCTTGAAGCCGCTTGATGCCTATAGCGGGTCGCTGGGTCAACGTGTCTACCAGACGCTGCGCGAGGCGATCCTGTCGCTGGCCTATCGCCCCGGCGAGATTTTGCGCAAGCCGGAAATCTGCGAGGCGCTGGGCGTGTCGCGCAGTCCGGTCGCGGATGCAGTGGCGCGGCTGGCAGCCGAAGGGCTGGTCGACGTGGTCCCGCAAGCGGGCACCTTCGTCGCAAGGTTTTCGATGCAGGAAATCCGCGAGGGGGCGTTTCTGCGCGAGGCAATCGAGGTCGCCGCCATCGAACGGCTGGCCGAAGTGATCAGCGAAGAACAATTGACCCAGTTGCGCCGCAGCCTGACGGTGCAGGCGGCACTGGTGGCCGATGGCGACGTGCCGGGTTTTTACCAGATGGACGCGGCGATGCACGAACTGCTGTTGTCCTTTACCGGCTTCCGCAAATTGGCGCAGGTGTCCGAGACGGCATGGCTGCATGTAAACCGTGCGCGACAGTTGATCCTGCCCGTCCAAGGGCGGATCGGCGCGACGGTCGAGGAGCATCGCGCGATTGTCGCCGCGCTCGAGGCGCATGACCCCGAGGCGGCTCGGGCCGCGGTGCGGTTGCATCTGCGCCAGTTGATCAGCTATCTGGAACCGCTGGAACGGACGCGGCCGGAATTGTTCGCGCCGGTCTGACGCGTGCCGCCCTGACTGATTGCCGTCTCATCCGATTGCCCGACCTGCCCATCGTTCCCTGACCCGATCCGAAAGGCCGCCTGACATGACCCTGCCGAACCGCCCGCGCTATGCTGCCCGCCTGAATGCCTTCAAGCGTGGCAAGGAGGGCGTGGCGGGGATGATTGCCCGCGCGGGCGAGGTGGGCGGTCTGTCGGCGGCGGACCTGAACTTCCCCGACCATTTCGAGTCGCACGAGGCGGCGCAACTGTCCGACCTGCTGGCCGCGCAGGGCATGGCGCTCAATGGCCTTGCGATGCGCTATTATACCGAAGCCGGCTTCAAGCTGGGGGCATTCACCCATCCCGACCGCGCGGTACGGCGGGCGGCTGTCGACGTGACCAAACGCGGCATGGATGCGCTGGCCGCGATGGGCGGTTCGGTAATAACCCTGTGGCTGGGGCAGGACGGGTTCGACTACAGCTTTCAGGCCGATTACGGGCGGATGTGGGACGACACGCTCGAGGCACTTGCCGAGGTGTGCGACCACAACCCCGCCCTCGACGTGTCGGTCGAATACAAGCCCAACGAGCCGCGCGCCCATGCGCTGATGCCCGACATGGCGACGACGCTGCTGGCCTTGCGCGATCTTGGGCGCAAGAATGCGGGCGTGACGCTGGACTTCGCGCATGTGCTTTACGCAGGCGAGATGCCCGCCAAGGCGGCGATGCTGGCGGCCCGCTACAGCCGCATCCTTGGCGTGCATCTGAACGATGGTTACGGCAAGCGCGACGACGGGCTGATGGCGGGCACGGTGCATCCGGTGCAGACGGTGGAACTGTTCTTTGCATTGGAAAAGATCGGCTATGACGGGGTGATCTATTTCGACACTTTCCCTGATCATGGCGGGCTGGACCCCGTTCACGAGGCACGCGAGAATATCCGCCTGACCGAGCGGTTGCGAACCATCGCTGCGGGCCTGATCGGGCGTGCCGATCTTGACGCGGCCATCGAACGACAAGACGCCGCAGCGTCCACGCGGATCATCGCGGGCGCCTTGTACGGAGCCTGAGCCTGTGATCAGGCGGAGCGGGCGTTCCGCCCGCAAGCGATCTCTCGGGCAAGCGCTCGGGGTTCGGGGGGCGTTCCGCCCCCGGGCCGCAAAGCGGCCCTCCCCCTGAGGATATTTGGAACAAGGAGAAGGGGAAAGCGGGCCTTTGTCGCTTTCACGCTGGCGTAAATATCCTCGGGGGAGGGGCGCGGCACGCGGCCCGTGGGGGCGGAAAGCCCCCGTGCTTGCGCGGGGCGCAGGTGCGGCTTTGCAAAACCGCCGCTTGCCCTCCCCCGTTCGGGGGAGGGTGGGGTGGGGGCGTCACAGGCCGTAGAAGGCGGCGGCGGTGCCACCGTAGATCAAGGCGTTATCGACATCCGAAAGGCCGGCGGTGAGGGTGCGGGCGGCGGCGTGCCAATCGGCATATTCGCCGCGCAGGCGGCAGACTGGCCAATCTGACCCCCACATGGTGCGTTCGGGGCCGAAGGCGGCGAAGAGGTGATCGGTGTAGGGGCGCAAGTCGTCGGGCGTCCAGTCGGGGCGCGCCTCGGTAATCAGGGCCGAGAATTTGACGCAGGCGGAGGTTTCGTCGGCAAGGCAGGACATGCCATCGGACCAGAAGCGCAAGTGGTCGGCAGACATTTCCCGGATTTGCGGTTTCATGCCGTGATCGATCACCGTCTGCAATTCGGGGTAGCGGTTCAGGAGCGTGCGGAAATGCGCAAGGTGGCGGGGAAAGCCCAATGCGTCGAAGCGCAAGCCAAGGTCGCACAGGGCGCGGAACGCCCATTGCACATCGTCGCGCAGCATCCATGCGTCGTCGGGGATGTCCTGGATCATCGGGCGGACGCCCTTGAACTTCGGGTGGTTGGCCAGGCGTTTCAAGTTGGCGAGATCGGCGGGATTTTCGAAGTCGATCCAGCCCACCACGCCCAGCACCCAGGGAGTCGCATCGGCGATGCCCAGCATGTATTCGGTCTCGCCCACCGTCGGGGCGGCCTGCACGAGAAGAGTGCCGTCGATGCCTGCGGCCTGAAGGTGCGGCCACAGGTCGGCGGGAGCATAGGGGCGCGACAGGACGGGATCGTCCTTGGGCATCCAGCCGTAATCGCCACGTGCGGGGTGCCAGAAATGCTGGTGCGAATCGATTTTCATGACAGCGGTACCGGGGCATGCGCGGGGATCAGTCCCGCCTGTTTCATGTCGGCCCAAAGGGCGGCGGGGATATCGGCGCGGCTGGCGGCGATGTTGGCCCGCACTTCGCCCACCGTCTGGCCCCCCGGAATGACCGAGACCACAGCGGGGTGGGCGGTGCAGAAGCGCAAGGCAGCGTCGATGAGGCGGACGCCGTGTTCCGTGCACAGTGCTTGCAGATCGGCTGCGCGTGTCATGGCCCAGTCGGGGGCGTCTTCGTAGCGGTATTTGGCGCCCGGTTTCGGGCCGGTGGCGAGAATGCCGGAATTGTAGGGGCCACCGATCACCACACCGATGCCGCGCTGGTGCGCGGGGGTCAGGAAAGGTTCGAGTGCTTCGCTGCGCAGCAGGGAGTATTCGCCAGCCAGCAGGAAGATGTCGAAATCGCCGCGCTCCATCAGCCAGACGCAGGGTCGCCATTCGTTGATGCCTGCACCGAAGGCCTTGATCACGCCCTGATCGCGCAGCGCGACGAGGGCGCGGTAGGCACCTGACATGAACTCGGACAATCGGGCATCGAGGGCGGTTTGACTGCCATGGGTGAAGATGTCGAGGTCATGGGCATAGAGGATATCGAGCCTGTCCAGTCCGAGACGTTCGAGCGAAAATTCGACCGATCGCAAGACGGCGTCATGGCCGTAGTCGAAAACCTCGTTCCGCGCGGGCACGTCGAACCATTTGCCAAAGCCGTCGCGCCTGCCGGGGGTGGTGGCGCGGAACAGGCGGCCGATCTTGGTAGAGATGACGTAACAGTCGCGGGGCTTGCCGCGCAGGAAGCGGTTGAGGCGGGTTTCCGACAGGCCGAGGCCGTAAAGGGGGGCAGTGTCGAAATAGCGCACACCGCCATCCCATGCCGCTTGCAGCACGGCATGGGCATCGTCGTCCGATATGGCGCGGAAAAGGTTGCCGATGGGTGCCGCGCCAAAGCCCAGCGTGGTGAAGGTCAGGCCGCCGTTGCCGAGCCTGTCCCAATGTCGTGTCTGCATGCCGTCCTCCGCCAAGTTGCTGACATGCTAGTATGAAGGGCCTTGCGGTCCAATAGCTTTTGGCTAGCGTGGTCCGCGATCTTCGGGAGGATGGAATGAACCGGTTCGAGCGCGTGTTCGGCGCAGGCAGGAAGCCTGTGATTGCGATGGTACATCTGGGGGCCTTGCCCGGCACGCCCCTGCACGATGCGGCCAAGGGGGTCGAGGGGATCATCGCGGATGCGCGGGCGGACCTGATGGCCCTGCAGGCGGCGGGGGTCGATGCGGTGATGTTCGGAAACGAGAACGACCGGCCCTACGAGTTGAAGGTGGACACCGCAAGCACGGCGACGATGGGCTATGTGATCGGGCGGTTGCGGGGCGAGATCACGGTGCCCTTCGGGGTGAACGTGCTGTGGGATCCGATGGCGAGCATCGCTTTGGCGGCGGCAACGGGGGCGGCATTCCTGCGGGAAATATTTACCGGTACCTATGCCAGCGATATGGGGATCTGGGCACCCGATGCGGGAGCGGCGCAGCGCTATCAGCACCGCCTAGGCAATCGCGATTGCGCGTTGCTTTACAACGTGTCGGCCGAGTTTGCAGGGTCTTTGGACCCGCGCACCTTGCCCGACAGGGCGCGATCGGCCGTGTTTTCGAGCATCCCCGATGCGGTGCTTGTGTCGGGCGCGATCACGGGCGAGGCGGCCGAGATGCGCGATCTGGAAGGGGTGAAGCGGGTTTTGCCGCAGGTGCCGGTGCTGGCCAATACCGGCGTGAAACATGCGACAATCGGCGATGTGCTGCGTGTGGCGGATGGTTGCATCGTGGGGTCGGCCCTGAAGCTGGGCGGCGATACATGGGCGGCAGTCGATGCCGAGCGCGCCAAGGATTTCATGGACAAGGCGCGCGCGGCGCGGGGGTATTGAGCGTGGCGGGGGTGGTGCCAATTTCCTTGGAAAAGAAAATTGCAAATTCCTTTGCAAGGAATTTGGGGAGGCTTGCTTGATGGAATTGCGCGACCTGATTCGGGACTACATGCTGGTGCCCGGCCTTTCCGGCCACGAAGAACGTATTCGTGCGCGGATCGTGGCCGACCTCGACCGGCTGGGGCTGGCGCATCGGACCGACCGTTTGGGCAACCTGTCGACCACGATCGAGGGCGATCCGGCGGCACCTGCGGTTCTGGTCTTTACCCATATGGACCAGTTGGGCTTCATCGTGCGCAAGATCGAGGCGTCGGGTTTGATCCGGCTCGAGCGTCTGGGCGGGGTGCCCGAGCGGGCGCTGGCGTCGCAGGCGGTGCTGGTGTGCACGCGCAAGGGCGACGTGGCGGGGGTGATCGCCAACAAAAGCCATCACGCCACCACGCCGGACGAAAAGTACCGTGTGGTGCCCTATGCCGAGCTTTACGTTGACTGTGGCTTTGCCAGCAAGGACGAGGCGGATGCGGCTGGGGTGCGGATCGGGGATGCGGTGGTGTACCGGCCGCAGGTAATCGACCTTGCGGGGGGGCGGATGGCGGGAACCTCGATCGACGACCGCGCGGGGTGCGCTGCGCTGGTGGTGCTGGCCTCGCGGTTGATCGGGCGCAAGGCGGGGCCGACAGTGCATCTGGTCTGGTCGGTGCAGGAAGAATTCAACCTGCGCGGGGTGCTGCCAGCGGCGGCGGCGGCCAAACCCGATATCGCGTTCCAGATCGATTTGCTGCTGGCCTGCGACACGCCCGACATGTTGGGGCGCGGGGAAGTCACGCTTGGCGGCGGGCCGGGGATTGCGCTGTATTCGTTCCACGGGCGCGGCACGCTGAACGGGGTTATCCCGCATCCGGCGCTGGTGGCGCTGATGGAGGATGCCGCCGAGGGCGCGGGGCTGCCCTTGCAACGCTCGGCCCATACCGGGGCACTGACGGACCTTTCCTATATCCAGTTCATGGGCGAGGAGGGGGTTGCCTGCCTCGATGTGGGCTTCCCGATGCGCTATACCCATTCCTCGCTTGAGGTGTGTGATCCGGCCGATGTGGCGGGTATGGTCACGCTGCTTGATGCCGCGATTGCGCGGATCGGGCCGGAGATGCGGTTGATCCGATGAGCTATACGCTGGGCGTCGATATCGGGACATTCGAGACCAAGGGCGTGCTGGTCGATGCGGGCGGCGGGATCGTCGCCACGGCCACGCGGGCGCACAAGATGCATGTGCCGCGTGCGGGCTGGGCCGAGCATCGCGCCGACGAGGATTGGTGGGGCGATTTTGTTTTCGTCACGCGGGCGCTGCTGGCGCAATCGGGCATCGACCCCAAGCGTATCGCGGCGGTGGCGGCGAGTGCCATCGGGCCGTGCATGCTGCCTGTCGATGCGGCGGGCAAACCGCTGATGAACGGGGTGCTTTACGGGGTCGATACGCGGGCCATGGCCGAGGTCGCAGAGTTGACCGTGCGGATCGGCAAAGACCGCATCATGCAGGTCTGCGGCAATGCCTTGACCTCGCAATCGGTGGGGCCGAAGATTTTGTGGCTGGCGCGGACGCACCCCGAGATTTTCGCGCAGACGGCGAAGGTTCTGACCTCGACCAGCTATGTGACGTGGAAGCTGACCGGCGATTATGTGATCGACCATTACACGGCGGCGAATTTCTCGCCGCTTTACGATGTGAACGCGCTGGCATGGACCGATGCGCTGGCAGGCGACATCGTGCCTTTGGACCGTTTGCCACGACTGGCGTGGTCGACCGATCTCGCGGGCAGCGTGACCGCAGCGGCGGCAGCCGAGACGGGGCTTGCCGTGGGTACGCCCGTGACGGTGGGCACCATCGACGCGGCGGCAGAGGCGGTCAGCGTGGGGGTGCAATTCCCCGGCGAGATGATGATGATGTATGGCTCGACCGTCTTCATCATTCAGGTCACGTCGGACCCCGTGCGCGACGCGCGGCTGTGGTATGCGCCGTGGCTGTTTCCAGGCATGCATGCGTCGATGGCGGGGCTGTCGACCAGCGGGACGCTGACGCATTGGTTCCGCGACCAGCTGGCGCGGGATGCGGATTTCGCGACCCTCGCCGCCGAGGCCGAGGACAGCCCGAAGGGGGCCAAGGGGTTGCTGTGCTTGCCCTATTTCAGCGGCGAGCGGACGCCGATCCACGATCCGCTTGCGCGGGGCGCGTTCTTTGGCCTGAACCTGACGCACACGCGAGGCGACATGTTCCGCGCCACGATCGAAGGCGTGGCCAGCGCCACGGCGCATGTGCTGGAAACCTATGCCGAGGTGGGGGCAAGCCCGCGCCGGATATTGGCGGTGGGGGGCGGCGTAAAGAACGCGGTCTGGATGCAGGCCACATCGGATATCGCGGGCGTGCCGCAGATCGTCTGCGAAAAGACGGTCGGGGCGAGCTATGGCGACGCCTTTCTTGCCGCCGTTGCGGTGGGCAAGGCGATGTCCGAGGAAATCTCGGAATGGAATCCGGTCGAGCGGGTGGTCAGCCCCGAGGCGGTGCCGGCCTATGTGCGGCACTATCCGCTGTTCAAGGCGCTGTATGCGGCGACAAAGGACATCGCCCACGCTCTTGGAGTAGAACCGGTCGAAGGTTCGGACAAGGTGGCTGGCGATGCGGTATGAGCGAATGCGACCGGCCGAGATTGCCGCAGCGATTGCCGCAAACATGCCTGTCGTGCTGCCCATCGGGGTGATGGAGTATCACGGCGCGCATCTGCCTGCCGGGGTTGACCTGCTGGCGGTGACCGAGATCGCCGCGCAGTTGGGCGACGAGGTTGTCGTGCTGCCGCCTTTTGCCTATGGCGCAGCGAGTTTTGCGGTGGCGGGGCCGGGGTCGGGGACGCTGCATGTCGATGCGTCGGTGATCCTGCCGATGGCCGAGGCGTTGTTCGGCGCGTTGCTGGCGACGGGGTTTCGCAACATCCACGGGGTGATCCACCACCAGACCGAAGGCTTCGATCAGGGTATGCCGACCGACCTCGCCTTTCGGCTTGCGGGGCGCAATGCGGTGATGAAGCGGCTTGAGGCGACGCGCGGGCTTGGCTGGTGGGGCGACCGTGGCATGCAGGATTATTACGCGGCTCAGGCCGAGGGGGCAGACCCGTTCAACTGGATTCGCGTGCATCCGCTGTTTCCCAAGAACGACGTGCTGCCTTTTGACCACGCCGGAGCGGGCGAGACGGCACTGATGCTGGCCCTTGCGCCCGAGACGGTGGCGATGGAGAGGGCGCTGGAAGGGGACCACTGGTACACCGAGACCGCACCCAATGCGACGGCGGCGCTGGGCGAGGCGGGGGTGGCGGTTGCTTTGGCGCATTTGCGGCGGGTGTTGGGTCTGGGCTGAACGCGCCGGGGGCTTTGCGCCCCCGGACCCCCGCAGAGTATTTGCCACAAGGATGAAAGGGGGGGCCTGTCAGAGCGGTGGCAGGTCGATCACGCCCTTTTTCAGGATGAAGCAGCCGTAGGGGCCAGAGTCGGCGGTGCGGATGATGGCAAAGGCGCGTTTCGCTTCGGCATAGAAGGCAAAACGCTCCAGCGCACGCATCGGCACGGGGCGGCCCTCGGCAGTGTCGATGGTTGCTTGCATGCGGGCGAAGATCGGCACCTGCGCGTAGGGATCGCCCACGACCTGCATCCGCGCGACAGGGGCTTCGACAAAGCTGTCGAGCGGCATCAGCGACAGGATCGCCGCTGTGGCTGCGGGAATGTCGCAGCCTGCCATGTCGATCAGTTTGCCATGGGTGGTTTCGGCGGCGATGGTGGCGGCGGGGTGGTTTACGTCGCAAATCACCAGATCGTCGCCATGGCCCATGAGCATGAGGACATGAACGATCTCGGCCGACAGTCGCTGGTCGATGCCTTTGAGCATTATTTCACCGCGCCTGCGGCCATGCCCTTGATGATGTAGCGTTCCAGCACGACGCCGATCACGATCAGCGGCAGGATGGCGGCAAAGGACAGCGCGGCCATCGACCACCATGATATGCCTTGGCTGCCGGTCTGGCTGGCGACCATGACGGGCAGGGTGTTGGCATAGGTCGAGGTCAGCAGAGCGGCGAAGAAATATTCGTTCCACGTCAGCACCAGCGACAGGATGAAGGCCGCGACCATGCCGGGCAGGGCGATGGGCATGATGATCGTCAGGAAAGCGCCCCAGATCGACAGGCCGTCGACGAGGGCGGCTTCCTCAAGCTCGGTCGGGATGGAACCGAACTGGTCGCGCATGATCCAGATGACGATGGGAAGCACCGACAGCGTGTAAAGCAGGATCAGCCCGATGCGGGTGTCGAGCAGCGCAAGCTCTTTATAAAGCACGAGGAAGGGCAGCGCGAGCACCACGGGGGGCAGGATCAACTGGCTTAGGAAGAAGAACGAGATGTCGTCGTTCTTCATCCACAGGAATTTATATTTGAAGCGCGACAGCCCATAGGCGGCAAGGCTACCCAAGGCGACAGCCGCCGCCGAAGAGGTCAGCGACACAACGGCCGAATTCCAGAAACGTTTCATGAATTCGGCCCGCACGGTGGATTCGGCACCGATGGTGTCGGGCGAAAGGCCGAGCGATTTCCATCCGATCCATTTCGGGGTGAAATCCACCCAAGGGATCAGGTTTCCCTTCATCACGTTGGGGGCCATCTTGAAGCTGGTCGTGATGGTCCAGTAAATCGGGAACAGGCAGATGATCGCCCACAAGATCAGCACGCCGTAAATGGCGATGCGGCTGGTCCACCATTTGGCGCGGTGGGTCAGGTCGGTCGAACTGTCACGGAAGATCTGTGCGGTGGCGGTCATGTGCGCGGCCTTGTCAATCGTTCGGCGAGTTTCATCAGGGCGGTCATCCCGATGATGATGACCACGAGATAGACAAAGGCCAAGAGCGTGCCGTAGCCGACGTTCGAGCGTTCGCGGTATTCGCGGAAGATGAAGCTGGTGACGGTATCGGTCGCCCCGCCCGGACCGCCCGAGGTGACGGTGATGACGATGTCTGCCAGTTTCAGCTTGAAGATGATGCGGATCAGGATCGCGGTGATCGACACGGGCAGCATCAGCGGGAAGGTAACTTCCCAGAAATTACGCCAGCCGTTGGCTCCATCGACCTTTGCCGCCTCGTTCAACTCTTTGGGGATCGCCTGCAATCCGGCAAGGATCATGATCATCATGAAGGGAATATAGGTCCATGCGTCCATCGCCATGATGGTAAACTTGGCGATTTCGGGCGAGCCGAAGAACGAAGGCGTGTCCCAGCCGAGGAAGCGGCCAAGGCGGGCAAGGGGGCCATAGCGCGCTTCGAGCATCGATTTGCCGATCATCCACGACACAGCGACGGGCGACAGCATCAGCGGCAGCAGGAAGGCCACGCGAAAGAATTTGCGGGCACGGATTTCGGCATTCAGCAGCAGGGCGAGGCCGAAGGCGATGGTATATTCGACGATGATGGCAAGGGTGTAGATCACCATGTTGTACATGGCGTTCCAGTAAAACGGGTCGGCCCACATTTGGCGCACATTGGCCAGCCCGTTGAACTGCCGCCCCGTGGGGCTAGACAGGTTCCAGTCGGAAAAGGCGATCAAAAGGCCGAAGAGCAGCGGAAACACCGTGAGCGACACGACGAACAGCGCCGCTGGCAGCACGAAAAGCGTACGTTTTCCCTGTTCGCCCCGGATCAGCACCTGCGCCCAGCACAGGCAGGTCGCCCATAGGCAAAAGGCGTAAAGCGTCGGTCGCCAGTCGGCAAAACCCCAATCGCCATGGCCTGTGGCCTGCAGAGTTTGCAAGGTTGCGGTGACGGCCATGATGGCGGCCGACCCCCAGATGATGCCATGCCCCATCGCCTTGCGGCGGGGCGTGATGTTGTCGTTCGTGACGACGTGGAGGAGATCACCGTTGCTCATACTAGCATGTTAGCGGTGGGGTGGGGGTGTGGCAAGGGGTGGTGGCAGAGCCATCACCCCGCCATGACAAGGCGCGATATCTGGATGCGCGGGATATCATTTCCCTGCGGGCGGCTTTCCTGCCACCAAGGAAAGGACAACGGAGGGCGACATGAGCATCCACCCGACTGCCGGATATGACGACATCAGGCAAGGCGTTGCCGCTGTTTGCGCGGCTTTTCCGGGAAGTTACTGGCGCGACCTCGATGCGCGGCGGGCCTATCCGGCCGAATTCGTGGCAGCGTTGAGCCGCGCAGGCTGGCTGGGGGCGATGATCCCCGAAGCCTTTGGCGGATCGGGGCTAAGCTTGACGGCAGCGGCGGTGATCCTTGAGGAAATCCATCGTCAGGGCTGCAATGCAGCGGCCTGCCATGCACAGATGTACACGATGGGAACGGTGCTCCGGCATGGGTCCGACGCGCAAAAGCAGCGCTACCTGCCCGACATCGCGGCGGGGCGGTTGCGGCTGCAAGCCTTTGGCGTGACCGAGCCGAGCAGTGGCACCGATACGCTGTCGCTGCAGACCACGGCACGGCGGGACGGCGACGGATATGTGATCAACGGGCAGAAGTTGTGGACCAGCCGTGCCGAACATTCCGACCTGATGGTGCTTCTGGCGCGGACCACGCCGCGCGCCGAAGCGGTTTCGCGCACCGACGGGCTTTCGGTATTTCTGGTCGATTTGCGCGGGCTGGCAGGTGTGACCATCCGCCCGATCCGCACCATGATGAACCACGCGACGACGGAAATGTTCTTCGAAGATGTGCGCATTCCCGCCGACGCGCTGGTGGGCGAAGAAGGCAAAGGGTTCCGCTACATCCTGTCGGGCATGAATTCCGAGCGTATCCTGATCGCTGCCGAGTGTATCGGCGACGCCAAGTGGTTTTTGGAAAAAGGCTCGGCCTATGCGCGCGAGCGCAAGGTCTTCGGCGCGCCCATCGGGCGAAATCAGGGCGTGCAGTTTCCGCTGGCGCGGGCTTATGCCCACATGCTCGCGGCCGAGGCTATCGTCTACCGCGCGGCGGCGATGTATGATGCAGGGCAAAATCCGGGGGTCGAGGCGAATACCGCAAAGATGCTGGCGGCCGATGCCAGTTGGGAGGCCGCAGAGGCCTGTTTGCAGACCCACGGGGGCTTCGGCTTTGCCGAGGAATACGATGTCGAGCGCAAATTCCGCGAGGCGCGGCTGTATCAGGTGGCACCGATCAGCACCAATCTGATCCTGTGCTACATTGCCGAGCAGGTGCTTGGCCTGCCCAAAAGCTATGGTCCATCGGCATGAGCCGCGATCTTGAGGGCGTGCTTGTGGTGTCGCTGGAACAGGCGGTGGCTGCGCCCTTGGCGACGTCGCGGCTGGCTGATGCGGGCGCACGGGTTATCAAGGTGGAACGCCCCGAGGGCGATTTCGCACGGGGTTACGACCGGCTTGTCCATGGCGAGAGCGCCTATTTCGTCTGGATCAACCGTGGCAAGGAGTCGATCTGTCTCGACCTGCGGCAGGCAGCGGATCTGGCGGTGCTGACGCGGATGATCGGGCAGGCGGATGTCTTCGTGCAGAACCTTGCGCCGGGCGCGGCAGAGCGGCTGGGCGTCGGGGCCGAGGCGATGCGGGTGGCGCATCCTGCGCTGATTTACGTGTCGATCTCGGGCTATGGCGAAGACGGGCCTTATCGCGACCAGAAAGCCTATGACATGCTGATACAGGGCGAGAGCGGGCTTTTGTCGATCAACGGCACGCCCGAGGGCGCGGCGCGGGTGGGCCTTTCGGTGTGCGATATCGCGGCGGGCGAGACTGCTTTTGCCGCCGTGCTGCAATCGCTGATCGCGCGGGCGCGAACGGGACAGGGGCGCGTGGTCGAGGTGTCGCTGTTTCACACCATGGCCGACTGGATGAACGTGCCCTATCTACAGGCGGTCTATGGCGGGGCGGGGCCGGCACGGGTGGGGCTGCGGCACCCGTCGATCGCGCCCTATGGCGCCTTTGCCTGCGCAGACGGGCGCGAGGTGCTTTTGGCGGTGCAAAGCGACCGCGAATGGGTGGCGCTTGTCACGCATGTGCTCGGGCAGCCCGAATTGGGCCAAGACCCGCGCTATGCCACGAACGTGGCCCGCGTGGCGCATCGTGATACAGTCGAGGCGATGATTGCGCCGGTTCTGGCCGCGATGGACCGCGAAACGGCGATGCAGGTGTTGAATGCTGCGGGAATAGCCTGCGGGCGCATATCGGGGCTGGACGATCTGGACAGCCATCCACAGGCGCGGCACGTGACGGTCGACAGCCCTACCGGCCCCGTGCGGATGATGGCGCGCGGCGTGCGCTTCGACGATGGCGGGATCGGCACGGGGCCTGTGCCTGCCAAGGGTGCGCATGGCGCGGCGCTGCGGCGGGAATTCGGCTGACCGCACCGGACGCGGCGGCATGGTTCGTTATGCGAATGCCGCCGGTATCTTGTGCACCAAGGGCAGCTTGCATGTGAAAGCAGATATCCGGTTTGGATATGGCACGGCGGCGGGTTGTGCTTTGGTCATATATCCCGTCGGTTAAACACTTGCGTTCCTTGATGTTTTTGCCAAGTCTGCGCTGGCGATACCGTCCTCGACCCCATGGCGCGGTATGCAAAATCCGCTTTGTCCTTGCGCTATTCCGTGCGTCAATCGTCTGGGCAAAGCCAATCAGCGGGGGTCTGGAATGATACGTGTCGGTGTCGATGTCGGCGGGACGTTCACGGACCTTGTGCTGGAACAGGTCGAGGCGGGTGGCAAGCAGCGGGTGTTCACGCACAAGGTATCGTCCACCATTGCGGACCAGTCGATTGCGGTGGTGCAGGGTGTGGTCGAATTATGCGCCATGGCGGGGGTGCAGCCCGCGCAGATCGACGCGCTGTTTCACGGAACCACAGTCGCCACGAACATCGTGATCGAGCGTAACGGGGCCGAAGTGGGCATGATCACCACACGCGGCTTCCGCGATATCCTGCACATGGGGCGGCACAAGCGGCCGCATAACTTCAGCCTGCAATTCGATGTGCCATGGCAAAGTGCGCCTTTGATCAAGCGGCGCAACAGGATCGTGGTGGACGAGCGCATCTTGCCGCCGACGGGGCGGGTCGAGACGGCGCTGGCGCTGGACCAGGTCGAGTCGGCGGCAGAACTGTTCGCCGAGCGGGGGCTGGATGCGGTGGTGGTGGGGTTCCTCTATTCCTTCCTCAATCCCGACCACGAGATGCAGGCCGCCGAGATTGTGCGGCGGGTGATGCCCGATGCCTTTGTCTGCACGTCATCCGAGGTGGTCAACACCATCCGCGAATACGAACGCTTTTCGACGGCGGCGATGAACGCCTATATCGGGCCGAAGGTGGCGGGATATCTCGACAACCTCAAACGGCGTCTGGCCGAAGCGGGGGTCAATGCCTATGTCCGTATCATGCAGTCGAACGGTGGCGTGACGACGGTGGAACAGGCCAGCCGCAACCCTGTGGGGCTGTTGCTGTCGGGTCCGGCGGGCGGGGTGATCGGCGCGCGCTGGACGGGCGAGGCCTGCGACCAGCGCGAGATCATCACGATCGACATCGGGGGGACGTCCGCCGATATCAGCGTGATCCGCAATGGTGAATTGACGATCAAGAACCCGCGCGACACCGAGGTTGCGCATATGCCCGTGCTGGTGCCGATGATCGATATCGATGCCATCGGGGCGGGCGGCGGGTCTATCGCTTATGTCGACAGCGGCGGTGCGTTCCGCGTGGGGCCGAAATCGGCGGGGGCCGAACCGGGACCGGCCTGCTACGGGCGGGGCGGCACGCTGCCCACGGTGACGGATGCGCAGGTGGTGCTGGGGCGGTTGGACCCCGAACATTTCCTTGGCGGAGGCTTGCATATCGATGCCAGCCTTTCGGAAGCGGCGATCAAGACGCATCTGGCCGACCCGATGGGGCTGAGCGTAAAGGACGCGGCCTTGGGCGTGTTGAAGATCATCAACAACACCATGGCCTTGGCGATTGCGTCGAATTCCGTGGCGCGGGGGATCGACCCGCGGAACTACAGCCTGATGGCATTTGGCGGGGCGGGTCCGCTGCACGGGGTGGCGCTGGGCCAGATCATCGCGGCCAAGAACGTGATCGCGCCGCTGCATCCGGGGATCACGGCGGCGATGGGGCTGTTGGTGACCGAACCGCGCTACGAATTCACACGGTCTTCGCTGACCATCCTGCAATCGGGCAGCGGCGCGGATTTCGCGGCGGTCAACGCGGTGTTTGACCGTTTGCAGGCCGAAGCGGCGACGCAATTGGCGGCAGACGGGATCGCCCCCGAAGGGCAGCGCTTCGAGCGGATCGCGGAATGTCGCTATGTCGGCCAAGGCTTCGAGTTGCGGGTGGCGGTGCCCGAGGGGCCGTTTACCGCTGCCACCGCGCAGGAAATGGCGCGGCGGTTCTTTGCAGTGCACCGCACGGAATATGGCCATGCGTTTGAAGATCAGGCGGTGCAGATGGTGACGCTGCGGGTGATCGGGTCGTCGCGGTCCGACACGCTGCGCCTGCCGGTGCTGGAAAAAGGCGGGCGGCGCAACCCGTCGGAAGCCGCACTGTACGCGCGGCCCACCACCTTTGATGACGGCGAAACGATCCAGACCCCGCGTTTTGACCGCATGAAGCTGCGGGCGCAGGATACGGTCGTGGGGCCTGCGGTCATCGTGCAGCAGAATTCCACCACCATCGTGCCGCCGGGCTTTGTGGCGACGGTGATGAAACTGGGCGATCTGGTGATTGCCCGCACCGACGGGAGGGCCTGAACCATGACCAAGACCATCGATCCGATCACGCTTCAGGTCATTGGCGGCGCGTTGCATGCCATTGCCGAACAGATGGGCAACGTGCTGTATCGCATGTCCTATTCGTCGATCATCCGCGAAAGCCAGGACCTTGGCGCGGGGCTGTTCGACCTTGATTATAACACGCTGTGCGAAAGCGATTCCACGCCGATGCATATCGGGTCGATCCCCGGTTATCTGCGCGGGATCGAGAAGAGCATTCCCAAAACCGACTGGCATGACGGCGATGTGGTGATTCACAACCACCCCTATTTCGGGGCCAGCCATTCGCCCGACATCGGGATCGTCATGCCGATCTTCTACCGTGGCGAACTGGTCGGTTTTTCCGCCAATACCGCGCACCATCTCGATATCGGGGCGGCCACGCCGGGGTTGATCATCGACGTGCCGGATGTCTTTGCCGAAGGGATGCTGCTGAACGGGTTGAAGCTGGTCGAGGCGGGCAAGCGCAACGATACGCTGTGGCGCTATATCAGCGGCAACACGCGGGTGCCGGGGCTGGTGATGCGCGATCTTGAAGCGCAGATCGCATCGGCCGAGTTGGGGGTGAAGCGGTATTGCGAGCTGATGGATACCTATGGCCGCGATACGGTCGAACAGGCCGCCAGCCAGTTGATGGACTATTCCGAAACCATGCTGCGGCGCGAGATCGCCAAGATACCTGACGGGGATTACTTTGCCGAAGGCTTCATGGATGACGATGGCCGCACGCGGGGCGTTCGCCTGCCGATCAAGGTGACGGTGCGGGTGCGCGGCGACGATGTCGAGGTCGACCTGACAGGATCGTCGCCGCAGGTGCCCACCGCGTTCAACGTGCCGTTCGAGGGGTCGACCAAGGTGGCCTGCTACTTCGCCTTTCGTGCGCTGTTGCTAGATACCTATACCCATCAGGAGTACATCCCGCAGAACGAGGGGTCGTTCCGCCCCGTCAAGGTGACGGCGCCCTTGGGGTCTATCTTCAACCCCATCGCGCCCGCCGCCTGCGAGGCGCGGTTCAACCAGATTCAGCGCGTGGTCGATCTGATCATCAAGGCGCTCGCCCCCGTGCTGCCCGACAAATGCACTGCCGGAAACGCGGCCTGCCTGTCCTTTGCATCCTATTCCGGTCTGCGCGATACGGGGGATTACTGGGTGCTGATCGAGGTGAACGAGGCCGCCATGGGTGCGCGGCCCCGTTCGGACGGGCCGGACACCATCGAGGAATTGATGCGCAACACCCGCAACAATCCGCTGGAAGACCTTGGCATGCATCTGCCGATGATCTGCGACCGCTACGAAATCCGCGACGATGTGTTCCCCGGTGCGGGCGAATACAGGGGCGGCATGGGCGTGGTGAAATCGCAACGCTTCCTGACGCCGGGGTTCATGACCCATGAAAGCGACCGCAACGAGGATGTGCCGTGGGGCATCTTTGGCGGGCACGAGGGGGCGACCGCCATCGTGCGGATTGAAAACGCCACCAGCGGGCAGCCGCCGCGCGATGTGGATGCCAAGTTTTCCGGCATGCGGGCCGAACTGGGGGACGTGGTGACCTACCTCTCGCCCTGTGGCGGCGGCTACGGCCATCCGCTGAACCGCGATCCGGCCAAGGTGTTGGACGACCTTTTGGACGGGTACATCACGCCCGACCATGCACGCGAGGTTTATGGCGTTGTCTTCCAGCCGGTAAAGAACGGTTATGGCTGGGGTTTGGACGAAACAGCGACCCAAAGCTTGCGGGCACGGATGCGGGCTGCCTGAGCGGTGGAGTTTCTGGACCTGCAGTATTTCGTCAGCATCGCCGAGACGGGGAGTTTCTCGAAATCGGCGTTGCAGAACAATACGGCGCAATCCGCGCTCAGCCGCCGCGTGCGCGATCTGGAGGCCGAACTTGGCACGGCGCTGTTCTACCGAAACGGGCGGGGCGTGGTTCTGACAGATGCGGGCGAGGTGTTCCTGACCCGTGCGCGGGGGATACTGGCCGAACGCGAGGCGCTGCGGCAGGACATGCGCGCCTCGGCGGGCGAATTGGACGGGACGGTCAAGCTGGCGGTGCCGCCCTCGGTCGGGCTGGTGTTGCTTGCGCCCTTGTTGCGCCAGATACGGGCTGATTTGCCGCGGGTTCGGATGCGGGTCATGGAAGGGTTCAGCGGCCATGTGGCCGACTGGCTGGCGGCGGGCAAGGTGGACCTTGCGGTGCTTTACAAGATGAAGTCGAGCGCGCTGCTGGATGCCGAACATCTGCTGTTCGAGGATATGTTCCTGATTTCCGCCCCCGACGCGCCGCCTTTGGGCAACGGGTCCGAGGTGAGCATGGCACAGTTGGCGGGCGAAGAGCTGGTTTTGCCCGGATCGCCGCACGGGTTGCGCGTGCTGGTCGAAGAGGCGGCGGCCAAATCGGGAGTCACGCTGAACGTGGCGATCGAGCTCGAGACGTTGCCGACGATCCACGATCTTGTCGGATCGGGGGGCATCCGCACCATCCTGCCGCTGACCGCCGTCAACCGCGAATTGCAGGCGGGGCGGTTGATGGCGCAGCGCCTCACCCCCGCCATCAGCCGCGAATTGATCCTTGCCCACGCGCCCCATCGCGCCGCCGCCCCCGTCACCAAGGCGGTGGTGCGGCTGATCCGCGCCCAGATTTCCGATCTTGTCCGTTCCGGCATTTGGGCCGGACGGCTGTAATTACAGGAGTTTCCAACATGGCCGAAGCCTTCCCCACCCTGTTTTCCCCCGTCACGCTGGGCCGCGTGACCTTGCGCAACCGCATCGCCATGGCACCTTTGACGCGGCAGATGGCGCATCCCGACGGTACGCCGACCGACGAGATGGTCGCCTATTACGCGCGGCGCGCGCGGGGCGGTTTGGGGCTGATCGTGACCGAAGGTACCTATGAACAGGATGCGTTCCAGTCGCGGGCATACTTGTCGCAACCCGGTATCGCCAATGCCGCCCATGTGGCGGGCTGGAAAAAAGTCTGCGATGCGGTGCATGACAACGGCGCAAAGATCGTGATCCAGTTGATGCACGGCGGCCGCGTCTGCGATCCGCGCACGCTGGGCGGCGAACCTCCGGTCAGTGCATCGGCCACGCAAAGCGAGGGCTGGACCCTTTACACCGACAACGACTACGAAAAGACCATCCGCAACATCGACGGCGCATGGCCCAAGGTCACGTTCGGGCTGGCGCGTGAATTGTCGGTTGCCGAATTGCACGCCGTGGCCGACGGTTTTGCCGCAGGGGCCAAGCGTGCGGTCGAGGCCGGAGCCGACGGGGTCGAGGTGCATGGCGCGAACGGTTACCTTTTGTGGCAATTCATCACGCCGAAAACCAACCTGCGTACCGACGACTTCGGCGGCAGCCCCGAAAACAACGTGCGTTTCGCCAAGCTGGTCGGCGACAAGATCCGCGCCGCAATCGGGCCGGACAAGCTGGTGATCCTGCGGCTGTCGCAGGACGGGGTCGACGATTTCATGGGCGCTTGGCCGGGCGGCACGGCCTATGCCGAAGCCATCGGCGCGGCGCTCAAAGACTCGGCCTATGACGCGCTGCACTGGGCGAGCTTCAATTATCTGGACAACCGGTTCCCTGCTGACCCGACGCCGATGCCGACCGTGCTCAAGCGTGCGTCGGGCAAGCCCGTCATCACCAATGGCGGCATCGCCGAGGGCGAACAGGCCGAAGCGGCGCTGACTTCGGGCGCGGCCGACATGGTGGCGCTGGGCCGTCCGTTGTTTGCGCATCCCGACTGGCCCTATATCGTGCGGTCGGGGGCGGCCTATCCGTGGCTGCCGTTCGACCGGAAATACGTGATCCAGCCGCCGCTGGATTTCGGCCATGCCTATCCGATGGGTCTGGTCGATCCCGAATGGCCGCAACCGTAACCTGGGGGGCGCATGGGCGCGTTTGACGACTGGATCGGGCGCGGGTCGCGGCGGGTTGATACACTCTCGCCGCGACTGATCGCGCAGTATCGCGCCACGCTGCCCGATCTTGCGACAGGCGAGGTTCCGCTTGGCCTGTTCTGGGCGCTGTGTCCCGATGCCTATCCCCCCGCCGATCTGGGGCGTGACGGGCATCCGCGGCTGGGGTTGGAGTTGCCGCCCTTGGCCCTGACGCGGCGGATGTGGGCGGGGGGCGAGATTGCCTTTCACGGCGCATTCCATGTGGATGACGAAGTCATACGCGACAGCCGGATCGAGCGGATCGCGGAAAAGACGGGGTCGACGGGACCGCTGATCTTTGTGTCGGTGCGGCATGATTACAGCGTGGGCGGCACTGTGATCGTGTCAGAGCGGCAGGATCTGGTTTACCGCGAAGATCCAGCGCCGGATGCACCTGCGGTGCTTTATCCCGATGCGCCCGAACTTGGCGCGGCGGTGGCGCAAATGCCGCTGCTGGCCGATCCGGTGCGCCTGTTCCGCTTTTCGGCGCTGACGTTCAACGGGCATCGCATCCATTATGACGCCGATTATGCGCGGAATGTGGAAGGCTACGCGGGGCCGGTGGTGCATGGTCCGTTGCAGGCCGTGGCGATGATGGTGCTGGCCGAGCGCGTTCTGAGGCGGGTGCCTGCGGTGTTTTCCTATCGGGGGCTGTCGCCGCTGACTTTGGGGCAAGAAGCTGTGGTGGAAGCCCATGCCGATGGTGACGCAGTTGCCCTGCGCGTGCGGCGCGTGGGCGGACCCGTGACGATGGCGGGGCGTGCCGCTTAGGGCGTTTGGCTGGCGCGGTAGCTGCTTGGGGTCTGGCCGAACATCGCCTTGAACAGCCGCGAGAACTGCGCCTGATCGGAAAAGCCGAAGCGATAGGCGATGTCAGACATCGGGCCGGGGCCGGGCATTTGCAACAGGTCACGCGCCGCCCGCAGCCGCTGTTCGCGGATGGATTGCGAGACGGTCGAGTTCACCTCGGCGAACAATTCGTGCAAGTAGCGTTTCGAGATGCCGACGCGGTCGGCCACAAGTTCGGGCGACAGGTCGGGGTTCGAAAGTTGCGACAGGATCACCGCCTGCGCGCGGCGGCGGTGGCCCTCGCGCACCGACGAGGCCGCGCCCGTTTCGACGTCGCTGCCTTGGTCGAGTGCAAGCGCCAAAAGCTCGACCAGATGCCGCCCCAGCACGGTTCCGGCAAGCGGATCGGTCGCCGGTTCGGCAGCCGTCTGGCGCTGTACCTGTTGCGCCATGGTGGTGAACAATGCCCCCATCCCCCCGCGTCCGTCGAACACCAGCGCACAAAAGCGGTCGGGGTTGCGCAGCTTTTCCGACAGGACGGGTTTTGCGACCTTGATGACGCACAGGTCGTTCGCCGCGCCATAGGAAAAGCGATAGGGTTCGTCGCCACGTTCGAGGATGAAACCGCCCGGATCGCAGCGCACCTCGCGTCCCGATTGGCTGAACTCGACCGGCGATTTGCGCGGGATGGTGATAAGGTACTGTTCCTCGGTTGTGCGCGAGATGTGGCGGCGGTGGCGTTCGTATTGCACAGGCTCGGTTTGCAGGCGCGACAGCGACACCTCGCCAAGGGTGCTGTGTTCCAGCCGCCCTTCGAAGCGGGCAGGCTGGCGGAACGTCAGGTCGAGCGGGAAATAGGCCTGCGCGATCACAGCATTCCAGTGACCGGCGCGGGCCGATGCGGGAACGTGGTCTGTACTGTGCGTCGCAGGTGTCACCGGAAAGGCTCCACTGTCGTGAACGTCGTATGATCGTACTTGTTCGGGCGAAGTCAATTCCGCCGTTCGTGGCGAACGGAAAATGACGCATTTTTCCTGCCGTTTTCCGACGTGGAAAACGCGGTTCCTCCCTCTGGCAGGCGGGCAGTAGGGCCAGCCACGGGCTCTGCGGAATTTGCGCCCGTTTCCCGCGCCGGAAAACGCGCTGTCAGCAGCCAAGTGCACTGGATGACAAATGCCGGTGCGCCCTGTGACAAGACAGGCGTGCCGGTTACAGCGCAGGCTGTCGTTCGAGGACGGCATCGGGATTCGTTTGCCTGTTCAAGTCAGGGAGACCGGCATGGCAAAACGGAATATCGACCCGATCACGCTTTCGGTGGTACGCGGCGTGCTTGAAACGACGCAGCGCGAGATGACATTGGCGCTGGAGCAGACCGCGCGGTCGTCGGTGTTCAACCTTGCGCATGATTATTCGACCGCACTGTTCAACCATGCACCCGAGATGATCTTGCAAGGGCAGGATATCCCGATCCACCTTGGATCGCTTATTCCCGCGATGAAATCGGTCGCCAAATATTTCGAGGGCGACATCCATGACGGCGACCTGATGCTGCACAACGACCCGGTCTATGGCGGGTCGCATATCATCGACACCTGCATGTATATGCCGGTGTTCTATCAGGGCGAGCTGGTGTTCTGGACGGTGTGCAAGGGCCACCTGACCGATATCGGCGGGCCGGTGCCTGCGGGTTACAATCCCAACGCGACCGAGATCTATGCCGAAGGCCTGCGTATTCCGCCCATCAAGATCTGGGATCAGGGCAAACCGCGCCATGACGTGATGAACATGATCCTGTCCAACATGCGCGCGCGCCGCGACCAAGAGGGCGACTTCAACGCCTTGATCGGGGCCTGTCAGGTGGGCGCGCGCAACCTCAAGCGGCTGATGGACAAATACGGCAAGGCGATGGTGCAAGAGTGCATCGCCGAACTGCTCGACATGGCCGAGCACCACATGCGCAGCCTGATCGCCGAGGTGCCGGATGGCACCTATACCGGCACCGCCATTCTTGAGGATGCGGGCCACGGATTTGGCGATTTCGAGATCACGGCGACTGTGACGATCAAGGGCGATGGCTGCCACATCGCCATCCAGTCGCCGCCGCAAATCCCGTATTTCATCAACAGCTACGAAGGAAACAGCCATTCGGGCGTCTACCTTGGTCTGATGATGTTCGCACAATTGCCGCCACCCTATAACGAGGGGCTGTATCGCTGCGTCAGCACCGACATGGGGCCGAAGGGAACGCTGTGCAACGCCAAGTCGCCTGCGCCGCACATGAACTGCACCACGACGCCGATGGAAACCCTGACCGATGCCGTGCGTCTGGCGTTCGAACAGGCGGCACCGCACAAGGTTTCGGCCAGTTGGGGCCATGCCAACGGCTGCAACATCGCAGGCTGGGACAAGCGGCACGACGAGGAATATGTGACGATGGTTCTGGCCTCGATCATCTCGGGGGCGGGGGCGACGTCGCAGGCCGATGGTTGGCACGCAGTGGGGCCAGAGTGCTGTTTCGGCGCCCTGACCAGTGGCGATATCGAGATGCTGGAACACAGCTATCCGATCATCATCCACCGCTATTCGCTGATGGAGGATAGTGGCGGGGCGGGCAAGAACCGTGGCGGGTCTGGCACCTGCTGGGAGGTCGAGCCGCTGGATACGCCGATGACGCTGATCACCTTTGGCGAAGGGCGGCGCATTCCGGCGATGGGGGCTGCGGGGGCGAAATCGGCCATGGTGTCGAAAAAGGTCGGGCGGCTTGAACTGACCCGCAATGGCGCGACCCAGATCATCACCGACAACGTGATCGAAACCATCCAGCCCGGAGAGCGGGCCGCGAACAAGAACCCCGGTGGCGGGGGTTACGGCAACGCCTTCGAACGCGACGTGCAGAAAGTGGTCGAAGATGTTCGCAACGGTTTGGTCAGCCTCGAGGGGGCGCGGCTCGATTATGGCGTGGTGATCACCGACCGCGACACGCTGGCGGTCGATACCAAAGCCACCGCCGCCCTGCGCGCAACCGCTGCCTGACGGACAAGGAAGAACACCATGCAGAACACCTATCGTCTTGGCATCGATGCCGGCGGCACCTTCACCGATTTCATCCTTGCCGACCGCACCGGCGAGGTGCGGATCTTCAAGGCTCTGTCCACCCCGCAAGACCCGACCCAAGCCATCCGCAACGGGCTGTCCCTGATCGAGGAAGAAACCGGCATCACAGCGACCGAGATCGTCTCGAACGCCGATCTGTGCATCAACGGCACGACCGTCGGCCTAAACGCGCTGATCCAGCACAAGGGCGCACGCACGGGGCTGATCGCCACGGCGGGGCATGAAGACAGCATCGAAATCCGTCTGGGCCATAAGGAAGACGGCTATCGCTACGACCCCGAATATCCGCCCGCCCGAATGCTGGTGCCGCGCTACCTGCGGCGTGGCGTGCGCGAACGGGTGGTCTCGACCGGCGCGGTGCATACGCCGCTGAACGAAGATGACGTGCGCGACGCCTGCCGCCATTTCCTGCGCGAAGGCGTGGATTCGGTCGCCATCAGCTTCGTGTGGTCCGTGCTGCACCCCGACCATGAATTGCGCGCCGCCGATATCGTGCGCGAAATGATGCCCGGCGTGCGGCTGACCGTGGGCAGCCTGCTTTATCCGCAGGTGCGCGAATACACCCGCACCTCGACCGCCATCGTGAACGCCTATCTGGCACCCATCCTGTCGCGCTATGTCGAAGCGGTGGACGGCTATTTCCGCAGCCTGGGTGCCAAGAACCCCGTGCGCTACTTCCAGTCCAACGGCGGGTTGGCGCTGGGGTCGGTGGTGTCGGACCAGTCGGTCTATGCCATCAACTCGGGCCCCGCCTCGGCCCCGCAGGCGGCGCTGTATATCGGAGAGCCTTGGGGCCTGAAGAACATCATTACGGTCGATATGGGCGGCACCAGCTTCGACATCACGCTGACGCGCGACGGGCGGGCGAATGTGTCGAAAAACATCGACTTTCTGCGCTACCGCATCGGGATTCCGATGATTCAGGTCGAAACGCTGGGCGCAGGCGGCGGGTCGATCGGTTGGATCGACTCGATGGGTCTTTTGCAGATGGGTCCGCAATCGGCAGGGTCCGAACCGGGGCCAGCCTGTTACGACCAAGGCGGCGAAAAGCCGACGACCACGGATGCCAATCTGGTGCTGGGCTATCTGAACCCCGATGGTCTGGTGGGCGGGCGCCTGCCCTTGGCGGTGGACAAGGCGCAAAAGGCCATCGACGCGCATCTGGCCAAGCCGCTTTCGCTTAGCATCGAACAGGCCGCCTATGGCATGTTCACCATCGTTAACAACAACATGGTCAACGCCATCCGCCGCGTGTCGGTCGAACGCGGCTACGACCCGCGCGATTTCGTGCTGAACTGTGCGGGCGGGGCCACGGGCGCGCATATCACCGCACTTGCGCGGGAAATGGGCATCACCCGCGTGCTGGTGTCAAAGCTGGCGTCAGGGCTTTGCGCCTACGGGCAGATCATTTCGGACGTGAAATACAACTACATGGCACCCGCTCCGGTGCGTCTGGAAGGGGCGGCGGCAGCGGCCAAGCTGGACGGTCTGTTCAACGGGCTGGAAGCGCGGGGCGTGGCCGACCTCAAGAAAGACGGTTTCACCGAAGACCGGATTTCCATCCTGCGCAGTCTGGATATGCGCTATGTCGGGCAGGTGCATGAATGTACAGTCGATGTAGACCCCTTCACGCTGGATGAGGCCGCGCTTGATCGGCTCAAGGCGGCATTCCATGCGCGGCACGAAGAGCTTTACACCTATTCGGAACCGGGTAGCGTGGTCGAGGTGGTGAACGTGGAAAGCGCGATCTCGGGGCGGGTCGACAAACCGCGCCGGATGACGATTGCCAAGGGGCAGGGGGCCGACAAGGCGCTGGCCGGAACGCGGGCGATGATTTTCGGCGCCGATGGCACCGTGCAGGATACGCCGGTCTATACCGGCGAAAAGCTGGGGGCAGGTGACCGCATCGACGGCCCCGCCGTGATCGAGGAAGTCACCACCACGCTGGTGGTGGAACCGGGCTGGACGGCGGAACTGACGGAAACGGGCGTCTATCTGCTCGACTATACGGGGGATGCGGCATGACCATCATCAACTGCGATATGGGCGAAGGCTTCGGCCTTTACCGCATCGGTGACGATGACGGGCTGATGCCCCTGATCGACGTAGCGAACGTGGCCTGCGGCTTTCACGCGTCGGATTTCAACCACATGCGCCGGACGGTGCAGCTTGCCAAGCAATGCGGCGTCAAGGTGGGGGCACATCCGTCATTGCCCGACCTTCAGGGGTTCGGGCGGCGCGAGATGAAGATCGGGCGCGAGGAGCTGGTCAACTGCATGATCTACCAGATCGGCGCGTTGAAGGGATTCCTTCAGGCCGAGGGGGTAGAATTGAACCACATCAAGCCGCACGGTTCGCTATACGGCATGGCCGCGCGGATGGAGGATGTGGCGCATGCCGTGGCCGATGTGGCCGATATCTTCCGCGTGCCGCTTTACGGCATGGCGGGCACGCTGCACGAAAGCGTCTATACCGCGCGGGGGCATGCCTTCGTGTCGGAATTCTATGCCGATCTTGATTACAACGATCAGGGCGGTCTTATCATCACTCGCGAACATGCGGCCACCGATCCCGCCGCCGCCGCCGCCGCCTGCCTGCGGGCGATGCGCGAGGGCGTGGTGCGGTCTGTCGGCGGTGTCGATGTTGCCGTCCGCGCCGATGCGATTTGCGTTCACTCCGACACGCCGAATGCCGTTCAGGTCGCCCAAGCGGTGCGCTCTGCGGTGAAATCGGCGGCCTGAAACCGAAAAGGACAAGACAATGGCCAAGCAAATTCTTTCCCCGCTGCCCGGCACGTTCTACCGCCGCCCCTCGCCCGACAAACCGGTTTACAAGGAGGTGGGCGACAGCGTGGCGGTGGGCGACGTGATCGGGTTGATCGAGGTGATGAAGTCGTTCAACGAAGTCGCCGCCGATCAGGCGGGCGTGATCACGGCCTTTCCGGCCGATGACGAAGAGCCGGTGATGGCCGGTCAGCCGCTGGTCGAGTTGGGCTGAGGGATGGCGATAAAGAAACTTCTCGTCGCCAACCGGGGCGAGATCGCGGTGCGGATCATCCGCGCCGCCAAAGAGCTTGGCATTGCCACGGTGCAGGTTCACAGCCTTGCCGATGCCGACAGTCTGGCGGTGAAACTGGCGGACGAGGCGGTGCCCATCGGCCCGCCAGCGGCGTCGAAATCCTATCTGAAGATCGACGCGATCCTTGAAGCCGCGCGCCTGACGGGGGCGGATGCGGTGCATCCGGGCTATGGCTTTCTGGCCGAAAACGCCAATTTCGCCGATGCGGTGGAAGCGGCCGGGATGGTCTGGGTCGGCCCAAAGGGCGATAGCATCCGCGTGATGGGCGACAAGGTCGCCGCCCGTATCGCCGCCAAGGCGGCGGGCGTGCCGGTGGTGCCCGGGTCAGACGGGCGCATCGACGACCCCGAACAGGCCCGTGCCTTGGCGCTGTCCATCGGTTTTCCGGTGATGATCAAGGCGGCGGCGGGCGGGGGCGGGCGCGGTATCCGCATCGCCCATGACATGGAAGAATTCGACCGCCTGATGCCGCAGGCCAGCGCCGAGGCGAAAGCGGCCTTTGGCGATGGTGGCCTGTATATGGAAAAGGTCATCGAACGCGCCCGCCATATCGAGGTGCAGGTGCTGGGTGACGGCACGCGGGCGGTGCATTGCTTTGAACGCGAATGTTCGCTGCAACGGCGGCGGCAGAAGGTGTGGGAAGAAGCGCCCTCGGCCAGCTTGCCGCAGGCGATGCGCGAGAAACTCTGCGCCTCGGCGGTCGCCTTGGCCGAAGCGGTGGGCTATCGCGGCGCGGGAACGCTGGAATACCTGTATGACGATGCATCGGGCGCGTTCTACTTCATCGAGATGAACACGCGCATTCAGGTCGAACATCCGGTGACGGAAATGGTCACGGGGATGGATCTGGTGCGCGAGATGATCCGCATCGCAGGGGGCGAACCGCTCCGCTACCGGCAAGACGACATCCGCCTGACGGGCCATGCCATCGAAGTGCGGATTTGCGCCGAAGACCCGTCCAAGGGCTTTCAGCCCGCCCCCGGTACGATTTCGGCGCTGCGGGTGCCGGGGGGCGCGGGCGTGCGCTTCGATACGATGCTGTATCAGGGCTACACCGTGCCGCCCTTCTACGACTCGCTTCTGGGCAAGCTGATCGTGTGGGATGAAGACCGTCCTTCGGCGATTGCCCGCATGCGGCGGGCGCTTGACGAACTGGCGGTCGAAGGCCTGCCGACCACCCGCCCGCTGCACATGCTGCTGGCCCGCGACCCCGATGTCGCGCGTGCCGATTTCCACACCCGCTGGCTGGAGCCTTGGCTCGAGCAGAATGCACACCGGCTTGAGGAGACCCCGGAATGAAGACCAGATACTCCTTTGGCGGCGACGAACATATCTTTGTCGAATGTGATGAGGAAATGTCGCTCGAAGCCTTTTTCAAGGGCATGTCGATCACCAGCGCCCTGCGCGATGCCAAGATCAAGGGCGTGACCGAGATTTGCCCCGCCAACGCGTCGTTTCAGGTGCGCTTCGATCCTGACGTGATTTCGCCCGATGCGATGATGGCCGAGCTGAAAAAGCTCGAAACCGTCGCGCAATCGGCAGCGCCGGTGTTGCAGACGCGGATCATCGAAGTGCCGGTGCTCTACAACGATCCATGGACGCACGAGACATTGATGCGCTTTCGCGAAAGGCATCAGGATCCGACCTCGACCGATATCGAATACACGGCGCGGATCAACGGGCTTGACGGGGTGGACGGCTTCGTCAAGGCCCATTCCGGCGCGCCGTGGTTCGTGTCGATGGTGGGGTTCGTGGCGGGTCTGCCGTTCCTGTACCAGATGGTCGACCGCCCGCGTCAGATCCAGTCGCCGAAGTATCTGCGTCCGCGCACCGATACGCCGCGGCTGACCGTGGGGCATGGCGGCTGTTTTGCCTGCATCTATTCGGTGCGCGGGGCGGGGGGCTACCAGATGTTCGGCATCACCCCGATGCCGATCTATGACCCGAACCAGACGGTGCCTTACCTGCGCGATTTCATGTGCCTGTTCAGCCCCGGCGATATCGTGAAATGGAAGCCCATCGACCGCGCGGAATATGACCATACGGTTGCCGAGGTGGACGCGGGCCGCTGGATGCCGCGCATCGCGCCGGTGAGTTTTTCGCTGGCGGAATTCCAGAAGGATATCGACGGGACCAATGCCCGTATCATGGAGGCTCTCAATGGCCATTAACGTCATCAAGCCGGGCCTTTCGACCACGGTGCAAGACCTTGGCCGCCCCGGATATTACCATATCGGAATTCCGGTTTCTGGCGCGATGGACACGCTGTCGCTGACGGCGGCGAACCTGCTTGTCGGCAATGCGGCGGGCGATGCCGCGCTGGAAGCGGTGTTTCTGGGGCCGGAGCTAGAGTTTACCGCCGATGCCACGGTTGCCGTGACGGGGGCCGACATGCCGCCCCGCGTAGATGGCATAGAGCAAGCCGGATGGACCGCATTTCGGGTGAAAAAGGGGCAAGTCCTGAGCTTCGGCTTCCTGAAAACCGGAGCGCGGGCCTATATCGCCATCGCGGGCGGGATCGACGTGCCTGTCGTGCTTGGCTCGCGGTCGACCTATACGCTGGGCGCGCTGGGCGGGTTTCACGGGCGCAAGTTGGCGGCAGGAGATGTTCTGCCCCTGGGCGCTGGCAAGGGGGCGACCGAAGGGCGCAGACTGCCCGACGCTTTGCGGCGCAAGCCGGGCATGCCGGCAGAACTGCGGATGCTGCCGGGCCTGTACTGGCACCGCATTACCGAAGGCGCGGGAAAGACCTTTTTTGAAGATACGTGGAAGGTCGCGCCCGAAGCGGACCGCATCGGATACCGGTTCAAGGCGGGCCATCCGCTTGAATTCGTCGACCGCGAGCAGCCCTTTGGCGCGGGGTCTGACCCGTCGAACATCGTGGACGCCTGCTATCCCTACGGGTCGGTTCAGGTGCCCGGCGGTACCGAACCCATCGTGCTGCACCGTGATGCCGTGTCGGGCGGGGGCTATTTCATGGTGGGCACCGTCGTGTCAGCCGATATGGACCTGATCGGGCAGTTGCAGCCCCACACGCCGACGCGCTTCGTCAAGGTGACGATGGAACAGGCGCTTCAAGCGCGGCACGACCGCAAGGCGACGCTTGACGCCGTCGCTGCCGCACTGGTCTGAAGGCGGCGACCGAAACGGGGCGGGGGCAGCGACAGCTGCCCCGCCCTTACCCGCTGCGAGGGACGATGAAAGACGACGCGAAATCCGGACTTGCGACCCCCCTGATCGTATCGCGGCGCAAGTTGCGGGTGCTTGGCACGTCGATCACGCTTCTCGATCCGGTGCGCGACAGAGCGCGGGCTGATCTGGGGTTCGACATCGCTTTCGAGAAGATGGATTTTTTGACCTGCCAACGCCAGGCTGCGATGGCCCCCGAAAGCTATGACATTTACGAACAGTGTTTCCACAACCTCGATATCGTGTGGTTTTGGGGGGCATTGCAGCCCATCGACATCGGGCGCGTGCCGGAATGGGACAATATCTCGGACCTCGTGAAGCTTGGCGGGGTCAGCAAATACGCCGGGCGCGGGCGTGGCGACGCTCCGGCGAAAAAGCTTTACGTGCAGCCCGGCGGTTTTCTGGGGCCAAAACAATCGCGCCATATCAGCATGCTGCCGACCGTCCACAACATGGACAGTTTCGGCTATGACGCGCGGGTCTTTGGGGCAGGGCCCGACGTGCGGCCAAGCTGGGGCTGGTTGCTTGACCGCCGGGCCAAGGGGCGGATCGCCTTGGTCGACGAACCCGCCATCGGGTTTTTCGACGCGGCCCTTGCCGCAGAAGCCACGGGCGAGATCGAGTTTGCCGATATCGGCAACATGACCATCGAAGAGATCAACGCGCTGATGGCGCTGCTGGAAGAGCGGCGGACCGAGGGCTATTTTTGCGCCACGTGGCGTGACGGGGTCGAAGCCGCCGATCTGGCCGAACGCGGCGCAGTGGCGATCCAGAGCATGTGGTCGCCGGTCTATGGCAAGCTGCGCAAGGCGCGGCCGCATTTCGTGGAATCGGCACCTTCCGAAGGGTATCGGGCGTGGCACGGCGGCGCGAGCCTGTCGCGCCACTTGCGCGGTGCGGAACTCGACATGGCCTATGAATACCTGAACTGGTGGCTTTCGGGCTATGCCGGCGCGGTGATGGCGCGGCAGGGATATTACATCTCGAATCCGCAGCGGGCGCGTGAATGGCTGGCACCCGAGGAATGGGCCTATTGGTACGAAGGGGCCGCCGCGTCGCGTGATCTTGCAGGGCCGGATGGGGAAGTGGCGGTCAAGACGGGCGAACGGCGGGCAGGGGGGCCTTACATCGACCGGGCGCGACGCATCGTGATCTGGAACACCGTCATGGACGAATACAATTACGCCGCCCGTGCCTGGGATCGTTTCGTGCGCCGCGTGAATGCAGGGGTTGCTGCATGATCCGGTCGGTCAATCCCTTGGCGCAGGAACCGCGCTACGAGTTGATCGGGCGGGTGTTGCGCGAAAATATCCTGTCGGGCGTGTTGCCGCGCGGGTTCGTGCTGCTCGAAGGGCCGATCGCCGCTGTGATGCAGACAAGCCGCGTCCCGGTGCAAACGGCCCTGCGGCAATTGCTGGACGAAGGGTTGATCAACCGTTTCGACGGGCGGGGCTATCTGGTCGGGAAGGGGGGCGGCGACGTCATCCCGATCCGGCGCGACATCCGCGAGTTGGAGCTTGAGATTCCCCACGCCGTAGATCAGGCCCTGCAGACGCGCGGCACGTGGCGGCATGTGTACGACAAGGTCGAGGAAGAGGTGGCTTCGTGCCAGATCTTCGGAGAATTCCGCATCGTCGAGACCGAATTGGCCGACCATCTGGGCGTCAGCCGCACGGTGGTGCGCGATGTGCTGGCGCGGCTGCAAGAGCGGGGTTTGGTGCGCAAAAGCCCCAGCTCGCACTGGATCGCGGGGCCACTCACCGCCCGCACGGTAAGCGAAAAGTTCGAGTTGCGTGGAATCATGGAACCGGCTGCCCTGCGTCTTGCCGCGCAGCATATCCGTTATGCCGAGGTCGAAGCTTTGCTTGACAGGATCGGCACCGATCCCGGCATCACGCCCCAATATCTTGGCGATGCGCTGCTTGAACTTTGCATTGCGCAGGCACCAAACGCGGCGCTTGTCGAAATGATCCGGTCCAACAGGTTGCTGCTGTCGTCGGTCGACCGGGCGCTGATCTTGCTGGGTCTGCCGCGTGACGAGGATACGATCGAGCAGTACCAGACCCTGCTGGACCTGATCACACACCATCCCATTGATTCAGCGTGCGAATATCTGCGCTACCACCTGTCGATCACGGCGCGGCGGTATCTGGCGCGGATGAAGATCGTCGCGGTGATCGACGAAACTGGTTCTTTTGCGCCGTACCTTAGTCCGCAATAAAAACGTATTCGGTGCGCAATATCCATGTAAGCGTGACGAAGCGGGTTCGCAGCCTGTGCGAAAACTGGACCAATTGTCGAATAACTTGCCCAAAAAAGCGGTAATTCGTAATTTAATAACCAGTTGACAGGTTGGAAAATCAACGATGTTATACGAAGTACAGTTTTAGCCGAAGTGGCGCGTCGTCATGCGTGCTTCGGTTAAAGCCAAAAACAATCAGACCCGTCCCACGAGGGCAGGTCGCACTTCGGGCGAGGTTATGGTGGACACGTCGGTCTTCAGACTGGAAGGCGTGACCAAGCGCTACGGCGATCTGGTCGCACTGAACGATGCGTCGCTCGAGGTTGGAGCGAACGAATACCTGTCGTTCCTCGGGCCATCGGGTTCGGGCAAGACAACGCTTTTACGCGTGATCGCGGGATTCGAGGCACCCGAAGCGGGGCGCATCTATTTCGAGGGGCGCGATATCACCAACGTGCAGGCGCACGAACGCGGAATCGGGTTCGTCTTCCAGAACTTCGCATTGTTCCCGCATCTGACCGTGATGCAGAATGTCGGCTTTGGTTTGACCCACGGCAAACCCGCGATGGCAGCTTCCGAGGTCGAGCGGCGCGCTGCCGAGATGATCGATCTGGTAGGCCTGTCGGGCATGGAGGGGCGCGGCGTCGACCAGATTTCGGGCGGCCAGCGCCAGCGCGTCGCCTTGGCGCGCACCCTTGCGATGCGCCCGAAGCTCGTGTTGCTGGACGAACCGCTCGGAGCGCTTGATGCAAACCTGCGCTCGCGCATGCGCAGCGAGTTGCGGGCGATCCGCGAGCGGCTTGGCGTGACCTTCCTGCATGTGACCGGAAGCGAGACCGAGGCGTTGGCGATGGGCGACCGTGTTGTCGTGCTGGACCGCGGCACGATCATCCAGACCGGAACGCCGGGCGAGGTGTATGACAGCCCCGCATCGCCGGACGTGGCGCATTTCCTGAACCGCTACAACCTGTTCGACGGCACGTTGTCGAAGGGGAACTTCACCGGAAGCTTCGGTGCAGTCAGCGCCCCGTCGGCGACCCGTGCCGAGCGCGATGTCTACGCAGTGCGTTATGACCGGGTAAAGGTGCTTCCGCTTTCGGCCAAGGCATCGGATGGGCCCGCGTTGAAGGCAACCTTTATCGCGTCGGAATACCTCGGGTCGTCGATCATGAACTTCTTCGACGCCGGCCAAGGCCATCTGGTCGAGATGGAGCACCACCTGAGCCTTGGCGCGCCCGAGATTTACGAACCGAAGCAAGATTACCTTCTGACCTGGAACCCGGAACAGGCCATCGTTTTCGGCCGCGAGGCAACGATATGACCGACACAGTCACCATTCAGGACCGCCAGTCAAAGGTGACGCGCTGGCTGCTGATCCCGGGCATCGTGTGGATGTCGCTGTTCCTTGTCGTGCCGATCGCGATGATCGTCTATGTCTCGTTCTGGACGCAGACGACCTTCAACATCTCGTCCGATCCGACGCTGGCAAGCTGGAAGCAGTTCTTCAGTTCCGACACTTATACGGGGTCGCTTTGGACGACGATCCGCATCTGGCTGATCGTTCTGGCCACCACCTTCATCGTGGGCTACCCCACCGCGCTGTTCGTGGGGCTTTTCGTCAAGTCTAAAACGCTGTCGACCGTGCTTCTGGTGGTCTGCGTCATCCCGTTCTGGACCTCGTTCCTGATCCGCGTGCTGGCCTGGCGGCCGATGCTGGGCAAAGAGGGCGCGATCAACATCGTGCTGCTGAAGATCGGCATCATCCAGCAACCCATCGAAGTGCTGCTGTTCACCGAATTGTCCGTGATCATCGGCATGACGCAGATTTATTGCGTGTTCATGGTCGGTCCCATCGCTTTTATGCTGAGCCGGATCGACCGCAACATCATCGAAGCCGCCCGCGACCTGGGCGCGGGATTCGGGCGCATCTTCTGGAAGATCATCTTCCCCTTGTCGCTGCCGGGCGTCGTGGTGGGTGCTATTTTCGTGTCGGTCATGGTCTTGGGCGAATTCGCCACGTCGGGCGCGTTGTCGGGCCGCAAGGTCAACCTGCTGGGCAATATCATCGTCACACAGGTCGGGTCGCTGAAATGGGCGATGGCGTCGGTCGTCGGGGTGGTCCTGACCATCGTCATGGGCATCGTCATCGCCGGTTTGCTGCGGATCGTCGATCTGAAGCGGGAGCTTTAAGCCATGGAATCGCGTATCATCAAACCGGCGCTTGGACTGTATGTCGCGCTGTTCGTGCTGTTCCTGTACGGGCCTTTCGTGGTGCTTACGATCATCTCGTTCCAGCAGGGGCCGGATGGCGGGCCGCAATTCCCGATCGTCGAATGGTCGACCTATTGGTACCGGCAGGTGTTCGGCCTGACCCCGCCGTCGCGCATCGCGCCCTTGCCCTTTGGCGAGGCGCTGGTCCGGTCGCTGGTGCTGGCACTTATGACGATGGTGGTGTCGACCGTGCTGGGCGTGATGTCGGCGCAGGCATTCCGGCGCAACTTCAAGGGTTCGGCCTTTGTCTTTTACCTGATCGTGCTGGGCATGATGGTTCCGGGCGTGCTGACGGGTCTGGGCACATCGCTCTTGGCCAACAACATCATCGGGATCGAGCGGCATTGGTATACGACCGCCTTTGCAAGCCACGTCGCCTATACCTTTCCGTTCGCCTTTCTTGTCATGCTGGCGATCCTGAACCGCTTCGATGCGTCGGTCGAGGAAGCGGCCTGGTCGCTGGGCGTGGACCCCTGGACCACGTTCCGCAAGGTAACCTTCCCGCTGATCTTCCCGGGCGTGCTGTCGGCGATGCTGTTTGCCTTTACGCTGTCGCTCGACGAATTCCCGCGCACGCTGTTTGCCTCGGGGCGGGACCAGACATTGCCGCTGGCAATCTACGGGACCTTCTCGGTCGAAATCCATCCCAACATCTTTGCCTTCGGCGTGCTGACCACGCTGTTCTCCTTCGCGCTTCTGTCGGTCTACGGCATCCTGATGGCCATGTCGGTGCGGCGCGCCAAGAAGATGGCGATGCAGGAGGAGATTGCATGAGCCGCAGTTCGGGCAACGCAATCGTCACGGGTGGTGGTTCGGGCATCGGGCGCGCGATTGCGCTGCGGTTGGCGGCGGATGGCTATAGCGTCATGGTCAACGATTTCCGTGCCGCCGCGGCGAGCGCCGTGGCCGCCGAAATCGGCGGCGGCGCGCGCAGCATCGGCGGAGATGTGTCGGATGCCGCCGACGTCGCTGCGATGGTGGCAGAGACCGAGGCAGCTTTCGGTGCCGTCACGCATCTGGTCAACTGTGCAGGCCACGTGCATCAGGGGCGGTTCCAGACGCTGACAGTGGAAGATTTTGACCGCATGATCGCGGTTCACCTGCGCGGCACGTTCTTGTGCACGCGGGCCGTCATCGACGGGATGCTGGCTCGCAAGTCGGGCGTGATCGTCAACGTCGCCTCGCAGTTAGGCCAGATCGGCGGGGTCGAACTGGTGCATTACTCTGCGGCCAAGGCAGGGATCATCGGCATGACCAAGGCGCTGGCACGCGAAGTGTCGGCGCAAGGCATCCGCGTGAACGCGGTCGCCCCTGGCCCGATCAACACGCCGCTGGTCCGCAGCCTGTCGCAAGACTGGCAGCGCGCCAAGGCTGCCGAATTGCCGCTGGGCCGCTTTGGCGAACCCGACGAGGTGGCCGAGGCGGTGGCTTTTCTATGCTCGCCCGCCGCGTCGCTGTTCGTGGGCCAGACGCTTGGGCCGAATTCCGGAGATGTGATGCTATGAGCGAAACCGTCCTTATCACCGGTGCGGGTATCGGCATCGGCCGTGCAGCCGCGCTGGCCTTTGGGGCCGCGGGTCAACACGTGGTCGTGACTGACGTGCTGGATGCCGAAGGGCAGGCCGTGGTGGCCGAAATCACGGCGGCGGGCGGCAGCGCCGAATATCACCGGCTGGATGTCCGCTCGACCGCCGATGCCGATGCGCTCGTGGCAAGGATCGAGGCCGCAAGGGGCGGAATCGACGTGATCGTGGCCAACGCGGGGATCGCGCACAAGGTGCCCTTGCCTGCGATGACCGATGACAAGTGGGACCACACCTTCGACATCGACCTCAAGGGGATTTTCCGCGTGATCCGTCCGGCGCTGGCCGGAATGAAGGCGCGAAAAAAGGGTGCCATCGTCGCGCTGTCGTCGATCATGGGGGTCGCCTACGGCTGGGACGAACATGTGCACTATTCGGCGGCGAAGTCCGGCGTCGTGGGGTTGGTGCGCGGGCTTGCCGTCGAACTGGCCAAAGACGGCATCCGCGTGAACGGCGTGGCACCGGGCTATATCCGCACCGCGCAACTGTTATCGAAGGAAAACTCGCTTGGTCCCGAAGGGGCCGCCAAGGCGGGCGAATTCATCCCGATGGGCCGCATCGGCGAGCCGGATGAAATCGCCGATGTGATCCTTTTCCTGGCATCCAACGGCGCCCGATACATGACCGGACAGGTCGTTGTCGTGGACGGAGGATTGCTCGTCGGGCGCTACTGATCCGGCGGGACAAAGAAGAAGACACGACAAAAACAGACGTAACAGGAGGTACTACATATGAAAGATATGTCGCTATCGCGCCGCAGGTTCTTGCAGGGTTCTGCAGGTGCGGCCGCTCTTGCCGCCGGAGGCCTTCCCTTTGGTTCGCAACAAGCCTTCGCTGCCGATCTTGCCTCGCAGGAACTGCGCACGGTCGGTCTTTCGGTGACGGTTCAGGACCGTATTCTGGCCGACTTCAAAACCGCTTCGGGCGTCAAGGCCGTCTCGGGCAAAGCCGACATCTTCCCGAACACCCAGACCGAACTCTTGTCGGGTTCGACCGCTTACGACTGCTGGGAAACCATCGGCGAGCGTCTGCCGTCGATCGTGCAGACCGATCTCGTCTCGCCCATCGCCACCTCGGCGTTGACCAACTGGACGGGCGTTGGCGAAAGCTTCCTCAAGGCCGACCCGAAGTGGGACGCCAAGGCGCAGATCGTCGGCCAGATCTACACCGACGAGTCGATGACCGCGCTGAACATGGTTCCGACCGTCTATAACTTCGACTCCATCGGCTATCGCCCCGACCTCGTGTCGGCGGAAGAAGCGTCGATGTGGTCCTCGCTGTTCGACCCCAAGTTCAAGGGCAAGACCGGCCTGAACGTCGACCCGCTGATCGCCTTCGGTCAAGCCGTCATGGCCATGAACGAACTGGGCCTGCTCGAGGTGAAGAACCCCGGCAACCCGGATGCGGCAGCCATCGAAGAAGCCGCCAAGTTCCTGATTTCCAAGAAAAAAGAAGGCCAGTTCCGCGCCCTCTGGGGTGATTTCGGCGAACTCGTTAACCTGCTTGCCTCGGGCGAGATGATCCTTGCCGACGCGTGGCAGCCTGCCGTCATGGCCGTCAAGGCGCAGGGCGTGCAGTGCTCTTACGCCACCATGAAGACCGGCTATCGCGGTTGGGCCATCGGCGTTTCGGCGCTGAAATCCTCGCCCAACCTCGATGCCGTCACCGCCTATGCCGATTACTGGCTGTCGGGCGGACCCGCTGTCGCCGTGTCGGAACAGGGCTACTATTCGCCCAACGACAAGGTCAAGGCGGTCATGGCCCCCGAAAAGTACGCCTTCTGGTACGAGGGCGCACCGTGGGTCGGCGCGGAAGAGCGCGGCATCAAGGAAGGCGATCTGCGCGACGGCGGCTCGCTTGCCACCCGTGCGGCAAACGTCGCCTACTGGCACCAGTGGCCGGATGAATACGACCTGCTGATCTCGAAGTGGGACGAATTCCTGTCGGCTTGATCGATCTTTGAAGCTTGCGGTCGGGGCAATTCGTCCCGACCGCACCAAACGAAAATCGGGGACTTTTCAGTGGCCTACGACCTGCAGCTTTCCCACATCGGCAAGGTTTACGACAACGGCACGCCCGCCGTGATCGATTTTAACCTCGATGTGGACAAGGGCGAGTTCATCGCCTTTCTCGGCCCCTCGGGCTGCGGCAAGACCACGACCTTGCGGATGATCGCGGGGTTTGAATCGATCACGTCGGGGGATTTGCTGATCCGTGGCAAGCGGGTCAACGACCTGCAGCCGGAAAAGCGGCCCACGTCGATGATCTTCCAGAACTATGCGCTGTTTCCGCATATGACGGTGCGCCAGAACGTCATGTTCGGGCTTGAGGTCAAGGGGTTGCCCGCGGCCGAGGCGAACCGCAAGGTGGACCGCATCCTTGACAAGCTGGGCCTGACCGAGGTGGCGAACGTGCGCCCCACGCGGCTTTCGGGCGGGCAGCGCCAACGCATCGCGCTGGCCCGGTCGTTGGTGGTCGAACCCGATATCCTGCTGCTGGACGAACCCTTGGGCGCGCTGGACGCCAACCTCAGGAAGTCGATCCAGAACGAATTGAAGCTGTTGCAGCGCGACCTTGGCATCACCTTCGTCTTCGTCACGCATGCCCAGTCCGAAGCGCTGGCGCTGTCTGACCGGATCGTGGTGATGAACGCGGGACGGGTCGAGCAGATTAGCCCGCCGCGCGAGCTTTATACCCGTCCGCAAAGCATTTTCGTGGCGCGGTTCATCGGGGCGAATACCCTCATTTCCGGCAAGGTCCGCAATATTGCGGGCGGCACGGTCAGTCTGGATACGCCTTTTGGCGCGTTGCTTGCCGAACCGCCCGCCAGCGCCATCACAACGGGCACCGCCGCGTCGATCGTGCTTCCGGCCGAGGCGATGAACGTGCTGCCTGCAACCCTGTCGGAAGCCGAGGTGCGGGCGAAATACGGCAACGTCGTCCCTTGCCAGATCAACCGTCTGCAACTGGTGGGCCATATCCTGCAGATCGGTATGACCTTGCCGAGCGGCGAGATGGTGCAACTGGAAGGCCATGCCGACAAATACCGCGATACCCTTCGGGCGGGCGCTGCGGGATATGTCGCGTGGAACCCGGCAGATACCACGCTGATCGCGCAGTAAGACCATGGCAATCGAGACCGCAAAGGCACTGGCCGAAGATTTACGCACGGGGCGGCAAGACCCCGTCGATGTGGTGGCACAGGTTTACGACCGGATCGCCGCGCATGGCGACGATGCCCTGTTCATCCGCCACACCCGCGACCGTGCCGAGGCCGAGGCGCGCGCTGCGCGGGAACGGTTGCGGGCGGGCAATCCGGCAAGTTTGCTTGACGGCGTTCCGCTGGCTTGGAAAGACCTGTTCGACCTCAAGGGAACCGTGACCACCGCGGGATCGGCTGTGCTGCGCGGGGCGGCGCCTGCCGCAGCAGATGCGGCCTTGGTGCGGGCGGGAATGCGGGCCGGTCTGGTGACGGTCGGTGCAGTCAACATGACCGAATTCGCCTATTCGGGCATCGGGCTGAACCCGCATTACGGCACGCCGCGCAATCCGCGCGACCCGCAGGTGGCGCGGTCTCCGGGCGGGTCGTCGTCGGGCAGCGGCGCAGTGGTGGCGGCGGGGATCGTTCCCTTGTCCATCGGTACCGATACCGGCGGGTCGATTCGTATTCCGGCGGCGTTTAACGGGGTCGTGGGTTACAAGACATCGACCGGGCACCATCCGATGCAAGGGGTGTTCCCGCTGTCGCGCACGCTCGATACGCTGGGGCCTTTGGCCCACACGGTCGAGGATTGCGTGCTGGTCGATGCCGTGCTGCGCGGGCTGGCGGCACCGCAGGTGCGGGCGGCCGATGTGGCGGCGCTGGACCTTGTGGTGCCCGATGCGGTGATGTTCGACGATATCGACGCGGCGGTGGCCGAGGCCTTTGATGCGACCGTGATGCGGCTTGGCGCGGCAGGCGCGCGGGTGCGGCGGATCGCCTTGCCGGAATTGCGCGAGACGGTCGCGGCGATGGGCCGCTTTGGTCCGCTTGCTTCGGCCGAGGCACTCGATGTGCATTGGGACCGGCTGCATGGACCTGATGAAGCAAGGATCGACCCCCGCGTGGTGCGGCGCATCCGCATGGGCGACAAGATGACGGCGGTCGACCTGATCCGCCTGCATGCGGAACGCGCCCGCCTGATCGCGGCGGTCAATGACCGTCTGGGCGACGCGTTGCTGATCTGCCCGACCACGCCGGGCGTGGCGATGCCGATTGCGCCACTGGAAGCGGATGTCGAGGTGTTCTTCCATCATAATTTCCGCACCTTGCGCCATACCGCACCCGGCAATTTCCTTGATTGGTGCGGCCTGTCCATTCCGAACGGCCATGACAGCGACGGCATGCCCACCGCGCTGATGGTCTGCGCCCGCCATGGGCGCGACGCGGCCTTGCTGTCGGCGGGCCTTGCACTGGAATCCACCATTCGCGGCACTGCCCGCTGAAACCAAGACAACTTCTCAACAGGAGGAAAGACTGATGGCAAAGAAGATCATGTGCGCTTTCGGCACAGACATCGACTCGGTGGCAGGCTGGATCGGCAGCTATGGCGGGGGCGACAGCCCGTCCGATATCCAGCGCGGCATCTTCGCAACCGAAGTGGGCGTGCCGCGCCTGCTGCGTTTGTTCAAGAAATACGACCTGAAAACTTCGTTCTTCATTCCGGGCCACAGCCTTGAAACCTTCCCCAAGGAAATGGAGATGATCGTCAAGGACGGCCACGAGGTCGGCGCGCACGGCTATCTGCACGAAAACCCCATCGCCATGACGCCCACGCAGGAAGAAGACGTTCTGGTCAAGTCGATCGAGTTGATCAAAGGCCTGACCGGAAAGGCCCCGCGCGGCTATGTCGCGCCGTGGTGGGAAATGTCGAATTCGACGGCGGCGCTGCTGCTCAAGCACGGCTTCACCTATGACCATAGCCAGGGCTACCGCGACTTCCAGCCCTTCTATGCCAAGGTGGGCGACAGCTGGAACACCATCGATTATTCCAAATCGGCCAAGGACTGGATGCATCCGCTCAAGCATGGCAAGGAGATCGACCTCGTCGATATCGCGGCCAACTGGTATGTCGACGACCTGCCGCCGATGATGTTCATGAAGAAGGCTCCGAACAGCCATGGCTTCGTCAATCCGCGCGATATCGAGGAAATGTGGCGCGACCAGTTCGACTGGGTCTACCGCGAAATGGATTATGCGGTCTTTGCCTTTACCATCCACCCCGATGTGGCGGGCCGTCCGCAGGTTCTGCTGATGCTCGAGCGGCTGATCGAATACATCTCGAAGCATTCTGGCGTGGAATGGGCGCCCTTCGAGGATATCGCCAACGACTTCCGCAAGCGCTATCCCTTTGGCGGTGCGGCGCGCCCCGAAGTGATCTGATCCGGCACGGGGGGCGGTTGCGCCCCCCTGTCACCCCAAGGAGGCCCCCATGTGCAACGCTTGCGGCAACCCGGCCGTGCCCGGCCACTGGACCGAGGCCGGAGCGGCCACGCCCGGCGACCGTTTGCGCGCGCGGTTTCACCGGGCGCGGGTGCTCGATGCGATCCTGCGCCCTTACGGGCTGACCGCGCATGACGGCGGAACGGTTCCGGGTATCCAGCTTGGCACCATGGCGGGGGCAAGCAGCATCGTGCAGACCCTGTCGGATGTCTGGGCCGAGGCAGAACGGTTGACCGGTGCACCGATCGACCCGCTGGACCCGCGTTATCTGAATGACGACTGATACGCGCCTGCGCCTGACACTGCTTGGCGGCTATCTCGGATCGGGCAAGACCACATGGTTACGGCATCAGTTGCATACGGGTGCCTTCGGGCCGCGCGTGCATGTGGTGGTGAACGAGGCTGCAGAAACGCCGGTCGATGATGCGCTGCTGGTCGGGGCCGGCGGCATGACATTGCTGGCGGGGGGCTGCTGTTGCTGTACCGGCAAGGCCGATCTGGTGGCAGCCCTGCGCGGGTTGTGTGATGCGCGCAGCCGTGTTTCGGCAACCGAGGCGCGGCTTGACCGGATCGTGCTGGAAACCAGCGGGCTGGCCGATCCTGCTGCCATCGTGCAGGCGATCCAGACCGATCCGGTTCTGGTCAACCATATCGTGATCGAAGAAACGATCGTCGCAGTCGATGCGCTGCATGCCTTGGCGCAGCTGACGACCGAGCCGTTGGGTCGGCGGCAGGTCGGGGCGGCGGATCGGATCGTTCTGACCAAGACCGCCGTTTGTGCGCCCGATGCGTTGGCCGTTCTGCGCGCCACGCTGGCCACGCTGAACGGCCACGCCGCGATGTCGGGGGCCGAGTTGGGGGTCGATATCGCCTTGCCCGTTCAGCCCGCCGAGGCGTTGGCTGCCGTTTTGCCCGATCTGACGGGTGACAATTCGCGGGGGCCGATCCTGCCGACACAGGTGGCCTTGCCCGACGATCTCGACTGGTCGGCATTCACGCTTTGGCTGTCGGCGCTTTTGCACGCGCGCGGCGATGATCTGGTGCGGGTAAAAGGGGTCGTGCGCACTCCGGCAGGGCGGTTACTTTTGCAGACGGTGCGCAAAGTGGTGCAATCGCCGGAAATCCTGCCCGATCAGGGCGAAAGCCGCAGCGACAACGTGATCGTCTTTATCGGTCGGGGATACAGTCCTGACGACCTGAGCCGGTCGCTGCGGCGCTTTGTGTCGCCCGTGCGGACCTGACGGAACGCATCTTCAAACGCGGTTCTTGCGATAGCTGTCTTTCAGCGTGATCAGGTCGCCGGAAAAGCGAAAGATGTCGCAGCCCTGCACATCGACGTTCTTGCCGGTTCTGTCGGTGCCGATGAAACGCCATTCCGACAGGCCGGTATCACCCGCCACATGGTGGCTGTCGGCGGTCCATGCCGCTTGCGGGAAGCTGTCGAACATCGCGGCATAAGAGGCGCGGACGGCATCGCGCCCGACGAAGCGGCGGCCTTCGGCATCGGGGCCGCCTGAGGCGTGAAAGGCGCAATCTTCCGCCATGCAGGCCATCAGCGCGTCGACGTCGCGGGCATTCCATGCCGCCATGAAACGTTGCAACGTCTCGCGGCGGCGATGGGCGGTGGCGTCCGTGACGGTTTCGATCTCGAGAAAGGCGAGCGGTGCGCTGCCTGCGTTGGTGACGTTGTGATGCACGCCCTCGCGCCGCGAATACGGCACGCCTTGGGTCAGGGTGGCGGTGAAGGGCGCGCCGTCTGGTACATCAAGGCCAAGCGTGCCATCGGTCAGGGGCACGATCACGTAATCATGCCCGTGCACATGCCAGCCGGTTTCGGCCCCTGACGCAAAGCGCCACTCGGTCACCTTGAAGCGGTCGTCGTCGATATGGGTGACGCTGGTGGCCTGTGCCTTGGTCATGTCGTCTGTCCTTCAGGGTGCGGGCAAGGTGCGGGGTGACGCCAGATTTGCATCGGGCCAAGGCGGGTGTGGTCGTACATGCCTTCGAAGCTGCAGCCCAGGCGTTCGGCCAGTGTGATCGAACGCGTGTTGGCGGGGTCGATCATGCTGACCGCCGTGGTCCAGCCCAGGGTGCCATAGGCATAGGCGCGGGCGGCAAGCGCCGCTTCCTGCGCCACGCCGCGCCCTTCGGCGTGCTGCATCATGACCCAGCCGATTTCGGGCGCATACCAGCCTTCGGGAAACCATAGCCCGACATGGCCGCAGAACGCGCCTGTCGCCTTGTCCTCGACCGCCCAGAAGCCGTAGCCGCGCAGGGCCCAGTGGCCCAGATGGGTGGCAAGACCGCGCCATGCAAGTTCGCGGGTCAGGGGGCCACCGATGAAATGCGAACGTTCGGTCGCATAGAATGCGGCGAAATCCTCAAAGTCCGACTGGCGATAGTCGCGCAGCAGATAGCGCTGCGTTTCAAGGTGCGGGATGGTGACGGTAAAGGCCGACATCGGTTTGCCTTCTGCTTTGCCGGTCAGGCTAGCGACACCGCGCGGACAGAGAAAGGGGTTTCGCGTGCAAGCTGTTATGCACTGCAAAACGGGCCAGTCCCGCAACTGACTGGCCCGTTGCCGTGGCAAACAACGGTGTAGAAACGACCGGCGCCCCTTCAGGCTTTCATCAGCGCCTGACGCAGGCCTTCGGTGGCATCCATATCGACGGTTTCAGTCTCGAGGTTGACGGCCACGCCATAGACGCTGCGGGCGTGTTCGACACTGCAGAACCCGTCGAGCACGTCTTCCAGCACCTTGACAGGCGGGCGGTTCAGCGGGTTGCCATAGCCGCCGCCGTTGGGGCTGTAATAGGTCATCACGTCATCCGTTCCAACCGCGAGGCCCGAGAATTTCGACGGCATGTCGCGGGTATCTTCGGGGCGTGTAGGGTTGGTGATGGTGCATCGCCCGACCGTTCCGTCGTGTCCGCCGAAAATGCCCCAAGGCGCGTCGGTGTGGCGTTCGGATTCGTGTGTGATGAAGGCGGGGGTCAGCACGCGCTGTGCCTTGACCACGCCGATCCCGCCCCGGAATTCGCCCGCCCCGGGGGGCATGTCGTCGCGCAGCTCATAGCGGTCGCAGATCATGGGGATATGCATCGCAAGGTCTTCGAGCGGGTTGTTGCGGGTGTTGGCCATCAGGTTATCGATGCAGTCCGGCCCGTCCGAGCGGGGGCGCCCGCCATAGGCGCCTTCGTTCACCTCAAGAAACACCCAGTAATCGCCCGAAGGCCGCACGCCCGAATAGGCCGCAAAGCTGATCGAGGCAGAGGAACCCGCGATCACCTTTTCGGGCATGACGGGGGCCAGCGCGCGGATGATAAGGTCGATCATGCGGTTGCACTGGGTGAAACGGGCCTCGGCGGATGCGGGCGCACGGGGGTTGAAGATCGAACCGAGCGGGGCAGTCACCTTGATCGGGCGGAACGACCCTTCGTTCGACGGCACGCGCAGATCGGATGTGGCCGCATCAAGCAGCAGCTTGCGGAAACCCGCATAGGCGGCAACCTTGGTCGACCCTTCGAAGGGCACGTTATAGGCGGTCGGGGTCTGGTCTGCCGATCCTGTCAGATCAACCTCGACCTCGTCACCGCGCACGCGGATCGTGACCTTGACCTTCAACTGTTTGTCGCGGTTGCGGCCATCGTCATCAAGCCAGCCTTCGGCGGTGTAATCGCCATCGGGAATTTCGCTGATGCGCTGGCGTGTCATGCGTTCGGCATAGTCCATCAACTGGCGCGAGGCGGCAAAGACCGTCGCTTCGCCGTATTTTTCAAGCAGTTCGACAAAGCGTTTGGCCCCGAGACGGGCCGAGGCGACCTGCGCCTCGATATCGGCCACCAGTTGCTGGGCGGCGCGGCTGTTCCTGCGGATGTAATTCCACATGGCGTTGTTCGGCGCGCCCTTGCGGTAAAGTTTGGTGCCCGCAAACAGCATCCCTTCGGCAAAGACATCGGGCACGTCGATGATCAGGCCGGGGGTGGCCGCCCCGATATCGACATGGTGCGCCGTGTTTCCGGCAAAACCGACCAGCCGGTCCTGATAATAGACCGGAACCACGATGGCGAAATCGGGGGTGTGGCTGGCACCGTGATAGGGGTGATTGTGGACCACCACATCGCCTTCGTACCATTCGCCATCTTCCAGCGTTTCGGCAATGCCGCGCAGGTAAGCGGGGATCGACCCGATATGCATGGGCGTCGATTCCGACTCGCACAGCGTATTGAAATCCACGTCGAACAGTCCCGCGCCAAGGTCTTGGCTTTCGCGGATGATCGACGAAAAGGACATGCGATAAAGCACATGGCCCATTTCTTCGGCGATGGTCTCAAAGCTGCCGCGCAGCACCTGAAGGGTGATCGGATCGACGGTGACAGCGTCAGGATTGGTCATGACATTCATGGGCTTGCTCCTTACGCGCCGATCAGGCGGATGCGGGTGTTGCCGTAATCCAGCGTCTCGGCCACATAGCCGGGCGGGATAAGCGTGGTGGCGTTGTGCTGGTGCAACAGGGCGGGGCCGGGCACGCGGTCGCCCGCAAACAGCTTGGTGCGGTCGTAGCGCGGGGTTTCCAACGTGCGCCCATCGTCAAAGGTGGTCGGGCGCACGAACATCAGCGCGCGGTCGATGCTGCTGCCGTCGGTTCTGGGAATCGTCGGAATGTCGATGCGGCGCACGGCGGCCGATCCGATGGCCCGAAGCGTGATCAGTTCCACCTCGGCCTTGCGGTAGCTGTAGCCGTAATCCTGTTGGTGCTGGTCGTGGAAGCTGTCGACGACGACCTGCACGTTTGCGGCGGTGACCGGGCCTTCGGGCATGGCGGCGCGCAGTTCGAAGCCTTGGCCGTGGTAGCGACATTCGGCGATGACCGTGATCGTCTGTGCGTCGCGCGCGATGCCGTCACTGTCGAGTTCGGCTTGCACGCGGTCGTGCAGGGTGGCGACGGCAGCGTTGATGCGGGCGAAATCGGCGTCGCCTGCCTTCATCAACTCCACGATCACCGCTTCGGTGTGTTCGTATTGCAGGTCTGTCTTAAGCAGGCCGACGGCAGCGGTGATGCCGGGTGCGACCGGAACGATCACATCCTTGCAGGCCATGGCTTCGGCCAGTGCCACGCCGTGCAAGGGGCCAGCGCCGCCAAACGGCATGATCGAGAATTCGCGCGGGTCGACGCCGCGCGCGACCGAATTCGAGCGGATGGCAAGCGCCATGTTGTTGTTGATGATGCGGATGATGCCAAGCGCAGCTTCCTTCACTGTCAGCCCCATCGGGCGGGCGATCTTCTCCTCGATGGCCTTGTGCGACAGGCTGGCATCCAGCTTCAGGTCGCCACCCAGCGCCATATCGGGGTCAAGCCGTCCCAGCACGATCTGGGCATCGGTCACGGTGGGCTCGGTGCCGCCACGGCCATAGCAGGCAGGCCCCGGTTCCGACCCCGCCGAGCGCGGACCGACATGGAACGCTCCCGCACTGTCGATGAAGGCGACCGACCCGCCGCCCGCACCGATGGTGACAAGGTCGATCATCGGCGTCAGCACCGGATGGCCCGACACATAGGTGTCGCGGGGGTTCATGATCTTCACCGCCCCCGCCGGAATGGTCGAGATATCGGCCGAGGTCCCGCCGATGTCGACGGTGATGATATTCGCCTCGCCCGCCATCGCCCCTTCGGAGGCACCACCGATAACCCCGCCTGCCGGTCCCGACATCAGGATGCGGATCGGGCGCTTGGCGCAGGCGTCGACGGTGGACACCCCGCCATTGGACTGCATGATACGTAGCTTCGACATCACCCCCGCCTCGCGCAAGCGGCTGTCAAGGTCGCGCAGGTAGAAGGCGGTCTTGGGCCCGACATAGGAATTCATCGCGGCAGTGGAAAAGCGTTCGTATTCGCGCATCACCTTGGCCACTTCGGACGACAGGGTGACATAGGCGTCGGGCATTTCTTCCAGCACGATCTCTTTGGCCCGCCGCTCGTGCGTGTCGTTCAGGAATGCGAACATGAAGCCGATGACGACGGAATGGATGCCGCGCTTGCGGAACAGCGCGCAGGCGCTGCGGACGGCCTGTTCATCGAGCGGGATGGCGATGTCGCCCGTGGGGGGCAAGATGCGTTCGGCGACGGCGACGCGGTTGCGCCGTTTGACCAGCGGCTGGCTTTGCCAAGGCACGTCGAAATGCAGCGAGAAATTATAGGGGCGCTTGTGCCGCCCGATGTGGAGGATGTCGCGGAATCCCTCGGTCGTGATCATCCCGCATTCTGCACCATTATGCTCGATGGTGATGTTGGTGGCGGTTGTCGTGCCGTGGACGATGGTTTCAACCTCGGACGGGGCGATACCTGCCATGCGGCAAATGCCCTGCACGCCCTCGACCACACCGATGGATTGGTTTTTCAGGGTTGTCGGAACTTTGTGGTAGAAAACACCCTTCGCGCATTCCAGCACGAGGTCGGTGTTCGTTCCGCCGACGTCGACGCCAATTCTGGCCATGTTCTCTCTCCTGCTGTGGTTGGCTTCCGCCTCTTTTGGGCGGTGGTCGGCCAGACCCGCGGGTGCGGGTCGGTGCGGGTCTGGCGCGGGGCCGGTCACTCGGCGGCGATCTTTTGCGCGGCGAGGTTGTCGAGGTAGGACACGCAGGTATCGACCGTTTCGACATCGCCGAACTTGGCGTCGATATCGAACAGGTTCCATGCGACCGCACCGGGCACCCGGTCGCCGATGGCCTCTTTCACCGCGATCGGGCGGAAGCCGTCGGCAAGCCCGTCGCAGACGGTCTGGCGGACACAGGCACAAGCGGTGACGCCGGTGACAAGGATGGTGTCGACGTTATTTGCGCGCAAGATGCCGGCCAACTCGGTGCCGTGGAAGGCGGATGCGCGTTTTTTCAGCAGCGTGTATTCGCCGACGATGGGGGCGATGCGGCTGTCGATGGCCCAAAGGTCTTTGTCTTTAAGGTTGACCACATCGACCGGAATCTTGTTGTGCCACAGGCCCATGTCGGTGAAATCGGCGTTGCGGTCGGTGATCTCATAGGCCGTTGTCACATGGATGACGGGCAGGTGCGCCGCGCGGAACGCCTTGAGCAATTTTTGCATGGCGGGGATGATTTCATTGTCCATCTTCTCCTGATCGCAGGTGAAGGGGTTGCCCGGACGTGTCCATGCATTGGCAAGGTCGACACTGACCAACGCGGGGCGCTTGCCAAAGCCGACGCGGCGCTGGAAGCCGCGTTCTTTGTAAAGCTTGCTGGCCGTGTCGAAGGCCTGCTGAAGCAGGCGGTCGAGTTCTTTGGCGTCAACGTCGCTCATTCTTTGTCTCCTGTGCGTTTTGATGTCACCCGCCACGAAGGGGGGCGAAATGCCAGAGCCGCAAATTGCCCAATTTTTTATGGCACCGCGGACCCTTGTTCTTAGATTGACAGGTGGATTGACGGCTGTGAAATGGCATGTCAGCCTTTATTGATGCACAAATTGCATTACCGCCAAGGGGGGGTGCCCGTGACGAACGTGCCAAGTTTCGAGGCGTTGCAGACATTTCTGGTGCTGGCGCAGGATTTGAATTTCCGGCGGGCGGCAGAGCGGTTGCATCTGGACCAATCGGCCTTAAGCCGCAGGATCCAGAAACTCGAGCAGACGCTCGGCTTCCGCTTGCTTGTCCGTACGACACGCGAAGTGTCCCTGACGCAGGCGGGGCAACAGTTCTACCAGACTGCGGCCGATCTGTTGCGAACCTATGAGGCGACGGTGGAAACAGCGCGGCGCGTCGCCGAGGGAAAGACGGGTTTGCTTCGCGTGGCCTATATGGCCTTTGCCGCGACCGAACTGATGCCCGCCGCCGTCGCGCGCTTCCGGCAGGGTCATCCACATGTGGACCTGCGGCTAAGCTATATCCGCACGCAGGGGCAAAAAATCGCGCTGGCCAATCAGGAAATCGATCTTGGCTATATGATCGGTCCCTTCGATCATCCCGATTACCAGTCGGTAGCGCTGTCGTCAGAGCCGCTTTACATCGTGACGCCGCGCAACCACCCGCTGCTCTTGCTGGCCAATGTCACGCCGCAAGACCTTGCCGGACAGGACATGATCTTGGGAGACATGCGCGAATGGGACGAATACCGCTGGCGCCTGAACGATCTGTTCAGCGCGGAAGGGGTTTCGTTGAACGTCACGCTCGAGGCGTCGAACACGCTGGGGCTGATCGGGCTGGTCGCGGCGGGCTTGGGCGTGACGATCTATCCCGAAAGCCTGATCGGTTTTCTGGGACGCAACGTCGAAGTGCGCCAGATCATGCATCCCGCCTTTCGCAGCCGGACGATACTGGTCTGGAAACGGTCGAACCGCTCAAGTCAGGTGCGGTCCTTCGTCGAGATCGCCAAGCACATTGGCCCGAAGTAGCTGCAGCGCGTCCCTGCAGAACGTGCGGCGCCCGTCAGGCCATTCACATCCTTCAGACATAAAAGAAAGAACGCCCGGCAGGTTTCCCCGCCGGACGTTCCGGTAACTTGCCCGGTCAGACCCGGATCACATGCCCAAGCTGGCTTTGTACAGCTTGATCTGGTTGTCGCGGCCGATGGTGTCGGTGATCTTTTCCCATGCGGCGGCGATGGCGTCTGCGGTTTCCTGTGCCGATTTGTACTGGCCCGCATAGCCCTTGGCCAGTTCGTCCTCGGCGACCGAGTAGTACTGGAAGATGCCGGGGATACGGGGTTCGATCGCGGCGTTGGGGTGGTTGTAGCTGTCCGCGTTCGAGCCGAGGTAGTCTTCGACAAAGGCGCGGTCATAGCCTGCCGCTTCCCACTCGTCGTACTGGAAGTGCGAGTTGCGGTAGGGCTGGAAGCCCGACGGATAGGCCGACATCCACAGCGACAGGTCCTTGCCGCCCAGATGGGCTGCGGCGGACCATGCGGCCTTGCGCTTCTTCTCGTCGCCCGACACGCGGTTGGTGACATAGACGCCCCAGCCAAGGAAGGCCATGTTCGGCGCTTCGTTGTAGGTTTCTTCCCACGCCGCGGTTTGCGAGTTGTAGACCTTGTCCGAACCGGGGTTGATGCCGAAGCCCACCACGTCGCCCACGACCGAGGTGTCCGAGGTGCGGGCGTTCGACCCGATGTCGCCCCACCACATCAGCATCGATCCGGTGCCCGCAAGGAACTGCGAGAAGCCGGTGGTGCCGGGGTCGGCGTTGATCTGGTCGGCGGGGTAGGCGTTGGCCGCGATAAGGTCCATCACGTCCTGGATCGCCTGCACCCAAGCCGGGTTGTTGACGCGCGGCTTCATGGTTTCGGGATCGAACAGCCATGCCGGATCGGCCGGGTGCTTGGCATAGGCTGCCGCGCGGTTTTCAAGGAAGTAGAAACCAAAGCCGCCCCAGCCCTTGAGCGGGTCGAGGTAGCCGACGGCGGGCTGGCCGGTCAGCGGGTCGGTCTGGCCGATCACGGCCTTGGACACGGCATTGACCTCTTGCCAGGTTTTCGGAACGGTCGCGCCGCCGATGGCACCTTCACCGAAGTAGTCGGTCCGATAGGCAAAGGTGTGGCAGTCGCCGTCGATCGAGATGCGATAGGTCTTGCCGTCCCACGTGCCGACAGGGGCCTTGAGGTAGTTCACATAGTCGTCCATCTCGATCTGAGTGGCGACCCATTCCGGCATCTCGTCCAGCAGGCCCTTGCTGGCGGTGTCGCCTTCGAGCGGCGCACCCATGGCAAGGATGTCGAAATCGACGGTGCCGGTCGCGATGCTTTGCTGCAGGCGCGGGTTGTAGTCGGCCTGTGCAAGGTCGATCCAGTTGATTTTCGCGCCGGTATAGGTTTCCCAGCCCTTGAGCAGGCCGCGGAACAGGATGTTGTGCAGCCCGTTGTTGTTGATGCCAAAGAACGTCAGCTCGACGCCTGCGAATTCACCTTCGGCCACGTTGGCCTTGGTGGCGCCAAGCGTCATTTCCCCGACCTTCTGCCAATCGGCATCGGTGGGCGATCCGGCACCGACGCCCGGAATCTTGAGGATTTCGGCGCGCACGTTGCCGTGGCTTTCGGCAAAGGCAGGACGGCCCATCGGGCCCATCGCGGTGACGGCGCCAAGCGCGGTTGCGCCTTGCAGCAGGCGGCGGCGGCTCATCTTCGAGCGCATCGCGTTGTAGAGTTCGACTTTCACGGTAACGTCCTCCCTTGGTGCCAGCATCCGGTCGGGGCATGGCTTTTATCTTGTTCACTTTTCGAGATGCCATGCGCCCAGCGGTCATGTGGTCTGGCGAAAACAGGGGCCTCCCAACCCCGCGCCATGGCAATCCTAGGATAGACCTTGGCAAGCGGCAGGTCCGCTGTCAAGATTCTAACATGTTAGTATGATTAGTGCGTGGACAGGCCCCCCCTGCTTCGCTACCTAATCAGGCAAGATCACCGGAGGGGTGCCAGATGGCCGAAGTCACGATCCGCGAACTGAAGAAAACCTATGGCGGGCTTCAGGTCATCCATGGGCTCGATCTCGACATTCCGGACGGCGAATTCGTCGTGCTTGTCGGCCCGTCGGGCTGCGGAAAATCGACCCTTTTGCGGATGATCGCGGGGCTGGAAGAGGTGTCTTCGGGGCGTATCAGCATCGGCGAGCGTCTGGTCAACAACCTGCCGCCGTCCGAGCGTGACATTGCCATGGTGTTCCAGAACTATGCACTTTACCCGCACAAGACGGTTGCCGCCAACATGGGTTTCGCGCTGAAGATGCGCGGAATGGACAAGGCCGAGATCGACACGCGGGTGGCCCGTGCCGCCGAGGTGCTGGGCTTGACGCCCTATCTCGAACGTTACCCGCGCGCGCTGTCGGGTGGCCAACGTCAGCGTGTGGCGATGGGCCGCGCCATCGTGCGCGATCCGCAGGTTTTCCTGTTCGATGAACCTTTGTCGAACCTCGACGCCAAGCTGCGCGTGCAGATGCGGACCGAAATCCGCGAATTGCACCAGCGTCTTAAAACCACGACCGTCTATGTGACGCACGACCAGATCGAAGCCATGACCATGGCCGACAAGATCGTGGTGATGCAGGGCGGGCGGGTCGAGCAAGTCGGCGCGCCGCTCGAGCTTTACGACCGTCCGGCGAATGTCTTTGTCGCGGCCTTCATCGGGTCGCCGTCGATGAACATGATCGCGGGCGTCGTCCAAGGTGGCAAGGTCATGGCGGGCGGCGCTGCGCTGCCCTTGCCGCCGGGCATGGCCGTGGCCGAGGGGCGCGAGATCATCTACGGAATCCGCCCCGAAAACCTCGGGCTGGCAGAGTCGGGCCTCAAGGGGACCGTGGCCGTGGTCGAGCCGACGGGGTCTGAGACGCATGTGGTGATCAGGATCGAAGGGCGCGAGGTGACGGCGGTGTTCCGCGACCGCGTGTCGTTGCACCCCGGCGATGCCGTGACGCTGGCACCGACCGATGCATCGGGTGTGCATCTGTTCGACAAGGCGAGCGGGATGCGGTTCTGACCGGCTTGACCCTGCCGCTGCGGCGGGTCACGTTCAAAGAAATTTCGGGAGGGAACGAATGCTCAAGGGTATCGACAACCGGCTGAACGCCGAGGTGCTGTCTTGTCTGCGGGCGATGGGGCATGGCGATGTGCTGATCCTGTCGGACACCAATTTTCCGGCCGATAGCGTGGCGCGGGACACGCAGCTTGGCTATCTGCTGCGGATGGAGAACCTGACCGCGGCCGAGGCGGCGAATGCCATCCTGTCGGTGCTGCCGCTCGACACCTTCGTCGATGATTTTGCGGGCCGGATGGAGATCGTGGGCGATCCCGTCACCCTGCCGCCCGTGCAGGCCGAGGTACAGGCCCAGATCGATGCCGCCGAAGGCAGCCACCGCCCGATGATCGGGATCGAGCGCTTCGCGTTCTACGACATGGCGCGGCAGGCCTATGCCGTGATCCAGACCGGCGAGCGCCGGTTCTATGGCTGCTTCATGTTCCGCAAGGGCGTGATCCCGCCGGAGGAATAGGCCATGACCGCAAAACCCAAGATCGTCATCCTTGGCATCTTCGTGGCCGACACCGCCTATCGTGCCGAGCGGCAGCCCAAGATGGGCGAGACCATCCTTGGCACGTCCTTCGTGCTGGGGCCGGGGGGCAAGGGGTCGAACCAGTCGGTCGCGGCGGCCAAGGCGGGCGGCGATGTGACGATCATCTCGCGTCTGGGGCGCGACGCCTTTGCCGATATCGCGCGGGCGACATGGGCCAAGGCGGGGGTGACGGCTTCTGTGACCGAAGACCCCGAAAGCTATACGGGTGCCGCCTATATCTTCATCGAAAATGCCACGGGCAACAATGCGATCATCGTCGCAGCGGGCGCTGCGGGGCGGATATCGGTGCAGGATGTCGAAGAGCGTGCCGATTTGATCGGCGGCGCTTCGGTGTTCATCACACAGTTGGAACAACCGATTCCTGCCGCCAAGCGGGCGCTCGAAATCGCACGGGCGGGCGGGGCCAAGACCATCTTGAACCCCGCTCCCGCTGCGACATTGGGCGACGATATCCTCGCGCTGTGCGACTTCGTGACGCCCAACGAATCCGAGGCCGAGGGGCTGACCGGCCTGCCGGTGACGACATTGGCCGAGGCGGAACGCGCGGCAGACGCGCTGCTTGGCCGCGGCGTTGGGGCTGTCATCATCACGCTGGGTGACAAAGGCGCGCTATACCGCGACCGGACGCGTTCGGTGCATGTGCCGGTCATCAGCGCGGGTCCGGTGGTGGAAACCACGGGGGCGGGCGATGCCTTCAACGGCGGTTTTGCGGTGGCGCTGGCCGAGGGGCGCGATGTGGTCGACGCGGTGCGCTTTGGCTGCGCTACGGCGGGCATCAGCGTGACGCGGGCGGGAACGGCCCCCGCCATGCCGTCGCGCGACGAGATCGAGGCGCTGCTGGCGCGCCCCTGATTTCATCCTTGCGGAAATACGCGCAGGGGGTGCGGGGGGCGGCAGCCCCCCGTTCTGCATGGGGCGTTGACAGCACGCCCGCTATCGCGTTCACCATCCGCCCATGACCGACCCCGAACTCATCATCTTCGATTGCGATGGCGTGCTGATCGACAGCGAAGTCATCAGCGCGCGGCAGTTGATTGCCGAGTTGAAGGGCTACGGCGTCGAGATGGACATGGCCTTCGTCAGCCGCCATTTCCTTGGCCGCTCCTATCCTGTGGTGCTCAAAGAGGTGCGCGACCGTTGGGGCGTGGCCTTGCCCGACCGGTTCGAGACCGATTACCGTGCGCGGCTGCTCGCGGCGTTCGAACGTGACTTGCAGCGGATGCAGGGGATTGTCGAAACGCTGGCTGCGTTGCGCCTGCCTTATTGTCTTGCCACCTCGTCCAGCCCCGAACGGATGCGGCGCAGTCTGGCCATCACGGGGATGACGGCGCTGTTCGACGGGGTCGCCTTTACGGCATCTGAGGTGGCGCGGGGCAAGCCCGCACCCGACCTGTTCCTGCATGCGGCGGCCAGGATGGGGGCTGCCCCCGCCGCCTGCGTGGTGATCGAGGATTCGCTCAACGGCGTGCGGGCAGGGCTGGCAGCCGGGATGCGTGTCTGGCGCTTCGTCGGCGGCAGCCATATGGCAGGGCTTGACCTGACCCCGCCCGAAGATGCTGTGCCTGAAGCGAGCTACGCCAGTTTTGCCGCGATGCGCGCCGCCCATCCGGCCGTGTTCCGATCCGTTCCCGAGGTATCCTGATGCTGCCGCCCGATGTCGAACCCAGCCAGTCGGATGATGCCGCCCGCGCGGGCTGGCTGTATTACGTGGCGGGCATGACGCAGGACCAGATCGCCCGCGAGCTTGGCGTCAGCCGCCAGCGGGCGCAGCGGCTCGTCAGCCGCGCGATGGCCGAAGGGCTGATCCATGTCCGCCTTGAACATCCGATCGCGGCCTGTCTGGAACTCGAACAGGCCCTGACCGCGCGGTTCGCGTTGACGCGTTGCCGTGTGGCACCCGCGCTGGGCGCGGGACATGACGCCGCGCAGGCAATCGCGCCTGCGGCTGCGGCCGAGCTTGAGCGGTTCTTGCGGATGCCCGAGCCTTTGGTCATCGCATTGGGAACGGGGCGGGCGATGCGCGGGATGGTCGATGCGATGACGGCGGTGGAAGCGCCGCATCACCGTCTGGTGTCTTTGATCGGCAATATCGCGCCCGACGGTTCGGCCTCGTTCTTCGATGTCATCATGCGCATCGCCGACAAGGTGCGCGCGCCGCATTATCCGATGCCCGTGCCGGTGATTTCGGAAACCCCCGAAGAGAACGCGGCCTTCCGCAACCTGCGCCCCGTGCGGCAGGTGCGTGAACTGGCCAAGGCGGCGGATGTCACCTTCGTGGGGGTCGGGCAGATGAGCGACGACGCGCCGCTGCTTGCCGACGGTTTCGTGCGCCCCGCCGAACTGGCCGAGATGCAGCGGCAGGGTGCGGTGGGCGAGGTGGCGGGCTGGGTGTTCGACCGGACGGGTACCTATCTGGAACTGGGCACCAACAGCCGCGTCGGCGGGGTGCGAATCGCCCCCGGCCAGACGCGCCCGGTCATCGGCGTGGCTGCCGGACCGTCAAAGGCGGCGGCGATCAAGGCGGCGCTGTCCGCGCGCATCCTGAACGGGCTGGTCACCGACGAGGCTACGGCGCGGGCGATCCTAGCGCTGGACTGACGGCGCGCGGCGTTCGGCAAATACCTGACAGACAAGGGGAACCGGCGGGACGCGCCGCGCGTTCGCGCCTTGCCCATGCTTTGGGCAGTGTTTTGCCTTGTCCGCCGAATGTCGATGCAAGTTTCGCTTGACGAAGCGGCCCTCGATATGGGTAATTGCTCATCAAGCGATGAAATGCTCAATCGCTTGTTAGGGAGGACTACCCATGAAAATGACTTACCGTGCCCTCTTGGGCGCGTCGGTCGCGGCTTGCCTGTCGGGCGCCGCAATGGCCGAGACGACGATCACCGTGGCGACCGTCAACAACGGCGACATGGTGCGCATGCAGGGCCTGATGGACGATTTCTATGCCAAGCACCCCGACATCAAGGTCGAGTGGGTGACGCTGGAAGAGAACATCCTGCGCCAGAACGTGACGACCGACATCGCCACCGGCGGTGGCCAGTATGACGTCATCACCATCGGCACCTACGAGGTTCCGATCTGGGGCAAGCAGGGCTGGCTGGAAAGCCTGAACGACCTGCCCGCAGATTACGACGTCGACGACCTGCTGCCCGCCATCCGTGGCGGCCTGACGGTCGACGGCAAGCTTTACGCTTCGCCCTTCTACGGTGAATCGTCCTTTGTGAACTACCGCAAGGATCTGGCCGAAAAGGCCGGTGTGACCATTCCTGATGCGCCCACTTGGGACGATATCAAGAAAGCCGCCGCCGCGATGACTGACAAGGACGCCGGCATTTACGGCATCTGCCTGCGCGGCAAGGCCGGCTGGGGCGAAAACATGGCCTTCCTGACCACCATGGCCAACAGCTATGGCGCGCGCTGGTTCGATGAAAACTGGGTTCCCCAGTTCGACCAGCCGGAATGGAAAGCGGTCATGACCGACTATGTCGACATGCTGACCAAATACGGCCCGCCCGGCGCTTCGAACAACGGCTATAACGAGAACCTGACGCTGTCGCTGCAGGGCAAATGCGCCATGCGGATGGACGCCACGGTTTCGGCCGGTGCGCTGACCGATCCGGCCCAGTCCGAATTCGCCGACAAGGTGGGCTTCGCGCTGGCTCCCGACGCCGGACTTGGCAAGCGTGCCAACTGGCTGTGGGCTTGGTCGCTGGCCGTTCCGGCATCGTCTGACGCCAAGGAAGCTGCCAAGACTTTCATCGACTGGGCGACGAACAAGGATTACATCAATCTGGTCGCGTCGAAAGAAGGCTGGCGCAATGCTCCTCCGGGCACCCGTACCTCGCTGTACGCAAATCCGGAATATGCGGCGCTGCCCTTTGCCAAGATGACCATCGACTCGATCAACGCGGCTGACCCGACCAAACCGACCGTCAAGCCGGTGCCTTATGTCGGCGTGCAGTTCGTAGCGATCCCCGAGTTTGCGGGTCTGGCGACGAGCGTTGGCGAAATTTTCTCGGCGGCCCTTGCCGGACAGAAGACCGTGGACGAGGCGCTTGCCGAAGCCCAGACGCTGGCCGTCTCCGAAATGACCGACGCCGGTTACATCAAGTAAGACCTGTCCCGGGCCGTCTCCCACGGCCCGGGGGGCACATCGGCTTGCGGACCGGTCCTGGCACGACCGGACCGGCCCGCAAGCCCCTTATCCGCCTGAACGGTTTCGTCTTTGCCGCCTGCGCGCACCCGCTTTTGTCCGCGTCGATGCGACGCCATCCTGTCCAGCGCCACCTGACCCCGGAGACCCAGACCCCATGTCCACCCATTCCAGCCGCATCGCTGCCCGTGTGATGGTGGCCCCGTCGGTCGCGCTGCTGTTGATCTGGATGATCGTTCCGCTGTTCATGACGCTGTATTACTCGTTCCGCGTCTACCGCCTGCTGTCGCCCGAACGGAACGGCTGGGCCGGTATCCGCAATTACAGATGGTTCGTCGAATCGCCCGATTTCTGGCTGGCGATGGGCAATACGCTGGCTTTGGTCGGCGGGGTTCTGGTGATCACGGTCGTCTTGGGCACGCTGATCGCGCTGTTGATCGATCAGCCGGTCTGGGGGCAGGGCGTGCTACGTATCCTCGTCATCGCGCCCTTTTTTGTGATGCCGCCGGTCGCGGCGTCGATTCTGGAAAACCTGTTCATGCATCCGCAAAACGGGCTGTTCGCCGCCGTATCGATCGGGCTGGGCTACGAGCCGATCCTGTATCTTCAGGATTATCCGATGTGGTCGGTGATCGCCATCGTGTCGTGGGAATGGCTGCCTTTTGCCACGCTGATCTTGCTGACCGCGCTGCAATCGCTGTCGTCCGAACAGCTGGAAGCGGCCGAGATGGACGGGGCTTCGGCCTTCAGCCGGTTCCGCTACATCATCCTGCCGCATATGATGCGGTCGATCACGGTGGTGATCCTGATCCAGACGATCTTCCTTTTGGGCATCTTTGGCGAGATCTACACCACCACGCAGGGCGGGCCGGGATCGGCCTCGACCACGCTGCCCTATATGATCTTCAAGCAGGCGATCGTGGCCAAGGATATCGGCCATGCCGCAGCGGGCGGGATCATCGCGGTGATCCTTGCCAATATCGTCGCCTTCTTCCTGATGCGCGGCATCGGCAAGCATCTTGATACGTAAGGAGTAAGCCATGGCCCGCGCGACATCGACCCGCCGCAAGGCTTTGACCACGCTGGCCGCATGGACGGTGGCGCTGGTGATATTCTTCCCCGTGCTGTGGATGATCCTGACCAGTTTCAAGACCGAGGTTTCCGCAGTCGCGTCGCCGCCCGAACTGCTGGGTGCCAGTTGGACGGTCGAGAACTATGCCGAAGTCTGGCAGCGTTCGGATTACCCGCGGTTCTTCTGGAACTCGGTGGTCATTTCCATCGGCTCGACACTGCTCGGTCTGGCCATCGCCATTCCGGCGGCATGGTCGATGGCCTTCGTGCCGGGACGCAAGACCAAAGACCTGCTGATGTGGATGCTGTCGACCAAGATGATGCCCGCAGTGGGCGTTCTGATCCCGATGTATCTGCTGTTCCAGCGGCTTGGGCTGTTCGACACCAAGATCGGGCTGGTGCTGGCGCTGATGCTGATGAACCTGCCGATCATCGTCTGGATGCTTTACACCTATTTCAAGGAAATTCCCGGCGAGATTCTGGAAGCTGCGCGGATGGACGGGGCGGCGCTGTGGAACGAAATCCTTTACGTGCTGACGCCGATGGCACTGCCGGGCATCGCCTCGACCCTTCTTCTCAACGTGATCCTCGCATGGAACGAAGCGTTCTGGACCATCACGCTGACCACGACCAAGGCGGCACCGTTGTCGGCCTTTATCGCCAGCTTTTCGGCTCCGCAGGGACTGTTCTACGCAAAGCTGAGCGCGGCAAGCACGATGGCGATTGCGCCGATCCTGATCCTTGGCTGGTTCAGCCAGAAACAACTCGTCCGTGGCCTGACATTCGGCGCGGTGAAGTGAGGGCGACATGGGCAAGATAACACTCAAACAGGTCAACAAGTCGTTCGGCGAGGTCGCGGTCATTCCGGGAATCGACCTGACCATCGAAAACGGCGAGTTCGTCGTTTTCGTCGGGCCTTCGGGCTGCGGTAAATCGACCTTGCTGCGACTGATTGCAGGGCTAGAGGACACGTCGAGCGGCACAATCGAAATCGACGGGCGCGACGCAACCGCCTTGCCGCCCGCCAAGCGCGGGCTGGCGATGGTGTTCCAGTCTTACGCGCTCTATCCGCATATGTCGGTCAGGAAAAACATCGCCTTTCCGCTGAAGATGGCGGGGCTTCCAGTAGCCGAGCAGGAAAAGCGCGTTGCCAATGCGGCGCGCATCCTGAACCTGACCAGCTATCTCGACCGTCGCCCCGGGCAATTGTCGGGCGGGCAGCGCCAGCGCGTGGCCATCGGCCGCGCCATCGTGCGCGAGCCTGCGGCGTTTCTTTTCGACGAGCCTTTGTCGAACCTCGACGCCGCGTTGCGCGTGTCGATGCGCCAAGAGATCACCGAACTGCATCAGGCGCTGAAGACGACGATGATCTATGTGACGCACGACCAGGTGGAAGCCATGACCATGGCCGACAAGATCGTGGTCTTGAACGCTGGCAACATCGAGCAGGTGGGCAGCCCGCTGGAGCTGTATCACCGTCCTGCGAACGTCTTCGTGGCCGGATTCATCGGCAGCCCGAAGATGAACCTGATCGGCGGTGCCGAAGCGGCGAAGGTTGGCGTGGCGACCATCGGCATCCGTCCCGAACATATCGACGTGGCTGCGGACGGGCCTTGGCAAGGGGTTGTGGGCTTGGCCGAACACCTCGGGTCCGACACGTTTTTGAAGGTCGAGGTCGAAGGTGTGGGCACGCTGACGGTGCGGGCGACCGGCGGGGTGACGCTGCGCCATGGCGACCGCGTGGGGCTGGCCCCGCAGATGGAGAAACTGCACCGCTTCGGTGCGGACGGAAAGGCAATTGCATGAGATTGGCAGGCAAGACGGCGTTGATCACGGGTGCCGCGCGGGGCATCGGCTTCGAATTCGCGCGGGCTTACATCGCCGAGGGCGCGACGGTGGCTTTGGCCGATATCAACGCAAGTGCGCTAGAGCGGGCTGTGGCCGATCTGGGGCCGAAGGCGCAGGCCGTGCAGATGGACGTGACTCGGCAGGACAGCATCGACGCGGGCTTCGCGGCGGCGATTTCTGCTATGGGCAAGTTGGACATTCTGGTGAACAACGCCGCCTTGTTCACCGCGGCCCCGATCGACGAGATCACGCGGGCCGATTACGACAAACTCTTTGCGGTGAACGTGGCAGGCACGCTCTTTTGCCTGCAGGCAGCGGCAAAGCACATGATCGAACGCGGGCAGGGCGGCAAGATCATCAACATGGCAAGCCAGGCCGGACGCCGCGGTGAATCGCTTGTGGCGGTTTATTGCGCCACCAAGGCGGCGGTCATTAGCCTGACGCAAAGTGCTGGGCTGAACCTGATCACCCACGGCATCAACGTCAACGCCATCGCGCCCGGCGTGGTAGATGGCGAACATTGGGACGGGGTGGATGCGTTCTTTGCCAAGTACGAAGGCAAGGCCCCCGGCCTGAAGAAGCGCGAAGTGGGCGCAGCGGTGCCCTTCGGGAGGATGGGGACGGCGGCAGACCTGACTGGCATGGCAATCTTTCTTGCCACGCCCGAAGCCGATTACGTCGTGGCCCAGACTTTCGGCGTCGATGGCGGGAACTGGCTGGCCTAAGGCTGGCCGCCCCGCCCCGTACATGGCCCGCAGCGTGCGGGTCGCTGCTTCGCCGCCCCGCAGCCGCAGGTGGCGAGGCGTTCAAATCCTGAAGGCAAGACCATGACCCACACTGTCGAAATGCCCGCCTACGACCGCAGCAAGCTGAAAGCCGGTATCGTGCATATCGGGCTGGGCAATTTCCACCGCGCCCATATGGCGGTCTATCTGGACGACCTCTTCGCCAAGGGGCTGGCGCAGGATTGGGCCATTCTGGGTGCGGGCGTGCGGGCCGGCGATGCGCGGATGCGCGAGGCGCTTATGGCGCAGGATTGTCTTTCGACGGTGATCGAGCTTGATCCTTCGGGTCATCGGGCGCGGCGCGTCGGGTCGATGATAGGTTTCATCGAAGTGCAACCCGACAACGCGGCGCTGATAGCGGCGATGGCCGATCCGGCGATCAGGATCGTGTCGCTGACCGTGACGGAAGGCGGCTATTTCGTCGATCCGGCAACGGGGGCCTTCGACCCCGCGCATCCCGAAATCGTGGCGGACGGCGCAAAGCCGTCGCAGCCCGCAACGGCCTTTGGGGCGATCATCGCCGCTCTGCGCTTGCGGCGCGCGGCGGGTGTGGTGCCCTTTACCGTGATGTCTTGTGACAACCTGCCGGGCAATGGCCATGTGACGCAGGCGGCGGTGGTCGGGCTGGCGCGGCTGTCGGACCCGGCCTTTGCCGCGTGGATTGCAGCCAACGTTGCCTTTCCCAACGCCATGGTGGACCGCATCACCCCCGCCACCGGACCGCGCGAACGGGCGATGGCGGCGCGCTTCGGTCTTGGCGACGATCCGGTTCCAGTGACCTGCGAGCCGTTCCGGCAATGGGTATTGGAAGACCGCTTCACCGCAGGGCGTCCGCCGCTGGAAGAGGTGGGGGTGACTTTCACCGACCATGTGCATGCCTTCGAGGCGATGAAGATCCGCATCCTGAACGGGGGACATGCGATCATCGCCTATCCCGGCGGGCTGATGGGGATCGAATATGTGCACGAGGCGATGGCCGATCCGTTGATTCTGGGACTTCTCGACAAGGTCGAACGTGACGAGATCATCCCCATCGTGCCGCCGGTGCCGGGCACCGATCTGGGCGACTACTATGCTCTTATCCAGTCGCGCTTTTCCAATCCCGAAGTGGCCGATACCGAGCGGCGGCTGTGTCTTGACGGGTCGAACCGGCAACCGAAATTCATCATCCCGTCGATTGCCGACAATCTGGCGGCGGGACGGTTGCCGCGCGGGCTGATCCTGTGCTCGGCGCTGTGGTGCCGCTATTGCGCGGGCATGGCCGACGACGGGGCGGTGATCGCACCCAACGATCCGAACTGGGACCGCCTGCAAACGGTGGCCAAGGCAGCGGCGGGCGATCCGGCGAAATGGCTGGCGATGGAGGATATCTATGGCGCGGTCGGCAAGGATGCGGCGGTGATCGACTGCTTCGCGGGATTCCTGACCGATCTTGCAACACGCGGCACGCGGGCGGTGCTGGAAGATTACCTGCGTGGGTAACGGTTGCGCCGCACGCGCCCTGCGCCTAGCCTCGGGACAGCTTGAACGGGTAGCCCAAAGTTAGGTGCCGCCCCAGCGCAGAGGGTTTTGCATGGGTTTGGCCGATCTGACAGCGACCGAAGTGGCGGGGCTGGTCACGTCGCGGCAGGTATCTGCCCGCGAGGTGGCGCTGGCGGCCTTAACTCGGATCGGGGCGGTGAATGGCCGGTTCAACGCCATCGCGCAGCGCTGCGACGACGCGGCGCTTGCGGCGGCGGATGCGGTCGATGCAACTTTGGCACGGGGCGAGGCTGCGGGGCCGCTGGCAGGTGTGCCGGTCACGGTCAAGGTGAACATCGACCAGACGGGTCATGCCACGACGAACGGATTGCGGCTGCAAGCGGGGCTGGTGGCGCAAGGCGACAGTCCGGTCGTGGCCTCGCTGCGGCGGGCGGGAGCGGTGATCGTCGGGCGGACCAACACGCCTGCGTTCAGCTTGCGCTGGTTCACCCGCAATTCGGCACACGGGGCTACGGTCAATCCGCGCGCGGCAGGCGTGACGCCGGGCGGATCGTCGGGCGGTGCAGGGGCGGCGGTCGCCTCGGGAATGGGTGCGCTGGCGCATGGCACCGATATCGCAGGGTCGATCCGTTATCCGGCGTATGCATGCGGTGTGCATGGGCTGCGCCCCTCGCTCGGGCGGGTGCCCGCTTATAATGGCACGGCAGCGGACCGGCTGATCGGCGGGCAGCTGATGGCTGTTTCGGGGCCGATTGCGCGGTCTATTCCCGATCTGCGGCTGGGGCTGGCAGCAATGGCCGCCCCCGATCCGCGCGATCCGTGGCGCATTGCGATGCCGCCAGAGGGGCCGCCCGTGGCATGTAAGGTGGCGCTTTGCTTGGCACCTGATGGAATGGCGGTCCACTCCACGGTGCGCGCGGCGCTGCGGGCTGCGGCTGGGCGGTTGGCCGATGCCGGGTATGTGGTCGAAGAACTGGCAACCCCGCCTTGGCGCGAAGCGTGCGAGGTGCAGTTACGCCTGTGGATGGCCGACATGCGCCACGCCTCGGCCAAGGCCGTGGCCGACGAGGGCGATCCGGACGCGTCATTCGTCTATGGCTGTCTCGACCGGATGGTGGCCCCGCTGACCGTCGACGGGCTGATGCGCGATTTGCAGGCGCGGGCGCGGCTGACGCGGCTGTGGCGGATGTTTCTGGCCGACTGGCCGCTGGTGCTGTGCCCCGTGTCGGGCGAACCGCCATTCCCCGACCATCTGGATGTGCAAGACGAGACAAGCTTCGCGCGGGTGCTGGCGGCGCAGATGCCGCAGATCGCGCCGCCGCTGATGGGACTGCCGGGTCTGGTGGTGACGACCGACCTGACGGGGGCCACGCCAATGGGCGTTCAATTGCTGGCCGACTGGCACCGCGAGGATGTGCTGTTGGCGGCGGGCGAGGTTCTGGCGGGCGTGGTACCCGTCGCCTGACATTTTGCCTGCCGGAACCAGCGAGAAACGTTTGCCATCTCTGCCAAACGAGCGTGCCTTGCCAAAGACCGATCTTTCACGCTGGTTCAAATATCCTCGGGGGTGAGGCGAAGCCGAGGGGGCGGAAAGCCCCCTTGCCCTGTCCATGATGCAAAGGTGCCAGAGGGTTCGCGCCCCCTCCCCCGTTCGGGGGAGGGTCGGGGTGGGGGTTACCAGCGCTGGTGGACGTGGGGGGCGATCAGGCGGGTGTAGATGTCGCGGCAGGCGTCCATGGTCGTGGCAGGCAGCGGGGCGAGGGCGTCGGCGCCCGCGTTGGCGGCCGATTGCGCGGGCGTGCGGGCCCCGGGGATCACTACCGTGACGGCGTCCTGCATCAGAATCCAGCGCAGGGCGAATTGCGCCATGGTAGCACCTTGCGGCACAAACGCCCGCAATTCCTCGACCGCTTGCAGGCCGACATCGTAAGGCACGCCCGAGAAGGTTTCGCCCATGTCAAAGGCCTCGCCATTGCGGTTAAAGGCGCGATGGTCGTCGGCGGCAAAGGTGGATGCGGCGGTCAGCTTTCCGGTGAGCATGCCCGAGGCGAGGGGGACGCGGGCGATCACGGCTACCTTGCGGGCCTGGGCTTCGCGGAAGAACAGGGTCTCGGGGCGCTGGCGGAAGATGTTGTAGATGATCTGGACCGAAGCGCATCCGGGGTATTCGATGGCTTTCAGCGCCTCTTCCACCTTTTCTACCGAAACGCCCCATTGCGCGATCTTGCCCTTTGTCTTCAGTGCCTCCATCCCGTCGAACAGGGCGGGGGCATAATAGGCTTCGGTCGGGGGGCAGTGGAGTTGCACAAGGTCGAGGCAATCGATGCCGAGGTTCGTCAGGCTGCGGTCGATGAAGGCTTCGATATTGGCAGACGTGTAGCCTGCGGCAGTATGCGGGTTCAGGCTGCGGCCTGCCTTGGTGGCGACAAAGGGTTTGTCCGTGCGGCTTTTCAGCACGTCGCGGATGATATTTTCCGAGCGGCCGTCCCCATAGACATCGGCGGTGTCGATAAAGGTCATGCCGGCGTCGAGCGCGGCTTCGAGCGTGGCTTTCGCGTCGGCTTCGGATACGTCACCCCAAGACCCGCCGATGGCCCATGCGCCAAAGCCGATGCGGGTGGTGCTGCGTCCGGTTTTGCCGAAGGTGGTGGTCGAAAGGGTCATGTTGCGCTCCGTTGCTGGCGGGGCGCGGGGGGCTTTCTGCCCCCCACAGGTCGCACGGCGCGACCCTCTCCCCGAGGATATCTTGAAGCAGAAAATGAGGTCACGCGCGGATGCCCGAGAAGCGGCTTTGCCAATCGGCGCGTTCTTCGTCGGTGATCTTGCGGAACAGATTTTCCGGCACCGAGAAGGTGGCACCTGCGGGCAGGGCGCGCATCGCGGCAGGAACGTCGTCGGGCCATGACCAGTCGGCCGAGCCCATCGCCTGCATCATCGCGGCCGAGGCATCGGGAATGAAGGGTTGTGACAAGATGGCGTAGACGCGGATCAGGTTGAGGGCGAGGCGGATTTGCGCCTGTGCCCGTTCGGGATCGGTCTTGACCACGCTCCACGGCGCGGCGGATTGCAGGTATTCGTTACCGATGACCCAGATCGCACGCAGTTCGGCGGCGGCCTTGCGGACCTCCATCTGTTCCATCAACGTTTCGTAGTCGCGGATGCGGGTGGCGAGGTCGGCAATCAGGGCGGTTTCCTGCGGGCCGAATGTGCCGCCATCGGGGATGGTCGCGCCGAATTTCGACGTAGCGAATTTCGTGACGCGAGAGACGAGGTTGCCAAGAACGTCGGCCAGATCCTTGTTCACCGAGCTTTGGAAATTCTCCCATGTGAATTCCGAATCCGAGGATTCGGGCGCGTGCGACAGCAGCCACCAGCGCCAGTAATCAGCCGGAAGGATCGAGAGCGCCTGATCCATGAAGACGCCGCGACCTTGAGAGGTCGAGAACTGGCCTCCGTCATAATTCAGGTAGTTGAAGGATTTGAGGTAATCGACAAGCTTCCACGGCTCGCCCGACCCGAGGATGGTGGCGGGGAAGCTGAGCGTATGGAAGGGCACGTTGTCCTTGCCCATGAACTGGTAATAGGTCACGTCGGAGGCACCCTTGTCGGTGCGCCACCAGCGTTCCCATTCGGCGTCGGGCTTGCCATGTGCGTCGGCCCATTCGGCGGTGCCTGCGATATATTCGATGGGGGCATCGAACCAGACGTAGAACACCTTGCCCTCCATCCCCGGCCAAGGCTGGTCGCCCTTTTTGACCGGAATGCCCCAGTACAGGTCGCGCGTGATGCCGCGATCCTGCAACCCGTCACCATCGTTCAGCCATTTCTTTGCGATGGATGTCGTCAGGATCGGCCAATCGGTCTTGGAGTCGATCCATGCTTCCAGTTTGTCGCGCAGGCTGCGCTGGCGCAGGAACAGGTGTTTCGTCTCGCGCACTTCGAGGTTGGTCGAGCCCGAGATCGACGAGCGTGGGCTGATCAGGTCGGTGGGATCGAGTTGCTTGGTGCATTCCTCGCACTGGTCGCCACGGGCGCTGGTGTTGCCGCAGTTTGGGCAGGTGCCGGTGATGTAGCGGTCGGGCAAGAAGCGGTCGTCGTCGATGGAAAAGACCTGCTTTTCAAGGACTTCCTCGATCAGCCCGTTTTCGGCAAGCTTTCCGGCGAAATGCTGGGTCAGTCGGTGGTTGCGCTGCGAGGACGAGCGGCCGAAATGGTCGAACGACAGGCGGAAGCCTTGGGCCAGTTTCTTTTGCACCTCGTGCATTTCGGCGCAGTAGTCTTCGACCGGTTTACCGGCCTTGGCTGCGGCGAGTTCGGCGGGGGTACCATGTTCGTCTGTGGCGCAGATGAACATCACCTCGTGGCCGCGGGCGCGCATGAAACGGGCGAAAAGGTCGGCGGGCAACTGGCTGCCGACGAGGTTGCCAAGGTGCTTGATCCCGTTGATGTATGGGATGGCGGATGTGATCAGAATTCGTGCCATTGCCGCGCCTTTTATCCGGTCCGCGCGGGTTCTAGCGCGGGGCGTGTCGGAGGGCCAGAGGATAGGGGCTTTTGCCGCGGTTTGCGGGCGGATTTTTTATGAAACCGGCGCGCCATTTCCGTGCCGGAACTAACCGCAGCGTGATGGGTCAGACGCGACCTTTGATCATGCGGGTCAGCGTGCCGTCACCGTCCATCTCGCGCTTGAGGGCCGCGCCGATATGAAGCGCCAGAAGCGCCATGAGGAGTTTGGTCGCGATATCGTGGATCGCGAAGCCTGCGACTTCCCAAGCTTCGGAAACGGGGGCGATAGGGGGCACAACCCAGCGGTCGAAAAGCATGACGTCGATGCCGGTGGCGCTGCTGGCGGCCCAGCCCGAGAGCGGAATGACGACCATCAGGCCGTAGATCGTCCAATGCACCGCCTTGGCCGCGCGGGCCTGCCAGCCGCTGCCTTGCGGGGCGGGTGGGGGCGAGGCGACGTGCCACAGGATGCGGGCCGTCATCAGGACAAAGACCGTCAGTCCGAGCGATTTGTGAAACGAATAGAGCCAGAGGTTTGCAAGGCCCGGTTGCAGGCCGGACAGGCGCAGACCAAGCGGCAGTTGCACGACGATCAACACGGCGATGGTCCAGTGCAAGGCGCGGGTGATGATGCCGAAGCGGTCAGCGGTGTTGCGAAAGTGCATGTGGACGGCCCCTGTTCACTCGGCTCTTGCGATGCGGGCGGTAATCTTGAGGCGGACTTCGTCGCCCACCATGTCGTTCCAGCCTGTCGCGCCATAGTCGGAGCGGTTGACCTTGCCTGTCAACAGCACGGTAAGGTGCGAGAGATCGCCTGCATCCGAGCCCTTTTGCCGGTAGATCGAGGCATCGAGGGTAACGGGGCGGGTGACGCCGCGGATGGTGAGTGTGCCGTCGACAAAGGCCCCGTCGCCCGCGCGGCGGATGGCGGTCGAGCGGAAGACCATTTCGGGAAAGGCCGCGGAATCAAGGACTTTTGGTCCTTTCATCGCTTGGGCGGCAAAGGGGAACGAAGCGTTGGCATTGCTGACGTCAAGCGATACGTCGATGACGCAATTGGCGACCTGATCGAAGTCGAGCACCAGATGCGCCGATTTGACCGGCATCGCGCCGGTGATGTGGTCGGGGCCGAAATCGGTTTCGAACCCGACGGTGGATTGGTCGGGTTGCAGATCGTAGGGCACGGGGGCGGCCTGCGCTGGCGCGGCGGCAAGCAGAACGAGCAGGGCGGCAAGGCGACGCATGGCGGGACTCCCTTTGGTTGCGGGGAGTGTAGCACGGGAAAACGCGTTTGGTTGCCTGCTCGCGGTCAGGTGATCGCGCTGGTTCGGGCGGGTACGTCCTGCGCGTTTTGGCGGGGTGCGTCGGCTGGTGCGTGCATCAGCGGGTGCGGCACGGGGTCTTTGGCGCGGAACAGGTAGCGGGTGAAGACTTCGGCGTAAGAGCGGAAGACGTAGCCTTCGTTGCGGCGGCGGTAATGGTCGCGGTTGGCGGCATAGGTCGCGGGCAGCCTGTACCACGGTACCGATGGGTGCATGTGGTGGACGACATGCAGATTATTGTTGAGAAACAACAGGGCAAGCGGGCCGCGGTCTTCGACGATGACGGTGCGGGCGCGGGCGGCTTCGTGGGCGCGGTGTTCGAGGAAGGTGCGGATCTTGAGCAGGGCGTGGCCGACATAGGCGGCAAGCAGATAGGCCCACCATGGCATCGCGGTGACCGACAGCCAGAGCGCGACGAGAGCGAGGCCACCCAGATGCAGCACCCATGCGCGGCGGCAGCCTGAAGCGTTTTGCCGCAATAGCCGTGCTTCGGTGTGCAGCCACATGAGATTGCCGAGGATGGGGCCGAGAAGGATGCGGCCAAGCAAGGTATTGTTCAGGCGGAACAGGGCCTTGGTCGGCGCAGGCACCTGCGCCCAGACCGCCGGGTCGAGGTAGTTCGATTCGGGGTCGTCATAGGGATCGGTCAGGATCGGGTCGTGATGGTGGGCAAGGTGGGTGTCGCGGAAGCGGCCGAAGGGAACGGTAAGGTTGAGGGCGGGAAACGCCAGCGCCTCGTTCAGGGTCTGCGAACGGAAGGGGTGGCTATGCAGGATTTCGTGCTGGAGCGAGGAATATTGCGCGATGGCAAGGCCTGCGAGCGCGATGGCCGCTGCGGGAAAATGCTGCCATATCAGCGACGTGGACAGCGCCCATACCGCGTAGGTCGTGGCCAGCAGGATCAGCGTGGGCCACTCCACGCCTTGGTTCTTGGTGCTCATGTCGTCCCCAAAGGTGGCCGTCTGCCCGTGCCGTTCCGGCATCGTATCGGCCTGCGGGGCGAAGATAGCACTTGTCCGCTTCGCCAATAATCCTGAAGATACGCAACATAATGTCACCTTTGTTGAGGATAATCACCAATGGTGAGCCAAATGGACAAGCGGGACCGGGCGGTCATGTTCCGGGCGCGGCTGGCCGAATCCATGGCCGAGCGCGGGATGAACCGGTCGGACCTTGCGCGGGCGACGGGGGTGGACCGGTCGACGATTTCGCAATTGTTGGGGGACGGGACGCGGTTGCCCAATGCGCAGCTGGCGGCGGATTGTGCGGCGGCTTTGGGGATCAGCGCGGACTGGTTGCTGGGGCTGGCGGCGCGGCCGGAGCCTTTGGCGGACCTGCTGGCGACGTCGCTGACGGTGACGGAAGCACCGAGGGCCTTGATCGACGAGACGATCTTTGGCTGGCACCGCGAGGCGGCGGGATACAAGATACGGCATGTTCCGGCGACTTTGCCCGATATGTTGAAGACGCGGGGCATGGTGGAATGGGAATACCGCCCGCAACTGGGGCGCACGGCAGAGCAGGCGCTGGGGGGTTTCGAGGACCGGCTGGCCTGGATGCGGGGGGCGCGGTCGGATTACGAGATCGCGCTGCCGCTGCACGAGCTGGAGGCGTTTACCGACGCGACGGGGTATTACGGGGGGCTGCCCGCAGAGGTGCGGCGCGCGCAGCTGGACCGGCTTATCCTGTTGAGCGAACAGCTTTATCCGTCGTTGCGGCTGTATCTGTTCGATGCGCGGCGGGTGTTTTCGGCGCCTGTCACGATCTTCGGGCCGCTGCTGGCCGTGGTCTATCTGGGCCGCCATTACCTTGCCTTTCGCGATTCGGCGCGGGTGGCGAGCATTGCGGCGCATTTCGACTGGCTGGTGAAGGAAGCCGCCTTTTCGGCGCGCGAGGTGCCGGACCATCTGCGGGGATTGCGGGCGCGGCTGGGGTGAATACGGCATGCACAGGCGATGCACAGTTTGGTGCGGTCGCCGTAAGATTGCCTTCATCTTTTTGTGCAGCGCTTTGCCCGACCCGCGAGGGGGGCTGTCTGCCCCCCACGGCCTGACGGCCTCCCCCCGAGGATATTTGCGCCAGCGTGAAAGCGGGGGCCGTGCGCCGGATGTCCGAGGTGCGGGGAAGGTGCGGGGCGCTTACCAGACGGCGAGGCGGGCGAGGTCGTAGCCGTTGAAGCGCAGCACCTGTCTGGCGGCGGTGAGCCGGTCGGGGGGCAGCGGGCCAGCGCGGTCGAGGATGAAGCCGAAGCTGCCGTCGGGCGTGCCGATGACGAGGGTGCGCAGATCGGTATCGGCCCAGAGCACCCACCACGGCCGGTCGAGCGGGGCTGCGACCTTGCCCGAGGGGGTAAGGCGGCCGGGGCCGGTGATGGCAAGGGGGGCATTGATATCGACGGGCCGCCCGTCGAGGCAGAGCCGGGCGATGACGGCAAGGCCGGTTTTGGTATCGAGGATGCTGGCCCCGCCGGCGCGGCAATCGGCGTCGGGATCGCGGGCGAAGGCTGCGACCTGCGTCCAGCGGCCCGTGGTCTGCGTCAGGTTCAGGACGGCGTTGGAATAGATCGGCCGGTCGCTGCGAAAGCCGCTGCGGGACGGCTCGCGCTGGCCGCAGGCGGTCAGCGCGAGGACGAGGCTTGTCGCCACGAGCGCGGCGGCGCGGAGGGTGGGGTGGGGCTTGTTCGGGCGCACGTTCGGGTTTGCTTTCAGGGGAAGGGGAAGGGGAAGGGGAAGGGGAAGGGGAAGGGGAAGGGGAAGGGGGACGCGGAGGAGGGGATGGGCGGTTTCGGGGCGCGGGGGGCCGGCTTGACGCCGGGATCACGGGGGATGGGTGGGCGGTAAGGCACAAGGCGTGTGGGCGCAATGGCCGGGGGCGGGAGCGTGTTGAGGGCGGAAGGGGCTAACAGGAGACGACTGGGCGGGGTTGGCAGCTCAGGGTGGGCAAGGTGGAGGGGCGGGTACGGAGCGGTTTGAGGGCGGAAGGGGTTTTAGCGGGTGACTGCGGGGCGGGGTTGGCAAGGCGGGGTGGGGTGGGGCGCGGTGTGTTCTTGGGGTGTCGAGGGTCGGGTGACTTGGCTTGTCGGGGGGGCCTGTTTGGGCAGGGCGGTAGGTGCAAGGGGGATGTGCGCAACGGCTGGCAGGGGTGAGTGGGGCGGATGGCAGCGGTGGATGTATCTCGGGGGGTGTTGCCGAGTGGGTAGGGCGGGTGCGGTTTGAGGGCAGAAGGGGTTTTAACGGTTGGCTGCGGAGTGGGGTTGGCAAGGCGGGGTGGGTGCAGAAGCGGGGGGCGAGGCGGCGGGTCGAGTGGGGCGCGGTGTGTTCTTGGGGTGTCGAGGGTCGGGTGACTTGGCTTGTCGGGGGGGCCTGTTTGGGCAGGGCGGTAGGTGCAAGGGGGATGTGCGCAACGGCTGGCAGGGGTGAGTGGGGCGGATGGCAGCGGTGGATGTATCTCGGGGGGTGTTGCCGAGTGGGTAGGGCGGGTGCGGTTTGAGGGCGGAAGGGGTTTTAGCGGGTGACTGCGGGGCGGGGTTGGCAAG
>JBBAUB010000013.1:0-101149 GCA_040398445.1 Gemmobacter sp. | reverse complement strand
TCATGCTCCAACCCCAAACCCGCGGCGCAGCCGAATAAAACAAATCCCCCGCCCGAAGAATACGGGCGGGGGAAGTGCCGGTTTGGGCAGTGAAACGTCAGATATCCTTCATCAGCCGCAGCGCATCGTAAATCGCCGCATGGGTGTTGCGCGATGCGACGGCGTCACCGATCCGGAACAGCCGGAAACCCGCTGGCCCCTTGGCGATTGCCTGCGGCCGCCCGTCGATCAGGGCGTCATAATCCACCTCGCCAAGGTTTTCCGACTGCGGCTTCAGCGCGAAATACACATCGGCCAAGGGCTGCGTGCCGTGGTTCACCACGATCTGGTCGAAATGGCGTTCCTGCAACGCGCCGGCCAGATAGTCCGACCCGATCACCGCCTTGATCCGGTTGCCGTCACGTTCCGCGCCGAGCAGGCGATAGGTCACGGTAAAGGTGACGGGCCGCACCTGCATGGCCCGCATATAGGGCACGAGGTTCATCGCCATCACCTCGGGCGCAAAGCTGCGGTCCGGCGTCATCACCTCGACCGTCGCCCCCGCTTCGGCCAGCATCTGCGCGGCCTGCATCGCGCTATGGTCGCCCGCGTCGTCGTAAAGCAGCACGTTGCTGCCCGGCTTGGCGTCGCCCGACAGGATGTCCCATGCCGAAACGGTCAACTCGTTGCCCGATGCCAGCACGTCCTTTTCCGGCAGGCCCCCCGTGGCGATGACCACCACATCCGGCTTTTCGGCCAGAATGTCGCCCGCCTCGGCATAGGTGTTGAACCGGAATTCCACCCCCCGCGCCGCGCATTGCGCCATGCGCCAGTCGATGATGCCGATCATCTCGGCCCGCCGCTTGCTTTGCGCGGTCAGCCGCACCTGTCCTCCGGGCTTGTCGGCGGCTTCGAATACCACCACCCGATGCCCGCGTTCGGCCGCGACCCGTGCCGCCTCCAGCCCCGCAGGCCCCGCGCCGACGATGACCACGCGCTTGACCACGGGTGCCGGCGCGATCACATGCGGCATCGTCTCTTCCCGCCCGGTGGCGGGGTTGTGCAGACACAGCGCCATGCCACCCTGATAGATGCGGTCCAGACAATAGGTCGCCCCCACGCAGGGCCGGATATCCTCTTCGCGCCCTTCCATGATCTTTTTCACGATATGGGGGTCGGCCATATGCGCCCGCGTCATGCCCACCATATCAAGCTGCCCCGTCGCCACCGCATGCCGCGCCGTCGCCACGTCGGGGATGCGCGCCGCGTGAAAGGTGGGCAACCCCACCTCGGCCCGCACGCGCCCTGCGAAATCCAGATGCGGCGCCGATCGCATCCCTTGGATCGGGATCACATCGGTCATCGCCGGATCGGTGTGGATGCGCCCTTTGATGATGTTGATGAAATCGACCAGCCCCGAATCGCGGAACCGCTGGCCCATCAGCACGCCTTCATCCGCCGTGATGCCGCCTGCTTCCGCCTCGTCCGCCGTATAGCGCACGCCCAGCAGGAACTGCGGCCCCACCCGCTTGCGACAGGCCTCCAGCACGTCCATCGCAAAGCGGATGCGGTTGTCGAAACTGCCGCCATAGGGATGCGCCAGACCATTCGTCAGCGGTGACATGAACTGGTCCATCAAATGCCCGTAGCATTCGAACTCCACCCCGTCCAAACCCGCCGCGGCCATCCGTTCGGCGGCGTCGGCGTAATCGTCGATGATGCGGGCGATATCCCAATCCTCGACCACCTTGGGAAAGGCGCGGTGGCTCGGCTCGCGGGCCGGACCTGCGGCGACCACGGGCAGCCAGTCGCCCTTGTCCCAGCGCGTCCGCCGCCCCAGATGCGTCAACTGGATCATCACCGCCGCGCCCGCCTCGTGGCAGTCGTCGGCCAGTTGCTTCATCCAGCCCACCACCTCGTCCTTATAGGCGAGGATGTTGTTGAACACCGGCGGGCTGTCCTTTGACACCGCCGCCGACCCTGCCGTCATGGTCAGCGCAACCCCCGCCTTGGCGCGTTCCAGATGATACAGCCGGTAACGGTCTTTCGGCATCCCGTCCTCGGGATAGGCGGGTTCGTGACTGGTGGTCATGATCCGGTTGCGCAGGGTCAGATGCTTCAGACGGTACGGTTGCAGCAGCGGATCGGTGGACATGGCGCGCCTCGGAGACTGGGGGGTTTGGGGCAGTAAAGGCAAAGTGTTCACATGTGTCAAGTAAACCGACGCCACCGCACATTCCAATTGCGCCACGGCCGCAGCGCCCTTACCCTTGCCCCATGAAACAGCAGGGCGACCCCGAAACCGGATGGCGCGGTTCGCGCGAAGGCTGGCTCGATGCCGCCTATCAGGCGCTCGTGTCCGAAGGGATCGAGGCGGTCAAGATCCTGCCCTTGGCCGAACGGCTGAAGCTGTCGCGCACCAGCTTTTACTGGTTCTTCAAAAGCCGCGACGCCCTGCTTTCCGCCTTGGCCGAGATGTGGGAGGCGCGCACCACCCTGCCGCTGGCAGCCGCCACCCGCGCCTATGCCGAAACCGAAACCGAAGCGATGCTGAACGTGATCGGTTGCTTCCTGCGGCCCGAAACCTTTGACGCGCGGCTCGAATTCGCCATGCGCGGCTGGGGGCTGAAAGACCCCGCGATCCTGTCGCGCATCGCCGCCGCCGATGGCACCCGCCTGACCGCCCTGACCGACATGTTGCTTCGCTGGGGCCACGCCCCCGCAGACGCCGACGTGCGGGCGCGCACCATCTACCTTGTGCAGATCGGCTATATCTCGATGCAGGCGCAGGAAACCCTGTCCACCCGCCTCGACCGTATCCCGAAATACGTCGAAATCTACACGGGCCACCCGCCCGACCCGCGCGAATTCGCCCGCTTCAGGGCCACGCATCAAACCGCGGGCTGACGGTGCCGCCAGCCCGCCCTGCCTGCGTCACACCGTCAAGGCCGCGATCATCCGCACCGCATGCGCCGCCTCGGCCCCCTTTTTCAGGAAATGCGCGTGGTAGAACCCGTGATGCTCGGCACTCGGCTGGAAATGGTGCGGCGTCAGACTGACCGAGAACGTCGGAACCCCCGTCTGCATCTGCGCCTCCATCAGCCCCGAAACCACCGCCTGCGCGACGAAATCGTGCCGGTAGATGCCACCATCCACCACCAGCGCCGCCGCGACGATGGCATCGAACCGCCCCGTCGCGCCCAGTTTCTTGGCCAGCAGCGGCATTTCGAACGCGCCGGGCACGTCATAGGCCGTCACGGTGAACGGCACGCCCGATCCGCCCATATCCTGCACAAAGCCGGCATAGGCCTGATCGACGATATCGGCATGCCAACGCGCCTTGATAAAGGCGATATTCATAGTCTTGGTCATAGGAACCTCCTGAAATCCAGAACGGCCCCAAGGCGATAGCGGTCGGCGCGGCGCAATGCGCCGTCCCGTCCATTCTCTTCCATCCGGACTATACCGTCGGCCCCGGAGTTACACCGGATCTGCTGACCCTGCCTGTGGCAGGCGCTCGCGGGCTTTCACCGCCGGTGGGGAATTGCACCCCGCCCCGAGAACGGCGCGACTATCGCGCCGCGCTTGGGCAATGGCAAGATATGCCCGCCGCGAATTTCGCTCAGAACCGCTGCGGGTGGAACAGCTGCGGCTCGACCTCGCCGCCGTGGTGATAGATCGGCCAGCGCAGATAGCGCGTCACCGCCTCGTTCACCACATCGGCATGATGCCCGCGCACCATCGCCACATGATGCTCGAACCCGTTTTGCGTGACGAACCGCATCAGCCGCCGCAATTCGGGCACGCGCGAAACCGCAATCCCGCCATCCATCGCAAAAGGATGGTCGGTGAATTCGCCCTCGCCCAGATAGCACTTCACCGTGCCCGCGCGGTCATCGGTCGACAGGCGGAAATAGGTCATCGGCCCCGCCTTCACCTTGCCCTTCACCGCGCCGAAACACTTTTCGCGCCCGATCGTCTCGCCCAGCACGTCCAGCTCGCCCACCTCGGGCGTGTCACCGATGAACGTCTTGGGAAAGTTGCCGCAATGGGTGCAGACGCACAGATCTTTTTCGTAGGCGTAGTTGTTGTTCCAGTCCAGAATCGCCGGCGGCGCACCCGAAGCCAGCGCCAGCGCATACATCGACAGCGCCCCCATGATGTCGACTTCGCAAGCCGAAGGCATCAGGTCTTCGCCCATCATCGACATCGTCAGACAGGTGGCGCAGCCGAAATTGTCCTGCAAGCTGCGCCAGCACTGGATGGCCGACGCATCGCAGCCGTTCTCCTCGATCCAGCGGTTCACGGCCACCGTCCAGCGCACCTGCTTTTCGATCTGCGCGGGCTGGATATGCGCCGGAATACGCCCGTAATTCGTGACCTTCTCCAGCACCACCTTCAGCGCCGGATCGTCGGCATTGATGGCCGTCGCCGCGCCGATCATCTCCGACAGGTCCACCGTCACCACCGTGATCCCCGCCGCCTGCAACAGCTTTTCCGAATAGCGCATGGTCTGGAACGCGCCCGTCCGCGCCCCGATCGACCCCAGCCGCGCCCCGCGCAAACCCCGCACCGTGCGGCAGACACGGGCGAAACGGTCAAGGTCGCGCCCGAATTCCTCGCCCCATGTGTCGCAGGTATGCGTCGTCGTCTCGGTGAACGGCACGCCATATTGCCAGAAGTTGTTGGTCACGCTGATCTTGCCGCAAAACGCATCGCGCCGCGATTTCACGTCGACCTTTTCCACCTCGTCATTGCTGGCCTGCAACAGGATCGGCACGTTCAGCCGCGCGCGGTTCACCAGTTCGGCAATGGCGATCTCGTCACCGAAATTCGGCAGGCAGATCACCAGCCCGTCGATCCGCTGCGCGTGGGCGCGGAAATGCGCGGCATAAAGATCGGCATCGGCAACCGATTGCACCGCCCCGTTCGCCGTCGCCTCATAGGGCAGCGTCACCACCTCGACGCCCAGCTTTTCCAGCTGCGCCAATACATCGTCGCGGGCCGTCCTGCACGGCGCGGGCGAAAAGAAGGCGCGTGAACCGATCACCACACCCAACGTCACCTTGCGGCGCATGACAGAAGACATTTTCCCTCCGACTGCCTGTACAGGCTTTTGATATCAAAGCATTTCTTTCGGGCCTTGCATCCGCGGCCCGCCCGCCGCCAGCTTAGGCACAGCCTGTCGGGGCGGCAAGCCGTCTGTCGGGCCTATAGCGCCTCGTGCTCCACTTCCCAACGTGCGGGCGCCTCGCCTTGGCCCTGCGCGCGCGCTTCGGCGGCAATCTGCGCCAGCACGTCCAGAAAGGCCGAAACCAGCGGCTTGTCGCGGTCCTTGGCGCGGTAAGCCACCCGATGCGCCGCGTTGAACGCGAATGTCTGCGGCCAGATCGCCCGCAACGCACCCGCCGCCACATGCGGCGCTGCCAGATGGCAGGGCACAAAGCCGATGAAATGCCCCGACAATATCAGCATCAACTGCGCCTCCATATGCACCGCCGACGCGCTCGCCTTGGGATGTTCCGCCAGATACAGGTCGTCGAAATGCCGGAAACTCCGCACCGAAAACCGCGCCTCGTCTATGTCTTTGCGGCTGATCTCGGCATCGGGCCTGCCAAACAGCACATGTCCGCGCCCGCAATACAGCATATGCGGCTCGGCCACGAAGGGCAGATACACGATCCCCGGCGCACGCTGCGAGAATTGGCCCACCACCACATCGCGCAACCCTTCGGTCAACTGCCGCTCCAGTTCCGAAGGCGTGCCCAGAAACAGATCGACGAACACATCCGACTCCGGCTTCAGGAACCGCGCCAAAGCCGCCTGTATGCCCAGCGTCGGGCTGGTCAGCACCCCGTCGCAGGTGCCGATCCGCAGCCGCCCCGCCAACCCGCCCCCCGCCTGCGACACCCGCTCGGTAAAGCCGTCGAGGTTGCGAAACAGCTCCTGCGCCGCCTCGTATGTCGTCTGGCCCAGTTGCGTCAGCCGGAACTGCTGCCGTCCGCGATGGCACAACTGCCCGCCCAACCGCTTTTCCAGCCCCGCCAGATGCGTCGATAGCGTCGACTGCGACAGGTTCAGCGCAATCTGCGCCTCGGCAAAACCGCCCGCATCCGCAAGCGCCACAAAAACCCGCAACAGGCGGATGTCGATGTTGTCCAGTCTGCGCATAACCGCCACCCCGGTTCACATCGGTAAAAATCGATGCAAGGTTTCAAATATAGTGATTTACATCGATGTATGCCGGTTCAATCCTGATGCAAACAACCAACAGGGAAACACATCATGAAAACCGCCGCCGCGACTGCCGTTCTGTGTCTTGTTGCCTTGTCCAGTCCCGCCCTCGCCGCCGACGAACTGCGCATCCTTGCCCCCACATGGCTCGGCTTCGCGCCGGTCTTCGTGGCCGAAGACAATGGCTGCTTTGCCGAAAAAGACCTCGCCGTTGACATGAAGTTCGAAGACGACCTGACCAACGTGATGGCCGCGATGGAACGGGGCGACATCGATATCCAGATGCGCTCGGTCGGTGAATATCAGGGCCGCCCCCGCACCGCCGAAACCCCCGGCATCATCATCGGCACCATCGACGAATCCGTGGGCGGTGATGGCGTCATCACCGATGGCGCGATCAAGACCGCCGCCGACCTCAAGGGCAAGGTCGTCGCCTCCGAACCGAACATCCCCGCCCGCCTGCTGTTGCAACTGGAGCTCAAGAAAGCGGGCATGACGCTGGGCGATCTCGATATCCGCGACATCGCCACCGCCGACACCGGCGCCGTGTTCACCGATGAAAGCATCAGCGCCATCGCCAGCTACGAACCCTTCATGTCACAGGCGATCAAGGCCTCCAGCCGCCCCGACGCCCGCGTCCTCGTCTCGTCCAAAGATTACCCCGGCATCATCGTCGATGCGATCATCGCGCGCGGCGATGACGTCAAGGCCCGCCCGCAGGTCTATGGCCGCTTCCTGTCCTGCATCTACAAGGCGGTCGATTTCATTCAGGCCGAACCGCAGAAATTCGCCGAAATCGCAGGCCCCCACTACGGCCTGACCGCTGACGAAGTCACCGAGGTCGTCACCGGCACGCTCGAATACAAAACCCTTGCCCAGTCGCGCGCCTATATCGGCACGCCCGAAGCGCCCGGCACACTTTACGGTCTGTTCGACACGGTGATGCAGCTCAACGTCGAAAACGGCGCGGCCGATGCCCCCCTCGTCGCCGCCCGGCAGATCGACGCCAGCGTCATCAACCTGCCCGAGGTTTCACAATGACCGCATCCCCGGCCAAGGGGCACGCCCCTTCGGCCCCGCAAAACGGCAAAGGGGCGTTCGCGCCCCTGTTTCGCTTTCGGGGCAAGGCAGGCAGCGCCGTCGAAGCGGTGGTGGGCATCCTCGCTGCGCTTCTGGTCGTGGGCCTATGGGAACTCGCCGCCCGCCTGAACCTGATCGCGCCGCAATTCCTGCCCTCGCCCTTCGAGGTGGTCGCCGCTGGCTGGCGCATGCTGACCACCCAAAGCCTGCTCTACCATGCCGGCGTCTCGACCGCCCGCGTCTGGTCTGCCTTCCTTCTGGCCGCCGCCATGGCCATTCCCATCGGCATCCTGATGTCCAGCTACCGCATCGTCGGCGCGGCACTCGAACCGATGGTCGATTTCATCCGCTACCTGCCCGTCCCGGCCCTCGTTCCCCTCTCGATCATCTGGTTCGGGGTGGGCGAATCGACCAAGATATTCCTTCTCTGGCTCGGCACATTCTTTCAACTCGTCCTCATGGTCGCAGACGACATGCGCCGCGTGCCCAACGAATATGTCGAGGTCGCCCGCACCGTCGGCGCAAACTCGCGTCAGGTCATGATCGACGTGGCGCTGCGCTCGATGGGCCCGTCGCTGGTCGACAACCTGCGCATCACGCTCGGTTGGTGCTGGACCTATCTCATCATCGCCGAAATCGTCGCCTCCAACTCGGGCATCGGCTTCGTCATCTGGTCCGCCCGCCGCTTCGTCAAAACGCCCGAGGTGATGGCAGGCGTCGTCGTCATCGGCATCATCGGCCTTATCACCGACCAACTCTTGCGCGCGCTCCACCGCCGCATGTTCCGCTATCTCTAAGGGGGGAAGCCATGTCCTATCTGCGCTTCCAAGCCATCACCAAACGCTTCGACACGGTCGAGGTGATCCAACCCACCAGCATCGACATCGAACGCGGCGAACTCGTCGTCTTCCTCGGCCCCTCCGGCTGCGGCAAGACAACCCTGATGCGTATGGTGGGCGGGCTGGACGATCCCTCCACCGGCCAGATCCTGCTGGACGGCGAGGTTGTCACCACCCCCGACCGCCGCCGCGGCATGGTGTTTCAATCCTATTCGTCCTTTCCTTGGCTGACGGTTGCCGAAAACATCGCCTACGGCATGCGCTACCGCACCGACCTGACGCCTGCCGAAAAAGCCGAACGCACCGCGCATTACCTGTCGCTCGTCGGCCTGCGCGACTTTGCCGCCTCCTACCCCAACCGCATCTCGGGCGGCATGCGCCAGCGCGTCGCCATCGCCCGCACCCTTGCCGCAGGCTCGGATGTTCTGTTGATGGACGAACCCTTCGGCGCGCTCGACGCCCTCACCCGCGAACGCCTGCAAGTCCAACTGCGCGAGATTCACCGCCGCGAGGCCAAGACCATCATCTTCGTCACCCACGATGTCGAAGAAGCCGTCTTCCTTGCCGACCGGATCATCGTCTTTTCCGCCCGCCCCGCCCGCGTGCTGGCCGATGTGAACGTGACCCAACTCCTCGGGGCCGACCGCCACCTCGACATCCGCGAAACCCGCGAATTCTTCGACCTTCGCAATCAGGTGCTGCACATGATCCGCCACGAAACGGAAGCGGCATGAGCTTTGATTTTTCCGGTAAAACCGTCGTCGTCACCGGCTCCAGCCGTGGCATCGGCCTTGGCATCGCCACCCGCTTCGCCGCCGCCGGTGCCACCCTGCGCCTGATCGCCGACGACGCAGCCGTCACCACCGCCGCCGCAACCCTGAACGCGACAGGCCGCGTTGCCGACATCCGCAACACCGCCGCCATCGCCGCCGCCCTGTCCGACCTGCCGCGCATCGACGTGCTCATCAACAACGCAGGGCTTGAGCTCATCACCCCGCTCGATGACCCCGACAGCGAAGCACCCCTGCGTCGCATCGTCGAAATCAACGTCATCGGCACCGCCCTCGTCACCCGCGCGGCGCTTTCGCGCATCCCCGCAGGCGGTGCCATCGTCAACACCGCCTCGATCTGGGGCCGCATCGCCGAACCCGCCTTCGACGCCTATGTCGCCTCCAAACACGCGATCATCGGCCTGACGAAAACATGGGCGCGCGAACTCGGCCCCCGCGGCATCCGCGTCAACGCCATCTGCCCGGGCTGGGTCCGCACCGAAGCCTCGCTGCGCTCGCTCTCGCGCATGGCCGAACGCTCGGGCACGCCCGAAGGCGACCTGCTCACCGCCATCACCGGCGCACAGGCCATCGGCGGATTGATGGAACCCGCAGACGTGGCCGAAAGCTACCTCTTCCTCGCCTCGCCGCTGGCCGCATCCATCACCGGCCAAAGCCTGAACGTCGACCGTGGAGAAGTGCCTTGGTAACCCCCCTCGCCAACAAACGCGCCCTTGTGACAGGGGCCGCCAGCGGCATCGGCCTCGCCATCGCCACCATGCTGCGCGAACAGGGCGCAACCGTCCTCGGCCTCGACCTCGCGGCTGGCGAAAACCTCCTCCCCTGCGACCTGTCGGTCGAGGCGCAAATCATCGCCGCCGTCGCCCAGGCCACAAGCCGCATGGGCGGCATCGACATCCTCGTGAATAACGCAGGCATCCTGCAAGAAGCCACGCTTCCCGCCATCACCGCCGCCCATATCGACCGCATGTTCGCCGTCAACGTCCGCGGCGCGATCCTCACCACGCGCGAAGCGCTCCCCCATATCCCCGACGGCGGGCGCATCATCAACATCGTCTCCGAACTCGCCATCCTCGGCCGCGCCGAAGCGTCGGTCTACGTCGCCACCAAAGCCGCCCTCATCGGCCTCACCCGCTCGTGGGCGCGCGAACTCGCCCCCCGTATCCTTGTGAACGCCGTCGCCCCCGGCCCCACCGACACACCGCTTCTGAACTTCGCCGCCCTCACCCCCGACCAGCGCGCCGCCGAAACCGCCCACCCCTTGGGCCGCATCGGCAGACCGGACGAGGTGGCAAGCGCCGTCGCCTTCCTTGCCGGACCGGGTGCCACCTTCTTCACCGGACAATGCCTCGGCGCCAATGGCGGCGCGGCCATGCTTTGAAAGGCCCCCGCATGACCCCCTTCCTTGCCGACCTGCCTTGGCCCGATGCCAAGGCCCGCCTGTCCTCGGGCAAGCCGGTGTTCCTGCCCATCGGCTCGACCGAACAGCACGGCCACCACATGTCGCTCAGCGTCGATGTGATCCTGCCCACCGCCATCGCAGAACGCGCCGCCCGCGCGGTGGGCGGCCTTGTCGCGCCCACGCTTGCCTATGGCGTGCAATCCCAGCCCCGCACGGGGGGCGGCCACGGCTTTGGCGGCACCATCAACCTGACCGCCCATACCTTCGCCCTCGTCGTCGGCGATGTGGTGTCCGACCTTTACCGTCAGGGCGCACGCAACATCGTCATCCTGAACGGCCATTACGAAAACATCGGCCCCTCCATCGCCGGCATCGAACTCGCGCTCGACCGCATCGGCCGCGACCGTCTCGACGGGCTGACGATCCTGCGTATCGACCATTGGGAACTCGTGCGCCCCGAAACCATCGACCGCATCTTCCCCGACGGCTACCCCGGCATCGAACTCGAACACGCCAGCGTGCTGGAAACCTGCTACATGCTCGCCCTGCGCCCCGATCTGGTCGATATGTCGCGTACGCTGAACGACGGCCCTGCCAGTTTCGGCCCCTATGACCGCTTCCCCCGCCCCAACGACGGCCTTCCCCCCTCGGGCGTGCTGTCGCTGACCAAAGGCTCCACCGCCGAAAAGGGCGAATGGCTGCTGGCCGACTGTCAGGCCAAACTTCTCGAAATCATGGCCCACGAATTCGCCATCCCCGCCTGACCGGCCCCTCATCCAAGGGTGCAGCGACACGCCCCGCACGTCCCACTGGCAAAACAGCGAAAACTGGGTCAGGCAGGCTTCGGGCCAAAGACGTGACCAGGGATCGAAAAAGCCGATGGCAAAAAAGACGCTGAACGCGGAAAATCTGGAACGGCTCGGCGCAGAACGCCTTGCCGCCTTGGTCATGGACCTCGTTCAGGGCAGCGCCGCCCTTCAGCGCCGCGCGCGCATGGAACTCAGCGCCGCGCAAGGCCCGCATGAAATTGCCGCCGATCTGCGCAAACGCTTCGCCGCGCTGCGCCGGTCAACCAGCTACGTCGACTGGCGCAAGCAAAAGGCCTTCGTCAAAGACCTGACCGGTCTGGTCGCCATGGTCGAAACCGGCGTCGCCCCGCAAAACCCGGACGAGGCTTTCGATCTGCTGTGGTCTTTCCTGCAACTCGCCCCGTCGATCCACGCCCGCACCGATGACAGCAACGGCGCGGTGGGCGCTGTGCTGCGCGGTGCGGTCGACCTTCTGGCCACGATATCCCCACGGCTGACCATCACGCCAAAGCCACTGGCCGAACGCATCCTCGATGCCCTGTCCGAAGCGGGCCATGGCGAATTCGACGGGATCATTCCCGCCATGGCCGAAACGCTGGGGGCAGGGGGGCTGGATCACCTCAAGGAAATCACCGTCGCTTGGGCCGCCGCTCCCCCCACCCCGCACGAGGTTGCACAGTTTCGCCACGTCGCGCTGTCAACCTCGCCCGCCGATCGCGCCCGCCGCCAAAGACAAGGCACCGCCTCGATCATCCTTGCCGAAATCGCCGATCTGCAAGGCGATGTTGACGCCTATATTGCGCGTTATTCCGCTGAACAACTGACCTACGCCACCATCGCCCCCGATGTCGCCCGACGCCTGATCGATGCGGGGCGGCTGGGCGAAGCCCTCGTCATCCTCCAACGCGCCCGTGCCGCCGACGACGGCAAATCCTTTCGCGCATCGCGGCACGAACTCGATGACGTCTACGAAGATTGCCTGCAAAAAATGGGCATGCAAGACGCGCTGAAAGCCCATCTCTGGGCCAAATTCCACCAAACCCTCATCGCTGCCAGCTTGCGGAAATACCTCAGGTTGCTGCCCGATTTCGAAGATATCGAGGCCGAAGACAACGCCCTGTCCCATGCCGAAACCCACGCGCATCTTGGCGCCGCGATCCATTTCCTGCTGGCATGGCCCGACCTTCGCCGCCTCGCAAAGCTCGTGATCGTCCGCGCGAAAGAGCTCGACGGCAACGCCTATGAAACGCTGACCGCCGCAGCCGATGCGCTCGAACCCGATCACCCGCTTGCCGCAACCCTGCTGCGCCGCGCCATGATCACCGATACGCTCGACAACAGCAAAGCCAACCGGTATCGCCACGCCGCCCGCCACCTGCACGACTGCCAGTCCTGCGCGGCACGGGTGGCAGATTTCGCACCTTTCCCCGACCACGCCCTGTTTCTTGCGACCCTGACGCAAAAGCACGGGCGCAAATATGGCTTTTGGGACATCGTCCACGGGTGAACGGCCAACCCCGCCGAACGGCCCACCCCGCCGAACGGAAACGCGCCCGAAACAGCAGGCCAAGGGCGGTCACGCCGCGTCCGCCTCGACCTCGCCCGACCCGATCGGCACCGCTTCGGCAGGACAGAATTCCGCCAACGCCCCCACGATCACCGGCTTGCGCAGCGGCTTGGTCAGATGCCGGTCCAGTCCGGCGGCAAAGATGCTTTCGCCGTCGCTCTCCATCGCATGGGCGGTCAGCGCAAGGATCGGCACCCGCCTGCCCCCCGCCTCGGCGGCACGGATCGCGCGGGTCGCCTCGCGCCCGTCCATCTCGGGCATCGAGATATCCATGAAAATCAGGTCCGGCCGCAAGGTCTGCCACAACTCCACCGCCTCGCGTCCGTTCTGGGCAAAGGTCAGCTCGATCGGGCAGTCGCGCACCATCTTGCCAAAGACCAACTGGTTCGTCCGGTTGTCCTCGGCCACCAGCACCCGCATCCGGCGCGATCCGGCGGCCTGCGGCATCGGCGCATCGCCCCCGACACCCCCCACCGCGCCCAGCGCCGCCAGCCGCCGGTACAGTTCGGCCCGATGCACCGGCTTTTGCAGCACGGCGGCAAACTGCGCCCGCCCCTCGCCGCCGACCGTCGCCGCCAGCGACGATGCCAGAAGCACCGGCCCCTCCCACCCCGCCGCGCGCAGCGCCAGCGCAAAGCTTACGCCGTCCATCTCGGGCATCTCGTGATCGGTGATCACCAGATCGAACGGCCCGTCGGTCCGCACCGCCGCCAGCCCCTCGGCCCCCGACCGCGCCAGCACCGCCACAATCCCGCAGGGCGTCAACTGGCGTTCCAGAATGGTGCGGTTGATGAAACTGTCATCCACCACCAGCACCCGCCGCAGATGGGCCGGCAGCACCGGCGCCGCCGCATCCTCGGCCGTCGGCAACACCAGCCGGAACCCGAAACAGGATCCCTCGCCCAAGGTGCTGTCGACCCAGATCGCGCCCTCCATATGCTCGACCAGCCGCTGCGTGATCGCCAGCCCCAGCCCCGTCCCCTCGAACCGCCGGTTCGACGCATCCTCGACCTGCGAGAATTCCCCGAAGATATGCTCCAACTGGTCGCCCGCGATGCCGATGCCGGTATCTTCGACCGTCACATGCAACTGCACCTGCCCCGCATCGGCCTCGAACCCCACCACCCGCACCAGCACATGGCCCTTTTCGGTGAACTTCACCGCATTGCCGACCAGATTGGTCAATATCTGCCGCAGCCGCCCCGGATCGCCGACAAAGCGCGTCGGCAGGAACACGTCGAAATCCACCAGCAGATCGATTCCCTGCGCCCGCGCCTTGGGCTGGCACAGCATCACCACCTCGTGGATCAGCCGCTCCAGATCAAAGGTTTCCGGATGCAGCACCAGCCGCCCCGCCTCGATCTTGGAATAATCGAGGATGTCGTTGATGATCACCAACAACGCCTCGCCGCTTGACCGTATGGTTTCGGCAAACAGCCGCTGGTCATCGCTCAGCGCCGTGTCGCACAGCAATTCCGCCATGCCGACCACCCCGTTCATCGGTGTCCTGATCTCGTGGCTCATATTGGCAAGAAAGGCCGATTTCGTCCGGCTCGCCGCCTCGGCGGCCACCCGCGCGGTTTCCAGCGCCACCCGCGCCTCGTGCTCGGCCGTCACATCGGCATGCAACCCGACGCGCCCGCCATCGGGCGTGGGGTGGTGCTGCACCTCGATGACCTGCCCCCCCGATAGCCATATCTCGCCCGCATCGGTGGCAAGCTGCGCCGCCAGCCATTCGGGCGGATCGCTGACATCCGCGAACTGCCCCGCCCGCAGCGCATGGGTCAGGATGTCGCCGTAACTTGCCCCCGTGACGATCGCCTCGGCGGCAAGGGGGTAAAGCTCGCGGTAACGCTGGTTGCAAAGCAAAAGCCTGTCCTCCCTGTCGAAAATCGCAAATCCGTCGGGCAAAGCCTCGACCCCCGCGCGCAATCGCATCTCGTCGGTGATGTCGATCAGCAGCGCCACGCGGTCGCCATCGGGCGTCATCCGTTCTTCCAGCCGCAAATGCCGCCCCGACCGGAACGACAGCACCTCAGACGGCACCGGCACCATTCCCGCCCGCGCCCGCATCATCGCCAGCCACGCCTCGGGCGCATCCACCGCCAGCAGCGGCACCAGCAGCGCCAGCAGCGCATCATAGCCGAAACCGGCAGACAGATCGGTTCCGAACACATCGCACCACGCCGGATTGGCCAAGGCCAGCCCGCCATCGGGACCAAAGATCGCGAACCCGTCGCGCATCGCGTCGAGCGAATCGCGCATCCGCCGTTCGGCCATCACCGCCACACTTTGCGCGCGGTCCAGATCACCCACATAGCGCGCATTCTGCCCCTTCAGCCGCGCCGCCTCCGACCGCGCGGCAAAGGCCGACTGCCGTTCCTCGACCACCTGGCTCGACAGCGCCCGCGCCTGCTGGGCCAGCTTTTCATTCGCAGCACTCAGCTCGCGGCTTTTCCACTCCAACAGCCGTTCGGCGGACAACCGCGCCCGCCTTTCCCGTGCCAAACGTTCCACCAGATCGTTCACGCCTGCCGCCCATCGCCATCTTTCCGCCATCTTTGGCCAAGGCGTGTGAACACAGGGTTAACGCCCCCGCCCAAAGCGTCTTTCTCCATACCTCCCGCGCGAAAGGCCCGCAGAAAGGATGCGAATCCTTGTCGCAGCCAAGGGTGGCATGCAAAGCTTCGTCCAAAGGTTTTGTCGGGGTCATCGGTCATGCGTTTCGCTTTTTCAGTCTGTCTCGTCCTTGCCATGCTGCCGGCCTTTTCCGCGCAGGCCGACGACCTGATCCCCGCCAAGCGCTTTTTGCTGACCATGGGCGTCGACCTTCCCGGTGGCGATATCTCGACCCAGTTCGACACCACGCAGGACGCCTGCGAAACCGCCTGCCGGTCCAATGCTGCCTGCACCGAATTCACCTTCAACACCGCCAAGGGGGCCTGTTTCGTCAAGAAAGACGCGGGCGAGGCCAGCCCCTACGCCGATGCCGTGTCGGGCACCGTCCTGACCCGCAAAGACGGCGCCGAAGCCCGCGCGCAAAGCCTGCGTCCCGACCTCGGCTTCGTGCAAGACTGGGAGCTGCCCGCCATCACCCAACAGGTCGCGGGCCTTGCCGCAGCCTATCGCAACGATGGTGTCACCGCGCAGGACCGGCGCGATGCCGCCGCTTCCGCCGAAGCCGATGGCGATGCCGACTCGGCCTTCCGCCACATGGGCGACGCGGCCAACATCACCGACGATCCCGCCGATTGGGCCGGTTTCGCCCGCCTTCTTCTGCTCGCCGCCGAAACCGACCAGAACGACCCGCGCAGCCTGCGCGAACAGGCCTATTTCGCCTCGGTCAACGGCTACCTCCGCGCGGCCAAACCGGCACAGCGGCGCGACCTGCTCATCCTCATGGCCCAAGGGCTGGAAGGCATCGACCGCGGCAGCGACGGGGTCAAGGCGCTGCGCCTTGCAAACCAACTCGCCCCGACCGACGAAACCGCCGCCCTGCTTGACGATGCCGCCGGAAAATACGGCTTCCGCGTCGCCGAAAACCGGGTCGAGGCCGACAGCGCCCGCCCCCGCCTCTGCGCCACCCTGTCCGAAGACCTCGTCCCCTCGGGCGTCGATTACGCCGATTTCGTCCGCATTGCCGACCCCAAACTGACCGTCACCGCCGAAGGACGCGATATCTGCATCGGTGGCATCGACCACGGCCAGACCGTCAGCTTCACCCTGCGCCAAGGGTTGCCCGCCGCCGATGGGCAAAGCCTTGCGAAATCGGTCGAGATCACCTCCTACATCCGCGACCGAAGCCCCGCCGTCCGCTTTCCGGGCCGCGCCTATGTGCTGCCCCGCTCGGGCGATCCGGCGCTTCCGGTCGAAACCGTCAACACCACCACGCTCGACCTCACGCTTTACCGCGTCACCGACCGCAACCTGATTTCCTCGGTGCAGAACGGCTATCTTTCGGCCCCCTTGGCCGATTGGCAGGAATACGACTTCTCCGCCAAAACCGGCACGCAGGTCTGGCAGGGCACCGCCACCGTGGGCCAGGACCTCAACCGCGACGTCACCACGCGCCTGCCCTTGGTTGATGCCCTCGCTGGCCAACCCTCCGGCGTTTTTGCCCTGAAAGCCGCCATCCCCGGCGTCGACCCCTATGAAACCCCCGCAGGCTGGCAATTCTTCACCGTCTCCGACCTTGGCCTGACCACGCTTTCCGGCGTCGACGGCCTGCACGTCTTCGTCCTGTCGCTCGGGTCAGCCGAACCGAAATCGGGTGTGGCCCTGCAACTCCTCTCCTCCGGCAACGAGGTGCTGGCCACTGCCACCACCGACGCCGCAGGTCACGCCCTGTTCGACGCAGGCCTGACCCGTGGCACGGGCGCCGCCGCCCCCGGCATGGTCGTCGCCCGCGATGGCGATGCCGACCTCGCCTTCCTGTCCCTGACCGATCCCGAATTCGACCTGTCGGACCGCGGCGTCGAAGGGCGCGAAGCGTCGCCCCCCGTCGATGTGTTCCTGACCACCGACCGCGGTGCCTACCGCGCGGGCGAGACGATCTTCGCCACTGCCCTCACCCGCGATGGCGACGCACGCGCCATCACGGGCCTGCCGCTTACCGCCATCCTGCGCCGTCCCGACGGCATCGAATATTCCCGCCAACTCGCCACCGATACCCAAGGCGGCTACGTCTTTGCCCTGCCCGTCGCAGGCAGCGCCCCGCGCGGCGTCTGGCGCATCGACATGCTGGCCGACCTCACCGCCGACCCCCTCACCTCGCGCACCGTGCTGGTCGAAGATTTCCTTCCCGAACGCATCGATTTCACCCTGTCCCTGCCCGATGCGCCGCTTTCCGTCACCGACAGCCCCGACCTGACCATTGCCGCCAAATACCTGTTCGGCGCAGCGGGGGCTGACCTTGCCGTCGAAGGCGAAACCCTGATCCGTGCCGCCAAATCCCTCGAGGGCTGGGCAGGCTACAGCTTCGGCCGCGCCGATGATCCGTTCTCGGCCGTGGTCCAACCCATCGACCCCACGCGCACCGACGATGCGGGTAACGTGACCTTCCCCCTCGCCCTGCCCGCCGTAACAGCCACCACCCAACCGCTCGAAGCCCTCATCGCCGTCCGCGTGGCCGAAGGCTCGGGCCGTCCGGTCGAACGCAAACTGACCAAACCCCTCACCCCCTCGCAACCGCTGATCGGCATCAAACCCCTGTTCGATGGCGTGCTGGCCGAAAACGCCGAGGCGCGCTTTTCCATCGTCGGCGTCGGCACCGATGGCAAGGCCACGCCCCTGCCCGTCAAATGGACGCTCACCCGCATCGACACCAACTACCAATGGTATCAATCCTACGGGTCGTGGAACTGGGAACCTGTCACCACCCGCACCCGCGTAACGACAGGCGAAGCCACCCTGACCGGCCCGACCGACATCGCCGCCCCTGTCAAATGGGGCGAATACGAACTCGCCGTCGAAGCCGCCGACGGCAGCCGTGCCGCATCCTCCACCACCTTCAGCGCCGGATGGTTCGCCGCCGCCGATGTCTCCAGCACGCCCGACACGCTCGACCTCTCGCTCGACAAAGCGGCCTACGCGCCCGGCGATACCGCCACCCTGCGCCTTGTGCCGCGCTTTGCCGGAACCGCGCTTGTCACGGTCCTGTCCAACCGCGTCATCGCCATGCAGGCCGTGAAAGTGACCGAAGGCGAAAACACGATTCAACTCCCCGTCACCGACGAATGGGGCGCAGGCGTCTACGTCACCGCTTCCGTCCTGCGCCCGATGGACGCCAGCGCGGGCCACAACCCCGCCCGCGCCTTGGGCCTTGCCCATGCCGCCATCGCGCCCGGCACCCGCGCCCTGACGGCCGAAATCATCGCCCCCGCAGAATCCGCCCCCCGTGCCCCCCTTGACGTGTCGGTCAAAGTCACCGGCATCACCGCAGGTCAGACCGCCTATGTCACCCTCGCCGCCGTCGACCAGGGCATCCTCAACCTCACCGCCTTCACCCCGCCCGACCCGCAAGCCCATTACTTCGGCCAGCGCAAACTCGGCGTCGGCATCCGCGACATCTACGGTCGCCTGATCGACGGCCTCAACGGCGCGGCAGGCACCGTCCGCTCGGGCGGCGATGCGGGCGCACAGGCCCGCCTGCAAGCCCCCCCCCCGACAGAGCAACTCGTTGCCTTCTTCACCGGCCCCGTCACCGTCGGCCCCGACGGCATCGCCACCACATCCTTCGACCTGCCCGCCTTCAACGGCACCGTCAAACTCATGGCCGTAGCGTGGAGCGCGTCTGGCCTAGGCCAAGCCTCCGCCGATGTCCTCGTCCGCGATCCGGTCGTCGTCACCGCCTCGCTCCCCCGCTTCCTCGCCCCCGGCGACCAAAGCCGCCTGCTCTTGGAAATCGTCCACGCCACCGGCCCAAGCGGAGAAATGCCGCTTTCCATCACCGCCACCGGCCTCACCCTCGGCGACGCGCCTGCCAGCGTGACCTTGGCCGACAGGGGCAAGGCGACCATCGCCATCCCCGTCACCGCAACCGACGCAGGGTTGCAAACCGTCACCGTCACCCTCACCACCCCCGACGGCAAGGCGCTCACCAAAACCCTCACCCTGCCGGTTGAATCCAACGCCCCCGAAATCAGCCGCATCTCGCGCTTCGACCTGAAACAGGGCCAGACCTTCACCTTCGATAGCGCCGCCCTCGACGGCCTGACGAACGGCCGCGCCACCCTCGCCATCGGCCCCATCGCCCGCCTGAACGCGCCGGGCGTCCTCTCGGCCCTCGACCGCTACCCTTATGGCTGCACCGAACAGATGACCTCGCGCGCCATGCCGCTTCTGTATCTCGACACAGTGGCCCAGGCACTCGACCTGCCGCACGGCGACGACCTGCGCCAACGCCTCAACGAAACCGTCACCGAGATCCTCACCAACCAAGGCGCCGAAGGCGGCTTCGGCCTCTGGCAGGCCGGATCGGGCGACTTCTGGCTTGATGCCTTCGTGACCGACTTCCTCTCCCGCGCAAAAGCCCAAGGCATCGACGTGCCCGACACCGCCTACCGCCTCGCCCTCGACAACCTGCGTAACCAAGTCAACTACGCCGCCGATTTCGATTACGGCGGCGAAGCACTGGCCTATGCCCTCTACGTCCTCGCCCGCGAAGGCGGGGCCAACATCGGTGACCTGCGCTACTACGCCGACACCAAGGCCGACTCCTTCGCCACCCCCGCCGCCCTCGCCCAACTTGGCGCGGCACTTGCCACCTATGGCGACCAGACCCGCGCCGACGCCCTGTTCCAACAGGCCGAATCGCAACTGCAACCCGACGACACCGCCCAAGTCTGGCGCGCCGATTACGGCAGCCCCTACCGCGACGCCGCCGCCCTGCTGACCCTCGCCACCGAATCCGGCAGCAAGGCCGTCGACGCAGAAGCGATCACCGACCGCATCGCCGCCCACAGCGGCCCCCTCTCGACCCAAGAGGCGACATGGACCCTGCTCGCCGCCCGCGCCCTGACCAGCGGCACCGCCGATGTCACGCTTGACGGCCAACCCGCCAGCGGCCCGCTTGTGCGCAGCTTGGGCGCTACCCCCGTCGCCGTCACCAACTCCGGCCCCGACACCACGCTGACCGTCACCTCCTTCGGCACCCCCGTCACGCCGGAACCCGCAGGCGGCAACGGCTACGCCATCACCCGCAGCTACTACACGCTCGACGGCACACCCGCCGACACCGCATCGGTCAAGGCCGGAACCCGCCTTGTGGCCGTGCTCGAAATCACGCCCTTCGACAACGGCCAAGCCCGCCTGATGGTCACAGACCCGCTGCCTGCGGGGTTCGAGATCGACAACCCCAACCTCCTGTCCAGCGGCAAGATCACCGATGCCCTCGGCCTCGACCTGCTCACCGAAACCGCCCACAGCGAATTCCGCCAAGACCGCTTCCTGTCGGCCATCGACCGCAGCGACAACCAGCCCTTCCGTCTGGCCTATGTCGTCCGCGCCGTCACACCGGGCAGCTATATCCACCCCGCCGCTTCGGTCGAAGATATGTACAGGCCCGACTACCGCGCCCATGGCGACACGGGCCGCGTCATCGTGACGGAATGATCCGCGCCAGACATGCGCTCTTGCTGGCGGCGGGGCTGTTCCTCGCCGCCACCACCCGCGACGCCGCCGATGCGTGGATCAACGCCACCATCCTGCCACCGCTCACCGTCCAAACCTCCACCCTCGTCCTCGACCGGCACGACCATCTTCTGCGCGCCTATACCGTGGCCGATGGCCGCTGGCGCCTGCCGCTGACCGCACAGCAAACCGACCCCGCCTTCATCGCCATGCTGCTGGCCTATGAGGACCGCCGCTTTCCCACCCACAACGGCATCGACCCCCGCGCCCTTCTCCGCGCCTCCCTGCAAGCCTTATGGAACGGCCACGTCATCTCCGGCGGCTCCACCCTCACCATGCAGGTCGCCCGCCTTTTGGAAGAGGGCACCACCGGCCAACTCTCCGGCAAACTGCGCCAGATGCGCGTGGCCCTCGCTCTCGAACGGCGGCTGACCAAGGATGAAATCCTGACCCTTTACCTCGAACTCGCCCCCTACGGCGGCAACGTCGAAGGGCTGCGCGCCGCAACCCGCACGTGGTTCGGCAAAGACCCCGCCCGCCTGACCCCCGCGCAATCGGCGCTGCTCATCGCCCTGCCGCAAAGCCCCGAACGCCGCCGCCCCGACCGCGACCCCCAAGCCGCCGCCGCAGGGCGCGACCGTGTGCTGTCCCGCGCCGTCGCGGCCGGCATCCTGTCACCCGACCAGGCCCAAGCCGCCCGGCACGAGGTGATCCCCACCACCCGCCAACCCTTTCCCGCCCATGCGCCGCATCTTTCGGATAATGCCGTCTTAACGCACCGCGCCGAAACCATGCACCACCTGTGCATCGACGGTGCATTGCAGGCAGCGCTAGAAACCCTCGCCGCCGATACCCTCCGCAGCATGGGCGACCGTGTGCAAATCGCCATCGTCGCCGCCGATCACACCACCGGCGAAATCCTCGCCTCTGTCGGTTCTGCCGCCTTTCAGGCCGATGGGCGGGCAGGCTTCGTCGATATGACCCGCGCCTTGCGCTCACCGGGTTCTACATTGAAACCAATGGTTTACGCCCTCGCCTTCGATGCGGGTCTGGGCCATCCCGAAACCCTGATCGACGATAAACCCATGCGTTTCGGCACCTATGCCCCGCAGAATTTCGACCGCCAGTTCCGCGGCACCATCCGCATGCGTCAGGCCCTGCAACAGTCTCTTAACCTGCCAGTGGTAGAACTGCTCGACGCCCTCGGTCCCGAACGGCTTCTTTCCGCACTCGACCAAAGCAACGTCCGCTACCGCCTGCCCCCCGGAAAACCGGGCCTTGCCATCGGCTTGGGGGGCATCGGCGTAACCCTACAAGATATGGTGGGCCTGTATGCCACCATCGCAAACGGTGGTGTCTCCCGGCCCCTACGTTGGGAAAACTGCGCCGAAACCGGCCCCGAAACCCGCGTCATCTCGCGTGCTGCGGCATGGCAAGTCACTGATATCCTTACCGGATTAGCGCCCCCCGCAGGCGCGCCCGCCAACCGCCTCGCCTACAAGACCGGCACCAGCTACGGCCACCGCGACGCTTGGGCCATCGGCTTCGACGGCCGCCACGTCATCGGCATCTGGCTCGGTCGCCCCGACGGCACCCCCGTCCCCGGGGCCTTCGGTGCCGACCTCGCCGCTCCCGTCCTGTTCCAGGCCTTCGCCCGCCTCAAGCCCGACCTCACGCCGCAACCGCCACCGCCGCCCGAAACCCTGCTCGTCGCCAACGCGCAACTCCCGCCACCCTTGCAGCGCTTCCGTTCGCGCCAAGCAGCCTTCGCGCCCGCCGCCGATGCACCGACCATCGCCTTCCCGCCCGACGGAGCCGAACTCGAACCCCTGCCACAGGGCCTGCTTGCCCGTGTCGACGGTGGCACCGCCCCCTATTCATGGCTTGTCGATGGCCGCCCCGTCATGACCGGCCAGCCCTCGCGTGAGGCGATTTTACCTTTGCAATCAAAGGGTTTTACCACCCTCTCGGTGATCGACGCCGCGGGCCGTTCGGCCCGCACCACGGTTCGCCTGCGCTAGCGCAGCCGCAGGCCGGTCACGCCGTCGAAGAACAGCGCGTCACCTTGGTCAAACGCGATTCCCGCCATCGTCCCCGCAACGGGAATGACATCGCCCTTGGCTTCGATCACCAGCTTCTCGCCGCTCGGCGCGGTCAGGTGGATATAGCTTACCCCACCCAGCGCCTCGGTCAGGTCGACCCGATGCGTCGCGCCTTCGACCACGCGCAAATGCTGTGGCCGCAGCCCGACCGTCACCTTGCCGGACGCAGGCAACTGCACCCCCGCCGCGACAGTCCCGCCCAGACCCGCCGCCGCCACGCCGCCGCTGCCCGCGATCCCGTCGACAAAGTTCATCGCAGGCGATCCGATGAAACCGGCCACAAAGCGGTTGTCAGGATTGTGGTACAATTCCAACGGCTTGCCGACCTGTTCGACCTTGCCCTTACGCAGCACCACGATCTTGTCGGCCAGCGTCATCGCCTCGACCTGATCATGCGTCACATAGATCATCGTCGCCCCGATCTCGCGGTGCAACCGCGCGATCTCGACCCGCATCTCGACCCGCAATTCCGCGTCGAGGTTCGACAGCGGCTCGTCGAACAAAAACACCTCCGGCCCCCGCACGATGGCCCGCCCGATGGCAACCCGCTGCCGCTGCCCGCCCGACAGCGCCTTGGGCTTGCGGCTAAGGTATTCTTCCAGCTTCAAAATCCGCGCAGCCTCGGCCACCTTTGCGGCAACCTCGGCCTTGGGGTGGCCGGTCATCTTCAGCCCGAAACCCATGTTTTCCGCTACCGTCATATGCGGGTAAAGCGCATAGGTCTGGAACACCATGGCCACGCCGCGTTCCGACGGGTCGGCATGGGTCACATCGCGCGCCCCGATCCTGATGGCTCCGGCGGTCGTCTCTTCCAAACCCGCAACCATCCGCAACAGCGTGCTTTTTCCGCAGCCCGATGGGCCTACGAACACGCAGAACTCTCCGTCCTCGACCGTCAGATCGACCCCGTGGATCACCTGTGCATCGCCGTAACGCTTGACGACATTCTGCAACGTAACGCCCGTCATGTGCCGTTCCCTCCCGTTTATCCGTGTTCCGGCGCGCCTACCCCTGTTCGGGGAACCGCCAGCTTTCCGCCTCGGCCGCGATCTTGGCGGCCGTCTCCCTGATCCGTCCCGACCCCGCGCCCAAGGCGTCAAGCGTCGTTCGCGCCGTCGTCGATGTCACCGACAAGGCGCCAATCACCCTTCCCGTCTTGGTCAGGATCGGCGCCGCGCAGCAGATGATTCCCGGCTCATGCTCCTCGCGGTCGAACGCATATCCCCGCGCCCGAATCGCCCGCAGCTCGGCCCATAGCTTTTCCGGCGTATCCAGTGTGCCGGGCGTAAAGCGGTGAAAACTTTGCCGCTGGATCACCCGCTCGACCGCCTCGTCCGGCAGAAAGGCCAGCATCGCCTTGCCCACCCCCGTGCAATAAGCCGGCCCCACCTTGCCCGCCTGTGCGAACATCTCGACCGGCTTGGTCGCATTGCGCTTGTCGACATACAGGACCTGCCCGTTGTCCATCTGCGCCAGATGGATCGTCTCGCCGGTTTCGCCCGACAACTCATCAAGATAGGGCCGCGCCAAAGGGGCCAGCGAAGATGTCGCCCAAGCCGCATGGGCCAGCCTGACCAACCGCACGCCCAGCGAATAGGTCTGCCGGTCCGGATCATAGGCCAGCATCCCCTGATGCGTCAGCGTCTGAAGCAAGCGGTACAGCGTCGCCTTGGGATAAGCCGATTGTTCAAGCAATTCGGTGAACCGGACCGCACGCCCCGCAGCCGCGACCATGTCAAGCACGTCAAGCGCCTTGCCGACCGTCCCGTCCCCCTGTTCCGCGCTCATCCACCCAGCCTTTCGCTCTGCTGTTGACATACTAGCGGAACCTCCGCATAGTTTTCAATATTCAAAACTAAGTTTCACATAATGGAACCAAAAGGGAGGAAACCAATGGTCCGTTTCGCAAAGGGCACGCTCGCCCTGTCGGCAGCGCTGCTGATGGCAACGTCGGCACTGGCGCAAGACAAGCGCGTCGTCACATGGAATGCCGATTACGATCCGATTCCGCTTGCCGCCGCCGAAGCGCTAATCGCCGATTTCGAGGCCGCAAACCCCGAGATCGACGTCCAGCTCACCAACTTCGACCACGAAGGCTACAAGAACGCGATCCGCAACTTCCTGACCGCCGATGCGCCCGATCTGGCCAACTGGTACGCCGCGAACCGGATGCGTCCGTTTGTCGAGGCAGGTCTGTTCGCCGACATCTCGGATGTCTGGGCCGACAATGGCCTGACCGATGCGCTGGCATCCTCGGTGCCGTCATCGACCATCGACGGCAAGCAATATGCCGTGCCCTATACCTACTACCAGTGGGGCATCTATTATAACCGCGACGCCTACAAAGCCGCCGGCGTCGAAGCACCGGGCGAAGCTGGCGTGACCTGGGACCAGTTCCTTGCCAACTGCGACAAATTCAAGGCCGCAGGCATCGACTGCCTGACCACCGGCTCCAGCGCGCTTTGGCCGGTTGCGGGTATCTTCGACTACATCTCGATGCGCACCAACGGCTACCAGTTCCACAGCGACCTCGCCGCCGGCAAGATCTCGTGGAAGTCGCCCGAAGTGAAGGCCGTGTTCGACAACTTCGGCAAGCTCCAGCCCTATGTCACGGCAAACAACGCCGCGATCGACTGGCAGGACGCCGCAGCCCTGTTCGTGCAGGGTAAAGCTGCCAACTACGTCATGGGCAACTTCGCCGTCGGCGTCTTCAAGGAAGGCGGCATGACCAACGACAACCTCGGCTTCATGGTCTTCCCGGAAATCACCCCCGGCATCGCCCGCGCCGAAGAAGCACCCACCGACACCGTCCACCTGACCAGCGGCGCCAAGAACCCCGACGATGCGAAAAAGCTCTTGGCCTTCATCGCCAGCGCCGATGCGCAGTCCAAGTGGAACGCCGCCGTGGGCCAGCTGCCCACCAACAAGAACGCGACCGTTGACGCGGCCGATCCGTTCCTGACGGCGGGCTTCAAGTCGCTGTCCTCTGCGACAGGCGGCATCGCCCAGTTCTGGGACCGCGACGCCGACGCCGAATATGCCAAGGCCGGCATGGAAGGCTTCCAGCAGTTCCTCGTCCAGCCCGACCAGCTCGACGCGATCCTCGATCGTCTGGAACAGACCCGTCTGCGCCTCTATCCGCAGTAATCCGACCAAAGGCGGGCGTCCCCATGGCGGGGGCGCCCGTTTCCGCTTTCTGGCATATTCTGGACGGAATCAGACATGACCGCCGCGTCACCGACACACCGCCCCGCCCGCAAATGGAACCAGCGCAGCATTGCGCCATGGCTGTTCCTCGCGCCCGGGCTGTTCATGTTCACGGTCTATGTGCTCTGGCCCATCGTCCAAAGCGTCACCCTGTCCTTTTACGACTGGAACGGGCTTTACAACAAAGACGGCCAGTTCACCGGCACCTTTGTCGGCATCGGCAACTACGCCGAGCTGATGACCGACCCCGCCTTTGAAACCTCGCTCTGGAACAACCTCAAATGGCTGGTCCTTTACATGGCCGCCCTGCCCATCGGCCTGTTCCTTGCCATCTTCCTGAACCAGACGGTGACGGGCATCCGCCTGTACAAGTCGCTGTTCTTCTTTCCCTTCGTCATCAGCCAGGTCGTCGTGGGCCTGATCTTCGCATGGTTCTACGCCCCGAATTTCGGCCTGCTCTACCTGCTGACCCAATCCATCACGGGGCAGGGCACGGCCATTCTTGCCGAACCCAATCTTGTGACCTATGGCATCATCGCCGCGGGCCTTTGGCCGCAGATCGCCTATGTGATGATCTTGTATCTGACCGGCCTGAACAACGTCGCCCCCGACCAGATCGAGGCCGCGCGCCTTGACGGTGCCAAGGGCATCCGCATGCTGTGGTATGTCGTCCTGCCGCAACTGCGCCCCGCGACCTTTATCGCCGTGATCGTCACCGTCATCGGCGCGCTGCGTTCGTTCGACCTTGTGTCGATCATGACAAGCGGCGGTCCCTTCGGGTCGTCGCGCGTGCTGTCCTATTATATGTTCGAAATGGCGCTGGGCGAATTCGGCTTCCGCATGGGCTATGGCGCGGCCATCGCCGTCGTGCTGTTCGCCATCATGATGATCTTCATATCGGGCTTCATCTGGAAGATGTGGCGCGACGAAACGGAGCGTTGATCCATGTTTCCCCGCCCCATCCAGCAATCCAGCCCCGCCCTGCAATGGCTTTACGCCATCGCCTTGCCCGTCGCCCTGCTGATCTGGCTGTTTCCCTTGCTTGGCGTGGCACTCACCTCGCTGCGCCCTGCGTCCGATCTTGCCCAAGGCAACTATTTCGGCATCCCCTCGGGCATCGCATGGGAAAACTACGTCTTCATCTTCACCCAGACGCCCATCGGCCAATACATGGTAAACTCGCTCTGGGTGACGATCCCCACCGTGATCGGCGCGGTCAGCCTGTCGTTGATGACGGGCTTCGCGCTGGCGGTCTATAATTTCCGCGGCAATATCCTTGTGTTCTTCATGTTCGTTGCAGGCAATTTCGTGCCGTTCCAGATCCTCATGGTCCCCGTCCGCGACATGACGCTGCAACTGGGCATGTATGACACATGGTACGGCCTTGCCCTGTTCCACATCGCTTTCCAGACCGGCTTTTGCACCCTGTTCATGCGCAACTTCATCAAGGCGCTACCCTTCGAGTTGATCGAGGCCGCCCGCGTCGAAGGCGTGGCCGAATGGCGCATCTTCTGGTTCATCGTCCTGCCCCTGATGCGCCCCGCCATCGCGGCGCTGTCGGTTCTGGTCTTCACCTTCATCTGGAACGACTTTTTCTGGGCCACCGTCCTGACCCAGGGCGTCGACAGCCAGCCGATCACCGCGGGCCTCTCGTCGCTCAACGGCCAGTGGATCGCGCAATGGCATCTGGTGTCGGCAGGGTCGATCATGGCCGCACTGCCGCCGGTGCTGATGTTCTTCTTGATGCAAAAGCACTTCATCGCGGGCCTGACACTGGGTGCCGTGAAATGAACTGGCGTATCGATGCGGGCGACCAGACGATTGCCCTGACGACAGACGGCAAAATTCCGCAGGTCACCTATTGGGGCCCGCGCCTGCCCGATGACGAAGACCTGTCGCAACTTGCCCTCGCCACGGTCAACGACCTGACGGGCGGCATGCTCGACGCGCTGTCGCCGCTGACCCTCACGCCTGAATCGGGCCGCGCTTTCGCCGGTCAGGCGGGGCTGATCGTGCAAGACGAAAACGGCGCACCGCTGCACCCCGTCTTTGCCTTCGACCGCGCCGAGCAAAGCGCCTCTGGCTTGGTGCTCCATTCAAAAGCCGCAGGCATGGCGCTGGCCCATCACCTGACCGCGCACGCGACCGGAGTCGTCACGCTGCAAACCGTGCTGACCGCCGACCAGCCCATCCGCCTGCAATGGCTGGCAGCCCCCGTGCTGCCCGCGCCGCAGCAGGGCGATATCATCGATATCCACGGCAAATGGACACGCGAATTCCACCTGAACCGCACCCCGTGGTCAGCAGGCATACGCCTGCGCGAAAGCCGCACGGGCAGATCGGGTCACGAACACCCGCCCTATGTCATCTTCGCGGGCGATGGCTGCACCAATACCCGCGGCTTTGCCCATGCACTGCACTACGCATGGTCGGGCGGGCACCGCATGGTGGCCGAAGAGTTGCCCGACGGTCGCCGTCAGGTCCAGTTCGGTCACGCCATGGGGTCCGAAACGCAACCGGCCACCCGCTTCGAAACCGCCGAGCTGATCGCCACCGTCTCCACCACCGGCCTCAACGGCATCGGTGCAGTGTTCCAGCGCGACATCCGCGACCGCGTGGTCACATGGCCCGACCCCGCCCGCCCGCGCCCCGTGCATTACAACTGCTGGGAGGCGGTCTATTTCAACCACCGTCTCGACGACCTGTCGGCCATTGCCGACCGCGCCGCCGCCATCGGGGCCGAACGCTTCGTGCTCGATGACGGCTGGTTCGGACGCCGCGACGACGACACCACCAGTCTGGGCGACTGGTGGGTTGATGAACGGAAATGGCCAAAAGGATTAACGCCGCTCATCAATTATGTGCATCACCTGTGCATGTCGTTCGGACTGTGGTTCGAACCCGAGATGGTCAACCCCGACAGCGACCTGATGCGCGCCCATCCTGACTGGATGCTTGGCCCGCAGGGTCAGGTAACTGGCCGGAATCAAATGGTTTTGAACCTCGCCCTGCCACAGGTGCGCAGCTATCTGTTCGATGCGATCTCGGCTTTGCTGACCGAATACCCCATCGATTACATAAAATGGGACCACAACCGCCTCCTCCCCGTCGTCGACGCCGCCCAGACCCGCGGCATTTACGATTTGCTAGCAGATTTGCGCAAAGCCCATCCAAAGGTCGAAATCGAAAGCTGCGCTTCAGGCGGTGGTCGCATCGACGCCGGAATTTTGCGTTACACCCAGCGGGTTTGGCTGTCCGACAGCAACGACGCCTTGGAAAGACTGCGAATTCAACATGATGCAGCGCTGTTCCTGCCGCTTGCCGTCACCGGAAGCCACGTTGGCCCGCGCCACTGCCACACCTCGGGCCGCGTCTTGTCCATGCCGATGCGGGCTTGGATAGCGGCACAGCGCCACCTTGGCTTCGAAATGGACCTGCGCGAACTGACACCCGAGGAAGCGGCAACCCTGACCACGGTAACAACGTGGTGGAAAGCCAACCGCCAATGGATGACCACCGCCACCATCCACCGCCTAGACAGCGACGACCCCGCCGTGACAGGCGAAATGCAAATCTCGGCGGACGCCAGCCGTTTCGTCCTGTTCAGCGGGCGGGAAAGCACCAGCAGCCAGATCCTTCCGCGCCCGCTGCGACTGACGGGGCTGGACCCCAACGCCCGTTACCGCGTTCACCTGTTGAACAAGGCTGACGCACCACGGCAAAGCCGCGGTCCGAACGCCTTGAAATCGCAGGACTTGACGCTGACGGGCCAGACGCTCATGACCCTTGGCATCAGTCTTCCGGTGGCGCATCCGGGTTCGGTCTGGGTTGTGGAAGGTCACCGGTTGTGATGGCAGTAGACGCATAAACTCAGGTTTTTGCAAAGATTTTGGAAGCCGTCGGCCCTGACCGGGGCCATCGGGCGCAGGCAGGAAAAGCAGTCATGAAAACAGACTGGATCGCAGTCGACTGGGGCACGTCCAACTTGCGCGTCTGGGCGATGGGGCAGGGTGGCATATTGGCCCATGCAAGCTCGGACGAAGGGATGGCAAGCCTTGACCGAAGCGGATTCGAGCCTGCCTTGCTTCGCCTCGTCGATCCTTGGCTGACCGCGCCCTGCACGGATGTGATCGCCTGCGGCATGGTCGGCAGCCGTCAGGGCTGGTTCGAAGCGCCTTACCGCGCAACCCCTTGCAGTCCCGTCGAATCCTCAAGCCTTGTCACCGCACCAACGGTGGACTCCCGCATCAGGGTAAGGCTGGTTCCGGGCCTGAAACAAATGCGGCAACCCGATGTGATGCGCGGCGAAGAAACCCAGATTGCGGGCGTCCTTGCGCTTGACCCCGGCTTTGACGGGGTGATCTGCCTGCCCGGTACACATTCCAAATGGGTCCATATCTCGGCGGGCGAGGTTGTCAGCTTCCAGACCTTCATGACGGGCGAGCTTTTTGCCCTTCTGTCCACCCAATCCGTGCTGCGCCACGGCATGATCGGTGATGGCTGGGACGATACGGCTTTCGACACCGCCCTGTCCGATGCGTTGTCGCGCCCGGAACGCATTGCTGCAAAGCTGTTTTCCCTGCGCGCCGAAGGCTTGATCGGCACCCTGTCCGCAGAGGCGGCGCGCGCGCGCCTTTCGGGCCTGCTGATCGGTACAGAACTGGCTGCGGCCAAGCCGTTCTGGCTGGGCCAAAACGTCGCCATCGTCGGATCGCCAATCTTGGCGCGGTCCTATGCCCGCGCCCTCGTGACGCAGGGTTCGGCGCCTCGATTGATCGATGCGACACAGGCAACACTGGCAGGGCTAGACGCTGCCCGAAAAAGGGGGGCCATATGACCCATCGCAACATCATCGCCATTCTGCGCGGTATCACGCCGCCAGATGCGCTATCGGTCGCCACCGCCTTGATAAAGGCAGGCATCACTCGGATCGAGGTTCCACTCAACAGCCCCGACCCGTTCGACTCGATCGCTGCGATGGCAAGTCACCTGTCCGACCAAGCCCAGATCGGCGCGGGAACAGTCTTGACGGTTCAGGATGTGCGCGCCGTCGCCAATGCGGGCGGAACGTTGATCGTTTCACCCAACGCTGACCCGCGTGTCATCAGCCTGACCAAGGAATTAGGTTTGCAGTCATGGCCCGGCGTTATGACCCCGACAGAATGCTTTTCGGCATTGCAGGCGGGCGCAGACGGTCTGAAAATCTTTCCCGCATCGCTGATTGGCCCCGAAGGGCTAAAGGCCATCCGCGCCGTCCTGCCCAAGGCCACCCAGGTCTATGCCGTTGGCGGCGCAGGGGCTGACAATTTCGGCCAGTGGATCAAGGCAGGGGCCGACGGTTTCGGCATAGGAACGGCCCTTTATACCCCCGGCTTGACCGCCGCCGAAGTGGCCGACCGTGCCGTGAGGATCGTTGCAGCCTATGATCACGCAAATTTAGGAAACGGTGCATGATTTTCGACGCGCGTTGCTGCGAACTTGGTGAAGGGGCGTTGTGGCATCCTGAACTGCGACAGCTTTTCTGGTTCGATATCCTTGGCAAGAAAATGCACACGGTGGGGCGCGAAGGCCCCCAAAGCTGGAGTTTCGTCGAACTGGTTTCGGCTGCGGGTTGGGTGACCTCAAAGCATTTGCTGATTGCCGGAGAGCGCGACCTTTTCCTGTTCGATCTCGACAGCGAAGAAATCGAAACGCTGACCGAACTGGAAGCGGGCGACCCGCGCACAAGATCGAATGACGGACGGGCCGACCGGCAAGGTGGTTTCTGGATCGGCACGATGGGTAAACGGGGTGGGGACGATCCGGCGAAAGGCTCGATCTATCGCTGGTATCGCGGCGAATTGCGTAAGCTGTTCGGCGGATTGACCATTCCCAACGCGATCTGCTTTTCACCGGATGGCCGCTTTGCGTATTTTTCCGATACGGTGACGCAGCGCATCAATCGCGTCGCGCTGGACGCCCAAGGCTGGCCTGCCGAAGACCCGCGGGTCTTTCTCGATCTGGAACCGGAAGGACTGTTTCCCGATGGGGCGACCGTCGATGCCGAGGGAAATTTGTGGAACGCGCAATGGGGCGCAGGCCGCGTGGCCTGCTATTCGCCTGACGGCACCTTCTTGCAGGCCGTCAGGTTCGATGCGCCGCAAACCTCTTGCCCTGCCTTTGGCGGGGCCGATCTGGCGACACTGTTCGTCACCACGGCCCGCGAGGGCATGGACAGCGCGGCCTTGGCGCGTGCGCCGCTTTCTGGCCAGACCTTGTCGGCAAGCGGTGTTGCCCGTGGCCTTCCGGAACCAAGGGTTATCCTATGAAACGCACGCTTGGCGTCTGCTACTACCCCGAACATTGGCCCGAAACCCAATGGGCCGAAGATGCGGCCCGGATGGCCGCCCTTGGGCTGACATGGGTTCGCATCGGTGAATTCGCGTGGAGCAGGATCGAACCGACACCCGGAACGTTCGATTGGGGCTGGCTTGACCGCGCAATCCTGACGCTGGGTGCGGCAGGGCTTCAGGTGGTTCTGGGCACGCCGACGGCGACCCCGCCCCGTTGGATGCTCGAGCGGCACCCCGATATGTTGGCGGTCGATGCACAGGGGCGCGCACGGGGCTTCGGATCAAGACGCCATTATTGCTTTTCGCATCGCGGCTATCGTCGGGATTGCGCGCGGATCGTCACCGCGCTGGCCGAGCGCTACGGTCGCAATCCCCATGTCGCGGCTTGGCAGACCGATAACGAATACGGCTGTCATGATACCGTTTTGTCCTATTCGACCGCGGCTTTGCATGCCTTCCGCGACTGGCTTGCCCAACGCTACCAGTCGCCCGAGGCGCTGAACCGCGCTTGGGGCAACGTCTTTTGGTCGATGGAATATGCCAGTTTCGACGAGATCGGCCTGCCCAACCTGACCGTGACGGAAGCAAACCCTTCGCACAGCATGGCTTTCCGTCGCTTTGCTTCGGACGAAGTCGTCAGTTTCAACCGCTTGCAAACAGACATCATCCGCCGCCATTCCGATGCGCCGGTCGCGCATAACTACATGGGCCGCATCACCGATTTCGATCATTTCGCCACGGGGGCCGATCTCGACATCGCGTCATGGGATGCCTATCCGCTCGGGTTTCTGTCCGACAGGCTCGAGGTTACGCCTGAACATAAGCGGCGCTTCGTGCGGCAGGGCGATCCTGATTTTCAGGCGTTCCACCATGATCTGTACCGCGCGGTCGGGCGGGGCCGCTGGTGGATCATGGAGCAACAGCCCGGACCCGTGAACTGGGCCCCGTGGAACGCCGATCCCCTGCCCGGAATGGCGCGCCTTTGGGCATGGGAGGCCTTTGCACACGGGGCCGAGGCCGTGTGTTACTTCCGCTGGCGTCAGGCGCCCTTTGCGCAGGAACAGATGCACGCGGGCCTGCTGCGGCCCGACAGCGCGCCCGCCCAAGCCTTCCACGAAGCGGCCGAGGTCGCCCATGAGCTGAAAACCATGCCGGATGTCGAAGTTCCCCCCGCCGATGTGGCGCTGGTCTTCGATTACGCATCGGCATGGGCTTGGCAAACCCAACCTCAGGGACGTGACTTTGACTATTTCCGCTTGGCTTTCGCCTTTTATCGCGGGCTGCGGCGGCTTGGTTTGAATGTCGACATCCTGCCTCCCGATGCAGGCGACCTGTCCGCTTACAAGCTTGTTCTCGCCCCCGGTGTTGCAACCCTGTCCGAGCCTTTGTTGAATGCCCTGTCGCAATATGACGGCACGGCGCTGATCGGTCCGCGCAGCAATTCTAAGACCGTCGAATTTGCAACGCCGGTTCCGCTGCCGCCCAATCTGCCGGGGTTGCAGGCGGTGGTTGCCCGCGTCGAAAGTCTGCCGCCCGATGTGCCGGTTCCATTGGAGCTCGGGGGCAACTTCCTGCATTGGCGCGAAAAGCTCGAGTCTGGTTCGAAGGTGGTCGAACTTACAGCAGATGGCTGGCCTGCCTTGGTTGCCGAAGGGCGTCTGCACTATCTGGCCGGTTGGCCAGATGACACGGCACTTGACCGCATTCTGACGACCCTGTGCGACGGCCAAGGGATTGCCGTCGACCCATTGCCCGAAGGCTTGCGCCGCCGCGACACGGCCACCCATCGCTTCTGGTTCAATTATAACGCCGTGCCGGTCGAGAGGGGCGAAATCACCATTCCCGCCGCCGGCGTGCATTGGGAAGAACGCTGATCAGCCGATCTGGGCGAAAGCCACGGCATTCGGGCCAAGGTTCAGGCCGTCTTTGGTGGGCAAGGCTGCCATTGACGGCCCGACCAGCGCGCCCAAACCGGCGACCGCGATATTGACCGGTTCGGGCGACAGGTTGAAGAAACACCCCAACCCGTTGCCGCGCACGAAGCCAAGCACCGGTTCGGGCAAATCGAGAAACCGCGTGCGCCCGGTCCGCAGGGCAGCGCTAGCCCGCCGGAACCCGAGCATCTGGCGGTAGAATTCCAGCACCGAGTCGGGCCTGCCGATCTGTCCCGCGACGTGCCGCACCAGTTGCGGCGCCTTTACCGGTAGCCACGGTCGCGTCGTGCTGAAGCCACCGTATTGCGACCCGTCCCACACCATCGGCGTGCGTGTGTTGTCGCGCCCCACGGGTTCCGGCCAGAAATTGATACCCTGCGGATCGGTAAGTTCGTCAAACGACAGTTCCGTGTCGGTCTGGCCAAGCTCTTCACCCTGCCACAGACAAATCGACCCCTCGAAGGAAAGCAGCATTGCGGCGGCCTGTTTGGCCAACGTTGCGTCGTCTTGTGCGTGTCTGGCCCAGCGGCTGACATGGCGAACCACATCATGGTTCGAAAAGGCCCACATCGGCCACCCGTCCGGAGCGCCATCGAAAAATTCCGAAAGTTTGCGCCGGAAAAAGCCGGCTGTGTAATCGTAGCCCATCAACTCGAACGAATAGCATTGATGCAGCCGCCCGGGGGCGGTGTATTCGCCCATCATGCGGATGGCATGGTGGCTTTCGCCCATCTCGCCCACACTGGCAGCGCCGTATTCGTCAAGCAGGGCGCGGATGCGTTCCATCCATGCCAGATTTTCAGGGCGGTTCTTGTCATACAGGTGATACTGCATGCCATAGGGGTTGCCCTCGGCCTGCTCTTTTTCGCGGTGGTCTGCCGGATTGTCGCGCAGGTCCTGATCGTGGAAGAAATAGTTGACCGTATCGAAGCGGAACCCGTCCAACCCGCGGTCCAGCCAGAAGCGCATGTTACCCAGCGCCCAATCTTGCACGGCGCGATTGTGAAAATTGAAATCGGGTTGCTGCGACAGGAAATTATGCAGGTAATACTGCTTGCGGCGCGCGTCCCATTGCCAGGCCGTGCCGCCAAAGACCGACAGCCAGTTGTTCGGTGGGCTGCCATCGGCCTTTGGGTCGGTCCAGACATACCAATCGGCAAAGCGGTTGGTGCGGTCCTTGCGGCTTTCCTGAAAGATCGGGTGCTGGTCAGACGAATGGGATTGCACCTGATCGACGATCACCTTCAGCCCCAGCCCGTGCGCCTTGGCCAAAAGCGTGTCGAAATCGGCCAAGGTTCCAAAGACCGGATCGACGTTGCAATAGTCCGACACGTCATACCCCATATCGAGCATGGGTGAGGTGAAGATCGGGCTAAGCCATATACAATCGACCCCGAGATCGGCGATGTAGTGCAGCCGCGACGTGATGCCCGGCAGATCGCCTATCCCGTCGCCATTCGAATCCTGAAAGGATCGCGGATAGACCTGATAGGTCACCGCACCGCGCCACCAATCGTTCGACATCGCGTTTCCTTGCCTGCCACATGCCACTTTGCGTTAGCCATTCCCGCAAGTGCAGGGCAAGGGGCGCGTGCTTGTGAAAGCAACAGACGGAAAATCTGTGATTGATATGGCAACAATTTAACGTTTGACCCTGCGCCTGAGTGGGCAGAGAAAACAGGCGTTGCGAAAGGATCGCCTGAATGCCGCTTTCTTCGTCGTCGAAACTCGTGACCCCGGTGCTGATCGCCGGTTGCGTGATCCTGATGCTGTCCTTTGCCATCAGGGCGAGTTTCGGGGTTTTCCAGATACCCATCGCAGCCGAATTCGGTTGGGCGCGGGCCGACTTTTCTTTGGCGATTGCCATCCAGAACCTTGCATGGGGCATCGGGCAGCCGTTATTCGGCGCAATGGCCGAGCGGTTCGGAGACCGGCGTGCCATCATCGTGGGGGCGTTGCTTTATGCAACGGGCCTGATCGCATCATCCTTTGCCGTGACTCCCGGTGAACACCAATTGCTGGCCATTCTGGTCGGCTTTGGTATCGCCGGTACCGGCTTTGGGGTCATCCTTGCCATAGTCGGGCGCGCGGCGAGTGCCGAGAACCGTTCGATGGCGCTGGGAATTGCCACGGCGGCGGGTTCGGCGGGGCAGGTCTTTGGCGCACCGACGGCAGAACTGCTGCTGCAAAACCACCCGTGGCAAACGGTCTTCGTGATCTTTGCGGTGGTCATTCTGGCGTCTATGGTCGCGCTGCCCTTTTTGACGCCCGGCAAACCGGCCACGCGGGCCGAGCTTGAAGAGTCTTTGGGCACGGTTTTGGTACGGGCGTTCAAGGACCCGACCTATACGTTCATCTTTCTCGGGTTCTTTTCCTGCGGCTATCAGCTTGCCTTCATCACCGCGCATTTCCCGGCCTTCGTCACTGAACTGTGCGGTCCGATCGACCCGACCGGCATGATTGCCGGGATGGGCATCACGACGACATCGGCCCTGGGCGCAGTGTCCATCGCGGTGATCGGGCTGTTCAATATCGTCGGCACAGTCACCGCCGGTTGGCTGGGCAAGCGCTACACCAAGAAATACCTGCTCGTCGGCGTATACACGGGCCGGACCATCGCGGCGGCGGCTTTCATCTCGTTGCCGATCACGCCAACGTCGGTTCTGGTCTTTTCTGCCGTCATGGGGGCGCTATGGCTGGCCACCGTGCCGCTGACAAGCGGGCTGGTCGCGCATATCTACGGGATTCGCTATATGGGCACGCTTTATGGCGTGGTGTTCCTGTCGCACCAGATCGGCGGCTTTCTGGGCGTGTGGCTGGGCGGGATGATGTACGACCTGACAGGCGGCTATTCGGTGGTCTGGTGGATCGGGGTGGGCGTCGGTGCCTTTTCGGCGGTCCTGCACCTGCCGATCCGTGAAAAACCGCTTATGGCACAGGCAGCCTGATGAAGGTCGGCATCGCGAGCCTTGTTGCGGCTTATGTGCTGTCGCAATTCTATCGGGCGTTCCTTGCAGTCCTGTCGCCGGTGCTGAAAGCCGAACTGGGGGCAAGTGCCCAAGACCTAGCCGCCGCATCGGGGCTATGGTTTCTGGCCTTTGCGCTGATGCAACTGCCCGTTGGCTGGGCTTTGGACACGGTGGGGCCAAAGCGGACGACTGCTGCGCTGCTGGCGGTTGGCGGAGCGGGTGGGGCCGCGGTCTTTGCGACGGCCCAAGGCCCTGTGGCGCTATGCGTTGCGATGGTGCTGATCGGGGCGGGATGCGCCCCTGTGCTGATGGCCGCATTTTACATCTTTGCGCGCACCTATTCGGCGGCGGTGTTCGGCACCTTGGCGGGCGCGGTGATCGGCTTCGGGTCGCTCGGGAACGTGGCGGCATCGCTGCCGCTGTCGGCGGCAGTGCAGGCCTTTGGCTGGCGCGGCACGCTGTGGGCGATGGCTGGCCTGACCTTGGTCGTGGCGGCGGGGATCGCGCTTTTGGTGCGTGATCCGGATAGGGTGGATCACAAGGCCAAGGGGTCACTGCTCGACCTGTTGCGGATGCCTGCGCTTTGGCCGGTGATCGTGATGATGGTCGTGTGCTACGCGCCTGCCGCCGGACTTCGCGGGCTTTGGGTCGGGCCTTATTTTGCCGATGTCTTCGGTGCGGATGCCGCAGGGATCGGACGCGCCTCGCTTGTGATGGGGCTGGCGATGGTTGCCGGTAATATTGCCTATGGTCCGATGGAGCGGTTTTTTGGCACGCGGAAATGGCTGGTCTTCGGGGGCAATGTGGCTGTGGCGCTGTGCCTGCTGGCGCTGTGGACCCTTGCGGCGCCAAGCGCTGTGCTGGCACTGACCCTTTTCGCGGGTATCGGCTTTTTCGGTTCGTCCTTCGGCATGGTCATCGCGCATGGGCGGGCGTTCTTTCCGCTGCATCTGGTCGGGCGGGGGGTGACGTTGCTCAACCTGTTCGGAATTTCGGCAGTCGGCCTTGCGCAGGTCGTGACGGGCCGGTTGCATGCGGCGGCTGCCACACCACCCGCTGCGGCCCCCTATCAGGCGATCTTCGGCTTCTTCGCTGTTTGCCTGATGCTTGGTCTGGCCGTTTATGCCTTTTCGCGCGACCGGACGGACTGACCACTTGCCCCTGCCTGACGGAATCCGCTTTTCCCCACGTCGCCCTTAGGCTAACAGGCCCCGTCCCCGCGTGGGGGACGGGTAAAGGAGAACCCCGATGGGCTATAAGGTCGTCGTCGCGGGTGCCACGGGCAACGTGGGCCGCGAAATGCTGAACATCCTCGCCGAGCGCGAGTTTCCGGTGGACGAGATCGTGGCACTGGCGTCGCGCAAATCGATGGGCACCGAGATCAGCTTCGGGGAAAAGACTCTCAAGACCAAAGACCTCGACACCTTCGATTTTACCGGCTGGGACATCGCCCTGTTTGCCGTCGGTTCCGAGGCGACCAAGATCTACGCGCCCAAGGCTGCGGCTGCCGGTTGCGTCGTCATCGATAACTCGTCGCTCTACCGCTATGATCCTGCCATCCCGCTGATCGTTCCGGAAGTGAACGCCGACGCAATCGAGATGTACAAGAACAAGATGATCATCGCGAACCCCAACTGCTCGACCGCGCAGATGGTGGTGGCGCTGAAACCTCTGCATGACCGCGCCCGTATCAAGCGGGTCGTCGTGTCGACCTACCAATCGGTTTCCGGTGCGGGCAAGGAAGGCATCGACGAGCTGTGGGACCAGACCAAGGGGATGTATGTTCCCGGTCAGGAAGTCGCGCCGAAGAAGTTCACCAAGCAAATCGCCTTTAACGTGATTCCGCAGATCGATGTCTTCCTTGATGACGGTTCGACCAAGGAAGAATGGAAGATGGTCGCGGAAACCAAGAAGATTCTGGACAAGAGCATCAAGGTCGTGGCGACCTGCGTGCGTGTTCCGGTCTTTGTCGGACATTCGGAAGCGATCAACATCGAATTCGAAGATTTCCTCGATTGGGAAGAAGCACAAGACATCTTGCGGGAAGCGCCGGGTATCCTGCTGGTCGACAAACGCGAACCCGGCGGCTACATCACGCCGATCGAATGCGTGGGAGACTATGCAACCTATATCAGCCGCGTCCGTCAGGATTCGACGGTCGAGAACGGTCTTTCGCTGTGGTGCGTGTCTGACAACCTGCGCAAGGGTGCCGCATTGAACGCGGTGCAGATTGCCGAAGTGCTGGGCAATCGCTGTCTGAAAAAGGGCTGAGCAGACCCGCACATCGTTTCCGGAATCCCGCCCAATCGGGCGGGATTTTTCTTTGTGCTGGGCCGACTCACCCCGATGATGGCGTGCTGCCTGCGTCCCTGTTCTGCCACGATCGGGAAAAGCCCGACACGCTTTGACCAAAATGGTGCAGACCACAGGCTTGGGCCTATGGCGCAAGGTCTTTGTGCCACCCATCCCAAGGGATGTCGGTCATCCCCATGCAAGCCCCACAAAAGCCCAAGTCCGATTGAGATGTTGCCACGATTATTGTCATCAATGGGAAACGAACACGCATTCGGGGGATACCATGTTCAAAAACTTTACGTCGTCGATTTTCCTGCGTCGCCAGACCGATGCTGCCGGTGGCGGCGAAACATCCAAGATGACCCAGTCGGAATTGCAGGATCTGTTCCGCAACGAATTCGAAGTGCACAACCGCAACGCGGTCGAGATCACCTCGCGCCATGGAAACCGCCGCATGCAGGTTTACGCCGCCTGAGCAAAGGGCGCTTCGCCTCCCCTGACGAAGCGCCGAACCTTAGCCGACGATGACGAAGCCCGCGCGTGACGCGTCATACTGTTCAAGGCCGCCTTCGCCGGTGTCAGTCCACAGACCGTGCAGGGTCAGCCGTTCTTCGTCGACGGCGGCACGGACGAAGGGAAACGTCATCAGGTTTTCCAGACTGACCAGAACCGCCTCTTTTTCCAGTGCGCGCAGGCGGTCGCCTTCGGGCAGGTTCTGGATGCGCAGGAAACCGGGGCGCAGGATATCCATCCAGCGGCCGACGAAGCTGGATTTTTCTTCAAGCTGCGGCGCATGACCGGAACACATGTCATGACAGCCGCGCACGCCGCCGCAATTGGAATGGCCCAGCACGACGATATGCGCGACGCCAAGCGACGTGACGGCATATTCCACCGCCGCAGACGTGCCGTGATATTCGCCGTCGGGATTATAGGGCGGAACAAGATTGGCAACGTTGCGATGGATGAAGAATTCGCCTTCGTCGGCACCGAAGATCGACGTGACGTGCACGCGGCTGTCGCAGCAGGAAATGACCATGGCGCGCGGATGCTGACCGCTTGCCGCAAGTCTGCGATACCAAGCCTTGTTGTCTTGGTATGTCGTGGCCTTCCAGCCCTGAAAACGCTGGACGAGGTATGCGGGAAGGGGGCGGGCCTGAAGCATCTGGTCTCCTTGCTTCTTCGTTCCGTGGGTCTTCCTAGGCCGCCGAACCGGAAAATTCGAGCCTTTATTGCGAGTCGGGGCAACCTTTTCTTCAGTGGCACGAAACATGCTGTCTGCGGGTGTGTAATGTGAAACCGGAGTTTGGCATGGCGTCGATGGTCGTTGCCCTTACCCCGCGCGAGCGACTGCGCGAGGATACCAAGGCGATAACTGAAATATGTGACCGGCTCGGTCCAGATACGGCGGCGCGGGTGGTTTCCGGAGCAGTCGAAGAACTTGCAGTTTCGGTTGCCGCATTGGCGACGCGGGTTCGGCTGGATGATCCGAAAGAATTGCACTGGCAATCGCGTCACTTGCAAAAGCTGGCACTTGGTCTTGGGTTGATAAGTCTTGCCAACGTGGCAAGCGATCTGCGGCACAGCCATGGCGATCCGACAGCTTTTGCAGCAGTCTGCGCCCGATTGCTGCGGGTGGCGAGCGGGTCTTTGTCCGGCCTGCCCCGCGATTGGAGTGCGCGGCATTCATGACGGCCCTTGCGGGGAACGCCGTCTCGGATAGGCTGCGCTGGCCCTAGTCCGTAACGGAAGCTTGCCATGATCCCCGTCTTTGCCGACCAGACCGCAGCATCCCGTGCCCTTCATGTCGTCGCTGCCGATCGGCTTGAGGCCTTTTTGGCCGAATTGCCCGAAGCTGCGCGGGAATGGCTGACAGCTACGCGGTTCGAAGCAGCCCTTGGCGACTTGCGATTGCTGCCCGCTGCGAACGGCAAGGTCGCAGCGGCGGTCGTCGGCTTTGGCAGCCCCAAGACCCGACGCAGGCAGCGTTTCGGGCTGGCAAAGGTGGTAGCTGGGCTGCCAGCGGGGGCCTGGCATCTGGATGGCCCGCTGGGAACGGCGGAAAAGACCGAAGCGGCGCTGGGTTGGTTGCTGGCGCAATACAGGTTCGACCATTACCGCACTGCAATCAAGGCACCGGAGCTTGCCCTTTTGAAATGCCCCGAGGGCTGCGATTCCGTGTTGTTGACCGCGATGGCGGAAGGCGAATTCCTGACGCGCGACCTGATCAACACCCCTGCTTCCGATCTTGGCCCTGCCGAATTGGAAGCGACGTTTCTGGACCTTGCAGACCGTTTCGTCGCAGATACCGCCGTTATTCGTGGCGATGAGTTGCTGGCGCAGAATTTCCCGATGATCCATGCAGTCGGGCGTGCGTCGCCGCGCGCGCCGCGGTTGCTGGATATGCGATGGGGGACCCGCGGCCCCTTGGTCACGCTGGTCGGCAAGGGGGTTTGCTTCGATACCGGCGGGTTGAACATCAAACCGTCTGCCGGAATGTCGTTGATGAAAAAGGACATGGGCGGCGCTGCGACGGTGATGGGGCTTGCGCTGATGGTCATGCGGCTGAACCTGCCCATCCGGTTGCGCGTTCTGGTACCGGCGGTCGAAAACGTCATTTCTGGAAACGCCCTCAAGCCGAAGGACATTCTGGTGTCGCGCAAGGGGCTGACGGTCGAGGTGAACGACACCGATGCCGAGGGGCGGCTGGTTCTGGCGGATGCCTTGGCCTATGCCTGCGAAGAGGAAACGGACCTTGTCATCTCGATGGCCACGCTGACCGGTGCGGCGCGGGTCGCTGTCGGGCCCGACCTTGCGCCCTATTACACCGACAATCCACTGGCTGGTGCGGCGATCGAGTCGGGTGCCTTGGCCGGATGCGACCCTGTTTGGCGGATGCCGTTCCATGATGCCTATGAACAGGTGATCGAACCGGGAATTGCCGACCTCGACAATGCGCCGGGGTTCGGGTTTGCTGGGTCGATCACGGCGGCGCTGTTCCTGCGCCGGTTCGTGGAAGGTCCGCGTTACGTGCATTTCGATATTTACGGCCACACGCCCGTTGATGCGCCTGCGCGGCCGAAGGGCGGCGTGGGGCAAGGTGCGCGTGCCGTGTTGCTGGGGTTGCCGGCCATGATGGACCTGTGATGGACCGCAGGCTGACACCGGCAAATGCGCGCGTCGCCCTGCAGACGCTGCGCGGCACTGTCGATGCGCCGCGTTTCGTAGCAGGCGAACCCGCTTGTGTCGTGTCATCGCTGTGCGATCTGCGCGACGGGCCGACAGGGGCCCGCGACCGGCAACTGGTCTTTGGCGATGCGGTCATCATCATCGAACAGGCTGACGGCTGGGCGTTTGTCCAAGCGGCAAAGGACGGGTATTGCGGCTATGTCGATGCCGCAGCACTTGGCGCGGCGGCACCTGTCACCCATCGCGTCGCGGTGCCTGCAACGCATCTTTACAGCGGTCCCCGGGTTCAGGCACCGGAAACGGCTTGGCTGTCGTTCGGCAGTGCCGTGGCAGTGACAGGTCATCAGGGCACATTTGCCGCAACCGCGATCGGTTTCGTTCCATCCGTGCACCTTCGGCCTGTGCACGAGGCGTTTCCCGATCCGGTCGAAGTGGCCGAGATGTTTCTTGGTACGCCCTATCTGTGGGGCGGCAACAGCCGTGCGGGCATCGATTGTTCGGGGCTGGTCCAAGCGGCCTTGCTGGCGTGTGGCAAGGCATGTCCGGGTGATAGTGACCTGCAACAGAATGTCGGCGCTTTGTTGCCAAGGGATGCGGTGCTGCGTCGGGGTGATCTGATCTTCTGGAAGGGTCATGTTGCGATGGTGGTCGATAACGACCGCCTTATCCATGCGAACGGGCAAACGATGTCGGTCGCCTATGAAGGCATCCGCACCTGTATCGAGCGGATCGCCGCACAAGAGGGCAGCCCCGTTCTGATGCGCCGCAGGCCCTGATCAATCGACCGGGCGGATCAATTTTCGGTCGAGCACCCGCAGCACAGCGGCAAGGTCTGCCCCCCGGCGCAACACTTGTCCATCCATGCCCACCACGGCATACATGCCCTGCTTGCCCCGCAGGCGCGGGCGTTTCTCGATGCGGTAGAGCGGGTTTTCGGTTGTGCGGCGGAAGATCGAAAAGACCGCCATCTCGCGCAGCGCCGAGATGCCGTAATCGCGCCATTCGCCCATGGCCACCATACGACCATACAGCGTGAGTATTGCCGAAAGCTCGGAGCGGTCGAAATGAACCTGCTCTGGCAGGGGTTGTGGCAGCGGGAAAGGTGTCGGCGGCTGAACGGTCATTCGGATAGCTTGCCCCCCCTTTTCAGGCAAATCAAGCGCGGGCTGTCACATCCGGTTCCGCAGTTTGCCGCGATATGGCCGCGGTGAAACCGACAAACTTCCCGACTTTCGCCGTTTTTCAGCGTCATACCATTTCCCAGACGACCGGGCGGGACGGAGATTTGCCCCCAATGATCCGGCCAGGCCAGTCGCACGAAGAGGCCCCCGTAGCTTGCCGCCACGGGGGCCTTGCTTTGTCAGGCAAAGCCCGGTGCGAGGGTGGTGATGCCCGTCTCGAAGCCGCGCCAGTTTTTCTGGACGGCGTGCAACCGCTTGCGCGTCGCCGGGTGGTCGGCATCCAGAACGCCAAGCTTCACCAGCAACCCCGCAATCGCCGCTTCGGCACCGCGGGTTCCGCCATCGGTGATCTTTAGCGCGATGCCCATCTTTCGCTCGGGCAGGATGGCGACGAAGACCGCTTCCGCCCCCGTCTTGATCGCCACCTTGCCGCCCATCGCCCGCATCAACTCGGTGCAGGCGCGGCCCTCGCCTGCGACCATCTCGGGGTAGGTGGCCATGGCCCGCGCCAGACGGTGCATTGCGGTCTGGCGCGCTCCCTGTCCGTCGACGGCAGCGGCAAAGCCTGCCATCGACCGCGCCAAGCCATGAACCGACGTTGCGAAATTGGGCGCGGAACAACCGTCGATACCGTAGCCCGCGCTGGTTTCGCCGGTGGTTTCCTCGAAGGCGGCTTTGACGGCTTTCTGGACAGGGTGGTCAAGCTCGACATATTCCGAGCCACCGCGCAAATGCTGGTTGAGGGTCAGAAAACCCGCATGTTTGCCCGAGCAGTTGTTGTGAAGCTGACAGGGCGCTTCATGTGCTTCGATCAGGCGGTTGCGTTCGGTGCGGTCGAGCGGTTCGTGTGACCCGCAGCGCAGGTCGGCCTCGGCCAGACCGCGGGCACCGAGCCAGGTGCTGACCGCATGGGTATGCAGTGCCGCGCCTTCGTGGCTGGCGCAGGACAGGGCCAGTTGACGGTCGGTCAGACCGGCGGCATCGGCGGCACCACTTTCGATCAGCGGTAGGGCCTGAAGCATTTTGCATGACGAGCGCGGAAAGATGATGGCAGCGGGATTTCCCCAGCTTTCCACGATTTCGCCGGTTTCGTCGCAAATGACGGCGTGGCCGGTATGGGTGCTTTCCAGAATTCCGCCGCGCCATGCTTCCGCTATCGGAACGGCACCATCATTGACCTTGCTCATGGGTCTTCTCCCTCACGCTTGCGCGATTTTCCGCCCAAAGGGCTTTCACGAAATCGACTTTTCCCTTTACATGGGAGTATCGGGTTGGTGGGTTCTGCGCCACTCAAAAGGACGTCGGCCGCTGGTAGAAACCAGCGTCAAGGCGGCAGCGCAGGGACAATGGGCATTATCGGAGGCTAGCAGACATGACGTTCCATTTTGGCCGTTTTCTTGGCGCGGCGTTTCTGGCGGGGGCAGCTTCGCTGACTTCGGCTTCGGCTCAGGATTCGGGCAACCGTGTCGCCGTAACCTCTGACTGGAATGTATTTACCGAAGATAATCCCAAGGAATGCTGGGGTGTTACGGTTCCCAAAGAGTCGGTCAATACCCGTGACGGAAAACCCGTGTCGGTGCGGCGTGGCGACATTTTGCTGTTCGTGACCTACCGTCCTGGATCGCCTGCCGAAATTTCGTTTACCGGCGGCTACCCCTTTGCGGACGGGTCAAAGATCGGTGTCGATGTCGATGGCAAGACGTTCGAACTGGTTGCCGATGGTGAATGGGCTTGGGCTTCGCCCGGCGGCGACGACGCTATCCTTGCCGCCATGAAGAATGGATCGCAGGCCGTTCTGAGCGCCCGCTCGGGCAAGGGGACCGAAACCAAGGACACGTTTTCGCTGCGCGGGTTTACCGCCGCGGTGACCGAGGCCGAGACGCGCTGCAAGTAACGGTCTTGGCACGGCATGCATGCAAGGCTCCCCGACGGGGAGCCTTTCGTTTTCGGCACGAATCCCCTATATGACTGGCTTACACCCGATCAGGACCATGCCATGACCGCCACCGCGCCCATCACGCAGGACGTGCTGACCCTTCCGCGCAAGTTGCCCGAGGGGGGCAAGGTCAATATCGTCGGGCTGACGCGCGACCAGTTGCGCGCCGCCCTGATTGCGGCGGGAACGCCGGAAAAGCAGGCCAAGATGCGTCTGGGGCAGGTCTGGCAGTGGATCTATCACTGGGGCCTGCGCGACTTTGCCGGAATGACCAATCTGGCCAAAGATTACCGTGCCTTTCTGGAAGAGCATTTCACAATCGAATTGCCCGAAGTCGTCACCCGCCAGATCAGCGCGGATGGCACGCGCAAGTATCTGGTGCGGATCGCTGGCGGGCATGAGGTCGAGACGGTCTATATTCCCGAGGAAAACCGCGGAACGCTTTGCATTTCGAGTCAGGTCGGCTGCACCCTGACCTGTTCGTTCTGCCATACCGGCACGCAGAAACTGGTGCGAAACCTGACGGCGGGCGAAATTGTCGGACAGGTCATGCTGGCACGTGACGATCTGGGCGAATGGCCTGTTCCCGGCGCGCCCAAGGATGAAACGCGGCTGGTATCCAACGTCGTTCTGATGGGCATGGGCGAGCCGCTGTATAATTTCGAGAATGTCCGCGATGCGATGCAGGTCGTGATGGACAACGAGGGGCTGACCCTGTCGCGCCGCCGGATCACCCTTTCGACGAGTGGTGTGGTGCCCGAGATCGCGCGCGCGGCCGAAGAGATCGGCTGTATGCTGGCCGTGTCGTTCCATGCCACCACCGACGAGGTGCGCGACAAGCTGGTGCCGATCAACAAACGCTGGAACATCGAGACGTTGCTGAACGAGCTGCGCGAATATCCGCGGCTGTCGAATTCGGAACGGATCACCTTTGAATATGTGATGCTGAAGGGCGTGAATGACTCGGACGCCGATGCGCGGCGGTTGGTGAAACTGATTTCGGGAATTCCGGCGAAGATCAACCTGATCCCGTTCAACGAATGGCCCGGCGCGCCCTATGAACGGTCGGATTGGGAGCGGATCGAGGCCTTTGCCGATATCGTTTACAAGGCAGGTTATGCCAGCCCGATCCGCACCCCGCGCGGCGAGGATATCATGGCGGCTTGCGGACAATTGAAATCGGCGACCGAGCGGGCGCGAAAATCGCAGCGGGAAATCGCAGCCGAAGCTGGGCTTTAGGGGCGGGTTCCGCCCGTCGCCTCGGTCACACGGTCGGCGGCGGCGCGGACCAGAGCGCCCAGTTCGGCAGCAATTTCAAGCGCCATGCGGAAGGCGGGGCCGGAAACGGACAGGCCTGCAACCGGTTCTGCATGCGCGTTGAAGATGGGGGCCGCAACGCAGCGCATGCCTTCGGCCCGTTCCTGATCGTCGATGGCAAAGCCGCGTTCGCGGGCTTGCGACAGGTCGCGTTTCAGTGTTTCGGGCAAGGTGTGGGTCAGCGCGGTGAACCGCTGCATTCCTTGGCGCGACAGGATTCCGTCAAGCTTGTCTTCGGGATACCAAGCGAGCAGCGCCTTGCCGATGCCCGAGACGTGCATGGGTGCCTTGGTTCCCGGCGGAAAGAAGGCGCGGATTGCTTCGTGGGTTTCGATCTGGCTGAGGAACAGCACTTCGTCCCCCACTTCGACCCCGAGATTGGCGGTTTCGCCGGTGTCGCGCATCAACTGGTCCATCGGGGCGCGGGCGCGTTCGACCACCTTGGTCCGGCGCAGGAATGCCGAGCCGACGCGGAAAGCGCCGGGACCGATGTGCCAGATTTGGCCCGGTTCCTCGCATTCGACCATGCCGTGGGATTGCAGGGTCACAAGGGCGCGATAGACGGTTGCCACCGCCTGACCCGAGGCAAGCGCGAGTTCGGACAGCGTCATTCCGGGGCTGGCAGCAAGTGCGCCAAGCAGACCCAAGGCACGATCGAGCGCCTGAACCGTGTTCTGTTCGGTCTTGTCGTTGAACGCCTTTGGGCGGCCGCGCAGACGAAGTTGATCGGCCATGGGATTCCCTGAAAAAGCGCGACTGCATGATTTCATTCGGAAATAGCGGTTTTTTCGTTTGATGAAAATCTTTTTCGAAAAAATTGTGACGGCGCTGCGGCAGATGTAGCCTTTGGTCAACCCACAGGGAGCTATCGCATGAACCCCGTTTTCATTCCCGGACCGACCAACATTCCCGACGCGATCCGCAAGGCTTGCGATATTGCCACGTTGGACCACCGCTCGCCTGCCTTTGCGCGCATGTTCAGACCTGCGGTCGAAGGGGTGCGGCGCGTGCTGAAGATGCAGGGGGGCGAGGTTGTCATCTTGCCGTCGACCGGAACGGGGGGATGGGAAGCTGCGATCACGAATACGCTTTCGGCGGGGGATACGGTGCTGGCGGCGCGGTTCGGCATGTTTTCGCACCGCTGGATCGACCTGTGCCAGCGGCACGGGTTGAACGTGCAGGTGATCGAGACGCCCTGGGGCGAAGGCGCGCCGTTGGAGGCGATTGCTGCCGCGCTGCGGGCCGATACGGGCGGCAGGATCAAGGCGGTGCTGGCCACCCATAACGAGACTGCAACCGGCGTGCGGTCAGACATTGCGGGTGTCCGGCGGGCGATGGCGGGGCATGGGGCGCTGCTGTTCGTGGACGGGGTATCGTCGATCGGATCGATGCCCTTCGACATGGCGGGATGGGGTGTGGATATCGCGGTGGCAGGAAGCCAGAAGGGGTTCATGCTGCCCGCAGGGCTGGCCATTCTGGGCGTATCGGACAAGGCGCTTGCCGCGATGGACGGCGCGACGCTGCCGAGAACATTCTTTGATTTCAGGGATATGCTGAAAAGCTATGCGGCGGGTGGCTACCCTTATACGCCTGCGGTTGGCCTGATTTCGGGTCTGGCGGCTTCGATCGGGATGCTTGAGGGCGAGGGGTTGGACGTGGTCTATGCCCGACATGCGCGGCTGGCGGAAGGGGTGCGCCGTGCGGTGGCGGCATGGGGCATGCGGCCCTTTGCGGCACGGGCTGAGTTGTATTCCGACACGGTGACGGCGGTGCAGGTGCCTGCGGGTTGCAACGGGACCGATCTGGTCAAGCTGGCGGCGGAAAAATACGGCGTGGCGTTCGGCGTGGGCTTGGGCGAGGTGGCGGGCAAGGTGTTTCGCATCGGGCATCTGGGGATGCTGACCGATGTGATGATGCTGGCCGGACTGGCCACTGCCGAGATGTGCATGGCCGATCTAGGATGGCCGGTGAAGCTGGGGTCGGGCGTGGCGGCGGCGCAGGAGTATTATCGCGGATCGGTCGCTGTGCAGGCGGCAGCGTAACGGTTTGTTAAGGAAGCGTTAGGAAAGCGGTAAGGAAATGAGCGATTTTCACGAAATGACGATTCCGACCTTTGACGACGTGCTGAAAGCGCATGAACGGATCGCGCCCCATATCCATAGAACGCCTGTGTTGACATCTTCTTACCTCAACGCACTGACCGGCGCGGAGCTGTTCTTCAAGTGCGAGAACTTCCAGAAGGCGGGCGCGTTCAAGGTGAGGGGCGCTTGCAACGCCGTGTTCGGTTTGCGCGACAACCAGTTGGCGCGGGGGGTGGCGACCCATTCCAGCGGCAACCATGCGCTTTCCCTGTCTTACGCGGCGGGACGGCGGGGGATTGCGTGCAACGTGGTGATGCCGCGCACCGCACCGCAAGCCAAGAAGGATGCCGTGCGGGGCTATGGCGGGGTGATCGTGGAATGCGACCCTTCGACCAGCAGCCGCGAGGCGGTGTTTGCCCAAGTGCAGGCGCGGACGGGGGCGGATTTCGTGCACCCCTACAACGACCCGCGCGTGATCGCGGGGCAGGCGACCTGTTCACGCGAATTGATGGAGCAGGTGCCGGGGCTGGAGGCGGTGGTGGCGCCGATTGGCGGAGGGGGAATGATTTCAGGCACTTGCCTGACGCTATCGACGATAGCATCCGAGGTGAAGATTTATGCTGCCGAACCGCTGAACGCGGACGACGCGGCGCGGAGTTTCAAGGCGGGCCATATCATTGCGGACGATGCGCCCGACACGGTAGCCGACGGGCTGAAGGTGCCGTTGAAAGAATTGACGTGGCATTTCGTCAGGAACCACGTGAGCGATGTGTTCACCGCGACGGAAGACGAGATCGTGGACGCGATGAAGCTGACGTGGCAGCGGATGAAGATTGTGATCGAGGCGAGTTGTTCGGTGCCGCTGGCGGTGATCTTGAAGAACCCCGAGACATTCCGGGGCAAGCGGGTCGGGGTTATCCTGACCGGCGGGAATGTCGATCTGGACAAGCTGCCTTGGCTGAAGGGATAACGCCATGAACATCAACGACAATTTCGACGGTTTGGAAGTGGGCTACGATATCCCTGCCCTGCCCGGAATGGACGAGGCCGACATCCAGACGCCTTGCCTTGTGCTTGACCTTGACGCGCTGGAGCGCAACGTGGCGAAGATGGGCAGGCTTGCCCGCCAGATGGGCGTGCGGCATCGGGTGCATGGCAAGATGCACAAATCGGTGGATGTGGCGCTGTTGCAGGAACGGTTGGGCGGGTCGGTCGGGGTGTGCTGCCAGAAGGTGAGCGAGGCCGAGGTTTTCGCCCGTGGCGGCATCAAGGATGTACTGGTTTCCAATCAGGTCAGGGACTTGGCCAAGATCGACCGTCTGGCGCGGTTGCCGAAACTGGGGGCGCGGGCGATCTGCTGTGTGGATGATCTGGCCAATGTGGCCGACCTGTCGGCGGCGGCGGTGCGGCATGGCACGGTGATCGAATGTCTGGTGGAAATCGACTGTGGCGCGGGGCGGTGCGGGGTGACCACGACCCCGGCCGTGGTGGCGCTGGGGCAGGCGATTGCAGCGGCCAAGGGTTTGAAATTCGCGGGAATTCAGGCCTATCAGGGGGCGATGCAGCATCTGGACAGGTATGAGGACCGCGAGGCGAAGATTGCGGTGGCGGTGGCCATGGTGCGCGATGCGGTTGCGGGGTTGAAGGCTGTCGGGCTGGAATGCGACATCGTGGGCGGGGGTGGCACGGGTTCCTATTACTTCGAAGGAAATTCCGGCGTTTACAACGAGTTGCAGTGCGGTTCCTATGCGTTCATGGATGCCGATTATGGCCGGATTCTGGACAAGGATGGCAACCGGATCGACCGGGGGGAATGGGAGAATGCGCTGTTCATCCTAACGAGCGTGATGAGCCATACCAAGCCTGACCGGGCGATCTGCGATGCGGGGTTGAAGGCGCAGTCGGTCGATAGCGGGTTGCCGGTGGTGTTTGGGCGCGACGATGTGAAATACATAAAATGCTCGGACGAACATGGGGTTATCGACGATCCGCAGGGGGTATTGCGGGTCAACGACAAGCTGAAACTGGTGCCGGGCCACTGCGATCCGACCTGCAATGTGCATGACTGGTATGTCGGCGTGCGGGGCGGCAAGGTCGAGGTGGTCTGGCCGGTTTCGGCACGCGGCAAGGCGTATTGACCGATACACGAGGGATGCACAGGTGATGCAGATGCGCGAAACGCCGGGTTCATTCTTTTTTAGCGATTGGCGCGCGCCATGTTGATCGTTCCCGAAGCGCTGATTGCGGGTCTGGTTTCCGAGGCGGATGCCTTGGCGGCGGTGACGGAGTGCTTTGCCGCGATGGCGCAAGGCGAGGCGCGGAACTTTCCGGTGGTGCGCGAGGCGCTGGGAGGCGGGCGGCAATACGGGTTCAAATCGGGCATCGATGTGTCGGGCGGGATGCTGGGGTTGAAGGCGGGGGGGTACTTTCCGGGCAATGCGGCACGGGGGATCACCAACCACCAGTCGAGCGTGTTCCTGTTCGATCCCGAAAGCGGGCGGCCCGTGGCGATGGTGGGGGGGAACCTTTTGACGGCGCTGCGGACGGCGGCGGCGGCGGCGCTGTCGATCGACCTGTTGGCGCGGCCGGATGCCGATGTGCTGGGCATCGTGGGGGCGGGGCATCAGGCGGCGTTCCAGTTGCGGGCGGCGGCGCGGGTGCGGCGCTTTCGTCGGGTGATCGGCTGGAACCGGACGCCCGAGCGGCTGGCGGGGCTGGCGCGGGTGGCCGACGCGCTGGGCCTGCCCTTTGAGGCGGTGCCGCTGGAGCGGATGGTCGAGGCGGGGGTGGTGGTCACCATCACCTCGTCGCAGGTGGCAAGCCTGATGGCGGCGCATGTGGCGGCGGGGACGCATCTGGCCTGCATGGGGACCGACACGCGGGGCAAGCAAGAGGTCGAGGCGGCGCTGGTCGCGCGGGCGCGGGTGTTTACCGACGAGGTGGCGCAATCGGTGACGATTGGCGAGGCGCAGCACGCGGTGGCGGCGGGGCTGATGGAGGCGGGGGCGATCACGCCGCTGGGGCAGGTTTTGACGGGGGCGGCCAAGGGGCGGCAAGGGGATGGCGAGATCACGCTGTTCGACGGGACGGGGGTAGGGCTGCAAGACCTTGCCGTGGCAGGAATGGCGGTGATGCGGGCGGCCGAGCGGGGGCTTGGCGACGAGGTTTCCGTCTGAGGGCGAAGTTTGACGCAAAAATCGGTGGCTGGCGTGACGCTTGGGCAGCGGTTTCTGCGTCAGAAACCGGCGCGGAATTTGCGTCAAATTCCGTTTGCGGTGCGGTGCGTTGCGTGGTCTTTGAGCGGAAGAATTTGGGACGGGCGGGGCGCGGCGATGCGGGTGTTTCTGAACGGGTTCGGGCGGATCGGCCGGTCTGTCTTGCGTGCATGGGCCGAGACGCCGCAGAAGTGGCCCGAGCTTGAGATCGTTGGTATCAACGATATCGCGGCGGCTGAAATGTGCGCCTATCTGTTTGAATATGACAGCGTTTTTGGCCCGTGGCGCGGCAGCGTCGCGCTGGAGGGCGGGGCGCTGGTCGTGAACGGCTGGGCCATTCCGCTGCACCGCACGCCGGATATATCGGGCCTGCCTTTGGGGCATGTCGATGTGGTGATGGAATGCACGGGGCGGGCGGATGGCCGCGAGGTCGCCGCGCGGGGGCTGACCGCGGGCGCGGGGCGCGTGCTGGTTTCGGGGCCATCGAGCGGGGCGGATGTGACGGTGGTGCTGGGTGCCAACGAGGGGGCGCTTGGCGCTGCACGGATCGTGTCGAACGCGTCTTGCACGACGAATGCGCTGGCACCGCTGGCCAAGCTGATCGACGAGGCCTGGGGTGTGGTGACGGGGTCGATGACGACGATTCACTGCTATACCGGCAGCCAGCCGACGGTGGACGCGCCCGCGGCGGATTATCCGCGCAGCAGGGCGGCGGCGCTGTCGATGGTGCCGACGACGACCTCGGCCAGCCGGTTGCTCGACAGGGTGCTGCCGCAACTGGCGGGGCGGATCGAGGGGTCGGCGGTGCGGGTGCCGGTGGCGAGTGTGTCTTGTGTCGATCTGGCGGTGATGACCGGGCGGGCGGTGACGGTAGAGGCGGTGAACGCCGCATTTCGACGTGCGGGCGGCGTGATCGGGGCGACAGACCGGCCGCTGGTTTCGACCGATCTGCGGGCGCGGCCCGAAAGCATTGTCATGGCCTGCCCCGAGACGCGGTTGACCACGGGCGGCATGCTGCGGGTGTTTGGCTGGTACGACAACGAGTGGGGCTTTTCCAACCGGATGCTCGATGTTGCCAGCCTGATGGGGCGGCGGATGGCCTAGACGGCCACCCGTTCGCCCAGTTCGACCACGCGGTCGCGCGGCAGGTGGTAAAAGTCGGACGGATCGGCGGAAAACCGTGTCAGGGCGGCGTAGATCCGGTCAAGCAGGCGGTCGATGCCGAAGGAGCCGGTCACGACCGGACGGCGGCGGCCAAGGAAGAAGCTGGACGACATTACGTCGAATTTCAGCCCCGCCTTGCGGGCGCTGACCATGGCGCGCGAGACGTTGGGCGTTTCCATGAAACCGAAGCGCAGGGTGAGGCGGCCGAAGTGGCCGTCGAGATGTTCGTAGGTTGCGCGCTCGGCCGGGGTGGCGACGGGCACGCGCAGGGTTTCGACCGTCAGCAGCACGTTTTGTTCGTGCAGCACGCGGTTGTGCTTGAGGTTATGCAGAAGCGCCGAGGGCACCACCGTCGGGTCGGGCGTCAGGAAGAAGGCGGTGCCGGGGACGATGTGGACGGAAGAATGGCTCATCGAGCGGACAAAGCCGGTCAGGCCGACCATCTGCTTGTGCGATTTGACGACCATGTTCTGCGTGCCGCGCCACCACGACCACATGCACAGGCCGACGATGCTGGCAAGGATCAGCGGGACGTAGCCGCCATCGGTCACTTTCGTCATGTTCGAGGCGAGGAAGCCGTATTCCAGAAGGCCGATGGGGGCGGCGATGGCGATGGCGACCCAGAGCGAGGCCTGACCGGACTTGGACATATAGATGATCGAGAGCGCGGTCGAGACGACCATCGTGCCAGTGACCGCGATGCCATAGGCCGAGGCGAGGGCCGAGGAATTGCCGAAGGCGACGACCAGCCAGAGCACAAGGAAAAGCTGCGCCCAGTTGATCGCGGCGATGTAGATCTGGCCGCTTTGGTCATGCGAGGTGTGGCGGATGGTCAGGCGGGGCAGCAGGCCGAGTTGCACGGCGGCGCGGGTGATCGAGAAGGCACCCGAAATGACGGCCTGCGCGGCGATGACGGTCGCCGCCGTGGTCAGCGCCACGAGGAAGGGCAGCAAAGCCGGAGGCACGAGGCGGAAGAACGGGTCTTCGAGGGCGGAAGGGTCTGTCAGGACGAGGGCACCTTGGCCGAAGTAATTGAGCATCAGGGCCGGAAACACCATCAGCATCCATGCGGCCATGATCGGCTTGCGCCCGAAGTGGCCAAGATCGGCATAGAGCGCTTCGGCCCCTGTCACGGCCAGCGAGAGCGCGCCGAGGATGACGAAGGCGACGGTGCGGTGTTCGAGCAGGAATTCCACGCCGTAATAGGGGTTGAGCGCGGCAAGGACGCCGGGATTGCCGATGATGTGCCACAGGCCGGTGACGCCCAGCATGGTGAACCAGATCGCCATGATCGGGCCGAAGGCAACCGCGATGCGGGCGGTGCCCTGCCGCTGGATGAAGAACAGGCCGAACAGGATGCCCATGGTGAGCGGCACGACCCAATGGTCGAGATGCGGAAAGACGAGGCCTGCGCCTTCGACAGCCGACAGCACCGAAATGGCGGGGGTGATGCTGGCATCGCCTGCAAAGAGGGCGGCGCCAGCGATGGCGAGGACGAGGGTGGGAATGGAGCGGCGGCCGATGGCGAGGCGGGCGAGGGTGTAAAGCGCCAGAACGCCGCCTTCGCCACGGTTGTCCTGCCGCAGCAGGAAGAGGACGTATTTCACGGTGACGACGAGGATGAGCGTCCATGCGAGAAGCGAGAGGAGACCCAGAACCTCAGTCCGTTCGAGACCGTCCTTGGCGACGGGACGCAGGGCTTCGCGCAGGGCGTAGATCGGCGAGGTGCCGATATCGCCATAGACGACGCCGACGGCACCGATGGTCAGCGCGGCGAAGCTTTTGGGCACTTCGGGGTGATGTTCTTCGCCCTCGTCGCGCAGATAGGCGGCGATGTCGAGTTCGTCTTCGTCAAAGAGCGGCAACTGACGCTCGGTTGACGCCGCGAAAATGGGGTCATTCATCTGGTTCATGGATTTTACAGGGTGTGTGTGACCGAGCAGCCCGGAATTAGGCGCGTCTCGTCGGGCAGGTGAGACCCGTGCGCGGGTCTTCGGACACTCCATACACGGCCGTGGCAGCGGCGGCATGGCGGGGTTTTACGCGTTTGTGATCGGTGCGGCAAGCGCGATTCTGCGCTGCGGCGTTGTGCCTAGATCATAGCTCGACGGTGTAGGGCGCAGGGTAGCGGTGTTCTTCGAGGTTGGGAGTGGGGCCGATGCGGTCGACCACCGCGAAAAGGCCGGGGGCGGCGAGGGGCGTGAGCACGCCGTGCCATGTGCCGCGGTGCAGGTTGATGCCCTGCGTGCCAGAGGTGAGAAAAGCGCGGGGGGTGGCATCGGGGCCGGTGGCGACGATGACGAGGAAGGGATCGGCGGTCATGGGCAGAAAGGCTTGAGAGCCGTCGGGGTGGCGTTCGATCAGGTCGAAGGCATAGGGCAGGCTGCGGGCTTCGGCCTTGAACACCGAGATGCCGGCGCGGCCTGCGGGGCCGAAGTCGAGCGTGGCGCGGTCGTGATGGCGCTGGCAGAGGCCCGCGTTGATGAGGCGGAAATCGCCCGTGGCGTCGAGCACATCGCCGAAGGGGGCGAAGGCTGCAGCGGTGAGGGGTTCGGGTTTGATCACGCGCATCTGGTGTTCCTGTCGGAAGCGGGGGGCATTCTGCCCCCCGCACCCCCCTGAGGATATTTGAGACAAGGAGAACGGGGGACGGAAAGGTTAGCGAAGGGCACCGAAAGCGCCGGGGCCGCGGAGTTTGGCGTGGCGGTTCACGTCCTTGTAGAGAAGATAGCGGAAGGGGCCGGGGCCTGCGGCGTAGCAGGCTTGGGGGCAATAGGCGCGCAGCCACATGAAATCGCCTGCCTCGACCTCGACCCAGTCTTGGTTGAGTTTGTAGACGGCCTTGCCTTGCAGCACGTAAAGGCCGTGTTCCATGACGTGGGTTTCCTCGAAAGGGATGGTGCCGCCGGGCTGGAAGGTGACGATGTTCACGTGCATGTCGTGGCGGAGGTCGGAGGGGTCGACGAAGCGGGTGGTGGCCCAGACGCCGTTGGTATCGGGCATGGCCGTGGGTTCGAGGGTCTTTTCGTTCGTCACGAAGGCGGTGGGATGTTCGACGCCGGGGGCGGGTTCGTAGAGTTTGCGGACCCAGTGGAAGCGGGCGGGGGTGGTGCCTTGGGCCAGCAGGGTCCATTTGGCGCCGGCAGGGATATAGGCGTAGCCGCCTTCGTCGAGCGCGTGCCCCTGCCCGTCGATGGTGAGGGTGAGACGGCCGCCGGTGACGAAGATCACGTGTTGCACGCCGCTATCGGGATCGGGCGCATCCGAGCCGCCGCCGGGGGCGATTTCGACCACGTATTGGCTGAAGGTTTCGGAAAAGCCCGACATGGGGCGGGCGATGAGCCACAGCTTGGTATCGCGCCAGCCGGGCAGGAGGCTGGTGACGATATCGGAAAAGACGCCGCGCGGGATGAAGGCATAGGCGTCGGTAAAGACGGCGCGGCCGGTCATGAGCTGGGTTTGCGGCGGCAGGCCACCGGGGGGCGTGTAATAGCTGGTCACGGGAGAATGTCCTTGAGGCGGAGTTCGGCGATGCGTTCGACCTGCGCGCAGGCGGTGGCGAATTCGGTGGGCGTGTCGTTGGAAATGCGGGTTTCGAAGGCGTGCAGGATCGAAGCCTTGGTGTTGTCGCGCACGGCGATGATGAAGGGGAAGCCGTGCTTGGCGACGTAAGCGGTGTTGAGGCGCTGGAAGTGGCTGCGTTCTTCGTCGGTCAGCGCGTCGAGGGCGGCGCTGGCCTGTTCGGCGGTGCTTTCGGGGGTGAGGCGTTTGGCGGCTGCGAGCTTTCCGGCGAGGTCGGGGTGGGCGCGTAACACCGCCAAGCGTTCGTCGGGGCTGGCGGTGCGCAAGATGCGGGCGAGGGCGTTGGCAAGGCCTGTGGCGCTGTCATGCGCGGGGCCGAGTTCCAGCGCGTGGGCGCGTTCGGCGACCCAAGGGGAGTGTTCGACGATGCCGCCGAAGCGGTCCACGAAGCGGTCGCGGGTCATTTGCGACGGGCGTTCGATGCGGTGGTGGGGGTGGGTTTTGGCCCAGTGTTGCGCGATGTCGAGGCGGCGGGGGAACCAGACGCCATCATGGCTTTGCGCGTAGTCGAGGAAGCGTTTGAGGCCCGCGATCTTGCCCGGACGGCCGATCAGGCGGTTGTGCAGGCCGATGGAGAACATCTTGGCGCGGCCCTGTTCGCCTTCGGCGTAGAGGGTGTCGAAGCTGTCCTTGAGGTAGGTGAAGAACTGCTCGCCCGTGATGTAGCCGGGTGCTGTGGCGAAGCGCATGTCGTTGGCCTCTAACGTGTAGGGGATCACCAGTTGGTCGCGGTCTCCGACTTCCATCCAGTAGGGGAGATCGTCGTCGTAGGTGTCGGAGATCCAGTCGAGCCGTGCGGTTTCGGCTGTCAAGCGCACGGTGTTCATGGAGCAGCGCCCCGTATACCAGCCGCGCGGGGGTTCACCTGTGACTTCGGTATGCAGGCGGAAGGATTCTGCGATCTGGCGGGCCTCTTCTTCCGGCGGCATGTCGCGGTGGTCGACCCATTTGAGGCCGTGGGAGGCGATTTCCCAGCCTGCGGCCTTCATCGCGGCGACCTGTTCGGGGTTGCGGGCAAGGGCCGAGGTGACGCCGTAGATGGTGACGGGGATGCCGCGTTCGGTGAACAGGCGGTGCAGGCGCCAGAAACCGGCGCGGGCGCCGTAATCGTAGATCGATTCCATGTTCCAGTGGCGCTGGTTCGGCCACGGGGCGGCACCGGCGATGTCGGACAGGAAGGCTTCGGATTGGCCATCGCCGTGCAGGATGTTGTTTTCGCCGCCCTCTTCGTAGTTGAGCACGAGCGAGACGGCGATCTTGGCACCGTCGGGCCATTGTGCATCGGGGGCGTTCGGTCCGTGGCCTCGGAAATCGCGGGGGTAACGGTTCACGTGGGATTTCCTTGATTTGCCAGTCGGAGCGGAGCTTAGGACGGAAAACGGGCGGGGTTTATCAAAAAATCCGAGTAAGAGTTTTTCGGGGGCGGGGCGGTCGCGCTTTGCTTGAAAATGCGGCTATGCTGCGCAAAACGGAGGGTGCGATGGCGGGACGGTTGACGACGCATGTGCTGGATACGGCGCGGGGCAAGCCCGCGGCGGGGGTGCGGATCATGCTGTACCGCGTGAGCGGCAACAGCCACCGCAAGATTGCCGAGACGGTGACGAATGCGGACGGGCGGACCGATGCGCCGATGCTGACGCCGCTGGAGGCGGGGAGCTATGAGCTGGTGTTCTGCGCGGGCGAGTATCTGCGCCGGACGGGGCAGGCCGAGGGCGAGGTGCTGTTTCTGGACGAAATCCCGATCCGCTTCGGCGTGCCGGACGCGCAGGCGCATTACCATGTGCCGCTCTTGATTTCGCCCTTTGCCTATTCCACCTATCGCGGGTCGTAGGGGTTGACGGTTTCGATGCCGGTGGCGGCGTAGGCTTCGGGCGTGGTGGTGGCCAGCGTCGCGCCGTTGGCGCGGGCGATGGCGGCGGTCATGGCGGTGGCCATGGGCAGGGCGGCGCGGGCGTTGATGGCGGCGAGGTCGCGGGCGGCGGCGCTGTCGAAGGGCAGGATGCGACCGGAAAAGTCGGCGTCCATCATGGCGTCTATCGATGCTATCACCTGTTTGGCCTGCGGTTGGCGCAGGGCGGCGGTGAGAAGTTCGGCTTCGGTCAGGCAAGAGACGTAAAGCGCGGCTGCAGGTTGGGCGGCGAACCATGAAAGCAGCCGTGGCGCGGGATCGGCGGTGAGGAGTTCGGCCAGAACGGGCGTGTCGAGCAGGATCATTGGCGCACCGGAAGCGGCAGGGTGGCAAGGTTCAGACCTGCGAAACGGGCGTGGATCTGCTGGCCGAGATCGGCGGTCGGGTCGGTGGCACCGAGGGCGGCGCGCAGGATGTGGCGGGCTTCGTCCTCCATCGAGCGCAGGTTGGCGGCGGCCTGTTGTTTGAGGCGGGTTTTCACGTCGTCTTCGAGGTTGCGGATGATGATGCTGGCCATGTTGCACTCCCTTTGAAGGGCATTACGGCTGCTATCGGTGATATCTTAGGAGCGGGGCGAAACTCAGCCCGCGGCAAGGCCCGCCATGGCGCGGCGCAGTTCGTCGCGGCAGTGGGAGGCCATGAAATCGGTGAAGAGGCGCACCTTGGGGTCTTTCAGGCGGCGGTGTTGCGACAGGACCGAAAGCTGGGTGGGCATGGGCGGTGTGGCGGTGCAGACCGGGATCAGGCGGCCGGTGCGCAGGTGGTCGGCAATTTCGAAGATGGGTTTCATGACGATGCCGCGCCCGTCGATCGCCCAGCCGGTGAGCACGTCGCCGTCGTCGGATTCGAAGGGGCCTGATATTTCGAAGCGGCGCGGGCCTTCGGGGGTGAGGAGGTTCCACTGGAACTCTTTCGCGCCCGGAAAGCGGAGGTTGAGGCAGTCGTGGCGGTCGGCCACGAGGGCCGCGCCGTCGAGCGGATTGCCGCGCCGTTCGATATAGGCGGGGGCGGCGCACAGGACGCGGGGGCAATCGGCCACGAGGCGGACCTTGAGCGTGGAATCTTCGAGCAGGCCGAGGTGGAAGGCGACGTCGAGGCCTTCGGTCGTGACATCTATGGTGCGGTCCGACAGGCGAAGGCGCACGTCGATCTGGGGGTAGAGGTCTTTGAACAGCGGCACGTGGGGCGCGATGAAGCGGCGGCCGATGCCGAGGGGGGCGGCGACGAAGATGGTGCCGCGCGGGTTTTGCGTGACATCCATCACGGCGGCTTCGGCTTCGTCTATCGATTCAAGCACCTTGCGTGCGCCTTCGTAGAAGATGCGGCCGTTTTCGGTGGGTTGCAGCGAGCGGGTGGTGCGGTTGAACAGCCGCACGCCGAGGTGCTTTTCAAGCTCGGATATGCGGGCCGAGGCGACGGCGGGCGAACAGCGCTGGTCGCGGGCGGCCGCACTCATACTGCCCAATTCGTAGACGCGGACGAACATGCGGATGTTGTTGACGTAAGACATCGCGGGCTTGCCCCCATTTATTGGCCCCGATTGAAAGTGTTGGGCTATTTGCCGGATTAACAGAGGAATGCCGGTGGGTATAGCATCGCTGCAAAAGCAAAGGGGTCGCTGCGATGTATGATTGGGCTGTGCTGTGGGAATGGGTCGAGATCGCCGCCCGCTGGACGCATGTGATCACGGCCATCGCGTGGATCGGGTCGTCGTTCTATTTCATCGCGCTGGACCTTGGGCTGCGCAAGTCGCCCGACCTGCCTGTGGGCGCTTATGGCGAGGAGTGGCAGGTTCACGGGGGCGGGTTCTACCATATCCAGAAATATCTGGTGGCGCCGGAACGGCTGCCCGAGCACCTGATATGGTTCAAGTGGGAGAGCTATGCCACGTGGCTGTCGGGTTTTGCGATGCTGGTGCTGGTCTATTACCTTGGGTCCGAGCTTTATCTGATCGATCCGCAGGTGATGGCGTTGACGGCGTGGCAGGCGGTGGCGATTTCGCTGGCCTCGCTGGTGTTCGGCTGGGTCGTTTATACCACGATCTGCCGCGTGTTCGTGAATGCCAACCAGACGGCGGTGATGGTGGCGCTGTTCGGGGTGCTGGTGGCGATGGCGTGGGGCTATACGCATGTGTTTTCGGGGCGTGCGGCGCTGATCCATCTGGGGGCGTTCACGGCGACGATCATGTCGGCCAACGTGTTCATGGTGATCATTCCCAACCAGAAGATCGTGGTGGCCGACCTGAAGGCGGGGCGGGTACCGGACCCGAAATACGGGCGCATCGCCAAGCAGCGCAGCACGCACAACAACTATCTGACCTTGCCGGTGCTGTTCTTGATGCTGTCGAACCATTACCCGCTGGTCTTTGCCACGCAGTATAACTGGGTGATCGCGAGCCTTGTGTTCCTAATGGGGGTGACGATCCGGCACTGGTTCAACACGCGTCATGCCGGAAAGGGCAGCCCGCATTGGACCTGGGGGGTTACGGTGCTGTTGTTTCTGGTGATCGCGTGGCTGTCGACGGCACCGATGCGGCATGTGGACGATACGGCGATGAACGGCGAGGCGGTGGTTTTTGCCAGTGCCGAGGGGTTCGACGATGTGGTGGGCATCGTGCAGGGGCGGTGCAGCATGTGCCATGCCGCCGAACCGGGCTGGGAGGGCTTGTATTGGCCGCCCAAGGGGGTGGTGCTGGAGACGCCCGCGCAGATCGCTCATGCGGCGCGGCGGATTTACATGCAGGCGGGGATTACCCATGCGATGCCGCCCGCGAACCTGAGCAATATCGAGCCGGAGGAGCGGGCCAAGATCGTGCAATGGTTCCGCGCGGCGGGCGGGGCGGGGATTTGATCACACAAGCAGGATGTCGGCCGGTTGCAGCGCCGCGTTCTGGAAGGTGACGACATGGGTGCCAAGGGTCAGGAGTGTCGTATCGCCGTCTTGCACCAGCGCATAGTCGGTGCTGCCGGTCAGGCGGACAAGGTCGGTTCCGCTGACGAAGCCGATCACCCTGTCGTCGCCATCCTGTCCGTCGGAGCGGAACACGAAGCTGTCGGCCCCCGCCCCGCCGTAAAGCACATCGGCCCCCGTGCCGCCGATCAGGGTGGAGCCATCGGCGCTGGCGTGCAGCGTATCGTCGCCCGCGCCGCCATCGAGCGTGGATTGGCCGTCGCGCGAGACGAGGGTTTCGGCCGACGATCCGCCAGCCAGCAGCCTGTCGCCCGTGGTGACGAGGGTGACGGAGAGGGTGAGCGGGTTGAGGGCGGAGGGGGCGGTGATGCCCGACAGCACCAGCGTGGCAGCGCCTGTGCCGAGGATCAGGTTGCCGCCGAGGATGCGGGCAGAGGACAAAAGCGTATCGCCATTCAGACCGCCACCCAGCGAAAGGTCGAGCCGGTCGAAGGAGGGGTTGAAATCGGTGATCCGGTGCTGGCCCGACAGGGTGAGGTCGACACGGAAGGTGTCGCAGCCGAGGCCACCCGTGGCGGTGTCGCCATCGCCTGACAGGATCAGGCTATCGTCGCCCGCGCCTGCGAACAACTGGTCAGAGCCGCCGTCGCCCTGCAGGGTGTCGTTGCCGTCGCCCGCATCGAGCGTGTCGTTGCCGCCGCCGCCGGAAAGCAGGTCATCGCCTGCGCCCGAACGCAGGTTGTCGGCACCGGACAGGCCCTGAAGCCTGTCGTGTCCCTGACCGAAGAAGCGGCTTGCGTCGGTCAGGGTGGACAGGAGGCCGCCCGACGCGGTGGCGTTCAGCGTGGCGGTGGCGGTCGCCGCGCCGAGGGCGGCGGGATGTGCCGTGAACAGGGCAAGGGCCGCAGGGGCGCTATAGCCCGACAGCACCAAGCGCAGGCCGCCGATCTGGAAAATCGCATTGCCCGACGGGTCGGCGGGGGCCGCGACGAGATGGTTCAACAGGGGGGATGCGGCTGCATCGGCACCGGTAAAGACCAGACGGTCGCCCTGTGCGAAGGAGAAATCGTCGATGACGATCAAGGCCGTGGCATCGAGGGGGATGAGGAACGTATCGGCACCAAGGCCACCTTCGGCCCATGCGCTGCCCGATCCGTCGGTCCGGGCGAGGCGGAGCTGGTCGTTTCCGATGCCGCCGAACAGCGCCGTGTCCCAAGCGGGGGCGACAAGCGTATCGGCACCGTCGCCGCCGAAAAGTTCGGCCCCCTGTCCGGCGGCTGACAGGATGTCATCGCCCGATTGACCCATGAGCAGATCGGCACCGTTGCCGCCGTAAAGCGCGTCATTGCCTGCGCCACCGTCGAGCGTGTCATCGCCGCCGCCCCCGAAGAGGGCGTCGTTGCCGCTGTCTCCGGACAGGGAATCGGCGTCTTCGCCGCCTTCGGCATGGTCGTCGCCAAGGCCGCCAAAGACCGTATCGGAGGCGAGGTCGAACGGGGGGCCGACAGATGCGCCGAAGATCGTGTCGCGCCCGCTGCCGCCGAAGAACAGGTTGCGGTCGCTGGCATCGGAAAGCCAGTCGTCGCCGATCCCGCCTGTGAGGGTGTCGTCACCGATCCCGCCTGCGAGGGTGTCGGACCCGATGCCGCCCGACAGGGCGTCATCGCCGGTGCCGCCGTCGAGCCGGTCGTTTCCGGCATCGCCGTTCAGGGTGTCGGCGCCGTCTTCGCCAAAAAGGGTGTCGTTTCCCGTGCCGCCGTAACCGATGTCGGACCCGCCGCCGAGATGGGCGAGATCGGCACCGTCGTCACCGTAGACCGTATCGGCAAAGGCGGGATCGGGGCTGTCGGCGGTCAGCGTGTCGTTGCCCGTGCCGCCGTAAAGCAGGTCGCGGCCTGCGCCGCCGTCGAGAAGGTCGTTGCCGGAGCCGCCTTCGAGGCGGTCGGCCCCGTCGCCGCCGGAAAGCCGGTCGTGGCCATCGTCGCCGCGCAGGGTATCGGCCCCGCCGCCGCCCGAAGCCGTATCGTCGCCGGTGCCGCCCGAGACGAGATCGGACGCGGCACCGCCATCGGCGCTGTCGTTGCCGGTGCCTGCGTAAAGGCTGTCGTTGCCGGAACCGCCGGACAGCGTGTCGTTTCCGGCGCCGCCAGACACGAGATCGCTGTCGCGTTCGAGCGAGAAGGGTGGTGCGGCATCGGGGGCAAGGCCGCCGTAGAGCAGGTCGTCGCCATCGTCGCCCGACAGGGTGTCATTGCCCGAACCGCCTGTGAGGCTGTCGCTGCCGCCGCCGCCGGTCAGGCTGTCGCGGCCGGAACCGCCGTCGAGCAGGTCGGCGTCGCCTTCGCCCGACAGGGAGTCATTTCCGCCGCCGCCGGAAAGGGTATCGTTTCCCCAGCCTGCGGCGCGCAGGTCGTTGCCGGTGGTGCCGGAAAACAGGTCGTCGGTGACGAATTCGACGCTGGCCACGGGGGGAAGGGCTGAAAGACCGGGCAAAAGCACATCACCACCCGAGAGGGACAGGCGCAGACCCTGAGGGGTGACGGTGGCAAGCGAGGCGAGGGAGGGCAAAAGCGCGACGGGGCCGAGATAAAGGCGCAGGCGGTCGGTGGCGGCGGCAAAGTCGCTGATCGTCGTGGTGGAACCGGGCGGGGCGAGGCCGAGGACGAAGGTATCGCGACCCGCGCCACCCGTGAGCATCGCCGCCCCTGCAAGGGTGGTGAGTATATCGTTGCCAGAGCCGCCCGACAGCAGCGCCCCGCCTTGCAAACTGTCATCGCCCGCGCCGCCGAACAGGCTGGCGAGGGGCGTTCCGGTCAAGGTGTCGTTGCCGGTGCCGCCGGTGATGTCGGAAGAGGCGGGGCCAAAGGGCGCCCGGATACCCCGTTGTAACGTTCCGGTCGCTGCCACGCCGCTTTCCCTTGCCCCGGCGCATGCCGGACGAAGCGCCCGATGCTGCGCCGGGGTCAGAGTGGCGGCGGAAGGTTAACGCAAGGTTAAGAAACCGAGTCCGCGTTTACGGGTTGCGCGGGTAGAGGGCGGTGCCGCCCAAGCGGTCGACCTCGCCCGTGGAAAAGCGCCATGTGGTGATCTGGTGGTATACCTTGCCGCGGTCGAGTTCGATCGAGGGAAAGCCCGGATGGTTCGGCGCGTCGGGCCAGTTCTGGGCTTCGATGGCCAGCCCTTCGTGCGGGCCACCGCCGGGGCGGCGGGCATCGCGGGCGTCATAGACCTGAACTGCGGGTTCGGTGGTGCTGACGCGCATGGAAATGCCCGAACGGCCTGTCAGGACCAGTGCCTCGCGCAGGGTCGGGGGCGCATCGGGCAGGCAGAAACAGGTGTCGAACAGCGGCGCGCCGGGGGCGATGGGGCGCGGGGTGGTGAAGTCGAGGTCGCTGCCCGCGACGGCACGAATCTCGCCCGTGGGTGTGAAATCGGGCGTGGTGGGAAGATAGCGGTCGGCGGCGACACGCAGGCGGTGGCCTGCGTAGGTTTCGCTGCCGTCGAGGTTCCAGTAGCTGTGGTTGGCAAAGTTGACCAGCGTGGTGCGATCGGTCGTGACCGTCAGGTCGAGCGACAGGACATTGCCTTCGGCAAGGCTGTATTGTGCCGTGACGCGGCGGTTGCCTGCAAAGCCGCCTTCGCCATCGGGAAGGTCGAGGCGCAGGGTGCAGGCGCGTTCGGACACTTCGGCCAGGGTCCAGACCTTGAGATGGGTTCCCGCCGTGCCGCTGTGCAGGGTGTGGCGGCCGTTGTAATTGGTTTCGAAGGTTTGGACGTGGCCCGCCACGGGTGCCTTGGCCCCGGTCAGGCGGTTGACCACCGGTCCGATCAGCGATCCGTGATAGCGCATGTCGCCTTCGTAATCCGACAGGCGGTCGGAGCCGAGGGTGAGGTTATGCGCCACACCGTCGAGCCAGACGCCCTGAAGCACCGCGCCCCATGTGAGCAGCGAGACCCTGAGATCACCCTGTCCGAGCGTGATACGGCTGACCGCTTCACCCTTGGCCGTGACGCCAAAGGGTGCGATTCCGATCTGTCTGTCCATCATGTCGAAAGCCCCACCTGTCCCCGCCGCAAGTGGTGACGCGCGCGGGTGGCGCGGTCAAGAGCGGGGCGGTGGCGTGGCGCGCGGATTGGCATGGTTTGGCGGGAAGCGCTATGGCGCAAGGCAGGTGGCGATGTCGGACGCCAAGGTTGTAAGCAGGGTGTCATAGGCCTGCGGTCCCGGCGTCAGGGTCGATCCGACGGGATCGAGTGGTGTGCCGAGCCGCAATCGCGTGGCTTCGGCCAATTGGCGCGGCAGGGCGGCATCATGCTGCGCTTCGGGGAAGATGCAGCCGGTGCTGCCGCCTGCCAGCAGGTCTTGCAGCGCCGCCAGTTTGGCAGCGCCCGGTGCCGTGGCATCGCCCAGCGCGACCGAGCCGGTCACAGACAGGCCGAAATGCGCGGCGAAATAGCCGTAAGCATCGTGATAGGCGACGACGCGCCCGTCTTTGACCGGAGCCAGCACGGCGGCGATACGGGTGTCGAGCGCGTCGATCGCATCGCGGGCCGTTGCGGCATTTGCGGCATAGGTCGCGGCGTTGGCGGGGTCGAGGGCCGAGAGGTTGGCGGCGATCAGCCCGAGCCAGATTCTGGCATTGGAAGGGTCGAGCCATGCGTGGGGGTCGGTGCCGGTATGGCTGTCGCCGTCGGTATCGGGTGTTGCGTCGGCGGCGTGGACATGCGCGCCATCGGCGCTGAAGGCACGGCGCAGCGTTTCGGGTGAGTCGAGCAGACCGAGGGTTCGGGCATCCGACAGGCTGGTGAGGGCGCGGTCGAGCCACGGGGTCAGTTCGGGACCGATCCAGACCACCAGTTCGGCATCGGCCAACGCCTGCGCCTGCGAGGGGCGAAGCTGGAAGTCGTGTTCGGACGCGCCCTTGGTCAACAGCAGCACGGGCGTACCAAGGTCGCCCATCACCTGCGAGACGAGGGCATGCACGGGGGGAATGTCGGTCACGACATCGGGCACCTGCGCTGCGGCAGGCGACAGCGAGAGGCTAAGGCTGGTCAGGACAAGTGATATGATATAACGCATCGCTTCGGCCTTCTTGTGATGTCGGGAAGGCTTGTGTATGTTATACTATAACATGTCAAGAGGCCCAAGCCATGCACGACCATTCCGACGCCTGCCCCGGTTGTGCCGCGGCGCCCGAGGTGGCCTTTGCCCGCCACGACCACGCGCATTGCGCTTCGGACGTGATGGGGCGGGCCGAGGTGCTGGCTGGCGTGCAAGGCGTGCGGCTTACGCCGGTGCGGCGGCGGGCCTTGGAGATACTGCTGGAAGAGCATCGGGCGATGGGGGCCTATGACGTGTTGCAGCGGCTGGCGGCGGACGGGTTCGGCAACCAGCCGCCCGTGGCTTACCGTGCGCTCGATTTCCTTGTGGAACAGGGGCTTGCGCACCGTATCCAGCGGCTGAACGCCTTTGCGGCCTGCATGCATCCGGGCGAGGCGCATACGCCGGTGTTCCTGATCTGCACGGGCTGCCATGCGGTGGCCGAGGCCGAGGCGGCGCCCGTGCGGGCGGCGCTGGGCGTGGCGGCCGAAGGGCTGGGCTTCGAGATCGACCGCAGCACCGTCGAGGCGGCGGGGCTGTGCCCGCGCTGCCGTGACGTGCAGGGCGAAGGGGCTGCGGCATGAGCCTGATCGATGCGCGGGGGCTGACGGTGCGGCTGGACGGGACCGAGGTGCTGACGGGCGTGACGATGCGGGTCGAGGCGGGCGAGATCGTCACGATTCTGGGACCGAACGGATCGGGCAAATCGACGCTGCTGCGGGCGCTTTTGGGGATATTGCCCTTGGCTGCGGGAACAGTCACGCGGGCCAAGGGGCTGCGCGTGGGCTATGTGCCGCAGCGGCTGGCGGTGGACAGGTCGCTGCCGATGACGGTGCGGCGGTTCCTGTCGCTGCCGCTGCGGGTGGGCGACCCCGAGGCGGCGGCGGCGCTGGCGCGGGTGGGGGTGCCCGACGTGGCGGCGCGGCAGATGGGCGATCTGTCGGGCGGGCAGTTCCAGCGGGTGCTGTTGGCGCGGGCGCTGCTGGCGCGGCCACAGGTGCTGGTGCTGGACGAGCCGACACAGGGGCTGGACCAACCCGGCGAGGCGGCGTTCTACCGGCTGATCGAGGAGGTGCGGCGCGAGACGGGCGTTGCCGTGCTGATGGTGAGCCACGATCTGCACGTGGTCATGGCGGCGTCGGACCGCGTGATCTGTCTGAACGGGCATATCTGCTGCGAGGGGACGCCGCGCGTGGTGTCGACCGCGCCGGAATATCGGGCGCTGTTCGGGCTGGGCACGCAGGGCGCGCTGGCGCTTTACCAGCATGTGCATGACCACAGCCACGGCGGCGACGACCGGCAGGCGCTTCACCCCCACGACCACCACGCGGAACACGACCATGCCCATCACGACCATGCTTGACGATTTCCTGATCCGCGCAAGCCTTGCCGGTGTGGGCCTGTCCTTGGCGACGGGGGCCTTGGGGTCTTTCGTCGTCTGGCGGCGGATGGCCTATTTCGGGGATGCCACGGCGCATGCGGCGATTCTGGGCGTGGCGCTGGCGCTGGCGACCGATCTGCCGGTGGGCGCGGGCACGCTGGCGGTGGCGCTGGCGATGGCGGTGACGGTGTCGACGCTGGCCGCGCGGGGTTGGGCGATGGATACCACGCTGGGCGTGCTGGCGCATTCGGCGCTGGCCATCGGGCTGGTCGCGGTCAGTTTCGTGCCGGGCGCGCGCACGGATTTGCAGGCCTATCTGTTCGGCGACATCCTTGCCGTGTCGCGGGCCGATCTGGCGTTCATCTGGGGTGGCGCTGCGCTGGTGCTGGGGCTTTTGGTCTGGCGCTGGCAGGCGCTGCTGACGGCGACGCTGAACGCCGATCTGGCGCATGCCTCGGGGCTGAACCCCGACCGTGAACGGCTGGTGCTGACGCTGGCGCTGGCTTTGGTGGTGGCGGTGGCGCTGAAGGTGGTGGGGGCGCTGCTGATCGCGGCGATGCTGATCATTCCGGCAGCGGCGGCGCGGGGCATGGCGCGCAACCCCGAAAGCATGGCGGTGCTTGCCACGCTGATCGGCGCGGGCGCGGCCTTGGGCGGTTTGCAACTTTCGCTGTGGCAGGACACGCCTGCGGGGCCGTCGATCATTGCCGTGGCGGCGGTGCTGTTCGCGCTGTCGGCAAGTCTGGGGCGGATGCGGCGGGGCTAACCTGCCCCCCCTCACCCCGGCCCTCTCCCCCAAGGGGAGAGGGGGCGCGGCGCGGTCGGGCGTGGTCTTTGTTTTCGCTTTCATGCTTGTACAAATATCCTCGGGGGGAGGCCGTCAGGCCGTGGGGGGCAGACAGCCCCCCTCGCGGGTGGTCGCTGGCGCGACAAAGTCGCGCTTATGACATGGATGTCGTTTTTCGCTGCCAAGGGTCGGGTTGACTTGCCCGTTCCCGTCCGGTTCGGGCAGATAGGGGCAAACCATTTCAGCGACCGGAGTCGTTCCCCATGAAAACCCATGTCAAAGCTCTTGTCGTCGGTGGCGGTGCCGTCGGGAACGGGATTGCCTATCACCTTGCCAAGGCGGGGTGGGATACGATGCTGGTCGAGCGCGACGAGTTGACCGCAGGTTCGACATGGCACGCGGCGGGGCTGTTGCCGCTGTTCAACATGTCGTTCGCGACGACCCATATCCACAAATACTCGGTCGATTTCTACAAGGGGCTCGAGGCCGAGACGGGGCTGAACCCCGGCTTCTATGTGGTGGGCAACCTGCGGATGGCGCAGACGCAGGAGCGGATGGACGAATACATGCTGTATTCGTCGGTCGCGGAAACGGCGGGGGTGTATCACGAGTTCATGACGCCCAAGCAGATTGCAGACCGCTGGCCGCTGGTGCGGACCGATGATCTGAAGGGCGCGATCTTCCATCCGCAGGACGGCTATATCAACCCCGCCGACGTGACGCAGGCCATGGCCAAGGGCGCGCGGCAGTTGGGGGCCACGATCGAGCGGCGGATTCAGGTCGATGCCTATCGCTGGACGGGTGCTGAATGGATCGTGTCTTGCACGCGGATGGTGGAGCAGGGTGGCAACCTTGTGCCGTCGGACGACAAGTTCGAAATCCATGCCGAGCATGTGGTCACCGCCACCGGCAACCACGCGCAGCGCACGGCGCGGCTTTTGGGGATCAAGATTCCGGCGATTCCGGTCGAGCACCAGTATATCGTGACCGAGCCGGACCCGACCTTGGTGGAATGGCGCAAGACCAACCCGCAGCATCCGGTGCTGCGCGATGCCGATGCCAAGTGGTATGTACGCGAAGAGCGCGGCGGCTGGATTCTGGGGCCGTATGAGCGCAACGCGCCTGCGCGGTTCCTGTATGACGTGCCGCAGGGGTTCCGCGCGGACCTGTTCCCCTTGGACCTCGAGCGGATCGAGGCGGAATACATGTCGATGATCCATCGCCTGCCGTCATCGGAGACGGTCGGGTTGAAGGACGATTTCAACGGTCCGATCTGCTATACGCCCGATGGCAACCCGCTGGTCGGGCCTGCGCCGGGCTTGCGCAACATGTGGCTGGCCGAGGGCTTTTCCTTCGGGATCACGGCGGCAGGCGGGACGGGCTATTATCTGGCGCAGATGATGGTGAACGGCGAGGCCGAGATCGATATGGCCAGCCTTGACCCGCGTCGCTACGGCAACTGGATGACGACCGAATACGCGGCGCGCAAGAACGAGGAATGCTACGAGCATGTCTTTGTTCTGCACCACCCGGACGAGGAGCGCGAAGCCTGCCGCCCGCTGCGGACGGCGCCGGTCTATGACCGTCAGGCGGCTTTGGGCGCACAGTTCGGGCAGGTCAACGGCTGGGAGCGGCCGATTTACTATGGGCCGAAGGATGCGCCTGCCGATTTCGACCACAATGCGCGCAGCTTCCGCCGTGGCGGCTGGTGGCAATATGCGGTGGACGAGGCACGCGCGATCCGCGAGACGGCGGGGTTGATCGACGCCACGGCGTTCACCAAGCATCTGGTGCGCGGGCCGGGGGCGACGGCGTTCCTTGACTGGTTCACCTGCAACGCGCTTCCCAAGGTGGGGCGGATCAACCTGACCTATGCGCTGACCCCTGCGGGGACGACGCGGACGGAATACACAATCGTCCGCAATGGCGAGAACGACTATTACCTTGTGTCGGCGGGTGCGTGGACGACCTATGACGGCGATTACCTGCGCAAATGCGCCGAGGATATGGCGCCGCAATTCGGGCATATCGACATCCATGACGTCACCACCCAGTGGGGCGTGTTCGCGCTGGCGGGGCCGAATTCCCGCGCGATCCTGCGCGAGTTGGTCAAGGATGCCGACCCCGACACGGTGCTTTCCAACAAGCGGTTCCCGTGGCTTTCGGCGCGGAAGATCGAATTGGGGATGTGCCCCGTCAATGCGATCCGCGTGGCCTATACCGGCGAATTGGGTTGGGAATTGCACCACCCGATCGAGATGCAGCGGTATCTGTGGGACCAGTTGATGGTGGCAGGGGCCAAGCACGGGATGAAGCTGGTGGGCGCACGGGCGCAGAACTGGCTGCGGCAGGAGAAATCCTATCGCGCCTTCGGCAACGAATTGGGCCGCGATGCGACGCCGCTGGAGGCGGGGTTGGACCGTTTCGTGGACCTGTCGAAAGAGTTTCAGGGCAAGGCGGCGATGCTGGCGACGGGGATTCGTTCCAAGTGCGTGACCGTGCTGATCGACGGGCCTGCCGACACCGACCCCTGGGGCAAGGAAGCGCTGGTGGTGAATGGCGAGAAGATCGGGCGTCTGACTTCGGGCGGGTATTCGGTGGCTTTCGGCAAGCAGATCGGCATGGGCTATGTGCGGTCTGACCTCGCCGAAGTCGGCACCAAGATGCAGGTGCGGATGAACCGCGAGTTGTGGGATGCCGTGGTGGTCGAGGACAGCCCGTTCGACCCGTCGAACGCGCGGATACGGCTGGACGGCTGAACGGGCGGGAGCGGGGGGCCAGCCCCCGCACGCGCCCGAAACAGCGGGGGCCAGCCCCCGCACGCGCCCGAAACAGCGGGGGCCAGCCCCCGCACGTAGCCAAAACGGCGGGGGCCAGCCCCCGCACCCCCGGGATATTTCAGAACAGATGAAGGGGCGGAGCTTTGGCTTTGCCCCTTTTTCGTGGTTTATGGCGGTGTGCCGGTGACGGGGTTTGGTGATGGTCGATAGCTATGCGAATTTCGCTGCTTTGAGCGCGCACGAGAGCGAGGGCGTGGATTACCGGATCGTCGTTTCTGGACGTGAGGGTTTCTATGCGGTGATGGCGCCGCATGGTGGGGGTATCGAGGCGGGGACATCGCAGATCGCGACTGCCATCGCAGGGCATGAGGTGCCGCTTTATCTTTTCGAGGGGATGAAACCGGACGGGAACGCGGTGTTGCACGTCACCTCGGAGAATTTTGACGAGCCACTGGCCTTGGGCTTGGCGGCGCAGGTTGACCGGATCGTTGCGGTGCATGGGCGCAAGGATTTACAGGGCGGGCGAAACGATGTCGCGACGGTTTGGGTGGGCGGGCGTGACCTGCGGCGCAAGCAGGCGGTGGTCGACGCATTGCGGCGGGCGGGGTTCGAAGCGACCGTGGCAACCGGAACGATGAAAGGGCTGCACCCGATGAACATCTGCAATCGCGGGTGCAGCGGGGAGGGCGTGCAGCTGGAAATTCCGCTGAGCTTACGGAAGATCTTGCTGGCCGACCGTGCCAAGCTGGCGCGTTTTGCAGGCGCGGTCAGGTTGGGTTCAGCCTGAATTCGCGGCCAGCCATGCCTGCCATTGGGCGGCGCTGCCGTTGAAGGTGTTCAGGTCCACCTCGCCGGGGATGCCGGGGACGGAGCCGGTGGCGCTGTATTGCCAGAAGGTCCAGGGCCGGCCGCCGTAAATCTCGTCGGGGTGGGCGGCGACGGAGCGGAGCCAGAAATCGTAGGAGCCGACGCGCCAAAGCTGGTTGTCGCGGTAGAAATCGATGCTGGTGTAGATCAGCGGGCGTTTGCCGTAATGGGCTTCGATGGCTTGCAGGAAGATGCGGGCTTCGGAACGGATGACCGACGGCGACCGGCGGATCGTGCAGGTGGGCGAAAACGGGGTCCATTCAAGGTCGAGCACGGGGGGAAGGGCATTTGCGTCGCGCGGGACGTTGCGGATGAACCAACGCGCCTGTTCGGCGGCGGCGCGGCAATGGTAGAAGAAATGGTAAGCCCCGTGGGCCACGCCTGCGCGGCGGGCGGCGCGCCAATTGTCGCGGAAGGCGGGGTCGAGGATGTCGCCGCCTTCGGTCGCTTTCAGCCATGCGAAGGTGACGCCGCTTTCGCGGGCGGTGCGCCAGTCGATTTCAGGCTGATGGCGCGAGGCGTCGATGCCGTGGACGGGGTGGTTGCGCGGGCTTTTCCAGCCGAAATCATGCGGGGCGGTGTCGGCGAAGTTCAGGCGCGGGGCGGGTTGGCCGTAGGCTTCGGGGGCAGTGACGACCGGCACCGGACGTCCGCCGCAGGCTGCGAGCGTAAGGGAAAGCACGAGCAGGGAGAGGGCGGCGCGGATCATGGACGCATGGTGCCATGAAGCGGCTGGGCTTGTCACCTGCCGGTTGTGCGGTGCGCGGCATATCTGCACGGATGGTTTGTGTAGCGGTATGCCTTGGCCTGAGCGTTGCGCCGCGCGTATTTGGGCAAAGGTGAACGGGCGGCATTAAGGTTAACGGCGGCGCGTTAAGGTTAACGCTGCGCTTGTTGTTCACCCTTGCCCAAATACTCGTTCTTTCTTGTTTGCGCTGGCGGCTGTGCGCCGTTGCGGGTTTCGGGTTCGGGTCAGCCGAAGCGGGCGGGGGACAGGGCGGCGACGAGGTCGGGCGCGAGATCGGGCTTTCGGCCTGCGATCAGGTCTGCGGCGAGTTGGCTGGCCGCGGGAGAGGATTGGAAGCCGTAGCCGCCTTGTCCTGCCAGCCAGAAAAAGGACGGATCGCGGCTGTCGCGCCCGATGACCAACACGCGGTCGGGGGCAAAGGTGCGCAGGCCTGCCCAGTTCGAGATCAGGCGGGTGACGGGTTCGGTGACCATTGCTTCGTAGCGGGCGAGGCCTTCGGCAAGCACCATGTCGTCGGCCCATGCATCATGCGGGTCCATCGGGTGTTCCTCGGCGGGCGAGACGATGAGGGCGCCTGCGTCGGGCTTGGCGTACCATGTCTCGCCGGTGCCGAAGATCATGGGCCAGCGCGATACGTCATGGCTGCCGGGGGCGGGGATGCGGGCCATGGAGCGGCGGTTGGGCTGGAAGCCGAGGGGCTGGATGCCTGCCTGTGCGGCGACGCGGTCGACCCATGCGCCTGCGGCGTTGATCAGGGTGGGGGCGGTGTAATCCTGTCCACCTGCGATAACCTGCCAGCCGGTTGCGGTGCGGGTGATGGAGGTGACGGGGGCATTGGTGACGAGGGTTGCGCCCTGTGCGCGGGCGTGGCGTGCGAAGGTCTGGATCAGCAGGTCGGTGTCGATGTCCCATGCGTGCTGCGCATGGGCGGCAAAGGCGACGCGGTCGTTCAGGATGGGGACGATGGCGCGGGCTTCGGACGGGGTGATCGGGTCCATGCCCATATCGGCGGCATCAAGGCGGAACGTTTCGGCTTCGTCTTCGCGTGCGACGATCATGATGCCGCGCGGCGACAGGACGTTCGGCAGGCTGCGGAAATGCTCGCCCGAGGCGAGGGACAGTTCCACCACGGCGGGCGCACCGTAGCGCGGTTCATAAAGCGCTGCCGAGCGGCCCGAGGCGTGGTGGGCAAAGGCGGGTTCGGCTTCGAGCAGGGTGACCGAGCCGAGGTCTGACAGGCGGGCCGCGGCCGAGATGCCGGCGATGCCGCCGCCGATGATGATGAAATCTGTCATGCTTCCTCGATCCGGTCGGTTGCGGGGGGTGGGGAGGGGAAAAGCGCAGTCAGGCGGGCGTCGAGTGCCGTGGGCAGGTCGAGCGCGAGGGCCGCGAGGGAAGGGGCGAGTTGGTCGGCCGAGCGGGCCGAGAGGATGGGGCAGAGGCCGCGGCGCATGACCCAGGCCACGGCGAGGGTGGCGGCCGGAATGGCGGCATCGGTGGCGAGGGCGGCAAGTGCGGCGGCGGCGGCGTGCATTGCGGGCTGGCCGTAGCGGGCGGCGTAGCGGGTGTCTTCGGTCAGGCGACCGGTGCCGCCGCCGGCGTATTTGCCGGTGAGCAGGCCACCCGCGAGGGGGGAATAGGCGTAAACGGCGATGGACTGGTCGGCGCACATCGGCAGGATTTCGACCTGCGCCTGACGCTTCACGAGGTTGAACATGGGTTGCACCGCGTCGATGCGGGTGCCGAGGCGGTGGGCTATGGCTTGCGCCTTTATCACCTGCCACGCGGCGAAATTGGACAGGCCGATCTGGCGGACAAGGCCATCGGATTGCAGGCGGGCGAGGGTTTCGATCGTTTCGTCGAGCGGCGTTTCGGGGTCGTAGCGGTGGAGGTAGAGCAGGTCCACCTTGTCGATGCCAAGCCGTTTGCGGCTTTCGTCGAATTGCGCCAAGAGGTTGGCCCGCCCTGCCCCGCCGGTATAGCCCGCCTTGGTGGCGATGAAGAGGCGGTCGCGGTGCGGGGCGGCGAAGTGGCCGAGCAGGGTTTCCGACGCGCCGCCGGTATAGGTGTGGGCGGTGTCGAAATGGGTGATGCCCGCGGCAAGGCAGGCGTCGAACATCGCGCGGGAGGCGGCTTCATCGGCGCGGCCGCCGAATTGCATGGCACCGAAGGCGGCGCGGTGGGGCAGGGGGATGGTCATGGCGGGAAGGTGGCATGGGCGGCGGGGAAGCGAAAGCCTGTGTGCGACGGAGGTTGGCTGCGGGCGACACGGGACGCGGGATCGGGCGGGTTAGGGAACGACGGGATCGGTTGTTGCGGTGGCGCTGGACGGGCGCACCGCTTTTCGAAGCAGGTGGAGGAGGAGGTGCTGCTGGTCGGGGGGGGCGGGCATCGCGGGCGACGCGCATCGGGGGGTGATCGTCAAGCACCGGTCGCGGGTTGCGGTCGATCTGACGAGGCCGAACCTGCGGCAGGTGCAATTGTGCGGGGTGGAGGTGTTGGCCGGATTGGCGGCGAAGGGGTTCGATATCACGCCCGCGCGTTGGGGCAGACTGTTACGACGCAAGGCATCGATCTGTTGGCATTGCCCGAGGGGGCCGAGGTATGGCTTGGCGTGGCGGCGCGGGATTACTGGGCGGCGTTACGGGTGGAGCGGTGCGGGCTGGTGACAGGATTGGCGTGACCCTGCCCGGGGGGGGACGCATCGGCCGTTGCAGCCGGTCTGATTGAAAAAGGCCCGCCACGGGGGCGGGCCTTTGGGTAGAGTTTCGGCGCGGATCAGGACGGGATGTCGCCGGTGATGCCTTCGACGTAGAACATCATGCCCGACAGGGTGCCGTCGTCGGGGGTTTCGCCGTCTTTCAGCCAGACCGAGCCGTCTTGCTTGTTCAGCGGGCCGGTGAAGGGGTGGTAGGCGCCCGAAGCGATGGCGTCGCGCACTTCTTCGGCCTTGGCTTTCACGTCGGCGGGGACGGCTTCGGTGATTTCACCGATGCCGACTTCGCCGCCTGCGATGCCGGCCCATGTGTCTTTCTGGGCGTAGGTGCCATCGAGCAGCGCCGAGACGCGTTCGATGTAATAGGGTGCCCAGTTGTCGACGATGGCGGAAACGCGCGGGGTGGGGGCGTAGGCGGACATGTCGGAGGCCTGACCGAAGCCGATGACGCCGGGGGTCTTGGCCGCTTCGGCCAAGGGGGCGGTCGAGTCGGTGTGTTGCAAGATCACGTCGACGCCCTGTTCGATGAGGGCCTTGGCGGCATCAGCCTCTTTCGCGGGGTCGAACCATGTGTAGGCCCAGACGACCGAGATGGTCACATCGGGGTTCACCTTTTTGGCGTGGATGAAGGACGCGTTGATGCCCTGGATATTCTCGGGGATCGGGAACGAGCCGATGTAGCCGATCTTGTTCGATTTGGTCATCAGGCCCGCGATGGTGCCCATGACGGCGCGGCCTTCGTAGAAGCGGGCGTTGTAGGTCGAGACGTTCGGCGTGTCGCGCTTGTAGCCGGTGGCGTGTTCGAACTTGACGTCGGGGAACTTGGCCGCGACGGCGTTGGTCGCATCCATGTAGCCGAACGAGGTGGTGAAGATGATGTTGCAGCCCGACAGTGCCATCTGGGTCAGCACGCGTTCGGCGTCGGCACCTTCGGGCACGTTTTCCTGATAGACGGTTTCGACCTTGTCACCCAAGGCTTCGATCAGCGCGAGGCGGCCTTGATCGTGCTGGAAGGTCCAGCCGCCGTCACCGATCGGGCCGACATAGACGAAGCCTGCCTTGACCTTTTCGAGGCCCTGGGCAAAGGCGACCTTGCCGCCCATCATTGTGGCGAAACCGAGGGCTGCACCGCCCTTGAGCATTGTTCTTCTTTGCATTTCTTCTCCCCTTATCCGGGCTGTTGCCCGCTTTGTTGTAGCCCCTTAGCGCGAGGCATGGAAATTCTGGCCGAGGGCGGCGGGCGCGTTCAACGACGCCTTGCCCTTGCCCGATGACATGATGACCAACACGAGGATGGTTATCAGATAGGGCGACATGGACAAGTATTGCACAGGTATAGCCGCTCCGGCTGCCTGCAGATTAAGCTGAAGCACGGTGATGCCGCCGAAAAGATAGGCACCAAGCAGGACACGGGCCGGTTTCCAGCTGGCGAAGACGACGATGGCGAGGGCGATCCAGCCAGCGCCTGCTGTAATTCCGTCGGTCCATTGCGGCACGCGGATCAGGCTGACATAGGCGCCGCCGAGGCCCGCCATCGCGCCGCCGAACATGATGGCGAGCATGCGGATGCGCACCACCTTGTAGCCCAGCGCGTGTGCCGCGTCGTGGCTTTCGCCCACGGCGCGCAGAATCAGTCCGGTGCGGGTGAATTTCAGCACGGCCCAGACGGCGGCAACCGAGAGGATCGAGAAATACACCACCCAGTCATGGCTGAACAGGATGCGGCCCAGCACGGGGATATCGGCCAGCGGGCCGAAGGGGACGCTGCCGGTGGGCGGGGGTTTGATGCCGTTGTAGCCTTGGCCGACCAACGACGACAGGCCTTGGCCGAACAGGGTAAGCGCAAGGCCGGTGGCGACCTGATTGGACATCAGAACCTGCGTGAGGAAACCGAAGACCAGCGACAGCACCGCGCCGCCGACAGCGCCGCCGACAAAGCCGAGGTAGGGGTTGCCTGTCGTCACGGCGGTGACGAAGCCGCAGATCGCGCCGATGATCATCATCCCCTCGACCCCGAGGTTCAGCACGCCGGCCTTTTCGACGACAAGCTCGCCTATGGCGGCAAGGATGATCGGGACCGAGGCCACCATGAGCGAGGCGACGAGGACCGAGGGGTTTATACCACCAAGCATCAGGCGACCTCTTTCTTTGTGCCGAAGCGGATGCGGAAGTTGGTGAGCAGGTCGACGGCGAGCAGGAAGAACAGGAGCATCCCTTGGAACGCCTGAATGGCGGCGGAGGGCAGGCCGAGGATGAAGCTGGCAAGTTCGCCCCCGATATAGGTGAGCGCCATGAGCAGGCCCGCGAGCAGGATGCCCAAGGGGTTGAGGCGGCCGAGGAAGGCCACGATGATAGCGGTAAAGCCGTAACCGGTGTTGAAGTCGATGCTGATCTGGCCTGCGGGGCCTGTCACCTCGAACAGGCCCGCCGCTCCGGCAAGGCCGCCCGAGATGCCCATGCAGAGCAGCGTCAGGCGTTCGGGGGATACTCCGGCAAAGCGGGCGGCGCGGGGGGCTTGGCCTGCCAGTTTGATCTGGAAGCCGAGGATATGGCGTTGCAGCAGGATATAGGCGGCGATGGTGACGATGATGGCGGCAACGACGCCCCAGTGCAGGCCGGTGCCGGGGATCAGTTCGACATTCTGCATTGCGGGAATTTGCGACAGGTTGCGGCTGCCGGGGAAGCCGCCGCCTTCGGGGTTGCGCATCAGGCCCAAGGACATCGACGCAAGGATGTTCTGGGCGACATAGACCAGCAGAAGCGAGACGAGGATTTCGTTGGTGCGGAAGCGGGTTTTCAGGATTGCGGGGATCATGGCCCAGAGCCAGCCGCCGAAGATGCCCGCAAGGATCATCAGCGGAAACACCCATCGTGTTTCGACGGGGTAGAGGGCAAGGCCCACCCCCGCGCCGAAGATCGCGCCCATGATATACTGCCCCTCGGCCCCGATGTTCCAGATGCCCGCGCGGAACCCGAGCGACAGGCCGATGGCGATAAGGATCAGCGGGCCTGCCTTGACGAGGAGTTGCGGGCGCGAATAGGCGGCGTATTGCGGGTTGAACAGCGGATCCCAGAAGATGGTGCGGATCGCCTCGACCGGGTTCTTGCCGAGCAGGGCGAACATGATGCCGCCCGCGATCATGGTCAGCACCACGGCGAGGATCGGGGTCGCCACCTGCCAGAAGCGGCTGGGGGAAGGGCGTTTTTCCAGCCTTAGCATGGGGCACCTGCACTTGGGGATTGGGCGCAAAAGTCTTGGAAGACTTTTGCAAATTTCCTAGAAGAAATTTGGGGTCTACTGGCCATGGTGCGCCACCTCCATGCCATGTGCGCCGCCCATCATCAGGCCGATTTCGTCGACCGTCAGGCCCGCCACGGGGCGGGGTGCGGTGAGGCGGCCTTCGTTCAGGGCGGCGAAGGTGTCGGCGATTTCAAGCAGTTCGTCGAGGTCTTGGGATATCACCACCACGGCGGCCCCTTCGGAGGCACGGTCTAGGATGGCTTGGCGGATCGCGGCGGCGGCGGCGGCATCGACGCCCCATGTGGGCTGGTTGATGACGATGACCGAGGGCGCTTGTGACAATTCGCGCCCCACCACGAATTTTTGCAGGTTGCCGCCCGACAGGGCGCGTGCCGCGACGTGGGTGCCGGGGGTGCGCACGTCGAAGGCTGCCACGATGGTTTCGGCAAAGCTGCGGGTCTTGGGCCAGTCGATGAAGCCGTTGGACACAAGGCCCTGGCGGGTTGCGCCCGAAAGCAGGGCGTTTTCGACAAGGCTCATGTCGGGGGCGGCGGCGTGGCCGAGGCGTTCTTCGGGCGCGGCGACAAGGCCCGCGCGGCGGCGGTCGTTGGGGCCTTTGGCGCCCATGTCGGCCCCGTCGATGCGGATGGCGGACGGTGTGGTGCGGAGTTCGCCCGAGAGGGCGAGGAGGAGTTCGTCCTGCCCGTTGCCTGCGACCCCTGCGATGCCCAGCACCTCGCCGCGGGCGACCGCGAAGCCGATGTTTTTGAGCGAGGTGCCGAAGGGGATGGGCGAGGCGACCGAAAGGCCGGTGACCTGCAGGGCGATGGCACCCTTGGCCTTGGCGCTGCGTTCGGGGGGCGTGAGGGTTGCCCCGACCATCAGTTCGGCCATTTCGCGGGCCGAACGGTCGCGCGGGGTGCAGGTGGCGACCACCTTGCCACGGCGCAGGATCGTCGCTTCGTCGCAGAGGGTGCGGATTTCTTCGAGCTTGTGCGAGATATAAAGGATCGCGGTGCCTTCCGATGAAAGCTGCCGCAGGGTCTTGAACAGGATTTCGACCTCTTGCGGGGTCAGAACCGAAGTGGGTTCGTCCATGATCAGAAGCTTGGGGTCTTGGAGCAGGCAGCGGATGATCTCGACCCGCTGGCGTTCGCCTGCCGACAGGTCGCCCACCATGCGGTCAGGGTCGAGCGGCAGGCCGTAGTCTTGCGACACCTTGCGGATGCGGGCGGAAAGGTCGCCCATCTTGGGCGGGTTTTCCATGCCGAGGGCCACGTTTTCGGCGACGTTGAGCGCCTCGAACAGGCTGAAATGCTGGAAGACCATCGCCACACCGGTGGCGCGGGCGGCGCGGGGTTCGGCGGGGGCATAGGCTGCCCCGCGAAAGCGCATCGTGCCGCTGTCGGGCTTCACGAGGCCGTAGATCATTTTCACCAGCGTGGATTTTCCCGCGCCATTTTCCCCGAGCAGGGCGTGGATTTCGCCCTGCCGGATGGAAAAGGACACGTCGCTGTTGGCGACCACGCCCGGATAGGCCTTGGTCACGCCGGAAATGGCGAGAAGATCGCCCCGGCTGTTGTCCCCTGTCATACCGCGTTCTCCTGTCGTGACGCGTTTTTATGGTCGGTCAGAAAGGCCGCCGCGACGCCGATGGCGATGGCCTGAGGGTGCTTTCCTAGGGAGGGATTGCCGATGGGGCAATCTATCCTTCCGATGGCGGCGGGCGCATGGCCCAAGGCTGCAAGGCGCGACCGGAAGCGCGCCCATTTGGTGTGCGACCCGATCAGGCCCGCGCGGGCGAAACCATGGCCGAGCAGGCGGTGGCACAGGTCGAGGTCGAGCGCGTGGGAATAGGTCAGGATCAGGTGTTCGGCATGCTGCGGGGCGTGGGCCACCAGATCGGCGGGGTTTTGCGCCGTCAGTTGCGTGACGCTATCGGGCAGGGTTGCGGGGAAACGGTCGGCGGCGATGTCGATCCATGTGATCGCAAGGTCGGGCAGCGGCGACAGGGTATGCACCAGCGCTCGCCCGACATGGCCCGCGCCCCAGATCCACAGGTGGCGGGTGGGGTGCTGCAGGGGTTCGACGAACCAGCCTTGGGTCAGGGTCGGCGCGGGGGCTGCGCCTTGGGCGCGGGCGCGGTCGATCAGGCGCTGCACCGACAGGGGCATGGGGCGGGTATCGGTTGGGCGGGCGATCAGGCCCGCTTCGGGGGCGGGCAGGGTTGCGGGGTCGTAAACCTCGGTCAGCACGGTCACGGCGCCGCCGCAGCATTGGCCCAAGGCGGGGCCGAGGGCGGCACGGTCGAGGCGGCTGCCGCCGGTGGCGAGCATGGCGCGGGCGATGGTCGTCGCCTCATGCTCGAGCGCGCCGCCGCCGATGGTGCCGCTTTGGCCGCCCTGCCAGACCAGCATCGAGGCTCCGGTCTCGCGCGGGGATGATCCGTCATGTGCGGCGATGACAAGACGGGCAACACGGTGGTGCAGCGTGACGGCGGCACGGAGGGCGGCGAGATCAAACATCGGCGCACCCCGCAGCGCGGACGAATTTTCTGCGAAAATTCTGGCACGGCCTACCCATGGTTGCGCAGCCTTTGGACGGCAAACAGGATGCGTTCAGGCGTGGCGGGCGCGTCGAGCGCCGGATAGACCGATCCGTCACCGCAGGCGGCCACGGCATCGGACAGGGCGTAAAGCGCCGAGATGCCCAGCATGAAGGGCGGCTCGCCCACGGCTTTGGATTTGCCGACGGTGTCTTCGCGGTTGGACCTGCCCCAGAGCGAGACGTTGAACACGGGGGGGCGGTCAGAGCAGGCGGGAATCTTGTAGGTGCTGGGGGCGTGGGTCGACAGGCGGCCCTTGGCATCCCAGACCAGTTCTTCGGTGGTCAGCCAGCCCGCGCCCTGCACGTAAGCGCCTTCGATCTGGCCGATATCCAGCGCGGGGTTCAGGCTGGCGCCGGTGTCGTGCAGAAGATCGGCGCGGAGGATGCGGTTTTCGCCGGTCAGGGTGTCGATCACCACCTCGGTCACGGCGGCGCCATAGGCAAAGTACAGGAAGGGGCGACCCTGGCCGCGCAGGCGGTCCCATGTGATTTTCGGCGTGGCGTAAAAGCCTGTGGACGAAAGCGATACACGGGCCTGATAGGCCCACGCGGCGACGCGGGGGAAATCGTATTCCTCGCCCGCGACGCGGACCATGCCATCCTTGAAGCGGACGGTTTCGGGTTTGACCTGATGCTTTTCGGCAAGGAATGCGGCCATGCGGTCGCGGATGGTGATGGCGGCGGCTTGCGCGGCCATGCCGTTGAGGTCTGACCCGCTGGAGGCGGCGGTGGCGCTGGTATTGGGCACCTTGGACGTGTCGGTGGCGGTGATCTTTACGGCGCTGGCGTCGAGGCCGAACACCGCCGCCGTCACCTGCGCGATCTTTTGGAACAGGCCCTGCCCCATTTCGGTGCCGCCGTGGTTCAGGGCAACGGAACCGTCCTGATACACATGCACCAAGGCCCCCGCCTGATTGAGGTGGGTGAGGGTGAAGGAGATGCCGAATTTCACCGGCGTCAGCGCGATGCCGCGCTTGAGGACCGGGCTGTGCGCGTTCCATGCGGCAATCGCGGCGCGGCGGGCGTGGTAGTCTGAGGTGCGTTCCAGTTCGGCCACCAATTCGTGGCCGATGAAATCCTCGACCGGCATCTGGAAGGGCGTGGTCTGCACGGGGCCATCAGGCGGCAAGGCGTGCGAGCCGACCGAGGCCGCGCGGCCGCGCGAGGTGAGGTCGGATTCCGGTTCCACCTTCACCTTTGGCGAAATACTCTCGGGGGGGTGCGGGGGGGCAGACGGCCCCTCCGCTGTTTCGGACATCGCGCGGTAGAAATTCGCACGCCGCACGGCCAGCGGGTCAAGCCGCAGCGCGTGGGCGATGTGGTCCATCACCCGTTCGATCCCGATCATGCCCTGCGGGCCGCCAAAGCCGCGAAAGGCGGTGGCACTGGTGGTGTTGGTTTTCAGGCGGTGGCTTTCGATGCGGACGGCAGGCAGCATGTAACAGTTGTCGGCATGCAGCATGGCGCGGTCGGCCACGGGGAGCGACAGGTCCATCGACCAGCCGCAGCGGAACAGGTGGGTGAATTCCACGCCGGTCAGTTTGCCCGTATCGTCAAAGCCTGCGCGGTAGAGGATCCGCAGGTCGTGGCGTTTGCCGGTGATGACCATGTCGTCGTCGCGGTCATAGCGCATCTTGCAGGGTTTGCCCGTGGCGCGTGCGGCGACGGCGCAGGCCACCGCCAGCCAGTTCCCTTGGCTTTCCTTGCCGCCGAAGCCGCCGCCCATGCGGCGCACCTCGACCCGCACGGCGCTCATGGGCAGGTGGAGAGCGTGGGCGACCTTGTGCTGGATTTCGGTCGGGTGCTGGGTCGAGGACAGGACGACCATATCGCCGCCCTCTTGCGGCAAGACGGCTGCGACCTGGCCTTCGAGGTAGAAGTGTTCCTGACCGCCGACCTCGAAGCTGCCCTGCACGCTGCGGGGGGCGCTGTCGATGGCGCGGGCGGGGTCGCCCTTGGTCCAGATGACGGGGCCGTTTTCGAAGCGGCTGTTTGCGGCGAGGGCGTCATCGACCGTTAGCAGGGCAGGCAGTTCAAGGTAGGTGATGCGGCCCAGGCGGGCGGCCTTGCGCGCGGCGAGGTGGCTGGTGGCGATGACAAGAAAGACGGGTTGGCCGACGAAATGCACGGTGCCGGTGGCAAGAAGGGGTTCATCGCCAAGCGAGGGCGAGCAATCGGGGACTTCGGTGAAATCGGCGGCGGTCATGACGGCGACCACGCCTTCGGTGGCGCGGACGGCTGTCAGGTCGATGTCAGTGATTTCGCCGTGGGCGACGGTGGAGAGGCCGAAGGCGAGGTGCAGGGCTCCAGCGGGCAGCGCAATGTCGTCGATATAGCGGGCCTGACCCGTGACATGCAGGGGGGCGGCATCGTGGGGAAGGGATGTGCCGATGGTCATGCCGTCACCCCCAGCACCGAGACGGGGGTTCCGTTCAGGTCGTGCAGGTAGCGCATCAGCAGGTTTTGCGCGGTTTGCAGGCGATAGGCGGCGCTGGCGCGCATATCCGACAGGGGGGTGAAATCGGACGGGATCGCCGCTTGCGCTGCGAGGATGGCGGCTTCGGTCAGGGGCTGGCCGATCAGGGCGGCTTCGGCATGGCTGGCGCGTTTGGGGATGCCTGCCATGCCGCCAAAGGCGAGGCGGGCCTCGGCCACGGTGCCGTTCCTGGTGGTGATGTCAAAGCAGGCGCAGAGGGCGGAGATGTCCTGGTCGAAGCGTTTGGAGATTTTGTAGCAGCGCAACGCGGGGGCGGTTTCGGGGATCGAGATGCCGGCGACGAATTCGCCCGGTTTGCGGTCTTGCTTGCGGTAGTCGAGGAAGAACGACTCGATCGGGATCGAGCGCATGTCGTCACCGCGCCGCAGGTGGAGCGTGGCACCAAGCGCGATGAGCGCGGGCGGGCCGTCACCGATGGGCGAGCCGTTGGCGATATTGCCGCCGATGGTGGCGGCGTTGCGGATCTGTTCTGATGCGTAGCGGCGCAGCAGTTCTGCAAAGCCGGGATGGTGCGGGGCGATGAAATCGCGCAGGGCCGCGATGGTGACGCCCGCGCCGATGTGGAACATGCCGCCCTGCCGTTCGATCTGTTGCAGGTCGGTGATGCCGTTCAGGAAGGCCACGGGGGCAAGGTCGCGCAGTTGCTTGGTGACCCAAAGCCCGACATCGGTTGCCCCTGCGATCAGGGTGGCATCGGGGTTTTGCAGATACCAGTCGGCCAGTTCGTCGCTGCTGGTCGGGCGGAAGGCGGCGGGGGGGGTGGGGGGGGCGGTTTGCCCCCCCCGAGTGGCGAATTGGCCCAGCGCGTGCCTGTCGGCCTGCATCCAGTCGGGGACGGGGGAGGCTTCGGCGGCCTTTGCGGCGCGGATGATCGGGGCATAGCCGGTGCAGCGGCACAGGTTGCCTGCCAGCGTATCGTCGTGGTCGGTGCGGGCGTTGGCGTGGTTGACAGCCATCGAGACGATGAAACCGGGCGTGCAAAAGCCGCATTGCGCGCCGTGGTGGGTGACCATTTCGGCCTGCACGGGGTGCAACGCGCCCTTGGGGCCTGCGATGCCTTCGACGGTGCGGACGGCTTTGCCGTGCAGTTGCGGCAAAAACAGGATGCAGGCGTTCAGCGACTTGCTGCCGGTCTGGTCGGTGACCATGACGGTGCAGGCGCCGCAATCGCCTTCGTTGCAGCCTTCCTTGGTGCCGGACAGCGCACGCTCTTCGCGCAGCCAGTCGAGAAGGGTCCGTGTCGGGGCAACCCCCGCAAGGTGGACCGGCGTTCCGTTGAGGAGAAACGCGATCTCGGACATGTTCTAACCCGCCGCCTTCTCCCCGTTCGAGGCGTCATGCGTGGCCGCCCGATGCGGCGTAAAGCGGGCCACGCGCCCCATGCCCGTTTCGGGCTTTGTCTTGTTGTAGCAGTGAAGCAAGGCAGGCCGCCACATGGCAAGACATTCCTTTCGGCATTTGTTGGAAGCAGTTTCGTCTTTTGCCGAAAGAAGTGGCGGGCTTTCCAGTCCTGCGGCGCGGCTGTAGGCTGGCGCCATGTCACAAGCACCGCGATTCATTCACCTTCGGGTCCACACCGAGCATTCGTTGCTGGAAGGTGCGGTTCCGGTCAAGAAACTGGTCAAGCTGGTGGCCGAGGCGAAGATGCCTGCCGTGGCGGTGACCGACACGAACAACATGTTCGCGGCGCTGGAATTTTCGGTGACGGCCAAGGATGCGGGGGTGCAGCCCATCGTGGGCTGTCAGGTATCAGTCGCTTACGACCCTGCGGGGCAGGGGGAAAAGCTGCGGCTTCCCGCGTCTGTCGTTCTGCTGGCGCAGGACGAGGCGGGTTATATGAACCTGATGAAGCTGAACTCGTGCCTGTATATCGACAAGGGCGGCGAGCTTACCCAAGTCACGCTGGACGAGCTCGCGCGGTATTCGGACGGGTTGATCTGCCTGACCGGCGGGGCCGAGGGGCCGGTGGGCAAGCTGTTGCAGGGGGGGCAGGCCGCAAAGGCGCGGGCGCTGATGGAGCGTTTGGCTGCGAGTTACGGCGACCGGCTTTACGTAGAGTTGCAGCGCCATCCCGGCGAGGGGGCGCGGCTGACCGAGGCCGAAGCGGCAACCGAGCGTGGTTTCGTGGAAATGGCCTATGACATGGGTTTGCCGCTGGTGGCGACCAATGACGTCTATTTCCCCAAGGCAAGCATGTTCGAAGCGCATGACGCGCTGATCTGCATTGCCGAAAAGGCCTATGTCGACCAAAGCCAGCCGCGACGCCGTTTGACGCCGCAGCATTATTTCAAGACCGAGGCCGAGATGTGCGCGCTGTTCGCGGACCTGCCCGAGGCTTTGGAGAATACGGTCGAGATTGCGCGGCGCTGTGCCTTTGCCGCCTACAAGCGCAAGCCGATCTTGCCGAAGTTTGCCGATGACGAGGTGGTGGAATTGCGCCGTCAGGCCAATGCGGGGCTGGCCGCACGGCTGGCGGTCATTCCGCATGCGGTGACGGTCGAGGAGTATCGGGCGCGGCTGGAGTTCGAGTTGGGGATCATCGAGAAGATGGGGTTCCCCGGGTATTTCCTGATCGTGTCGGATTTCATCAAATGGGCCAAGGACCGCGGGATTCCGGTCGGACCCGGGCGGGGTTCGGGGGCGGGGAGCCTTGTGGCCTATGCGCTGACGATCACGGACCTTGACCCGTTGCGATATGCGCTGCTGTTCGAGCGGTTTTTGAACCCCGAGCGGGTGTCGATGCCCGACTTTGACATCGACTTCTGCATGGACCGCCGCGAGGAGGTGATTACCTACGTGCAAGACCGCTACGGGCGCGACAAGGTGGGGCAGATCATCACGTTCGGCGCGCTTTTGTCGAAGGCGGCGGTGCGCGATGTGGGGCGGGTGTTGCAAATGCCCTTTGGACAGGTGGACCGCCTGTCGAAGATGATTCCGCTAGAGGGGGTAAAGCCGGTTTCCATCACCAAGGCTTTGGCCGACGAGCCGCGTTTGCGGGACGCGGCGAAGGAAGAGGTGGTGGGGCGGATGCTTGGCTATGCCGAGCAGATCGAGGGGTTATACCGGAATGCGTCGACCCATGCCGCCGGTGTGGTGATCGGGGACCGTCCGCTGGACGAGCTGGTGCCGCTGTACCAAGACCCCGGTTCGGACATGCCCGCCACGCAGTTCAACATGAAATGGGTCGAAGCGGCGGGGTTGGTGAAGTTCGACTTTCTGGGGTTGAAGACGCTGACCGTGATTCAGAACGCGCTGGATTTGCTAAGCTTGCGGGGGGTTAGCCTTGATATCAGTCTGATCCCGCTGGATGACAAGCCGACCTACGAGTTGTACGCGGCGGCCAAGACGGTTGCCGTCTTTCAGGTGGAATCCAGCGGCATGATGGATGCGCTGCGGCGCATGAAGCCCACCTGCATCGAGGATATCGTGGCCTTGGTGGCGCTGTACCGTCCCGGCCCGATGGAGAACATTCCGGTCTATTGCGAGGTGAAGAACGGGCTGCGCGCGCTGGAATCGATCCATCCGACCATCGACCATATTCTGGCGGAAACCCAAGGCATCATCGTCTATCAGGAACAGGTGATGCAGATCGCGCAGGTCATGGGCGGTTACAGCCTTGGCGGGGCCGATCTTTTGCGCCGTGCGATGGGCAAGAAGATCGCCGAAGAAATGGCCAAGGAACGGCCCAAGTTCATCGACGGGGCGAAGAAGACGCACGGGATCGACGCCAAGAAGGCGGGCGAGGTGTTCGACCTGTTGGAAAAGTTTGCCAACTACGGCTTCAACAAGTCGCACGCGGCGGCCTATGCGGTGGTTTCCTATCAGACGGCCTATCTGAAAGCCAACTATCCGGTCGAATTCATGGCCGCCGTGATGAACTGCGATATCCATCTGACCGACAAGCTGGCCGTCTACAAGCGCGAGGTCGACAAGCTGGGGATCAAGACGGTGGCGCCTTGTGTCAACCGCTCGCTTGCGACGTTTACGGTGGTCGACGGGCAGGTTGTTTACGCGCTGGGCGCGTTGAAGAACGTGGGCGTCGAGGCGATGAAGCTGATCGTCGAGGCGCGGGGCGACCGGCCCTTTGCCACGCTGTTCGATCTGGCGCGGCGGGTGGATTTGAAGCGGGTGGGCAAGCGGCCCTTGGAAATGCTGGCGCGGGCGGGGGCGTTCGACGTGCTGGATGCCAACCGCGCGCGGGTGTTCGAGGGGCTGGACGGGTTGGTTGCCTATTCGGCGGCGGTGCATGAGGCCAAGGCGTCAAACCAGGTGTCGCTGTTCGGTGAAGCGGGGACGGATATTCCCGAGCCGCGCATTGCGGGCCGCGACGACTGGTTGCCGGTGGAACGGCTGGGGCATGAGCATCAGGCCATCGGGTTCTACCTGTCGGGGCATCCGTTGGACGATTACATGGCGCCGCTGAAACGGCGCAATGTGATGACGTTGACGGAACTGACAGCCAAGGCCGAGCGGGGGCCGCTGGTGGCGAAACTCGCAGGGTCGGTTTCTTCGCGGCAAGAGCGGAAATCGGCCAAGGGGAACCGCTTTGCATTCGTGCAACTGTCGGACCCGACGGGGCTGTACGAGGTGACGGTGTTTTCCGATACGCTGGAAGCAGCGCGCGAGCATCTGGAGCCGGGCAGGAACGTGGTGCTGACGGTCGAAGCCAATCTGGAAGGCGATACGCTGAAACTGTTGTGTCGCGGGGCGCAGCCGATCGATCAGGTGGCGGCGGAAGGCGGGGCTTCGGCCTTGCGCATCCATCTGGACCGCGCCGAGGCGGCGGCTTCGGTCGCATCGCTGTTCGCGCGGGTCGAGGGGCGCAACAAGGCGCAGATCACCATCTGCGTGCCCGATGGCGAGGGGCGCGAGATCGACCTGACCTTGCCGCAGCCCTACCCCATCACGCCGCAGATCAAGGGCGCGATCAAGGCGATGGCGGGTGTGGTGCTGGTGGAAGAGGTCTGACCGTCAGAACGCCGCATCAAGGACATGCCGGATGTCGTGCCAGACATCCGAGCCGAGCAGGAGGCCCCGCGCGTTTGGTCCCTGACGCATCGCGTCGAGAAAGACGAAGACCGCCAGCAGCACGGCCAGCATGACGATCACCATCGCGATCATGCGGGACATGAAGAGCATCATACGCATCGCAGCTTTCCCAAGTGGACGGCCTCGGGAAATGTTAACACAGATTAAGTTAAAGGGCATCCCTGCGTCGGGCCGCAGCCTGCGGTTCAGCGCAGCAAATGCGTGCCGATCTTGGCCATGGTGACGGACAGCACGATCCGGGCGACGTGGTGGAGGGTGACGAAGACCACGCTCATTTGCAGGGACAGGGCAACGAGGCTCATTTCCGCCAGACCGCCCGGAGCGAAGGCGAGGAAGACGGCGGGTGCGGGTTCGCCTACGAGAGGGGACAGGACGAGGGCGAAGCCGAAGGCGAGGAGGAGGGCGGCGACGGAATTGACGGCGGCGAGGGCGAAGGCGCGGGTCAGCATCCGCCGTTCGGCATTTGCGAAACGCGCGCCGAGGCCGCAGCCGACGACGATTTGCGTCACGCCCACCAGCCATGCGGGCGGAACGCCATGCACGAGGCCGGTCGCGTGGGCGATGGCCGAAAACAGGATCGGGCCGGTCATGATGGCCGCCGGAAAGCGCAGGGCGCGGGCGGTGGCGAAGCCAAGCGCACCGGCCAGCAAAAGCAGCGCGATTTCCGGCAGGGTCAGCGGAATGGCGGCTGCGGGCAGGGTCGCGCCGCTGGCCGAGCCGACGGCAGCGCCGGTCAGGACGGTGAAAAGGAGCGGGACGAAGACGATGGTGAAGATCAGCCGCAGGAATTGCAGGGCTGTCAACAGGCGCGGATCGCCGCCCGCCTCTTCGCCGAGTTGGACGGTTTCGATCAGCCCGCCGGGGATCGCGCCGAAGAAACTTTCCACCTTTGGCAATCCGCCGAGGCGGTAGATGCCGTAGCCTGCGGCATGGCCGAGCGGCAGGAAGAGGAACAGCGCCAAGAGGCTGGGCCACCACGCGACCGCACCGGCAAGGACGGCGGGGGTGAAGGCTCCGCCGATGGAGACACCGATCACCGGAACGAAGGCGAGGCGCAGGCGGGGTGGTAACAGGACCGTCCGGCCAAAGGGACGCCAGCCAACGGCGGCAATCGTGCCCGTGGTGACGAGCGCGCCGAGCAAAAGGGCAAGCGGCAGGTGCAGCGTCCGCGCCAGAAAGCCGCCCGCGGTGCCGATCAGCAGGGTCAGGGCAAGGGCGGGCAGGTCGATGCGCGAAAGGGGGTTCATGGCGGCCCTGCTTGTGGTTGCTGTCGTTGCGGCCGCCCCCCCTCCCCCGTCCCCTCCCCCTGCGGGAGAGGGGGGTGCGGCGCGATTGGCCTGTAGGGTGGGTGCTGTGCCCCCGCCGCCCCCTACCAGTGCGGGGGCGGCACGTTTGCGGCGGGGGCGTCGCCTGCCATCTGTTCGCGTTCGGATTCGCGTTCGCACAGCAGATGGACGAGGCGGGTCAGGCGGTCGATCTCGCGGCCCTGCGACGTTACCATTTCGGACAGGTCGTCCATCGCGCGGATCATATGGGCGAGGCGTTCTTCGATCGCGTCGTGACGGTCCATCATCGGCCTTTTCCCAAAGCGTTGTCTTTTGTGCGGCGCTTGCCGCGTCCTGCCCCCTGCGATACACGGGCGACGAGAAAAAGCGAAGGTCCGACCGATGTCACAGGACAAATCCGGCGAAGCGAAAACGCGCCGTCCCCGTGCCGAGACCCCGAAAGGGTTTCGCGACTATTTCGGGGCCGAGGTGACCGAGCGCAAGGCGATGCTCGACAAGATCGCGGCGGTCTATCACCGCTACGGTTTCGATCCGCTGGAGACGAGTGCCGTCGAGACGGTCGAGGCGCTGGGCAAGTTCCTGCCGGATGTGGACCGCCCGAACGAAGGCGTGTTCGCATGGCAGGACGAGGATGCCGATTGGCTGGCGCTGCGCTATGACCTGACCGCGCCCTTGGCACGGGTGGCGGCGCAATATCGCAACGATCTGCCATCGCCGTACCGTCGCTATGCGATGGGTCCGGTGTGGCGCAACGAAAAGCCCGGTCCGGGGCGGTTCCGGCAGTTTTACCAGTGCGATGCCGATACGGTGGGTGCGCCGAGCGTTGCGGCGGATGCCGAGATTTGCGCGATGCTGTCGGATGCGCTGGAGGTGGTGGGGATTCCGCGTGGCGATTACGTTGTGCGGGTGAATAACCGCAAGGTGCTGAACGGGGTGATGGAGGTGGCGGGCGTGCTCGACCCTGCCGACCCGTCGCGGTTCGAGGCCGAGCGGGGGATCGTGCTGCGCGCCATCGACAAGATCGACCGCTTGGGCGAGGGCGGCGTGCGGGCGCTGCTGGGCGAGGGGCGGAAGGACGAGTCGGGCGATTTCACCAAGGGCGCGGGGCTGTCGGATGGGCAGGCCGAGGTGATTATGCAATTCGTAACAGCGCCCAGAGAGGTTGATCGGACAATACAACGGCTCGAAAAGAAACTGATCGACGATCCGAGCATCAGCGACGCGGACCTGCGCGAGTTCCTCCAAATGACGAGTGCCGCAAGCGAAGGATTTCGAGGCATCCGATCATCCAATGCACTTAGAAATTCCGCATCGTTGCACGTAATCCGCAACATCGTTTCGGATTCCGCTGTCGGGTGTGAGGGTGCAGACGAGTTGGAAACTATTGCCCTTCTGCTTGAGGAGCAGGGTTATGGTTCCGACCGCATCGTGATCGATCCCGGTGTGGTGCGGGGGCTTGGCTATTACACCGGGCCGGTGTTCGAGGCCGAGTTGACCTTCGAGATCCTCGACGAAAAGGGCAGGAAGCGCAGCTTCGGGTCGGTCGCTGGGGGCGGGCGGTATGATGACCTCGTGAAGCGGTTCACGGGGCAGTCGGTGCCTGCGACGGGGGTTTCCATCGGGGTTGACCGGCTGCTGGCGGCGCTGCGGGCCAAGGGGCGCGTGGGTGGCGAGGTGGCGGGGCCGGTCGTGGTGACGGTGATGGACCGTGACCGGATGGCCGATTACATGGGCATGGTGGCCGATCTGCGGGGCGCGGGGATCAGGGCCGAGGTCTATCTGGGCAACCCCAAGAATTTCGGCAACCAGTTGAAATATGCCGACAAGCGCGGATCGCCCGTGGCGGTGATCCAGGGCGGGAACGAGGCCGAGAAGGGTGTGGTGATCCTGAAGGATTTGATCCTTGGGGCGCAGATTGCGCAGAATGCCACGCTGGAGGAATGGAAAGACCGCCCCGCGCAGGTGGAAGTGGCGCGGGCCGATCTGGTGGCGGCGGTGCGGAAGATGCTGGGGCAATGACGGCGGGGGCGATGACTGCGGGGCCAACGAAGGCGGAGGTGGTGCAGTCGCGCGGAACCCGCGTTCCGCGCGTGGTGGAACGGGTGGGGCTTGCCCGCCTGTGCGCCCCGCGCACGGGCCGCGCCCGCCCGCCCCTTGGCGGGCGCGTAAACGCACCCGCCCGGTCGGACGCGCCCCGTGCCCCTGTCGTTTTACCTGTTGCACATCCCTTGCCGCCGCGTTGCCGCGTCGGCAATCGGACCGGCGGAAACGTCCACCGGACGTTCCCGCGACGGTCCTCTGGCCGCCTGAACGCTTGGGCCTGCGCATGACCCCCACGAAAGCCGACATCCGCGCCGAGGCGGAAGCCCTGTTCGCCGCCTTCCGTGCCGCCGGTGCGGTGCCGGTGGAAGCCGATATCCTGCTGCCCGCCGAGACGCTTCTGGACCTGTATGGCGAGGATATCCGCGCCCGCGCCTATGTGACGACCGACCCGCTGCGCGGCGAGATGGTGCTGCGCCCCGATTTCACCGTGCCCGTGGTGCAGGCCCATATGGCGCATGGGGCCGACCCTGCGCGTTATTGCTATCTGGGCGAGGTGTTTCGCAAGCAGGACCATCGCGGGCCACGGGCGAACGAATATTTGCAGGTGGGGTTCGAACTTTTTGACCGCACCGCGCCGGAAGCGGCGGATGCCGAGGTGTTTGCGCTGTTTGCGGGGTTGCTTGCACCGCTTGGCCTGCGGGCGGCGACGGGGGATATCGGGATATTGATGGCCGCCGTGCGTGGTCTGTCGACAAGCGAGCGGCGCAAGGCGGCGCTGCTGCGGCATATCTGGCGCCCCAAGCGGTTCCGGCAATTGCTCGACCGTTTTTCGGGCCGTGCGCCGCTGCCCGAAGCGCGGGTGCGGTTGCTGGAGCGGCTGGCCGCCGACACGCCCGAGGCGCTGATCGACGCGGCGGGCAGTTTCGTCGGGCTGCGGTCGCCTGCCGAGATTGCCGCGCGGGCCGCGGCGCTGATCGAGGATGCGGCGACTGGGGCACTGGCAGCCCCCGAGGCGGCGTTGCTGTATGACCTGTTGTCGTTGCAAGCGCCTGCGGGGGCGGCGCTGGGCCATCTGCGCGGCATCACCCCGATGCTGCCCGCCATCGCCCCCGCGGTCGAGCGTTTCGCGGCGCGGCTGGATGCGCTGGCGGGGCGCGGGGTCGATACGGCCACGCTGCCCTTCGAGGCAAGCCACGGGCGCACCAGTCTGGAATATTACGACGGCTTCGTGTTCAGCTTCCATGCTGCCGATGCGGCGCTGCCGCCGGTGGCATCCGGCGGGCGCTATGATGCGCTGACGGGGGTTCTGGGGCAGGGACAGTCCATCCCTGCCGTTGGCGGGGTGATCCGGCCGGGACTGGTGGCGCGGCTGAAGGGGGCTGCGACATGATCAAGATCGGGGTGCCGTCGAAGGGGCGGCTGATGGAGACGACGTTCGACTGGTTCGGCCAGCGCGGGCTGACCATGCGGCGCACGGGGTCGGAGCGGGAATATTCCGGCACGGTCGAAGGCGTGGACGGGGTGGAGCTGGTGCTTCTGTCGGCGGGCGAGGTGCCGCGCGAGTTGGCGGCGGGGCGCATCCATCTGGGGGTGACGGGCACCGATCTTGTGCGCGAAAAGCTGGCCGATTGGGCGCAGATCGTGGCCGAGGTGGCACCGCTGGGGTTCGGCCATGCCGACCTGATCATCGCGGTGCCGAACGCATGGGTGGATGTCGATACGCTCGACGACCTCGATTCGGCGGCGGCGGCGTTTCGGGCGGCGCACGGGTTCCGGCTGCGGATCGCCACGAAATACCATCGGCTGGTGCGCGAATTCCTGACGGCGCAGGGCGTGGCCGATTACCAATTGGTCGACAGTCAGGGCGCGACCGAAGGCACGGTCAAGAACCTGACCGCCGAGGCGATTGCCGACATCACCTCGTCGGGCGAGACGCTCAGGGCGAACCATCTGAAGATCCTGTCGGACTCGGTGGTGCTGAAATCGGAGGCGATGCTGTTCCGGTCGAAGGTGGTGGATGATCCGGCGGTGGCGGGGTTGCTGGGCAAGCTGGGCTTCTGACGGCTTTTACACCGGTCGAGAAATCGGGACCGGGGGGTGCGGGGGGTGTGAACACCCCGCCCGTTCAACCCTTGCGGCGGCTGGCCAGCGCGACGCCCAGTCCCGCCAGACCCATGCCGACCCATGCAAGGGGCGGCATCGCCTCGCCCAGCAGGGGCCAGGCGAAGAGGGCCGAGAAGGCGGGCACCAGGTAGAACAGCGCCGAGACGCGGCTGACCTCGCCCACGCGGATCATGGCGAGCAGAAGCGACATGGCAAGCAGCGAATTGCCGAGCACCAGATAGGCGAGCACGGCGGCGAATTCGGGGTTCCAGTCGACGTGCAGGTTTTCTGTCGCCCATGCCAGCGGCAGGCAGAAGGCCGCGCCGACGGCGTATTGGATCATGTTCGACGTGACGGGGTGATGGCTGACGCCGAAGCGCTTTTCGTAAAGCGTGCCGCCGGTGATGCCGAACAGTGCGCCTATGGTGCACAGGATGCCGAAGCTGTTGCCCGCTTCGACCGACGAGCGCGACAGGATCACCACGACCGCGCCCGACAGGCCCAGCGCAAGGCCGAACCATGCAAGACGGCTGACCTGTTCGCCCACCAGACGGGGGGCTGTGAGGGCGACGAGGATCGGTTGCAGGCAGACGATGATGGCGACGCCGCCCGCCGAGACGCCCGATTTGAAGGCAAGGTAGCACAGGCCGAAATAGGCGACCTGTATCAGGAAACCGACGACCGCCACGTCGAGCCAGCCGCGCAGGGTTCTGGGAACCGGAGGGCGCAGGATCAGGGCAAAGGGGGCCAGCACGACCAGAACGCAGACATAGCGCAGGGCCAGCAGCGTCATCGGGTTGGCATGTTGCAGCCCCAGTTTCGCCACGCCGAAACCGGCGGACCACAGCAGAAGGAACACGGACGGGGCGGCGATCAGCCAGAGCGGGCGTTTGGACATGGGGCGACCCTGACCCAAGCTGCAGCGCTGCGGTAGCCCGTTCGCGACAGTATCGCGGACGGGGACGATTTTTCTGCGAAAAATCTGGCGCTATCTGGTCGCGTTGCGCCTGTGGCTGCGGTTGCGGGGGGCCAGCCCCCATCGGCCCTTGGCCGATTCCCCCGGGATATTTGCGCCAGCGTGAAAGGGCGAAGCGGCGTCATCCTTGCTGAAATGCGGTTGTCCCCGGACATGCGATGTCATGCTTTCCGTTCAGGAACGGGCGCGATTATTGGCGGAAAGACCGGGGCGGGCTAGCGCAGGCCGATTTCGGCGAGGGCCTGGGCGAGGGCGGGGGGAAGGGTCTCTTCGCTGCCGCGCCCCTTGGGCAGGTCGCGCGGGGATTCTGCCGGGTCGAGGTAGCGCCAGCCCTGGAAGGGGCGGCGGGTGGCGGCTTCGGTGCGGATCACATCGGCGTCGAGGACGAGGGCGCAGCGTTGGACGCCATCGCCGCCTTCGACGCGTTCGAGGCCGACGATGCGCTGGCGGGCAAGGACCGCGCCCTTGATGACCCAGTAGAGCGAGCCGCCGGCCAGCACCTCGGCCTCGCGTTTGGGCCACATGCGGGTGATGTGGACGGCGCGCCCCTTGGGCCAGACATGCGCATGCGCTTTTTGCCAGTCGGTCAGGTCTTCGACCGAATCCGCCCCGACGCAGAGTTTGAGGATGTTGACGAATCCGGCCATGATGTTCCCTGTTCTGGCGGTGCATCCTAGACCTATCGGCGTTCGCGGCAAGCCCGTGGCGAGTCGTTAACGGGCTTGGACTTTGGCGGCGGGCGGCTTATCTTGTGCGCTTGCCCGCTGTTCGGCCCCATTAGAAGGATTTTTCCATGTCTCGATTCGCTGCCCCCATCGCCGAGCAGATCTGGGATATGAAATACCGGCTGAAGGCTGCGGATGGCACGGCGATCGACGGGACGGTCGAAGATACGTGGCGGCGGATCGCCCGCGCTTTGGCCGAGGTCGAGAAAGACGCGGCGCATTGGGAAGAGAAATTCTACGCCGCGCTGGAGGGGTTCAAGTATCTGCCTGCCGGGCGGATCACGGCGGGCGCGGGCACGGGGCGGTCGGTCACGCTGTTCAACTGTTTCGTCATGGGAACGGTGCCCGACAATATGGGCGGCATCTTTGACGGGCTGAAGGAAGCCGCGCTGACCATGCAGCAGGGTGGCGGGATCGGCTATGATTTCAGCACCATCCGTCCGCGCGGTGCCGAGGTGAAGGGTGTTGCCGCCGATGCATCGGGCCCCTTGTCGTTCATGGATGTCTGGGATGCGATGTGCCGCACGATCATGTCGGCGGGCAGCCGCCGCGGGGCGATGATGGCGACGATGCGCTGCGACCACCCGGATATCGAGGCATTCATCGAGGCCAAGAAAGACCCCGCCCGTTTGCGGATGTTCAACCTGTCGGTGCTGGTGACCGATCCGTTCATGGCGGCGGTCAAGGCGGACGGGCCGTGGGAGCTGGTGTTCGACGGCAAGGTCTACAAGACGGTGCAGGCGCTGGACCTGTGGAACCGGATCATGAAGAGCACCTTCGATTTCGCGGAACCGGGGGTGATTTTCATCGACCGGATCAATGCGATGAACAACCTTGCCTATTGCGAGACGATTGCCGCGACCAACCCCTGCGGCGAGCAGCCCTTGCCGCCCTATGGTGCGTGTCTGCTGGGGTCGATCAACATGGCGACGCTGGTGGCCGATGCGTTTACGGCGGATGCGCGGGTCGATCTGGCGGCGCTGGACGATCTGGTGCGCGTGGCCGTGCGGATGATGGACAATGTGGTGGATGCAAGCCGCTTTCCGCTGCCCCAGCAGGCCGAGGAGGCGCGCAACAAGCGCCGGATCGGGCTGGGCGTGACGGGGCTGGCGGATGCGCTGCTGATGGTGGGATTGCGCTACGGGTCGGTCGAGGCGGCCGAGGCGACGGAAGCCTGGATGAAGGCGATTGCGCGGGCGTCGTACCTCGCGTCGGTTGACCTCGCCAAGGAGAAGGGGGCGTTTCCGCTGTTCGATGCCAAGAAGTATCTGGCATCGGGGTCGCTGCGGCATATGGACGGCGATGTGCGCGACGCGATTGCCAAGCATGGCATCCGCAATGCTTTGCTGACGTCGATCGCTCCGACGGGGACGATCAGCCTGTATGCGGGGAACGTTTCGTCGGGGATCGAGCCGGTGTTCGCCTATGCCTATACGCGCAAGGTTCTGCAAAAGGATGGATCGCGGACCGAGGAAGAGGTCGTCGATTATGCCGTGCGGCTGTGGCGCGAGATGCATGGTGAGGGTGCGCTGCCCGCGCATTTCGTGAACGCCCAGACGCTGCCGCCGCTTGACCATGTGCGGATGCAGGCGGCGGCGCAAAAGTGGATCGACAGTTCGATTTCCAAGACGATCAACTGCCCCGAGGATATCTCGTTCGAGGATTTCAAGGAGGTCTATATGGCCGCCTGGGACCAAGGGTGCAAAGGCTGCACGACCTATCGGCCCAACGATGTGACGGGTTCGGTCCTGTCGGTTTCGGAATCGTCGGACAAGACGCCGGCCGAGGCGCCTGCAACCGTGCGGGCGGGCGAGGGGGGCGAGGTGGTGTATCTGTCAGAGCCGCTCGACCGTCCGGCGGCGCTGGAGGGGGCGACGTATAAGCTGAAATGGCCGGGGTCTGAGCATGCGCTTTACATCACGGTGAACGATGTGGTGATCGCGGGGCATCGGCGGCCGTTCGAGGTGTTCATCAACTCGAAGAACATGGAGCATTTCGCCTGGACCGTGGCGCTGACGCGGATGATTTCGGCAGTGTTCCGGCGCGGCGGCGATATCTCGTTCGTGGTCGAGGAGTTGAAGGCGGTGTTCGATCCGCGCGGCGGGGCGTGGATGGAGGGGCGGTATATTCCGTCGATCCTTGCAGCCATCGGCGGGGTGATCGAGCGGCACCTGATCGAGATCGGCTTCATTGCGGGCGAAGGGCTGGGGCTGAAGTCGGACCCGCAGGCCGAGGTCGTGGCCATCGGCGCGCCCAAGGGGAAAAGCTGTTCAAGCTGTGGCGGATACGACATGCGGATGGTCGAAGGCTGCATGACCTGCGCGTCCTGCGGCTTTTCGAAATGCGGGTGATGCGGGGATTTGTCAGGCTGTAGCGTCCCCAAAGGTTTTTCCTTTTGGGGGCGCTTTCCTTCCATCGATTGGCGCAAGGTTTTTCCTTTTTTGACCTGCCAAGGTGCTTCTGGATCATAAGTTCTTGAATTCGCTCGTGATGATCAATGGGCGCCTGCCTCGTTATTGCATTGAGAGCTTCGTGGCCTCGTACCCTTTTGATCCGCGCCCTATTTCTTCATTCGTTCCAGTAGCGCCCCCCTTCCAAAACTGAAGGACCCACAATAAGACAAGCCATGGCTCGGGCGTTTGCGCAACGCGGATAGGCCGCCTTTCCAGACTTCATGGAAACAGGATTCTATCCCCGCGAGGCATCGACTGCCAAGCCGCGGTCGAAGCAACCTGCCATTTTCCGTTAGCATGATTTGATAGTGTGGTTTGGTCCGGGTGTCGGTATCGATTGGGCAACCCAAAGGACGCAATTGCGCGGTGTGGCTGCATAGCCGGTGGGGGCGGAACCAAAGACAGCCCCCCATGGTGAGGAATTGTAAGCGACCCAACCCCTGCAAGCATCGTGGGCTCGATAAGATCATAACTTGCATCCGCTGTCAGAAGCACAGCGCGGGTGCCTTCGTCATAACGAAGTTGGTATCCAGTCCCGTTACGGTCGCCGGCCAAAGCTGAAATGCCTCGCGACAACTGGAACCCACCTCCCGCTGCAAACCCGTCAATGAACGTCAGTCGGCTGCCAAGTTGTCCCTGGAAGCGTGCGGTGTTCGGGCCGACGGGCTGATCCGGTGCGAACCATTGTAGGTTTTGGTAAGGCGCATGCCGTCGGCCGAGGTCGAAATGGTCGAAGTCCCAATGAGACAAGATGACAAAGCCTTGGTCGAACTTGGGCGGAACCATAGCGTGATCGACTGATCCGCGATTGAACCAGACCGGAGCGCCGATGTCGAAGAAACCGATGGGGAGACCGTTTCTCTTGATCAGGGTTGCCGAGGCCTGGCCGACATCGAGGACTATGATTTCGATCTGTCCGCCAGCGCCAACTTGGTCAAGAGCAGCCGCCGCAGTGCCCCGCTTTACGTTTATGGTCTGGGATTTGGAGGCAGCAACAAGATTGGCCACGAGCCGGTGATCGCCCGCCAACCGCTCATCTTCGGGCCCGCTGATCCGACGCAGGTCACGAACGGAGCGCGAGGTCCCAGAGCGATATGCATTCGAGGCAGGAAGCTCCCAAGCGCGCGGAATCCCTCCGGAATCATCAAGGCGAAACGATAACCAATCACCTGGTTTTGGGTCGGATAGCTTGAACTGCATTTTCAGCCGTTTCGGCGTCGACATTATGCGAACCAAGGCGAGGGCCTTAGAGTTTTCGATCGCAGATGCTCCATCGCGGTCAAAGTTATCGGCCCGAACAGAGTCAATTAAGATATGCTGACGGCTGTATGGGCTATTTGGCACTGCGTCGACAATGTCTTCGATCACACCATAGTACGGCGTGGGCTCTCTAGCATCATCCGCTCGCATTATTGGCTTTCGCATTCCAAGCTTACGCACTCTATGGTCTCTTTACCGCCATATGCGAAGGTAATCTGGGAGTATACAAGCCTAGGAGCCATGCAAGCAGTAGCTGTACGCTCTGAAATGAAGTGACGTTGCCCCCAACTTTTATCCAGCGTGAGCGAGACTCCGGGTTTGAGTGATCTGATCCCTGCAAACTGGACCGTTTGAGGCTGGAGTTTTCCGCTACGC
>JBBAUB010000012.1:0-158237 GCA_040398445.1 Gemmobacter sp. | reverse complement strand
ATCGCCGCCCGACAGGCTGTCGTTGCCGGTGCCGCCGTCCAGGCTGTCGTTGCCATCAACGCCATAAATAGTGTCGTCGCCTAAATCCCCAAAGAGCCGATCGTCCCCCGATGGGCCGGAAAGACTGCCCGTCACCACGCTCAGGCGAACGTTGTCGATTGTGATAGCGTCAGTCTGTCCGTCGAACGCCCCGATGGAAACTGCAACCGAACTGACATTGATCGACGGGTTCAGAGTTATGCTATAGGTCTGCATCGTGTCGCCGGACACGGGAACCTCGGCCAAAAGCACCCAACCTGCCGGAACCGCAGTTGAATTGAGCGCGAAGTACTGGGGGTCCGGCCGCCCCCAGATTTGCATCGTCACAGCTCCAGAGGCGGTATATGCCGATGCATTGTTGGCAGGGTCGGTCAATGCCGCAGCGTCGATCGAAACGGACAGTTGAGAGCCCGCTGCAACCGGCGTCGTCAGGTTTGTAAAAATACCTTCCTGGTAGTTGGGCGAATTGATCAAGGATACATATTGCCGCCCATCAGTGGCAGAAATCCGGTTCATCGACCAGAATTCAGACACGCCGTCGCGCTGGAGATCGGGCGATCCAAGGTTCCAATTGTCCCACGTTGTCAGCGAGTCGACACTATTGACCGTAGGATTACCCGTTTCGAACGAGCCATCTGCAATCAGATTTGGGCCGGAATATACCCCTCCACCCCCATAAATAAGGTCGTTGCCGTCGCCACCACCGACCGTGTCGTTGCCGTCACCGGCCAGAACCGTGTCGTTGCCAAGCCCGCCATTCAGCGAGTCCTCGCCCGCATCGCCCGCGAGCGTGTCGTTGCCGTCGCCGCCCAGGACGCTGTCGTTGCCGGTCCCCCCCGACAGGCTGTCGTCATTCGCGCCGCCATCGACGCTGTCGTTGCCGTCACCGGCCAGAACCGTGTCGTTGCCAAGCCCGCCAAGGACGGAGTCGTTGCCCGTGCCCGCGTCGAGGCTGTCGTTTCCAGCGTCGCCCGCAAGCGTGTCGTTGCCGTCGCCCCCGTTGATGCTGTCATTGCCTGCGCCGCCTTCCACGCTGTCATTGCCCAGACCCGCCATCACCGTGTCGTTGCCGTCATAGGCGCGGATCACATCGTCCAGCCCGTCGGTCCCGTCTATCTGGTCAGTATTGGTATCGCGGAACCCTACCCCCATGTTGTCGGACCCTGTCGTGCCGTCAACAGTTCCGTCCGGCATTGGTCCGGTCAGTACAGACTCGATCTGAAGCCATTGCAGTGGGACGATACCACCACTTGGCAGCCGGACATATGCTGCGCCGGACTGTGGAGAAAAGCTGGCGAGTGTCAGGCCACGTAGATCAAGCACGTCATTGCCGGCCCCCCCACTGACGATGATTTGCTCGGTCCAGATTTCACTGTCGAGAATCCGGATCGTATCGTCGCCCAGTCCGGCCTGGACCGTATCTCCGGCACCGACGATGAAAAGGTCGTTCCCGCCACCACCATTGAAGGCCAGATTGTCCCCGTCTGAAAAGAGGCCAGCATGGGCATACTGGCCACCGCCCAGGGAATCGGAAGAAAGCGACCCGTAGATCGTGTCGTTGCCCAACCCGCCAAAAACGCTGTCGGCACCGTTGTTTCCAAAGATCAGATCATCACCGTCGCCCCCGAACAGGCTGTCGCTGCCGAGGCTGTCGCGGATGGTATCGTTGCCGCTGCCCGCATAGACCGTATCGGCACCATCCCCGGCAGAGAGCGAGTCGTTGCCCGCCCCGCTGTCGATCCAGTCCGCTCCGGCACTGCCGATGGATGTATCATTGCCCGCGCCCAGCAGCACGGATTCGATGCCCGAAAACGTGCCCGACCCGCCGCTGCCAAGGTAGCTGCCGCTTCCGTTCGCCGTGAAGGTCAGGGTGATGCCTGCGGTGGCCTGCGACGCATCGATGCGGTCGTTCGTTCCGCCCGACCCGTCGATGATGTCGATGCCATCGTTGCCGGTCAGCACGAAAACGTCGTTACCGGCCCCGCCTGTCAGCCTATCGTTGCCCGCGCCGCCGATGATCGTATCGGACCCAGAGCCGCCCGAGATCGAATCCGCCCCGCCCCCGCCGTCAAGGCGCAGCCCCGGGGATAGGTCAAGATCGCCGTTGATCGTATCGTTCAGCGCCGTGCCGACGATAGCTTCGACCGCGGTGAACGACCCCGTCGCCGTCTGGCCTGCCAGCGCATAGCTGCCTGCATTTGCTGCGGAAAAGGTGACGGTCACGCTGCGGCTGGCCGATGCGGAAACATCGATCGTGTCGGTATCGGCCCCGCCGAACAGGCTGTCGTTGCCGTCCCCGTCTCCGATCAGGAACAGGTCGCTGCCGGCCTCGCCGCTGATGCTGTCGTTTCCGGTGCCCCCCGTCAGGGTATCGTTGCCGTTGCCGCCCAACAGCGTATCGGCTCCCACCCCGCCCAGAAGCACGTCGTTGCCGTCACCGCCCACCAGGCTGTCGTTTCCGGCGCTGCCGTCCAGCAGGTCCGGGCCGGTCGTGCCGATCAGTGTATCGTTCGCGTTCGTGCCAGTCAGCGTCGCCATCGCGTCGGGGGCCTCAAATGCCGGACGCAAAGCCCCGACGACATGTCAGCGCAGCGCGTCCGGCTCGTTGGCTCCCCCAAGCTCGAGCCTGACGATAGGGCACCAAGACTTGCCCAACCGTCAAATTAGCCAATTCGTTCAGCGAATTGGCCGCACAAGCGACAATCTGGACCAGCCTCATCCTTCGTGAACGTCGTCTTCGCAAACCTTGTGACATTGAGGCCATGATGGGCATTTGCGGTTTTACCGACCAATTCAACCAAAGGTCCGCGAAGCGAAAAGTTGGAGGCTTGGCGTAAATACGACAACGACGAACGGCCACACGGCGCGATCGGCAACAAGGTCTCGATCATGCTGGTTAAATCGGGGGGGGCCACCAGCCCGTCACCCTGAACGAAGCCGGAAAACTCCAGCCTCAAACAGTCCGGTTTGCGGGGATCAGATCAGCCTTCGCGGGAAATCAGCGAAGAACCTTCCAGTCGCAACCGCGTCCAATGAGACATCGGTGTCAGCCCTAGGCTTGCTACGGGCGTAAATCAACACCCGCCCTTATACCGCTGCCTCGATCCGTCCCATCATCCGGTTTTCGGCGCTGCACGATAGCCGATTCCGGGTTCGGTCAGGATCAGCTCGGGGGCGCCCGGGTTCTTTTCGATCTTTTGTCGCAGTTGGCCGACAAAGACCCGCAGGTAGGGCACATCATCCGCATGGGCAGGGCCCCAGATGCGTGTCAGCAATTGCCGATGCGTCAAGACCCGACCGGCTGTCTCGGCAAATGCCAAAAGCAATTCGAATTCCTTCGGCGTCAGATGGATCACCTCGGCCCCGCGCGAAACGCGGTGCTGTGCCGTGTCGATCTCCAATGGACCAAGCCTCAGACGCGTCGCGCTTCCCTCGTCGCGGCGCGACCGAAGACAGACGCGGATACGGGCCAGCAATTCACCGATGGCAAAAGGTTTGCCCACGAAATCGTCAGCGCCAAGGTCGAGCGACATGATCTTTTCCATCTCTTGATCCCGCGCTGACAAGACGATGATCGGGATGTCGGATCGGGCGCGAATGGCTTCGATGACTGTCTTGCCATCGGCATCGGGCAGGCCAAGGTCAAGGATGACAAGATCGGGTCGTGCCGATGCGACCTGTGCCTCGGCCTGCGCTGCTGTCGCAGCGGTCACCGTGTCATGGCCGGATGCCGAAAGTGCGTGAACCAGAAAGCGCAAGATCTGCGGTTCGTCATCGACGATCAGGATACGTGGGCGCGCTGCTGTCATGTCGTGACCACCAAAGGAAGGGAAACACGCAAAGCCCCGTCAGACCACCGCAACCCGCCACCGTGCACCCGGGCGATGCATTTTGCGACAGCAAGACCAAGGCCGCGCTGGTCGGCCGTCGGCCACATCTGCGCAGCCTGCAGCCAGTCGCGAAGCGCAGGTGCCGGACCCGAACCTGCATCCGACACCGCCACGGTGATCGTGTCTCCGGTCTGGCCGGTGCGCAGCGTGATCGGGGCTGTCCCGTGTTTCAGCGCATTGTCGATCAGGTTGAACAGCATCTGCTCCAACAGCCCGCCTTCGGCCCTGATCATCGGCAGTTCTGCCAGATCGCATCGGCAATCCACCTCGGGAAAGGCACGACGCAGCCGCGCTATCGCGGCTTGGGCGATATCGTTCACGTCAACCCATGCCAGATGCGGCACGATGGTCCGCGACAGCCGCGTCATCTGCAAAAGGTTCGTCACATGCAGGTTCAGACGACCCGCTTCTTGGCTGATGGCAGCAAGCAAATCGGCCCGCGCCCCATCGGATAATCCGTCATGCAACTCGCTCAGGGTGCTGGCCGCGCCAAGGATCGTGGCCAAGGGGGTGCGCAGATCATGGCTGAGCGAGGCAAGCAGCGCCGAGCGTGTTGCTTCCGTTTCGGCATCCTGCCGCGCAGCCATCTCTTTGGAACTTGCGTCTAGCCTGCGCAGCGCAAGGGCGAGTTGTTCGACCAGCGCGGAAACCGCGACACTGCGCTGTGCCGTATCCGCGCCCGACAGACGGCCATGACCAAGCGCCAGCGTTCCGGTGCCATCGGGCACGGGCACAAAGGTCAGCGCAGCCCCCTGCCAGCCTTCGGCCGTAGCAGGCTGGATGCGACCCGACCGCAGGCAGCGTTCGGCCGCCTGCGCGTCGGGCACCGAAAGTTCGCCCCCGTTGGTCACCGCAGCCAGCGCAAACGGCAGGCCCGACACGTCAACCGCCACCGCGTTCCCTCCTGCCAGCGCAGACAAAGAGGTGACTGCCTGACCAAGAGCAGCCTCGCGCGTGTCCACCTCGGCCAGCCGTGCGGAAAACGCGGCAAGGATCGACAAGGTTTCTGCCCGCGTGCGGGCTGAATCGGCACGGTCGCGCAGGTTTCCGGCCAGTGATCCGACAAGCCCCGCGGCACACAGAAAGACGCCGAGTGTCACGATATCCTGCGGGCGCGAAACGTGCAGCGTGAAGAAAGGTTCGGTGAACAGGAAGTTCATCACGACGAAAGCGGCAGCGGCGGTCGCCACGCCGACCCAAAAACCCGACACCACCGCCGAGACAAGCACAGCCATCAGGAAAATCAACGGCAACGTGGTCGGGGGCAAGATGTCACGCGATGCCGATACGATGCTCGCCGCCGCGACCACCAGCACAGCGGCCAGTGCCGCGCCCGCTATCGTTGGTCCACGCGGACTGAAGGGCGTCTCCGCAATCCGCCTTTCCGGTCTATCGGTCTGACCCGCTTCGGTTTCTGCCCCTGTCACTGCCGCCACCCGCCCTGCCAACCAGCATCCCCATTCCTGCGGCGGCGGCCTTGGCATGTCCACCATCTTTATGAATTCCTTATGTATTGCACAGGATTACCTGTCGCTTCCTTATCAGGGATGCGGGCATCACGTCCGGGCCATCGCAAGGGATGGTGCAGCTTGCGGACCAATCATGCCAGACGCGACCCCCGATCCCGAAACCGCTTCGTCCGGCCAAGCCAACGCGCATCCAAAAGGCTTGTTGCCTTTGTCGCTCGCCGCGATCGGGGTGGTTTACGGTGATATCGGCACATCGCCGCTTTATGCCTTCCGCGAGGCCATGCATGCAGCGGGGGCCAGCCACGGCGGCGTGCAACTGGCCGATGTGCTGGGCATACTGTCGCTGATCACATGGTCGCTGATGCTGATCGTGACCGTGAAATACGTGCTGATCCTGACGCGGGCCGACAATCAGGGCGAAGGCGGCACGCTCTCGCTTCTGGCGCTGGCCGAGCGTAGTCTGGGCCACAGGCGCAAGACGGTTCTGGCCATGGGCCTGATCGGGGCGGCGCTGTTCTTTGGCGATGCGGCGATCACGCCCGCCATTTCGGTCCTGTCCGCGGTCGAAGGGCTAAGCCTTGTGACCACTACGTTCGATCCCTTCATCCTGCCGATTTCGATCGGTATCATCATAGCCCTGTTTCTGGTGCAATTCCGCGGCACTGCGGCGATGGCACGGTTCTTCGGGCCGATCACGCTGGTCTGGTTTGCGGTGATGGCGGCGGGGGGCATGGCCCATATCCTCGACGCCCCCGAGGTTCTGCGGGCGTTGAATCCGGCACATGCCATCCGCTTCGTGACAGGCAACGGCGTGCTCGGCCTGATCGTGTTGGGTGCCGTGTTTCTGGCCGTGACCGGGGCCGAGGCGCTTTACGCCGACATGGGCCATTTCGGCCGGCGTCCGATCCAGTTTGCGTGGATCTTCGTCGCCTTTCCGGCCTTGCTTTTGAACTATTTCGGGCAGGGTGCACTGGTAATCAACGACCCTGCGGCGCTAGAGAACCCGTTCTTCCGGCTGTATTCCGAAACGATCCTGCTCCCTGTCGTGATCCTTGCCACGGCGGCCACGATCATCGCCAGTCAGGCGGTGATATCGGGTGCCTATTCGCTCACCCGGCAAGCCATCCAGTTGCGCCTGCTCCCGCGTATGCGGATCCGCCACACCTCGGACGAACAGGAAGGCCAGATTTACATGCCCGCCGTGAACACCTGCCTTCTGGTGGCGGTCATCACGCTGGTGGTCACCTTTGGCAATTCCTCGTCGCTGGCCGCCGCCTATGGCATCGCGGTTACGGGCACGATGGTGGTGACGGCGACGCTGGCGATGATCGTCGCACACAAGACATGGGGTTTGCCCGCTCCGGTCGCGGTGGCGCTGATGCTGCCCTTCCTTCTGCTCGATCTGACCTTTTTCGGCGCAAACCTCCTCAAGCTCGCCGATGGCGGATGGCTGCCCATCGCCATCGCGGCGGGGGTCATCGTGCTGATGACAAGCTGGATCATGGGCAGCAATCTGGTCAGGACCAAAGAAGCGCAGGGCGAAATCCGCCTCGACACCCTGATCGCGCAACTCGGGTCAAAGTCCCTGTCGCAAGTGCCGGGAACAGCGGTCTATCTGGCTTCCGACCCCGACTATGCGCCGTCGGCCCTGCTTCACAGCCTCAAGCACTTCAAAGTGCTGCATGAACAAAACGTCATCCTGACCATCCGCACCGCAGATGTGCCAAGAACCGCCGCGGCAGACCGCGTGACTATGACCGACATCTCGCCCGTGTTCCGGCAGGTGATCCTGACATGGGGCTATGCCGAAGAACCCGACGTTCCCGATGCGCTTGCCCTGTGTCGCAAGCTGGGTTGGAAATTCGATATCATGGCCACGTCGTTCATCCTGTCGCGCCGGTCCCTGCGCCTGTCGTCACGGCGAGAGATGCCCGCACTTATGGCGCGCATCTTCATGGTCATGGCGCGCAATTCCGCACCCGCGTCAGATTACTTCCGCATCCCTGCAGGGCGCGTCGTAGAGCTTGGCACCCAGGTCAATGTGTGAACCGGGGTGCCAACGATGACAGGCTCAGCAGGCTAAGCGCCAATCTCGACATGGCGGTCGCTTCGGGCGGAACGCCGCAATTCAGCTCTCATGTGTTTTCGCCGAACATCTACCGCGAAGCTACAATAGCAAACGCCGGTCCGTGACGGCCATGCGGCGGACCATGCCCGCGTCGATGCCACGGCCGAACGCCCTTGGCTCCAGATGGACGGTCTCGCCCGTTCTGGCGGCCTCGTCTATGGCCAGCAGGGCGCGCATGTCGGCCAGCCCCTCCTCGCCATCGGCTTCGGGTGCGACCCCTTGCGCGATGCAGTCCGAGAAATAGGCGATCTGTCCGGCGAAATGGTCGACCTGACGGAAGGTCTGGCGCTGCTCGTGCCCGGGCGTGCGGATGGTCATCTGCAAGACCGAGTCGAACTTGAACGCTGGGTCGAGGACCAGTTCCGCCTTCGATCCGACGATCCGGATCGTCTCGGTCTCGGCCGATCCGAAGGAACAGAAGAACTGCGCCAGCCGGTCACCGGAAAAGCGCAAGGTGACGGCAAGGCTCGCGTCGATCTCGGCAAAGCGCGGATCGGTCGCGGGGCGGCTTGCCATGGCCTGCACGGCCACGGGTTCGGCGGCAAAGACGTGGCGCGCGGCATTCAGGCAATAGACCCCCACATCCGGCAGCGCCCCGCCCCAGTGGCCGGCCTTGAGCCGATGGTTGCCCAGTTGCGTCTGGAAACCGAAGGTGGCCGCGAAATAGACCGCATCCCCGATGGCCCCGCCGCGCACCGCGTCAATCATGGCATGGGTGCCCGGTTCGTTATGCAGCCGGTAGGCGGTCATCAGGAAGCGCCCGCTTTCGCGCGCGGCGGCCACCATCGCCTCGGATTCCGCCATGCTGACCGCGAGCGGCTTTTCCACCATCACATGCTTGCCCGCACGAAGCGCGCGGATGGTGAAATCGGCATGCATCGAATTGGGAAGCGCCACATAGACGGCGTCGATCCGGTCACTGGCCAGAAGCGCGTCGTAATCGGCATAGGACACCACTTCCGCCGCATTATGAAAGTCTGCCAGCTTTTGCGCGGCCCCGGCACTGCCCGAGACGATGGCTTGCAACCGAGAGTTTCCGGTGGTGGCGATTGCGGGCAGGAAGGCTTCTTGCGAAATCCAGCCCGCGCCGACGACGGCGTATCTGATCATGATGTGCCTTTGGAAATGGGAAAGGGCGCGCCTTGTGGCGCGCCCGTCAGGCCGCTTTGGCCGGTTTCTTGCCCATGATGATCATGCCAAGAATATCGTCATCGGTCACCTCGTCGACCTTCACGGTCCCGACGAGCTGACCGTTCTTCATCACGCAGGCGCGGTCGCACAGCTTCATGACGTTGTGGATGTCATGCTCGATCAGGAAAATCCCCAAGCCCTGCGCCTTCAGCTCTTGGATCAATTCCGCCACCATCTGCGTCTCGTGCGGGCCAAGTGCTGCGGTCGGTTCGTCCATGATCAGGATCTTGGCGTTGAAATACACCGCCCGCGCAATCGCAACCGATTGGCGCTGACCGCCCGACAGGGCAGATACCGGCACGTTGAACTTGCGGAAATTGGGGTTCAGGCGCCCCATGATCTTGCGGGTCTCGGCCTCCATCTTGGCATCGTTCATCAGGCCGTTGGCCATCAGCTCGCGCCCGAGGAACAGGTTCGAGGAGGCATCGAGGTTATCGGCCAGCGCGAGCGTCTGGTAGATCGTCTCGATATTCTGCGCCCGGGCATCGCGCGGATTGCGGATTTCGACCTTTTCGCCGTTGATCAAAATCTCGCCGTGGTCGGCCTGATAGGCCCCCGCCAAGATCTTGATCAGCGTCGATTTGCCCGCGCCGTTGTGGCCCAGAAGGCCGACGACCTCACCGGGATAAAGGTCGATCGACACATGATCCACGGCCTTGACGCCACCGAAGGCGATCGAGATGTCGCGCATCTCGACAAGCGGAGTGCGTGTGTTGCTCATTTCGTCAGCCCCATGCGCTTGCGATAGATGATGTCGACCCAGACCGCGATCACGAGGACAAGCCCCACGACGACGTTCTGGAAGGGCGTGTCCACGCCCACCATGGCCATGCCCGATTGCAGCGACTGCATGATCAACGCGCCAAGGACCGCGCCATAGATCGTGCCCACGCCACCGGCAAGTGCAGTGCCACCGATCACGGCGGCGGCGATCACGCGCAACTCCTCGAGCATCCCGATGTCGTTGCCATGGCTTTGCAGGCGGGCTTGGGCGATCAGCGCGGCCAGACCGCACAAAAAGCCCATCAGCGCGAAGATTTTCACGGTCAGGGCACGGGTGTTGATGCCCGACAGTTCCGCCGCATCGGGGTTGCCGCCCATCGCAAAGATATACCGGCCAAGGCGGGTCTTGCGGGCGGTGATGGTCATGCCGACTGCGACGACGATCAGGATGATGACCGAGATCGGCAGGCCGTGCATGGCCGAATAGCCGTCAGGCATCACCTCGCCCCGCGCCTCGAACAGGCGCTTGAGCTTGGCTTCCGGCACCGGATAGCGCGACAGCCACGTGACAAACAGCATGATCGCACCGACGACCATCGCCATCATCACGCCTTCGGCCCAAGCGGGTTTGACTGCAAAGCCGTGGCTTTGCTTGTTGCGCCGCGCCGACATCAGGCCAAGGACTGCGGCAACCGACGCGATGACACCCAGCACCATACTGACCGGAGCGCCAAGCACACCTTCGGTGCCGCCGAACATCAACAGATGCGGGTCGGTCAGTGAAACCGATTGGCCGTTGGTGGTGTACCAATTGACGTTGCGCCACACGAACAACCCGCCCAGCGTGACGATGAACGACGGGATGCGCTGATAGCCGACCAGCCAACCGGTGATCGCACCCATGCCGGTGCCCACCAGAAAACCGAGGATGATGGTGATGACGAGGATATAGGGGTTCCCGTATTCCAGACCCATCGCCTGCGGCAGCCAGGTGGCCTGGCTCATCGCCATGACGGCGGAACACATGGCCAGCATCGAGCCGACCGACAGGTCGATCTGGCGGGCGACGATCACGAAGACCATCCCGCAAGCCATGATCGCCACAGGCACGGCCTGAACCGAAATGTTGAAAACGTTGCGCGGGCTGACAAAGGTGCCGCCCGTCCAGATGGTGAAGACCAGCGCAATCGCAGCAAAAGCGACAAGCATCCCGAGAAGCCGGACATCGAGTTCCAGCGTGTCGATGATGCCACGCTTCGCCGCGGGCGCAGTGGTGGCCTGCCCGGTGTCAGTCATGTCAGTCTCTCCTCCCCTCGGGACGCCGCGATGGCAGTCCCGCCCGTTCAAGCACGGCGTCCCGATGAACGGGACGCCGCAATCTTTCAGTCCGTCAGCTTATTTGCAGACGGCGCCTTCGCCCGTGACGCCAGCGCAGAGCACGTCCTTGGTGATCCAGCCCGCGTCGAGGACAACGTTCAGGTTGTCCTTGGTGATCGGAACGGGCTTGAGGAACATCGAGGTCAGTTCCTTGCCGCCGGGCGAGGTGAACTTGGCAGCCCCCTCTACGGCGTCCATCGCGGTGCCACCGGCCAGCGCAACGGCGATCTCGCCCGCTGCCTTGCCAAGCGCGCGGCTGTCTTTCCACACCGAAACGGTCTGGGTGCCAAGGGCCACACGGTTCAAAGCGGCCATATCGCCGTCCTGACCCGAAACCGGAATACCGGCCATGCCCTGCGCGGTCAAAGCCGCGACCACGCCACCGGCGGTGCCGTCGTTCGAGGCGACCACGGCATCGACGCCGTTGTTCGTCTCGGTCAGGATCTGTTCCATGTTCTTCTGGGCGTTGGCGGGCTGCCAGTCTTCGGTATAGGCTTCGCCGACGATGGTGATGTCACCGGCGTCGAGCGCCGCCTGAAGCACTTCCTGCTGGCCGCCACGCAGGAAATCTGCGTTCGGGTCAACGGGCGAGCCCTTGATCATGACATAGCGGCCCTTGGGGGCAGCTTCCAGAACGGCGCGGGCCTGCATGCGGCCGACTTCGACGTTGTCGAAGGTCAGGTAGAAGGCGCGCGGATCGTCGATCATGCGGTCATAGCCGACAACAGGAATACCTGCGTCCTGAGCGGCATCCAGCGCCGGCCCGATCGAGGCCGAGTCCTGTGCCAGGATGATCAGCGCCGAGCAGCCCTGCGTGATCATGCCTTCGATGTCGGCAAGCTGCTTGGTGGCCGAGGTCTGGGCGTCCGCCGAGATGTATTCGGCACCGGCAGCGTCGAGCGCGCCCTTGATCGCGGCTTCGTCGGTCTTCCAGCGCTCTTCGCGGAAGTTCGACCAGCTCACGCAAACCTTCATATCGGCGGCCTGCGCCATCGAGGTCAGGCTGGCAATCGCGACGGATGCGAGCAGCAGAGTTTTCTTCATTCGTATTCCTCCCTTGGAATCACCGGCTCCCTTGGCCGGATGGCGAGTTTCGCCTGCAGGCATCAAATGCGGTTACACTTCTTTTGTCAATTTTTGTTTTTAGCAATTTTTCTTGCAATGTAGTTTTCGACGCATTGCAGGATGCACCAAGCCCGAACCGCGCGGGCTTGGTGCAACTGCGTGGTGGGTCAGGCCGCCTTGGGAAGCAGGGCACCCACATATTCAAGACTGGCCCGCAGACGCGACATCAGTTCGGGGTCTTGCTGGACAGTCGGACTGAACGGCTCCATCGACACGAAACCCTTGTATCCGGCGGCAAACAGGCTGCGCAGTTGCGCCACATTGCCCACACGGTCGTCGATGAAGATCAGGCCGCGATCCGGCTCGGTCAGTTCAGCCGGTCCAAGGTCGGGGCGCGAGATGCCCGACATATGCGCCAGGCCGATGCGTTCTGGGAACAGTTGCGTGTCGCCGCAGCGAAAGAATTGGAAGGTGTCATAGCACAGTTGATAGGTATCCCAGCCGTCGATATCGGTCACCGCCGCAACGGCCATGTCCTGCCGTTTCATGGTCGAACCCTTCATTCCAAGGGGTTCGACATATCCCGTCACGCCATGCGCCTGCAAAATCGGGCGCAACTGGCGAAGACCCTCGCGCAGGTTGCGCTCGGCTTCCACCTCGGTCCAGCCGTTGTCCTCGTTATGGACCGGACACAGCACGACACCCGGCGCACCCAGTGCCGCGGCGTAAGCGATGATCGCCTCGGCCTCCCCTGCCCGCTCGGCGGTCCATTCGTTGAAGCGTTGCAGTGCGTTGACCGATGCCACGGCAAGACCTGCGGCATCGAGCTTGGCCCGAACCTCGCGCGCAGGCGTGCCGTCGGCAAACTCGCGCCCTTCGATATCGTTGCGGATCTCGACCGCATGTACGCCTGCCGCCATGGCAAGCTGGATGAAGTCGTCAAGCGGCAGTTGCGGCGCACAGGTCCGGTTGAGGGCGAAGCGGATCGACATGAGACTGGCTTTCTGTTCGGTGTATCGTGGGATCAGGCGTAAAGTGCGGGCCGCGCGCCAAGGAAAAGCTGCGCCTTGGCCCCGGTCTGCAATGCGGTGACGACCTGCTCTGCAATGGCCGTTGCAACATATCCGTCCCAGGCCGAAGCGCCGGTCGGCACGCCGCTTGCGACAGCATCGACCCATGCCCGCATCTGGATGCGATAGGCATCCGCAAATCGCGGCACCCAGTTGGCCGGAAAGGCATGGCCGTGCTGCCGCGCGCGGTTCGTCAGCGTGACGGTCGGAGCCGCCATCTCGACCGTTCCCTCGCGCCCGACCATCTGCGCGTGGACGTGATAGCCGTAATGCGCGTTCATGAAGACCTCGGTCGAGACGATCTCGCCCTTGTCGGTCTCCATCGTAATCATCAACGGGTCGCCGCCCGGGCCAGCATGGACGATTGCGGAAACGAGTTCCGACCCGAGCAGCCAGCGGCTGATATCGACCTCGTGGACGAAGGAATTGGTCACCGCCATCGGCCCGGTGAACCAGTCAGGCGCGGCGGCATTGCGGTGGATGTTGTGCAAAAGAACCGGCTCACCGATCCCGCCCGCCATCCGCACGGCCTGCATCTCCGTATAGGCCGGATCGAACCGGCGCATGTAGCCGATCTGCAAAAGCCGTCTGCCGCTCGCCACTTCGGCATCGACAATGCTCAATGCCTCGGTTGCGGTTGCGGCAAGCGGCTTCTCGCATAGCGCAGGTTTTCCCGCCGCGATGCAGGCCAAGGCCAGCCCCGCATGGGTGGCATCGGGCGAGGCGATCACGACCGCCTCGACCCCGCTTTCCGCAATCAGTGCCAACGGATCGGAAAACACCAGCGCGTCACCTGCCAGTGACCGCGCACGGGCCGCATCGGCATCGCAGATCGCCACGACCCGCGCACCGCCCGTTTCCTCGCGCAACAGGCGCAGATGCTCTGCCCCCATCACGCCCAACCCGATGACCCCGACCGAAAGCGTCATTTCACATCAAGCCATTCTTGCGCCGCAGACGACCGCTGGATGGTTTCCACCAGCGTCTGAATGCGAAGCCCGGCGCGGAAGTTGAACGGCTCGGGGGCCTTGCCCGCGATGGCGTTGATGTAGCCCGCGACCTCGATCGCCTTCAGGTCGTTGAAGCCGATCTGGTGGCCCGCCGCGACGCAAAACAGGCCATAGGGCGCGTGATCGGGGCTGGCCTCGATGCGGCGGAAGCCTTGGCGACCCTTGGCATCGGCGGTAGAGAAGAAGTTGATGACGTTGAAATGCTCTTGACTGAAGGCCAATGCGCCCTTGGTGCCATAGACCTCGAAATCGTGCTGCATCTTGCGGCCCGTGGCGATCCAGTTGCCCTCGATGCTGCCCGTCGCGCCATTGCCGAAACGGATGAAGGCGCGGCCAACGTCATCGACTGTCACCGCCTTGCGCCCGCCACGCCCGTCGGGACGTTCGGCGATCATCGTCACGCAGTCACCCATCACACGGGTGATCGGCCCGCACAGGAACTCTGCCGTCGCCAGCGCGTGCGAACCGATGTCGGCCAGCGCCCCGCCGCCAGCCGGATCGTGGCGGAAGGTATAGTTACCCGCCGGATCGGCCATGTAGTCTTCGCAATGGATGCCGCGATAACCACGGATCTCTCCCAACTCTCCGCCCGCGATCATGTCACGCGCAAGGGCGAGCATCGGATTGCACAGGTAGTTGAACCCGACCTGCGTTTTCACGCCCTTGGCCTCGGCGGCATTGGTCATTTCCAGCGCATCGGACGCCAACGGTGCCAAAGGCTTCTCGCAATAGACATGCTTGCCCGCTGCAATCGCCGCCAAGGACATTTCCTTGTGCAGCGCTTTCGGCGCGGTGATCGACACAAGGTCGATCTCGGGGTTCGCCATGATCGTGCGCCAATCGCTCGTCGCATGGGCAAAGCCCAAGGTCTGGCGAGCGCGCTCGGCAGCCTCATCCGTGATGTCGGCCACGGTGTGCAGTTCCAGATCGAACGGCAGCTCGAACACGCGAGGGGCCGAGGTAAAGCCGAAGACATGGGCCTTGCCCATGAAGCCCGTTCCGATCAGGCCGATGCGCAGTTTGGGTTTGGTCATTTGACAAGTTCCTTGGCACCGCGGATCGCCGCAGCATTGACGACAAGCGCCGGATCGAGCTTTCCGGCAAAGAAATCGAGCACGTTCTGCACCGACGACACGGCCATGCGTTCAGCCGCTTCGGCGGTCAATCCGGCCGTATGGGGGGTCAGAATCACCTGATCGAAGGCAAGAAGCGGATGGTCCGGCTTGGGCGGTTCGGCATCGAACACATCCAGCGCCGCTGCCGCAATCTGCCCGGACCGAAGCGCATCGACCAACGCCGCCTCGTCGACGATCCCGCCCCGAGCGGTGTTGACGATGATCGCCCCGCGTTTCATCGACGCAATCTCTGCCGCTCCGATGATCGGCTTGTCAGCCTTCGGGATATGGACCGAAACGAAATCGGCAGTCGTCAATGCAGCGACCAGATCGGCTGCACAGGAAACCTGCCCTTCCGGCCAGCCTTTGGCCGCAAGAAAAGGATCATAGGCGGCAATCTTCATACCGAAGGCGGCGGCCATCGTCGCCAGATGCCGCCCGATCCGGCCATAGCCGATGATCAGCAGCGTCTTGCCCGACACTTCGCCCTGTTCCAGTTTGTTCCGCCAGCCCCAAGGGCCATTCCGCACGGCACGATCCGACCGCACCAACTGCTTGGCGCAGGCCAGAATCTGCATCATCGCATGTTCGGCCACCGAGACCGAGTTCACATCCCCCACGATGCAAAGCGGAATGCCCCGCGCGTTCAGCGCCGCCACATCCACCGCGTCATAACCGACCCCGTGGCGCGACACGACCTGCACCTTGGCGGCTTTCGCCACCGATCCCGCCGTCATCGGCTGGGTGCGGATCACCATGCCGTCGGCTTGTTCCAGATAAGGCTGGTAGCTTTCCTCGCTGATCTCCTCGACATGCGTGTAGGTCACGCCTGCCGTGGACTCGAGCAGCGCCAGACCTGCAGGATGCAGCTTACCGGCAATCAGGATATGCGGCATCAGTAGGCCCCTTTTTCCGTCTTGGTGGCAATCCCGTCCGTCAGCTTGCGGAAACCCGCAACGGCAGCCCCTGCCGCAGCGGCCAGAAAGCGGCTGTCGCCCCCGACCGTCGTCATATCAAACCCCCAGCCAATGGCGCGGGCCGCATATTCCGGCGTGCCGCAATGGAGCGCGGCGCGGATGCCATTCTTCTTGCAGGCGGCAAGGATGGTGTGGAGCGCCGCGATCATTTCGGGCTCCTCACGGTCAAACCCAGGGGCAAGACGGCCTTGGGTCAGCGACAGCGTAAGATCGGCGGGGCCGACATAAATACCGTCCAGACCCGGCGTCGCCGCGATGGCGTCAAGGTTCGCCATTCCGTCCGCCGTCTCGATCATGGCAAAGGCAAGCATGTTGTCATTCGCCTCGCCCGCATAATTCGCGCCCGCCGCAAAAGACACGCGGGTGGGGCCGAAACTGCGTTGCCCGTGTGGCGGATAGCGCAGGTAGCTAACGAAGCGGGCGGCATCCTCCGCTGAATTGACCATCGGGCAGATGATGCCGTAGGCCCCCGCATCCAGCGCCTTCATGATGATGCCCGGCTCGTTCCACGGCACGCGGGCCATCAGGGTCGCCCCGCTTGCCCGCATCGCCTGAAACATCGGCAAGACGTTGGAATAGTCCAAAGCCCCGTGCTGCATGTCGATGGTGATGCTGTCGAACCCCTGCGCCGCCATGATCTCGGCGGTGAACGGGTTGCCGATGCTGCACCAGCCGTTGATCGTGGGCTTTCCGGTCGCCCAGAGCGCTTTGAGCTTGTTCGGTATCATGCCCACACCATCTGGCTGGATTTGACATCGAGGTAATCGCGGATGCCTTCGGGTCCCCCCTCGCGGCCCATGCCGGAATGGTTGGTCCCGCCAAAGGGCGCTTCCGATGCGGCCATCGCGAACGAGTTGATCCCGACCATCCCCGCCTTGAGCGCCTGCACGGTGCGCCGCGCGCGCGCGGGGCTGGTGGTAAACGCATAGGCCGACAGGCCCATGTCGCAGGCATTGGCGCGGGCCAGAACCTCGTCCTCGGATGCGAAACTGGTAATCGCGGCGATGGGGCCGAAGTTTTCCTCCGCCATCACACCCATGTCGTCGGTGCATCCGGTCAGCACGGTGGGTTCAAAGAAATGCCCCGCGTTGAAGCCCGTTGCCCGTGCGCCACCGGTGGCGAGTTTCGCCCCCGCCTGCACGGCACCGGCCACGATCTTCTCCATCTCGGCCAGACGGCCCGCATTGATCAGCGGCCCCATGCCCACACTCGCATCCAGACCGTCACCCAGCTTGATCGCCTTGGCGCGGGTCACGAAACCCTCGACAAAGGCATCGTGCAGCTTCATGCACATAGAAGCGGTCGCCGGTGACGCAAACCTGCCCCGCATTGGCGAACTTGGTCGGCACCGCCATGTTCAACGCATAGTCAAGGTCGGCGTCGTCATAGATGATGACGGGGGCGTTCCCGCCCAACTCCATCGACACCTTCTTCAGCGTTGCCGCCGCGTCGCGGATCATCTGCTGTCCGACACGGGTCGATCCGGTCAACGACACCTTGCGCACCGATTTCGCAGCCATGATCGGCGCGTAGGTGGCGCCCGTCGGACCGACAACCAGACCCACTGCGCCGGCGGGCAAGCCCCCCGCACGGCAGCAGTCAACCATGACCATCGCCACACCCGGAGTCTGCGAGGATGGGCGCAGGATGGTCGCGCAACCTGCTGCAAGGGCGGGGGCCACCTTCCTTGCGATCAAGGCTGCGGGAAAGTTCCAGGCGGTAAAGGCAGCGACGATGCCGACCGGCTCGTGATGCACCTCGAAACGCCCGTTCGGCACGCGGCTCTCGATGATGCGCCCATAGATGCGGCGCGCTTCCTCGGCATACCAGCGGAACTGGTCGATGCTCAGCCCCCACTCGCGCCCCGACTGGGCGATGGGCTTGCCGGTTTCCAGCGAAATCATCCGCGCCGCCTCATCCGTGCGGCGGATCATCTCGTCAGCGATGCGGTGCAGGATGTCGGCGCGCTCGAAGGCGGGCGTTGCCGACCACGCCTTGAACCCGACCGCAGCCGACGCGATGGCCGCTTCGGTATCGGCAACCGACGCCACAGGGCAGTCACCCAGGGATTGCTCGGTAACGGGGCTGAACACAGGGGCGGTCGCCCCCGTGACGCTGGCTTGCCACCCGCCCGCGATGAATAGACCGAAGCGGGAATACATCAGTTCAACTCCTTGACGGCGACGACGCGCCCTTCGGTGATCGACTTCAACGCAGCCTCGGCCAGAACCAACGCCAGACGCCCGTCCTCGAACCCGACCGAAGGGGCGCGACCGGTTTCGACCGCCTCGACGAATTCCGAGATTTCGGCGTCAAACGCCTCGCGGTAGCGCTCGATGAAGAAGTTGAGCAATGGCTCGGCGCGGTCGGTGAAATCGGCCTTGTGCAGCGTCATTTCATGGGCGCGCCGGTTCTCCGAAAGCGCCATGCCCTTGGTGCCAAGCGCCTCGACCCGCTGGTCGTAACCGTAAACCGCCTGCCGCGAGTTGTTGATGATCGCCTGCTTGCCGCTTGCGGTTTTCAACACCACCGTCACGGTGTCGTAATCCCCCAGCTTGTCCATCAGCGCCGGATCGACCAAACGCGAGCCGGTGGCGAAAACCTCGGTCACCTCCTCGCCCAGAATGAACCGCGCCATATCCAGATCGTGGATCGTCATGTCGCGCAGGATGCCACCCGAAACGGCGGTATAGGCGGGCGGCGGCATCCCCGGATCGCGCGAGGTGATGACGACCTGATGCAGCTCGCCGATATCCCCCGCCTCGATGGCGCGGCGCACGGCGGCATGGCCCGGATCGAAGCGGCGCACGAAACCAAGCTGGATCGCAACCTTCGATCCCGCAATGGTCTTTGCACAGCGGTTGACGCGGTCGAGGCTCAGGTCGATCGGCTTTTCGCACAGCACCGGCTTGCCCGCCGCAACGGCCAGTTCCAGAAGGTCGGCATGGGTATCGGTCGCCGTTGCAATCAGCACGGCATCCACATCGCTTGACGCGAACACGGCTTCTGCCGAAGCAAAGACCTGCGCACCCGTCTTGGCCGCCACCGCCTGCGCGGCAGGGGCATGGATGTCGAACACTCCTGCAAGCACGGCCCGCGGGTGGGCAGCGATGTTTGCGGCGTGCATCACGCCGATACGCCCGCAGCCGAGCACAGCGATCCGGATCATGTGTTTTCCTCCCGATTCAGTTGTTGCAATATTCATTGCGTTAAACAGCTATTGTCAACATGCAATGCGCGATATTATGGTCACGACCAAGATTGAGGGAGGAGTGCTCTATGGAACACCAGACGATTCGCCTGACGATGGCGCAGGCCGTGGTGCGTTGGCTGACCGTGCAATTCACGGAAATCGACGGCCAGCGCGTGCCGTTGTTCGCCGGAGTCTTCGGCATTTTCGGCCATGGCAACGTCACCTGCCTGTCCGAAGCGCTCGAAGCCGTGCAAGACACCCTGCCCACATGGCGCGGCCAGAACGAACAGTCGATGGCCCTTGCCGCCGTGGGCTTTGCCAAGGCAAAGCGCCGCCGCCAGATCATGATCGCCACCTCGTCCATCGGGCCGGGCGCGCTGAACATGGTCACCGCCGCGGGCACCGCCCATGCCAACCGCCTGCCGCTTTTGCTGATCGCGGGCGACACCTTCAACAACCGCCTGCCCGATCCGGTGCTGCAACAGGTCGAACACTTCAACAACCCGACCACGACCGTGAATGACGCCTTCAAATCCGTCACACGCTACTGGGATCGCATCACCCATCCGGCCCAGATCATCGCCTCGTTGCCGCAGGCTGTGGCCGCCATGCTCGACCCCGCCGATTGCGGGCCTGCCTTCATCGGCCTGCCGCAGGATACGCAGGAAATCGCCTTCGACTATCCCGCCGTCTTCTTCGAAGAACGGCTCTGGACGATCCCCCGCCCGCGCCCCGACCGCCGCGCCATCACCGAAGCGGCCGCCCTGCTCAAGACCGCGAAAAAACCGTTGATCATCGCAGGCGGTGGCGTGCGCTATTCCGGCGCAGAAGCCGAAGTCGCCCGCTTCGCAGCCGCCCGTGGCATTCCGGTTGTCGAAACATTGGCGGGCAAGGGCGGGCTGACCCATTACCACCCCGTTCACGCAGGCCCGCTCGGCATCATCGGCTCGACCTCGGCCAACGCGCTTGCGACTGACGCCGATGTCATCATCGCCATCGGCACCCGCTTGCAGGATTTCACCACCGGATCCTGGACCGCCTTTGCCAAGGACGCCCGCTTCATCTCGATCAACGCCGCCCGCTTCGACGCGATCAAGCACCGCGCCCTTGCCGTCGTTGGCGATGCACTGGAATGCGTCGAAGAACTCGACGCAGCCCTTGCGGCGTGGAAGGCCCCCGCAGGCCACCTGCCCCACGCCAAAGCACTCTTTGCCGAATGGGACGCGCTCTTGGACAGCCATCAGGCCCCATCCAACACAGCCATCCCGACCTACGCACAGGTCGTGAACGTAGTGAACCGTGCAGCGGGCGAAAAAGACACGCTGATCGCCGCCGCAGGTGGCATCCCCGGCGAGGTTGCCAAGGGCTGGCGCGTCAAGGCCCCGAACAGCTTCGATCTCGAGTTCGGCTTCTCCTGCATGGGCTACGAAATCGCCGCAGGCTGGGGCTGCGCCATGGCCCAGACCGGCCCCGGCGCAGTCGGCGGCACACCCATCGTCATGCTCGGCGATGGCACCTATATGATGATGAACTCCGACATCTACTCGGCGGTCCTGTCGGGCCACAAGATGATCGTCATCGTCTGCGATAACGGCGGCTACGCGGTCATCAGCCGCCTGCAACAGTTCAAGGGCGTGCCGGGCTTCAACAACCTCCTCAAGGATTGCCGCATCCAGAACGCCGATGCGCCGCTCCACGTCGATTTCGCAGCCCACGCTGCGGCAATGGGGGCCGCGACCCGCAACGTCGAAAGCCTGACCGATCTCGAAGCCGCCATGGCTTGGGCCCAGTCCAACGACCGCACCACCGTCCTTACCATCACCACCGATGCCTATTCATGGGTTCCCGGCGATGCCGATTGGGATGTAGGCGTGCCCGAAGTATCCACCCGCGAGTCCGTTCAAAAGGCCCGCGACAGCCAAATCGCCATCCGCGCCAAACAGCGCATCGGAGTCTGAAGAATGAAAGCCAAACTTGGTATCGCCCCCATCGCATGGTGGAACGACGATCTCGCCGAACTGTCCGACGACGTAAGCCTCGAAGAATGCCTGCGCCAGGCATCGGTTGCGGGCTTCACGGGCATGGAAACCGGACGCCGCTTTCCGATGGACATGGCTGAACTCGGCCCGATCCTGCAAAAATACGGCATCTCGGTCTGCGGCGGCTGGTTCTCGGGCCTGCTGCTCGATGGCGACATCGAGGCCGAGAAAGACCGCGTCGCCGCCCAGCACGCCTTCTTCAAGGCGGCAGGCGCGCCCTGCATCGTTTACGGCGAAACCGCACGCTCGGTTCAGGGCACCAAATCCGCCCCCCTCGCCACCAAACCCAAACTGACCGAAGGCGAAATGGCCGCCTATGGCCGCAAGGTCAGCGATTTCGCCGACTGGTGCGCGGCCAACGGCATGCCGATCAGCTATCACCACCACATGGCGGCAGCCGTCGAAACCGAAGCCGAGCTTGATCTTTTCATGAAGCATTCGACCGTGCCGCTGCTCTTTGACGCAGGCCACATGGCCTTTGCCGGCGGCAACAACCTGCGCGTCATCGAAAACCACTGGAAGCGCATCACCCATGTCCACACCAAGGACATCCGCCAAGGCGTGGTCGACGGTCTGGATCGCTCGACCGAATCCTTCCTCGATGCCGTCGTAAAGGGTGCCTTCACCGTCCCGGGCGATGGCAGCCTCGATTTCGGCGCCATCGTAAAGGCACTGGCGGGCAAGGGCTATGAGGGCTGGTTCGTCGTCGAAGCCGAGCAAGACCCCAAGGTCTCGCCCCCGCTCGCGATGGCCCAAAAAGGCCACAAGGAACTGCTGCGCGTCATGGCCGCCGCCGGATACGAGGTTGTGCAATGACCACGTTTTCGGGCAACCGCATGGACGGCAAGATCTGCGTCGTCACCGGTGCCACCCAAGGACTCGGTGCCGCCATCGCCCGCCGCCTCGCCGCGGCAGGTGCGGCGGGCATCATCATCACCGGGCGCAACGAGGCCAAGGGCAAGGCCGTCGCCGAAAGCCTGCCCTGCCCCGCCTTCTTCGTTCAGGCTGATTTTGCCAACGTGGCGGATTGCCGGAAGGTCATCGCCGAAACCGACCGCCGGTTTGGACGGATCGACGTTCTGGTCAACGCCGGTGCCTCGACCGCACGCGGCACCATCGTCGACACATCGCCCGAAACCTTCGACGAGCTGTTCTCGACCAACGTGCGCGGCCCCTATTTCCTGATGCAGGAAGCAATCAAGCTGATGATCGCCAAGGGCACCCACGGGGCCATCTGCAACATCGGCTCGATCTCGGCGCTGTCGGGGCAACCCTTCATCAACGCCTATTGTGCCTCCAAGGGCGCATTGACCACGCTGACCGCCAACACTGCCTTTTCCGTCATGGCCAACCGCATCCGCGTCAACCAGTTGAACGTCGGCTGGATGTCGTCGGACCATGAACGCGAGATTCAGGCCGCAGGCGGCGATGCCGAGTGGGAGGCAAAGGCCGCAGCGAACCTGCCCTTCGGTCGCCTCGTCGATCCGGCCGAGGCAGCGCGGGCGGTCAACTTCCTCGTGTCCGACGACGCAGGCCTGATGACCGGCGCAATCGTCAACTTCGACCAGTCGGTCTGGGGGGCCGCGCCAAGCGGCATGCCCGTGCCCGATGGACCGATGCAATTGCCATCCTGACCAAAAGGGGCGCGGGCAACCGCGCCCTTCGTCTTTACGGCCCCGTCACCACCGGAATACGCGGGTCGCTGCTGTTCTTCTGCAACCTCGAGGCCAAGGCCACGCAAAGCGCCTGCGCCAGACACATCGGCGCGGCAAGGCTGCGCGAAAAGGTATATTCATGTTCAGGAACGGCGAAGAGGATCTTCGCCATCTTGGCAAAGGGCGACAGTGTGCTGTCGGTAATCGCAATCACCGGCACCCCCCTGTTGGCCGTCTCCTCGGCAACGTTCACCACTTCGGTCGCGTAGAACCGGAACGACACGACGAACAGCATATCGGTCGGCCGCGCCACGCGTGCCATATGCGTCGCAAGCCCCCCGCCCGCATCCAGAAGCACCGTCCGCTTGCCCAGCATCGTCAGCACATATCGCAGCAACTCGACGACAGGGGCCGAACGGAGTTGCCCGACAAGGTAAATCGTATCCGACGCCTCCATCAGCGCCGCCGCCTCGGCCAACTGCCCCGCATCCATATTTGCCAGCAAATCCTGCAATGACGCGACATCCCGCGTCACGAGATCGGCAAGGAACCCCAACTCCCCTTCCCGCGCGCCCCCCAGTTCCGCCTCGAGTGCCCGCACCCGCGCATCGAACCCCGGTGCCGCCGTCGACAGGCGACGCTGGAACACCGCCTGCAACTCCTTGAACCCTTTGTAGCCCAGCGACTGCGCGTATCTCACAAAGCTCGACGCATGGATCCCGCACTTCGCCCCGATCGCATTGACCGACAGCACGGCGACATCATTCGGGTTCTGCGTCAGATAAAGCGCAATCCGCTGATAGGACTTGCTCATATCCTCGTAACGGTCGTGGATCAGCTTGATCAGCTCTTCATAAGATTCCGGCGGGCGGTAAGAAGCCATGTGTCATGTCCAAGTCGCAGGAGAGAGGTTTCTCCGTTCCTCCCATCAATCCACCACCCGAAGCGAAACTTGTCAAACGGATTGCAATGCATTTTTCGCTGCATTGCGGTTTCGTCGAAGGGCGGCTTTGGGCCGAACTTGACCTCACCGTCGCAACGGGCGGAAAGCAGCCTTTAGATACCCTGACCGCATTTCCTCAATGCAGCCCGAACTCGGCCATCAATCGCCGGCGCAGGGCGACGAAGTCCGGCGCGCTGCGGTCGCGTGGGCGGGGAAGGTCGATCTCGATTAGCCTCGGCGTATCCATCGGGTCTTTCGACATGACCAGCACCCTGTCGGCAAGGAAGATCGCCTCTTCCAGATCGTGGGTCACGAGGATCATCGTCACCCCCTCGTCACGCCAGATGCGGGACAACTCCTCTTGCATGGTCAGTTTGGTCATCGCGTCCAGCGCACCCAAGGGTTCGTCGAGCAGCAGGATTTCCGGCTGCACGGTCAGCGCCCGCGCAATCCCCACGCGCTGCGCCATGCCGCCCGAAAGCTGACGGGGGAACGCGTGTTCGAAGCCGTGCAACCCGACGAGGCGGATGTAATGCCGCGCCTTGTCCTCGGCCTCTCGTTGCGGCAAGCCGCGCATCTCGAGGCCGAAAGCCACGTTGCGCAGCACCGTCAGCCACGGCAGCAGGCGCGGCTCCTGAAAGATCACCGCCCTTTGCCGACCGATGCCGTGGACAGGCGCGCGGTCGATCTGCACCTCGCCACGGTCAGGCTCTTCCAGCCCCGCCAGCACGCGCAGAAGTGTGGTCTTGCCGCAGCCCGAGGGGCCGACGATGGCCAGCGCCTCACCGCCAGTGACGGTCAGGTTCAGGCCGCGCAGCACATCCAGCCTGCGGCCGTTCAGGGTGAAGGATTTGGAGAGGTCACGAACCGTGACCTCTCCTTTCCGGCTGACGGGCAAAGCCACGGTCATAACCCGCCCCATCAATTCGTCGCCGGGCTGTCGCCCGTGGTGTAAAGGATGTCCTTGGCCACCAGCTTGCCCTTTTCGACCGAGCCTTCGCGTTCCAGCACGTCGATCCAGAACTGGATATCGCGGTCCACGGCCAACCCGCCCTCGCGCACGCCATAACCGGCGAAGAACTGCGCCACATCGGGGTTCTCGCCGCGCTCGGCCAGCACCTTGGCAAAGATCGCCTTGGTTTCCTCGGGGTGTTCGCGGGCATAATCCAGCGCCTTGGCCGAGGCTTCGACGAAAGCCTTGGCCTCGTCCGGGTGCGCTGCGATCCAGTCGCGCCGCAGCACGACGAAACCGCCCGCGATCTCGCCGATCACATCGGTATCGTCGAACACCGCCCGCAGCCCGCCCGCCTGCCGCGCCGCGCCTTCAAAGGTGGTCTGCCAATAGCCAAAGGCCGAGACATCGACCTGTTTGGACCGCAGCACCTGTTCCAGTTGCGGTCCCGGCACCACGATCAGATTCGCCGCATCCTTGGGCAGACCCTTCTGGTGCAACGCCTCGCGCACCACGTAATCCAGATGCGCGCCGAGCGTATTCACGGCAATGGTCTTGCCAGCCAGATCCTCGATCGTCTTGATCGGGCTGTCTTCCAGCACATAAAAAATCGACTGCGCCTGATCGTTGATCCCGTTGCTGGGATAGGCGGCGACAAAATCATTGCCCGCCGCGATGGAATTGAGCACCGCCGCAGTGGCCGCCGAGCCAAGCTCGACGCTGCCACCGGCAAGGGCGACCAGCGAGGCAGGGCCGCCCTGCGCATAGCCCACATTCTCCAGCGTGATGCCGGTGCCTTCGAAATAGCCCAGTTCGGCGGCCAGCTCGTGGGCGTTCAGCCCGCCCTGGCTCGCAAGGTAGCGGATCGTCACATCGGCGTTTGCGGCAGATGCCAGCGTCAGGCCAAGCGCGGTGGTCAGCGCAAATGCGCGGGAAAGGTAGGTCATCGTTTTCGTCCTTTGGTTGGGTTTGGGTTGGGAAAGGTCAGTTCGTCTCGGCCCAGCGGCAGAGCCGCCGCTGCAACGCGACGAGGGTGAAGTTCGCGGCAAGGCCAAGCCCCGCGAGCAGGAAGATCGCCGCAAACATCAGCGGAATCTGGAAGTTGTACTGGGCATTCATAACCTGAAACCCCAACCCCTTGTTCGCGCCGATCATCTCGGCCGCGATGAGCAACAAGAGCGCCGTGGTCGCCGAAAGCCGCAAACCGACGAAGATGGAAGGAACCGAGGCGGGCAGGATCACCCGCAAGAACACCGCCTGCCGCGACGCGCCATAGGTGCGCGCCATCTCGACCAGCTTGCGGTCCACCTCCTTGACCCCGCCGATGGTGGCCAGCAGGATCGGGAACAGCGTCGCCCAGAAGATCACGAAGACCTTCGACGCCTCGCCCAAGCCAAGCAGCAAGATGAACACCGGATACAGCGCAAGCGCCGAGGTCTGGCGGAAGAATTGCAGGATCGGGTCCAGCGCCCGCTCCACCGCGCGGATCTGCCCCATGAACAGGCCCAACGGGATGCCAAGCCCGACCGCAGCGCCAAAGGCAATACCCGCCCGTTGCAGGCTGATGGCGATATCGTCCAGCAGGGCACCGCTTGATAGCCCGTTCCACAAGGCGACGACGATCAGGTCCAGCGGCGGAAACACGGTCGGGTTCAGCCACCCCTGATGGCTGCCCACCTGCCAGAGGCCGAGAAAGCCGAGAAGCAGGCCATAGCGTGCCAGACCCGCACGGGCGATGATCGTCCCCTTTGCGCCGATTCCGCGAAGCGGGGATGCGTCGAATGGCGGTGTTTCATAGCTTTCCAAAGTCATCACATCACTCCGCCGCATGGGCCGACGCGCGTGCAAGCGCGTGGCGGTTGGCGGGGAACGGCAGGCCAAGGTTCTCGCGCAGCGTCCGCCCTTCGTATTCGGTGCGGAACAGTCCGCGGCGCTGCAACTCGGGGATCACCAGATCGACGAAATCCGTCAGCCCCGTCGGCAGCCATGGCGGAAGGATATTGAACCCGTCCGCCGCCTCGTTCTCGAACCACTCCTGCAACGTATCCGCGATGCTCTCCGCCGTGCCGACCACGGTAAAATGACCCCGCGCACTGGCAACCCACTGATAAAGCTGCCGAATGGTAAAACCGTTGTCGTCGGCAATCGCCCTGATCAGCGCCTGACGCGATTTCATCCCTTCGGTCGGCGGCGCAGGCGGCAACGGCCCGTCGACGTCATAGCCGCGCAAATCCAGCGTGCCGCCCGTCAACCCGTTCAGCAGCGAAATCCCGTCCTCGGGCAGGATCAGGCTGGTCAACTGCTCATACTTCGCCCGCGCCTCCTCCAGCGTCCGGCCCACAAAGGGCGACACGCCGGGCATCACCAGAATATGCGACGGATCGCGCCCCAGCCCCCGCGCCCGCGCCTTGATGTCGCGGTAGAATTCCTGCGCCGTATCCAGCCGCTGATGCGCGGTAAAGATCACCTCGGCCGTCGCCGCCGCCAGCCCGCGCCCGTCTTCCGACTGCCCCGCCTGCACGATCACCGGATGCCCCTGCGCCGAGCGCGACACGTTCAGCGGCCCCTTTACCTTGAAATGCTCGCCGCGATGATCGGTGCTGTGCAGCTTGCCCTCGTGGAAGAACCGCCCCGTCTCCTTGTCGCGCAGGAATGCATCATCCTCGAAACTGTCCCACAGCTTCTTCACCACATCCACATGCTCCGTCGCGCGGCGATAGCGCACCGCATGGGGATGCTGCTGGTCGAGGTTGAAGTTCTGCGCCGCCGCTTCCGTCGCGGTCGTCACCACGTTCCAGCCCGCCCGCCCGCCAGAGATCAGGTCGAGCGAGGCGAACTTGCGGGCAAGGTTATACGGCTCCTCGTAGGTCGTCGAAGCCGTGGCGATGAAACCGATGTGCTTGGTCAGCGGAGAAAGGGCCGAGAACAGCGTGACAGGCTCGAACCCCGCCACCTTGGCATTGCCGCCCTCCATCCCGCCACCAAAGGAAACGGCCAAACCATCGGCAAGGAAATAGGCGTCGAACAGCCCGCGCTCGGCCTCCCGCGCCAGTTGCACGTGGAAGTCAAAACTGGTCGCCCCGTCGGCGGGGCTGTCGGGGTGCCGCCACGCAGCGACATGCTGGCCACCACCGGGAAGGAAGGCACCAAGGCGGATCTTGCGGGTCATGGATCGTATCCTTTCATCAGGCAAAGAGGGACCGTCCGCCGCCCGTGGGGCGGCGTTCGGAAGATCGGAATGGGGAAAATCAGGCGCTCAGAACGAAAACCTCGGGCTGGACGCGGCGGGCGAAATAGGGCGCGAACTGGTCCACCGCCCGCCCCAGACGGTCATTCAAACCCGACGAGCTTGGCTGCCCGTTGGTAAAATCGCGGTCGGCGGCATAAACTCCGGTCGGCAGCGTCAGCGCCTCGAAGAACCCGAACAGCGGGCGCAGCTGATGCTCGATCACCAGCGCGTGCCGGTCGCCCCCTCCGCTCGCCGCCAGAAGCACCGGCTTGCCGTAGAAAGCCTGCGGGTCGAGCAGATCGAACAGATGCTTGAACAGCCCCGTATAGCTGCCCTTGTAGACCGGGCTCGCCACCACCAGCGCATCCGCCGAAAGCACCACATCCAGCGCCGAACGGGCGGGCGGCGACAGGTCATCCACCCGCCGCGCCTGCCCCAGCGATGGGCCGAAATCGGCAAGGTCGAACACCGCCCCCACAGCCTCGAACCGGCTGGCGGCCGTAGCAACGGCGGTCTGGACCAGTGCCCGCGTCTTGGACGGGCGGTCGAGGTTTCCGGAAAGTCCGATGATGGTGCGGGTCATGGCAGGCCTTTATGTCGATTCGTTTTGTCGTGATTAAAAATGCCCGCAAAATCCGCCCCCGGCCATTCCAAAGAAACCGCCCAAACAGCAAGCTTTTCTCGTGTTTTCGGCGGCAAGGAAAACGATCCTTCCCCGACGCCCCCCTCGCGCGCGTGGGAAAGCAGCCCGCAAGAACGACATTTTCGTAGGTCGGAAAACGCGTGGCTGACGGAGTTGTCTGTCTTCCCCTCTCCGGCCCGTGAATCCGGCCCGTGAATCCGGCCCGTGAACGGTCTTTTCTCTTTCCGCCCCGATCTTTGGAATTTTAATCACGACAAACATGGTAGAGTTTACTCGCAGCCAAGGAGCATCCCATGCCCAGAACCCTCATCCTGCCCGGCCTCGACGGCTCGCCCGCCCCGCACTGGCAGCACTGGTGGGTCGCGACCGACCCCACGGCGCTGCTCGTGGAACAGCACGACTGGGCCAATCCCAAGCCCGAGGCATGGGAGGCCGAACTCGCGGGAGCCATCCTGAACCATCCCGGCTGCATCCTCGTCGGCCATAGCCTCGGCGCGATCCTCGCCGCCCGCATCCTGACACGCTGGCCGCAGTTGAACGTCTCGGCAGCCCTCCTCGTCGCCCCCGCAAACCCTGCCCACAGCCGCCGCCTCTCCGCCTTCGCGGGCATCCCCGACCGCCCGCTGAACGTGCCCGCCACGCTGGTCGCCAGCCGCAACGACCCGTGGATGAGCTTTTCCCAAAGCACCTCGCTCGCGCAGACTTGGCAAGCCGATCTCCTCGACATCGGTTTTGCAGGCCACATCAACGTCGCCAGCGGCTTCGGCCCTTGGCCCGCAGTCCTGTCCCTGCGCGACAAGCTTGCCCACCGCAGCGCAACACCGCAGAACCGCCGCCGCGAACCGGCCGGTCAAAGGGCCATCGCATGACCCCGATCCGCAGCGCAAACCGCCCCACCTACCCCGCTCTGATCGTCTTCGGCATCGTCTACATCGCCACGCTTGCCATCGTATTCGCCCCCCAAAGCCTGCGTGACAGCACAGGCATAGACCGCAGCCCCGCCGGCATCACCAAAGGAACCAACTGATGTTTTCCTGCGCCCATGATCCCGGACTGGCCCTCTTCCTCGCCGAGACCGCACCCGGCGATCTTCCCGCGCCCGGCCCGCTGGAATGGACCGCCCTGGCCGCCAGCATTCTGGTGGCATTCATCGCCCTCATCGTCTCGGCATAGGTCGTAAGCGATCCGAAACCTTCCGGTGCGGCGGATCGAAACAACACTGCAATCCCGACCACTCAACGGCAGCTAAGGGCCGAGGCTGTGTGGAAACGCGCTGACGATGGGGGTAAGCGAGTGGAACATGACAATTCAGACGGCAACCCGCATCGGGGTGTAAAAATGCTTACGACCATGCCTCTGGGTGATCTCTAACGGCTACGGTTCGGCCCGACGGCTATCCCCGTCCGTGATTACCCCTGCATGGCCCGCATCAGCCCCCTGACGCCGGGCAGGGCGACCATTCGTTTGATGTTGTAGGCCAGAACGTTCAGCGCCATCTCGCTGCGGACGTTCTGCAGCCTGCGCGTCAGGAAATGGGTGCCGCCCATCCACGCCTTGATCGTGCCGAACGGGTGCTCGACGGTGCAGCGGCGCAGCGTCATGTAATCCGGGTCGCGCCCGAGACGCCCATCCATGTCGTCGACCAGATCCTCGCGTTCCCAGCGTGAAATCCGCCGCTCGTTGCCGGTCGTGCAATTGCTCCGGAGCGGGCAGGTCTTGCATCCGTTGATCCAGTTTCGCCGGATCGGGATCCCGCGTTCCTCGGTCGTGTAGCGGTAAATCAGGTCTTCGCCTGCCGGGCAGACATAGACGTCCCGGTCGGCGTCGTAGACGAAGTCCCGCCTTCACATACATGCCCTTGGCCGCATTGCCCGAGGTCGCGGGCCGCGGCACGGTCGTCGTGATGCCTGCCTCATGGCAGGCCAGGATCTCTGGCCCGCTGAAGTAGCCCTTGTCCGCGATGGCATGCAGGTCGTCCCGCCCAAGGGCTGCCTTGGCCGCGATGGCCATCGGGCTGAGCTGTTCGCGGTCGAAGCCCTGATCGGTGACCTCATGCGCGACGATGAGATGCGTCTCGGCATCGACAGCACTCTGCACATTGTAGCCGACCAAGCCGCTGTTCCGCGCGCTGGTCGCCATCGCGCGGGCGTCGGGGTCCGTCAGGGAAATCTGGCCGTCCGGCGCGTCGGCCAAAGCCTTGTCCATCTCCTTGAGACGCGCGATTTCCTGCCGGATGCGGCCATAGCGGCGGGACAGATGCTCGACCTTCCCCGCCCTTGCCTCGCCTTCCTCCTGTCGGTCGATGCGGACCATCTCGGTGATGTAGCGTTCGACATCGGCTTCGAGATGGGCGATGCGACTGGCGATCTTGCCCTTGGTGAAGTTCCTGTCGCGGTTGTTCACGGCCTTGAACTTGCTTCCGTCGATGGCGACGCAATCGCCCTTCAGCGTGCCGATCCGGCGGCAAAGCGCGACGAACTGCGCGCAGACCTTGCGGATGCCCGCGCCGTTGTCGCGCCGGAAATCCGCGATGGTCTTGTGATCCGGCACCAGCTTGCCGGTCAGCCACATGAGCTCGACATTGCGCCCCGCCTCGCGCTCCAGCCTGCGGCTCGACGGGATACGGTTCAGGTAGCCGTAGATGAACAACTTGAGCAGCACCGCGGGGTGATAGCCGGGCCGCCCCGTCCTCGCGGGGGCCGAACGGGAGAAGCCAAGACGCTGCAGATCCAGCGCTTCGACGAAGAAATCAACAACGCGGACCACGCTATCTTCGCCGATCCAGTCGTCCAGCCAATCAGGAAAAAGCACCGACTGGCCGCGATCAACGCCCTCGATGAAACCCGCCATGCCCGCCTCCGCCTGACCTGCCGAAGTCTATCACGGAGAGCAGTTTTCACACAGCCTCGGCCGCGACCGACATGACGTACGCAACGGGCGGAAAGCTGTCGTTTGATCCTGGCGATGGCAAAGCGATCGGCCAGCTTGGTCATGTGGGATTGAGCGCATGTATAAGTTGTGCGCTGGCTTTCACTGCGTGATGGCGAAATAAATGAGCTCGCCCGATCTCCGGACATGATTTTTAAGTATTTGATTTTATGAGTTTTAATTCCAAACTAGATCGGAGATGTCAAATAATTCCCAGCTTGGGGTTATCTTCTGAATCGCGGATGCTCGGCGTGATCAGTGCAGGGTTGTCTGTGGACTGTTCCGGAGCCCAATGGCACCGGACAGCTTGTCCTGTCCGGTCGTGGAACGGCATGAGGATTATCGGAATGAAATTTGAAACCAAGATCGGCAGCAAGGCCTTGGGTCTGGGCACCGTCTCGGCGCTGGCGCTGGTCGCCAGCATCGCATGGGCCGCCGGTGGCGCGGGCGAGTTGGACGCATCGTTCGGCGCAGGCGAAGACGATGGCACCCCGGCGGGCGTGGTCGCGACCTCGCTCGGCAACGGCGATGACATGGCAGCAGACCTGTCCGTCGCCGCGGACGGCTCTGTCATGGTGGTGGGCAACCGTCACAACGGCGCAAGCAACGACATCGTCATCGTGCGCTACACCACAGAAGGCGCGTTCGACGCGGGCTTTGGCGTCGGCGAAGACGACGGCACCCCGGACGGCGTGGTGAACATCTCGCTCGGCGACGGCAACGACTTTGGCACGGCAATCGTCCCGCAGGCGGATGGCAAGGTCATCGTGGCCGGCTATCACGAAGACGGCGCATCGACCAACATGGTCGTGCTGCGCGTCAACGCCGACGGCACGCTGGACGACAGCTTCGGCACCGCCGATGACGGCACCGCGAATGGCATCGTCAACATCTCGCTCGGCGATGGCAACGACGTGGCCCGTGACGTGGCCGTTCAGGCCGATGGCAAGATCGTCGTGGTCGGCGCCAGCGTGGTTGCGGACGGATCGACCAACATCATCGTCGCCCGCCTGAACGCCGATGGCAGCGTCGACGAAAGCTTTGGCCAGTCCGACGACGGCACGCCGAACGGCTTCGTCGCCACCTCCTTGGGCAAAGGCAACGACACCGCCAATGCACTGGCGCTGGATGCTGATGGAAAGATCGTCGTCGCCGGATCGCGCGTGGCCGAAGACGGGTCGTCCAACATGCTGGTCGCGCGTTATGACGCATCGGGCGTGCCGGATGCCACCTTCGGCGCAGCAGGCGATGACGGCACCCCGGAAGGCTTCGTCAACATCTCGCTCGGCGATGGCAACGACGACGCGCGCGACCTGGCGCTGCAAGCCGATGGCAAGATCGTCGTCGTCGGTGACAGCGTGTCGGCGGACGGATCGTCGAACTTCATCGTCGCGCGCCTCAACACCGACGGCACCGCGGATGACGCCTTTGGCGTGTCCGATGACGGCACCCCGAACGGCTTTGCCGCCGCCTCGCTCGGCGAAGGCAATGATTTTGCCACCGGCGTGGCCGTGCAGGCCGATGGCCGCATCGTCGTGGCAGGCTACCATCAAGAGGGCGACAGCACCAATATCGCCGTCGCGCGCTATGATACGGCAGGCGCCTTGGACCAAAGCTTCGGCACCGCCGATGACGGCACCGAAAGCGGCATCGTCAACATCTCGCTGGGTGATGGCGACGACATGGCGGCGGGCGTGGCCGTGCAGGGCGACAAACTGATCGTCGTTGCGGGCACCACCACCGCGACCGACGGCAGCAAGAACATCGCCGTTCTGCGGCTGACGGCTCAGTAAAGACCAAAGGGAGGGGGCAGGTCACCTTGCCCCCTTTCGCATTTGCAGGACAGTCTTCCATGGCTTTGTATGCAACCGACGTAACCGATCTTGCCCAGTGGAGGCAGATTCACGGCGTTTCCCGAGCCGCACTCTCCCGGGCACTCTCCGTCTCGGTATCGACGATCCGGTGCTGGGAAACTGGCCAAACAAGCCCAGGTCGGGCCCTCGGATTTAGACTGATGGAGATGATGCGGTTCGATGCCGCCGAACGCCTTGCCTTGACCAAGCTGATGATCCGGCAAAGCCGCGCTCTCTCTGCCCTATTTGATTTCTCCAGCGTCCGTCTGCTGTGCGCATCGCAGGGGCTAAAGGAAGTTTGGCCGAATTTCTGTGCCATGACAGAAAAGCCCTTCCTTCCGTTTCTGGCTGGCGATGCTCAGCGGCTGATGGCGGACTGGGCCTTCGTGCGGAATGTGCGGCAGGGCAAGTTGCTGGGCATATCGGGAGTGGCTGACCGGCATGTGAGCATCGAGACTGATCTGCCTTTCCGGCATAGATGGTTCGCCATATTCCGCGCTTACGGCCCACACGTCTTGGCGGAACTGAACTACGAAAGCTGCCCTGCGTCCGAGACACCCGGAATTCGCAGTGTAATCCAATTCGGCACGACATCACTCGAACCCGTAGAGCATCGTCTCCATCGGGATGTCACGCTTTCGAGTGCACAGAACCGACTTTAGTTTCCGCGACAGGGCAGCCTCGCCATGCTATCCGGCTGTCAGCAGAGCAGGACGGGTCATAATGTTTAATGAAGCCGACATATGCCCACTTCTGCCGAAGTGGCGCAAAGCGTCTTGCTTGAAGCAGCAAGCTCTGGCCGAAATGCTCGGTGTTTCGCAGGCTGTGATTTCGAACTGGGAAACCGGCAAGGACGTTCCCACTAAGCGGTTGATGATGCGCCTTCTGGATGCGATGTCCCTCTCTTCGGCCGAGCGCTTCGCGTCCGACCGATTTAACATTCTGAACGCGTCATCACTCCGTGCATCCTTTGACCTTGATGGCGTGCGTCTGGTTCTCGCATCCCGGGGCATGCACGATGTCTGGCCAGCTTTTTCGAAGATGACCAACACCCGACTGGTTGAAAATCTGGTCGATGAAGCCAGCCTGTTTCTGCATGACCCTGATTTTGTAAAGGCCGCACGCCGGGGTGAGGTCGCTATCGTTACGGCCGTCAGCAAACGCCACGTAAAGTTAAACCTTGACTCAGGCTTCCTTCATCGGTGGTCAGCCGTGTTTCGGGGTTATGGCACCTCGATGCATGTCGATATGACATACGAACCATGCGACCCCACGGACAAGCAGGGGGTTGAACGCGTTGTCTTTTACGACGAGCTCAGCAGCACCTGAGATGACGTATTCCAACGGATAAAACGCAGGCGTTTTCCTTAAGACCGGAACCACTGTTTCCGTATTTGTCGAAGAACTTCCTTCCATGGCACCACAGATTTGTCTTTACGAGGCACGATCGAACGTCCGGCCTGGTGATCAATGAAAGGACGAGCCTTGTCGATCGGTCCGGTGCTTTGGGCCGAGAGTGTCGTGGCCGTATCGGTCGGCACAGGGTGATTGCGGGGTCCATCACGTTGCGCAGCAACACTCTGGGAAGCGTTGGTAATTGATCCGACTCCCCGCCGAGGCTGATCGGCGCAACATCGAAATGTTTGTTCCGACCATAAGGCGCTCTTGCTTCGACCCTACCACCAAGACAACACACGGCATCCCGAAGTCGCGGTCCTGCCAATTCTTCTTGTCCCAAATATCCTGCGGGGGAAGGGTCGCGCGCCCCGCGCGGCCCGTGGGGGCGCAAAGCCCCCTCAGCCGCCGATCCGCGCGCGGATCGGCGGGAACAGCAATGTGAGGCAAGGCCGAACTCCGTTTGGCAAGCGCCGCAGCCCTCACAATCCCGCCGCCACCTTCATCCCCTCGAACACCGCTTCTTCCGCCGTGCGCGGGGCCAGACAATCGCCCGCCATCACCACCTCGATGCCCAGCCCGCGCAACTCGGCCTGCAACGCGTCCACCGGCCGATGCCCCATGCACAAAACCAGCGTCTCCACCGCCTCGACCGGCATCGCCGCCCCGCTGGCGCTGTGTTGCAGATACACCGTCCCGCCATCCACACCGTAAAGCCGCGCATAGGGCGTTACCCTCACCTCCAGCCGGTGCAATTCCGCCGCGATGTTGTCGCGCACATACAGGGGCAGGCTTTCGCCCACATGCGTCCCCGTCACGGCCAGGTCCACCGCGCACCCCTCGCGCACCAGCGCCTCGGCGATCCCCGGTCCGATCCAGTCGCCGCGCCAATCGGCCACCACCACCCTGCCGCGCGGCCGCACCTCGCGCCGCAACACCTGCCACGCCGTCACCACCTGCACCGACCCGTCGTCAGGCATCTCGGGCACATAAGGCACCGCCCCCGTGGCAATCACCACCGCATCGGGTGCCTCGGCCTCGACCAGCGCACGGTTCACCCGCAGGCCCTTGACCACCCGCACCTGCTGCAACTGCATCTCGTGGGCAAGGTTGGTGATGATCCCGCCGAACTCGGCCCGCCGTGGCAGCAGTTGCGCCAACCGCGCCTGCCCGCCCAACTGCGCCTCGGCCTCGTATAGCGTGACCTCATGCCCGCGCTTGGCCGCCGTGATCGCCGCCTTCATCCCCGCAGGCCCGCCGCCCACCACCATCACCCGCTTCTGCCGCAAAGCCCGCGTCACCGTGCCATAGCGCAATTCCCGCCCCGTCTCGGGGTGTTGAATGCACGATATCGGCAAGCCGCGATGGAAATGCCCGATACAGGCCTGATTGCAGGCGATACAGGCGCGGATATCGTCCAGCCGCCCTTCGCCAGCCTTCACCGGCATCTCCGGATCGCAGATCAAGGCCCGCGTCATTCCGCACATATCGGCCTGCCCGCGCGCCAGTATCGCCTCGGCCTCCTGCGGCTGGTTGATCCGTCCCGCCACAAAGACCGGCACCGACAGCGCCGCCTTGATCCGCCCCGCCTCGCCCGCCAGATAGCCATGCGCCACCGCCATCGGCGGCACGATATGCGTGGCCCCGCCCAGCGTGGCACTCGTCCCTGCCGTGACGTTCACGTAATCCACCAGCGGCTCCAGCGCAGTGCAGGCCTCCAGCACCTCGTCCGCCTGCAACCCGCCTTCTTCGCGCTCGTCGGCACTGATCCGCATCCCGATGATGAAATCATCCTCCGCCGCCGCCCGCATCGCCGCCAGACAGTCGCGCAGGAACCTCAACCGCTTCTCGAAACTGCCGCCATAGTCATCCTCGCGCCGGTTGACCCTCGGGTTCAGAAATTGCGACGGCAGATAGCCATGGCTCGCCACGAACTCCACCCCGTCCAGCCCAGCCGCCTTCATCCGCCGCGCCGCCCCCGCGTAGCCCGCCACGATCTCGCCGATCATCGTCACATCCAGCGCCCGCGGCATCACGCGGAACCGCTCGTTGGGTGAAACGCTCGGCGCATAGGCCACGGCCAGCAACCCGTCGCCGCTTTCCATGATCTCGCGCCCCGGATGGAACAACTGGCTTACCACCACCGCCCCCTCGGCGTGGCAGGCCCGCGCCAGCGCCGCGTATCCCGCGATACAGCCGTCATCCACCGCCATCAGCATATGCGACGTATAGCGTGCGGTTTCATGCACCCCCGCCACCTGCGTGACGATCAACCCCACGCCCCCCTTCGCCCGCGCCGCGTGATAGGCGATCAACGCCTCGTTCACCGTCCCGTCCACCGGCAGCGTGGTGTCATGCCCCGTCGACAGGATGCGGTTCCGTATCACCCGCCCGCGCAGGGTCAACGGCTGGAAAAGATGGGTCAAAGTCATGAACGCCCCTCGCTTTTGCCGCGACCATGCCACGCGCCGCCCCGACAGTTAAGCCCAAACTTGCGGTGGAAAACGCCCGCCCGCCATGCGAAACCAGCCGCAGGCAGCAGGGGCGCGCAATGAACTGGACCAACCGCCACGACCACCTGACAGCCCCCCTTCCGGCCGGAGGCTTCCGCTTCATCGCCCTCGATGTCGAAACCGCCAACAGCGACGCGGCCTCCATCTGCCAGATCGGCATCGCCTGCGTCCGCCACGACGGCAGCATCGAAACCTTTGCCACCTACGTAAACCCGCGCTGCCCCTTTTCCGGTTTCAACACACAGCTCCACGGCATCGGCCCCCGCCACGTCGCCACCGCCCCCGATTTCGCCACCGCCTTCGCCCGCCTGTCCCCGCTCCTTGGCCCCCACCCGCTGATCCAGCACAGCAGCTTTGACAAACGCGCCATCGAACAGGCCTGCACCGCCGCCGCCCTGCCTGCACCGCCGTGGAGTTGGTCCAATTCCGTCACCATCGCCCGCCGCGCATGGCCCGAATTCATCGGCAACGGCGGCCACGGCCTGTCGCACCTCAAACGCCAACTGAACCTGACCTTCGACCACCACGACGCGGGCGAAGATGCCCGCGCCGCCGCCCTCGTGGTGCTTCATGCCGAAGCCCGCCTTGGCCTGCCCTATCCGTCGATCCTTGCGTAGGGTGCGCGTTCATCGCGCACCACCCGCGCAACCGGCACGCGCGGCGAAGCGGCCAGCCAGACGCCAACCAGCGTGATCCCCAACCCCCCGAACATCACCGCCGTCAACGGCTCGCCAAACATCGCGGCAGCCCAGATCATCGTGACAGGCGGGCTGAGGTAAACCACGCTCGCCACCTGCGCCGCCGGATAAAGCCGCAGGCACAGGTAATACAGGCTGTAGCAAACAAAGGTCGCCACCCCCACCAGCCACGCGACGCCAAACACGAAATGCATCTCCATCGGCGGCGCCAGATCGCCCCCCGACACGGCGGCAAAGCAGACCGCCGCCGTCAGGCACTGGATGCACAGGCTTTGTAAAATGGGCAGATCGAACGCCCCCACCCGCTTTTGCACCACCGTCATGCCTGCAAACATCAGCATCGCCACCACGGGCAACCCGTAAGCCCAAACCGGCGCCGACCCGAGGCTCAGGCTTTCCGCCGAAACCAGCACGACCCCCGCCACGCCAACCGCCGTTCCCGCCCATTGCCGCCCGCTCAGCCGCTGGCCCAGCACCGGCTGCGACAAGACCGCAATCGCCAAAGGCACAAGGTCCGCGATCAGCGCGACCAACCCCGTCGGCACCCGCTGCCCGATCGCCAGCGCGAACCCGCCCAGATACAGGAACATGCCCCCCACGCCATAGGCCATCTGCGCCAGCAGCGCCTTGCGCGAAACCGCAGGCCCGCGCAGCGCAAAGGGCACCAGAACCAGCCCCGAAACCAGCGTCCGCCAGAACAGCACCAACAGCACCGGCGCATGCTCGCTGGCATAGCGCAGCCCGATGAACCCCGAACTCCACGTCGCCACCAGCACTGCCGCCAATGCCGGCCAAACCCACCGTCCCGCCCACCGTCCTGTCGTCATCATCCGTCACCTCTGCCCGCCATCCTGCCCATGGCAGGCCCGCACGCGCCCCGAAAGCCGACCTGTCCGCCCCGCGCGCCGACAGCGCCGCGCCTGGGCCGTCATCCCCTCGGGCAGATCGACGATCCCGCCCGCCTGCCCCACCACATGCCGCGCCGTCTCGTGCCCGAAGCGCAGCCGCTCGGCCTCGGGCAGGCCCATGGCCAGCGCCGCCAGATAGCCGCCGTTGAAACTGTCACCCGCCGCCGTGGTATCGACCACCCGCACCGCAGGCGCGAACCCGCCCGCCACCACGCCCGCATCCATCGCCACCGGCCCCGCCGCGCCGCGCTTCAACGCGCCGATCCGCCCCTTTGCCCGCAGCCGTGCCAGCACCGCCGCCTCGTCACCGCCGAACAGCGCGATCTCGTCATCCAGCGATGGCAGCGCCACATCCGCCAGCGCCCAGGCCGCCCCGATCACATCCCGCGCGGTCGCCGCATCCTCCCACAACCTTGGCCGATAGTTCGAATCAAAGGCGAACCGCACCCCCCGCCCGCGCAGCACCGCCACCCGCTCCAGCAACCGCCCCCGCGCCTGCGGCGTCAGGATCGCCAGCGTGATCCCCGACAGATATAGAATGTCGCACCCCTCCAGCGCCGCCAAATCCGCCGCATCCTGAAACAGCATCCGCGCCGCTGATTGGCCGCGCCAATAGGCAAAACTGCGTTCGCCCGCCGCGTCGGTTTCAACCGCATAGATGCCGATGTTGCGTGCCCCGTCGCGCGCCACCGCCTCCACCCCTATCCCTTCGGCCCGCGCCAGCCGCAAGAACCCCTCCGACAGCGCCTCGCACCCCAGCCGCGTCAGATAGGAAACCCGCCCCGCCGCGCCCATCCGCCGCTTGGCATAGACCGCCGTGTTGAACGTGTCCCCCGCAAAGCCCACCGCGAACCCGTCGCCCTGCCCGCGAATCTCGGCCATCGCCTCGCCCACGCAAAGAATGTGCATCCTGCCCCCACCTTGACGCCCCCGCCTTATCCTGAAAAACCCGTTACAGAGGAACGCGCCATGTCAACCAACCCCATCCTCCAGTTCGGCACCAGCCGCTTCCTGCAAGCCCATGCCGATCTTTTCCTGTCCGAGGCGATGGCGCAGGGCCAGCCGGTCGGCCCCGTCACCGTGATCCAGTCCAGCGGCGATGCCACCCGCCGCGCCCGCCTGCACGCGCTGACCGCAGGCTTTCGCGTTGTCGTCAAAGGTCTCGAACACGGCCAAACCGTCACCCGCGAAACCCGCGTCACCTCGATCACCCGCGCCTTCGACACCGCGACCGACTGGCCCGAAATCTGCGCCGCCGCCGCCCACGCCCGCCTCATCCTGTCCAATACAAGCGAGGCCGGATGGACCCCGCAACCCGCCGATGGCCTGCCCGCCTTCGACCAGTCCATGTCCTACCCCGCCAAACTGGTCCACCTGCTGTGGTCGCGCTTTCGCGTCACCGACAGCCCCGTGCAACTGATGCCGACCGAACTGGTGTCGCGCAACGGCGATACGCTCCGCGCCCGCTGCCTTGCCCTTGCGGCCCCCCTCTCGCAGCCCTTCCACGACTGGCTGTCGCGGCAGGTCTTCGTCAATTCCCTCGTCGACCGAATCGTATCGGCCCCGCTCGACCCTGCCGGAGCCGTGGCCGAACCCTACGCCCTCTGGGCCATCGAATCCTGCGCGGGCCTTGTGTCGCCATGCGACCATCCCGCCGTGCAGATCGTCCCCGATCTCGTCCCCGTCGAACGGCGCAAGCTGCACATCCTCAACCTCGGCCACAGCTACATGGTGGCGCATTGGCTGACATCGGGCCGCACCGCCGCCTTCGTCCGTGACGTGCTGGCAACCCCCGCGCTGCGCGCCGATCTCTTGTCGCTCTACGCCGCCGAAGTCCTGCCCACCTTCGCCGCCGCAGGCGACCACAGCGCCGCCGCCTATGCGGCCGCCACGCTCGACCGCTTCGCCAACCCCTTCCTCGACCACCGCCTGTCCGACATCGCCCAGAACCACGCGGCCAAGCTGCAAAACCGCATCGCGGCCTTCCTCGACTGGTCCGCCACGCTCGGCCTGACCGCCCAGCCCCGCCTTCGCGCCACCCTCACCCCATCCTGAAAAGGCTGCCCCGCATGACCAAACCCGAAACCATGCTTTGCGGCACCGTCACCCGCCCCGACCTGTTCGAGCTGATCCCCCGCCCGATGCCCGCCACCGCCCCCCAAGGCTGGGTCTTGGTCGATCTCGCCGCCGCCGGCATCTGCGGCACCGATTACCACATCTTTCAGGGCAACCAGCCCTTCCTCGAATACCCCCGCGTCATCGGCCACGAACTTTCGGGCCACATCGCCCAAACCGCGCATGGCTGGACCAAGGGCCAACTCGTCACCATCAACCCCTATATCGCCTGCGGCACCTGCCACGCCTGCATGCGCGGCAAACCCAACTGCTGCATGGCCATCGGCGTCCTTGGCGTGCATCGTGACGGTGGCCTTTGCGCCCGCATCGCGGTTCCGGCCACCAACCTCTACGATGCCACCGGCCTTTCGCCGCGCCACGCCGCCCTCGTGGAATTCCTCGCCATCGGCGCACATGCCGTCCGCCGCTCCGACATGACCGCCGCCGAGACGGTTCTCGTCACCGGCGCAGGCCCCATCGGCCTTGGCGCGGCGCTTTTCGCCCGCCTCACCGGCGCGCAGGTCACGCTTCTAGACACCAGCCCCGAACGGCTGCAAGCCGCCGCCCGCTTCGGCTTTGCCGACCTCAAAACCCCGTCCGACCCGCTTTGCCCCCATGGCTACGATGTGGTGATGGATGCAACCGGCAGCCCCGCCGCCATGCAGGCCGGTTTCGCCCACGTGGCCCACGGCGGAACCTACGTCCTCGTCTCGGTCGTCAAATCCGACATCACCTTCAGCGACCCCGAATTCCACAAACGCGAGATGCGCCTGATCGGCAGCCGCAACGCGCTGGCCGAAGATTTCCGCCACGTGATGGACGCGCTGAAAACCGGCGCAATCGACGGCGACGCGCTCATTTCCGCCACCATCCCCTTGGCCGACCTGCCCGCCCGCCTGCCCGCCCTAGCCGCCGACCGTTCGGGCCTGATCAAGGCGCTCGTGCTTTTGTCCGAAGGCTAGGCAAAGGCCACCGCCTTGCCCAGCGGCAACTCCCTGATCCGCTGCCCCGTCAGCGCAAACACCGCATTGGCCAGCGCGGGCGCGGCCGGAGGCAATCCCGGCTCGCCGATCCCGCGTATCCGCTCCAGCCCTTCCAGCACCCGCACCGCAATCGGCGGGCATTGCGGCATCCGCAAGGGCGGATAATCCCAGAACGTCGCCTGCTCGGCCATGCCATCGGCAAAGCTGATCTCGCCGCCGATCGCCGCCGACAGCCCGTAGACCATCGCCCCCGAAACCTGCGCCTCGATGTTGCGCGGATCAAGCGCGATCCCCACATCCGCCGCCGCCCAGGCCCCCGTGAGCCGCAGCCCTTTCGGCGTATCCTCGACCTCGATCACCTCGGCCACCGGCACGCCGAAACTCATGCAAAACGCAATCCCCTTGGCCCGCCCCTGAACCGCACGTCCCCAGCCCGACATCTCGGCCACCGCCTCGATCACCTTTCGGCTCGGCGCGTGGTCGATCTGGCTCAGCCGGAATTCCACCGGATCGGCCCCCGCCAGATGCGCCAGTTCATCCACCGCGCTTTCATGGAAAAACGCGTTCTGCGACGCCCCCACCGACCGCCACGATCCCACCGGCACCATCGCGGGCGCACGATACCCCGTCACCCGATGATGCGCGAAACGGTAAGGTTGCTCCCACGCCCCCTGCACGATGGCCCCGTCCGGTCCCGGCACCGAATAGCCCAACCGCCCGACCTGACTTTCCACCACCGAAGAAGAACAGGTCGCAAAATCAAAGGCCGCGATCTTGCCGCCCTCCACCTTCGCCCGCACCCGCCCGACTGCCGCCGGACGATAGCCGTCATGCGTCATGTCCTCTTCGCGGCTCCATGTCAGCAGCACGGGCTTGCCCTCGACTGCCTTGGCCAAGGTCACCACCTGCCGGATGATGTCCATCTCGGCCCGCCGCCCGAAGCCGCCACCCATCCACAGCGTGTGAACCGTCACCGCCTCGGGTGCCAAGCCCGTCAGCGCCGCCCCTTCCTTCAGAATCTGCGTCGGCAACTGGTTTCCCGCCCAAACGGTCAAGGTCCCGTCCTTCAGCAGCGCCGCCGCCGTCATCGGCTCCATCGTGGCATGGGCAAGATAGGGCACGCCGTAAGCCGCCTCGAACACCTCGCCCGCCAGCGCTGCGTCTACATCGCCATCGTCACGGTTCACCGAATCCCGCCGCTCGGCGGTAAAGCTCGCCTCCAGAACCGCCCGCAACTGCGCACTCGTCGCCGGATAGGGCGCATCGCCCCAGTCGAAAGCGATCTCCTGCGCCGCCTGCATCGCGGCCCATGTATTGCGCGCAATCACCGCCGCCCCGCCATCGACCGGCACGACCTTGACCACCCCCGCCATCGCCTCGGCGGCCGATGCGTCATAGCCTTTCATTACTCCGCCCAACCGCGGATTGGTCCGCGCCGTGGCAAACAGCATGTCCGGCAAGCGCAGATCGGCGGTATAAACCGCCGTCCCCGTCGATTTCGCCACCACATCGACCCGTGGCAACGATTGCCCCAGCAGCGTCCAGTCAGCCCGATCCTTCAGCGCAGGCTCGGCCTCCAGCGTCACCCCCGCCGCTGCCTCGGCCAGTTCCACATAGCTCAGCTGCGCCCCGTCCGGCGCGACCACCGCCCCGCCCTCGGTTTTCAACTCACCCGCCGAAACCCCCAACCGCACCGCCGCCGCCTGCACCAGCGCCGCCCGCGCCGATGCCCCCGCCAGCCGCATCTTGTCGAACGCATCGGGCACCGACGATGACCCACCGGTAATCTGGAACCCCAGAAACTTCGCCGGAACCTCCATCGCCCCGCGCACGGTTTCGGCCAGCCATCCCGTATCGGTCGGCGCGAACGGCACCCCTTCACCCAGCACCGCACTATTATAATAGGCCGCCGATGCAGGCCCGTGCATCACCCGCACCTGATCAAGCGTCAGGTCCATCTCCTCGGCCACCAGCGCGGCAAGGGTCGTATGCACCCCCTGCCCCATCTCGGCCCGTGGAGCGATGATCGTAACGCCCGTAGCGTCGATCATCACATAGGGGTTCAGCGCCGCCCCCTCGCCCCCCTCCAGCGGATTGGCATAGGGCGTTGCAAACTTCCACCAGCCGAACGCCACCCCGCCCGCAATCGCCACCGACCCGAACAGGAACCCCCGCCGCGCGATCTTCATCACCCGTCCCATCGTCACACCCCCGACAAGCGTTTGGCCGCATCCTGCACGGCAGCGCGTATCCGCGGATACGTCCCGCAGCGGCACAGGTTGCCCTCCATCGCCGCATCGATCTCGTCCTCGGTCGGCGCGGGGTTCTCGGCCAGCAACGCCGCCGCCTGCATGATCTGCCCCGACTGGCAGTAGCCGCATTGCGCCACCTGCCCCGCAATCCATGCCGCCTGCACCGCGTGCAGCGCGTCAGGCGTGCCCAACCCCTCGACCGTCACCACCGACGATCCCGCCACCTCGCCCAAGGTCACCTGACAGGACCGCACCGCCACCCCGTCCAGATGCACCGTGCAAGCCCCGCAAGACGCGATCCCGCAACCGAACTTGGTGCCGGTCAAATCCAGCCCCTCGCGCAGCACCCACAACAGCGGCATCTCCTCGGGCAGATCGACCACCCGCGCCTGCCCGTTGACCGTGAACGATACCGCCATTGCCCGCCTCCCCTGCTTTCTGACATTTTGGCCGCAAAATGTCATCCTGTCAATTGACATTCTGCATACGAAATGTCAGCCTGCCAGCATGACGACAGACCGCCCCGACTCCATCCTCGACGCCGCCTTTCAGGCCTTTGCCACCTATGGCTACCGCCGCACGGCGATGGATGACATCGCGCGCGGCGCGGGGCTGTCACGCACCGCGCTCTACCTGCATTTCAAGAACAAGGAAGACATCTTCCGCAGCCTCGCCGCCCGCTACTTTGACGAAGCGCTGCGCGACATGGCCACAGCCTTGGCCGCACCCGACCAAAGCTTCGAACAGGCCCTGTATGCCGCCTTCATCGCCAAAGACGGCAAATTCATGGAGGTCGTCCTGTCCACCCCCCATGGCGAGGAACTGATGGACGCAGGTTTCGCCATCACCGGCGATCTCGCCATGGCAGGCGAAGCAAAGATGACCGCCCTTCTCGCGCAATGGCTGGCCAACCGCCCCCTGCCCCCGGACATGGGCAGCCCGCAGCGCCTTGCCGAAACCATCGTCACGGCGGTCAAGGGCATCAAATCCTCGGCCAAAACCCTTGCCGACTACCGCCAAGGGCAGGCCATGCTCGCCCGCCTCTTCGCCCGCGCGCTCAGTTGACCACGCCCAGCACTTCCAGCACCAGCCCGCTGATGATGGCAACCCGCAAGATGTCGTTGTCCACCCGCACATAGCGGCTGCCGTCCTCGGGTTCCGTCAGGCCGTAGCGCTTCCAGTCGCGCACCTCGTACCACGGCGTGCTGATCGGCAGCCGCGCCCCGATCTGCCACTTCGCCGCCTGTCCCGGCGGCACGCAAGGCACCGCCTTCCCGGCCAGCCCCGGCGCGCAGCCCGCTGCGGTCCCGTTCCCTGCCAATGCAGGCAACCCGATGCCTGCGGCCAGCAAAAGCCCGACAAGCGTGGCGCGTCCGATCATGTCATCATTCCCAAATTGCATCGCCCCGAACCCGTGGCGGCCCGTCACTTCGCCGCGAACAACGCGTCAATGGCCGCTTCGGTTGCCGCCAGATCATCGGCAAACCCCGCAACCAACCCGTCCAGCCCCCCGCGTCCCGCCCGCGCGGCATCCTCGATGGCCTTCAACCGGCCATGCAGCCCGCGCGCGCCCACCGAAACCGCCGATCCCGCCGCCCGATGCGCGGTCTGCGCCAGCTCCTCGCGCGCGTCCGCCGCCAGATGGCGGGCCATGACGGGGCCAAGATCGTGCATTTCCGCAAACATCCGCGCCGCATAGCCGCGATAGGCCGCGTCTCCCAACGCATCGCGAACTTCGTCGATGATGGAAATGTCGATAATGTCCAAGCCCGACCCCTATCCTCGCACCACCCGGGCGGTCCACGCCCCGCAACGCCCTCAGGCTGTCACGATACCGCTGCGCTTGCCACAGCTCAATTCCCGCATTGAAAGAAATCCGGCCTAAATCCGGCCCGAAGCGCCCTCGTCGAAATAGGCGAACATCTGCTCCAGCGCCGTCGGCGGCGTCTGCGCAGCCCCTGCGGCACATGGCGCAGGCTCGGTGCGGAAATAGGCAAAGGCCTGTTGCAAGGCCGTGACGGCGGGTGTTGCGGCAGTCTTGCGTGGCATGATGCGGCGCTCCTTCTTTGCGCCCCGTCTATGCCCTCCGGCCCGGCCGCGCAGCCGCCGATATCACAAGCCCGCCATGCATATGCTGCAACGCAGCATCAACCCGCCACCGCCAGCCGCCTGCCCAATTCGGCCGCGACGACCTCGGGGTCGAACGGCTTTTCGAACCGTCTGACGGCCGCATACCGCTCTGGAATGGCCGAAACCGCATAGCCTGTGGTGAAAAAGAACGGCACGCCCCGCGCCGAAAGCATATCGGCCACCGGAAACACCATGTTGCCGCGCAGGTTCATATCCAGCACCGCCCCGTCCAGTTCCGGATGGTCCGCCACCGCCGCCATCGCCTCGCCCACCGAAGGAACCGGCCCCAGAACCTCGGCCCCGAACCGTTCCAGCGTCAGGCGCAGGTCTTCGGCCAGCAGGTATTCGTCCTCGACGATCAGGACATGACGCCCTTGCAAGATCTCCATCAAATCCCCCTGCGCTCAATCCGGCTTAACGCCCGCAAACCTTTCTGCGTTCCCGGTCACAGGCACGAGAAATTTATCAAAATGACATAGACTTCGCTTCGCCTGCCGCTAACTGTCGCGCGGTGCGTGGTGATACGGGTGACAAGTCCTCCGATCGCCAGGGAGTCCATGGACAAAGCAGCCCCCCAGAACTGGCCGCCCCACACAGGGCCGATGGCCAATCGGATACGACGGCACGACTGGTCGCGCACCGGCCTTGGCCCCTTGGACACATGGCCCGCCAGCCTGCGAACCTCGGTCGAGGTGATGCTGTCTGCAGGCGTCATGGCCTCGGTCGCATGGGGGGCCGATCTGGTGATCCTCTACAACGACCAGATGGCCGATCTGCTCGACGACCATCACCCCGACATCTTCGCCCGCCCCCTGCTTTGGGCGGTGCCTGCCGACCGGTCTGCCGTCTATGCCGACCGGATCGACCGCGTGCGAAACGGCGAAACCGTGATGATCGACCCGTTGCACTTCCGCCGCCAGTCGGGCGGCGTGGCCTCCGATGCGTGGCTCTCGGCCCGCTACCTGCCCCTGCGCGACGAAAGCGGCGTCGTCATCGGCATGATGACCCTCGCCACCGACATCACCGCCCGTGTCCTTGCCGAAACGCGCGGCGATGCCGCCGATGCCGCCCGCCGCCGCAGCGACGAGATGTTTGCCACCCTCGCCTCGTCCATCGACGACGTGTTCTACGTCACCGACCTGCGCGAAAACCGTCTCGAATACCTCAGCCCCGCCTTCGAACGCATCTGGGGCCGCCCGCCCGACCTGCTCAACGATCTGTCCCGCTTTGCCGAAACCGTCCACCCCGACGACCTCGCCCGCATGCGGCAGGACAAGGCACTTCAGGCCATGGGCAAGCGCGTCACCGCCGAATACCGCATGATCCGCCCCGATGGTGATGTGCGCTGGATTCTCGACCGCTCCTTCCCTGTCAAAGGCTCCGAAACCCTGCGCTCGGCCGGCATTGCCTCCGACATCACCGCCCGCAAGCGCGCCGAAGAACGGCTTGCCGCCGCCCATGCCGAACTTCAGCACCGCACACGCAACCTGATGGGCGTGGTGCGCTCCATGTTCGAAAAGTCGCTTGAAACCGCGCCCGATCTTGCCGCCTTCGCAACCACCTTCCGCAACCGCCTGTCGGCCCTGTCGCGCGTGCAGGGCCTGCTTGCCCAACTCGACGAAGGCGACCGCATCACCTTCGATGCCCTGCTGCGGGCCGAGCTTGCCTCGGTCGAACCCTCGGGCAGCAATGGCGCAGGTCCCCGCGTCACGCTGCACGGCCCCTCGGGCCTGCGCCTGCGCTCTGCCACGGTCCAGACCTTTGCGCTGGCGCTGCACGAACTTGCCGCCAACGCCGCCCGCCATGGCGCGCTCGGGCAGCCTTCGGGGCGGTTGCGTGTCGATTGGCGGCTCGAACATCGCCCCAACGGCGCATTTCTGGTGGTCGACTGGCAGGAAAGCGGCGTGGCCATGCCGCCCCCCGCCCCGCAGGGCTATGGGCGCGAGCTGATCGAACGCGCCTTGCCCTATCAACTCGATGCCACAAGCGCCCTGACCTTCGGCCCCGACGGCATTTCGTGCCGCATCGCGCTGCCTCTCGACGGTGGCGTCAGAACATAAAGTCTTCTGCCGTCAGCGCCGATGGCCCCATCACCCTGACCGCGAAATCCGCCACCCCGTCGCCATTCACATCGCCCTGCACCAGCATGCCCCCGTCAATGGCCGACAGGCGCAACTGCCCCGCCGTCCCGTCGAAATCAGACACGAAGCTGGCCGAAAACGCCTGCCTGCTGGCCAGCATCGTATTGCTGTCCATCCGGCCAAAGCTGATATGGTCCACCCCTTGTTCGAAATCCATGATCGTATCGGGGTTCAGCGCGGGCGTCTCGACGCTGGAATTGAACACAAAGACATCGGCCCCCGCTCCGCCATAAAGCAGGTCGATGCCGGTGCCGCCCACCAGCCGGTCGTCGCCAGCACCGCCCGTCAACGTATCCGCCCCCGCGCCGCCCGACAGCCCGTCGTTGCCCGCGCCGCCGGTCATCCGGTTGGCCAGCGCATTGCCGATGCCGGCGAATTTCGACGCGCCGTCATAGACCACCGCCTCGACATTCAACCCCAGCGTATAGCTTGCCAGCGTGGTGCGAACGGTGTCGAACCCGGCATTGCCGCTCTCGGCCACCACATCGCGCGCCGAATCGACGTAATAGGTGTCGTTGCCGCTACCGCCGGCCATCGTATCGCTGCCGGCACCGCCATGCAGGATGTCGTCGCCGCCCGATCCGGTCAGCGTGTCGTTGCCGCCCAGACCCTGCATCACATCCACACCCGCCGTGCCGATCAGGCTGTTGGCCCCGTTGGTGCCAATCAGGCTGTTGCCCGCAGGCCGCGTGTCGAAACCGGCCGAATTCCAGCCCGCCACCGCATTGCCCGCCCCATCGACCACCGCGCCCGCGCCGACCGTGACCGTATAGCTGATCCCCGTCGCCAACGGTGCCACAGGGTCGATCGTCACGGTCTTCCCGCTCACCGTCACCTGCGGATCCGTCGCCGCCAGCGTCAGCACCGATCCATCCGATCCGGTCAGCGTGAACGCCCCGCTTCCGGCCAGCACCGTCTCGCTGAAGGTCAGCACCACATTCGCCCCCGGATCGACGAACCCCGACCCCGCCGCCGGAGTCATCCCCGCCACCACAGGCGCCACCTCGTCGTGAAACGCCGTCCTCAGGTCGATGACCCCGTCGTCGAACCGCGCGAATTCCATGCCCGTCAGCACATCGACACCGTAACCGCCCGTCAACGAGGTGATGGTGATCCAGCCGCCCTGCTCGACCATCGCATAGGCACTCGACAGCCCGAAGAACCAGGCCGTATCCGTCCCCGCGCCGCCATCCAGCGTATCGTCTCCGCGCATCCCGACCAGCATGTTGTCGCCCGCGTTGCCGGTGATCGTATCATCCCCGTCGCCGCCGGTCGCATTCTCGATCTCGCTTCCCGTGGCGATGGTCACAAAGACCGTCCCCCCCAACGTCGAACTCGCCCCCTGCCGCAGGTCGAGCGACAGGTTCTTCCACATCGGGGCCGCATCGATCCAGTCGGTCCCGCCATCGGTATCGGCCAGCACCAGCCGCCCTTCCCCGCCGCTGCGCCCCAGCGCCGCCAGCACCTCGTCGGTATAGTGATAGACATCGTTCACCGTCTCGGCCGACCCGTATCCGGTAAAGCCCACCGAGGTCAGAACGCCGTTGTCGCCGCTCGCCACATCGCTCACCCGCAGCGTCCAGGTCCCGTCGCTCAACTCGCCCCGGAACCCCTCAAGCCCGAAGGTATAGGTCAAGCCGTTATCGGCGGTATTGGCCCGCGCCGACGACCCGTCGAACACCGTGATCGTGGTGCCCTCGGGCGATACCAGCACGATCCGCAGGTCGGTCATGTCCGAATGGGTTAGCGTCAGCGTCAGCCCCACATGTTCCAGCTCGACCCTTCCCGCCACGTTGAACGCATAGGTCACCGTGGCATTGCTGTCGATCGCGGCATTGACCGCCATGGTTCCGGTCGCAGCCTTGGCCTCGTTGGCCGATGTCGCCGCCGTGCGCTGCATCATCGTCCAGACCTCTGCCATGCGCACCGCTGCATGGGCGTTGATCATGCCGAACCCGTAGTCGTTGCTGTAATGCAGCCCGCCGCCGTTCCAGCTGTCCGCCCCGTTCGTGCGCCAGGTCGAATTCTCGAACTCGGTATTGCCCGTCACCAGACTGCCGGTGCCCTGCGCCGAATAGGCCAGAATCGCCTGCACGTCGCGCCAGCCAAGCTTGCCGTTCGCCTCCAGCATCAGCGCGGCCACCCCCGTCGTCACCGGTGCCGCCGCCGAAGTGCCGCCGAAACCGGTCGTATAATCGCCCCCCGTCGCGGTGTTGTAGCCCGCCGTGCCCAGCCGGTCTGTCGTGACCGACCCCGCCGGAGCCGAAATCAGGATATGCGCGCCATAACTCGAATAGCTGGCAACCTGCCCGTCGCCCGTCAGCGCCGCCACCGTCACCGTCGCCCGCGATGCATCGACCGCGATGCCGTTGCCGTCGGTGTTGTAATTGCCCGCCGACTTGATGTTGATCGTGCCCAGCCCGCCCCGCCCGTTCGTCAGCGATGCCTCGAACTTCGCGGTATCGCTGTAAACCCGGTAATCCGCCACCGCCCCGTAACTGTGGTTGGTGATGGCAAACTTGCCCAGATTATCCAGCGTTTGCACATAACGCCCCCATTGGGCGTTGATATCGTCGGCCCCGCCAAAGATCTTGACGCCGGTGATGCGCGCGTCCGGTGCCACGCCGACCCCGCCCTTGCCATTGTCAGCCGCACCGATCAGCCCGGCCACCGCCGTACCGTGGCTGTCAGACGCTTGCGTCGGCTGGCCGGTGTTCGGCGTGCCATTGACGGTGATCTGTCGGCTGGCGTCGTAATTCGCGGCAAGGTCCCAGTGGTTTGCCTGCACGCCATCGTCCCAGATGCCGATCGACACGCCCCTGCCCCGATAATCGGCCCAGACCCGCTCGAGCCCGTCAAGACTGTCGGTCTGGGTAAACCCCAGCCGTCCGATATTGAACAGGTGCCACTGCGTCGAAAGCAACGGATCGCTAGGTCTGTAGGTCTTGATCATAAAAGCCCCGGGCAGCGGAGGGAAAAACTGGTACAACCCCTCATGGCTCGGGAATAAGTTATTTTGCTGAAAGGATTAGGGCTGATTTAAGAACCTGACGGGCGCATTCCGCCATCCGGCCATACTTTGGTCGGGGAAAAGCCGGTCGCGCTGCCTGCAGGCCCCGCCATGCAAAACGCGCAAAGGTTTCCCCCTGCGCGTTTGCCGGTTTTCCATCGTCAAGCCGCGGTCAGGGCGTCGTCGTCGTGCCGCCCGCCGTGCCGCCGCCTGTGGTGCCGCCGCCGGTTGTTCCGCCCGTCGTGCCACCCGTCGTGCCACCCGCATCCCCCGCCGCATCGGGCGCGGGCGTCAGGTCCGGCGCAGGCGTCGGCGTGACGACATCGGGTTGCGTCGGGTCGGGCAGATCGGTCGCGCCCTCGCCTTCAGTCGCGGGCGGCGTGGTCACGTCGACATCGTTCTGCTCGATCGTGGTGCCCGGCCCCGGCGCTTGGGCGGCCTCGTCCATCAGCCACCAGAACAACAGCGCCACGGCAAAGATCACCACCAGCGCAATGCCGATCAGCGGTCCGGCATGCCGCTCGCGCTCGCGCCGCAGATCGGGCCGCAGGTTCGGATCAGGGTTTGCCATAATCTCTCTCCTTCGATTTCGTCCTGCAAAGCCAACCCGCCCCGTCCCCGGGGGTTCCGGCAGGCCGCGCCAACGATTTTCCTGCGAAAAATCAGGCGCGACGCCAGCATCCTGCCCGCCCTGAATTTTCGCAGAAAATTCGTTGGGCGGCGGTCGATTGCATAAGCCGGCCCCTCACGCGGCAATCACGGCTGCAACACCACCTTCACGCAGCCCCCCAGCTTGTCGCGGAACGCGCGGTACAGGTCCGGCCCGTCCGACAGCTTGCCCTTGTGCGTAATAACGAAGGTCGGATCGAACCGCCCTTCCTCGATATGGCTCAGCAAAAGCGGCAGATACCGCTGCACCGGCGTCTGCCCCGTCCTGATGGTGACACCGCGGTTCATCGCCGACCCGAAGGGCAGCTTGTCGATATATCCGCCGTAAACCCCCACCACCGACACCACGCCCCAGTTCCGGCAGGCATGGATGGCTTGGCGCAACACCACGGGGCGGTCTGTGCCAACATAGGTCAGCACCTTCACCTGATCGATCATCGCATCCACGCTTGTCATGGCGCTCGGCTCGGTGCCCACCGCATCGATGCACCCGTCCGCCCCGCGCCCGCCGGTCTTGGCCAGAATGACCTCCACCACGTCGCAGTCACGGAAATTGATGCATTCGGCCCCCGCTTCCGCCGCCATGGTCAGCCGCTCGGGCACGCAGTCGACGGCGATCACCCGCTCGGCCCCCAAAAGAAAGGCCGACCGTATCGCCATCTGCCCCACCGGCCCGCAGCCCCAGACCGCGATCGTGTCGCCTTGGCGAATGTCGCAATGCTCGGCCGCCATGTATCCGGTGGGAAAGATGTCCGACAGGAACAGCGCCTGATCGTCGGTCATACCCTCGGGCACCTTGATCGGCCCCACATCGGCGTAAGGCACCCGCAGATATTCTGCCTGCCCGCCCGCATAACCGCCCAGCATATGGCTATACCCGAACAATCCGGCGGGCGAGTTGTGCCAGTATTGCTTGGCCACCTCGCGGTCGGGGTTGCTGCGCTCGCAGCCCGAAAACAGGCCCCGCTTGCAAAAGAAACACGCGCCGCAGGCGATGCTGAACGGCACCACCACGCGGTCGCCCACGCGCAGCTTGGTCACATCGCTGCCGGTTTCCACCACCTCGCCCATCGTCTCGTGCCCCAGCACGTCGCCATGGTGCATATGCGGCATCACCCCGTCATAGATATGCAGGTCCGATCCGCAGATCGCGCAGGACGTGACCTTGATCACCACATCCCCCGCGTGTTCGATCTTGGGGTCCGGCACCTCTTGGCATGTGATCCGGCCCTTGCCTTGGAATGTCAGCGCCTGCATCAGCGTTTCGCCTCCAGATCGGCCTCGGCCCGCGCAAGGAAGCTCCGCGTCAGCGGGGGCAGGTTCTCGGCCAGCCACGCCGCCATCGCCCGCTCCTGTTCAAGGATCGGCTCCAGCACCGGCACTGCCTGGGCAATCCCCAACTCCTCGGCCCCCGCGATCAGCGCGGTGTAGGACGCGATCTCCATCTGCTCGAAGGCATAGCTGGCAATCGACCCCTTCATCACCTCGTCATCGGCAAAGGCTCCGGCCACGCCCTGCCCCAGCGCCATCAGCTTGCCCATGCCGGACTTCACCGCCGATACATCCTCGCCAAGCGTCTCGAACAGCCGCTCCAATTGCTCGCGCTGCGCGGTCGTCTCGCGCAGGTGCTGCTCGATCCGCATCCGCAGCGCAGGGTAATTCTCCAGCCGTCCGGCCTGCGCGTTCAACATCGTCTCGGCCTGCGATTCCATCGCATGCGCGTCGCGCAGCCAGTCCATCCACATCTCGCGGGCGTCATCCTGCATCGGGTCTCTCCATCTTGGGCTGTGACGCCTCAACCGAAGGATTCCCCGCCGGTTCCCCGCCGCATTCGGCCGGAACCGCCTTCCCGCCGATCCGTTGGCACCGGCACCCGACCACAGGACACCCCATGCCCGAAACGCCCCGCCCCGATCCGGCCGACACCACCGCCGATGCGCTGCGCCACGCGCTCGACCGTGGCAAAGGCGGCGACAAGACCGATTTCATCGACCCCGCCGCCGCCCCCCTCGGCACCGATGACGAAGCCGCCGGTCACCCCCCGACCCGCGAACAGATCGCCTTGGCCGCCGCAAGCGAACTCGGCCCCGCCCGTCCGGCGCACGCGCCCAAGGCCGGTGGCCGCACCATCCCCGAACGCACCGACCAGTCGAAATACGCCATCCCCGCAATCCTCGTCGCGGGGTTGGTCCTTATGGTCATCGTCGTGCTACTCGAAGCCCTTTGAAAGCCGGGGGGCAAACCGCCCCCCGGACCCCCCGGCCTAGAAATCCCGTAGGGTGCGTGCCCGCCACGCACCCATGCCCCTCGCTACCCGCCCCGCCGCGTTCAGTAATTCCCCGGCGGATCGCTGGCCGGAAAGCTCTGGTCCGCCTGCTCGTCCACCATGTCCCAGCGCTTGGGCGGAAACTCCATCGCCTCTGGCCCTGCCGCCCGCACCGGCCCGCCCGCTTTGCGGTTCACCCGCGTCCGCTCGGCCGTCTCCAGCGCCGCCGCCCGCTTGGCCCCCTTTACCGCCGAAAGCGCCAGCATCCCCGCCCCCGCCACCAGCAGGAACGGCAAGGCCTTGCCCATCGTCAACCCGCCCCTGCGGCCCTCGTCGCCCCGATATGCCATCGCGTCATCTCCCTTGGTTGTCAGCCGTTGGAACGTCCCGCCGCCCCGCCTGTTCCCCGCGCACCCGCGCCAGTTCGGCCACGGCCAGCAGGCCCCCCGCAATCGCCCAGTTCTTGACAAAGATCGTCGCCTGCCACGCATCGAAGATCAGCAAGTGGAAGAAACTGGTGGCCACGCAATAGGCCGCCAGCGCCAGCGCCCAGCGGTCCACCCTCGGCCCGCGCAACAGGCCCACCGCCGCCACCAGATCGAACAGCGCCGCAGGCCAGACCAGCGCCACCGGCAGCCCCGCCAGCGCCAAAAGCGCCTGCGCCGGCCCCGGATTCACCAGCTTCTGCACCGCCCCGCCAAAGAACAGCGCCGCGATCATCACCCTGCCCAACAAAAACATGCCCCGCCCCCCTTTGCCCAAAGCTAGGCCACGGCAGGCGCAAAGCAAAACCCCCGCCCTGTTGCCAAGGCGGGGGTATCAAATCGCATCCGGCGACAGGCTTACTTGCCGCCGCGGTTGCCGCCGCCCGAATGCTGGCCACCCTTGCGTCCGGCTTCCGAAGCGCGCTCGCGGTCGTTCTTGAAGTTGCCGCCCGATTCCTCGCCACCCTTGCGTCCGGCTTCAGCCGCGCGGGCCGGGTCGTTCTTGAAGTTGCCGCCCGACACTTCGCCGCCCTTGCGTCCGGCTTCCGCCGCCCGCTCGGGATCGTTCTTGAAGTTGCCGCCCGACATCTCGCCGCCCTTGCGTCCGGCCTCGGCCGCGCGCTCGGGGTCGTTCTTGAAGTTACCCGGCGATTCCGAACCGCCCTTCGAAGCGATCTCGCGCTGCTTCTCGGGGTCCATCGAGGCAAACCCACGCTCCGAGCTGCCGCCGCCCCGCTTGTTGTCCTCAGCCATTTTCCGTTCCTCCTTCGGAGTATCTCAGGTGCGAACCCAATGATCGGCTGTCCGATTTGTTCCGCCTGTCAGGCCACCCACAGCGGGCAGAAAGCCCTGACTTTGCCTTGCTTTAACCCCGTCCGCGGCGACCCGCCGAAGGGCGCGGTTTCTTGCTGACGACAACCGCCTTTTCGGCGGCTTCGGCGGCAACCGTGGCCGCCGTCACCGCTTCGGCGGCGGATTCGGCCACTTCTTCCCCGGGGTCTTCGGCGCGGCGTTTCTCGATGGCGCTTTTCATCTCGGCCAGCCGGATCAGCCGGTCCGACAGCTTGCGCAACTCCTCGTCGTCCATGCGCTCGACGCCCACGAAGCGGTTGTCGCTGTCACTCGCCAGAATAAGCTCGTTCAGCTTGGTCTGGATCGCGCGGCTGTCGCGGTTCTGGGCATTCTGCAACAGGAACACCATCAGAAAGGTCACGATCGTCGTTCCGGTATTGATCACCAGCTGCCATGTCTCGGAAAAGCCGAACAGCGGCCCCGATACCGCCCAGACCAGCACCACGGCAAAGGCCACGGCAAAAGCCGCAGGCCGGCCCGAAGCTTCGACCACCGCATTGGAAAGCGTCACGAACAGGCCGCGCGCGTTCACACCGTCACCCGTTGCAATTCATCACTCCGGCTGGCACAGGCCACGGCCTGCCAAAGAAAAGGCGGCCCCCGCAAAGGGGCCGCCTGCTCCGTCACACCGCTCAGTTCGACTGTTCGGTCGACCCGTCGGTCGAAGTCGACCCGTCCGTCGAACCCGACATGGTGCCGTCGGTCGCGGTCGACCCGTCCATCGAACCCGAAGTCGACCCGTCGGTCGATGTCGACCCGCTGCTGTCGGTCGAGGTAGAACCCGAAGTCGTGCTGTCGGTCGATGTCGACCCCGTGCTGTCCGTCGATGTCGACCCCGACGTGGTGCTATCCATCGACCCCGAGGTCGCGCCGTCGCCCGTCGTCGAACCCGTCGGCGTATCGCTCATGCTGCCCAGCGTCGACGGATCGTCGGCGTTATACTCGGGCAGCGCTTCAAGCTGCGCCTGCGTCCACGGCAGATAGACGCGAACATCCTCGTTCGCATCGCGGAACACCTGCAACGCGTCGATCGGAACCGCAACCGTATGCGCACCGATCCCCAGGAACCCGCCCACATCCAGCACGACATGGCTTACCTGCCCGTCGATGCTGACGCTGGCCCCCGTATCACCGGCGGCCGTGCCATCGGTCGTGGTGCTTCCGGTCGCCTCGTCGGTCATGCCCGTCGTGCTGTCACCCGTGGCATCGGTGCCCGTGGTGTTCTGGCTCATATCCGTCGAAGCCGCACCGCCGGTCGAGGTCGACGCCATCACCAGTTCCGCAATCTCGCCAACCGACTCGCCGTTCGCGTCATAGACGGTCGCGCCTTGCAGGTCTTCCGAGGTCAGGGCCATCCGGTCATATTCGGTATAGCCCTCCGGCGGGGTGATCGCAGCGGTCGATCCCATCCCCGTCGCATCGGTCGCCGTGCCAGTGGTGGTCGAATCCGAAGCCGCACCCGACGTGGTGTCATTCGACATGCCCGTCGTGCCGGTATCGGTCGACGTGTTGGCGTCGCTGCCGGTTCCTTCCATCGGCTCGACACCCGTTCCGGTGTCGGTCGTGGTTCCGGTATCGGTGCCCGTCGTCGTTCCACCGTCCGTCGTCGTATCCGTCGACGTCTGGGCATGGATCGGCACAGCCGCGATCAGGCTGATGAGGGCTGTCGTCAGAAGCAAGTCTTTCATCTGGACGTTCCTTTCGTTTCCGCTTTGCGGTTATCGGCAAGGCCGGTCCGGCCTGCTGCAAGGTCAACCCGAAACTCTCGGAATGGTTCTGTCAGGCCCGTGTCAGGCCTTTCCCTTTCGCGGCTTCTTGCCGACGAAAAGCGCGCGGGAAACGGGTCACGCCGCCCCGCCGAAAGCCAAAGGCCGCAGATCGCTCTGCGGCCCCGTGCCCGTGCCCGTGAAAACCCGTGCCCGTAACTTGGTGAACGAAACGTTACGCTCTCCGTGCATCGCTGTGCATCAACTGTGCATCGACGGTGCACTGCACAGGCGCGCGACTTCCTGCCACTATTCGGCAGCCATCATCGCGTTCTGGTTCACCCCGCCTTCGGCAAGCTGGTTCAGCAACGCGTCGGTGCGCTTTTCCTCGTCCAGCGTCTGGCGCAGCAAGGCCACGGCATCCTGCATCCCCATCACCTCGGCCCAGGCGCACAGCGTGCCATAGCGGGCCATCTCGTAATGCTCCACCGCCTGCGCCGCAGCCACCAGACCGGCATCCAGCGCCTTGGTTCCCTTGAACGTATCCATGATCTCCTCGCCTTCCTCGATGATCCCATCGATGGCGGGGCAGGTCTTGCTGCTGGGGCGTTTACCAAGGATTTCAAATACTTGGTCCAGACGCTCCTTATGCGTCTCGGTCTCGTCCTTATGGGTCTGGAACGCCTGCTTCACCTCGGGCGATTGCGCCGCGCGGGCCATCTTGGGCAGGGCACGCAGGATGCGACGCTCGGCATAGTATATGTCCTTCAGCGCCTCTAGAAACAGCGTGTCGAGTTCTTTGGTCTTCATCATATCCTCCGGGTTCTGGTTCACCGACACAACCATTGCGTGCAACGGATGTTCCGTCACAACTCGCCAATCAGCGCCACAAGGTCGGCATCCCGCACCAGTTCGGCAGCTTCCCCCGCCCGAACCCAGACCCGCTCCACCCCGCCGCCCTCTCCTCTTGGGCAGCGCAACCGCCGCACCCGCAGGGGGTAAACCTCGGCCTCCACGCGCACGCGACCTGCGGCTAACTCTTTCCAGTAAAACAGTTTTCCAATCGGCAGCGGGGCGATATCACCCAGCGCGCCCACCTCTTGCGCCGCTTCCAACGCGGCCGCCTCGGCATCGGTCCGGTTGCGTTTCGGCCAGCCCTTCGGAATGGCGAAGCCGCCGCCCGACCCGTCCGGCACCAGCAACACCTCGGCCCCGTCCACCCCCTCGCGCCAGGGCAGCGCCGCCACCTGCCGCAGCGGCGCACCCCGGCGCGACCGGCTGATATGATCCGAAAGCTTGGGCATCACAGCATCGGCGTCCCGCCGTTCACGGCAATGGTCGCCCCCGTCACATAGGCCGACAAAGGCTCGGCCAGCATCACATAAGCTGTAACCAGATCAACAGGTTGCGCGGGCCGCCCCATCGGTGTGTCGCGCCCGAACTCGCCCCATTTCTCGCGCTCGAGGGTCGCGGTGATCAGCGGTGTCCACACCGGCCCCGGTGCCACGCAGTTCACCCGTATCCCCTTCTTGGCCATCATCTGCGCCAGTCCGGCGGTGAAATTCTGGATCGCCCCCTTGGTCGTGGCATAGGCCAACAGCCGCGGGCTCGGCTTGTCCGAGTTGATCGAGGCCGTGTTGATGATGCTCGCCCCCTCCTGCATATGGGGGATCGCGGCCTTTGACAGCCAAAATGTAGCGTAGATATTGGTCTTGAAGGTCTTATCGAACTCTTCGTCGCTGATGTCCGCGATATCGTCGATGAACGCCTGATGCGCCGCGTTGTTGACCAGCACATCCAGTTTGCCCAACCGGTCCATCGCCTGTCCCACCACCGCGCGGCAATGTCCGGCATCCGAGATATCCCCCGGAAGCAACACGCATTTCCGCCCCGCCGCCTCGATCAGCCGCGCCGTGTCGCGGGCATCCTCTTCTTCGTCCAGATAGGAAATCGCCACATCCGCCCCTTCGCGCGCATAGGCAATCGCCACCGCCCGCCCGATCCCGCTATCGCCTCCGGTGATCAGCGCAGCCATCCCGTCCAGCCGCCCGCTCCCGCGATAGCTGTCCTCGCCATGGTCGGGTTTGTCGGGCATCTCGGCCGTCAGTCCGGGATCGGGGCTGCCATCGGGACGGTCAAAGTTCGGGGCATTCGGATCGTCTTGCATCGGGAATTTCTCCTGTATTTGCTGGATAAAACCGCCCCCGAACCCGCAGGTTCCGCGCTATCCGTCGATCCGCGGCCAGTAGCGCAATTCGGCGCAGGCGGTGACAAACCCCGCCACATCAGCGGCACTGTCCAGCAGGAACATGCCCGCATCGCGCCCTTCCACCCCCACCGCCGCGAACACCGCCGAAGCCGGGGCGGTCATCCCGATCACCTTGCCATGCGCCACCGCATCGGCGGCAAAGCTGCGTGCCGCGTGCAGGCTCGTCAGCAATGCCACCCCGTCGACCGACGACAGAACCGCCACAGCGTCGAACAGCGCCGAAGGGGCCGCTTCGGCCACATAATCGGCCTTTACCCTGCTGCCTCCTGCCGTCACCACCCCGCCGATCCGCGCTGCGATGATCGCCGCAACCGCCCCTGCAGCCTTGACCGCCGCCATCAGCGCGTCCAGCACATCGTCATCCACGCCGTCGGTAACGACGATCCCCATCTTGCGCCCTTTGAAGCTTTGCTTTTGCATCTTCAAAATCGACAACGCGTCCGAGGGCGGCAGATCGACCGGATCGACCATCGGAATGGCCGGCTCGGGCACGTCCATTCCCAATCCGGCAGCGACGGTTTGGGCAAGGTTAGGGTCGATATTGGGAAGATGCGTCAGCATCCTCTCGCGGATCCGCTCGACCTCGACCTTGCTCAACTCGAAGATCAGCGCATCCGCCATATGGCGCTGCTCGATGGGCGTCTGGCTGCGATAGAACTGCCGCGCCTGACTGTAATGGTCGGCAAAACTCTCGGGCCGCAGCTTGCGCTTCACGCCTGAAACGTTTTCCGGAAACGACCGGAACCCCGCATCCGCGTCGGCCCGGGGGCCGCCCGGCGACCACGAATTCGGCTCGTAATTCGCCCGCCCCTTCGGCCCGCGATGCTGCATATGTCCGTCTTGCATGAAGTTGTGCACGGGGCAGCGCGGCGCGTTGACCGGAATCTGCGTGAAATTCGGCCCACCCAACCGCTTCAACTGCGTGTCGAGATAGCTGAAATTGCGCCCTTGCAGCAAAGGATCGTTGGTAAAATCGATCCCCGGCACGATGTTCTGCGTGCAAAACGCCACTTGCTCGGTTTCGTTGAAAAAGTTGTCCGGCATCCGGTCCAGCACCAGACGCCCGACGATCCGCAGCGGCACCTCTTCCTCGGGGATGATCTTGGTCGGATCAAGGATGTCGAACGCGAACCCGTCCGCGAAGGCATCGTCGAACACCTGCAAGCCAAGCTCCCATTCGGGATAGTCCCCCATCCCGATCGCATCCCACAGATCGCGGCGGTGAAAGTCGGGGTCCGCCCCGTTGATCCGCAGCGCCTCGTCCCACAGCACGCTTTGCGCCCCCAGTTTGGGCCGCCAATGGAACTTGACGTAATGCGAAACGCCCTCGGCATTGACCATGCGGAAACTGTGGACGCCAAAGCCCTCCATGAACCGGAACCCGCGCGGAATGGCGCGGTCCGACATGGTCCACATCACCATATGCATCGATTCCGGCATCAGGCTGATAAAGTCCCAGAAATTGTCATGCGCCGTCTGCGCCTGCGGAAAATCGCGGTCTGGAGCCTGCTTGGCCGCATGCACCAGATCGGGAAACTTGATCGCGTCCTGCACGAAAAACACCGGTATGTTGTTGCCGACCAGATCCCAGTTACCATCCTTGGTGTAGAACTTGGTCGCAAACCCCCGCACATCGCGCACCATATCGGGCGAGCCTTTGTTGCCCAGCACGGTGGAAAACCGCGTGAACGTCTCGGTCTTTTCCCCCGCCCGCTGGAAAAGATCGGCGGTCGTCAGGTCGGCCAGCGACTCGTAGGTTTCGAAATACCCGTGCGCCCCGTAACCCCGTGCATGCACAACACGCTCGGGAATCCGCTCGTGGTCAAAGTGGAAGATCTTCTCGCGCAGGTGGAAATCTTCCAGCAGGACCGGCCCGCGCGCGCCCGCCTTCAGGCTGTTCTGGTTATCGCCGACCGGCACACCCTGCATCGAGGTCAGGCGCGGTCCCGAACTGTCCGCCGTCTGGTGCAACTCGCCCCCCTGCCCGACCCGCGCGGTGCGCTCGACCACATGGTTGCCCGACGTGGTATCGGCGGTAGGCGTGTTGCGATGCGGGGTATCGGTCATGGCGCTTCTCCGGTTGGCACAGCCCGCCAACACCCCGCCGAACGGGGGGTTCCCGCAGACAAGGAAACGTCCCTAATCCTGCGCAAAGACCGCAGCGATCGCCCCGATCTGATCGCCCATATCCCCGCCCGCCAGCGCCTTGATGGTCGAGGCGTCCGTCACCCCGTCGAACCCCGCAGCAGCCAGCCGGGCCTTTACCTCATCGGGGCTTTCACCGGCCAAGGTTGCAAGCAGCGGCACCGGTGCGTCGCTCACCCGCGCCAGAACCAGCCGCAGCGCATCCGGCCCGCCCGACGCCCCCACCGGAACCAGCGAAGCCGCCGTCACGACCAACCCCAACCCCATGATCCACAGCGCGACAGGCCGTCGCAGATAGGTCGTAAACGCCCGCCAGTTCTGCACCAGATGCGCAACCGCACCCGCCACCAGCACGAAACCCGCCCATTCGTGCAGGTCTTTCGACAACGATGTGTTGAGGTGAAAGAACATCAGCACCCCCGAAACCGCCATCAACCCGAAAGCCCCCACCACCAGCGGCGTGGCCCAACTGCGCAACGAAACCATCTTTTCTGTCCTTCCAGTCCCTTTCCCCTGATACGCCACAACCTTCGCCTTCCGTCGCCGGGCCACGCAAAAATCTTTCCTAAGCTAACATGCTAGCATACAGTTTGCGTCCAGCGACCCGAGGACACCATGACCCGCATCACCGCCATTCACGCTCATGACATCCGCTTTCCCACCTCGCGCACGCTCGATGGCTCCGATGCGATGAACCTCGCGCCCGACTATTCCGCCGCCTATTGCATCATCGAAACCGATGGGTCGCATGCAGGCCACGGCCTTACATTCACCATCGGGCGCGGCAACGAATTGTGTGTCGCCGCTATCCGTGCCCTCGCGCCCCTGATCCAGAGCATCCCCGTCGAAGACCTGCTGTCCGACATGGGCGCCACATGGAAGCGCCTGACGGGCGATAGCCAGTTGCGCTGGGTCGGCCCCGACAAGGGCGTGATCCACCTCGCCACCGCCGCCCTTGTGAACGCGCTCTGGGATCTGTGGGGCAAAACCACCGGCAAACCCGTCTGGCTCATCCTCACCGACATGACCCCGACCGAGACCGTTGCGCTGGTCGACTGGCGCTATCTCTCCGACGCGCTCGACCCCGGCGAAGCCCGCGAACGGCTGGAACAGAAACGGTCAGGCCGCACCGCCCGCATCGCCGAAATGCGCCAGACCGGCTTTCCCGCCTACACCACGTCCGCCGGATGGCTGGGCTATTCCGATGACAAGATGCGCGGACTGATCCGCACAGCCATCGCCGAAGGCTGGACCCATTTCAAGATGAAGGTCGGCGGCGACCTTGCAGACGACATCCGCCGCGCCCGCATCATCCGGCAAGAAATCGGCCCTGACCGCAAACTGATGATGGACGCCAATCAGGTCTGGGGCGTGCGTCAAGCCATCGACCACATGAAACCGTTGGCCGAATTCGACCCGTGGTTCATCGAAGAACCCACCAGTCCCGACGACATCCTTGGCCACGCCGCCATTGCCCGCGGTGTCGCGCCCACCCGCGTTGCAACCGGCGAACACTGCCAGAACGCCGTGATGTTCAAGCAATTCCTGCAAGCCGATGCGCTACAGGTGCTTCAACTCGACTCTGCCCGCCTTGGCGGCGTCAACGAAATCGTCGGCGTCTTCCTGCTGGCCGAAAAATTCGGCGTCCCCGTCTGCCCCCATGCGGGCGGCGTGGGCCTGTGCGAATATGTCCAACACCTGTCGATCTTTGACTATGTCGCCGTGTCAGCCGACCTGACCGACCGCGTGCTGGAATATGTCGACCACCTGCACGACCATTTCGAGACACCCGTAACCATGCGCGCAGGCCACTACATCCCGCCAGAAGAAGCGGGCTATTCCATCACCATGAAGCCCGAAAGCCTCGCCGCCCACATCTTCCCCACCGGCAGCGCGTGGACCTAGGGCAGCGCAAGCTGCCCTATGACCGCGCCGCAGCCCGCGTCGCACAGCGGGGTGGCGCAGACTGTGGCATCCGGCTTGTCATATTCCATGAACTCGAGACTCGCCTCGATCTGCACCGCCCGTTGGTCAAGCGCCGCCATCTGCCACAGCACGGCGACCTGCAACCCTGCGACAAGCGCCAAGGGAATGTAGCGCAATGCCCCCTCCTATCGCGGCGTCACGACGGAACCTGCCGTCGCCACGCTTAGCCGCACATAGTTGATCGCGCGGTCACGCTCGGCCTGCGCCAGCGCCTCGCGCGCATCCTGTAAGCTGACTTCGGTGTCAAGGATCGACAGAAAGTCAGTCTCGCCCAGCTCATAGCTCGACCGCGCCAGTTCGATCGTCTCTTGTGACAGGCTCACCAGGTTCTGCTGCGCCGCGATGTTGCGGCTGTCGCGCTGATAGGCCGACAACGCATTGCGCGTTTCCTCGACCGCCTCCAGCACCGTCCGCTGCCATGCCAGCCAGCTTTGCCGCGCGCGGCTTTGCGATGCCGTCAGGTTCGCCTGATTGGCCCCGCCCGTGAAAATCGGCAGGTTCAGCCGTGGCCCGAACGACCACCCCTCGCCCCCGCCCGGCCGCGCCGTGACAGCGCCCAGAAGCGAGATCGACGGCAGCATATCGCGCTCGGCCACCCCGATCAGCGCCATCTTCTCGGCAAAATCCTGTTCCGCCGCCAGCACGTCCGGCCTGCGCCGCAGCGCCTCGGCCGGCACGCCCTGCGACGAGGGGAAGCGCGCTTTGGGCTGCGGCCCACCCCGCTGCAACAGGGGCCGCAATTCCGACGCAGGCCGCAGCGTCAGCGTCGCCAGCCGGTTCACCGCCCGGTCAAATGCCACCTCGAGCGCCGGTTGCCGCGCTTGCGATGCCGCCACCAATTGCCGCGCCCGCAGCACATCCAGCCGCGTCGCCGCACCCATGTCGAACTGCGACGAGATCAGGTCGAGCGATTGCTGGCGGCTTTGCAGACTGCGCCGTGTCAGCGCCCGCACCTCCTGCGCATAGCGCAAATCGATATAGGTCGTGGCAATCTCGCTGGCCAAGGCAAGCCGCGCCTCGTCGGCGCCAAAGAACGCCCGATCGCGCCGCGCCGCCGCTGCTTGCTGGTTCAACCGCGTCGTTCCAAAGATGTCGATCAGCCACGTCCCTTGCAAAGACGCGCCCTGCGTCCGCGAGATCGCAAAGTCATCCACCCGCGCGCGGGACGATTCTGCCTGCAGCGTCAGCCCGGTCCCGTTCGTCACCCGCGCAAAGGCTGCCGCTTCGTTGATCCGCTCGACCGCCTCGCGCACCGTCAGGTTCTGGCGCAGGCCCGTCTGGACCAGACTGTTCAACGTCGCATCGTTGAACGCCGCCCACCACGTGTTGCGCTCGATCGCCGAAACCGGCGTAGGGGCCGCCGCCGCCTTGATCACGCGCTCCGACGAAGGCGCCGGCGCACAGGCCGTGGCCAGAACCAAAGACGGCACAGCCAGCAGGCGGCCACAGGCGGGAATGGAAAAGACCATATCGGACTCCGTCGATCGCGGCCCCAAGCCGCCCGCATGCGACGCGCATGCCTTGCCGGTGCCAGAACCACGGGTCTGTTCGTTTCGTTCCCTGCCCACTGCATAAAACTGCGGCAATTTTTTCGGAACCACGGCTAAGCCCCTGCGTTAAATGGCAAACACAGCGGGACGAAGCCTTGCAACGTATCGGTTATCTGGCCCATGATCTGGCCGACCCCGCCATTGCGCGGCGGGTCGCCATGTTCACGGCAGGCGGGGCCGAGGTTGTTCTGGCGGGCCTGCTGCGCGACACGCTGCCCCCGCACCTGCAAGACGCGCTGACCCTTGGCCGCAGCGCCGATGCCCGCCTGGCGGATCGTGCGGTCACCATCCTGCGCCTGCTTGGCACCGGAATGCCCGCCCTCGTCGCGCGGATGCAGGGCGTGACGGCGCTCGTCGCCCGCAACCTCGAAATGCTGGTGCTGGGCCACGCGTTGCAACGCCGTCTCACGCCGCGCCCGCGTCTGGTCTACGAATGCCTTGATATCCACCGCCTGCTCACCGCCCCGGGTCTTGCCGGTCGCGCCCTTCGCGCGCTGGAACACCGCTTGGGCAAATCGGTCGATCTGGTGCTGACCAGTTCGCCCGCCTTCATCGCCAACCATCTGTCGCACGGCCCCTTTGCCGACCGCATCCTACTGGTCGAAAACAAGGTGCTCGGCGCGGTCACCCATCCCCTTCGCCTGATGCCGCCACCCTTCCGCATCGGCTGGTATGGTGCCCTGCGCTGCGAACGGTCGTTCAGCCTGCTGGCCGACCTGTCCGACAGCATGGGTGGCAAGGTCAAGGTCGTCTTGCGCGGCCGCCCCTCGCCCGCCATCTTCCCCGACCTGACCGACCGCATCGCCCGCCACCCGCACCTGTCCTTTGGCGGTGCCTACACCGCGGCCGACCTGCCCGCGCTTTACGCCGATGTGCATTTCGCATGGTGCATCGATTTTTACGAACAGGGCGCAAATTCCAACTGGCTGCTGCCCAACCGCCTGTATGAAAGTGCGGCCCATGGCGCGGTTCCCATCGCCCTTTCCTCGGTCGAGACGGGAAGGTTCCTGCGCCGCCACGCCCTTGGCATTACCCTCGAAAGCGCCGATCCGGTCGAACTCGCCACGCTTTTCTCGCAGATGACAGCCGTGCAATACGCCGCCCTGCACCGCGCCGTCATCGACAGCGATCCATCGCTCTGGCACGCGACACCCGATAATTGCCGCGCCTTGGTCAACGCGATCACACAGGCCGCCGCATGACCGACAGGCTTCTTATCGTCGTGCCCACCCTCAATGAGGCGGCACATATTGCAAGCGTGCTGGAAAGCCTGCTCGCCCAATCACCCCCCGATGCACGTTTCGTCGTGGCCGATGGTGGCAGCCATGATGCCACCCGCACCATCGTTACCCGCTTTCCCCGCGTCCATCTGCTCGACAATCCGCAAAAGCTGCAGGGCGCGGGGATAAACCGCGCCGTCCAGACCCATGGCACCGGTTGCACGCTGCTTTTGCGCGCCGATGCCCATGCCACCTACCCGCCCGACTTCATCGCCGTGCTGCTGGACGAGTTGCACAAGACCGGGGCCGACAGCATCGCCGTGCCGATGCAGACGCTTGGACCGACGCCCTTTACCCAAGCCGTCGCCGCTGCCCAGAACAGCCTGCTCGGCACCGGCGGATCGGCCCATCGCACCGGCAAGGGCGGACGCTTCGTCGATCACGGCCACCACGCGCTGATGCGGCTAGCCGCCTTTCGCGCGGTGGGTGGCTATGATGCGGCACAAAGCCATAATGAAGATGCCGAACTCGACCACCGCCTTGGCCTTGCCGGATACCGCATCTGGCTGACCGGCCAAACCAGCATCGGATACGTTCCGCGCGGGTCTTTGCGGGCGCTTTTACGCCAATATGTCAAACACGGCCGTGGCCGCGCCCGAACGGCGCGCAAACACGGCATGCGGCTCAAACCCCGCCAGATTGCGCCCCTGCTCGTGCCGCCCGCGCTGCTGGCCGCCGTGGGCGGAGCGGCGCTTGCGCCCCTTCACCCCGTTTGGGCACTGCTGGCGCTTCCGGCACTTTGCTGGGCGGCGCTCTGCCTGTCCATCGGCGCGGCCTTGGCGCTACGCTCCCGCCGCCTTTCCGTGCTGCTTGCCGGACCGGCGGCCATGGCCATGCATCTCGGCTGGGGTTGGGGCTTCCTGACGGCGCGTCAGTAGCTGCCGCGACCCTTGACCACCACCATCACCGTCCGCAGCAGGATCCAAAGATCAAGCATCATGTTGCGCCGCCCCACATAGGCGCGGTCAAGGTCGACCCGCTCGGCATAGCTCGTGTCGCTGCGCCCGCTGATCTGCCACAGCCCCGTCACCCCCGGACGCACGGCCAGATAGGCCGCCAGCGCCTCGCCATAATGCCGCGCCTCTTCCATCACGATCGGGCGCGGCCCCACAAGGCTCATCTCGCCCCTTAGCACGTTTATCAGTTGCGGCAATTCGTCGATGCTTGTCTTGCGCAGCCGCGCACCGATGCCCGTCACCCGCGGATCGGCCCGCAGCTTGCGTGTCGCGGCCCATTCCTCGGCGGCGGCGGGGCTGTCGGCCAGATGCCGCGCCAGAACCGCGTCGCTGTCCAGCACCATCGTCCGGAACTTCAGACAGCCGAACACCCGCCCGTTCCGACCGATCCGCTTGTGCGCATAGAGCACCGGCCCCGGATCGCGCCGCCATATCATCACCGCGACGATCAGCAGCAGGGGCGATAGCAGCACAAGGCCAATCAGCGCCGCGACACGGTCGAAAACCATCTTGGGCAATTCGGCAGCGTCGGAAATTTCGATCGGGCGTCGCGGGCGAAACCGCTCGACCCTACCCGTCCGGCCAAGGCCGTATTCCGTCGGCAAGGCACCGGGCATTGCAGCCGCCGACGACCAGACCGCTTGCCCCGCAAAATCCTCGCCGGACCGGAAGCGTCCGGCCTGGCCCACATGTCCGTCATCCATATGCTACTCTCCAGCGTCTTCTTCGTCCCGCTCTCGGGCCGGTCCGTCCGCTGTCACATGCCTGCCGGTTGCGCGGGGTTCCCTCCTTACATCCGTTTGGACAGGTCAGGGAACCCGACCGGCAGGAAACGGCTTTCTCTCGGCCAAACGGACAGCAAGACACAGCATATCCATGAAAATCAGCGCCGGTCTGGTGACCGATCCCGCACGCAATGGCCTCTACGCCAGCGCAGCCATCGCGCTGTCGCTGATGGTCTTTGCCTATTCCACGCTGTTCGGGTCGGTGTCGATCCTGTGCTTTTATGCCATCTGGCTGCCTGCGCTGCTGTTGCCCACCCCCGCCCTGTTCCGGGCACCGCTGAACCTGTTACCCTTCCTGCTGCTGCCCGCGCTCGCCGCCACGTCGGCGCTCTGGTCCGATCTGCCTGCCGTCACCCTGCGGGCGGCGATCCAGTGGGGCAGCACCATCGTGCTGGGCCTTCTGGCCGCCCGCGTCACCTCTATCGCCGCGCTTGCCCGCGGGTTGCTGCTCGGCGGTCTGGTGGTCATCATCTACTCCGTGCTGAACGGCGATTACGCCTATGACGTGGTCGACGGCACCTATGCCTTTGCCGGAGCCTTCAGCTCCAAGAACCAGCTCGGCCTCTTCGCCTCGATCACCATGATTGCCGCCGCCTTTCCGCTGACCAACCCGCGCCGCGAAGGGCCGGTCTGGGTGGCCGCCGCCCTTGGCATCGGGGCCTTCGCCGCGGCAACGCTGTGGCGCACCGAATCCGCCACATCGGTCATCACCGTCATCCTCGCCTTCGCCGTCATCCTCGTGGCGCTCGGCGTGCTTCACCTACCGCGCCTGCTGCGTGTCATGGCAGTGGCGCTTGGCGGGGTGCTTGTGGTGCTCGGCCTCGTCGCGGCGCTCAATTTCGGGGCGCTCGACGTGATCTTCTCGGTCTTCGGCAAGGACGCCACCCTGACGGGGCGCACCTACCTGTGGTCCCGCGGCCTCGAATTTGCCGAAAGCCACCAGACACTCGGCCTTGGCTATTACGCCTTCTGGATTCCGGGACGCGCACAGGCCGAAGAGCTTTGGACCGAATTCCACATCGCCGCGCAGACCGGCTTTCACTTCCACAACACCCTGATCGAAGGCTACGTCGGCCTCGGCCTTGTCGGCGTGGCGCTGCTGGGCCTGTGGACGCTGATGTTGCTGGTCCTTCCGCTGATGTCGATGCTGCAAGCGCGAACACGTGCCGCCGCCATCCTCGCCGGTCTCTCGCTGCTGTTTCTGGTGCGATCCTTTGTCGAAATCGACTTTTTTACGCCCTACACGGCGGGTTCCTTCCTTGTTCCGTCCATCCTCTTGCGCATGCTCGATGCCCGCCGCCTCGGCAATTCTGCGCTGCAGCATGGAACCCGACCGCCCCTCCGACACTTTCCAACGGCGCGGGCCGCAGCTTTCCTGCGGCCCGATAGCCCTCTCGAAAGCCCGCGTGGCTGACGCCCCTCTGCACACAAACTGACAGGAGTTCTCCGATGGCCCATGCCAAAGTCACAAAGGCGATCTTTCCGGTTGCGGGCCTTGGCACGCGGTTCTTGCCCGCCACCAAGGCAATTCCGAAAGAGACCCTTACCCTCGTCGACCGCCCGTTGATCCAATACGCGGTGGACGAGGCGCTCGCCTCGGGTATCGAACAGCTCATCTTCGTCACCTCGCGCGGCAAATCCAACCTCGAAGATTACTTCGACCGCTCGCCCGAACTGGAACGCACGCTCGCCAAGGCGGGCAAGAAAGACCTTCTGCGCATCGTCGAAGCCTGCACCCTCGACAGCGGTGCCGTCACCTATGTCCGCCAGAATCAGGCGCTCGGCCTTGGCCACGCCATCGCCTGCGCCTCGCACCTCATCAAGGACGAACCCTTCGCGGTGATCCTGCCCGACGATGTGATTTCCGCCCCCACCCCCTGCCTGCGCCAGATGATCGACGTCTACGACCGCACCGGCGGCTCGGTCATCGCCGCGATGGAGGTTCCCCCCGCTGCAGCCGGCGCCTACGGCATCCTTGACGTGGCAGGTGTGGCCGGTCGCGTGGCCAATGTGCGAGGCATCGTCGAAAAGCCGAAACCGCAGGACGCGCCCTCGAACCTCGCCGTGATCGGGCGCTATATCCTCGATTCGTCGATCTTCGACCATCTGAACGGCCTTCAGGCCAGCGCAGGCGGTGAAATCCAGCTGACCGACGCCATCGCCGGACTGATCGCCGCCGGAAGCCCCGTCCATGCCTACCGCTTTTCGGGCGACCGCTTCGATTGCGGCTCCAAGGCCGGTTTCCTGCAGGCCACCGTCTCGTTTGCCCTTGCCCGCACTGAACTACGCGACGAATTCGGTGCCTATCTGAACAGCATGGTCGCGCTTCAGAACGCCGCGCAATAGCCATGAACGGTCCCTACACCCGCCAGCCACCCTTTGGCGCCGATCCCGACGCCGGAACCGTGATCGACAGCGAAAAGCTCGGCCAATCGGCGCGGCGACAGGCGGGTCTTGTGGCCAAGGCCGCGCTGATCGGCGCGGTCCTTTCCGTACTTCTTATCCTCGGCGCGGTCCCGCGCTATTCCGCGACTGAAACGATTCTTCTGGACGAAGAGCGCAACGAATTGCTCAATCAGGTCTCGGCCCTGCCCAACGCCGTGCGATCCGATGCCACCGTGCAGTCCGAACTTGAAATCCTGCGCAGTCAGGTGCTCGCGGTCGAGGTGGTCAAGCGTCTCAACCTTGACCAAGACCCCGATTTCATGAACCCGCCCGTCGATGTCCTGTCGCGCGTTCTGGGCAGCGTAGCTTCGGTCGCGGGTCTGTTTTCGGGCAGCAAAGATGCGCCCATCGGCCCGCCGGTCGACCCTGCCATCGCAGCGCGCGACACCGCCGCAGGCATCCTGCGCGAACATCTCTACGTCGAACGCGTCGGCCGCAGTTTCGTGCTTCTGCTCGCCTATTCCGACCACAACCCGCAACGCGCCGCCGCCGTCGCCCGCGCCTATGGCGACAGCTACGTGCAATTCCAGCTCACCTCGCAATCGAAACTCGCCGTGAACGCGGGCAAATGGGTCAGCAAACGGCTGAAAGTGCTGGCCGAACGCAGCCAGGAAGCCACCAGCGCCGTGCAGGAATTCCGCTCGCGCCACAACCTTGTCGAATATCAGGGCAACCTTCTGACAGACCAACAGCAATCCGACCTGACCACCGCCCTCGTCACCGCGTCCGCCGATGTCGCGCAACTGCGCGCCCGCGTGCAAAGCTTCGAGACGCTGATGAAGCAAGACAATCCCGACGTGCTCGCCGTCTCGGCGCTCGAAACCCTTACCCCGTCAGATCAGACCATGTCGGAACTGCGGACCGACTATATCAAGGCCCGCCGCAACTGGACCGCCATCGTCGCCGAACGCGGCGAAGACCATCCACAAGCGCAACAGTTGAAAAAGCAGATGGACATCCTCGAAAAGACCATCGGCGAAGAACTCGGCCGCGCCATCCTCGCCGCCAAGGCGCAGTACGAAATCGCCCGCTCGCGCGAAGCATCATTGCGCGACGACCTGTCCAGCTTTGCCGACCGCATCACCGGCGACGACAAGGTGATGGGCCAGCTTGCCCAACTCGAAGCCGTGGCCGACACCTATGCCACCGTCTACCGCGACTTCCTCGAACGCTACGAAATCACCGCGCAGCAGGAAAACTTTCCCATCGCCTCGGTCAGCATCATCTCGCCCGCCGACCTGCCGGAAAAACCCTCGAGCCCCCGCAAAAAGGCGCTTCTCTTCCTCGGCCTTGTCCTCGGCGCGCTTGTCGGCATCGTGATCGGTGCCCTGCGCGAGATGGGCCCGCTGCGCCTGCGCACGCCCAAAGACCTGACCGACCGCTCGGGCCTGCCCTGCGCCGGCCTTACCCCCCAGCCGCGCCGCAAACTCGATACCGAACAGCGCCGCGTGCTGACCCGCACCATGACCCGAGCCCGCAACGACATTGACCGCATGGTCAAGGCAACCGCCGGAACCGGCCGCATCCTTGCGCTCGTGCCGGTCGACAGCGTCGGTGATGCCTTTCCGATCACCAGCTTTGCCGAAACCCTGTCCGCCAATGGTGAACGCGTGCTCGTCGTCGATGCCGGCGGCCTGACCCCCGGTCAGGTGCAGCGCCTGAACGCGCTCGACCGCGTGGAAACCTGGAAACTCTCCGACATCCCCACCCGCGACGATGCGACCGACCGCCTGCGCGAACGGTTCCAGACCGTCCTTCTGTGTCTGCCGCCGCTCACCCGCACCAGCTTTCCCGATGCGCTGGCCCGCGCTGCCGATGCCACGCTGCTGATCCTGCCCTGGGGTGCCGTCACCCCCGATTTCCTTGCCGATGGCCTCCAGTTGCACGGCGAAAACCTGCGCCCGATCGCCACGACCGTTCTGGTCGGTGCTGACCTGAAACGCGCCCGGCTCTACATGCGTCCCGGTGATTTCGAGGAGCGACTTCTTCATGCCGTTTAAACCCCTGCTTTGCGCCCTGCTTGTGTCCGCAGCCCTGCCCGCCGCCGCCCAGACCACCCCCGCCCCCGCCCCCGCCGAAAGCAACGGCTACAAACTCGGCCCGCGCGAAAAACTGTTCGTCCGCATCGGCAGCTGGGACAGCACGACGCAAACCTATGTCTCGTGGCCCGATGCCAGCGGCGAATACTCCATCGGGGCCGACGGTTATGTCTCGATCCCGATGGCGGGCGCGGTCATGGCCGCAGGGCTGACGTCCGAACAGCTTGGCCAAGCCATCATCAGCCAGATTCAGGAAGGCCTAGGCGTCACCACCAATCTCGACGCCTCGGTCGAAGTCTCCGAATACCGCCCCGTCTATGTGATCGGCGAAGTGCAGCTTCCCGGCGCGATTCCCTTTGCCCCCGGCATGAATGCGATCGAGGCGGTGGGTCTTGCCGGTGGCTTCCGCCGCCCCGAAACCACCTTTCTGCAAAACGAACGCTCCGCCCTGGCCAGCTTGGGCAATTACGAGGTGCTGCGCGTGCAACTCTATGCCCGCCTTGCCGAAAAGGCGCGGCTCGAAGCCGAACTTGCCTCGCGCCCCGACCTTATCCTCGACAATGAACTTGCCCAAGCCCCCGGTGCCGAAGAACTCCTCCGCCGCGAAGCCGAGGTGAAATCCGCCCGCGACTCCGAAATCAAATCGCAGATGGTCCAACTCACCAGCCTCGAAAAACTGCTGACCGAGGAAATCGACCGCTTGGGAAAACAGGTCGGCCTGCGCACCAACCAGATCGAACTTGCCAAGGACGAACTGGAAAACACCACCGCCCTTGTCGAAAAGGGCCTGACCGTGGCCAGCCGCCGCAGCGACCTGCAAACCCGCGTGGCCGACGAAGAGGTGCGTCTGCTCGAACTCGAAACCGCCCGCCTCACCGCCGAACAGCGCGTGGTCGAGGTGAAACAGGACCGCTCCGACATCCTCAACGCCCGCAAGCGCGACATACTCGACAGCCTCAGCCTGACCGAATCCGAGATTGCCGAAATCCGCATCAAGCTGAAAACCGAAGCCGCCCTTTACGCCGAAGCCATGCAAAGCGGCGACGGCTTCGTCTCGACCCGCGGATTCGGTGCGCCCATCCTTGAACTTGCCCGCCGCGACAATGGCAAGCTCGTCTCGGTCCCCGTCGAACGCGACACCGCGCTGCAACCGGGCGACGTGCTGGAAATCCGGCTGCCCCTGCCCGACGAGATGTCGTCCCCCGCGCTGGCCGCCCAGATCACCGGGCAGCAGGCGGAAGCGATACCGCTTCCAGCGTCGCGGTAAGCGGCACGCCGTCCCACGCCCACACACCGGCCCAGCCCGCCTGCGCGGGCTGTACCGCCCACAGATCGACGAACGACCGCAGCGGCCCCGTGCTCCACACGCTGCCCTCCACGTCGGCAGGGGCGAAATCGCCCACCACCGCACGATCGATGCGAAAGATCGCCCGCGCCTCCCGCACTTCGATCTCGTAATCGTGGAAATCCTCGGCCGCGTCGAAGCCAAGCTCCACCTTCTTCGGCCCACCCAGCAAAGACACATGCCGTCCCGCGGCATCTTCGAAGTGGATGTTCAATTCCACCACCGTCGTGCCGCTTCCCACGAACTCGATGTCATACTCGCGCCACGGATCGCCCTCGTGATCGGCGCGGTACAAAAACATGCCGAACACCGCGCCTTCCACCATCTTTGGCGCCCGCGCCCGCCAGCTCCATGTTCCGGTGGTCGCCACCCCCTTCGACTGGATCTCGCCCCCCAGATAGGGCCGCGTCTCGGCCCCCACCTCAGACGCCGGATTGCTGTCGAGCACCAGATCGATCCCGCCCTCTCCGGGACGAACATTGGCCGATGACCAGCCCATGATGCTGCTTTGGCCCGCAGGCCAATCCGATACGATCCATCCCTGCCCCAAATCCAGCGCCAAGGCCGGTTGCACCAGCAGACAGGCCAGCGCCAAAACGATGCGTTTCATATGCATATTTCCTTCAAGCCGTGGCTTCATGCAGGGCGCGGAAATGGTCGTTCTTCTCGACCAGCCCGTCGTAATGGTCCGCAGCCACCACGCGCCCGCCTTCCAGCAGATAGACCATGTCGCAATGCCGCACCGTCGAAAGCCGATGCGCGATGACCACGATGGTTTTCGAATGTCCCAGCGCCCCGATCGCCGCCATGATCGCCCGCTCGGTCAGGTTGTCCAAGGCGCTCGTCGCCTCGTCGAACACCAATATGTCGGGGTTGGCATACAGCGCCCGCGCAATCCCGATCCGCTGCCGCTGCCCGCCCGAAAGCCGCGCCCCGCGTTCGCCCACCTCGGTGCCATAGCCATGCGGCAGCGTCTGCAGAAAGTCGTGCAACTCGGCCACCCGTGCCGCCGCCTTGACCGCCTCGATGTCGATCTCGTCCGCCGGCACGCCAAAGGCGATATTGGCCGCCACCGTGTCGTCGATCAGGAAAATCTCTTGCGGCACATAGCCGACCGACCGCTGCCACCCGCGCACGTTGGACTCGTCGATCACCAGCCCGTCCACCCGCAACTGCCCGCCCTGCGGCGTGAGCAGACCAAGGATCATGTCGACCGTCGTGGTCTTGCCCGCCCCCGTCGACCCGACGATCCCCACGGTGGTATTGGCCTCGATCTTCAACGACAACTCTCGCAGCGCAGGCCGCCCCGCATCGGGAAAGGCGAATGTCACGCGGTCCAGCTCCAGCGCGTTGCGCAGGGGTATCGCCGCCGCCGCCGTATCCGGCAGCCGCGCGCCGGTGCGCTGGGTCAGTTCGGCATGCAACTGGTCAAGCGCGGGCTTGCCGAACCTGATCTCGGATATGGCCGAAAAAAGCTGCTGGATCGTCGGAAACATCCGCGCCGCCGCAAAGGCGTAAACGCCCAGGATCGGCACCACATCCCCGATCACCCCGTCGTTGCGCGCCAAAAGCCACAGCACGAACAGCACCATCCCGCCAAAGGCGATCACTTCCAGCAATTGCCGCGGCAATTCCGAAATCAGCGCCAACCCCGCCTGTTGCCGCGCGTTTGCGTGCGACGGCACGCGGAACCGCTCCAGATAGCTGCGCTCCAGCGACCGGATCTTGACGTTCTTGATACCCGCCATCGCCTCGTGGATGATCTGGAACTGCGCCTTGTTCGCCTCGACCCGCCCTTGCCCCATCTGGGTCAGCCGCATCCGCGTGGCGATGAATATCAACCCATAGGTGCCGCCGAAAATCACCACACCGCCAAGCGCCGCCAGCGGCTCCATCGCGAACAGGAACAGCACCAAAAGCGCCAGCATCACCCCGTTGGCCAACAGCCGCATCGCCGCCGTGATCGGCCCGTTCACCACCAGCGTGACTTCCGAAAGGATCGTCTTGCCAAGGTCCGAAGAATGCCGCCCCAGAAACCAGATGTAAGGCTGGCTCAGGTAAACTTCCATCAACCGCGTCGCAAGGCTCACCATCCGCATCTTGGTAAACCGCGTCAGTGCATAAAACGTCGCGGCGCGGAACAGCGTGGTCACCAGCACAAAGGCAAAGACGGTGAACCCAAGCAGGATCATGAACTTGGTCCGCCCCTCGATCCCCGAGATGTCGCGAAACCACGACAGCCATGCGCTGCGCTCTATCGTCGTGGGGTCCGATACCACCGCCAGAAACGGCAAGACCGACGCTACACCCAGCACGTCGAACAGCCCCATCGCCATGACCAGCAGCACAAGGATCGAAAAGCGCCGCCGTTCGCGCAGGTCGAACAGCTCGAAAATCTTCCTGTAAGCGTCCCGCACGTAAAAATCCTTGTCCTGCTTTGATGTCCGCGTCTCGCAAACGCGCCGTATCCCGGAGGGTTCCTGCGTCCCTTTGCACGTGCGGAACCGCCCCGCTCCGCACGGGTTGACCGTTAGCCATGGGGGGCAACCGTGACCAGCGCCAACATACATATCGACCTTTGCATCTGCACCTTCCGCCGCGCAGCGGTGACCGATGCCATCGCCTCGGCCGCAGCGCAGATCCTGCCCGCCGCCTACAATTTACGCATCCTCGTAGCCGACAATGACGACACGCCCTCGGCCCGCGCCCGCGTCGCCTCGGTCACAAGCGCGGTTCCCGTGGTCTATCTGCACGCCCCCGCCCGCAACATCTCGACCGCCCGCAACGCCTGCCTTGATGCCGCCCGCGCGGGCTGGATCGCCTTTCTCGACGACGATGAAACCGCGCCGCCCGACTGGCTGACCCGCCTGCTCGCCTGTGCTACCGAAACCGGCGCCGATGCGGTTTTCGGCCCCTCGCGCGCGATCTATCCGGCAGGCACGCCCGACTGGATCACCGCCAACGACTTCCACTCGAACCTGCCGCAACGGCGCGGCGGTACGGTCGAAACCGGCCACAGCTGCAACGTCCTGTTCCGCAGCCCGCCCCGCGACCTGCGCTTCGACCCCGCCCTTGGCCGGTCGGGAGGAGAGGATACCGACTTCTTCTTCCGCCTGCACCGCGCAGGCCGCCGCCTCGCCATCTGCGACGCGGCCGAGGTGACCGAACCCGTCGCCCCGCACCGCCTGTCGTGGCGCTGGCTGGCCGAACGCCGCATGGCCGAAGGCCAGCACTACGCCACCAGCGCCGGAAAACCGCGCCCCGTCCTGTTTGCCAGCGCGCTCGCCAAGGCCGCCGCCAGCGCCGCCCTCGCCCTGCCCCATGCCACAAACCGCCCCAAACTCGCCTTCTGGACGCTGCGCGCCCTATTCCACCTCGGCGTCGCCCGTGGCGCCATAAGCCCCGCCCGACGCGAGGCTTATGGCCGCTAAGCCCGCCGCAACCGCCGCCACAGCCCTTCCGACAATTGCCGCAAAACCAGCGCCGCCGCCCGTGGCCGTGCGGCCAAAGCCGCCCGCGCCCGCCCGATCCGCCGCGCCTTCAGCGCCTGCAACACCGTTTCCGTCGTCCGCAGGTCGATCAGCCCGCGCCGCCGCCGGTCGAGCAATTCGCGCAACTCGGGCGTCAGCGCAGGATGCACCAGCATATCGGTTTCTGCCCGTATCAGCGCCGTCAGGTGGTCGACGGCCGACACCGCCGAAACCGACCCCATTCGCCGCGTATAAAGGTAATCGGGGTCAGGGCTGAACCAGACCTCTGCCCCCGATAGCAGACAACACAGCACCAGATGGAAATCCTCGCCGTTGCGCAGGTCGCTGTCATAGGAAATTCCCTCGCGCTCCAGAAAGGCCCGCCGCACCAGCGGTTTCAGATAGCCAAAGTTATGCCCCCCCACCGCCCGCAGATTACCCGCCAGAAACCGCGCCGCGCTCAGCCGCACGGGCGAGTCGGGGTCGGTGATGAAAGGCTCGTCGGCAATCGGCTGCCCCGCTTCGTCCACCTCGGCCAGATTGCCCAGCACGATATCCACGGCCCGCCCCTCGGCCCCCACCTTTTCCGCCAGCCCGATCATCCGCTGCAACCGGCGCGGAACCATGCGGTCGTCGGCATCCAGCACCGCCACCCATGTGCCCCGCGCCTGCGCCAGCGCCGCATTGCGCGCCCCCGCAGGCCCCGCATTTTCCGGCAAGCGCAGCGCAGTCACCCGCCCGTCCCTGTCGGCCATGGCCCGCGCCACGCCGTATGTATCATCCTGCGACGCATCGTCGACCACGATCACCTCGACCGTGACCCCCTCTTGCCCCAGCGCATTCTCGATGCTGCGCACCAAGAACCCTTCGGCCTGCCACGCGGCGATGATGATGGTCACGTCAGGCCCCTCGGCCGGAACCGGTTTCGTCGTTCTTGCTGCCATGCCTGCGCTCTCCGTCTTGCCGCGACCCCAACGCACGGCAAGCGCTGCGGGTTGCATCCCTGTCAGGGATTGGCCCGACACGCGCGAAGGGTGTAGGCTTATTCCCGACACCCCCACGGGACACCGGCCTTGACCCTACCCAGCCTGCTTTTCGCCGCCGCCCTCGCCCTCGGACTCGGCATCGTTGCGGCCGTGCTGTTGCGCGCGGGCGGGCTCGTGCTGGTCGTCTTCGTCCTTGCCGCAATGTTTGCCCTGCGCTGGCTTTGCGGCTTTAGCCAACCCTCCGGTCTCGAATCGGTCCTGCTCGTGGTGCTCGTCCAGATCGGCTATTTGATCGCGGCCCTAACCCCGCTGGCCGACCGCATCCGCAGGGGCAGGCCCGCCCCGCGCCTGACCACCGAACCCGGCGATGACAGCGAATAGGCGGAACCCGCCAGCCCCTGCGCTGCGTTGGGCTGAAAACGGGGGAAAATCTTGGAACAGGTCGATTGCACCATCATCGGCGCGGGCGTCATCGGCCTTGCCATCGCCCGCGCCCTGTCGCTCGCGGGGCGCGAGGTTCTAATCCTCGACAGCGCCCCTGCCTTCGGCACCCAAACCAGCGCCCGCAATTCCGAAGTCATCCACGCCGGCCTCTACTACCCCCCCGGCAGCCTAAAGGCCCGCCTCTGCCTGCGCGGGCGTGAATTGCTCTACGCCTACCTCGCCGCCCGCGACCTGCCGCACCGCCAGTGCGGCAAGCTGATCGTCGCCACAACCCAAGCCCAGATCGCAACCCTCGCCGCGCTCCAGACCACCGCCCGAACCTGTGGCGCGGGCAACCTCGCCCTCCTCACCCGCCAACAGGCGCTTGCGCTGGAACCGGAACTCGACTGCACCGCCGCCCTGCTTTCCCCGCGCACCGGCATTCTCGACAGCCACGCCTACATGCAATCCCTGCTGGCCGAGGCGGAAAGCCACGGCGCGACGCTGGCCTGCAATACCACCGTCACCGGTGGAACCATCACGGATACCGGCTTCATCGTCGAAACCGTCAGCACGGCAGGCGAACCGCTTACCCTCCACAGCCGAAGCCTCGTCAACGCCGCAGGCCACGGTGCCGCCGCCTTTGCCGCCGCCCTCGCAGGTTACGCCCCCGCCCTCGTCCCGCCCACATGGATGGCCCGCGGCCAATATTTCACCTGCCCCGGACGCAACCGCTTTTCGCGGCTCATCTACCCCGTCCCCGAACCGGGCGGCTTGGGCATCCACCTCACGCTCGATTTGCAGGGTTCCATGCGCTTCGGCCCCGATGTCACATGGACCAACCGGCTCGACTACACGCCCGACCCCACGGCGCGTAATCGCTTCGCCGACGAAATCGCCCGCTACTGGCCCGCCCTGCCCGCCGCCGACCTCACCCCCGCCTTCTGCGGTATCCGCCCGAAACTCGCGCCCCCGGGCGCACCCGCCGCCGATTTCCGCATCGATACGCCTGCGTTCCACGGTATTCTCGGCCTCGTCCACCTTTACGGAATCGAAAGCCCCGGCCTGACCGCCTCGCTCGCCCTCGCTGAAATGGTCTGTCAGGAACTGGGCGGTCTTCCGCCGTCCTGAACGGAACCATTCGGCAGGTTTCCGCATTTGTCCGCCATTCCGACAGGCCAAAAGGGGGCGCCTCGTGCAGGATCGCCGGTGTCTTCTCATATCCACATACAACGCCGACCGCCGCCCGTGGAACGGCGTCCCCTTCGAGTTTATCGACGTCCTCTGCCAGATCGAAAGCGCCACCGTCCTCACCCCGCCGGGGCGCAGCGGCCTAACCAACAGCGAACCCACCACCCCCGCCCTGCGCGCCGAACTGCGCACCCGCGTCGAACGCCGCCTCCGCCGCAAGCTGACCGGCGGATATACGCCCCTGCTGCAAAAGACGCCCCCCGCGGGCGATTGCGATCTGCTCGTCTACGTCTGCCAATTCCTCGAAGAGGTGCAAGAGATCGAACAGATCACCGGCTGGCGCGACCGCGCCCGCACCGCCATCATCTTCGTTCTGGAAAGCTGGACCTCGACCTTCGACGATTACCCCGGCGAAATGCGGGTCCTGTCGAAATTCGACCATGTCTTCGTGCTGAACGGGTCTTGCGTCGAAAAGCTCCGCGCCCGCATCTCGGCCCCCGTTTCGCAACTGAACACCGCAGCCGACTGCTTGCGCGCCGCTCCCGCCCATCCGCGCCCCGCCCGCTCGATCGACCTTTTGTGCATCGGGCGCACCAACGCGGCCCAGCACCTCAAGCTTCAGCAGACCGCCACGGCGATGGGGCTGTTCTACCACCACGACATCTGGAAACGCAGCTGGACGGACGATTGGTCCGCCGTCCGCCGCCAGAACGCCGAGATGATCAAGCGTTCCAAGTATTTCCTTGTCTGGGCACCCGATGCCTATCACCAGAAATGGCGCGACGGGCGTGGCCAAGACCGCGCGCTGTCCACCCGCTATTTCGAAGGCGCGGCAGGCGGGGCAGTCATCCTCGGGTCACGCCCCGAATGCCCCGAATTCGACGCCGCCTTCGACTGGCCCGATGCCGTGATCCCCCTGACCGACGACCCCCGCGCCGTGTTGTCGGCCCTCGACCGCGACCCGTTGCGCGTCTTCCGCGCCCGTCACGCCAATGTCACCCATTGCCTGCGCCGCCACGACTGGGCGCACCGCTGGGCCGAAGTCCTGTCCACCCTCGGCCTGCCCAAAACCCGCGCCCATTCCGACCGGCTTTCCACCCTGTCGGGCCTGTCGCGCGGCATGGAATTGCTTCCCGCCCGTCACGGATTGAACTTGGAAAGAGGTTTAAGATGAAAGCAGTCATCCTCGCCGGTGGCTACGGCACCCGCCTGTCCGAAGAAACCGGCACCATACCCAAGCCCTTGGTCGAAATCGGCAACCGCCCCATCCTGTGGCACATCATGAAAATCTACGAAGCCAGCGGCATCACCGAATTCGTGGTCTGCTGCGGCTACAAGGGCCACATGATCAAGCGCTACTTCACCGAATACGCGCTCACCAACGCCGACCTCACGGTGGACCTGTCGCAAAACTCGATCACCCTGAACCGCCGCGTGTCCGAACCGTGGAAAGTCACCCTCGTCGATACCGGCCAAGACACCATGACCGGCGGCCGCCTCAAACGCGTCGGCCCCTATCTGGGCGGCGAGACGTTCTGCATGACCTATGGCGACGGCGTCGCCAACATCGACATCCGCGCCGCCATCGCCTTCCACCGCGAACAGGGAACCGAGGCCACCGTCACCGCCGTCCAGCAACCCGGCCGCTTCGGCGCGCTGAACCTTGCGCCATCTGGCAACCGCGTCTCCTCTTTCCGCGAGAAATCCATCCTCGACGGTCCCGTCATCAACGGCGGCTTCTTCGTTCTCGAACCCGCCGTGCTCGACCGCATCGCAGGCGACGACACCGTGTTCGAGGAAGACCCCCTCCGCTCCCTCGTGCAGGACGACCAGCTTTCCGTCTACCGCCACGACGGCTTTTGGCAGAACATGGACACGCTGCGCGACAAGCACGTGTTGCAAGACCTGTGGCAAACCGGCACCGCGCCGTGGAGGCTTTGGGCATGACCGCAAAACGCATCCTCGTCACCGGCGCCGATGGCTATATCGGCGCGGTCCTCTGCCCCATGCTGATGGAACAGGGCTATTCCGTCACCGGCCTCGACACCGGCTTTTACCGGCGCGGCTGGCTTTATTCCGACGGCAAACCCCGCCCGATGATCCTGACGCGCGATCACCGCACCATCACCCCCGCCGACCTGCGCGGCTTCGACGCCGTGGTGCATCTGGCCGAACTGTCGAACGATCCGCTGGGCGAGAATGACCCCGACCTGACCCTAGCCATCAACCATCGCGGCTCGGTCGCACTGGCTGAAAAGGCCAAATCCGCAGGCGTGCCGCGCTTTATCTACGCATCGTCCTGCTCGATCTATGGCGCGGGCGACGATACTTGGCGCACCGAAGACTCGTCTACCGCGCCCCAGACCGCCTATGCCCGCTGCAAGATACTGGTGGAACAAGACGTCAAGGCGCTGGCCGATGCTCGCTTCACCCCCGTCTTCCTGCGCAACGCCACCGCCTACGGCGCAAGCCCGCGCCAGCGCTTCGACATCGTGCTGAACAACTTGTGCGGCCTTGCCCATTGCACCGGCGAAATCCGCATGACGTCTGACGGCATGCCGTGGCGGCCCATCGTCCACGTCCGCGACATCTCCAACGCCGTGATCTGCGCCCTACGCGCCGATCCCGCCGCGATCCGGGGCGAGGCGTTCAACGTCGGCCGCGACGACGGCAACTACCGCATCCGCGACATCGCCGAAATCGTCGGTCGCGCCTTTCCGAAAGCGGAAATCACCTTTGGCACCGATGGCGGCGACACGCGTTCCTACCGCGTCTCCTTCGCCAAGATCCGCCGCCACATGCCCGAATTCACCTGCACATGGGACGCGGAACGCGGCGCGCAGGAACTCGCCGCGCTGTTTTCCCGCATCAACCTGACCAGCGCCGATTTCCTGTCCGACCCCTTCACGCGGCTCAAAGAGCTTCGCTACCTGCAAACCACCGGACAGGTCGACGACCGGCTGTTCTGGACCGAGGCTGTTCCTGCCTGAACCGTCCCTAACCTTGCCAAAGCGGCCAGTCCGCATCCTTGGCCGACATCACCGAAACCGGCAGCGGCCAGTCGATGCCGAATGCCGGATCGTCCCACCTCACCCCGCCTTCAGCCCCCGGAACATAGGGATGCGACACCTGATACGTCACCTCGGCCTTGTCGGTCAGCGTCTGGAACCCGTGGGCAAAGCCTTCGGGCACATAAAGGATATGCCGGTTTTCCTCCGACAGGCCGAACCCCTGCCATTGCCGGAAACTCGGGCTGTCCGGCCGCAAGTCGATGATCACATCGTAAATCGCCCCCTGCACCGCCCGCACCAGCTTTACCTCGGCATGGGGCGCCGTCTGGAAATGCATCCCCCGCAGCGTTCCGCGCTTCAGGTTCGTCGAATGGTTCGTCTGCAAAAAGCTGTCCCGCAGCCCGTGGGCACGGAACGTCTCGGCACAGAACACGCGCGAAAAACTCCCGCGCTCGTCCTGATGCAGCACCGGATGGATCAACAGCGCATCCGTCAGGGAAGTCGTCTCGAACCGCATCTTTTCTTGCTCCGTCAGCGTTGAATCCAGCGCTGAAACCGACCGGCACCCCATTTCGCCAACCCAAAGGAATTGACCCATGATCCTTGTCGACAACGCCCTGCAACGACTCGCAGCCGACAGAAAGGTTCCCCTCCGCATCGCCATGATCGGCGCGGGCTTCATGGCTAAGGGCGTGCTGCACCAGATGCTCACCGTCCATGCAGATACCATCCGCATCGTCGCCATCGCAAACCGCACGCCACAGCGCGCCGTCGACCTTCTGACCGCTGAAAAAGCCCCGTTCCGCCTCTGCGACAGCCCGATCGCCCTGCGCCGCGCCTTTGCCGCAGACGACATCGCCGTGACCGAAGATCCCGTCCTCCTCGCCTCGGCCGACGGGGTCGACCTCATCCTCGACGTGACCGGCGCCGTCGAAGACTCCCTTCCCCCCATCCTGTCGGCCATCGAACACGGCAAGCACATCGTCCTGATGAACGCCGAACTTGACGGCACCGTCGGCCCGATCCTCAAACGCATGGCCGATGCGGCGGGAGTCATCTTCACCAATGTCGATGGCGACCAGCCGGGCGTGCAGATGAACCTCTGGCGCTTCGTGCGCGGCATCGGCCTGCGCCCCGTCCTGTGCGGCAACATCAAGGGCCTGCACGACCCCTACCGCACACCTGCGACACAGGCCGAATTCGCCCGCCGCTGGGGCCAGAACCCCGAAATGGTCACCAGCTTCGCCGATGGCACCAAGATCAGCTTCGAACAGGCCATCGTCGCCAATGCCACCGGTATGACCATCGCCCGCCGCGGCATGATGGGATACACCGTCCAAACCGGCACGCCGATAACCGAAGCCGCCAAACTCTACGACCCCGACCTCCTGCTGTCCGGCCCCGGCATCGTCGATTACGTCACGGGCGCATCACCCGCGCCGGGCGTCTTTGTCCTCGGCACCACCGAAGACCCGATCCAGCGCCACTACCTCGATCTCTACAAACTGGGGTCAGGCCCGCTTTACTGCTTCTACACCCCCTATCACCTGTGTCATTTCGAGGTGCCCAACACCATCGCCCGCGCCATGCTGTTCGACGACGCCGCCTGCGCCCCGCTCGGCGGCCCTCTGGTCGAAGTTGTCGCCACCGCCAAGCGCGACCTGAAAGCGGGCGACAGCATCGACGGGATGGGCGGCTTCGATATCTATGGCCTGACCGAAACCGCCGCCATCACCGCCCGCCAGAACCTGCTTCCCATCGGCGTCGCCGTGGGCTGCCGCCTCAAACGCGCCATCCCGCGCGATCAGGTGCTGACCTATGCCGATATCGAACGCCCCGCAGGCCGCCTCGTCGACATGCTGCGCGACCGTCAGGCACAGGTCTTTCCGACCGATCCCGCCCCCGTCCGAACGCTGCAAGCCGTCACCTGATGCGCCACCGGCCCGAAATCGACGGGCTTCGCGCGCTTGCCGTGCTGCCCGTCATGCTGTTCCACGCCGGTCTGCCGGGCTTTTCCGGCGGCTTCGTCGGCGTGGACGTGTTCTTCGTCATCTCGGGGTATCTCATCACCCTGATCCTCGTGACCGACCTTGCACGGGGCCGCCTGTCGCTGCGCCAGTTCTACATCCGCCGCGCCCGCCGTATCCTGCCTGCGCTTTTCGCCATGATGCTTGTCACCCTGCCCCTTGCATGGGGCTGGATGACGCCCGGACAGTTGCGCGACTACGGGCAAGACGTGATTGCCGTGCTGACCTTCTCGGCCAACCTGTTGCAACTGGTCCGCGATGGCAGCTACTTCGCCCCCGCGACCGACCTTCAACCCCTGCTCCACACATGGAGCCTTGCGGTCGAAGAACAGTTCTACCTGCTCTATCCGCTCGCGCTCTGGCAGGTCTGGCGTCGGCGCCCGCGCCTTCTTTTGCCCCTCGTCGCGCTTTGTGCCCTGTCCGGCTTTCTCTTGGCCGACTGGGCAGCGACCAACCACCCCCGCGCCGCCTTTTACCTTTTGCCCACCCGCGCGTGGGAGCTGCTTGCAGGCGCGGTCTTTGCCCTGCTGCCGCCGCCCCGCCGCAATGCGCCCGCGGGGCTGGCCGGGCTGGGCCTGATCGTTGCCTCGGTCGCCCTTTGCACCGCCGACACGCCCTTCCCCGGCCGCTATGCCATAGGCCCTGTCCTCGGCACCGCGCTCGTACTGCACTTTGCCCGCCAAGGCACGCCCGCCGCACGCCTGTTGTCGCTGCGCCCTTTGGTGGGCATCGGCCTTGTCTCCTACAGCGCCTATCTCTGGCACCAACCGCTTCTTGCCTTTACCCGCCTGCGCAGCCTGTCTCCTCCGGCCAAGGCCGACATGCTCGGCGTCATCGTCCTGTCACTTCTGGCCGGATGGATAAGCTGGCGGCTGATCGAACGCCCCTTCCGGCAACCCCCGACCCTGCGCCTTGTTTGGCTGGCACCGCCCATTGCGATGCTGCTCGCCTTTGCCGCCATCGGTCTTGGCAGCCACGGCGCATCCTTCCGCTTTCCGCCACAGGTGCGCGAACAACTTGAAGCGGGCGACTGGTCCTCCGACTGCCTGTTCCAGAAATCCGATGGCCCCGTAACCTTTCCGATCCGCGATTGCACCTTTGGCGCAGGCCCGCGCCGCGTTGCCATCCTGGGCGATTCCGTCGCAGCCAGCTTCGCCCCCGCTCTCATCCGTCGCTTCCAGCGGCACGGCGTCAGCCTGTCGCAAATGACGCACGGCCTGTGCTACCCCGCCCGCCACTCGCGCTGGATCGGCGATCTGGCCGACCCCTGCCCCGGCTTCATCGCCCGCGCCATCAGCAACATCAACGCCACCGGCTACGATCTGGTGATCGTCATGGCCTCATGGCCCTCGTTCAAAGGCGATGTCCGGCTTGACGGCACCCCCCTCGCCACCCTGACGGACGCTGCCGCCGAAGCGCTCGCCGCCGACATCTCCGACACGCTCGCCAGCATCGATGCGCCTGTGCTCCTGCTCATGCCGCAACCGCAATCGCCCGTGCCGATGCGCGACTTTGCCGCGAAATACTACATCGCACAGGGCAGGCCGCTGGTGACCTATTCCCAAAGCCTTGCCGAATTCCTGTCCCAGCAGGACAGCAAGTTCAGCGTCCTCGAGCGCGTCACCGCACCCAACCTCCAGCGCCTTTACCCGCACGAGGCGCTGTGCACCGCCACCACCTGTCCCTTCGTCGAAAACCGCGTCCTGCTTTTGTCCGACACCATGCACCTTACAAAGACCGGCAGTGCAAAGCTGATCGGCTGGCCGGCCCTTCTCGCCGCCCTGCCCTGACGGGCGCAGCGAACAGCCGCCAATCGCGCAGCGCACAGGGAACAAGCCCCAACGGCCATCGTTTCCCCGTCTCCCCACCGGAGCCACCCGATGTCCCGACCTTTGCGCGTCCTCTTCGCCACGGCACATCCTCATCTGCCGCAAATCGCAGGGGGCCTACAGGCCAGCACCGACGAAACGATGAAAGGTCTGATGGCGCGGGGCCACGATGTCCGCCTGCTCTGCGGGCTGACGGGGGCGGGCACGCTGGGGCTGCGCCACCGGATCGCGCTGAAACTCAGTTCCGCCCATGTCGCCTGCGACGACAGTCTGGGATATCCCGTCTTGCGCGCATGGCACCCGCCCGACCCCGCCGTGGTGGCCGATGTCTTGGGCAGCTTTCCCGCCGATGTCCTCCTCGCCCAAGGCGGCAGCGCGGCCGAGCTTGTCGCCGCCTTCGCGCGATCCGGCGTTCCGGGGGCGATCTATTTCCGCAATGTCGAATTCGACAGCCTGCGCGCGCTCGTGCCGCAACTCGACCCTGCAACCGCCTATATCAGCAATTCGCAATTCACCCGCGGCCGCGCCGAGCAGGTCCTTTGCGTGCAAAGCACCGTGATCTACCCGCTGGTCGACGCCGGCCGCTACCGTGTCGCCACCACGGGCGAAAAGGTCGTCTTCATCAACCCCCACCCCAGCAAGGGCGTGGCGCTGGCCTGCGACCTTGCCGCACTTTGCCCCGACATCCCCTTCCTCTTCGTCGAGGCATGGACCCTTCAGGGCCCCGAACACGAAGCCACCCGCGCCCGCATCCGGTCGCTTCCCAACGTGACGCTGATGCACCGCACCTCCGACATGGCCGCAATCTACGGTCAGGCCCGCATCGTCCTCGTGCCCAGCCAGTGGGAAGAGGCCTTCGGCCGCGTCGTTGCCGAAGCACAGTGTTCCGGCATTCCCGCCCTTGCCAGCAGCATCGGCGGGCTGCCCGAAGCGGTGGGACAGGGCGGCACCCTGCTGCCCCCCGATGCGCCCGCGCATCACTGGGCCGCCGCCCTGCGCTGCATCTGGGACGATCCCGCCGAACAGGCCCGCCTGTCGCAAGCCGCCCGCGCCCATTCGGCCCGCACGCTCGATCCGGCGCAGCAACTCGACCGGCTCGAACAGGTGCTGCGCGACCGGATTGCCGCCGACCTGCGCCACAAGGGCGTGCTGCCCCCGAACCCAGTGGAATGGGTGAAATGACGCCGCCCGATCTTCCCGCCGTCGACGTGGTGATCCCCGCCTTCAACGCCGAGGCGACCGTTGGCGCAGCCCTGCGCAGTTGTCTGGAGCAAACCGCGCCGAACCTGCGGGTCATCGTCGTCGATGACGGCAGCACCGACGACACCGCCGCGCAGGTTCAGGCCATCGCCGCCACCGATCCCCGCGTCACGCTGATCCGCCAGCCCAACGGCGGCATCGCCGCCGCAACGAACGCAGGCATCGCCGCCGGAACCGCCCCCTTCGTCGCCCGCCTCGATGCCGACGACCTGTCGCACCCCGACCGCCACCGCCTGCAACTGTCGCGCTTTTTGCACCAGCCCGATCTTGTCGCGCTGTCGGGCGCACATGCCGAAATGTCCGGCGACGGGCAGGCCACCGGACGCCTGCATATCCCGCCCGAACACCCCCGCGCCGACCCCGATTGGGTGCCCGCCCGCGAACCGCCGCTGACCCAGCCCTTCGCCATGTTCCGCCGCACGGCGTTGCACCGCATCGGCCTTTACCGCCCCTTTCCCGTCTCGGAAGACACCGACCTCTACTGGCGTCTTGGCACCATCGGCAGGCTGGCAAACCTGCCCGACGTGCTCGGCTCTTACCGGATGCACGCCACGTCCATCTCGGGCGCCTCGATCCAGAACGGGCGGCGCATGGCGATCTGCTCGCAACTCGCCGCGATTTCGGCCCGCCGCCAGCGCCGCCACGAACCCGACATTTCCCTGACCCCCGAAGCCCTGCGCCTGCTCTCGGCCCCGCTTGCCTTGCCCGAAGGCCTGACGGCACTTCGCCAAGCCCTGCGCCTGACCCCGCAAGAGGGCGCATGGCTCGCCCCCGCCGTCGCCGCCAAGCTGGCCGAATTGTCAGGCTACCGCCCCTTCGAACTCGACGGCAGCGATTGCGCCTTTATCGCGGCATCGCTTCTCCCGCACAGGTTGATCGCCTTTCGCTGCGACGCCGAAGACATCGCCCGCATGCGCAGCGCCACCGCAGCGCGCATGTTGCGCCTTGGTCGCCTGCGCGATGCCGCCACTCTGGCCTCAGGCGATTGGGGCGCAGTGCTGCTCCGCGCCGCGACAGGGCGCCTCTACTGGACCAAAAGAGCCGTCTGAAACAAGCCAAGCCCAACGAAACGCACAGTTTTCTCGTCCATACTTAATGGCGGGAAAATGCCTACAAACGGCTGATTGTTTCTCGGGGTCTGGTCCCCGCCCGCCATCCGTCATCCCTATGCCGCTCTTTCCCCGCACTTCGCCCGATAGATCGGGCTCGGTGCGCTGACATACAACCACGGGGCGAAGCGCGGTCGGACAGCCGCATCCCGAAACCCCGCAGCGACCCTGCAACGCCCCCTTCGGGGTGAACGGTTGCCGCATGCCAAGTCGAAGGAAAAAACGTGGCTATTGTTTATGACTCGCAGATCAAAACCTATGTTTCCGGTCAAACATCCACCGCCGACAGCTGGCTTGTCTCGACATGGGCCGCCGGCCAGACCAGCAACATGAACTGGTCCGCCAACAATGTGACCCGCGCTTCCGACGGTTCGATCAACCTCGCGCTCAATGCAGCGCCAGCAGGCAGCACCCGTCCCTACAACGGCGGCGAGATCCAATCGAACGAGATCGCCACCACCGGCACCTGGACCTGGGTCGCCCAAGCCCCCAAGATGCAGGACGGCGCGGTCTTCGGCATGTTTACCTACAAGGCCGACTACGCCAACCAGCCATGGGTCGAATTCGATTTCGAATTCGTGGGCAAGGACACCACCAAGGTCCAGCTCAACATCCATATGGAAGACGCCTCGGGCCATCACATCTCGCTCGATCAGGCCATGGGCCATCCCGTCATCGTCGACCTCGGCTTCGACGCGTCGCTGGCCAAGCACACCTACGAAACCAGCGTCACCACCACGGGCGTCACCTTTTATGTCGACGGCAAGGCCATCGGCCATTACGGCCCGCAAGACATGCCCGGCGGCGTCTGGCAGATCGGCCCGCAAAAAAGCTACGTCGACCTGTGGTCCGTCTCCTCGGGCCAGTCCAGCTGGGCCGGCATCTGGAACTACACCGGCACCCCGATCGTCGCGCATCTCGACGGCTTCGATGTGCGCCCCAACGAATATGGCCCCGAATATGCAGGCGCCGCTACCGATACCGGCACCGTCACACCACCGCCGGTCATCGACCCGCTCGCGCTGACCGGCACCGCAGCCAGCGAAACCCTGAACGGCAGCGGGGGCCATGACACGCTCACCGGCGGCGGCGGTAACGACAGCTTCTTCGGCGGCGATGGTGACGATCACATGATCGGCGGCAGCGGCAATGACCATTTCGACGGCGGCGCAGGCTCGGACTGGATCGATTTCACCGGCACCGCAGGCGCGACCGTCGATCTGCGCCTTACCACCGCCCAATCCACCGGCTACGGCACCGACACCATCGTCAACGTCGAAAATCTGTCGGGCGGCACCGGATCGAACAGCTTCATCGGCAATGACTTCGCCAACCACTTTCTCGGACAGGGCGGCGACGACCGGCTGACCGGCTACGGCGGAGACGACACGCTTGACGGCGGTTCGGGCAACGACACCCTCGACGGCGGCACGGGCAACGACCAGATGATCGGGGGCGACGGCAACGACACGCTTCTTCTAAGCACCGGAAACGACGTCATGAACGGCGGCGCGGGCACCGATACCATCGTTGTCACCGGATCGACCGGCGCGACCATCAACCTGTCCATCACCTCCGGCCAATACACCGGCTACGGCACCGACACGATCACCGGCGTGGACAACCTGACCGGCGGCGCGGGCAACGACAGCTTCACCGGCCATGCGGGCGCCAACACCCTGATCGGCAATGGCGGCGCTGACACGCTGTCGGGCGGCGGTGGGGCCGATATCCTGAAAGGTGGCTTAGGCAGCGACATGCTCTACGGCGGCGTCGATTCCGACCGTGACAGCTTCGTGTTCAACTCCACGTCCGACAGTGCCGTCGGCAAGATGAAGGACACGATCTTCGATTTCAAATCCGGTACCGATGTCGTCGACCTGCACCTGATCGACGCCAATACCGCGCTCTCGGGCGACCAGTCCTTTGCCTTTACCGGCACCTCGGCAGCCGCCAACGCCGTCTGGTACCAAGTGGTCAACGGCAACGCCGTCGTGTCGGTCGACGTAACCGGCGACGGCCACGCCGACACGCAGATCCAGCTTCAGGGCGTCACGTCGCTTTCCGCGGGCGATTTCATCCTCTGACGCCTCATATCCAGTAGTAGGGTATCCCGTAGTTGTCATGCGTCCGGATTTCCCAGTCGCGGCTGTCATACCAGCCCTTGTCGCGTCCGGGCGCGCTTTCCAGTTGCTGCGGCGTCACATCCGTCACGAACCCGCCTTGCGCGATATCATAGCGCAGGGCGGCCCAAGGCACGGGATAGTGTTCTTCCCCGATGCCCAGCACACCGCCAAAGCCCATCACCGCATAGGCGATCTTGCCTGAAACCTTATCGATCATCACGTGATCGATGGTCCCGACATGTGCGCCCGACAGGTTGTAAACCTCGGTCCCCACCACATCGTCCGAAGACACCAGACTGTGCCCTGACCTGTGTTCCGACCCCTCGCCATCCTGCATCGCACGCCCCTATGAATGCCACTGGGCCAGAACGCGCCCTGCCCCCTGCGGTTCCGCTAGTCGCGCTGCACGACCAGCAGCGCCATCACCAGCACCGCCAGCACCGTCGCCATCGCGGCAATCCCCCATAGCCCCAGCCCCACAGCCAGCCCGACCGCCGCCGCCAGCCACATGCCCGCCCCGGTCGTCAGCCCGCGCACGGCCCCGTCGCTGAACACGATCATCCCCGCCGCCAGAAAGGCCACACCTCCCGTAACCGCTTCGACGATCCGCAACGGATCGGTCTTGACCGACTCGTCCCCCTCGAACCGCGCGGCAAGGTCCATGGTCAGGATCGAATAGACGCAAGCCGCCAGCCCGATCAGGATATGCGTCCGCAACCCGGCCGCCTGACGCGCCCGTTCGCGCTCGATCCCGATCAGCCCGCACAACACGACCGCGCCCAGCATCCGCAGCGCGATGACCCCCCAACCCAACTGCGACGTCCGGCTGAATTCCGCGATCAACACCTCCATCGGCCCCTCCCCCCTGCCCCTGCTGCTTCCCGAACCGCGCCACCTCTTGCGGGTTCCGACCGGCAAGTTTCCACCTACGGTTTAAAAATTCGCACTTTGACAGTTTCAATCGACACGCAAAACCCGGACAACCAAGGCAAGGGGACAGTGCAGGGGGCTGCTAGAAAAATGGCCGCGACCTTTCAGGCGAAGACGGCAATCCGCGCCACCGGCCTTGCGATGCTGTCGATGCTCGTGCTGCTCGCCATCACGCTGGTGACCGAAAGCTACAACTCCGACCGCGCCAAGGCGAACATCTCGGTCCATCGCGCCGCCCATGTGGTTGCCACCCAATATGACTGGATGTTCGAAGCCAGCGCCCACGCCCTGCAACGGATCGAGGATTCGCTCCTGCTGCAACAGTCCGGCACACCACCCCGCGCGATCACCGGCCTTGGCGGCATCGCCAAAGACCTACCCGCCGGATTTTCCTACGCGGTTTACGACACCGCAGGACGGTTGACCCATTCCAGCCTGACCGATCCTCCCGTCGGCAATGTCGCGGCGCGGCCCTTCTTCCGCGCCGCCCGCAGCGGCACCGAAATAGACTTGGCCCCCGCCCTCACCACCGGAACCACCCCGATCAGCGGTTTCCTGATGGTCCGCCGCATCGACAAGGGCGGCCGCTTCGCCGGTATCGCCACCGTCACAATTCCGGTCGCCTCCCTGTCCAGCCTTGCTGAAACACTCGGCCTCGGCACGCCATCGACCATCGCGCTGGTGCGGGCCGACGGCCAGCTTCTTGGCCGCTCTCCGCCCGTCAAACCGCTCGACCTGTCGGGCTGGCAACTCTTCACCGAACTGGCCACCGCCCCCGACGGCAGTTTCGAAGCCGTCTCGCCCGCCGACGGGGTTGAACGCATCATCGGCTACTGGCACCTGCCCAACTGGCCGGTCATCGCCCTTGCCGGTTTCGACCATTCCACCGCATTGCGCCCGTTCTGGCGCAACCTGCTTACCTCGGCCATCCTTGCGCTTCCGGTCCTGCTTGGCATGGGCTGGCTGGTCCTCGACCTCTTGCACCTCATGCGCATCGACGAACGGCGTCAGGCCGCGCTCACCGATGCGATCGAACGGTCGAACTTCCTGCTTCGGGAAATCCACCACCGCCTGAAGAACAACCTGCAAACCGTCGGCTCGCTGATCCGCCTCGAAAACCTGCCCCCCGCCGTGCAGACCAGCCTGCTCGGCCGCATCGGCGCGATGGTCGCGGTGCACGAAGCGATGTATCGCTCCGACCAATTCGACGAAATCTGCATCTCGCCCTACCTAGAACGCCTTGTCGAGAATGTCGCCGAAAGCCAAGGGGTCGACGTCAAGATCTGCATCGACATCGCCCCCCTGCGCCTGACGGGCGACCGCGCCATGCAACTGGGCCTTCTGGTCAACGAACTCGTCGCCAACGCCTTCAAACACGCCTTCGCCCCGCGCGGCGGCGGCACGCTCGACGTGCGCATGCAACAGGGCGAAGCGGGCCTGCTGCGCCTGACCGTGGCCGATGACGGGCCGGGTTACGACCCCGACACAGCCCCCAGCCAGATGGGCAGCCGCCTGATACAGGCCTTCGCCTCGCAACTGGGCGGCAGCGTCCGCATCGAAAGCGGCGGTGCCACCACCGTCACCGTCGATTTCCCGCACGATTACGCCAACGCCAGCCCTCAGCGCAGCGCCCAGCCGATATCCAAGGCGGGCGTCAGGTCGATCGCCTCGATCCGGCTTTCGAAATTCGGCCGCTCCAGCAAACGCACATAGGGCCGCTGCACCTCGATCTGCCGGTCGCGCACCAGCTTGCCGATCAGCCGGTTGACGTAAATGCCCGTCATCCCCGTCGCCTCGCCGATCTCGGTCTGGTTCATCGGCAAGGGAAAGCGGTTGCCATCTCCGATTCCCTCGACAGCAAGCCGTCCGCGAATATCCAAAAGCAGGTGGATCAACCGGTCCTCGGCCGTGGCACGGTCGAACAGAATGGCACGGGTCTGCACCGCCGATACTTCGGCATTCGACAGGGCCAGCAGCAACGGCCAAAGCCGCCCGTTGTGCCGCGCGATTCCCGCCACCGCCGATTTCGGCACCACATGCACCAACCCTTCGGTCAGCATCACCACATCCTGTTGCACCAGCGCCAGACCCAGATCGGTCAACCCGATCACGTCTCCGGGCAGATAGATGCGCAAGATTGCCGCCCGCCCGTTCTGCTTCGGCCCCCGCGCCACCGCCCAGCCATGCTGCAACACCAGCAGGTTCTCGCCCGCCGCCCCGCGCCGCAACACCACCTCGTGGCGCACCGCCGATTGCGGGCGTGCCTGCGGAACCAGCAGACGGCGCAATTCGTCTCCGGCACCCGATTGGTGTCTGGTCACGAAGTTCTGTTGCGTCGCCGTCATGTCCGCCCCATTCCGCACCTACCCATCCGGCACCGCCCGTCTGGCATCCGTCTGGCCCCCGTCTAGCCTCAGCCTGGCCTCAGCCTGGCCCATACGTGGCAAACGGTACCGCGACACGCTCGGTTCCCCCCCGCCAACCCCGGCTGAACTGCCCCTTCGGCAAGCCTTCGCCGCCGCCACCGGTCCGATCAAACCAGCGCAACTCGGGGCGCAATCCCCCGGAACGCCGCCGCCAAGGTTACGTTGAAAGGGCGCAGGGCACCCTGCCCCATCGAACGGAGGAGCAACCATGGCAGACCATGAACATGGCTACGGCCAATCCGGCCAACCATCCGACCGCGAAAATCGCGGTCAATCCCAGCAATACGGCCAACAGGCCAGCCACCAGCAAGGCCAGCAATACGGGCAAAGCCAGGGCGGCAACCAGTCGCAACAGACCCGCGGCCAATCCGGCTATGGCCAATCGCCGGGCGGCTACGGCCAGACCTCGGGTGCCGAATATACCGGCGGCAGCAATGCCTATGGCGGTCAATACGGCTCGGGCGGTTATGGTCAGGGCTACGGCCAACCCATGGGCGGCGGCACCGGCCAGCAGGATTACGGCCGTCAGGGCTATGGCGTCTACGCCCAGCCGGGCCAGCAGGGCGGGCAAGGCCAGCACCCCGGCCAACATCAGGGCGGCGCGATGGGCGGCGGCTATGGCGGCGGCATGTCCCATGTCGGCGGCGGATCGTCGGGCATGGGTGGCCAGATGGGCCAAAGCGGCTTTGGCGGCAGCTACGGCCAATCGGGCGGCCAATCGGGCGGCCAGTCTGGCCAGTGGGGCCAGCATTCGGGCCAATCGGGCCAACACGACCCGCAGCACCCGTCGGGCGGCATCGGTCAGGCCATCGGCTCGGCCATCGGCGGCCTGTTCGGCGGCGGCCAAGACCAGCAAGGCCCGTCCTCGCAATGGTCCGGCAGCGGCCAGCAGGGCCAATCAGGCGGCGCGCAAAGCGGCCAACATCGCCAGCACGACCCGCACTACCACGCATGGCGCGAACGCCAGAACCGCCAGTTCGACGAAGATTGGGACGCCTTCAATCAGGAACGCCAAAAATCCTTCGACGACGAGTTCAACAAATGGCGCACCAGCCGCACCTCGGGCAATTCGACGGGCGGGTCCGAAGTCCGCGCCGAATCCGGCGGCAACAGCGCCAGTGGCGCGGGCCGGCCGTCCCCGTCGCAGGGCGGCAACGCCTCGTCGATGACGGGCAAGGACAAATAACGTTCGTTCTGTGCAACCGGCGCGGTCGGCCCTTCCGGCCGCGCCCCTGCAAAATTGCCCCGATTACCGTGCCTCGCCCGATATTTCGTGCTTTCGACCACACAGTTCTTGCGAAAAACCAACCTTCCCAAAGACAAATCAGCGCACCACGGACCCGATACGGCCCGCCGATCGTTGCGACGTAACAAAAACACGACACAGGCAAAGGAAAACCGTGCCATGCACCGCCCTGCTTCCGGGCCGCTCTGGCCCCCGACCGACGATACCGTCGAAAACAGCCTCCGCCGCGCCTATCTGCGCGCGCCGTCGCGCATACCGGCAGACACGGCACTGCCCGACAGGTTCCGCGACCTGCTTGACGATCTCGCCGACGCGCTGAACCGCCCCGAATTCAGGCCGAACCCCGGCACATCGCCCGCCTTTCGCCATTCGGCCTGAAGCGAGCCGTCAAGATCGGGGCCACAAATCGTGCATGAAAAAACCGGCAGACCCGAAAGCCTGCCGGTCCGGCCACAGGGCCCTCTGCCGACCCCGTTCGTGGCCTTAGCAAGACGCGGTAAATGTCGTGCCATCCGCACGGCGATACAGGCACTGCCCCGCCGTATTGCGTCCGATCATCGAACCGGCCGCAGCACCCGCCACGCCGCCGATCACCGCGCCCGTCAGATCATTGTCCGCCACCGCAGACCCGATGGCCGCACCGGCAGCCGCTCCGGCCAGCGTGTTTTGCTGCTGCGTCTCGCAAGCCGCCAAAAGGCCGGCAAAAGGCAGCACGATCCAAAGTTTCTTCATCGAAGGGGTCTCCCGCATTGTTGCCAGCCCCAACGGGCAAATCCCGCCAAGGTTCCTGAAACGACGACGGCCGCCGCATCTTCCAGCGGCGGCCGCTTCCGTCGGCTTTCCCGCCTCACAGCGGCGGACGCCCCCGTACCGCGCGGGCGATCAGCGCGATGACGAACAGGATGATGAACACGACGAACAGGAATTGCGCGATCCCCGCCGAAGCGCCTGCAATCCCGCCAAACCCCAAAAGTCCTGCAATCAAAGCGATCACAAGGAAAGCAAGAGCCCATCCTAGCATTTCGGTTTCTCCTTTACGCTGTTGGCCTTGACCTGCCGCCAACGCTCCGCTCCCGCACCGGTTCCCTTGCGCGGCAGCGCGCCAAGCGGGTGTTGCAGTCGGAACATTCCACCCATGGTTGCGTTTTGTCCCCGCCACGGCCGGAGCTTCCGGTCCGGTCCACATCCGCCCCATGCGCAGGAGACTCCGACCCATGTATCCCTTGTTCACCATCATCGGCATCGTGGTCGTCGCGCTCGCGGTCATCAATTTCATCGGCTGAGGAGCAGCACCAATGACCCCATCGAACCAATCCGGCACCCAGTCGGGATCGATCACCGATACCGCCCGCAAAGCCGCCGAAGACCTCAAGGAAACGGGTAAGGAAGCGCTTTCGGGTGCCAAATCGGTCATGGGCAGCACCATGTCCGACCTAAAGGCAGGCGCCACCGCCAAGGCCGAGGAAGTGCGCGAGACCATCGCCGACGAAGGCGAACGCATGGCCTCGTCGCTGCGCGAAGCTGCGGGCCAACAATCCGGCATGCAGGGCCGCGTCCTCGAAACCATGGCCAGCGGCGTGGCTTCGGTCTCCGACTCGTTGCGTTCGCGCGATGTCAGCACCCTGATGTCCGACATCCAGTCCTTCGCCAAACGCAATCCGGCGATCTTCGTGGCCGGTGCCGCCGCCGCAGGCCTCCTGCTCGCCCGTTTTGCCGCACAGGCAAGCCGCTCGCAAGATGACGGCATGGGCAGCTACGGCCGCAGCGGCATGCAGGCGGGCGACATGGGGGCAGGCCAGTCGCGCGGCGGCATGGGCGGCACGTCGGGCAGCTATGGTTCGGGCATGGGCGGCGACCCGCAAGACATGGCCGGCGACAGTATGAAATCGGGCATGGGCGACGACCCGACCATGGGTCGCGGCCCCTCGATGGGGGGCAATCTGTGACAGACGCCAGCAGCTCCACCGACCATCGCTCGACGGCGGACCTGATCTCGTCAGCCTTCCAGCATGTGAACGGACTTGTGCGGGGGGAAATTTCCCTCGCCAAGGCCGAACTTCAGGAAAGCATGAAGCATATGATGGCGGGCATCGGCATGATGGCCGCCGCCGCCGTCATGGTGATCGTGGCCCTCAACGTCTTTGCCGCCGCCATCGTGGCGGGCCTTGCCGAAGCGGGCCTTCACCCCGGTTGGGCAGCTTTCCTCACCGGCATCTTCTTCCTCGTCGCCGCCGGCATCCTTGCGATGATCGGCAAAAAGGCGCTCGACCCTGAAAACCTGATGCCCAACCGCACCGCACGCAACGTGCGGCGCGATGCCGAAACCGTCAAGGAGGCGACACGCTGATGGCCGATACAACCACCAACCCGCGCGACATCGAGGCCGATCTGGAACAGGTCCGCTCAGGCCTCGCCTCCGATCTCGACGAACTCACCAACCGCGCCTCGATCGACTATGTCGCGCGCGAAGCTTTGGGCATGCTCAGGATCAACACCTCCGATGCCACCCGCACCATCGACCGCGCGATGCGCGACAACCCGACTGCCTTCGCCTTGGTGGGCTTGGGTCTGGCATGGATGATGATCGGCGGCAAAAAAGGCTCTGACACGGCCCAAAAGGGCTATGACCGCAGCTACGGCCTGCACGCCGACGACCCCGATCCCGATTGGCACCGCAACGTGGGCGGCCTGCGCCAAAAGGCCATGGATGCCCTGTCGCGCATCGAATCCGAAGCCCGCTCTGCCGCCGGATCGCTGCAATCCAAGCTGTCCGATCAGGTAGAACAGGTCCGCGACTATGCCGCCGAACGCGCTTCGGTGGTGGAATCCTTCACCTCCGACCTGCGCTCCAACATCTCGCAGGGGCTAGAACACCTCTCCGACTCGGCCCGTGAACAGGTCGTGGCTGCCCGCGAACAAAGCTATGCCGCATGGCTCCGCGCCGAACGCGTGGTCAAGGGCGGCTCGCGCGAAGTGGTCACGCTGGTCGAGGAACACCCCGTCGCCGTGGGGGCTGTCGCCCTTGCCATCGGGGCCGTCGCAGGCATGGCCTTCCTGAAAAGTGGCGAGGCCGACCGCAACAGCCCCGCCGCATGGACCAAGGGGCAGGGCAAAACCCCCAACCCCTCCCGCAGTGTCTATCGCAGCACCGAAAGCGGAACGGGCAGCGCGCCGTCCGGCATGGTCAGCACCGGCGGCGCTGGCACGTCACAGGGCGGTTTCGCCATGTCAGACACGAATCCCGCAGGTTCCGTGCCGCCGATGTGACCGGAACCACAGTCCGCCTCGGCGCGTTCCTGTCGCGCCGGGGCTTTCCGCCCCATAAGCGAAAGGACAACCCTATGATCCGGACACCCCTTGCCGCCGCCCTTGCCCTTGCCCTGTCCGCAGGACTGGCCCTTGCCGATGCCGACACCCGCGTTCGTGATGTGACAGTCGATGCCGACATCTCGGCCATCAAGAATCCGGCCGCTGCCGCCTATTGGACCAACGTGGCCGACGATCTGGAAAACGCCATCGTCGCCCGCGTCACCGATCGCACCGCCGATGACGGCGTCAAAGTCTCGATCGACATTTCCGAAGTCGAATTGGCCAACGCCTTCGAAAACATCACCAACGTTGCCGACACCAAGATGGTCGGACAGGTGAATGTCAGCAGCGAAACCGACAATACCGAATTCAACTCTTACGAACTGACCGTCAGTGTCAATGAAGCCATGCCCTACTTCCCCGCGGGGACGACGATGGTGATGATCACGCGCGACACGCCCGAATACTACAAGGCGATGATCGAAGCCTTTGCCGATGCGGTGGTAAAGCGTCTCTAATTCTGCCGAAAATGCCCGCCTGCCCCCTGTGGCAGGCGGTTTTTGCGGCCAAAATCCCTTTGACCGACAGGAAACCACCGAAAGGCGCGGAACCTCGCCCCGTCCCGCAGGATTAGTCTTGCAAAGCGCAACCCATCGGAGGCCCCCATGCAAACAGGCGCGACCTGCCTCGACATTGCAATCCTTGACCAGAACCCGCTTCTGGCCAGCGGCATTTCCGCCCTGCTCGAACGGCACGAGGGGCTGCGCGCCACCGCCCTTGCCGTCACCCCCGAACTCGACATGCGCGAGGCCGCCTCCGGCCCCTTCGACCTCGTCGTGGTTGATCCCTCCGAATTCGCCCTGACCCCGCACGCCATGGTCGGCCAGTTGCGCCACATGTTCGGCGAAGCCCGCCTGATCGGCTATTCCGCCACCGAAAACCCCGGCCTCGCCCGCGCCTGCCTTGCCCACGGCTTCCGCGCCTTCCTGTCCAAGACCATCAGCTTCGACGCCTTGCGCACCGCCATCACCGCCGTGCAATCGGGGGCCATCTACCTCGACCCGCGCTATGCCGATGCCATCCTTGCCTCGCCCGCCGTCAACCAGCCCCCTGCCCCCGCCCGCAGCCTGACCGAACGCGAAGCTTACGTGTTGAAATCCGTCGCCCGTGGCAAAAGCCTGAAAGAGATCGGCTACGAACTCGCCTTGTCCTCCAAGACAGTCGAAACCTACAAGGCGCGGGGCACCTCGAAACTCAACATCTCGGGCCGCCGCCAGATCGTCGAATACGCCATCCGCTCGGGCTGGGTGTAACGCTCAGACCCCGTAAACCACAATATCCAAAGCCCGCTTCAGCGCATCCCGCGCCTCGCGCAGGTCGCCCACGCACTCGCGCATTTCCCCGCCGGGAATAGCCGCCATCTCCTGAACCCGCACGATCCACAGCTTGCCTTCGATCCGCACCTCGGGCGTCAACCCCGGCAGCGCTGCATGGCGACCGGCGTCGCGCAGGGGTGCCACGATGCGGCTTGCGGAAATTCCGATCAGGTCGCTTTGCAGGTCCACCACAAGCGCCCCGCCCTCCAGCCGGTAGACATCGAACTGCGCCACCGTTCAGAACGTCCGATGCGCCGCCAGCGGCAAGGCGTTCTGCGCCACCTCGTCGGCATAGGCTTCCAGCGCCGCCGCGTTCTTTTGCCGCCAGATGCGGTTACGCTCGACCTTCAGTGCTTCGGCAATCGCAGCCTCGGCCAGCCGCGACATGTTCAACCCCATGGCCCGCGCCGCCTCGGCCACGGCTGCATCCAGCGTCAGGTTTACCTTGATTCGCACCAAATCACCCTCCTGTCCTATACGCTTGCTTCAGGAGTATACCGCAATCACTCAAACGCAGGTAGGGCGCGCGTTCACCGCGCACCCCGCATTTCCCCGCGGGGAAATCAGTCAAGCGCGGCAAAGAACGCCTCGACTGCTGCTTCCAGCCTGTCCCGATCGACCGCGCTGAAATCGCGGTCCAGCCGCAATTCCACCCGCCCCATCGCAGCGGTGCATTTCACCTCGCCCCCCGCCATCGGCAGCCGCAGCGTCGTCTTGCCCCGTTTGGCAGACCGCCCGCCGCCGCCGCCGCGCCCTGCCCCATCCGCCGCCTCGCCTTCGGCAAAGCCGCGCAAGATCGCCAACTCCTGCTCGGCCGTCCGCCCCGGCGCAGCCGCCAAGGCCCGCACCAGCAGGCCCGACGACCCCGCCTCGTTCTCGATCCGGTTCGCCACAGCCAGCCCCAACTGCCGCGGAATCGCCTCGGGATGGTCCAGCGACTTTTCCATCGCCCGCATCAGGAACGCGAACCGCCGCACATAGCTGCGCTTTTGCGGATTGGCCGTGGCAAACAGCAGGTTCACCGCCTGATCCAGATCGCGGCACCCCGTCGCCTCGTCCTCGGCATAGGCCCGCGCAAGGGTTGCCATCTCGGCCCAGGAAATATCCTTCCTGACCATGTTCTCGTCGACCATCCGCCGGTACAGACTGTCCAGCGTTTCGCCCTTGGCCATCAGCCCCGCCGGAATCCGCGCATAGGCCACGTCGCCCGTTTCGGCCAGCAACGCACGATACGCCGCCAACCGCCGCCAGCCCTGCACCAACTCGTAACGCCCCTCGCCCACCTGCTCGACCCTGATCGGGTTCGACAGGCCCAACGCCTTGATCGACGATTTCAGGTCATCCAGATCGGCATCTACCCGCGCCGACCGGTCACGGATCAATTTCGTCGTCAGCACCGCGTCGACCGGGATCATGTCGACCACCAGCCCCAGCCGCTTCAGCCGCACGAATTCATGCGCGAGGCTGTCATTCTCGGCCCTGATCGCCGCTTCCGTCTGCTCGCGCTGGCGCAGGCTTTCGGCATTCTCGCCAATCGCCGTCGCCATCGGCCCGCGCCGCAGCCCGCCCGAACTGGCCACCGGCGCGGGCACATCTTCTTCCGGCAGGTCGATATCGAAGATCCGGCGCTTCTTGGTCATGCCTTATCCTCCAGCTTGTCCCACGCCGCACAAACATTGGTGCGGAACTCCTCATAGGCCGTGTCAAACGTGGCCCGCGCCCGCCGCCATGTCTCGCGCGTCATGTCACGGTAATCGATTTCATAGATCGACGACAGAAAACGGTTCGACTGTTCCACCGCCCGCGTATGTTCGATCGGATGCTCGGTCACCCGCTCGCCGAACACCTTGCGGAACGCATCGAACATGGCGCGGTGCAAATCATTCCCCGGCTCGAACCGCGTCAGCAGGAACCGTATGTCCAGAAACGCCTTGGGCAGCGGCACTTTCCCCGCGGGGAACTGCCCCTCGAACCCCGCCGACAGATCGCCCAACGCCTCTGACAACTGCCCGATGAAACTGGTGGTCGAATCGTACTCCCAGTATCCCGGCCCTGACGGAATATACAAAACATCCGCCGCGAAAACCGCGTTCATCGACTGGTAGCCGATAGCAGGCGGGCAATCGAAGATGATCATGTCATAGGCATCGTCCGGCAACTGGTCGAGCCAGCGCGACACGGCGGCAAAGAAACTCCAGTCGGGGTTCATGTGCCGATACTGGGCGCTCGCGAATTCGACGAAAGCCGCATTGGCACAAGACGGCACGATGTCGATCGTGCTCCAGCAGGTCGGCTTGATGAAATCGGGCGCCCGCAGATCGCCAAGCCCCATCTCGGTAATGCTCGACGGCAGCTTGCGGCGGGGCAGGGCGGCCCCGCTTTCAGCCCCCTGCGCCGCGCGATTCATGCGGTCCGTCTCATGCACCAGATCGCGCGCCATGATGCCCCAGACGGTATGTTCCTCGTTCACATCCGAAAGCCCCATTGAATGGCTCAGCGTCGCCTGCGGGTCGAAGTCCACGCACAGCACACGGTAGCCATCCAGCGCCGCCGCATGGGCGAAATGTAGCGCCACCGTCGACTTGCCCGCCCCGCCCTTGAAGTTCGCCACGGCCACGCGAATTGCCCGCTTGCCCGCCGGCCGATGCGGCAACAGGCTTTTGCGGTTCACCTTCATCTTGCGCCGCATCTCGTTGATCTCGTCCAGACTGAACCAGCGCTGGCGCCCGTCTTCCTCGACCTCGCCATCCGGCAGGGCAGGGTCCATCGCCAGCCGCCCGCGAAACGTCGACTGGTTCACCTTGAAGATCAGCTCCGAAACCTCCCAACTGGAAAATCGCCGCAGCGTCTTTTCCATCTGCGGTGAAAACGTCTGCTTCCTGATCCATCCCTGCATCTTCAGCGACGTATCCCGCAGCTCTTGCAGGTCGCGATGGGTGAACATGAAACGCCTCATTGTTAATTCCGGTCGTTTTCGAAATTACGCTGAATTTGCATTTCGTTCAAACCCAATTATGCTGCTTTCAGCTTTCCCCGCGGGGAAGTCCGCCCCCATGGAAACAAGGCCCGCCAGACCATGCCGAACGCCCGCTCCGCCTGCCAGACCGATTCGCGGCGTAACGCATCCACAACGCCCCGAAACGCTGCATCTTGGGGTGACACCGCTTCGTTCACGCTGCCGATTGGGGTGACATCATCGCCTTTTCGGGTGACATCCTGCGTGGCCCCCAATACCATTGAACCAGAAAATTCCTGTCGGATTTTGCCGGTCAGCCAAACCCGCGGCTAGGCCCCCGCAGCTTTCTCTTGACAGAATCGACCAACAGGACGCAAATCACCCCAAGGTCGGAAATAACACCGAGATATCGGGAACCAACCTTCGGATCGGGCATTGATCGCCCGACAGGGTTTTGGGGCACAGACGCGGTTCGCCGCATGACAGGAGCATGCAGATGCAGATCGTCCGACCCGTTGGGCGGCAGGCGGCGTCACGCAAATACGATTTGCTCACCGCGCTCGGCGTCTATGCCTGCCGGGGTGACAAACACTTCCAGCGACTCGTGCTGCGCTTCATCACCCTTGTCGTCGCACGCTACAATTGGCAGTCGGACGAACTCACCGTCGGCCAACGCGAAATCGCCGCCATGTGGTCGGTTGACGAACGCACGGTGAAACGCGAAATCGCCAAACTCCGCGCGCTTGGCTGGCTGGTACAAAAACGCGCAGCCGTGCGGGGCAGGGTGGCCGTCCACGGTCTCGACCTGCCCGCCATCCTGTCGGCCACCGCCCCGGCATGGGAGGCTGTCGGCCCCGATTTCGTCGACCGCATGCGCGGCCCAGACGCCCCCGCCTCGCAGCCCACCAATGTCGTCAGCTTCCCCGGCACGGTCGCCCCGCCCGCCGATGCTTCGCTCTGGTCGCGCGCGCAATCGCGCCTGTCGGCCGAAGATCCCGCCCTCTACTCTGCATGGTTTCGCCAGCTTGCCGAAACCGGCCTGTCGGGCGGGCTTCTGGAACTCGCCGCCCCGACCCGCTTTCACGCCACCTTCGTCTCCACCCACCACCTCGCGCGCCTGCTCGCCGCCCTCCGGCGCGAGGATGGCACGATCCGCGCCGTCGTCGTGACGGCCGACTAACCGCCCAGATGCTGCCAGAACGCCCCCGCCGCAGCGCCTTGGCTTCCGGCCAACCGCACCGCCGTAATCTCCAGCTCCACAAAGGGCAGTTCCTCCGACAGATCGACCAACCGCGCCTCGGCAATCCGCGCCGCCGCAAGCGAGGCCGGAACCCAAGCTACGCCCAACCCCTCGACCGCAAATTCCAGCGCCGCCATGGTCAGCGCGGTTTCCACCTTTGCCACTGCCGCAGCGGTCAGGCGCGGCACGATGTGCTGTGCCATCACCGCGCCCAGAAACACCTCGCGCGGATAGGCGACATAGGCCATCGTACCCGCCCCCGGTGCCCGCACCGGAACCAGCCTGTCCTGCCCCAGCACCAGCGTCTCGACATAATCTTCGTCCACCGGATGCGCCGTTCCCGGCAGCCGGTAAACCACCGAAACATCCGCTTGCCGCGACAAGAGCAGCCCGAAACACTCGTCCAGATTGGCCGACCGCAGCCGCACAAAGGCCGCATCGTTGACCGCCTGAAACGACCGGATCAGCGACGGGGCAGGGGCCGCCGTCAGCGCATGCTGGCAGGCGATCACCACGCGGTTGCCCGCGACCCTGTCACCGCGCCGCAAATCGGCCATCACCTGCCGCAACCCTTGCGCCAGCCGCGCCATTTCTTCGCGCTGCGCCTGCGTCGTGGGCCGCAACTGCACAGGCTTTTTGGTCCGGTCGAACAGATCGACCCCCACGTAATCCTCGATATGCCGGATGCGCCGCGAAAAGGCCGATTGCGTCAGATGCCGCCGCTCGGCCGCTTCGCTGAACGATCCCGTCTCGGCCACGGCGAGTATATCCTCAAGCCACTCCAAGCGCATCGCAGACCACCCAACTTGCACATACTGCATCTTAGGCAGCATTTTTCGCATTTGCTTAGCGAAATTTCGTCTGCAACCATCGCTTCACGCAATCAAAGGCCCGCCCCATGCATCTCGCCCGCTTTCCCCGCCGCTTTGTCGCCCATCTGCCCACCCCGCTCGAGCGGATGGACCGCCTGACCGCAGCCCTTGGCGGCCCCGAAATCTGGATCAAGCGCGACGATTGCACCGGCCTTTCCACCGGCGGCAACAAGACCCGCAAGCTCGAATTCCTGATGGCCGAGGCGATGGGGCAGGGGGCCGACATGGTCATCACCCAAGGCGCCACCCAGTCGAACCACGCCCGCCAGACCGCCGCCTTTGCCGCCCGCGTCGGCATTGCTTGCCATATCCTCTTGGAAGATCGCACCGGCTCGAACGACCCGAACTACAACGCCAACGGCAACGTCCTGCTGGACCATCTCCACGGGGCCACCACCGAAAAGCGCGCAGGCGGCACCGACATGGCCGCCGAAATGGAAACGTCAGCCGAAGCCTTCCGCGCCAAGGGCCACACGGTCTACATCATCCCCGGCGGCGGCTCCAACCCCGTCGGCGCGCTCGGCTACGTCAACTGCGCCTACGAACTGCTCGGCCAGTGCAACGACCGTGGTTTGGAAATCGACCACATCGTTACCGCCACCGGCAGCGCAGGCACGCAGGCCGGCCTTATCACAGGGCTAAAGGCCATCAACGCAGGCATCCCGCTTCTTGGCTTCGGCGTCCGCGCACCAAAGGCCAAGCAGGAAGAAAACGTCTTTGCCCTCGCCACCCGCACCGCCGACCTGCTCGGTTGCCCGGGCGTCGTCGAACGCGAAGACGTCGTGGCCGACACCGATTACGTGGGGCAGGGCTACGGCATCCCCCGCGAAGACACGATCGAAGCCGTCCGCATGTTCGCCACCCTCGAAGGCATCCTGCTCGATCCGGTCTATTCCGGCAAAGCCGCGGCTGGCCTGATCGACTGGTGCCGCAAGGGCCGCTTCAAAAAGGGCCAGCGCATCGTCTTCCTGCACACCGGCGGGGGCGCGGCCCTGTTCGGTTACGACAGCGTCCTCAGATGAGGCGCGTCGGCATCCTCGGCGGCATGGGACCGGAAGCGACGGTTCTCCTGATGCAGAAACTGCTCCGCGCCGTTCCTGCCACCGACGACGCCGACCACATCCCGCTGATCGTCGACCAGAACCCGCAAGTCCCCTCGCGCATCGCCTATCTGATCGACGGCACCGGCAGCGACCCTGCGCCCACCCTCGCGGCCATGGCCGCCAACCTGCAAAGGGCAGGGGCGCAGGCCATCGCCATGCCCTGCAACACCGCCCATCACTTCGCCCCCGAAATCCGCGCCGCCATCACCGTGCCCTTCCTCGACATGGTGCAACTGTCCATCGCGCAGGCGCTACGGGCCGGTGGTCCCGTCGGCATCCTCGCCTCGCCCGCCGTGCAAAAGGTCGGTCTGTTCGACAAGGCGCTGGCAGGGCAGGGGGGCCACGCGCTCTATCCCTCCGACCAGTCGGCCCTGCTCGATGCCATCCGCACGCTCAAATCGGTCGGCCCCAACCCCGCCGCCCGCGCCACGCTGCAAGCCGCGTCGGACGAGGTGCAGAAAAAAGGTGCTGCGATCCAGATGATCGCATGTACAGAATTCTCTTTGCTGGCAGCCGATCTTCCCCAAGCCTTCGACACCCTTGACGTTCTCGTCAAAGCCATCACTGACTTTGCCACCAACCCAACCAAAGCGGCCCGAGGCCGCCCCAACACGGAGCAAACGGGACATGCGTAACACCCTGAAAACCCTGCTGATCGGCACCGCAGCGCTTGCGCTGACCGCCGGCATGGGCCTTGCCGAAACCATCATCATCGGCAACTTCGGCAGCCCGACCCCGATGCAGGTCGCCCGCGCCAACAAGGCGTTCGATGCCGCAACCGGCTGGGATATCGAATGGCGCACCTTCGGTTCGGGCACCGAGGTCATCGCCGCCATGGCATCCGGTGATGTGACCATCGCCGAACTCGGCTCGTCGCCCCTCGCCATCGGCGCCAGTCAGGGCGTGCCCTTGCAACTCTTCATGATCGCGCAGGGCCTTGGCACCGCCGAAAGCCTGATCGCGAAAGAAGGTTCGGGTATCGAAAAGCTCGAAGACCTCAAGGGCAAGAAAGTCGCCGTCCCTGTCGGTTCCACCGCCCATTACTCGCTGATGGGCGGCCTTGCCCATGCCGGCATCTCTGAATCCGATGTCACCATCGTCAACCTGCCCGCCGACCAGATCGCCGCCGCATGGGATTCGGGTCAGGTCGATGCCGCCTTCATCTGGCAACCCGTCCAAAGCCAGATCGTGAAGACCGGCAAATTCATCCTTGGCGCAGACCAGACGGCGCAATGGGGCTATCCCACCTTCGACGGCTGGGTCGTCAACACCGAATTCGCCGCCGCCAACCCCGACAAGATGGCCGCCTTTGCCAAGGTGATGGATGACGCCAACAAGGCCTACTTGTCGAACCCTGACGCATGGACAGCCGACAGCCCCGAGGTCAAGACGATAGCCGAAGTGACAGGTGCCGATCCGGCACAGGTGCCCGACATCCTCAAGGGCTTCACCTTCATCCCGCTGGCCGACCAACTGGGCGATGCATGGCTTGGCGGCGCTGTCGCCAACATGAAGACCACGGCCGACTTCCTCGTGAAGGCGGGTCGCATCGACGCCGCGATCGACGACTACGCGCCCTACGTCAACACTTCCATCGCCGAAGCCGCGAAGTAAAACCTTGCGGGCGCGGCACCCCCGCGCCCGCTCCAACCGCCGGAGCCCCAATGGCCCTTCACGTTGACCACGCCTCGGTCGTCTTTCCCGCCGCCGACCGCCGCCCCCCGACCGAGGCGCTGCGCGCCATCGACCTGACCATCGAGAATGACGATTTCGTCGTCGCTCTTGGCGCATCGGGCTGCGGCAAGTCTACCCTCCTCAACCTCATCGCAGGCTTCCTGCAACCGACCACGGGGCAAATCCTGCTTGATGGCCACCCCGTCCAGGGCCCCGGTGCCGACCGTTCGGTGGTGTTCCAGAAACATGCGCTCATGCCGTGGCTCAACGTGGTCGACAACGTCGCCTTCGGCCTGAAACTCCAAGGCATCGACCAGCAAACCCGCTACAAGGTGGCCGACCGTTTCATCGACCTTCTGGGGCTAAAGGATTTCCGCACCGCCCCCGTCTACCAGCTTTCCGGCGGCATGCAGCAGCGCGTCGGCATCGCCCGCGCCCTGACCTGCGACCCAAAGGTCTTGCTGATGGACGAACCCTTGGGTGCGCTCGACGCGCTCACCCGCGAACGCGCGCAAGAGCTTATCCTCACCATCTGGAACACCACCCACAAGGCCGTCTTCTTCATCACCCATTCCGTCGAAGAGGCGCTCTTTATGGGCACCAAGCTGATCGTGATGTCCCCCCGCCCCGGCCGCATCACCCACCGCTTCGACCTGCCCTTCTCGCGCCGCTTCCTTGCCGGAGAATCGGCCCGTCACGTCAAGGCATCCGCCGAATTCATCGCCTTGCGCGAACGGGTGCTGCAAATCATCTTCGCCGACGAAGAGGCCGCCGCATGACCGACCTGTCCGATACCAAGATCACCGCCAAACCCCGCGGCAAGGCCCGCCCCGTCAAACCCGGCGAGATTTACGGCGTGCCGGGGCAGGGCGATACGCTCTGGCTTTCCATCCTCGCCATCCTCGGCTTTTTCTTCGTCTGGTGGTTCGTCACCCATATGGGCTGGGTCAAACCGTTGTTCGTCCCATCGCCGCAAGCCGTACTGAAAAAGCTGTTCGATGTCGTGCAAAACGGCTTCACCAACGTGCCCTTCTGGCAGCATATGGCCGTCTCGACCATCCGCGTCTTCGGGGCCTTCCTCATCGCCTGCGCCGTGGGCATCCCCCTCGGCCTTGCCATGGGCATGTCGCCCGTCATGCGCGGCATCTTCGACCCGCTGATCGAGTTTTACCGCCCGATCCCGCCCTTGGCCTACCTGCCGCTCATGATCATCTGGTTCGGCATCGGTGAAACGTCGAAAGTCCTGCTGATCTTCCTGTCGGTCCTCGCCCCCGTCACGCTGGGTGCCCGCGCGGGCGTCAAATCGGCGGCCATCGAGCAGATCCACGCCGCCTATTCCTTTGGCGCAACCCGCTGGCAGGTGCTGTGGCAGGTCATCTTCCCCTCGGCCCTGCCCGAAATCCTGACGGCCATGCGGATCGGCGTGGGCTTCGGCTGGACCACCCTCGTTGCCGCCGAAATGGTCGCCGCGACCGAAGGGCTTGGCTACATGGTCCTCACCGCCAGCCAGTTCCTGCAAACCTCGACCGTCATCATGGGCATCTTCGTCATCGCCGCCATCGCCTACGGTTTCGATATGCTGATGCGCTGGGTCGAACGCCGCATCGTTCCATGGAAAGGGCGCATGTAAAGTGGCCACCTACCTCAAACAGGCCCGACGCACCGCCGAATCCGGCCATGAAGACGTGCACGAAGCCGTCGCCGCCATGTTGGCCGACATCAAGCAAGGCGGCGAGGTGGCCGTCACCCGCTTTGCCCGTGACCTTGATAAATGGCAGGGCGACATCATCGTATCGCGCGACGCCATCACCGCCGCCGCCGCCCTCGTGCCCGAAAAGCTAAAGGCCGACATCCGCTTCGCACACAACAACATCCGCCGCTTTGCCGAAGCACAGCGCGCCACGATCATGGACTGCAACATCGAAATCATCCCCGGCCTTACTGCCGGACAAAAGCAAATTCCGGTGACAGCCGCAGGCTGCTACGTCCCCGGCGGGCGCTACAGCCACATCGCCAGCGCCATCATGACCATCACCACCGCCCGCGTCGCAGGCGTGCCCCATATCGCCGCCTGCTCTCCGCCACGGCCCAACGGCAATAGCGAAGGCGGGGGCATCCACCCCGCCATCCTCTACGCCATGGACCTCTGCGGTGCCGATGTCATCCTCAACCTCGGCGGCGTCCAAGGCATCGCCGCCATGGCCGAAGGATTGTTCGGCCTTCCCCGCGCCGATATCCTCGTCGGTCCCGGCAACCAGTATGTCGCCGAAGCCAAGCGCCTGCTTTACGGCCAAGTCGGCATCGACATGTTCGCAGGCCCCACCGACAGCATGGTCGTGGCCGACCACACCGCCGACCCCGAGCTTGTGGCGTGGGATTTGGTGGGCCAAGCCGAACACGGCTACAACTCGCCCGTCTGGCTGGTGACCTCCAGCCGCACGCTGGCCGAGGCTGTGATGGCCCGCGTCCCCGACCTGATCGCCGAACTGCCGCTGATGAACGCGCAAAACGCCGCCGCCGCATGGGCCGACTATGCCGAAGTCATCCTGTGCGACGATGCCGAAGACATGGCCCAGGTCGCAGACCGCACCGCCCCCGAACACCTGCACGTGCAAGCCGCCGATCTCGACTGGTGGCTTCGTCGCCTGCGCTCTTACGGATCGCTGTTTCTGGGCGAAGAAACCACCGTTGCCTTCGGCGACAAATCCTCTGGCCCCAACCACGTCCTGCCCACCTCGGGCGCGGCCCGCTACACGGGCGGCCTGTCGGTCCACAAATTCATGAAGACCGTCACATGGCAACGCGCTACCCGCGCCGCCTCGCGCCCGCTCGCTATAGCCACCGCCCGCATCTCGCGCCTCGAAGGCATGGAAGGTCACGCCCGATCCGCCGACGTGCGGCTGGCCAAATTCTTCCCGACCGAGGTTTTCGACCTGTCGCCCACCGACGACGCGGCGTGACAATTCCTGCAAGACGGTATACCCATGCGGTATGTTTCAGGAGCACCCACCATGCCCGCCGCCGCCAAACGCAAGACTTCCCTCACACTCGACGCGCAGGCGCTGGATCAGGCACGCGCGCTTGATCTGAACGTCTCGGCCATCGCAGAAGCCGCCCTCGTCAAGGCAGTTGCCGAAACGCGCCACAAACAATGGCTGGAAGAAAACGCCGAAGCCTTCAAGGCACAGGCGGAATGGCACGAAAAGCACGGCCATCCCTTTGCCGACATTGCCGCTTCGACTTGGGGTGAAACGTGGAGTCGCTGACCCGGTTCGATGTCGTTGCCAAAACCGGAGGCGACCTTGCCGTTGTCGTCGAAAGTCATCTGCTGCCACCCGACCCCGCTGTCGTGATCATACCCCTCGTCCAAGGCTATCCGCCGGTCCGGAATCTCAATCCCGCAATCCGGTTCGAAGGGCGCAAATTGATCTTGGCCACCCGACTGATCATCGCAGTCCGACGGTCCACCCTTCGTCGTCTCGGCACTGTCGCAGACCAAGGCGACACCATCACCCGCGCCGTCGATTTTCTCATGGCCGCAACATGAAAAAACCCCGCGCTTGACGCGCAGGGTTTCCTCAATCAGCCAATCGTCACTTGCCCCAGATCTTCGCGTATTGGTCGCGGTAGCCGTTGCCCGGATCGAACAGGTTCTTGTCGCCACCATCGAAATCGATGTTGGCCTTGGTCACCACATGCAAGGGCGAGGTATAGCCCGACCATGCTTCGCCCTGCACCGCACGGTTCAGCTCGTCCACCAGCTGCCAGCCCTGCAGGTTCAGCGGCTCCGCCACCGTCACCGCCTGATACTGCGCCGAACGGATGCGCTGATAGGCGCTTTCCGACCCGTCGCCCGCCGCAACCGCCTTGGGCGCGCCGTCACCGGCCACGCCCGCCGCCGCAAGGGCAGGCCCCATGAAGTCGAAATAGATGTCGTTGATCGCCAGCGCATGCGTCCAGCTTGCACCGTACTTCTGCAACAGCGCCGTCGTCAGCGACGGCATCCGGGTCGAGGTTTCGGCAATCGGCGTATCGACATATTCCAGAACCGTGCCGCCAAGCGCTTCGATCGTCTCCTTGATCTTGTCCGCCTTGGCAATCGCGATGGCATAGGTGCTGTCGGTAAAGATCACCACGCCCGGCTTGCCGCCCGCATCGGCGAATGCCCACTTGGCCGCCGCCGCCGACACTTCCATCGCATCCGTCGATACGTTGGTGAACAGGCCAGTCTTTTCGTCCGGCCCGATCACCGGTCCCGCGTGCCAGCTGACCATCGGAATACCGGCCGCCTTGGCCTGATCCAGCGAAGCCTGCTGCTCGACCGCGTCGAATCCGTCGATGATGATGCCATCAGGCTTCAGCGCCAGCGCCTGACCAAAGGCCCCCGCGCGGCTTTGCACCGATCCGGCACCATCCAGCACGGTCACTTCCCAGCCGATCTTGGCCGCTGCTTCCTGCACGCCATTCGCCACGCCCAGCACGCCGCCGTTCTTCATGTCGGCCGCCAGAACGACGATCTTCTTGCCCTCGGCAGCCTTCGGCCCTGTGGTCGGCCCGTCCCAGACGGTCTTTTGTCCGGCGTATTTCTGCACATCCGCCATCGCATCCGAAACCGCATCGGCAAAGGCCGGCAGTGCCGCGGCAAGCGCGAAGATCGAGGCCGTAAAGGTTCTTCTCAGCATATGTGTCCCTCCCTTGGAACTGGTAAGTCCGTAAAACCGTCAGGCCCGCCCCTTCTTGCGCTGTGCGTAGCCTGCGATGCCGATGGCGATCAGCAGGGTGGTGCCGTTAAACATCGGCTCCACCCAGAACGACCCGCCGAATTGCTGGATGCCGGAAATCCCGACCGCAAGGATCATCACCCCCACGATCGTGCCCCACACGTTCACCCGTCCGGGCTTGATGGTGGTCGAACCCAGAAACGCCCCCACCAAAGCGGGCAACAGGAACTCCAACCCCACGCTCGCCTGTCCGATCCGCAGCTTGGATGCCAGCAGAACACCCGCCACCGCCGTCATCAACCCCGAGATGACGAAAGCCCCGATCACGAACTTCCGCGTCGGAATCCCGTTCAACTCTGCCGCCCGCTGGTTCGCCCCGATGGCATACAGGAACCGCCCCACCGGCGTATATTCCAGCACGATCCACATCAGGAAGGTGATCGCCACCACGTAATAGGCCGTGATCGGCAGGCCAAAGATGAACGTCCCGTTCAGCGCGTAAAACCCGTCCGGCAGCACGCCCACCATCTGCCGCCCGCCCGTATGCCACAGCGCCAGTGCATACAGCACCGTCCCCGTGCCCAGCGTGGCGATGAAACTGTCGATCCGCGCCACTTCCACCAAAATCCCGTTCAGCACGCCGGTAAACACGCCCAAAGCCAGCACGATCAGCACCGCCACCGGCCACGGCAGCCCCAACTGCGTCTGCAAGGAAATGGCAAGGATATGCCACAGCACGATCCCGTACCCCACCGTCAGGTCGATCCGCCCCGAAACCATCGGCACCATCGCCGCCAGCGACAACAGCGCGATGATCGCCTTGTCCGACAGAATGGCCCGCACGTTCAGCGCCGTCGGAAAGGTATCGGGCAGCAGCACCGAAAACAGCACGATCAGCCCGAACATCAGAATGACCAACCCGTAGGTCGGCGCAAGCCGCAGCGCGCGTGCCATGCCCGACAGCCCGCGCAACTCGTCCTTGGTCGGCTCGACCGCGTTTGATTCAATCCCCGGCATGGTCTGTCCTTCAGGCGGCTTCACCGGCCGACGCGGCCGAGATCAGCGATTGCGTGGAAAGCCCCGCACCCGACAATTCCGCCACGGGCAAGCCGCGGGAAAAGACGATGGCACGGTGGCAGATATTGGCGATTTCCTCGAAGTCGGTCGAAACGACCAGCACGCCCATTCCGGACGCCAGCGCCTTGTAGAGCAGATGGTAGATTTCGGCCTTCGCGCCCACATCCACCCCCGCCGTCGGGTCTTCGGTAATCAGCAGGCGCCGCCCGGAATCGAGCCAGCGCCCCACGACCACCTTTTGCTGGTTCCCGCCCGAAAGCGCCTCGATCGGCAGCGTCGGATCGTTGGGCGACAGGCCCACCCGCGCCCCCATCTCTTGCGCCATCGCCGCCTCGCGCCCGCCCGCCATCAGGCTCAGCGCCGCCCGCCCCGTGGCTGACGGGTTCAAAAACGCATTCTCGCGGATCGACATCCCCACCGCGATGCTTTCCTGCACCCGGTCGCGCGCCACCAGCCCGATCCGCGACCGCATGGCGCTTTGCGGATTGGTCAGGTCCGGCGCCCTGTCGTCCAGCAGCACCGATCCGTCAAACTCCATCGCCCCGAACAGCGCCCGCCCGATATCCTCGTGCCCCGCGCCGCGCAGCCCCGCCAGCCCCAGCAATTCGCCGCGCCTGATCTCGAAACTGACAGGCCCGACAGCCCCCGTCCGCATCCCCTTGACCGACAATATCGCAGGCCCCGCCATCACCGCAGGCCGCTCGATCTCGCGCGTTTTCTTACCCACGATCAGGCTGACCAACTCGTCCGGCGTGGTCGCGGCAATCGTCCGCTCGCCCACCATCTGCCCGTCGCGCAGCACCGCCACGCGGTCCGCAATCTGGAAAATCTCGTCCAGCCGGTGGCTGACATAGATCATCCCCACCCCCCGCGCCTTCAATGGGCGCAGGGCCGCGAACAACCGCTCCACCTCGTCGGCGGGCAGGCTGGCGGTCGGCTCGTCCAGCACCAGAAAATCGCATTCCGCCGCCAGCGCCCGCGCAATCGCCACCAGCGATTTCTGCGTCCGCGTCAGGCTCGCCACCCGCACCGTGGCGGGAAACCCCGCATCCACCGCAGCCAGCGCCCTGTCTGCCGCCGCCTCGGTCGCGGTCCAGTCGATCCGCCGCCCCTTTTTCACATATCCCAAAGACAGCGCGATATTCTCGGCCACGCTCATCCATTCGATCAAGCCAAGGTCTTGGTGGATGAATGCCACCTTCTGCCCGCCGCGCTTTCCGGCCACATGGGCATAAGGCGTCCCGTCGACCGAAACCCCGCCGACATCGGGCCGGTGCAACCCGCCCAACACCTTTATCAGCGTCGACTTGCCCGCACCGTTCTCGCCCAAGAGCGCGACGATCTCGCCCCGCCCCACGCGCAAAGACACGCCGCGCAACGCCTTCGTCCCGCCGAAAGACTTTTCGACGCGGTCGAACAAAAGGCCGTCCGTGGCCGAGGTCATGCGCAGGCTCCTCCCCAGAAGCGGTATTCGTTGCGCCAGCATGGCCCCGCAAAGCCCGCCCCGTCAAGAAAAAAGTTATCGATAACATTTTCGGTAAAATGGTAGCGGAAATCAGAATAAACCTTTGAAAATAAACAAAAATTTTTGCGACGCCGTCTCTGCGAAACGGCACAGGCGAACGACAGGCGCTTCTCCCCGCGCCCGCCTGCCTGCACCCGCCAAAATCGAATCGCGTCAGGGCCGCTGCATCCCCGTCCGGTTCAGGATCACCGAATAGACCGAGGTGGTCGCCGTGATGAACAACTGGTGCTTCGCCCGCCCGCCAAAGCACAGGTTCGACACGGTTTCCGGCACCAGAACCTTGCCGAAAAGCGTCCCGTCCGGCGCGATGCAATGCACCCCGTCCGCGGCTGAAGACCACAGGTTTCCATCCGTATCCACCCGCATCCCGTCCGCACATCCGGGGCTGATCGTGTGGAACACCCGCCCCGCGCGCGGCCGCCCGCTTGCCATTTCGAACACCCGAATATGCTGCGGGTCCGGGTGGAACATCCGCCCCGTATCGGCCACGTAAAGCAGGCTTTCATCAGGGCTGAACGCCAACCCGTTCGGGCAATGCATATCGGTAATCACCGCCTCGATCCCGCCCGCAGGGTCCACGCGGTAGACGTGGCAAGGTTGCTCCTGCTCGCCCTTGAACCCCTCGTAATCCGTCATGATCCCGTAATGCGGATCGGTGAACCAGATCGCCCCGTCACGGCTCACCACCACATCGTTGGGCGAATTCAGCCGCTTGCCACCAAACCCGTCCGCAATCACCGTCACCGACCCGTCCAGTTCCGTCCGCGTCACCCGCCGCAACCCGTGCTCGCAGGAAATCAGCCGCCCCTCGCGGTCACGCGTATGCCCGTTGGAATAGTTCGACGGCGTGCGATAGGTCGTGACCCCCTCTGGCGTCCAGCGCATGATCCGGTTGTTCGGAATGTCCGAGAACAGCAGACAGCCCGCATCGCCAAACCACACCGGCCCCTCGACCCAGTCAAACCCGGTCGCAATCCGCTTGACCGGCGCGTTCCCCATCACGAACCCGCCGAACCGCGGGTCGATCACCTCAAAACACGACATGGCTTCCCCCCTGCCTTCCAACAACGGTATCGATAGCATGAACCGCCCATAACACCGGACCCGCCATGCCCTTCACCGCACCCTCTGTCACCCTGACCGATGACGCAATCCTGACCATGCTCGCCGCTGCCGCCGCCAAGGCCACCGCCATGGGCCAGCCGCAATGCATCGTCATCACCGACACCAGCGCCGTCACCTTGGGCAGCTTGCGGATGCAGGGCGCCAAGGTGCTCTCCCTCCGCTCCGCCACCGCCAAGGCGCAAACCGCCGCCTCCACCGGCCGCCCCAGCGCCGACATCCCCGAAGCCGTTCGTCCCGCCATCGCCGCCGCCACCGATGGTGCCATGACCGGCCTCGCAGGCGGCCTGCCCATCCGCGTGAACGGCCAGCTTCTGGGCGGTATCGGCGTCGGGTCGGGCACCGGCGCGCAAGATGTCGAAGTCGCGCTCGCCGCGCTCGAAGCCATCGGCGCCACCGTCTGAACCTTCCGTGGTAACGCCGCCGCAGCGGGGGCTAAATGCCGCCCAAGGCGGCATCTGTTTCAGGAAAACACGATCTGCGCCTTCATCGCCCTGCTGCGATCCGAAGCGACCACAAACGCCTCCTCGGCCCGCGCCAGCGGCACGGTATGGGTAATCAGCGGCTTCACGTCGATCAGCCCCTTTTGCATCAGCCCCACGCCCACCGCGAATTCGCCGTGGAACCGGAACGACCCGCGCAATTCCAGCTCCTTGGCCGTAATCGCCATCATCGGCAGCGCCATGTCGCCGCCAAGCCCCAACTGCAAGATCACCCCCCGCGGCCGCATCGCCGCGATGCCAGCCACAAGGGCAGGGGCCGCCCCCGAACATTCATACAGAACGTCGAAATACCCCTTCTCCGCCGAATACCCCGCCAACCCGTCCGGCGTGGTCGCCGTATTCACCACACGGTCCGCCCCCGCCTTCGCGGCCAGCGCCAGCGTGAAATCCGACAGGTCCACCGCCACGATCTCGGCCGCCCCCGCCCGCCGCGCGGCCAGTATCGCCAGCACGCCGATCGGCCCGCAGCCCGTCACCAGCACCCGCTTGCCCAGCATCGCACCCGCCCGCGATGTCGCATGCAGCGCCACCGCCAGCGGTTCGGCCATCGCGGCCTCGCCCGCGCTCAGCCCGTCAGCCTTCACGCATTGCGCCGCATCTGCCACCAGCACCTCGCGGAACGCGCCCTGAATATGCGGGAACGGCATGGCCGATCCGTAAAACCGCATGTTCAGACACTGGTTCGGCAATCCTTCCAGACAGAACTTGCACCCCCCGCAAGGCCGCGACGGCGACACGGCGACCAGATCGCCGACCGCAAATCCCGCAACCCCCGCGCCGATCTCTTCGACATAAGCCGAAACCTCGTGCCCAAGCACCATCGGTTCGCGCAGCCTGATCGCCCCGAAACCGCCGTGGTTATAGTAATGCAGGTCCGACCCGCACACGCCCCCCACGGCCAGCCGCAGCCGCATCTGCCCCGCGCCAACCGCCTCGTCTGCCAACTCCTCGACCCGCAGATCCTTGGCCGCGTGAATGACGATCCCCTTCATCACACCACCGCCGTCAGCGGCGGGCGTCCCGCGAAATGCGCGTCCAGATTGTCGCGCATCAGCTGCCCCATCGCCTGACGCGTCTCGTATGTCCCGCTTGCATGGTGCGGCTGCACCAGCACGTTCTTCAGGCCAAGGAATCGCGGGTCCAGCTTCGGCTCTCCCTCGAACACATCCAGCGCCGCCCCGCCCAAAGCGCCGCTTTCCAAGGCCGAAAGCAAAGCCCCCTCGTCGATATTCGCCGCCCGTGACACGTTCACCAGCACCCCCTGCGGCCCCAATGCCGCGATGACATCGCCGTTCACGATATGCCGCGTCGCCGCCGTCGCGGCCAGGGTCACGAACAGGAAATCCGACCGCGCCGCCAGCGCCACAGGGTCCGCGATGAACTCCCAAGTCACATTTTTCTTGGCCGTGCTGGAATAGGCGATCTCCATCCCGAACCCCTCCAGCCGCGCCGCCACAGCATGCCCGATCCGCCCGAGGCCAAGCACCCCGGCCCGCTTCCCGCTCACCTTGCGCTGCAAGGGAAACCCGCCCTTGGCCGCCCAATCGCCGCTTTTCACCCAATCCACCGCCGCCACCATCCCGCGCGACAGCACCAGCGCCATCCCCACTGCCAGATCGGCCACATCCTCGGTCAGCACGTCGGGCGTGTTCGTCACCCGTATCCCCCGCGCCCGACAGGCCGCGATGTCCACCGCGTCATAGCCCACCCCGTAGACCACGATCACCTCAAGCTTCGGGCAAGCCGCGATCATCGCCGCATTGGCCCCAAGGTCGCCCCGCGTGGCGATCCCGCGCACCTCTGGCCCCACCTGTGCCAGAAACGCCGCCTTGTCTGCCGCCTCGAAATAGCGGTGCATGGTATAGGCCGCCTCCAGCGGTACCTGATCCCAGTCGGGATACGTGCCCACTTGCAGAACCTGCGGTTTGGTCATCCTGTCACCTGTCATCAGGGCGCTTGACAGCGCATGTTATCGATAACATAAACTCACCCCCACAGCCTTGTCGAGATAAAAAGGAACGCGCCCTTGTCACTTCGTCTGTTTGATCTTTCCGGCAAGCGTGCCCTCGTCACCGGCTCGTCGCAGGGCATCGGTTTCGCCCTCGCCCGTGGTCTCGCCGCTGCTGGCGCGCAGGTCGTGCTGAACGGGCGCGATACCGCCAAACTGGCGCAAGTCGCCGCCGAAATTCCCACCGCCGAAACCCTCGCCTTCGACGCGACCGATCACCATGCCGTCCGCGCCGCCATCGACGGGTTCGAATCCGCAACCGGCCCCATCGACATCCTGATCAACAACGCCGGCATGCAGCACCGCGCCCCGCTCGAGGATTTCCCCCCCGAAGCGTTCGAGCGCCTCTTGCAAACCAACATCGCCACCGTCTTTCACGTCGGCCAGGCCGTCGCCCGCCACATGATCGCACGGGGCAGGGGCAAGATCATCAACATCGCTTCCGTCCAAACCGCGCTCGCCCGCCCCTCCATCGCCCCCTACACGGCGACCAAGGGCGCGGTCGGCAACCTGACCAAGGGCATGGCAACCGATTGGGCCAAACACGGCCTGAACTGCAACGCCATTGCACCGGGCTACTTCGATACCCCCCTCAACGCCGCCCTCGTGGCCGATCCGACCTTTTCCGCATGGCTCGAAAAACGCACCCCCGCAGGCCGCTGGGGTAATGTCGACGAACTGGTGGGGGCGGCGATCTTCCTGTCGTCCGATGCCTCCAGCTTCGTCAACGGCCATATCCTTTACGTCGACGGCGGCATCACGGCTTCGCTATGACGGCGCTTGTGCTGATGGGGGTCGCCGGTTGCGGCAAATCCAGCGTGGGCGCGGCGCTCTCGGCCCTGCTCGCCATCCCCTATATCGACGGTGACGACCTGCACCCCGCCGCCAATGTGGCAAAAATGGCCGCAGGCACGCCGCTCACCGATGCCGATCGCTGGCCGTGGCTCGACGCCTGCACGCAAACCCTCGCGCAGGGCAACGTCATCCTCGGCTGCTCGGCCCTCAAACGCGCCTACCGCGACCGCTTGCGCGGGGCAGGGGGCCTGACCTTCATCCATCTCTCCGGCCCGCGCGACCTGATCGCCGCCCGCATGGCCCAACGCGCAGGCCATTACATGCCGCTCTCGCTGCTCGACAGCCAGTTCGCCGCGCTCGAACCGCCAAGCCCCGACGAACAGGCCCTCACCGTTTCCATCGACCAACCCACCGCCGCCATCGCCGCCGCCATCGCCGCACAGCTGAAAGGGGCCACCCCATGACCCACATCGCCCTCGTCGGAGCCGGTGCCATGGGCGGCGCGATCGGCGCCCGCCTCGCGCAAACCGGAACCCCGCTTCACGTCTTCGACCTCGACCCCGCCAAACTGGCCCCCCTTACCGCCCTCGGCGCTACTGCCGCCGCCAGCGCCGCTGCAGCCGCCACGGGCGCACGCGCCGTCATCCTGTCGCTCAACGCCCCCCACATCGTCCGCGCCGCCGTCTTCGGCCCGAACGGCATCGCCGCAGGCGCGGCAAAGGGCACGCTCGTCATCGACATGTCCTCCATCGACCCCGAAGCCACCCGCGCCTTGGCGGCCGATGCCGCCACCCACGGCCTGCGTTGGGTCGATAGCCCCCTTTCGGGCGGCATCCCCAAAGCCGCGCTCGGGCAACTCACCCTCATGCAGGGTGGCGACGCAGGCGACGTGGCCATGGCGCAAGACATCCTGAAAAACCTCGCCTCCAACCAAACCCACATGGGCCCCGCAGGCGCAGGCCAGACCACCAAACTGATCAATCAGGTGCTCTGTGGTCTCACCTTCCTTGCCGTGGCCGAAGCCACCGCCCTGGCCGAAGCCGCCGGAGTCGATGCCACACGCATCCCCCAAGCCCTCGCCGGTGGCCGCGCCGACAGTGCCATCCTGCAAGAATACCTTCCCCGCTTCGCCGCCCGCGACTACCGCCGCACGGGGCGCATCGACAACATGGTCAAAGACCTTGACGGTGCCACAGCCCTCGCCCGCGCCGCCCATCTTCCCATGCCCCTCACCGCCACCGCGGCCGAGGTTCACCGCCTCCTCACCGCCGCAGGCTTGGGCGGCGAGGATCAAGCCACCCTGATGGAATATTTCAAAGGCCCCAAAGCCCTGCCCGAAAGGACCGACCCATGATCACCCGCTACGCCCTGTTCGAAGGCACGGTTCCCGCTGACCAGACCGAAGCCTTCCGCGCCGCCGTCCTGACCGAACTTCTGCCCACATGGCAGGCCTTCCCCGGTGCCACCGCCGTCCGCGTCACCTTTGCCGACAGCCGCGACGATGGCGCGCCCGAAATCCCGCTGATCCTTGCCACCGACTATCCCGACCAGGCGGCGCTCGACATAGCCCTCGCCAGCCCGCAGCGCATCGCCTCGCGCGCCGCTACCCAATCCGTCATCGCCCGCTTCTTCACGGGCCGCATCCACCACCACGTCACCACCGCGCACGAATATCCGCTCTGAACTTGCGCCCCCCGCTGCCCCACGGCTACACCAAGGGCACCCAACCGCAGGACACCGCATGACCCCCCCGCGCAAGGCCCCCATCATGGCCGATGTCGCCCGCCTTGCGGGGGTTTCGCCCATGACCGTCAGCCGCGCCTTCAAGCGTGACGGTTCGGTGTCGGATGCCACGCGCCAATCCATCCTCGATGCCGCCGACCAGCTTGGCTACGTCTTCGATGCCACCGCTTCGAACCTGCGCTCGCAGCGCACCGATTTCGTCGCCGTCACCGTGCCGTCGATCAACAACGCCAACTTCGCCGAAACCCTGCGCGGCCTGTCCGAAGGGCTGAAAGACCGTGGCCTGCAAATCCTGCTCGGCTACACCAACTACGACATGGCCGAGGAAGAACGCCTCGTCGAACAACTCCTGCGCCGCCGCCCCGAAGCGATCGTCGTCACAGGCGGCCGCCACACCGACCGCTGCCGCCGCCTGCTCGCCAACGCAGGCATCCCCGTGGTGGAAACATGGGACTTGCCTGCCAATCCCATCGGCCACGTCGTCGGCTTCTCCAACGCCGCCGCCGTGCAGGGCATGGTGAACCACTTCGTCGCCCGTGGCCTGACGCGCATCGCCTTTATCGGCGGCGATGCCGACCGCGATACCCGCGGCACCGACCGCCGCGCAGGCTTCATCGCCGCGATGGCGGCCCATGGACTCGATGCCACCCGCCTCATCGCCGCCGGAACCCCGCCCATTTCCATGCGCGAAGGGGCCGATGCCATGGCCCGCCTGCTGGAAACCCTGCCCGACACCGAAGCCGTGATCTGCGTCTCCGACCTGTCCGCCTTTGGCGCGCTTACCGAATGCCAGCGCCGCGGCATCGCCGTGCCCGACCGCATCGCCGTGGCAGGTTTCGGTGATTACGAGATCGCCTCGATCTGCGTCCCCTCGCTCACCACCATCGACCCGCATCCCCACCGCATCGGCACCGAAACAGCAGCCCTGATCGTGCAGGCCCTCGAAGGCCACGTCACCGCCCCCGCCGTGCACCCGATCACCCCCGCGCTTCTCATCCGCGACAGCGCCCGCTAAGGGAACAGCGCCGCCGCCCCGCGCATTTGCCTTTGACCCGTCCAAAGGAAGCGCCCGATGATCCGCCCCCCCGTCCACCGCCTCCTCGATATCGCCTCGGCAGCGGCGCTGATGCTGGCCCCCGCTGTCCTTCACCCCACCCCGCGCACCGCCCGCGCCGTCATGGCCGTCGGCGCGGGCCTTGCCGCCGTCACGGCACTCACCCGCTACAGCCGGAACCAGCGCCAACCCCTCGGCATGAAACCCCATCTCATGCTCGACACCGCCCAAGGCGCGGGGTTCCTGATCGCCGGCCTCGCGCTGCGCAACCAGCCCAAAGCCACCCGCATCGCCATGGCCGGATACGGCGCTTTCTCCCTCGCCGTGGTCGCCGCTTCCGAACGCGAACCGCAGCGCAGCACAGCCCAAATCCCCGTGTCCCGCAGCGCCGTCACCGGCCACCGCATCGGCGCGGGCCTGATCGAGGTCGCCGCCGACATCGCCTATCGCCGCCTCGGCCTTGTGAACGTCGCCTTCCTCGGCACGCCGGGCGCGGGCGACCGTGGCTGGGTGCTCGTCGACGCGGGCCTTGCCACCAGCGCCCGCGCCATCGCCGCTGCCGCCGCCCACCGCTTCGGCCCCACCGCCCGCCCCGCTGCGATCATCCTGACCCATGGCCATTTCGACCATACCGGCGCCCTCAAATCCCTGTCCGACATGTGGGAGGCCCCGATCTACGCCCACCCGCTCGAACACCCCTATCTCGTCGGCCTGCGCTCCTACCCCGAAGCCACCCCCGATGTCGGCGGCGGTCTCATGTCCGCCCTGTCACCCCTCTATCCGCGCGGCCCGATCGACGTGACCGACCGCCTTTTCCCCCTGCCGCCCGATGGCACCATCCCCGGTGCGCCGGGTTGGCAATGGCTCCACACCCCCGGCCATAGCCCCGGCCACGTGGCCCTCTGGCGCGCCTCCGACCGCACGCTGCTGTCGGGCGATGCCATCATCACCACCCGCCAAGAGTCCGCCGCCGCCGTGGCGCTGCAAACGCCCGAACTGCACGGCCCGCCCGCCTATTTCACCCCCGATTGGCAGGCCGCCGAACATTCCGCCCACCTGCTCGCAGGCCTGCGCCCCGCGATAATCCTTGCCGGTCACGGCCCCGCCCTCCAAGGCCCCGCCCTGCTGTCGGCCCTCGACGATCTTGCCGCCTTCGACCTGCAATCCATCCCGACCGCCGGACACCGGCTCGCACTTCTGTGAACCACAAAATAGGGCAGGGGGGTTGAATAATAAGCAGGCTTATTATATTCCCTGCTTATGGAACACCAGATCGACAATCTCGGAACCCTGCTGCACGACGCCTCGCGCGCCGTCCGCAGGCGTTTCGAATACCTGACCGCCGAACACGGGCTGTCGGTCCCGCAATGGCGGCTGTTGCGCTATATCCTGACCAACGGCCCCTGCAACCAGACCATCCTTGCCGACCTGCTCGACGTCGAACCGATTTCCGTCTCGCGCATGATCGACCGGATGGAGCAGTCGGGCTGGCTTATCCGCGAACCCCATCCCGATGACCGCCGCGCCCGCATCATCGTTCCCACCGACAAGGCCCGCGCCGTGGCCCCCCAAGCCCGCGCCACCGCCGAAACCGTCTACGCCGAGGCGCTTTCCGGCCTGAACGACCAGCAGCGGCGCGCGCTGCAAACCGCCCTTCAGGCCATCGCCGCCAACCTTTCGAAACCCGAGACCCCCGCCGCCCCGCGCCGCGAAGAAGAGACCGTGAAATGAACGCCGCCCCCAAAGACCTGACCGCCGCCGCACCCGTAACGGCCCCAGCCAAGCCCTCGCGCCTGAAAAAGACCGCGCTGATGCTGTCTGTCCCGCTTCTTCTCGCCGGTGGCGTCACCGCCTACTGGTTCAGCGGCGCAGGGTCCGAATCCACAGCGAACGCCAATCTGCATCAGGCCCGCATCTCGGTCGCCCCCACCGTCGGCGGGCGCGTGGTGTCGGTCAACGTGACCGAACTCCAAAAGGTCAGCGCGGGCGACATCCTGTTTCAGGTCGACCCCGAACCCTACAAACTCGCCCTTGCCCAAGCCGAGGCTGCGGTGAACGGCGCCCGCCTTCAGGTCGAACAGATGAAGGCCGCCTATCAACAGGCCGTGGCACAGGTCAAACTGGCCAAGGACAACGCCGCCTACCTGACCCGCGAATACGACCGCCAACAGGCCCTGTCGGCCAAGGGCGTTTCCACCCCCAGCGATGTCGACACCGCCCGCCACCTTGCCCAGCAGGGTGACGAACAGGTCGTTCTCGCCCAACTGAACGTGACCACTGCCCTTGCATCGCTTGGCGGTGCTGCCGATATCCCGACCGACCAGCACCCGTCCGTCGCCGCCGCACTCGTCGAACTCGACCGCGCGCGCTACAACCTGTCGGTCACCACCGTGACCGCCCCCGCCGATGGCGTGGTCTATCAGGCCGCCTCGTTCCGTCAGGGCGCGATGCTGTCTCCGGGTCAGACCGTCTTTGCCCTCGTCGAAAGCGGCGATGTCTGGGTCGATGCCAACTTCAAGGAAACCCAGCTTTCCGACATTGCCGTGGGCCAACCCGCCGAAGTCACCTTCGACATGGCCCCCGGTCGCCACTTCACCGGCACGGTTCAGGCCATCGGAGCGGGCACCGGCGCAGAATTCTCGTTGCTTCCCGCCCAGAACGCCACCGGCAACTGGGTCAAGGTCACCCAGCGCGTCCCCGTCCGCATCCACCTTGACGCCCCCGCCGAACTCGCCGGCCTGTCGTCGGGCCTGTCGGCCGAAGTCACCGTCGACACGTCGAACGGCCAATCCATCCTTGCCGCCCAAGCCGCAGAATAAGAACCGCCATGTCCGCCGCCGCCTTCGCCCGACCCACAGCCTCGGTCCCCGAGGTCAAGCACCGTGGTCTCATCACCGTCGCCATCATGCTGGCCACGATCATGCAGGTGCTTGATACCACCATCGCCAACGTGGCGCTTCCGTCGATGACGGGCGACCTTGGCGCGTCGCAAGATACGATCACATGGGTGCTCACCTCCTACATCGTGGCCTCGGCCATCGTCACCCCCATGACAGGCTGGCTGGCCGACCGCTTGGGCAAGCGCGAACTCTTTCTCATCTCGATCGTCGGCTTCGTCGCCACCTCGCTCGCCTGTGGCCTTGCGTGGAGCTTGCCCTCCATGGTCGCCTTCCGCCTGATGCAGGGCGTGTTCGGCGCGGCCATCGTGCCGCTTTCCCAAACCTTCCTCCTCGACATCAACCCCCGCGAAAAGGCGGGGCAGGCCATGGCGATCTGGGGGGCGGGCATCATGGTTGGCCCGATCATCGGTCCCACCTTGGGTGGCTGGCTGACCGAAAGCTATAACTGGCGCTGGGTCTTTCTGGTGAACCTTCCCGTCGGCGCGCTCGCCCTTGCGGGGTGCCTGCTCTACCTTCCCCGTGCGCCGCGCAAACAGCGCAGCTTCGACCTGACCGGCTTTGCCATGATCGCCATCGCCATCGGCGCGCTGCAACTGCTGCTCGACCGCGGCGGCGAAGCCGACTGGTTCGCCAGTGGCGAGATCTGGACCTACGCTGTCCTGTCTGCCACGGGTTTCTGGATGTTCGTCGTCCATATCCTGAACGCCGAAAAACCCTTTCTCGAACCGGCGATGTTCAACGACCGCAACTTCTCGACCGGCCTTCTGTTCATCTTCGTCGTCGGCATCATCCTGCTGGCCAGCCTTGCGCTGCTGCCGCCGATGCTGTCGCGCATCCTGGGCTATCCGGTCATCACCACCGGCATGGTCATGGCCCCGCGCGGTGTGGGCACCATGATCTCGATGCTGATCGTCGGTCGCCTCGTGCGCCGCGTCGACCCCCGCTTCCTTGTCATCGCAGGCCTCTTGCTCACGGCCTTCTCGCTGTATGAAATGACCGGCTTCACCCCTCAGATGGACAGCTTTCCCATCATCCGCTCGGGCGTGGTGCAGGGCCTCGGCCTCGGCCTCGTCTTCGTGCCGCTCTCGACCGTGGCCTTTGCCACCATCGAACCGCGCTTCCGCGCCGATGCGACCAGCCTGTTCAGCCTCGTTCGCAACATCGGATCCAGTATCGGCATCTCGATCGTCACCATGATGCTGACCCGCAACATCCAGGTGAACCATACCGAGCTGTCCGCCGCCATCACCCCCTACAACCCGATGCTGTGGCAGGCCAACCCCGCTGCCGCACTGGGCGATCCGGCGGCACTGGCCCGCATCGACCAGTTGGTGAACGTGCAGGCATCGATGATCGGCTATGTCGATGACTTCTGGCTGATGATGTGTGTCACCCTTGCCGCCATTCCCCTGGCCTTCGTGCTGCGCCGGCCCGCTGCTTCCTAATGCAGCGTGGTCCGCAGGGCTTCGGCCTGCGCCTGCACGATACCCGCGATGCCGCAAAAGTCTTCTTCCATCATCGCAAGCTCGAATCTGGCGCGCAGGGCCTGCAAACGGTCCAGCACCATTTGCCATTTCCCTTCGCGCAGGGCGTCCAGCCCGTTGCGGTCATCGCCCATCGGGCGGATGGCCCGCAGGCAATACGACAGCGCCTCGCCCTGAAACACCTGCGACAGCGTCGGCAAATAGCGTGCGATCATCGGATCGGTCGACCAAAGCGGGACCACTTCCTTGCCATCCACCTCGTGGACGACGACCATGTTCCAGGCCAGCATCTGCTCGATGCTCACGCCCAACTTCCCGGCGGCTTGCGCGATTGTAATGACCGCATCCGTCCCGACAGCATCCATACTCGTTACTCCGGCATAAGTGTTAACCTCGCTGACGTTATAGTACCCGCGCCGTGCCGTGCAGGGGGATCGTGCGCTGACATACGTATGCCTTCACAACCTTATGAAGGCTTTTGAAGGCTTCAGAACCGGATCACCTGCGTCCGCGCCTGGTCGCGCAGGTCTGGCAAAACCGTTTCCATACCCGTCACCACGGCACTTTCCACGCTTGCCCAGACCGAAGCCTCGGCCAGCCGCATCTGCAACGGCGTCCATTCGATATCCGACAACCCGCCCGGAAACAGCGCCTCGGCACTGATCGACCACACCTGTTCCAGCCCGCGCCTGTCGGGGGCCAGCCGCAAAGGGCCGGTCAGACAGGCGTGCAAATCATGGTTGCGCCCGGTAAAGCAATAAATCCCCGCCACCGCCTGCCCCGGGTCCGCCCCGAAGGTCGCCTTGACAAGGTCGCTGTCGGGTTCCGCCAGAAACCACAACTCGCGCGGCACCGGAGCCATCAGATGCACCATCGGCTGAAAGGGCAGGGCCGTGCCCTGCACCCCCAGCATGCCGACCTGCACCATCGCCATTTCGGAAAACAGCGTCCGGCGCAGGTCGACGGCCATGTCACAGCCCCCGCGACCAGTCGTCCACGTCGCGCTCGGCCTCTTCGCGCGCCATGCCATAGCGGCGCTGGATCGTGCCCACCATCTCGTCGCGGCGTCCGCCGATCTCGGTCCACTCGTCATCGGTGATCTGGCCCCACTTTTCCTTTGCGTTGCCCATCATCTCTTTCCAGCCACCGGCAATCTGATCCCAGTTCATGATCCATTCCTTTCAACGGTTGAGCCGCTCCAACGCCCCGCGTCCGCGCCTGTTCCTGCCCGCGCGGGCGGAACCCGCCCTTCGCGCCGCGCGTTTGCCGCCGATCATGAAAGACCTGAACCGTCTCGTGCCGCTCGCCGTGCTCACCATCGCGGTGATCCTGTTCTTCGCGGCACTCTCCACCGCCGAAAGCATCCTTGCCCCCATCGTCTTCGGCATCGTCACCGGCATCGTGCTTTCTCCCCTGTCCGACCTGTGGGACCGCTGGGGCTTTCGCCCGGCCGTCGGTGCGCTGGTCAGCCTGATCGTGGCGCTGTCCATCGTCGGCATCCTCATCATGGTGTTGCAACCCATCGTCGCCCGCCTCGTGGCCCAGGCACCAAAGGTGCTTGCCGACATGCAGGAAACCATCGACCGCGTGACAACCATGATGCGCGGCCTGCGCAACGCGACCGAGGTGGTGGCCGAGGCGATTTCGGCCGAACCCGGCAGCCCCGCCTCTGCGGCAGCCGAAGCGTCGGGCCTGCCCACCGTCACCGATGCGATCCTGCTTGCGCCCGCCATCGTGGCACAGGCCACCATCTTCGCCGGAGTCCTCTTCTTCTTCCTGATGACGCGGCACGAACTTTACGGCGCCATCGCCCGCACCCTGCCAACTGCGACTGACCCGATGCAGATCGTCGCCCGCCTGATGCGCGCCGAACGCCACGTGTCGCGCTATTTCCTGACCGTCTCGATGATCAACGCGGTTCTGGGCCTGTTCACCGCCGCCGCCCTGCACCTTCTCGGCCTGCCCGACGGCATCCTGTGGGGGCTGGTCGCGGCGCTGTTCAACTTCCTCGTCTATCTCGGCCCCGTCATCGTCAGCCTCGCCCTTCTGGTCGCCGGCGTTGCCGCCTTTGACGGCGCGTTGTCGCTGGCCCCCGCGCTGGCCTATACCGCGCTCAACTTCATCGAAAGCCAGTTCATCACGCCCTCTTTCGTGGGGCGGCAAATGCAGGTCAATCCGCTCGTGGTGTTCTGCGCGCTGGTCTTTGGCATGTGGCTCTGGGGGGCCATCGGCGGCATCGTTGCCCTGCCCATCGCCATCTGGGTGATGGTCATGCATGACGAACGCCGCCTGTCCACCCGCCGCCTGCCCGACAGCGCGGTTGCCGCAGCGACCGACCCGCCTCAGGCCGCCTCGGCCCGCGGCACAAGCGAGAACCAGACCCGCAGGTGACACATCCCGCCGGAAAACTCGCGGTTGAACTCGCCGTTCAGCTGCTTGGTAAACCCCCGCAGCAACTGCGTCCCGATCCCCGTCCCGCCGCTGTCCAGATCGACCACGGTCGCCTGACCTGACGCGCTGTTGCTCACCTCCAGCACCGCCTCGCCCGTCTCGACGCGGAACGACACGCACACCCGCGGCGGCGATCCGTCTGCCGTGCTGGCATATTTCAGCGCGTTCGACATGGCTTCCGTCAGCAACAGCGCCAAGGGCACCGCTTGGTCCAGCGTCAATTGCGCCGGCTGCAAATGGCTTTCCAGCGCGATCGACTGCCCCCGCACCTGCGCGTTGCGCGTCACCTGTTCGATGATGCCCGGAAACAGCACCTCGACCCCGATCTCAGACAGGTCTGCCGTCTGGTACAGCCCGTTGTGCACCGCCGCCAGCGATACCATCCGCTCTTGCAACGCCCGCAGGATGGTCCGCGCCTCCTCCGACCTCGTGCGTCGCAGTTGCAGGTTCACGATCGACGCGATCAGTTGCAGATTGTTCTTCACACGGTGATGCACCTCGCGCAGCAACACCTCTTTTTCGCGCAGCATGTCCTCAAGCTCGGCCTCGTCGCGCAAAATCGCATCGGTCATCCGCTCGAAGGCTTCCGCCGCATCCCGTATCTCGCGCGGGGCCGACCGCATCGCCAAGGGCCGCACCACGCGGTTGCCGCCCGCAAAATCGCGTATCGCGCTGCGCAGCCGCCGGATATGCCGCGACACCAGCAATTCCGCCGCGAACCATGCGGCAAGCAGGCTCACGCTCCACATCAGCGCCGGAAACATCAGCGGGGGCAGGGCGCGCATCGCCATCAGCCTCCCCCGCTCGGCAGGCCATGTCCCCAGCGCGTAAAGCTCGTCGTCGACCAGCCGCACCAGCGAATAGGCGCGTTCCTCCCCGCCGTCCGATGTGGCGCTAAAGGTCGCACCACCCCGCGCCGCCAGATCCTCCAGCCGCAACCCTGCGGGCAACACCGATCTCGCCGCCCCGCCCGAAGCCGTCAGCACCACCCCGCGGGGGTCGAACACGAACAGCGAAAAATCGGCGGCGTCCACCCGCCGTTCGGCACCATCCGGCGCCGTCCCCTCGCGCGGCGATATGGCGGCGAACCCCGTCACCACCCCGCCCGCATCGCGCACGGCATGCAGCGCCACCAGCGTCAGGCCGCCGTTGCCCTGCAACACCGAAAGCGCCGGACCCGCCCCCGTCAGCATCTCGGCCAACGCCCGCTGCCCGCCAAAACTGTCCGGTGCAGCCCCCGCGCGGCACAGTGCCCGCCCGTCCGTGCCGTAAATTGCGGCAAAGGCGGCAAATCCGCCCGCATCGGCCAGCCGCTGCACCGCCGTGCAGGCCCCGTCTCCCGGACCAAGCGCCGCCAAGGTCTCGGCCGCGCCCTGCGCCCGCTTTATCAGGCTCAGCTTCGGACGCACCGCGCGCAGCGTCTCGCCCGCCAGCGCCGCCTCGCTGCGCGCCCGCGCCTCGGTCAACAGATCGCTCGCCTGCATCACGGCCATCGCGCCCACCGGCAAAAGCGCAAGCCCGATCACCAGACCCAGCCGCACGCCAAGCCTGTCGACGAACCCGCGCCCCGAACCAAAGGGCGCGCGCGCGTTCATGCCGCCCGCACGGCCGACCTGCTCATCACGGCCATCGTCGACGGGTCCGACCCCACCAACTCCTCGCCCTCGTCCAGCTTGAGCAGCTCTGCCAGCCGCAACCGCGCACGGCTCGCGCGGCTTTTCACCGTGCCCACCGCCACGCCGGTCATCTCGGCGGCCTCCTCGTAGGAAAACCCCGATGCGCCGACCAGAATGAGCACCTCGCGGTGCACCGGCGAAAGCTGGTTGAACGCAACCATGAAATCGTTCATCGCCAGCCGCCCGTCATGGGCGGGCTTCTCGAACAGGCTTGCCGTATGCACGCCGTCCGGGTCCGGCATGTCGCGCCGACGCTTGCGCACGCCCGAATAGAACGTGTTGCGCAAAATGGTGAACAGCCACGCCCGCATGTTGGTGCCCGGCTCGAACTTGTCGAAACTCGACCACGCCTTCACGATGGCATCCTGCACCAGATCGTCGGCGGCAGCCATGTTGCGCGTCAGGCTGATGGCAAAGGCCCGCATCGCCGGCAGGTGGTGCGGCAACTCCTCGCGCGGGTCCATCGGGTTTTCGGGGGTCGATTTCGGCATGTCCGCCTTGGAGTATGCGCTCATTTCACGCCCTCCCCGCCGTCATCGGCAGGCGCGTTCTGCGCCTCCTTCAACTGCGCAAGAAGCTGCTTGAAACGGTCGGGCACTTCCTCGTCCATCATCTCCTGATAGACTTTGCGCAAGTTCTCCTCGATTGTGTTTCTCAGGGCCGGCTTGTCTTTCTTGTCGCTCATGCGTCCCAACATGCTCATCCTTGCTGACCCCGTTTTTAGCTATCACGGAACCAAACGCGTTTCACCGCGTTTGGTTCCGCCAATTATCGCACAATGGGGACAGTAGAATGAATCAAGCTTCGGCCGATCCGGCCTCGATCGTTGCCGCGAACCTGCCCTTCCTGCGCCGTTACGCCCGCGCCCTGACGGGCAGTCAGGACAGCGGCGACCGCTACGCCGCCGCCACCCTCGAAGCCATCCTCGAAGATCCCTCCGTCCTGCGCAGCGCCAGCAATGCCAAGAACGCGCTGTTCCGCGCCTTCCACCTTGTCTGGTCCAGCGCCGGCGCGCCCCTCGGCACGCCCGACAGCGAATTGTCCCGCCGCGCGCAAGACCACATGTCCACCCTCACCCCCAACACGCGCGAGGCGCTTCTGCTCCACGCCATCGAAGGCTTCGGCTACGCCGACATCGGCCAGATCATGCACACCACCGCCGAACAGGCCGAAGGCCTCGTGCAGATCGCCAAGACCGAAATGGCCAATTCCGTCGCAGGCTCGGTCCTCATCATCGAGGACGAGGCGATCATCGCCATGGACATCCAGATGATCGTCGCCGAAATCGGCCACCGCGTCACCGGCATCGCCCGCACCCGCTCGGCCGCGGTCGAACTTGCCGCGCGCGACCGTCCCGACCTCATCCTTGCCGATATCCAGCTTGCCGACCAGTCGTCGGGCATCGACGCGGTCAACGACATCCTTCGGCAATTCGACGATATCCCGGTGATCTTCATCACCGCCTTTCCCGAACGGTTGCTCACGGGCAAGAAACCCGAACCCGCCTTCCTGATCGCCAAACCCTATTCCGAAGCGCAGGTGCGCTCCGCCGTCAGTCAGGCAATGTTCTTCGCCTCGACCGAACCCTTGATGTCATGAGGTAAAAAGGCCCGAAGGGCGGTTGCAGAAAGAGGGAGCAAGACCCCTTCCTGCAACCGGGGCTTTGCGCGACAGGGGGACGCACACGCCAAGCCCGCAACCAGCGCCCGGTGTATTCGGACAGGACGGTAGGCGCTGGCCCGTCTCCAACGCCCACCACCATCCGCGGTTCCCGCCGTCCGAACGATTTTCGCAAAAGGCTGATACCGCGTCAAAGCCGCACCCACAGCCCGCCTTTCGCGTCAAGACAACCATCAAGTGTGGCTGTACAGACCAACGGATGTAATACTGCTTAATGGATGGGAAACCCATCCGTAAACGCATAGGCTGGGGATAACAGGCGACTCAAACCCCTTTCCGGTGCCAAGCGATGACCAACAAAGCCCAGGATGTAGCGCTCCACATCTCCAACCACTTTCAATACGTGTGGGAGTCGCTGGGCTTCTTCGATCTCCAGCGTCTGCTCTATCTCGCCCAGGGCTGGCACCTCGCCACCGGCAACGGCCCGCTCTTTGCCGACAGCATCGGCGCACACCGCACATCGCCCTTGGTGATCGCGGTCAAGGGCGTGGTCCCCTTGCAGGAAATGCTGCCCCATCCCGAACTCACCCCCGAAGCCGAAGCCTTCCTCGACAGCTTCTGCACCACCTACGGCATCGCCGATTCCCGCGCGGTGAAAGATCAGGTCGACCGCAGCGACGGCGCATGGCGCCTGACCCAGGCCATCGCGGGCGAAGGCGCCACCATCAGCCACGACCTGCTGCGCGCCACCTTCCGCCTCATGCTGCTCGACCACGCCGAAACCAGCCGCCGCATGCGCGAAACCCAGATCCAAGCCCAAGTCTCCCGCGCCACCACCGCCAACGTCATAGCCTTCCGCCGTGGATGATATGACATAAGATTGCTTATGCGTTGAGTATATGTACGCGCAAAGTAGACTTGTCACACCCGGGCACAGTTAGAATGTCGCCCTGTCATTTGTTTACGTCTGCTAAAGACGTTTCGGGCCATATCCTGCGCCACAACCGGCCGTTTGCCCTTACCCCTGCCCGCCCACCTCTGGCCCCGCACGTCCGGCCGAGGCGCTGCGGGTCTGCGCGCGGCTTTACTTCGCAAGCATAGAGACGCATTCAGGTATCGGCTTCAAGCTTACGGAAGCCCGGCGGAGCAGCGCAAATGAATGCAGACTGGATCGAGCAATTTCCCGGGCTATCCCGGCTTGAACCGGCGGTGCGGGACGCCTTGACCCGCAAAAGCAGCATCGTCACCCTGCGCGAGGGTTCGGTGATCTTCGGCCCCGGAAAATCGCCGGAAAACCTGCTTCTTCTGCTCGACGGTCGCGTCAGGGTGCAACAGGTATCCGAAGCCGGTCGCGAAATCGTCCTTTACCGTGTCGAGGCCGGGCAAAGCTGCGTGCTGACCACGGCCTGCCTGCTGGCATACGAAGACTATTCCGCCGAAGGAATCGCGGAAACCGATGTGCGTGCCGTCGCTATTCCGCGACCCGTCTTCGACGATCTTGTCGCCACGTCCGTCACCTTCCGCACCTTCATCTTTACTGCCTATTCCAGGCGCATCACCGACCTGTTCCAGATCATCGAAGACATCGCCTTCCAGCGCGTCGACATCCGGCTTGCGCAAAAATTGATCGACCTCGAACGGGGGACAGGCCAGATCAAGGCCACGCACCAGCAGTTGGCCGCCGAACTCGGCACGGCACGCGAGGTGATCTCGCGTCAATTGGGCGAATTCCAGCGCAGGGGCTGGATCAGACAATCCCGCGGATCGGTCGAAATTGCAGATCAGGCAGGGCTTGCGCGGTTGGCGGCGCTGGATGCGGTCTGACGAGAGTGGCGGCGTCACAGCGCCCTGCGGCGCGTAACTGTCGCGCTGCGGTTCAGCCAAAGCGCAGGCTATAGGACCAATCGCTGTCAAAGTTCTCTCGCGCTTGGTGACAACGTTACTGAACGATGTTTTCCGGCGTCCTAAACGGATCCTGCCCTCAACAGGAGTTCGGACCCATGCCCGCCGCGACAACAAACACCGCTGAACCCTCGCACCCGACCAAAGCGGCGGTAAAGTGATGCTGAACCTTTCCGTCATCGAAACGGCCTTCACCCCTTGGCAATCCCTTGCCGGCGGCATCCTGATCGGTCTCGCCTCGGTCCTGCTGATGCTGTCGCTTGGCCGGATCATGGGGGCGACCGGCATCCTGGCAGGCGTCCTCACGCCCTTTGCCCATCCTGACAAAGGCTGGCGCGTTGCGGTTCTGGCCGGAATGGCAAGCGGCCCGCCCGCGCTGATGGCCCTGACCGGAACCTTGCCTGCGGTCGACGTGCCGGTCTCGCTGCCCATGCTCGTTCTTGGCGGCTTTCTGGTCGGCATAGGTGTCACCTACGGCTCGGGCTGCACATCGGGGCATGGCGTCTGCGGCATGGCGCGGCTGTCGCGCCGATCCACAGCGGCAACGCTGACTTTCATGACCACCGCCGGATTGACCGTCTACGTCATCCGCCACGTTCTGGGGGCCTGACCATGCGCCTGTTTTCAACCTATCTCATCGGTCTTGTCTTTGGTGTGGGCATTTCCATCTCGGGCATGGCAAACCCCGCCAAGGTGCTGAATTTCTTCGATATCGCAGGCACATGGGGCCCAAGCCTTGCCTTCGTGATGGGGGGCGCGGTGGTCTCCGCCGTCTTCGGTTACCGGGTCGTGCTGCGCCGACCGGCACCGCTGTTCGACGCAAAGTTCCACCTGCCGGATAACCCGCGCATCGACGCGCGCCTTCTTGGCGGCTCGGCGCTGTTCGGTATCGGCTGGGGCATTGCGGGTTTCTGTCCGGGCGGGGCATTGCCTGCCTTGGGCACGGGCCAGATCGAAGTTTTCGTCTTCGTCGCGGCCCTGATCGCCGGAATTTTTGCCGCCAAGGGCCTGATGGCCCTGACCCATGCCCGATCCGCCCGCCTCTTGCGCCGCGAAACCTGACCACCAAAGGAAACTGCCATGCGCGTTTACCCCATCGACATCACCGTCCACCCCGAGGTCGCGGCTTTCTTCGACCCGGCGACAAATACCATCAGCTACGTCGTCAAAGACCCCGCGTCGGATGCCTGCGCCGTGATCGATTCCGTGATGGACATCGATTATGCGGCGGGCCGGATCACCTATGACCACGCCGACGCCATAATCGACCACATCCGCACGAACGGTCTGCGGCTGGAATGGATCATCGAAACCCACGTCCATGCCGACCACCTGTCGGCCGCCCCCTATATCCAGCAGGCTTTGGGCGGCAAGATCGGGATCGGCGAGAAGATCATGGTCGTGCAGGAAACCTTCGGAAAGGTCTTCAACGAAGGCACCGAATTCCAGCGCGACGGCAGCCAGTTCGATGCGCTGTTCAAGGATGGCGATACCTACAAGGTCGGCAACATGCAGGCTGTTGCCATCTACACGCCGGGTCATACTCCGGCCTGCATGGTGCATGTGATGGGCAATGCGGCCTTTGTCGGCGACACGCTGTTCATGCCCGATGGCGGATCGGCGCGCGCCGACTTTCCGGGCGGCGATGCGGCGACGCTGTATGACAGCATCCAGAAGGTGCTGGCCCTGCCGGACGCGACGCGCCTTTTCATGTGCCACGACTACGGCCCGAACGGCCGCGATATCCAGTGGGAGACGACCGTTGCCGCCGAAAAGGAACACAATATCCACGTCGGCAAGGGGGCCACGAAAGCGCAGTTCGTGACATTCCGCACCGAGCGCGACGCCACGCTGGCGATGCCCAAGCTCATCATCCCGTCGCTTCAGGTCAACATGCGCGCGGGCGCGGTTCCGACCGACAAAGATGGCCGCCCGATGCTGAAAGTGCCCCTCAACGGCCTGTGACACCCGCTGCCACAGACCGCGCCACCCGCCAGCCAAAGGATAATGAAATGCACGACATCACCCATATCTCTGCCGATTTTGCCATCAGCCCGCAGATCACCGCCGCACAGCTATCACAGCTCAAAGCGGCAGGTTTCAGCACCGTCATCTGCAACCGGCCAGACCACGAAGACGCGGGCCAACCCACCTTTGCCGAAATAAGCGCAGCAGCCGAGGCAGCAGGTCTTCAAGCCCATCACATCCCCATTCGCCCCGGTCAGGCAACAGCTGCCGATGTCAACGCCTTCGACACGGCTCTGACGACGGCCAAAGGCAAAGTGCTGGCCTATTGCCGGTCCGGCGCGCGGGCGCAAAGCCTCTATGCCGCACGGCAACGCTAAGACGCCGACGGGTCCGGATGCGTATTCCGTGCCGGATAACGACCTGAATCACATATAAAAAAGACAAAGCCCATGGCCACCAGTTCCGCCGCACGTTACTTTCCGATCCTGCACTGGGGCCGCGGTTACAACCGCAGCGCGCTCACGAATGATCTTCTGGCGGCCGTGATCGTCACGATCATGCTGATCCCGCAGTCGCTTGCCTATGCGTTGCTGGCGGGGCTGCCGCCCGAAGCGGGGCTTTATGCCTCGATCATGCCGATCCTGCTTTACACGGTGTTCGGCACATCCCGCGTGCTTGCTGTCGGGCCGGTCGCCGTGGTGTCGCTGATGACCGCCGCAACCGTCGGTCAAGTGGCCGAGGCGGGAACGGCGGGCTATGCCGTCGCCGCCCTGACGCTGGCGTTCCTGTCGGGCGGAATTCTTCTTTTAATGGGCCTGCTGCGGCTGGGGTTTTTGGCCAATTTCCTGTCCCATCCCGTCATCTCCGGCTTCATCTCGGCCTCCGGCATCCTGATCGCGGCCAGCCAGATCGGCCCCATGACGGGGCTAAAGGCCGATGGGCACGGGCTATTTGCGCAACTCGCCTCGCTCGCCGCGCAGGTGGGATCGGTCAGCCTGCCGACGTTGACAATCGGTCTTGCCAGTCTTGGCTTCCTGTTCTGGGTCCGGCGCGGGCTGAAACCCTTGCTGCGGCGCATCGGCCTTAACGCGCGGCCTGCCGATATGCTGGCAAAGGCGGGGCCGGTGCTGGCCATTGCGGCATCGACCTTTGCCGTGTGGCGGTTCGGCCTGAATGATGCAGGCGTCGCCGTGGTGGGGGCCGTGCCGCAAAGCCTGCCGCCCTTCACCCTGCCCTCGCCCGATCTGGCCCTGATCCGCGAACTACTGCTTCCCGCCGCCCTGATATCGCTCATCGGCTTTGTCGAGTCTGTCTCGGTCGGCCAGACGCTGGCTGCCAAACGGCGGCAGCGGATCAACCCCGATCAAGAACTCATCGCCCTTGGTGCCGCCAATCTGGGCGCGTCACTGACCGGCGGCTTTCCCGTCACGGGCGGTTTTGCACGCTCTGTCGTAAACTTCGATGCGGGCGCACAAACGCCTGCCGCAGGGGCGTTCACCGCCCTTGGCCTTGCACTTGCCGCGCTGTTTCTGACCCCGCTGATCGCCTATCTGCCCAAGGCCACGCTGGCCGCCACCATTGTCGTTGCGGTTCTCGCGCTGGTCGATCTGTCGATCCTGAAACGCAGCTTCACCTATTCCGGCACCGATTTCGCTGCGGTCGTCGCGACGATGGCCGTCACCCTGCTGTTCGGGGTCGAAACGGGCGTGTCCGCCGGTGTCCTCGTCTCGCTCATCCTCCACCTTTACCGCACCTCGCGGCCGCATGTGGCCGAGGTGGGGTTGGTCCCGGGCACCGAACACTTCCGCAACATCCACCGCTTTACCGTCGAAACAGACCCCGCCGTGCTGACCCTGCGGATCGACGAAAGCCTGTATTTCGCCAACACCCGCTATCTCGAAGACCTGATCCTGACCCGCGTGTCAGGCGATACCGGCCTGCGCCACGTCATCGTGATGTGCTCTGCCGTGAACGAAATCGACCTGAGCGCGCTGGAAACGCTGGAATCGCTCGACCACCGCCTGCGCGACATGGGCGTGACGCTGAACCTGTCCGAGGTGAAGGGTCCGGTGATGGACCGGCTTCGCAAGACCGATGCCCTGACCCGTCTGAACGGCACGGTCTTCGTCTCGCAATTCGATGCGTGGTGCAACCTGACCAAGCGTTGCGATGTCTGGCAGACAGGGCAACGCAATCGACCCCAAGCGGATCTTGGGGTCGATCATGATATCCCCGGTCTTGCTCATTCGGCGGCGGGGCAAAGCGGTTGAACAATCGGCCGGGTTGCGCTTGCGTCGGGCAACGCCCCCTGACGCACGCGGAACCACGCCGCGTAAAGCGCCGGCAGGAAGAACAGCGTCAGCACCGTCGCCACGACCAGCCCGCCCATGATCGCCATCGCCATCGGCCCCCAGAACACCGACCGTGCAAGAGGGATCATGGCCAAAATCGCCGCCAGCGCCGTCAGCACCACAGGCCGCGCGCGGCGCACCGTGCTTTCGACAATGGCATCCCAGGGCTTGGCTCCGCCTGCAAGATCATGGTCGATCTGGTCCACTAGGATCACCGTATTGCGCATGATCATCCCTGCCAGCGCGATCACCCCCAAAAGTGCCACAAAGCCGAAGGGCGCGTTGAACAGCAGCAGCGCCGCCACCGCGCCGATTGCGCCCAAAGGGGCCGTCAGGAACACCAGAAACAGCTTCGAAAAACTGCGCAATTGCAGCATCAGCAGCGACAGCATCGCCACGATCATCAGCGGAAACACCTTGAACAGCGCCACGTTGGCCTTGGCGCTTTCCTCGACCGCGCCGCCGGTCTCGATCCGGTAGCTAGCAGGCAGGGCGTCGATCACGGGTTGCAGCGCGGGCAGCAGCGCGGCCGTCACCGTCGGGGCCTGCACGCCTGCCACCACATCCGCCCGCACCGTCAGCACCATGTCGCGGTTGCGCCGCCACAGGATCGGCTCTTCATAGCCATAGGACACGTCCGCCACTTGTGACAGCGGCACCGCCGCGCCGCTGGGCAAAAGGATCGTCAGGTCCGCCAGCCGCGACGGATCGGCGCGTTCGTCTTCGGGCGCACGCACCATGATGTCGATCAGCTCTGTCCCCTCGCGGTATTCGCTGACCTTCACGCCCGATAGCAGCGTTTGCAGCGTGTTCGACACATCCGCCGTGTTCAGGCCAAGAGCACGGATGCGGTTTTGATTTAATCTGACGTTCAGGGTCTTGGCCTGTTCGTTCCAGTCGAATTGCGGCTCGACCGTATCGGGATTGGCGACCATGACGGCACGCACCTTTGTTGCGATGCGCCGCACCTCTTGCGGATCGGGGCCGACCACGCGGAACTGCACCGGAAAGCCGACCGGCGGGCCAAAAACGATCTGGTCCACCCGCAACCGCGCCTCGGGCACGGCACCCGCCGCCACCGCCGCCTCGATCTTCGCCCGCAGACGGTCACGCGCTTCGGCATCCTTGGCCATGATCACCGTCAGCGCAAAGGACGGGTTCGGCAGCGCAGGGTTCAGCGCAAAGAAGAACCGCGGCGCACCCGCACCGACATAGGTTGACACAAAGCGCACATCCGGGTCGCCCTTGACCAGCGCCTCGGCTGCCAGCGCCGCTTTTGTCGTCGCCCCGATCGACGATCCCTCCGGCATCCGCGTCTCGATGAACAATTCCGCACGGGCGGACGTGGGAAAGAACTGCTGCTGCACAAAGCCCATGCCCACACCTGCCGCCACCAGCGCGGCCACCGTTGCCCCGATCACCCGCCAACGCGCCTGCATCGACGCCACGACACCCGCCCGCAAGGCGCGGTAAAGGCGGCTGTCATAGCTTGCGTGATGCGCACCGGGTTTGGGCGGCGGCAGCAGTTTCATCCCCAGATAGGGCATCACGATCACCGCGACGAACCACGACACGATCAGCGCGATGCCCACCACCCAGAAGATATTGCCCGCATATTCGCCACTGGTCGATTGCGCCAAGCCGACCGGCAAAAACCCCACCGCCGTAACCAGCGTTCCCGTCAGCATGGGAAAGGCGGTCGATGACCACGCCGCCGATGCCGCCGCGATACGGTCGTAGCCTTGCTCGATCTTTACCACCATCATCTCGACCGCGATGATCGCATCATCGACCAACAGCCCCAGCGCGATGATCATCGCCCCCAGCGTGATCCGGTCGAAATTCATCCCCCATGCCTGCATCACGACAAAGACCACCGCCAGCACGATGGGCACCGACAGGGCCACCACGATCCCCGTCCGCCAGCCCAGTGTGACGAAGGAAACGACCAGCACGATCACCAGCGCCTCGATGAAGGTCTTGATGAACTCGTCAAAGGCATGGGTGACGATATCCGCCTGATCGGATGCCTGCGTCACCTCGACCCCCAGCGGCAGATCGGCGCGAAACGCCGCGACCTCGGCCCCCAGCCGCTGGCCCAAGGCGACAACATTCGCGCCATCTGCCATAGAAACGCCCACGCCCACCGCCGGCTTGCCGTCGAAAAAGGCAAGATAGCTCGCCGGTTCCTCGTAGCCGCGCGTCACCTTTGCAATCTCGCCCAGCCGGATCACCGCGCCGCCCGCCGGAATGGGCAGGTCGCGCAATGCCTCAAGGCCGCTCAGACCACCGCTGACGCGAATTTGCACCTCGTCGGCCTGCGTCTGGATCGCGCCCGCCGCCGTCATGGCGTTCTGCCGCCCGATGGCATCGAAAATGACCTGCGGCGCAATCCCCAGCGTCGCCAGCCGCCGGTGGCTGATCTCGACCCAGACCCGTTCTTCGACCTCGCCGATCAACGCAACCTTTGCCGCATCCTCGACCGCCAGCAGCCGCGTGCGCAGCTTTTCGGCATAGGCTTTCAACTCGGCCCGCCCCAGCCCCTCGCCCGTCACCATGTAGATGGCGGAAAACACGTCGCCGTATTCGTCGTTGAAAAACGGCCCGATCACCCCCTGCGGCAGCGCAGGGCGCAGGTCGCCCACCTTCTTGCGGATCTGGTACCAGACCGGCTGCGCCATGCGCACCGAATCCTTCAATTGCACCTGCAACACCGTCGCCCCCGCACGCGAAAAGGTGCGCACGTAATCCAGTTCCGGCAGTTCCTGTATCCGCTTCTCGATGGGTTCGGCGACAAGGTTCTGCATCTCGTCCGCCGTCGCCCCCGGCCAGACAGCGGTGACGACCATCGTCTTGATGGTAAAGGTCGGGTCTTCCGCCCGCCCCAGGTTCACATAGGCAAAGGCACCCGCCGCAAGGGCAATGATGATCGCAAACAGCGTGACCGCTGGATTGGTGACCGACAGGAATGACAGGTTCAGATTGCGCATCGCCTCACTCCACCGCCACCGAAGCGGTTTCGACGATCCGCACCGGACGCGCCGGATCGACCTTGTGCGCCCCAAGGCTGACGACCCTATCCCCGTCCTTCAACGCCCCACGGATCGCGGCAACCTCTCCACTGGCCGAGACCACCTCGACCCCCACCCGTTCCACCTTGTCGCCCGTCACGCGCCAGACCCCCGGCCCCGCCCCGTCATCGACCACGGCGGCCAAGGGCACCGCGGCGACCGGCGCCGTCGGCCGCATTGCGACCGTCACCGTGACCGTCCGCCCGAAATCCGCGCCCTCCACCGGCCGCTCCAGCGACATCCGCACCCGATAGGTCCGCCCCAAAGGGTCCACATCCGGCGAGATGTCGCGCAGGCTCAGCGGAAACTCCGCCGCCGCTTCGTCACCCCAGATCGTGCCACGCGCCACGCTGCCCTCAAGCAACCCGCGATCCGTCTCGGGCAGCGCGAACACCACATCCACCGCACCCGCCCGCGCAACCGCCACAACCGGCGTTCCCGCCGCAACCACCTGCCCCACCTCGCCGGGCGTTGCCGTCACCACGCCGTCCGCATCGGCCACCAGACGCGTATACCCCAGCCCGTTGCGCGCCAGCGCCAAGGCCCGCGCCGCCCGTCCGGCACGCGATGCGGCTTCGGCCTCGGCACTCACCGCGCGGTCAAGCGCCGCCTGCGCCACATGGCCCTCGGCAAAAAGCTGTCTGCTGCGATCCGCCTCGGCCCGCGCGCGGGTGTGGTCGACCCGCGCCGCGCTATCCTCGGCTGCCGCAAGCTCGGCCTGCAGCCGCGCATCGGTATCGTCCAGCAGCGCCAGTTCTTGCCCACGTGTGACGCGCTCGCCCACCTCGACACCCCGCGACACGACCTTGCCCGCAACGCGAAACCCCATCGCCACCTCGTGGCGGGGGCGGATCGTGCCCGTAAAGGTCGCGGCCTGCTCCGGTTCGGTAAAGGCGATGACGCTCACCCGAACGGGCTGGGCCGGTCGTTCAGCCACCGCCGATGCCACCCCCTGCCCCGTCCCGATCACCCCGCCCGCCAAAGCCATCGCCCCGCCGAGGATGCCACCCACGATCACGATGGTCCAAGTCCGCCGTCCCGAAATCCGCACCATGGCCACCCCACGCGATTCTTGCAAAGTTAGTGGTGCTAACTTATGTAAGCATCACTTACATGGCAAGCCCTGTTGCATACCGTGCCCGATTGCCGCCTTATGCCCGCACCCCTGCGGCCCCCTTTGGAACCTGCATGTCCGACCTGACCACCCCCCGCAGCAGCTATCACCACGGCGACCTGCGCGCGCAGCTGATCGCCGCGGTGCGCGAACTTGTCGAAACCCACGGCCCCGACGGGTTTTCGGTAGCCGAAGCCGCACGCCGCGCCGGTGTCAGCTCTGCCGCGCCCTATAAACACTTCAAAGACCGCCCCGAACTCCTCCGCGCCGTGGCAAGCGAGGGCATGGACCGGCTGCGCGACGCGATGCAGGCCGCCGCCTCCCGCCACCCTGCGGGATCGATCGCCGCCATAGCCGCCATCGGACAGGCCTATGTCGATTTCGCCCGCTCCGGCCCCGGCGTCTTCCGCCTCGTCTTCGGCCTGACCGAAGGCCATGACCAAGACCCGCATCTGGAAGAAAAGGGGGCAGGCTGCTTCGCCGTCGTCCTGCGTGCCGTCGCAACCGCCATCGGGCAACCGGCCGACAACCCCACCGTCAAAAGCCGCGCCTACGCACTGTGGACCTGCGTTCACGGCCATTGCTTCCTGACCATCGACCGCAAGACCAAAGGCAAGTTCGAAATGCCTGACGAGTGGACCTTCCTCACAGAAATCAGCACCTCGATCCTTGGCGTCAGCTCGACCTAACGTCGAGGCGACCGTCGCCTCGGGATGTGCAAAAGCCGCACTTTGCCAATCTCGATCAGGCAGGACGCGTCATTGACGACAACGACGCAGGCTCCGTTTTGGGCCACGGGTCACGCCGCCCCCGCATTTCGGCGACGGCTAGTCGGCTCGCCAGGTGCGCGCATAGGTCCGAAACGCAGAATAGACGGTCGCTTCGGAGAGCAGTCCGACATCGCGCAGCTGGATCAGCATCGTCGCCGCCGGCATTCCGTAGAACCGCTTCAGCCGGATCAGCGCATGATTGGTGATCCTGCCAATTCGGATGTCCCGCCAGCGGGTAGACCCATCCTGATGGCTAGGCTGATCGCAAAGCCGCCACTCTGCCAAACCAGCATCATGAATGGCGCGACTAACATTTGCCGGACCCACACGAGAATTGCGCATCGGACATCAGCTTGCCGTCAAGGCAAACGTGCGATGGGCAAGCGAACTTCGTTCTGGGCAACGCATGGGCGGCCCTTTTCCTATGGGGCGGGCGACGGAATCGGGCCGCACGGGTTACCCTTCAAATCAGATAGACGCTGTCGAAGGTCAACATTTCGGCAGTGACCCCGACCAGTGTGATCGATCCGCCCTCCATCGCTGTATTGTCGGAAAAATCGCCAACCGATTGGTTGAAGATCCCGTCATCCTTCAGGTCTGCGACCGCCTCGGCCAAGCTTGAATAATAGGATCTTGGCCCGATCACGCTTGCCAACCGTATCGTCATGGCCCCCCTGACCCGCAACCGCGCCGCCGCTGGCCTCGTCCCCGGACCGCATGCCGCCGAATACTACGCGCAGCGCGCCAGCGCCGGCCTGCTTATCGCCGAGGCGACGCAAATCTCGCCGCAGGCCCAAGGCTATCAAGACACGCCCGGTGTCTAACCCCGCGACACTGTATGGCGGCGGGGCCGAGGGCTATACAGACTACCCCGCCCTGCCATAGGCCCAAACGACATCGGGCCGGGATCATCCCGGCCCTTGCACCTGCGGGGCGTTTGCCTTTGCCGTCAGGCGAAGCCGACCTCCTCGGACAAGGGCAGCTCTGCAACACAAGATGACCAAACCGACGACACCCCGCCCAAGCGCCGACGCGTAACGCCAAGCCACAAGGGTCCAGATCGGCCTGATCGCCCGGCCCCTTCGGGTCTGACGCAAGGCCGCACAGCATCGGGGCGGCACAAGTCCCGCGTTGGCAAAAGCGCGCAGGTGGAAACCGTAACCGTTCTGCCCTATACAGCGCGCGACACATGAATTCACATGTGTAAACGGTTTTGAAACGGGCAGGATCATGGGCACGGGGTCAGGCGAAAGCACAATCAGCCAGTTGGCACGAAACCCCTATTCTTTGGGGATTGCTGCGAAATATCTGTCCGAGATCGCGTTGTTCGCCCGCTTCGAGTTCGGGCCGACGATGTCGACGCTGATGCACCAGATCAATGACGGCACCCACCTGATCGTCGAGCGGAACGACCAGCTCTGCGGCTATCTGGGCTGGGTGCAGACCAGCAAGGCCTGTGCCGAGGATTGGCTGGAAAATCGCGGTCCGCTGACCAAGGTGGCCGGGGGCGATGCGGTGGTGGTGACGATTTTTCACGCGCAGGACAACCGCGATATCCTGCGGATGATCAAGGCGGCAAAGACCATGACGCCGGGGCTTTCGGTGTATTGGAAGCGGTTTTTCAGCAACGAGCGTGCGCCTTCGCCGCGTGCGGTCAAGGTGCGGCGGGTGGCGTCAGACAGCCTGTGACAAAGGCGCTGATCGCGTGCAGGTCGGCGGCGCGTGACAGCGACGGCGGATGTGCCTCGTGCGCGCAGGTCAGGTTGGTCAGCGTGGGAATCGCGGCGCGGGCGGCAATCTGGGCCGCCGACGAAGCCAGATGGCTGTGCGCGCCCGTCACGGCAAGAATCGGGAAAGGGGCCGTCGCCAGACCGGCGGTCAGATCGAACGGGCGTCGCCGCCCGATGGTCTGTATCAACGCCGGATCGTAGCGCATCCGAAAGCCGCCCTCGAAAGGCATCACCGATGCGGCAAGCAGGTCGTCAAGCTCGGCACGCGGCAGATGGCGCAGGTTTCGCGTTGCGGCATAATAGACGCGGGCGCTTTGTGCCGAACTGAAGGTTCGCAAAGCCTCGTCCCTTATGAAATCCTCGTACGGATCGTCTGCTGCGTCTGTCGAGACGAGCGGCGCGTCCACCACGACAAGGCCGCGACAGATGGCGCGCAGGTTCAGCGCCATGCTGGCCGCAATCACCCCGCCCCACGAGGTGCCCGCCAGAACAATGGGGCCATGGACAAGGTTTATCGCCTCGGCCAGAGCGGTTTGCACCAGCTTCAGGCTATAAAGGTCGGGATTGCCCAAAAAGGTGCTGGCCCCCCGCCCCGGCATATCCATCGCGACGGTTTCGATGCCATGGTCGCGCAGGGCGGCGGCAAGAAAGGCAAAATCCTGCCCCGTTCCGGCAAAGCCGTGCACGCAAAACAAGGTGCCGCGGGGATCGGGCGTGGTCCAGATGCGGGTTGCGACCTCGATCACCGTGCCGCCGGACAGAAAGCGCAGGTGCCGGGTGCGGTCGGGGATAAATTGCGACATTACGTGAATCCTTTGGCGGCAAGCGCCGCCCTGCCCTGCGCGCAGGCTTGTATCAGCACGTCGCGTTCGGCAGGTGGCAGGGTGGCTGCGGGGTGCATGGCGCGCGCGATGCGCCCTGTCGCGGCGGCGATCCAGTCAGGATCGGGCGCGATGCCAAGCAGCGCGGCAAGGCGGTGCAAAACCGCGTGCGGATCGATGCAGAGCGACTCATAGGTCAGATGGGGCGTGCGGTCGGGCAGATGCGCCAGCCCAAGCGCGGTATAGTGTGACCACAACGCGCCAAACAAACCCGAGGGCAAGGCCAGCGCATCAAATCCGGCGCGCGAAAACCGTTCGGGAAGCATGTCTTGCAGGACCGGCACCAAGCGGTGCACCCCGTCGCGTCGGGTTGAGGTATAAGGATCGTAACCCAGATCGCGGGCCAGCAGGTCGCGCTGGGCAAGGTGGCGGAAATAGGCGTGGCGGCTCATCGACAAGGCCGTGTCAAAACCGTTCCGGCCCAGAAACACAAGGCTGGCATCTGGCAGCAGGGCGCGCAGGTCGCGGACGAAGGGCAGGCTTATGCCGCTGCGTTCCACGACCACAGTGCCGCCGAACATATCGGCCAGACAACGCAAGGTGCAGGCCAGATGGTCGCTTGCCACGGTGGCGTCGTTTGACAGCACGCGGTCAAGCAAGATGTCAAAGGCGCTGTCAGGATCGTCGGTCAGATGTGCCAGCGCGCAAATGGCAGGAAAGGGAACGCCGCTGTCCATGCGGTAACGAACGCCCTGCCGCCCGAAGGGATAGCGGAATTCGGGAACCGTGATGCCCGCCCGCAAAAGCGCCGTCGTGGTGGGCTGATCGTTTTGCAGCGCGGCGCAGAACTCCTGCGCGGTGACGGCCTGACCGGCATGGCGGATGCCCGACATAAGCAGCGGCACAAGAAACTCGGACAGGCTCAGCACGCTTGGATGCTGTTCAAGCACCTCGCTCAACAAGGTCGAACCGCAGCGCCCCGAACTGGCGATGATGAACACCGGCAAGGTTTCGCGCGGCGTCATTGCAGCGGTTGCAGCCGGACAGAGGCCAGCGTTTGCGGACGCAGGGCAAGCGCGTAGTCATAGGCGACATCCGCGCTGTCCGACACGATGCGCCAGCGCCGCAAGATTTGTGGCAGCGCGCTCAGCAGTTCAAGCTCGGCAAGGCGTTTGCCGCCGCAGACCCGCGGGCCGGAAAGAAAGGGCCGGAACGCCAGCGGTGCGGGATGGTCTGCCGCAAATTCGCGACGCGCGGCTTGAAAGCGGTTGGGCTGGTCCCAATGGTCCGGGTGGCGGTGCAGGCCAAGCACCGACACGATGACCTGATCGCCACTGGCAAAGTGGCGGCCATGGCCCGAATAATCGGACGCCAATTCCCGCACGACAAAGGGGATCGGGGGAAAGCAGCGCATGGTTTCCCAAAGAAAGCTGCGTGTCAGCAGCCGGTCTTTCGGGTTGGCCGTCGTCTCGCGGCGCAGGGCGTCTTGCAGGGTGGCGTTCTGGCCCAGCAACTGCACGGCCCATGACAGCGTGGCGACAGTGGTTTCGATACCGGCAAACAGGTTCTGCATCAGGTCGGTGATCGCGGGTGACGCTTCGTTGTCGGGTTGGCCTGCAATCGCCCGCCCGATGAAAGCACGGGTATCGGGGTCGGCCATGACCACCGATGTAAAGCGTTGGTCCAGCCATTCGGCGCGTTGCACCAGCACGTCAGGTTCCTGTGAACCATACCACGAAAAGTATTGCAGCAGTTTCGCGTGGCTGCGGATGTGCGGAAACAGCCGCCCGATCGCCGCAGGGTCAAGCGACAGGCCAAGCGCCTTGGCAAAGATACCAAGCGAGGCCGCGACAAGGGCGCGTTCAAGTTCGGGCGCATCTGCCGTGGGCACGCGGTCGAGTGCTGCGCTATAGATCGCCTCGATGTCGGGAAATTCCTGCGGTTTGCTGGCCTTGTTATAGGCCGGTTGGGTGCGGTCCCGAAACTGCGCCCAGCGGTCGCCGTTCAGGTTGAAACGGCTTTCACCCAAGGCGGCGACCAAGGCGAAATTCTTGCAAAATTGCGCAGGCGACTTGAATACATGTTCTGCCAGCACCGGATCGTCGATGACATGCAGCGCGCCGATGCGGTCGGGCCGCGCCGCTTCGGGTTGCACAACGCGCTGCATCAGGCCCAGCACAAGACGGTTCAGGCCCTGTTGCGCCCTATCTTCGATGCCCGGGTCGGCAAAGGCGGGCGGGGTGTCTTCAGGTTTCGGCGTCATTCCAGAACTCTTCGGCATATCCGGCAACGCGCCCGCTTGCGGTAAGGTGGGGGTAGTGACTATCGCCGTCCAGTGTCAAGGCGGTCGCACGGGTGCCAAAGCGCACAACGCTTTCGGCCATCAGACCGGCAGGAAGGTAGCGGTCATCGGCGCTGTGGACCACGGCGACAGGACAATCGAACCGGCCGGTCGTTCGCGGCGCAGGCATGGCGGTCGACTCCCTGATCGTGGCATAAATGCCGCGCAGGGCAGCAAAGTCGGTCGCGGCAAGACCCGCGGCGATATCGGCTCGGATGTCACAATCCGCACCTGTCACGCCGTCCAGCAAAGTCTGGCGCAGGTCCGTGTCGTTATTGCTGGCAAGTATGGTGTCGATATAGCGCGCTGACTGCGCGTATCGGTCCGGCGTCATGAACGCGCTATAGGTTTCGGGGTGCGGGGCCGCGATGATCGTCACGGTTTTCATCGCGCTCCGAAAGCCGGTTTGCGCCAGCCAATACAGCACGACGCCGCCCAGATCATGCCCGACGAAATGCGTCGGCCCAAGGTTCGCATCACGCGCCGTCCGCGCAACGAACGTCAGAACATCCATCAAGCCATAGGTCTGCACCCCGCTGTCGCGCAACCACGGCATTGCGACCGAATGCACTGCACGGTCATCGGGTAATGCGGCAGCAAAGGCATTCCAGTGGGTCGCAAGCCCCGGAAATCCGTGCAGACAGATAACCGGAGCTTTTGTTCGTGTCGATTGTGGCAAGCCGTCTGCCTTAAAAGCCGACGTCCATTCCCACAAAGAACGATGTGCGGTCGTCCTGCACCGACACCGACCCAACAGTCACAGGGTCCGTCAAATTTGCGTGGTCCATACGGGTGACATCATGGCGGACGCCGGCACGGAACACGGTGTTCTCGTTGGCGTCATATTGCAGGCCGATTTTGATACCGGCCGTCATCATATCGCCATGCGTCGAGGTCGCGCTGTCGTACTGATACGGGGCGTCATTGCCGTTATAGGCCTCGAAGCCCTTGGAATGCTGGTACTGGCCGGCAAGCAGGCTGACTTCGACCCCGCCGATGACCGAAAGTTTTCCGTTTGCGGCGACTGGCGCGGATTGCAGGTCAAGGCTGACCTGCGGACCGATGCCCTGGAATTCGGTTGCGAAGTCACTCTTGAAGTAGCCGTTGTCGTTGATAAAGGCGCTGACGCCCTTTTCGGTCGAGGCATTCGCATTTGCATAGGCAAGGCCAAGGCCCAAGCGTGCCTTGGCAGGGCCGATGTCCAGCTTGCGACCGAAGGAAACCGCCGCCTCGGTCCGGTCCGAACCGCTCGTGTAGAAACCGGAATTCAGGTTGTCAGAGCCACCGATCGAGTTGTCGGCGTAGCCAAGCTTCGATACCGACACTTTCCAATCCCAGTTGTCGTTTATCGCGCGGCTCAGACCGACCGAACCGACAAAGGCCACGTCGCCGTCGAATTCGTTGAAACCGCTGCCCAGCTTGGCTTCGCCATAAGCGTTGGCATGATTTCCGGTGCCCACGGCACCATCGAAGGACAAGGTCAGCGGATTATCGGCGCCTTGCGCGGCCACGGCAGCCGGAAATGCTGTCGCGCCGAGGGCTGTTGCCAAAGCCGCTGTCGGAAAAAGAACTTTGTTTACGGACATGTATGCTGGCCTTCGCCCATGAGTTGTTTTCGTGCGGGTTTCGTTTCCGCGATGCAAACCCCGTTAGCACTTATTAATGAAACGCATCAAGGCAAAACGCAGCGGGCCGCACGGACGCTTCGCGTCTTCCGGCGCAGATGCTGCGAATGATATCGGCAGTATCCGTGTCAAAGCCGCTCGCATCCCCAACCTTGCCGGGCGCCCTGTCCGCACAAGCCGCCCAAGGCAAATTCTCGCCCGTTCCGGTGCTGATGGCCTTGCTCGATACCGCTGGCCAAAGGGCTACCCGCGCGGCGGCAAAACTGTGCATAGACCGTGCATCGCTTGTGCATCGCGCTTCGTCGCACGCCGTCACGACACCCCGCCGTTCCGCTTGACAGCACAAACCCGCGCCATGACGGTCAGGCTTTAACCCGTTCTTACTGTAATCCCCTGCCCGGGTTGTTGCTAAGCGAGGATTGTTTTGCCGGAAAATCTCCTGTCATGGCCGGGCAAAAGCCCCGCAACCCCTGACGGTCCCGAACATCCTGCCGTCTACCACATGCTGGATGTCGCCGCCGTTTGCGAAATCCTGATTGCCCGGTCCGGTCTTGACGCCCCGCTGCGCGATGCGCTTATCCTGCTGACCGCATTGCATGATCTGGGCAAGGTGAACGACCAGTTCCGCAAGATGTTGCGTGGCCAGCCCTACCTGCCGAATTCGCATTGGTGCGTGACCGAAGTGCTGCTGAACGCGCATGACGACATTCTTGCCCAACGCCTCGGATCGAAACGTTTGCGACGCGAACCGCTTTACGCGTCGGTGGCGGGCCATCACGGCAAGCCGTCGAATTGGTCCGGCAACGACGATCAGGTGCTTTCCGTAACCGGAGCCGAGGCCGTGCATGACGCCCGCGCCGTCATTGCGGCCTTTCTTGACCTTTGGCCAGAGGCGTCGTTGCAGGCGGTTTCGCGCGAGGAGACATTGGCGCTGTCGTGGTGGTTGCCCGGGCTGGTGTCAGCAGCGGATTGGGTCGGGTCGAATCCCGATTGGTTTCCGGCCGAGGGGGGAGTGATGCCCTTTGCCCTATACCTGGCCCTCGCTCGTGAGAAAGCAGAAGTCGCGGTCCAAAAGGCCGGTCTTGCCGGTGTCGGGCCAAAAGCGGACCGGTTGTTTGAATTCGACCCGCGGCCGATGCAATCCGCCTGTGCGGAGATAGCTCTGCCGGATGGGGCGATGCTTGCGGTCATCGAAGACGAAACCGGCGCGGGCAAGACCGAGGCTGCGCTGATCCTCGCACAGCGGATGCTTTGCGCGGGCAAGGGGCGGGGGCTGGTCGTGGCCCTACCCACCACGGCCACATCCGACGCGATGTTCAACAGGCTGAAACATGAGGGCGTCATCGGCCGCTTATTCGATGCACCGCCGACGCTGACGCTCGCCCACGGCAAGGCAGGGTTGTCGGATGAGTTTCGTGATCTGATCGACGCACAAGAAAACGCCCCCGAAGAACCGTCCTGCACGGCATGGCTGGCCGACGGGCGACGAAAGTCGCTTCTGGGCAACGTCGGGGTAGGCACCATCGATCAGGCTCTGCTGGCGGCCTTGCCGACCAAGTTCCACACCCTGCGCCATTTCGCCTTGTCCTCGAAGATCCTGATAGTCGATGAGGTCCATGAACTCGGAGAACCCTACATCGCCGAGGTGCTAGAGCGACTCTTGCAACTGCATCGGCAGGCGGGTGGATCGGCGATCCTGCTGACGGCAACGCTTCCCTTGGCGTTGCGCAAAAAGCTGATGGCAACATACGGCGGCGGCGACGACAACCTCGCCTATCCGGCGCTGTCCATTGCGGGTGGCGCTGCACGGAGGGATTTGCCACAAGAAACCGGGGCAAGGGGGCCGGTTCGTGTGGAACGCCTGCCCGACGCCGCGGCGGCAATTTCCCTGCTGACCGATCTGGCGCGGGGCGGGGCGGCCTGTGTCTGGGTTCGCAACGCGGTGGATGATGCCATTGCTGCGGTTCAGGCATTGCGTGCGGCGGGAATAGAAGCCGACCTGCTGCACGCGCGCTTTGCCTTGACGGATCGAAAGCGGATCGAACAGGCCGCGCTCTCGCGGTTCGGAAAGACGGGACAGGGCCGCGCGGGTCGGGTGCTTGTCGGCACGCAGATTCTGGAAAGCTCCCTCGACCTCGATTTTGACGTGATGGTCAGCGACCTTGCGCCCATGGCAGGGCTGATCCAGCGCGCGGGCCGTCTGTGGCGGCACATGGCACAACGGCCCACCGAAGCGCGGCCCGTGCCAGCGCCTGTGCTGCACGTCCTGTCGCCCGATCCGGACGAAGTTACCGATGGGCAATGGCTGATGCGGGTGCTGGACAAGGGCGCCTATACCTATCCGCAGGGCTTGCAATGGCGCACGGCGAAGCACCTGTTTTCCGTTGGCCAGATCGTCGCTCCGTCAGGCTTGCGCGGCTTGATCGAGACGGTTCACGGACCGGAAGCCGCCGATGTTCCTTCGTCGCTGGAAAAGGCGGACCGCGAGGCCGAGGGCAAGGCGATGGCCCACAAGTCGCACGCTTGGCAAAACCGGATCGACCTGACCGTATCCTTCCGCGAGGGCAGCGGTGACGGCCGCGATGCCGATTACCCGACGCGTCTGGGTGAGGCGAGCCGCACGCTCGCCCTTGCCCAGATAAGGGACGGTCGCGTTACCCCGTGGGGTGGCTCATGGCCGATGGCCGAGGTTTCGGCGCGAAAATCCCGTCTGGATGCGCTGCCTTTGCCCGATCAAACCCATCCCGCCATAGCGGCGGTCAAGAAAGATTGGCCAGACTGGCGCCGCGACACCGTCACGATCTGCCCCGTCGCCGACGACGGCACGATCTGCGACGGCTTAAGCTATAGCGCGGACTTCGGGCTTCGGTTTGGCTGACCGACCTGAAACACGATGCCCCGCAGAAATAGCCGCCCTAACCAGTTATCGGGTGACCGAATCTGTCACCTATGTCCTGTTTAGTGCCTTTACAGCGTGCCACAAGATGGGTTTCCTGCACGTTTAGATTGTGTGGAGGACGTGTGTTTGTCCCTGAACTTGATTGACGATCCTTGGATTCCCGTCATCCTGAAAGACGGATCGCGCCAGGTGATCGCGCCGTGGCAGATGGCCGATAGCAATGTGATCCGGCCCGATTGGCCGCGGGCGGATCTGAACCTTGCCTGTCTGGAATTGCTGATTGGGCTGGTCTATCTGGCCGACCCGCCCGAACATGTCGAAGACTGGGACGACCGCCGCAAGCCCGATCCGGCCCGCCTGCGCACGCGTCTTGCCGCCTATGCCCCCGCCTTCAACCTGCTGGGCGAGGGGCCGCTTTTCCTGCAAGACCTTGAACCGCTGGAAGGGGAGGCGAACCCCGCCGACATGCTGTTCATCGACAGCGCGGGTGCCAATACCGCCCGCAACAATGCCGATCTGATGGTCCACCGTGACCGCTATTGCGTGCTCGATCCGGCCTTGGCCGCGATGGCGCTTTACACCTTTCAGGCCCATGCGCCATCGGGCGGTGCAGGCAACCGGACCTCGATCCGGGGTGGCGGGCCGCTGGTAACGCTGGTCGATCCGGGGCGCGGCCTTTGGGATACGGTCTGGGCCAATGTCCCCGACGGTCAGCCCGACCAGATGACCGCCCTGCCGTGGATGCGGGCAACGCGCGTATCCGACAAGGGCGCGGTGACCCATCCGCCCGAGGGGCGAACCTTCGGGGTCGAGGCGTTCTTCGGCATGCCGCGCCGTCTGCGCCTTGTGGCGGATGATGCAGGTGTAACGGGTGTGATCCAACGCCCCTATGGCACCAATTACGGCGGCTGGGTCCATCCGTTGACGCCCTATTACCGCATGAAGGCGGGTGAAGAACTGCTGCCCGTCCACCCCCGCGCCGGTCTTTTCGGCTATCGCCATTGGCTCGGTATCCTTGCCGGGTCGGCCGACGGCCTGCGCGACCGCGCGGCTTGCGTGACCGCATGGCACAGCCGCGATCGCCGGGCGCAAGTCACCGTGCTGGTCGCCGGATGGGCGATGGACAACATGAAGGCGCGCGATTTCACATTGTCGTCGCAGCCGTATGTCGATCTGCCGCCTGCGTCCCTGACCATGGTGCAGGGCATGATCCTTGCGGCGGAACAGGCCGCCTTGGCGTTGCGCGGCGCGCTGGAACCGGTTCTAGCGGGCGGCGAAGCACGCGAGGCAGAGCGCGAGGCGTTCTACCTTCGCACGGAAGCCGACTTTCTGGCCTGCTTTGACGCGTTGAAGTCCGGCCTGGCACCGACCGAAGTTGCATCGCAATGGCTGGGCCATCTTCAGCGCCATGCGCTCAAGCAATTCGACGATCTCGCACTGCAGGGGCTGGATCAGCGCGAAACCGACCAGATCGCCCGCGTGGTTCAGGCACGGGGCTATCTCGGGGCAACATTCAGGGGTTACGGCAAGGCGGGCGGGGAATTGTTCACCCGGCTCGGCATGGAAAAACCGGCAAAAAAGGGCAAGGCAGCATGAGTGGGTCCGAAGTCAAATCGTCGGGACAGATCATCCTTGGCTGGTGGTCGAACGCCGTGGCCGATCGCACATCGGGTGCCGCGCGGGGGCTGGCAGCGCGGTTGCGGCGGGCCACACCGGCAAGCGCGCTTGCAGAACCCGCCGTTCATAACCTTGCGTCCCTGCTCGGCCTAAGGGCGCAGGACGCTGAACGCCTGTCTCTCCTCGTGCGGCTTCTGGCCGAGGTGCGCGAACATGCGTCCGAACCTCTGGCGAAACGGCTGGGCGGACCAGAACCCGCCCTGTCTACCCTGCGGTTCCAGCGCCTGATGCGGGCCGAGGGCGATGAACTGTGCGACGCCCTGCGCCGCGCCATCGGCATGGCAGACGGGCGCTGCAACGTCGCAGCCCTGGGGCAGGACATCCTGCGCTGGGACGACAAGACGCGCATGGCCTGGTGTTTCAACTATTTCGGGGAAAATGCCCCGCAAACCGAAAAGACGGAGTCCGAGTGATGACAACTTTTGTGCAATTCCACCTGCTGACGGCCTATGGCCCCTCCAACCCCAACCGTGACGATCAGGGCCGCCCGAAACAGGCGATGGTCGGCGGCTCGCCCCGCTTGCGGATGTCGTCGCAATCGCTCAAGCGGGCGTTGCGCGAAAGCAGTTTCTTCGCGCTCGATCTGGCCGGCCACACAGGCACCCGCACCAAGCGCCTGCATGAAAAACTGGTGGAACGGCTTGTGTCAGACGGCGTCGCCCCTGCCGAGGCTCAAGCGGCCGCAACCAGGGTGGCGGCGATCTTCGGCAAGCTGGACAGCGCGGACAAGAAGGCCGCTGATGCCAAGACGGTGGCAACCACCCTTGCCTTCATCTCTCCCGACGAATGGGCGTTGGCACATGACCTTGCCGCCAAGGCCGCGGCGGGTGAAGCTTTGCCCGTTGAAAAAGACCTCAAGAAACGCGTGCTACGCAAGGCCGATGGGGCGATTGACATTGCCATGTTCGGGCGAATGCTGGCTGATGACCCCGAGTTCAACCGCGAAGCGGCGGTGCAGGTCGCACATGCCATCACCACCCATCGCGCACAGGCCGAAGAAGACTGGTATTCCGCCGTCGATGATCTGAACAAAGCCGAAGACACCGGCGCGGGGCATCTGGGGGAACATGGCTTCGGATCGGGCATCTATTACCAATACATCTGCGTGAATGTGGATTTGCTGACCCAAAACCTGAACGGTGACAAAGACTTGGCGAAAAGGGCAATCGCGGCGCTGGCGTCAGCCCTGCCAGTGACCACGCCGCGTGGCAAGCAAAACAGCCATGCCCATCATCCGGTGGCCTATTACATCCGCGCCGAACGCGGCCCGCGTGCCCCGCGCGATCTTTCGGGGGCCTTCTTCACGCCTGTCGATGGCCGCTTGCGCGATCTGGGGGCGAATGACCTGCAAACGGCGTCGATCCGCGCCATGGACGGCACCGTTGCAAACCTCGACAAATGCTATCACGCCGGTGCGGCAGAAGATCACCGCATCCTGAACGCCCTGACGGGTGAGGGCACCTTGGCCGAGATCGTGGCGTTCGCCGAAGCTGCGGTGGCATGATGCAGCCGCATCTTGTCTTTACCCTTGCCGCCACAATGGCGGCGATGGGCGACCTGGCAGGCCATGAACGGCGCGGATCGTTGCTCTGGCCCGGACGGTCAGCCATCCTCGGCCTCATGGGCGCAGCGCTTGGCCTGCGGCGCGAAGATGATTTCTCGGCGCTCGATGCGTTGTCGGTCGGGGTGGCGGTCTTTGAACAGGGTGCCGGTCTGCGCGATTACCACACGGTCGAAACGATCCCGACCGCCGTTGCGAAACGCCCCAATTCCCGCCCGCAGGCGCTGCGGGCAGACCCGTTGCGCAACAACACGACGATCACCCTTCGTGATTACCGCGTGGGCGTTCTCTACGGTGTTGCCGTCTGGGGCGGCTCGTTAGAGGCGCTTTGCGCTGCGCTCAATTCCCCGCAGTTCACGCTTTATCTCGGTCGAAAATCCTGCCCCTTGTCCGCACCGCCGGGCGCGCGGGTGGTAATGGCAGACGGTCCCGAAGCCGCGTTGACCAAGATGATCCTGCCGCCGTGGTTCGCAGGCCGCACTGCCACCCGCTTCATCACCGACGATGACGGTACAGGCGGCCATGTCGAGCAGCGCCACGATGCACCGCGTGATCGTCAGCTCTGGCATTTTGCCCCGCGCCGCGTGGCGTTCCACACCGTCGACATCCGGCCGGAGGGCGGGGCATGACGCTCTATCTCTCGCGCCTGAAGCTGTCGCGCGCGCCCTCAGCCCGCGCGCTCGAGGCGCTTTTGAATCCTGAAGATCATGGGCGACGCCTCGATGCCCACCACCGCCTGCTTTGGGCAGCTT
>JBBAUB010000011.1:0-159384 GCA_040398445.1 Gemmobacter sp. | reverse complement strand
GGGTAACTCTTGCGCGGGCGCGGATTACTTAGCGGCTTTGCAATCCGCTGCGTAACCTCTCCGCCAACCCGCCGAGAGCGTAGTCCGATTATACGTCCCCGCCGCGCGGTGCAAGCCCCGATGCCCCGCTGCGGTGCAAAATCCTGCCCGACGGGTCTGCCGACTGCGGCCGTGCGTCCTCGGCCATCATCCCCTCGCCCCGGCGCAACCGGTTGTGGATCGCCACCGCCGCCACCTCGCCCTGCGCCATGGCAACCCCGATCTGGTTCAACCCCGTCACCACATCCCCCGCCGCATAGACCCCGCGAACCGATGTTTCCTGCCCCTCGCCCGTGATCACGCGCCCGTCCTCCGTCAACTCCAGCCCCGCCACCTCCGGCAACCGCACCTCGACGCCCAGCGCGCTATAGGCCACGTCGAACCGCGCCTCCGCCCCGCTGGCAAAACGGATCACGACGCCCTCGCCAACGCCCGCTTCGATTCCGGCCACTGCCGCCTCGACCACGTCGATTCCCCAGTGCGAAAGCCGTTCCCCCGTGCCATCGCCCACGTCCAGCGCCACGCCCAGCGTCACCACCGTCACATCGTCGCTGTAACTGCGCAAGAACAGCGCCTCGCCCGCCGTGCAGGGCAAGGCCCCGATCACCGCAATCCGCTTGTCCTGCACCTCGTAGCCGTCACAGATCGGGCATTGCCGCAACACCCCCGCCCTGACCAGCGCCTCGGCCTGCGCAACCGGTGCCAGCCTGTCGCGCACCCCGCCCGCCAGGATGACAGCCCGCGCCATGACCGCGCCCTGATCGGTTTCCACCCGCAGCCCCGCGCCCTGCGGCACCACCCGCCTCACCCGCGCCACCAGCGGCGCCCGCCCGTAGCCCGCCAGTTGCGCCCGCATCCGCTCCAGCAATTCCACCCCGCGGATGCCATCGGGAAAGGCCGGGTGGTTGTGCGACCGCGGGATCAGCCGCGCGCGGCTCTCGCCTGCATCCACCACCAGCACCCGCCGCCGGAACCGCGCAAGATAGATTGCCGCCGTCAGCCCCGCAGGCCCGCCCCCCGCCACCACCACATCGACCTCGGCCACCCGCAGCCCTCCCGAATTCGTGCCCCAAGCCGAACCCGTCCGCCGCGCCAGCGTTCCCCCGTCCCCACCCCCGCCTGCAACGCAGCGGCAAAGCGCCGCCCCCGCCACACGCTTCCCCGAACCGCCACAGGCCTGCCGCACCCTCCGCCGCGCCCAAACGCAACCCGCCCCTGCCCCTTTCACGCTCGTCCAAATATCCTCGGGGGGAAGGGCCGCGCCACGCGGGGCCCGTGGGGGCGGAACGCCCCCTCAGCCCCGATCCGCGCCCATGGCGCGGACCGGGGGGCCAGCCTTGCGCGGCACGCGCACCGCTCGGGAACGCGGCACGCGCTCCGCTCAGCTCCAGTCCAGCACGACCTTGCCCGAAAGCCCCGACCGCATCGCGCCGAACCCCGCCTCGAAATCATCCACCTTGAAGCGGTGGGTGATGACGCGGCGCACATCCAGCCCGTTCTCCAGCATGGCGATCATCTTGTACCACGTCTCGAATATCTCGCGCCCGTAGACCCCCTTGATCGTGATCGCCTTGAACACGATCCGGCTCCAGTCGACCGGGGATTTCCCCGGCGGTATCCCCAGCATGGCGATACGGCCCCCCATCACCAGCGCCTCGACCATCTGGTCGAGTGCGGCCTGCGACCCCGACATCTCCATCCCCACATCGAAGCCCTCGGTCATCTTCAACCGCGCCTTCACATCGGCCAAACTCTCGACAGCCACGTTCACCGGCACCACATCGGCCACGCTCGCCGCCAGTTCCAGCCGCGCCGGATTGATGTCGGTAATCACCACATGCCGCGCCCCCACATGCCGCGCCACGGCGGCGGCCATGATGCCGATCGGCCCCGCTCCGGTAATCAGCACATCCTCGCCCACCAGATCGAAAGACAGCGCCGTGTGCACCGCATTGCCAAGCGGGTCCAGAATCGCCCCGATCTCGTCGTCGATGGCATCGGGCAAGGGCACCACGTTGAACGCAGGCAACCGCAGATACTCGGCAAAAGCGCCTTGCTCGTTCACCCCGATCCCCCGCGTGGCGGGGTCCAGATGGAACTTTCCGGCCCGCGATTGCCGCGACTGCCGCCCGATCAGATGCCCCTCGCCCGAGCATCGCTGCCCGAGGTGCAGCCCCTCGACATTGCGCCCCATCTCGACGATCTCGCCCGCGAATTCATGCCCCGTCACCAGCGGCACCGGCACCGTTTTCGCCGCCCATTCGTCCCAGTTCCAGATATGGATATCCGTGCCGCAAATCCCGGTCTTGCGGACCTTTATCAGCACATCGTCCGGCCCGATCGCAGGCACCGGACGGCGCTCCATCCACAGCCCCGGTTCCGCCCGCGCCTTGACCAACGCCTTCATTTCATTGGACATCACACCACCCCCAAAGCGCGCCCCGCAGCGCGGAACGCATCCAGCCCGAAATCGAGATCGCCCTTCGTCAGCCGCGCATTCATCTGCGTCCTGATCCGCGCCGCCCCCTTGGGGACCACCGGAAAGAAGAACCCCGCCACATGCACGCCCCGCGTGGCCAGTTCCGCCGCCATCCCCTGCGCCAGCTTCGCATCGCCCAGCATCACCGGCACGATCGGGTGCTCCCCCGCCAAGAGCGTGAACCCCGCATCCTGCAACCCCGCCCGCCAATAGGCCGCATTGGCAAACAATTGCGCCCGCAGCGGATCGGCAGCCTCGACGATATCCAAAGCCGCCAGCCCCGCGCCCACCACCGCAGGGGGCAGCGCGTTGGAAAACAGATAAGGCCGCGCCCGCTGCCGCAGCAAATCGATCACCGCCTGCGGCCCCGCGATATAGCCCCCCAAGGCGCCCCCCAGCGCCTTGCCCAGCGTGCCGGTCAGAATGTCCACCTCCACCCCGAAATGCGCCGCCGTCCCGCGCCCCTGCGGCCCCATGAACCCCGTTGCATGGCAATCATCCACCATCACCAGCGCCCCGTAACGCTCCGCAAGCGCCGTGATCTCGGGCAGCCGCGCCAGATACCCGTCCATCGAGAATACGCCATCCGTGGCGATCATCACAAACCGCGCCCCGCCCTCCCGCGCCGCGATCAATTGCGCCTCTAGGTCCGCCATGTCCGAATTGGCATAGCGATAGCGCCGCGCCTTGCACAGCCGCACCCCGTCGATGATCGACGCATGGTTCAGACTGTCCGAAATCACCGCATCCTCCGGCCCGAGCAACGGCTCGAACAACCCGCCATTGGCATCGAAACAGGCCGCAAACAGGATCGAGTCGTCCTTGCCAAGGAACGACGCGATCCGCGCCTCCAGCTGCCGGTGCAAATCCTGCGTCCCGCAGATGAAGCGCACGCTGGCCATGCCATAGCCATGCCCGTCCATCGCCGCCTTCGCCGCCGCGACCAACCGCGGATCATCCGCCAACCCGAGGTAATTGTTGGCGCACAGGTTCAGCATCTCGCGCCCGCCCATCGCGACGCGCACCCCCTGCGCGCCCCCGATCAGCCGCTCGCGCTTGAACAACCCCTCGGCCTCGATGCCCTTTAGCACCCCGCCGAGATGCTCCAGAAACGCCGATCTATCCGCCATGACAGAACACCCTCCGCTTTTACGGAAACCTTCGCACAAGCCGGACGCTCCGTCAACATAGCGGAACAGCATCCGTCAAACCGGAAACTGCGGTTCACCCTTGCCCAAATACTCGGGCGCGACCGTTCAGCTGTCCTGCACGATCAGAATGGCCCGCGCAGCCCCGCCCACCGCGCGGATCGCATGGTCTTTGTCCGCCCGATAGCGCGCCACATCGCCCGCAGCCAACCGCTCGGCCTCGTCGCCCGATTGCACCGACAAGACCCCCTCGATCACCGTCAGATGCTCGCGACACCCCGCCGAATGCGGTGCCGACACGAGCGCCCCGCCCGCCGCAAAGGCCAGATCGTAAACCTCGTGCGTCCCCACCGCCTCGGCAGGGGAAAGGATACGGATCGTCACCCCCTCGCCCCGCCCCGCAATCACAGGCGCGGCCCCCGCCCGCGTCACCTCGATCCCCGCTGCGGGCTTGCCCTCCAGCAGCCCCGCGAAATCCACCTGCAAGGCCTGCGTCAGGTTCCACAGCGTCGCCACCGTGGGGCTGCTTTCCCCCCGCTCGATCTGGCTGACCATCGAACGCGACACGCCCGACAGCTTGGCCACCGCATCAAGCGACAACCCCCGCGCCTTGCGCGTCTCGCGCAGGCTCACCGCAAGGCGTTCGTGAATATCCGTTCGTTGGTCCATAGGCCAAGGATGCACCCGCGCCTGCGTGGCGTCAACGCGGGGTGACAGGTTCCCATCCTGACACGCCCCGCCGAGTCGAAACGGAGGGGGCCGACGCACGAATACGGGCACCCGCCCCCCACACCACGATCAGGATTGCTCCGTGGCCCAACGCCACGGAGCGCACCCGACCCGCCCCCCGGGGCGGGCGCACGTATACGTGCCCCCACCCCGCAGGTCGGGCGCGCCCCTATCGTCGCTCAGAAAAACGGACTCCTCGCCGGGCGCGCCCGTGATGTCGCGCCCCTCACGTCCCGCAAAACGTCACATAGCGCCCGAACCCGCTTGGCGCGGGCAGCATGAACCCCTCGCGCTCCACATAGGGCGCGCTCACCGCTTCCAGCAGCGCCTCGAACGGCGCCATATCCCCGCCCGTCGCCGCCGCCAGCGCCTCTTCGACCTGATGGTTGCGCGGAATGACTGCCGGATTGGCGCCGCGCAGCCGCGCCTCGGCCCCGTCCTCGAGCCGCGCCCGCCACGGGCCAAGCCATGCCTTCATCGGCGCCGGATCGGCGAACAGCGGCAACACAGCCCCGTCATCCGCCACGGCATCGGCCAGCCGCCGGAAGGTCTGCGTCCAGTCTGCCCCCTGCCCCTCCATCGCCGCAAGCAAGCCGTCGGCAAGCGCCGCGTCGCCCTCCTGCACACCCACCAACCCCAGCTTGCGCCGCATCACCGCCAGCCACTCCGCCCGATACCGCGCGGCAATCCCGCCAAGGCGGTCATTGGCGATATCCACCGCCCTGTCGCCATCGGCATCGAACAGCACCAACAGCGCCTCGGCCAGCCGCGCCAGATTCCAGCCAAGAATCAGCGGCTGGTTGGCATAGGCATAGCGCCCCGTGTGGTCGATCGACGAAAACACCGTGCCCGCCGCGTATCCTTCCATGAACGCACAAGGCCCGTAATCGATGGTCTCGCCCGACAGCGCCATGTTGTCGGTGTTCATCACCCCGTGGATGAACCCCACCCCCATCCATGCCGCGATCAGCCGCGCCTGTGCCGCCACCACCGCATCGAACAACGCGACATAGGGGGCATCAGCCGTCGCACATTCGGGATAATGCCGCGCGATGGTGTAATCGGCCAAGGCACGAACCTTGTCGCCCTCGCCCCGCGCGGCAAAGAACTGGAACGTGCCCACGCGGATATGGCTCGCCGCCACCCGCGTCAGCACCGCACCCGGCAGGGCCGTCTCGCGGTACACATCCTCGCCCGTCGCCACCACGGCCAAAGCCCGCGTGGTGGGAATGCCCAAGGCGTGCATCGCCTCGCCCAGCAGATATTCGCGCAGCATCGGCCCCACCGCCGCCTTGCCGTCACCGCCCCGCGAAAACGGCGTCCGCCCCGACCCTTTCAGCGCGATATCCCGCCTGCGCCCCGCACGGTCGATCACCTCGCCCAAAAGATGCGCCCGCCCGTCGCCCAACTGCGGCGAGAACCCGCCGAACTGGTGCCCCGCATAGGCCTGCGCAATCGGCTCCGCCCCCTCGGGCAGTGCCGCACCCGACAGCACCGCAGCGGCATCCGACCCCAGCTCTACCCCCAGCTCGGCGGCAAGCGCATGGTTCAAAACCAGCATCCTCGGCGCGGGCGCGGGCACCGGGTCCGCCGCCAGCCACATCCCCGGCAAGGCCCGCCGATAGCTGTTGTCGAAACGGAAAGCGGGCAGCGTCATGGCAAGACCTCCGGTGCGCGGCAAAGCAGAAAGGCGCCAACCCGATATGGGCGGCGCCTTTTCCTTTGGCAAGCGAAGCGGTGGATTACTCGGCCACTTCCATCTTGGCGACCTGCCAGATCGAGCGCGCATAAACCACCTCGCTCTGGTAATCCTTGCTCGCGTCATAGGGATAGATCACCCACAGCGGCCCCTTGTCGCGCACCGACAATTCCGCGCCATTCGCCTCAAAGGCCAGCACCGCCCCGCCCGCGACCGCATCGGTCATCGGGATCTGCACGGTGTAATCGTTCAGCGCCGAAGCCGCGATCATGCTGCCATGCGCGCCGACTTCCTGCATCAGCCGCTCCAGCGACACGCCGCGGAATTCCTGCACGCCATCGGTCCAGATGGTCGAGGTCGTCACCGACACCGGATCCAGCGCCTGCAACATCGCCAGATCGAACGCCGCGCCATCGGGCGTATTCTTGCGGTCGATGGCGCCCGTGATGGTCATCACCACCTCGCCGGTGGGCGCGGCAAGCGGTTCCTGCGCCAAAGCCGCCGTCGCGAACAAACCGATCAGGCCGGCTACGGCCCATGACTTCACTAATTCCATATCCGAAACCACCTTTTCATGCGTCGCCTTCCTATACGTCCGAACGCGCCGCAACGCATCTATCCAAAGGAGGTAAGATCGTCATCTTTCGTCACCGGACACGGGCATGCACCACTGCCACAACGACAGATAACGACAAAACCCCGCATCTTCTTAGCCCCGCCCTTGCCGATTGTCGCAGCACAGCCCAGCTAGACCAGCCACCCCGTCCGCCGTTCCGACGCGGCGTGCGGCGGCACGCGGCGTGCGGCACCCGCGACGACCCGCTCGATCCGGTATTGCCCGTGCATCGCCAGCCGCGACAGCCGCAACACCCCCGTCTCGCCATCCAGCATCAGGTCAAGGGCTGCATGCACCGCCGCATCCGCCCGCTCTTGCGCGGGGGCCTCGATCACCAGCGCAGGCCCCGATCCGCCCGTCAGCCGCAACCGCACCCGCCGCCCGTCCGCCATCCGCTCGGCGCGGATCGTGCCCAGCACAGGGTCCGGCCCCAGCGTCAGCCGCCGCAAGCGGCACGCCTCGCGCAGCGCCAGCACCAGCACCTCGTCGCCCTGCACCGCGAACAGCGCCCTGCCCCTGTCGCCAGACCGTCCCGCCCCCGCAGCCTCGCCGCGCCACCAGCCCCGACGCGCCAGCACCGGATGGTCGAACCCGCCCGTCTCGGCCAGTTCCGCCACCGCAGCCCCCAGCGCGGTCAGCCGTGGCGGCGTGGTCCGCACGTCAAAGGCCCCGCATTCGTAATGCCCGCCGCGCGTCACCAGAAGCGAGTTCCAGTCCGTCGTGCCCAAAAGCGACCACACCGCCACCGCCTTGACGGCAATCCCCTCGCCCCGCGCCACCCGCGCCGCGTCCCAGGCTTCGGCCAGCCAGCGCAACTGCTCCTCGCGGGTCGACCCGTTATGCACCTCGGTCAGCGCGATGGGCAGGCCATAGCGCGCATGCACCTCGCGGATGCGGTGGATCACGCCGCATTGCCCTTCCAGCGCCTCGACATGCACCGCCGCCTCATCGACATAACGGTCCCGGCCATTGCCGCCGGGGCGGGTATGCGGATGCGCCGCCAGATCGGGGTCCAGATAGCGGTCCGATGTCAGATATTGGTCGATCCCGATGATGTCGGGCGGACAGGGCGCATCGCACAGCGCCTGCAACTCGGCCACCGCAACCCCCGCCCCCACCAGCCGCCGCCAGAACCCGTGCGCAGGCCCGACACGCCCGCACATCAGGTCAAAGAACAAAAACCGCCGCAGGTTCTCATACTCCGCCTGATACCCCAGCCCCTTTCCTGCAAACACGCGCCCCACATCCTCGGTCTGCACCAGACGCGCCCGCGGGATCACCGCCCGTATCCGCCGCATCGCCACCGCCGTCGCCCGCGCCGACCCGAACACCATCCGCAAAAAAGCGCCCTCGTCGCGCAGATGCGGATGCCACACGCCATAAAGACAGTTGAACCGCGCCGTGGTGACAGGCTCGTTGATCGGCGTGAACATCCGCAACCACGGATAGCGCCGCGCCACCGCTTCGGCATAATCCCCGAACGCCGCATCGAACCCCGCATCCAGCGGCGACAGGTCATCCGGCCCCAGCCCGTGATGCAAGAACCCCGCGACCGGAGAAATCCCCAGACTTCGCAACTTGGCCAGCCGCGCGTCGGTCCAGCGCCAGTCGCGCCGCCCGCCCCGCTCGACCGTTCCCCAAAGCACCGGATAGCGCAGCACGCGGATGCCAAGCGCCGCGATCCGCTCCAGATCACCCCGCCGCGCCCGATGCCCGTTCTCGGCAATCTGGTCGCGATAACCATCGCGCACCCTCACATGCGTGCATTCGATCCCGCCCCAGACCTCGGGTCCACCCGTCCAGTCATCCCGCATGGGCAGCCCCTCCCAGCCTGTGCCCCCGCCGCGAAACCCCGCCAAGGCTTTCGTCGATACGGGCAAAGGTCGACAGGGCCTGCGCCACCACCTGATCCATGTTGTAATAGCGGTACGTCGCCAGCCGCCCCGCAAACCACACGTCCGGTTCTTCCGCCGCCAGCGCCTCGTAGCGCTTGAACAGCGCCTCGTTCTCGGGGCGCGGCACGGGGTAATAGGGATCGCCCGTGGCCGAAGGGTATTCATAGGTCAGGCTGGTTTTGGGATGCACCTGCCCTGTCAGATGCTTGTATTCGGTGATCCGCGTGTAATCCTCGGTCTGCGGATAATTCACCGTCCCCACCGGCTGCGCCCATTCCTCGTCGCGCGTCACATGCTCGAAGCGAAGCGACCGATAGGGCAAACGCCCCAGCCGGAAATCGAAATACTCGTCGATGGGTCCGGTATAGACCACGCGCCCCCAGTCGGGCGTGCCCTTCAGATCGCGGTAATCGACACCCAGCCGCACCTCGATCTTCGGGTGATCCAGCATCCGCTCGAACATCCGCGTGTAACCCTCGCGCGGCATCTGCTGGTAGGTGTCGGTGAAATAGCGGTCGTCGCGGTTGGTGCGCGTCGGTATCCGCGCCGTGACCGATTTGGCCAGCTCCGACGGGTCCAGCCCCCATTGCTTGCGGGTGTACCCCTTGAAGAACTTTTCATACAGGTCGCGCCCGACGGTCGAAACCACCACGTCTTCCGAGGTTTCGATCTTCGCCACAGGCTCGCGCACCGTTTCCAGCCACGCTTCCATCCCCGCGCTGTCAAGCTCCATGCCATACAGGCGGTTCACGGTGTCAAGGTTGATCGGAATGGGCAAAAGCATCCCGTCCACCATCGCCAACACGCGGTGCTCATAGGGGCGCCATTCGGTAAAGCGGCTCAGATATTCGACGATAGCCGCCGAATTGGTGTGGAATATATGCGGCCCGTAACGGTGGATCATCACCCCCGCCGCGTCGGGGTGGTCATAGGCATTGCCCGCGATATGGTCGCGCCGGTCGATGACCAGCACCTTTTCGCCGCGCTCGGTGGCGATCCGCTCTGCAATCACCGACCCCGCAAAACCGGCACCGACAACCAGCCAATCATGCATCCGACGCCTCCAACCCCGATGTCGGGGTCAGCGGCTTCAGCCCGCGCGGCAGATGCGCCCGCCGCCGCACTCTGGCACGGGCAAGCTCGATCTCCATCTCCTCCCACGTCGCATCCCAGCTTGTCGTGGCAAGGTGGCGGTCCACCCCCGCCATCCAGCCCGCCTGCGGCTTGGCCAGCAGCCCGCGCACCGCCGCCGTCACCGCCGCACGCCCCTCGGCAATCGTGACCAGCCGCCCCGCGCCATAGCCGCGCACCACATCGGGCACCGGCGTCGACATCAGCGGCAACCCCGCCGCCAGAAACTCGGGCGTCTTCGTGGGGCTGATGAACCGCGTCGATTCGTTCAGCGCGAACGGCATCCAGCCCGCGTCCCAATTGGCCATATAGGCGGGCAACTGCGTATAGGCCTTGGACCCCAGCCAATGCAGGTTCGCCGGACGCGGCAAGGCGGCCTCGTCGATCTTGACCACCGGACCCAGCATCACGAACTGCACGTCCGGCAGATCGGCCGCCACCTGCCCGACCAGCGCCACATCCATCCGCTCGTCGATCACCCCGAAAAAGCCCACCCTCGGACGCGCAATCGCGCGCTGGTCCTCGGGATCGGCCAGACTGCCCCGCGCCCGCCCGAAATGCGCGGCATCCACGCTCGACGGAAAGGCGAAGACCCGCGGGTGCTTGTCGCGCTTGGCCTCGTACAGGCTCATCCCGCCGGTAAAGACCACATCGGCGCGGCGGAACAGCCGCTCCTCGTTGGCCCGCAACCCCGGCGGCGGATCGCGGAACGCCGACAATTCGTCCATGCAGTCGTAAACCGTGACATCCGCCGCCACATGGCCCGCAAAGTCCAAAGCCATCGGCGTGTACAGCCACAAGACCAAGGCGTCGTGCGGCTCGGCCCGCAACAAGGCATCGACCAGCCCCTTCAGGGCACCCGTCACATCCTGACAATCCATCGGCAGGACCGGCGTGGCGATCCGCACACCCGACCGGTCGACCCGCATCCGCAACGCAGGCCGCTTGCCCGCCTCGCGCAGCGGTTCCTCGAAATAGATCACGTCATGCGTGGCCGCAGCCCGCGTCATCAGGTGCTGCGGACGCTGGAACACAAGATCCCAGCGCAGGTGTGAAAGGCAAAGGATAAGGCTTTTCGTCGGGCAAGGCCGCGCAAAGGCCGTTGGCGTGTCCATCGGCAGTCTCCGGTCGCTATGTGTGGTGGGTCATCCCCCACCCAACCGGAAATTGCGGCCTTGGTTCCGCGCCGTGTTCACGCCCCGCATGACCATGGGCGGGATCACGCCACCAAGACCTTGAACCGCCTTGCATTTGGCAAAACGCGCCCGCCACCCGCGGCCCGCCAAAGGTGCGCCCAAGGGCGCACCCTACGCGACCTTGGCCTGTTCACCGTAGGGTGCGCCTTCACGGCGCACCGGTCGCAACCGTTACATCCCTACCCCGCCACGGGCACCCAGATCACATCGTCGATCCGCGGCGCCCCCGTGGCCAGCATGACCAGCCGGTCGAACCCCAGCGCGATCCCGCTCGCCGCAGGCATCTGCGACAAAGCGGCCAGAAAATCCTCGTCCAGCGGATAGCGTTCCCCGTAGACCCGCGCTTTCTCGTCCATCTCCAGCCCGAAACGCCGCCGCTGCTCGGCCGCATCGGTCAATTCGCCAAAGCCGTTGGCCAGTTCCACCCCGCAGGCATAAACCTCGAACCGCTCGGCCACCCGCCCGTCATCGGCCACCCGCCGCGCCAATGCGGCCTCGGCGGCGGGGTAACGGTCCAGCACCGTGATCCGCCCGTTGCCAAGCTGCGGCTCCACCCGCTCCGACAGCGCGCGGCTCAACATGTCCGACCAAGTGTCGTCCGCCGCCACCCGCACCCCCGCCGCCTGCACCTGCCCCCGCAACACATCGGCATCGGTGGAACCGTCCGCCCCGATGGTCGCCAAAAGGTCGATCCCCGCATGGGTGGCAAACGCCTCGGCCACGCTGATCCGCTCATAGGGCAGGAACGGGTCGCAAACACGGTCACGATAGCGCAACACCTCGCCCCGCGCGGCCCGCACGGCCAGCCGCAGAAAGGCTGCGGTATCCTCCATCAGCACGGTGTAATCCGCGCCCGCACGATACCATTCCAGCATGGTGAATTCGGGGCTGTGCAACGCCCCCCGCTCGCGGTTGCGCCAGACATGGGCAAAGGCCGCGATCCGCGTCTCGCCCGCCGCAAGCAGCTTTTTCATCGCGAATTCGGGGCTGGTGTGCAGATACATCGCCCGCCCCACGCCGTCATTGCCGATGGCGGTGGTCGCAAAGGCATGCAGATGCGCCTCGTTGCCCGGCGATACCTGCAAGGCCACCGGATCGACCTCGACAAAATCCTGCTCGGCCAGCCAGACCCGCAGCGCCGCCTGAATACGGTTGCGCGCCAGAAGCACGCCCCGCCGGTCCGCATGCCGCGCCCTGTCCCACCACTGCCCGCCCATATCACTGCCCGCTTTCGGTTTGAGATTTCCCGCAAGATGCGCTAGACGCCCCGCCAACCGGCGCAAATACGCGCCTCTGTCTGGAACCGCAAGGAAACGACCCGTGAAAGTCATCGCCTCCTCCCTCCGCAAGGGCAACGTCGTCGAGATGGACGGCAAACTCTACGCCGTGCTGAAAGCGGAAAACTTCCACCCCGGCAAAGGCACCCCGACGACATCGGTGGACATGCGCCGCATCTCGGACGGGGTAAAGGTCGCGGAACGCTGGCGCACCACCGAGATGGTGGAAAAGGCATCGGTGGACGAACGCGAATACGACTTCCTCTACAGCGACGGCGAAGGCCACCATTTCATGGAACCCGCCACCTACGAACAGATCACCGTCACCCCCGATGTGGTGGGCGATGACGACGTGTTCCTGTCCGAAGGCATCAAGGTCTACCTCAAAACCTTCGAGGGCGTCTGCATCGCGCTGGAACTGCCGCAAAAGGTGACGGTCGAGATCACCGAAACCGAACCCGTCGTCAAAGGCCAGACCGCGTCGTCGTCCTACAAACCAGCCACCTGCTCGAACGGCGTGCGCGTCATGGTGCCCCCGCATATCGGCGCAGGCACCCGCATCGTGATCAACACCGAAGACCGCTCCTACGTCGAACGCGCCCGCGACTGACCCGCTTGCCAAGCAGAGCGCGGGCCAAAGGCCCGCGCAAGCCTTTCCTCTCGCTGACGCTCGGGATTTGAGGGGCTTCACCCCTCTTGGCCGTTCCGGCCAATTCACCCGAGGATATTTCAGACGAGAAGAAGCGCACAAGGTCCAGCATCCCGCGGGCGCTTCCGTCCAGCGCGGGATGCCTTCTCCTCGTGCGGTCATCGGGATCCCTCCCTGTACCGCCTGCCCAAGCTAACCGCCGGATCTTTCCGGAAAGTTAACCGGCTTCTTCTCGTTCCAAATATCCTGCAGGGGGAGGCGCGGAACGCGCCGGGGGCTGCAAAGCCCCCTCTCTTGCAGCAGGCACAAAGCAGCGTCCCCGCTAAGGCCCCACCGCGCGGGGGGGGGGAGCGGTACGCGACGGGGGGGGCTGCACAGCCCCCCCCTGCCGCCCCTTGGCGCGGCCCGCCCCGTCCCGGAACGAAATTCGCCCTGCCAGCCCGTGCGCCCGCCATCCCGAAACGCCATCCGCGAAAATCCGCCGATGCGGAACGATATTCCATACCGGCCCCGAACTTCGGAACCCTCTGCCCCGGACTTTGCGCTATGGTGAACCCATCATAACGTCGGAGCGCACTGCCATGCGAAAGACCCAAGCCATCGGTCCCTCTCAGGGGGGGCCTGCCAGTCGGGCGGTTTTCTCGGCCGCGAACTGGGCCCCCGTCAGCCTGTTCGTCCTTGCCTATATCGCCATTCTCGGCGTGCTCTTCGCACCCGAAGGCTATTTCAACGGCGATGAACCGTCCGCGGTCGCGGGTTTCTGACCCCTAGGCGTGCCCCGCCACCGCGTGGGGCACGTAAGCCGCCTCGAGACGGGCAACCTGGTGCGGCGACAACTCCAGCGACAGACCCTCCAGCGCATCGGTCAATTGCGCCATGCGGCTGACCCCGATGATCGGCGCGGTCACGCCCTCCTTTTGGCGCACCCATGCCAGCGCCACCTGCGCCATGCTGCGCCCCGCCTCGGCAGCCACCGCCTCGACCGTATCGACCACGCGGCGGTCGGCCTCTTCCGTGCGGTCGTACAGCACCCGCATGTAGGCATCGGTCCCGCTGCGCGCCGTCTGCGCCCCCCAGGGCCGCGCCAGCCGTCCCCGCGCGATGGGCGACCACGGGATAATCCCCACCCCCTGATCGCGGCACAGCGGCACCATTTCCCGCTCTTCCTCGCGGTAGATCAGGTTGATCTGGTTCTGCATCGACACGAAGGGCGTCCAGCCATTCGCCCGCGCCACCTCCTGCGCCTTGGCGAATTGCCAGGCGTACATGCTCGACGCCCCCAGATACCGCGCCTTGCCTGCCCGCACCACATCGTGCAGCGCCGCCATCGTCTCGGCAATCGGCGTGTCCGGGTCCCAGCGGTGGATCTGGTACAGGTCCACATGGTCGGTCTTCAGCCGCCGCAAGCTCGCGTCGATGTTGTGCATTATCGCGCGGCGCGACAGGCCCGCCATCTGCGGCTCGGCCTCCATCACCCCGTGCACCTTGGTCGCCAGCACGATCTGGTCGCGCCGTGCGATGGTCCAGAGATAGTCGCCCAATATCTTTTCCGACGACCCGTCGGAATAGACATTCGCCGTATCCAGAAACGTGATCCCCGCCTCGACCGCCGCCCGTATCAGCGGGCGGCTTTCGGCCACCCCCAGCGTCCACGGATGCCCGCCCCGCGCCGGTTCGCCATAGGTCATGCAGCCCAGACACAGCTCCGACACCTGCAACCCCGACGCGCCCAACCGCTTCATCCGCATCGCACCCTCCCGCATTTGCCACACCACCCTATCCCCGTGCATCCGCGCCGCAAGCCCCGCTTGCCGCACCCCGCGCGCTCGTCTAATCAGGGGGCCAACCAAAGCAGGCAAACCATGCGCATCCTTGTGACCAATGACGACGGCATCAACGCTCCGGGGCTATCGGTGCTCGAGGAAATCGCGCAGGCCATCGCCGGGCCAAGCGGCGAGGTCTGGGTCGTCGCCCCCGCCTTCGAACAGTCGGGCGTCGGCCATTGCATCAGCTACACCCACCCGATGATGATCATGAAGCTCGGCCCCCGCCGCTTTGCCGCCGAAGGCAGCCCCGCCGATTGCGTGCTGGCAGGCATCTTCGACGTGCTCGACGGCGCGCGCCCCGATCTGGTGCTGTCGGGCGTGAACCGTGGCAACAACGCGGCCGAAAACGTGCTCTACTCGGGCACCATCGGCGGCGCGATGGAAGCCGCCCTGCAAGGCATCCCCGCCATCGCGCTCTCGCAGTTCTTCGGCCCCGAGATGGACGGCCTGCCTGACCCGTTCGAGGCCGCCCGCACCCACGGCCCGAAACTGGTGCGCGACCTCTTGGACCACGGCATCTGGACCAACGACGACTACCGCACCTTCTACAACGTCAACTTCCCCCCCCTGCCCGCCGCCCGCGTGAAAGGCACCCGCGTGGCAGCACAGGGCTTCCGCCGCGACACCGGCTTCGGGGTCGAACCGCACCAGTCGCCCTCGGGCAAGAAATTCCTCTGGATCAAGGGCGGCCCGCAGCAGACCCCCACGCTGCCCGGCACCGATGCGGCAGTGAACCTGCAGGGCTACATCTCGGTCACCCCGATGCGCGCCGACCTTACCGCCCACGACCTGCTTGACGACCTTGCGGCGCGGCTCGCATGACACAGGGGCCGCGGGACTTCGATGACGAAGGCTCCGCTGCGACACGCAAGATGCGCTTCCTTTACGCCCTCCGCTCGCGCGGCGTCACCGATACCCGCGTACTCACCGCGATGGAACAGACCGACCGTGGCCTGTTCGTGCGCGGCGTCTTTGCCGACCGCGCCTATGAAGACATGCCCCTTCCCATCGCCTGCGGCCAGACCATCAGCCAGCCCTCCATCGTGGGCCTGATGACGCAGGCGCTGAACGTGCAGCCCCGCGACAAGGTGCTCGAGGTGGGCACCGGCTCGGGCTATCAGGCGGCGATCCTGTCGCACCTCGCCCGCCGCGTCTATACCGTCGACCGCCACCGCCGCCTCGTGCGCGAGGCGTCCGAGATTTTCGCAGCCCTCGATCTGACCAACATCACCACCATCACCAGCGACGGCAGCTTCGGCCTGCCCGATCAGGCCCCCTTCGACCGCATCATCGTCACCGCCGCCGCCGAAGACCCGCCCGGCCCCCTCTTGGCGCAACTCAAGGTTGGCGGTATCATGGTGCTGCCGGTGGGACAGTCCGACACGGTCCAAAGCCTGATCAAGGTCACACGCCATGAAACGGGCTTCGACTATGACGAACTCCGCCCGGTGCGCTTCGTGCCTCTGGTCGAAGGGCTCGGCAGCGATTAGATCATGGGCCAAGGCCCGCCTGACGACCAAGTGACAGCAAAGCGGACCACAACAGGATAAGCTCGGGATCAACCCGATCGAGCCAAAGGGCAGAGCGATGACCACCCAGACGCAGCGCGGCTTGCGCACCACCACCTTCCTCAGGGCCACCGTCCTGCTTGGCACCTGCGCCACGCTCGCCGCCTGTTCCGGCGGCGGTGGCAACCCGATCGACAACCTCGACTGGGACTTGCGCGGCGGTCAGGTGATGACCACGCGCGATGCCGCCCGCGGCATCACCGCAGCCCGCCCCTCGCCCGATGCGCGCGGCGTCATCAGCTATCCCGGCTATCAGGTCGCGGTCGCCCGGCGCGGCGACACGGCGGCCTCGGTCGCGGCCCGCATCGGCCTGTCGGGACCGGAACTCGCCAGCTACAACGCCGTCGATGTCAACGCCCCCCTGCGCGACGGCGAGGTTCTGGCCCTGCCCCGCCGCGTCGAAGGCGGCGGCTTTGCACCGGGCGGCGCGATCATGGGCGGCACCGTCGCCAGCGCCCCGATCACCCCGGGCGGCCTCGCCAGCCCGGGCAGCGTCGATGTGTCCTCCATCGCCACCACCGCACTCGACCGCGTGGGCACCGCCCCCGCCCCGTCATCCGCCCCGTCATCCGCCGCGCCGTCCGCGCCTGCCGCCACCGCCACCGCAGGCGCCCCCTCGGGCGACACGCCCACCCGCCATCAGGTCAAGCGCGGCGAAACCGCCTTCTCCATCGCCCGCACCTATGGCGTCTCGGCCCGTGCGCTGGCCGACTGGAACGGCCTCGGCCCCGATCTCGACGTGCGCGAGGGGCAGTATCTGATGATCCCCACCCCGACCGGCGCCCCGCCGGAACCGGAAACCGCAGCGGCCACCGCTCCGGCCAAGGCTGTCACCAGCGCCCCCGGCGCAGGCTCGCCCACGCCCACCCCGCCCTCGGCGGCCAAACCGCTTCCGGCGGAAAACCCCAAGACCGCCGCCGAAATTGCCAGCCAAGCCCCCGCCTCGCCCGACCTCGGCACCCAGCGCACCGCCGCCACCGCCGCTCGCTTCGTCATGCCGGTCTCGGGCAACATCATCCGCCCCTACGCCCCGAAAAAGAACGAAGGCATCGACATTTCCGCCGCCGCAGGCACACCGGTCAAGGCCGCCGATGCAGGCACCGTCGCCGCCATCACGCAAGACACCGAACAGACCCCCATCGTCGTGCTGCGCCACGACGGCGGGCTGCTCACCGTCTATGCGGGCGTAGCCGGCATCACCGTCAAAAAGGGCGACAAGGTCAGCCGCGGCCAGCAGATCGCCACCGTCCGCTCGGGCAACCCCGCCTTCCTGCATTTCGAGGTGCGCCAAGGCGTCAACAGCACCGACCCGATGCCCTACCTGCAATAAGACGCCAAAACGACCGACAGGCGGACCCCGCGCCGCCTGTCTCACTCCCCTCCCCCGCCCCCTTCCCCTCGTCCCAAATATCCTCGGGGGGCAGGGTCGCGGCACGCGGCCCGTCGGGGGGCGCAAAGCCCCCCGTCACGGCAACCCCTGCCGCCAAGCGCGCAAACCAGTCGCACCGCACACGACCGGCACCAGCCACGCACCAGCCCCAAAGCCGCCCGCACCGCATAACCGCGCAGGGCCCCCGTCCCTTTCCCCTCGTCTCAAATATCCTCGGGGGGGCAGGGTCGCCGCACGCGGCCCGTCGGGGGGCAGAAAGCCCCCCGCCACGGCCCCCCCGCCGCCAAGCGCGCAAACCAGTCGCACCGCACACGACCGGCACCAGCCACTCACCAGCCCCAAAGCCGCCCGCACCGCATAACCGCGCAAGGCCCCCGTCCCTTTCCCCTCGTCCCAAATATCCTCGGGGGGCAGGGCCGCGGCACGCGGCCCGTCGGGGGGCGGAAAGCCCCCCGCCACGGCTCAGCCCAGACGCGACACCAGAACCTTGTCGATGCGCCGGTCGTCCAGATCGACCACCTCGAAGCGTACGCCCTCGGCCTCGACCGCCTCGCCCAGACCGGGCAGGCGGCCAAAGATGTTCAGCACCAGCCCCGCCACCGTCTCGTAGCCGCCCACCATCTCGCGCGGCAGGCCCAGCCGGTCGCAGAACTCGTCGGCAGGCATCCAGCCCGACACCAGAAGCGACCCGTCCGCGCGTTCGACCAGCGCAGGCTCCTCGTCGGTCTGCGCCGCCACCGTGCCGGTGATCGCCTCGAGAATATCGCCCGAAGTGATGATCCCCTCGAAATGCCCGTATTCGTCATAGACCAGCGCCAGATGATGGTCCGACCCCTGCAAGATCTCCATCACATCCAGCGCATCCGCCATGTCCGATACCACCGGCACGTCGCGCAACAGCTTTCTCGGGTCCACCGGCTCGCGCCGCGACAGCGCGTTGAAGGCATCGGCCAGCGTGATGATTCCCATCACCTCGCCACTCTCGCGGCTTTGCACCGGCATGCGCGGCCGCGCCACCCGCCGGATCGCCGCCACCGTCTCGGCAGGCGTGGCCTCAAGGTCGAGCATCTCCACCTCGTGGCGCGGCGTCATCAAGGCGCGGGCCGACCGGTCCGCCAGCCGCATCACGCCCGCCATCATCTCGCGCTCCTCGGGCTCGATCAGCCCCTCCTCATGCGCTTCCGACAAGAGCGTATGCACCTCTTCCTCGGTCACACGGGCCGAGCTTTCGCCCGATTGCCCCATGATCCTCAGCAGCAATCGCCCCGAATGTTCCAGCACCCACACCACCGGCGCCGCCGCCTTCGACAGCAGCACCATCGCCGGCGCGACCCGGATCGCCAGCGCATCGGCATTCTTCAGCGCCAGTTGCTTGGGCACCAATTCCCCCACGATCAGCGACAGATAGGTCAGCACCAGCACGACCCCGCCCACGCCCAGCGTGTTCGCCGTCTCGCGCGCCATGCCCTGCGCCACCAGCCACCCCGTCAGCCGCGCGCCCAGGGTCGCGCCCGAAAACGCCCCCGACAGAACCCCCACCGCCGTGATCCCGATCTGCACCGTCGACAGAAAGCGCCCGGGCTGTTCGGCCAGCCGCAACGCCGCCGCCGCCCCCCGCGATTTCCCCTCGAGCGACCGCAACCGCGCGGGCCGCGCCGAGACGATGGCCATTTCCGACATGGACAACACCCCGTTCAGAACGATCAGGGCGACGACGATCAGGATTTCGGTCAGCATATGGTCCACGGGTCAAAGAAAAGCCCAAGGTAAAGACCCGCAGCCCCCCTCGCAAGCCACACCACGCCCGACCCCGATTTTTCTGCGAAAAATCCCGCACCTCCTGCCCCGCCTGCCCCTTGCACGGGCGGATGCAAAGGGGGGCCAGCCCCCCATCGGCCTGCGGCCTCATCCCCCCGGGATATTTGAAGACAAGGAGAAGCTGCAAGGACAGCGGCGCTTGCCACTGTCACAGCGCGCGGCGGCCCTGATTTTTCGCAGAAAAATTGTTGGGCCGCGATGACGGGCGTGGCGTGGCTAGCCAGATACCCGCACGCCTTCGCGGGCGGCAAGGTCGCAAAAGAATTGCCAGGCGACCCTCCCCGACCGTCCGCCCCGCGTCGCCTGCCATTCGATTGCTTCGGCCCGCAACCGGTCCGGCGCGACCGCCACGCCATGGGCGGCGCAATAGCCGTCGATCATGGCCAGATATTCGTCCTGACTGCAGGAATGGAACCCCAGCCACAGCCCGAACCGGTCGGACAGCGACACCTTTTCCTCGACCGCTTCGGTGGAATGGATCGCCGCCTGCGTCTCGTTCTCGATCATGTCGCGCGGCATCAGGTGGCGGCGGTTCGACGTGGCATAGAACAGCACGTTCTCGGGCCGCCCCTCGATCCCGCCATCCAGCACCGCCTTCAGGCTTTTGTAATGCTGGTCGTCATGGCTGAACGACAGATCGTCGCAAAACAGGATGAACCGCGCATCCGATCCGCGCAGCACCGCCAGCAGACGCCCCACGCTTGGCAAATCCTCGCGGCTCAACTCCACGATCTTCAGATCATACCCCTCGGCCCGCACCGACGCATGCACCGCCTTGACCAGCGACGATTTCCCCATCCCCCGCGCGCCCCACAAAAGCGCGTTGTTGGCGGGCAATCCGGCGGCAAAGTGCCGTGTGTTGTCCAAAAGCGTATCGCGCGCGCGGTTCACCCCCACCAGCAGCGACAGATCAACCCGGGCGACCCGCGCCACCGCCTCCAGCCGGTCTGGAGCCGTGTGCCAGACGAAAGCCTCGGCGCCAAAGTCGGGATGCGCCACAGGCGCCGGAGCCATCCGCTCCAGCGCCTCGGCAATGCGCGTCAGCACAGCCCTCACGCCGCGTCTTCCTCGTCCTCGTCCACCCAGGTGCCCTCGGCGCGCATCTTCTTCTCGCGTGCCACTTCGATCCGGCGGATCAGGAAGACCGACACCTCGTAAAGCGGGTAGATCGCCACGAACAGGATGATCTGGCTGATCACGTCGGGCGGTGTGGCGATGGCGGCAAGGATAAGGATCGCGACGACGGCATATTTCCGCATCGCCGACAGGCCCTTCGACCCCACCAGCCCCGCCTTGCCCAAAAGCGTCAGCAGAACCGGCATCTGGAAGCACAGCCCGAAGGACAGGATGAACTTCATCGTCACGCCCAGATATTCCTGCGCCGACCCCTGGAACACGATCCCCGGAACGCTCGCCACCTCTTTCAGGGCGCCGACCGCATCCTTGACCACCTCTGGCTTGGGCGCTGCCCCGATCTGCTGGAACCCGAGGAAAAAGTTGAACGCCATCGGCAGCACGATGAAATAGGCGAAAGCCGCACCGAAAAAGAACATCAAGGGCGAGGCGATCAGAAACGGCAGCAGCGCGTTCTGCTCGGATTTATACAGCCCCGGCGCCACGAAGCGCCACAAATGATAGGCTATCACAGGAAATGCCAGCACCAGCCCGCCGAACAACGAGATGTTGATGGCGACGAAAAACCCTTCCTGCGGCGAGATCAGCACCAGCTGGCAATTCTGCCCCATGCCTTCCAGCACGTTGCAGATCGGCCGCGACAGGAAGTTGAACACCTGCATCGCAAACGGATAGACGGCAAACAGCGCCACGCAAAAGGCGGCGGCCGACCACATCAGCCGGTTGCGCAACTCGGCCAGATGCTCGATCAGCGGGGCCGAGCTGTCCTCGATGTCGTCGGTCTTGGTCATGCGTCACTCTTCTTGCGTCTGACCGGCGGCTTGCGGGCCGGTTTTGCGGCGTCGGCCGTCTCGGCCACGGCCTCGCCAGTTTCGGCCTTTTTGGTCCGCACCCGCGGTTTCGGCGCGGGGGCGGCAGCGCTTTCGTCGGCCATCTTGGCCGCGGCAGCCTCGGCATCGGCCTTGGCGCGTGCGGCAAAGGTCGCACTTGCCGACGCCGAGGCCTTGGCCTGCAATTCATGCGCCTTGGCCCGTGCCGCAGCCGCATCGGCCAACCGCTTTTCAGCCAAAGCCCTGGTTTCCGGGCCCGGTTGCGCCGCAGATGCAGCGGTCACGACCGAAGCCGCCGGAGCAGCCGCAGCCGCAGGCTTCAGAACCGACTTCGGGTCCCAATTCTCGAACTTGCGCGCCGCATCCTCCAGCGCGTTGATCCCGAACCCTGCCGGATTGGTCGCGGCATTCAGCCCCGCCTTCACCCCGTTCAGGTCCTTGCGCACGTCGTCCAGACCCGACGACTTCGCCGCGTCGTCCATCGCACGCTGGAATTCACGCGCCATGCCGCGCGCCTTGGCAGTGAACCGCCCCAGCGCATGGAACATGCGCGGCAGGTCTTTCGGTCCCACGAAGATCAGGGCCACCACCCCGATCAGGACCAGCTCGCTCCAGCCGACATCAAGCATGTCTCAGCCCTTCCTTGCCCGTGTTCAGGCGCAAGGCCGCACTCAGACCTTGTCCTGCTCGGCGGTCGCCGTGGCGGGCGTCACGTCGCGGGCAGCTTCCACTGCAGCGGTCGCTGCGGCGGCGGCTTCGGCGCTCTCGTCCTTGACGCCGCGCTTGAAGGCGGTGATGCCCTTGCCCACCTCGCCCATCAGGCTCGACACCTTGCCGCGCCCGAACAAGACCAGCACGACGGCTGCGATGATGATGATTTCCATAGGTCCCAAACGTCCCATGATCGTCTCCTTGACTGGTGCCGCCCGCGCCATCCGCGCCACGACTCTGCATTTGCCCGTGCATTTACGCCCAAGCCGCCGCCGCCGAAAAGCGCCTATTCCGCGCTTTCCCCGCGCTACTGACAGTTATATGTCAGTAGGACGGCGCATCCGCCGCACACCGCCGCACCGGACCCGGACCATGACCCGCGACGACCGCATGTTCGACCTGATCCAGATCCTGCGCGACGGGCGGCTGCACACCGCCGCCGAACTCGCGGCCAAGATGGGGGTGTCGCCCCGCACCATCTGGCGCGACATGGGCGTGATGTCGCGCTCGGGCCTGCCGGTCGAAGGCGAACGCGGGCTGGGCTACATCCTGCGCTCGCCCCTCTTGCTGCCGCCGACGCTGATGACGCAAGACGAACTCGACGCGCTCGTCGAAGGCCTCACCCTCGTCGCCACCGCCGAAGGCCCCCGCGCCCGCGCCGCCCGCAACCTTCTGGCCAAGGTCGCCACCCTCATGCCGCAGGCCGGGATAGACGAGCGGGGCGCCTGAGATCGCAACTTGGCAGTTTGCCGGCGTCTTGCTAACGTGAACATACCCCTGCGTATCGAGTATGGCCTTGCCGATTTACAACCGCTACCTGCGCCCCGACAACCGCGCGGAACCCGTCTTGGTCCGACAAAGCGGCTTCGTCAAAGGGGGCGCTGCCCACACCCTCGCAGGTGGATTACGCGTCAATGCGTTTCCCGGCTCCCATGAACCACCGGCCCGCGATTATTACGACTTCGGAACCGACATTCCGCCAAAACGGGCTTACGGCGTGGATTTGGATAGGAACAGATCGGTGCGCGAGGTATATTGGCCCCAAGGCGCGGCAGGTGTCGTCGATTTTCCCGCCGAAGATCGGGTCGGCATTCCGGCACAGGTTATCAGGGATTGCTGCCATGACCCGGACAATCGCATTTTTCGCCGGTCCGCCACCGAAACCGCAGCACGACATTCCAAAGCCCGTTGCCAATGGCGCGGACGCTATCCTCGACCGCATGAAGCGGCTTGAAACCTCGGCTCCGTTATCGCGCTTTGTCTTCAAATCCTTTGACCAAAGCCTGTTCTGGCGTGACGGTCTGGGGCCTTGGGTCGGCTATATCGTGGAAACGCCCGACGGCCCCTTCGTCATCGCCTCACCCCAAGCCGATAGCCGCCTCGGCGCTTCGATCTGGTTCGCCCCGCGCCTCACTTACAAAAAAGCGGCCCGCCACGCCTTGTCATGGATGTCCGACGGAACCGAGCCTGCCTTCCTGACATCGGCAGGACGCACGGTCCTGCCGCAATAGCCCCCTACCGCCCCACGCCGAACACGAAGCACCTGTCGCGCCGGATCATCAGCCACAGCGCCGTGCCCGCCTTGGGCAGAAATACCCCCGGCACGCTGGCAGTCAGCACCGAGCCGTCGAAATCCATGCGGAACTCGACCAGCGATTCCCGCCCCAGATAGCGCGCCCGCTGCACTGTGCCCCGCGCGGCGGTGCCGTCCTGCGCGGTGGGGTTCGGCCCACGCCCGCCACGGTCGAAATCGATCTTCAGGTGCTGCGGGCGGATCACGATCTCGACCTCGCCGCCATCGGCATGGCCGGGGGTCAGAAAGGCGCCAAAGGGTGTCTCGGTCAAAGCCCCGCGCGACGTGGCGCGGATCACGTTGATGTCGGAAAAGAACGCCGCCGCCGCCTTGTCGACCGGCGCGTTATAGACGTTATAGGGCGCGCCTTGCTGCACGATCCGGCCCCCCCGCATCAGCGCGATCTCGTCGGCCATCCGCATCGCCTCGTCCGGCTCGTGCGTCACCAAAAGGACCGCCGCGCCCTCGTCCTTCAGCACATCCAGCGTCGCATCGCGGATACCGTCGCGCAACCGGTTGTCGAGGCCCGAAAACGGCTCGTCCATCAGCATGACCTTGGGACGCGGAGCCAAAGCCCGCGCCAGCGCCACCCTCTGCTGCTCGCCGCCCGAAAGTTCATGCGGATGCTTGGCCCCGTAGCCGGTCAGGTTCACCCGTTCCAGCAATTCGCCCACCCGCGCCGCCTTGGCCGCGCGATCCCCGCTCAGGCCAAAGGCCACGTTCTGCGCCACCGTCAGATGCGGAAAAAGCGCGAAATCCTGAAACATCAACCCGACCGACCGCGCCTCGGGGGCAGCATTCACGCCCGCGCCGAACATCACCCGCCCGTCGATCCGCACCTCGCCCGCATCGGGCCGCTCGACCCCCGCGATCATCCGCAGCGTCGTCGACTTGCCGCAGCCCGACGGACCAAGCAGGCACGTCACCTGCCCCGCCGCCACCGACAGCGACACATGGTCCACCACCGGACGCCCGCCGAACGACCGGGTCAGCCCCGTCACCTCAAGCCGCACCGCATCTGCCATAAACGTTCCCAAGCGAAACAATCGGAAATAGCCCTAACAGCGCCGCCGCTTCGCTGCAAGCGGCAGCGCAAGGGGGGCTGTCTGCCCCCCACGGCGCGTTCCGCGCCTCCCCCCGAGGATATTTGGACAAGCATGAAAGCATCGCCGCTTTCCCCTTCACGCTTGTGAAAATATCCTCGGGGGGTGCGGCGCTTGCGCCGAGGGGGGCGGAAAGCCCCCCTTAACCTTCGGGCAAAAAATGAACGGATCGTAACCCTTCGTAAATCCGCGTCTGCATCACCCGTGCATCGCCGGCTGCCCCGACTTGCCGTCAGATCGTGGCATTCGTCGCCCCGCCGTCGAGCAATATGTTCTGCCCCACGATGAACCCCGCATGCATCGAACACAGGAAAGCGCAGGCCGCCCCGAACTCTGCCGCCGTCCCGTAACGCCGCGCCGGAATCCCCGCCGCACGGCGCTTGCGGGCTTCCTCCATGCTGATCCCTTCGGCCTTGACCACCCCGGAATCGAGCGACACCGCGCGATCCGTATCGTGAATACCGGGCAGCAAGTTGTTGATCGTAATGCCCTTTTCCGCCACCTGCCGCGCGGTTCCGGCCACGAACCCCGTCAAGCCCGTCCGCGCCGTGTTCGACAATCCAAGCTGCCCGATGGGGGCTTTCACCGATTGCGAGGTGATATTGACCACCCGCCCCCAACCGCGCGCCATCATCGCGGGCATCAATGCCTGCATCAGCGCAATCGGCGTCAGCATATTGGCATCTATCGCCCTGATGAAATCGTCGCGGCTCCAGTCATGCCACATCCCCGGCGGTGGGCCACCCGCGTTTGTGACAAGGATATCAACTCCTTGCGCCGCCCCAAGCACGCGCGCGCGCCCGTCCTCGGAGGTGATATCCGCAGCCACCGTAACGACTCCCACCTGCCACTTGGACCGTATCTCGGCCGCCGCAGCCTCCAGCGCCTCGCCCCCCCGCGCGTTCAGCACAAGGTCGACCCCCGCTTCCGCCAGCGCCTCGGCACAACCGCGCCCCAACCCTTTGCTCGACGCGCAGACCAACGCCCGCTTGCCCCTGATCCCCAGATCCATGCCGCTCTCCCTTGCTGTCCACCAGACCTAGCACCCCCCACCGCACGCTGCCAAGCCGCAGGGCGCAACAGGTGGACGCCGCGCCCCGGATCGGCTAAATCCCCGCCATGCTGGACAACCGCCCCCAACTCCCGACCGAAATCGCCCGCCGCCGGACCTTTGCGATCATCTCGCACCCCGACGCCGGTAAAACCACGCTCACCGAAAAGTTCCTGCTGTTCGGCGGCGCGATCCAGATGGCCGGTCAGGTCCGCGCCAAGGGCGAAGCGCGGCGCACACGGTCCGACTTCATGAAGATGGAGCAGGAACGCGGCATCTCGGTTTCCGCCTCGGCCATGTCCTTCGACTATGGCAAGTACCGCTTCAACCTTGTCGACACCCCCGGTCACTCGGATTTTTCCGAAGACACCTACCGCACCCTCACCGCCGTCGATGCCGCCATCATGGTGATCGACGGGGCAAAAGGCGTCGAATCGCAAACCCAGAAGCTGTTCGAGGTTTGCCGCCTGCGCGACCTGCCGATCCTGACCTTCTGCAACAAGATGGACCGCGAATCCCGCGACACATTCGAGATCATCGACGAGATTCAGGAAAACCTCGCCATCGACGTTACTCCCGCCTCGTGGCCCATCGGCATGGGGCGCGATTTTGTCGGTGCCTACGACCTGTTGCGCGACCGCCTTGAAATCATGGACCGCGCCGACCGCAACCGCGTGGCCGAAACCGTCCAGATATCCGGCCTCGACGACCCCAAACTCGCGCAATACGTCCCCGCCGACCTGCTCGCCAAACTGCGGGACGAGGTCGACATGGCCCGCCAACTCCTCCCCGCCTTCAACCGCGAGTCGTTCCTCAACGGCTCGATGACCCCCATCTGGTTCGGGTCCGCCATCAACTCCTTCGGGGTCCGCGAACTGATGGACGGCATGGGCGATTACGGCCCCGAACCGCAGATCCAGACCGCCGCCGAACGCAAGATCGCGCCCGAAGAAACGCCCGTCACCGGCTTCGTGTTCAAGGTGCAGGCCAACATGGACCCCAAGCACCGCGACCGCGTGGCCTTTGTCCGCCTCGCCTCGGGCCATTTCGAACGCGGCATGAAACTTCTGCACGTCCGCTCCAAGAAACAGATGGCCGTCACCAACCCCGTCCTCTTCCTTGCCGCCGACCGCGAACTGGCCGAAGAGGCTTGGGCCGGCGACATCATCGGCATCCCCAACCACGGCCAGCTCCGCATCGGCGACGCCCTGACCGAAGGCGAAGCCCTGCGCTTCACCGGCATCCCCTCCTTCGCCCCCGAACTCTTGCAGGGCGTGCGCGCGCTCGACCCGATGAAGGCCAAGCACCTCGAAAAAGCCCTTACCCAATTCGCCGAAGAAGGTGCCGCCAAGGTCTTCAAACCCATGATCGGCTCGGGCTATATCGTGGGCGTCGTAGGCCAGTTGCAATTCGAGGTGCTGGCCTCCCGCATCGAACAGGAATACGGCCTGCCCGTCCGCTTCGAGCCGTCGCATTTCACCTCCGCCCGCTGGGTATCTGGCCCCAAGGACGAGGTCGAGAAATTCGTCAACGTCAACAAGGGCCACATCGGCCAAGACAGCGACGGCGATACCGTCTATCTCACCCGCCTCAAATGGGACATCGACCGCATCGAACGCGACTATCCCGCCATCACCCTGACCGCGACCAAGCAGATGATGGTCTGACGTAGGGTGCGCGGTCCCCGCGCACCGTCCGCCACCACATCTGCCGCGTAGGGTGCGCGGTCCCCGCGCGCCCTCCAATTAACGTCTCGTTAACCCTTTTGCGCCGCTCAGCCGACCGTCACATCCATCGTCACAGTGGCATTCAGCAGCTTGGAAATCGGGCAACCCGCCTTGGCCTTGTCGGCCAAGTCCCTGATCTTGCTGTCTTCCGCTGGTGCCTTGACCTTCACCACCAGATGCGCGGTCTTGATGGTCGGCCCGCCCTCGGTCGTCGGGTCCAGCCCGATGGTCGACGTGGCCTCGATGCTGTCGGGCACGATCCCCTCGCCCGACATCAGCGCCGACAGGAACATCGCATAGCACCCCGCATGCGCCGCACCGATCAACTCTTCGGGGTTGGTGCCCTTGCCGCCCTCGAACCGCGTGGCAAAGGTATATCCCAGATTGCTCAACGCCCCGCTCTGGCTGTTCAGCGTGCCGCCGCCCTCTTTCAGGCTGCCCTTCCAGACGGCGGTAGACTGTTTCTCGATCATGGCTTGCACTCCGTTTTGCACCTTGCCTGCAAATAGCGCCAAACCCCGCGCCGGAAAGCAAGGCCGGAAATCCATGTTCAGGCGGGGATTTTCCCGTCATCCTTGACCTTGGGCGGTTTTTCGGCTAACCGCTCTTCAGGCCGGACTCGGCCCCCGACGCCGGGACGCCCGGAACATTGCGTCCCACCTTTCCCAATGCGGTCCGACGCCGCATCCCATAGGACGCTTATGACCAAATTCTCCGATCTCGCGCTCGACCCGCGCGTACTGCAAGCCGTTGCCGAAGCCGGTTACGAAACCCCGACCCCCATTCAGGCACAGGCCATCCCGCACGCGCTGCAAGGCCGCGACGTGCTTGGCATCGCCCAGACCGGCACGGGCAAGACCGCCAGCTTCACGCTGCCGATGATCACCCTTCTGGGTCAGGGCCGCGCCCGCGCCCGCATGCCGCGCAGCCTCGTTCTGGCACCCACGCGCGAACTGGCCGCACAGGTTGCCGAAAACTTCGACACCTATGCCAAACACACCAAACTGACCAAGGCCCTGCTGATCGGCGGCGTGTCCTTCGGGGAACAGGACAAGCTGATCGACCGTGGCGTCGATGTGCTGATCGCCACCCCCGGTCGCCTGCTCGACCATTTCGAACGCGGCAAGCTTTTGCTCACCGGCGTGCAGATCATGGTGGTGGACGAAGCCGACCGCATGCTCGACATGGGCTTCATCCCCGATATCGAACGCATCTTCCAACTGACGCCCTTTACCCGTCAGACCCTGTTCTTCTCGGCCACCATGGCACCGGAAATCGAGCGTATCACCTCGACCTTCCTGACCAACCCCGCCAAGATCGAGGTCGAACGCCAAAGCTCCGCCTCGCAAACCATCGAACAAAAGCTGATCCAGTTCACCCCCTCGCGCAAGGATCGCAGCTTTGCCGAAAAGCGCGCCGTCCTGCGCCAGCTCGTCAAAAACGAGGGCGAGGCCTGCACCAACGCCATCATCTTCTGCAACCGCAAGATGGATGTGGATGTGGTCGCCAAATCGCTGAAATCGCACGGTTTCAACGCAGCCCCCATCCACGGCGACCTTGAACAGTCGCAGCGCATGAAAACGCTCGACGGCTTCCGCGACGGGTCGTTGCACCTGCTCGTGGCCTCCGACGTTGCCGCCCGCGGGCTCGACATTCCCGCCGTGTCGCACGTCTTCAACTTCGACGTCCCGTCGCATCCCGAAGATTACGTCCACCGCATCGGCCGCACCGGGCGCGCCGGACGCTTGGGCAAGGCCGTGACCATCGCGGTCCCCAGCGACGACAAATACATCAACGCCATCGAAAGCCTTGTAAAGCAGCCGATCCCGCGTGGCGAATTGCCCGAAGGGCTCGACCTTGCCACCGCAGGCGCCGACCGTCCGCCGCGCGAAGACAGCCGCCGCAACGACCGCAACGACCGCAGCGGTGAGCGTGGCGATGGCCGCAGCAGCGGCTCCAGCCGCAGCCGCAGCAGCGCGTCCAGCAGCCGCGACCGCGCCCCCCGCCCCGTCCATGCCCATGGCGAAGAGGCGTCGATGGCCCCCATCGCGGCAATCGAAACCGTCGAAACCGTCGAAACGGCCCCCCAACCCCGCCGCGACGAACCCCGCCGCGACGACCGCAGCCGCAGCAACGACCGCCCCCGTGATGACCGCCCCCGCGAAGACCGCCCGCGTGACGACCGCCGCGACGAACCGCGCCGCGATGACCGCCGCCGCGACGATTACCGCCGCGACGACCGTGGTGGCCCGCCGGTCGTCGGCATGGGCGATCATGTGCCCGATTTCATCCTGCGCAGCTTCAAGATCGTCGAATCGGCGCATGACGAAACCGAAGACGAACACGCCCCCGCCGAAGGCTGAGGCACCCGCCACAAAAGCAAAAGGCCCTGCACTCGCAGGGCCTTTTTCCGTTCAGGGGTGGCAGATCACTCGGCCATCAGCCGCGACACCACCACCGTCACTTCCGGCTTCTTGCCGATCTCTTCCATGCTGACCTGCCGCACGATACGCCGCAGCGCCTCGTCCAGTTTGTCGTCGTCGCGCAGCAGCTTCTTGCCTGCCCCGTTCAGAAAACGGTTCAGCTCCTCCTCCAGCGCCTCGACCAGCGGCCCGCCGCGCCCCTGCTCCGGCACACCGCGCAATTCGACCCAGGCATCGCCCAGCGTGGCATTGTCGTCGTCAAGGATCACAGTCACCATCACATGCCCGTTCAGCGCCATGCGGATACGGTCGCGCACCACCCCGTCCATCGCGCCGATCAGCACCGACCCGTCCAGATACATCCGACCCGTCTCGATGTAATCCACCACCTTGGGCGCATCGCCGGTGATGTCGACCATCATGCCGTTGGTCACGACATTCGACACGATCCCGCCCTCGGTCGCAATCCGCGCATGTTCGCGCAGGTGACGATGCTCGCCATGCATCGGGATCAGCATGTCGGGCAAGAGCAGGCGGTGCACATGTTCAAGGTCAGGCCGGTTGGCATGGCCCGACACGTGGTACTTGCCGCCGTTGTCATCCATGACATCGACGCCCATTTCTGACAAGTTGTTGATGATCTTCAACACTTCCCGCTCGTTGCCCGGAATGGTCTTGGATGAAAACAGGAACAGATCGCCCTTCTTCAGTTCCATCCCCAGATACTTGCCGCGGCTCAACTGCGCCGTCGCGGCCCGCCGCTCGCCCTGGCTTCCCGTCACGATCAGCATCAGGTTGCCGCGCGGCACGTCCACCGCATCCTCGGGCTGCACGGTGCGCGGGAAATCGGTCAGCACGCCAGTCTCCTGCGCCACCGACACCATCCGCTTCATCGCCCGCCCCATCAGGCAGACCGTCCGGTCTGCGGCCCGCGCCGCCTCGGCCAGCGTCTTCAGACGCGCCACGTTCGACGCGAAGGTCGTCGCCACCACCAGCCCGCTATGCCCCTTGATCAATTCGCGAATCGGCTCGCGGATCGTCGCTTCCGACCGTCCGGCATGCAGGCTGAACACGTTGGTGCTGTCGCACATCAACGCCTTGACCGGCCGCTCTGCCGCGATCTCGAGGAAGCGGTTGTCGTCCCAGCCCTCGCCCACCATGGGCGATGCATCCAGCTTGAAATCGCCCGTATGCACGATCCGCCCTGCGGGCGTGTCGATCACCAGCGCGGCGCTTTCCGGGATGGAATGGCTCACCGGCACGAACTGCACCTTGAACGGCCCCGCCTCTACCGTCTCGGGACGCGCCGCGACGATGGTGATGGCCGATCCGGGATGCCCGTGCTCTTCCAGCTTCAACTTGCCCAGCGTGGCGGTAAAGCGCCGCGCATAGACCGGCACACGCAGCTTGGGCCACAGATGGCCAAGCGCGCCGATATGGTCCTCATGCGCGTGGGTGATGAACACCGCCTCGATCCGGTCGAGCCGCGCCTCCAGCCAGCTTATATCGGGCAGGATCAGATCGACGCCGGGGGTCGAGTCCATATCGGGAAAGGTCACGCCCAGATCGACGACGATCAGCCGTTCCTTGCCCGCAGGCCCGTAGCCATAAACGTAACAGTTCATGCCGATCTCCCCGGCGCCGCCGAGGGGGAGATAGATCAGCCGGTTCGCACTCATGCCGTTTCCAGTTCCTTGTTGTAGCGGTTGATGAGAACCAGACCATGCATGGTCAGGTCATCTTCGACGCTGTCAAATAGCGCGGTATCTTGGGCGAACAGGGAGGCAAGACCCCCCGTCGCAATAACTTTCATAGGACGGTCGCGTTCTTTGCGCACTTCGCGCACGATGCCCTCGACCAGACCGATATACCCCCAGTATACGCCCGATTGCATACAGGCCACCGTATTCGTGCCAATCGCCCGCACGGGTTTGGACACATCGACATGCGGCAGGGCCGCTGCGGCCATATGCAGCGCTTCCAGCGACAGGTTCACCCCCGGCGCGATCACCCCGCCGATATAGGCGCCGTCGGTATCCACCACGTCAAAGGTCGTCGCCGTGCCGAAATCCACCACGATCAGGTCGCCCCCGTGCCGGTCATGCGCGGCGGCGGTATTGACCAGCCGGTCCGGCCCCACGGTCGTGCCCTGATCCACGCGCGGCAACACGGGCAGGCGACATTCCGGCTTGCCCACCACCAGCGGGCGGCAGTCGAAATAGCGGTTGCACAGGACGCGCAAGTTGAACACCACACGCGGCACCGTGCTTGAAATAATCGCTTCCGTTACCGTGGCTTGCGTCTTGGTCAACATCATCAGCGACGACAGCCAGACGAAATATTCATCCGCCGTCCGCTTGTGATCGGTGGCAATCCGCCATGTCGCCAGAAACCGCGCCCCGTCCCAGATCGACACGACCGTGTTGGTATTCCCGCAATCAATGGCCAGAAGCATCGCAGCCCCCCTCAGAAAAACACATCCGCCGCCGGAATGGCGACGGTGCCTTGGGCTTGGCGCAGCATCAACGCGCCCGTGGCGTCGATGGTCTCGAACACGCCGTGGCGTTCGGTCGTGCCGGTGCGGGCGCGGATCACCTCGCCCAACCGCGCCGCATGGGCCAGCCATTCCGCCCGCAGCGGCGCAAAACCTTCGGCCACCAAAGCGGCGTCCCAGCGGGCAAAGGCAGGGGCGAGCACGTCCAGAAACGCCTCGGGCGTCACCCGCGCGCCTGTTTCGGCCAGCAAAGACACCGGCGCAACCGCCCCCGCCTCGACCGCCGAAGCATCCGGCGCACCGATCAGGTTCACCCCGATCCCGATGGCCAGATGCGCCACCCCCTGCCCCGCGCCCACACTTTCCAGCAAGATGCCCGCCACCTTGCCACCGTTCAGCAGCACGTCATTGGGCCATTTCAGCTTGAACGCATCCGGCAACCCCGTGACCGCCACGAAAGCCTCGCGCAGCGCCAGTGCTGCGGCAAAGGACCGCTGCGCCACCACCTCGGCCCCCTCCCGCGGCTGCATCAGCAGCGTGCCATAGAAATTGCCGCGCGGGCTGGCCCAGGGCCGCGCCCGCCGCCCGCGCCCCGCCGTCTGCTCGCCTGCCAAAATCCAGACAGGCCCCGCAACATGCGGGGCCAGCCTTTGCGCTTCGGCATTGGTGCTGTCGACCACGGGCAGGACCACACGGCCCACACCCTCTGGCCATCCGGCCTTAACGGACAAGGGCTTCCGCCGCGATCGCCGCCATCGGCTGGATGCCGAACAGGTTGACGATCCCCGCCACCATGATGATCGCCACCGCCACCATGATCGCCCATTGCGCGGGTGCCATGCGGCTTTCCACGCCGTCACCCTCTTTGCCGAAATACATGAAGAACACGATCCGCAGGTAATAGAAGGCCCCGATGACCGAAGCCACCGCCCCCGCCAGCGCCAGCCACGTCATGCCCGCATCGACCGCCGCCTTCAGCACGTAGAACTTGCCGAAAAAGCCCACCATCGGCGGCACGCCGGCAAGGCTGAACATCATCACCAGCACCGCCAGCGCCTTCATCGGCTCGGTCTTGGAAAACATGTTCAGGCTGGCGATATCCGTCACCGGCCGCCCGTCCCGCTCCATCGACAGGATAAAGGCGAATGTGCCGATGTTCATGGTGACATAGATCGCCATGTAAACCAGCATCGCCGTCACCCCCTCGGACGTGCCAGACGCCAGACCCATCAGCGCAAAGCCCATATGGGCAATCGACGAATAGGCCATCAGCCGCTTGATGTCTTTCTGCCCGATCGCGGCCACCGCCCCAAGGAACATCGACACGATCGACAGCGCCGCCAGCACCTGTGACCAGTCGGCAGGAATCCCGCCAAAGGCATCATGCACCAGCCGCGCCAGCAGGCAGATGGCAGCCACCTTGGGCGCGGTCGCAAAGAAAGCCGTCACCGGCGTGGGCGAGCCTTCGTAAACGTCCGGCGTCCACATATGGAAGGGGGCGGCCGAAACCTTGAACGCCAGCCCCGCCAGCATGAACACCAATCCGAACAGCAACCCCAGCGGCGCGCCATTGCCCAGCGTCGACAAGATACCCGCAAACTGCGTGGTCCCCGCAAAGCCGTAAACCAGCGAGGCCCCGTACAGCAGCAGCCCCGACGACAGCGCGCCCAGCACGAAATACTTCAAGCCCGCTTCCGTCGACTTCACGCTGTCGCGCCGCACCGATGCCAACACATACAAAGCCAGCGATTGCAGCTCCAACCCCATGTAAAGCGACATCAGGTCGCCCGCCGACACCATCACCATCATGCCGATGACAGAAAGCACCATCAGCACCGGATATTCAAAGCGCAGCAGATCGCGGCGGATCATGTAATCCTGCCCGATGATCAGCACGGCGGATGCCGACACCAGCATCATCACCTTGGCGAAACGGGCAAACGGGTCATCCACGAACAGCCCGCCAAACGCCGTGCGCTCCCCTGTCCCCGCCAGCCCGATCCACAGCGCCAGCGCAAGGAACAGCCCTGCCGTCGCCCAGGAAATCAGCGGTGCCACCTTGTCCTTGCCGGTATAGACCCCGAACATCAGCGCCCCCATGGCGAACAGCGCCAGCACCAGTTCCGGCAGGACGGTCGAAAAATCGGCGGAAGTCATCTTGCGTCCCTCAGTTCTGTGCCAGTTGCGCGTCGCCTACGGGCGGCAGCGCGGCTTGATGTTGGTCGACCAAAGCGGCGACCGACGGCCCGATGATATCGGTGACAAGGCTCGGATAGACGCCCAAAAGCAGCGTCATGGCGATCAGCGGCGCGAAAATCGCCTTTTCGCGGCGGGTCATGTCGGTAATCGACCGCAACCCCTCTTTCACCAGCTCGCCCATCACCACGCGGCGGTACAGCCACAGCGCATAGGCCGCCGACAGGATCACGCCCGTGGTCGCAAAAGCCGCAACCCAGGTGTTGACCTGGAAAATTCCCATCAGCGTCAGGAATTCCCCGATGAACCCGCTCGTCCCCGGCAGGCCGACGTTGGCCATGGTAAAGAACATGAACACCAGCGCATAGGCAGGCATCCGGTTCACCAACCCGCCGTAAGCATCGATCTCGCGCGTATGCATCCGGTCGTAGATGACACCCACGCACAAGAACAGCGCGCCACTGATGAACCCGTGCGACAGCATCTGGAAAATCGCCCCGTCCACGCCCTGTTGATTGGCCGTGAAAATCCCCATCGTCACATAGCCCATATGGGCCACCGACGAATAGGCGATCAGCTTCTTCATGTCCGATTGCGCCAGCGCCACAAGCGAGGTGTAGACGATGGCAATCGCCGACATCCAGAACACCAGCGGAGCCAGCAGGTCAGACGCGATGGGGAACATCGGCAGGCTGAACCGCAAAAACCCGTATCCCCCCATCTTCAGCAAAATCGCCGCCAGCACCACCGACCCCGCCGTGGGGGCCTGAACGTGCGCGTCCGGCAGCCAGGTATGCACCGGCCACATCGGCATCTTCACCGCGAACGAGGCAAAGAAGGCCAGAAACAGCAGCGTCTGCAACCCGCCCACGATAGGAAAGCCCGCCAGCAAGATCGTATCGGACGCAAAGCTATGCGTCAGCAACGTCGGAATATCCGTGGTGCCCGCATCGAAATACATCGCGATCATCGCGACCAGCATCAACACCGACCCGAGGAAGGTATAAAGGAAGAACTTGAACGCCGCATAGATGCGCTCCTTTCCCCCCCAGATACCGATGATCAGGAACATCGGGATCAACCCTGCCTCGAAGAACAGGTAGAACAGCACCATGTCCAGCGCGCAGAACACGCCCAGCATGAGCGTTTCCAGCATCAGAAAGGCGATCATATATTCCTTCACCCGCACCTCGACGCCCCAGCAGGCGGCGATGGTCACAGGCATCAGGAAGGTGGTCAGCATGACGAACAGGACCGAAATCCCGTCCACGCCCATCTTGTATTTCAGGCCCAAAATCCAGTCGTATTCCTCGACGAACTGAAAGCCGGTGTTGGCGGGGTCGAACCCCGTCAGCACAAAGATCGACACAAGGAACGTGGCGCTCGTGGCCAGCAGCGCCAGCCATTTGGCATTGCGCTGCGCCGCCGCATCGTCGCCGCGCAAGAACAGCGCAAGGATGGCAGCCGCAACCGCCGGAATGAAAGTGATGATCGACAGGAGGTTATCCATATCAGTTCGCGCCCCCCCAGAGCGTCATCCAGGTAATCAAGGCGGCAATGCCCAGAACCATGGCAAAGGCATAGTGGAACAGATAGCCCGACTGGGCACGCCCCGCGAGACGGGTAAAGAACGGCACGATCCCCAGCGCAACGCCGTTGATCGACCCGTCGATCACATCGCCATCGCCGCGCTTCCACAAGAACCGCCCCAGCGCCTTGGCCGACCGCACGAACAAAAAGTCGTAGATCTCGTCGAAATACCACTTGTTCAGCAAGAACAGGTACAGCGGCCGTTGGTTCGCCGCCAGCTTGGCGGGCAGATCGGGACGGCGGATATACATCTGGAACGCCAGCGCAAAGCCCAGCAGCATGGCGATAAAGGGCGACAGCTTCACCAGCACCGGCGCTTCATGCGCGTGGTGGATCACCTCGTTCTGCGGCCCCATGAAGATGCCGCCCGTGGTCCAGCCCGCCGCAGACGCCGCATCCCCTTCGGTCGCGGCTTCGGTCGCAGTCGCTTCGGTTGATGCCGCTTCGGTCGTGGCACCTTCGGCATGTTCGATGCCCGCAGGCATCCCGAACCACGCCCGCATCTTGGCCTCGTCGCCAAAGAAACTGTTGTACCACACCATGCCCGAAAACACCGCGCCAAGCGCCAGCACCCCCAGCGGGATCAGCATCACCTTGGGGCTTTCATGCGGCTCGTGGTGGCCATGCCCGTGCCCATGGTCATCGTGGCCATGCGCGTGGTCGTCATGCCCGTGATCGTGACCCGCATGACCCTGCGCGCGGCTTTCCCCGTAAAACGTCAGGAACATCAGCCGCCACGAATAGAAACTCGTCATCGCCGCCGCCGCCACCAGCAGCACATAGGCATAGGTCGACCCCACCCACGCGCTTTCGATCACGGCATCCTTCGACAAAAAGCCCGCAAAGCCGATATGGGTCAGCGGAATGCCCACACCCGTAATCGCCAGCGTCCCGATCATCATCGCGGCAAAGGTCAGCGGTATCTTCTTCCGCAGCCCGCCATAGTTGCGCATGTCCTGTTCATGATGCGTCGCATGGATCACCGACCCCGCCCCAAGGAACAGCATCGCCTTAAAGAACGCATGGGTGAACAAATGGAACATGGCCACCGAATAGACGCCCACGCCCGCCGCCACGAACATGTAGCCCAGTTGCGAACAGGTCGAATAGGCGATGACCCGCTTGATGTCGTTCTGCACCAGACCGACCGTCGCCGCAAAGAACGCCGTCGTTGCCCCCAACACCACGATCATCGTCTTGGCATCGGGCGCGAATTCGTACAGCGGCGACATGCGACAGACCAGGAACACCCCCGCCGTCACCATGGTTGCCGCATGGATCAGCGCCGAAACCGGCGTCGGCCCCTCCATCGCGTCGGGCAGCCACGTATGCAGGAACAGCTGCGCCGATTTGCCCATCGCCCCGATGAACAGCAGCACCCCGATCAGGTTCGCGGCATTCCACTCGCCCCACAGGAACGTCAGGTTCGTCTGTGCAAGCGTCGGAGCAGCCGCAAACACCGTATCGAAATTCACCGAATCCGTCAGGAAAAACAGGCCAAAGATGCCAAGCGCAAAGCCGAAATCCCCCACGCGGTTGACGACGAATGCCTTGATCGCCGCGGCATTGGCACTCGGCTTCTTGTAATAGAACCCGATCAGCAGATAGGACGCGACCCCCACCCCTTCCCAGCCAAAGAACATCTGAACAAGGTTGTCAGATGTCACCAGCATCAGCATGGCAAAGGTAAAGAACGACAGATAGGCAAAGAACCTTGCGCGGTAGGGTTCGCTTTCCGACCAGTTCTCGTCATGTGCCATATAGCCAAAGCTATAAAGGTGAACGAGCGCGGAAACCGAATTCACCACCACAAGCATGATCGCCGTCAAGCGGTCCACGCGAATGGCCCATTCGGTCGCCAGCGACCCGCTCTCGATCCAGCGCATCAGCGGGATATGCTGCGTGATGCCGTCATGCGTCAGGAACACGTACCACGACAACAGCGCGCCCAGCATCACCAGACCCGTGGTCAGCACCTGCCCCGTCTTCTCTCCGATGATACGCCAGCCAAAGCCGCAGATCAGCGCGCCGATCAGCGGCGCAAACAGAATGATCGTTGTCATTCGGGGTCAGCCTTTCATCACGTTGACGTCTTCCACGTCGATCGTCCCGCGGTTGCGGAAGAACACGACAAGGATGGCAAGGCCGATGGCGGCCTCGGCTGCGGCGACGGTCAGGATGAACAGGGTAAACACCTGCCCCACCAGATCGCCAAGATAGGACGAAAAGGCGACGAAGTTGATGTTCACCGCCAGCAGGATCAACTCGATCGACATCAGGATGACGATCACGTTCTTGCGGTTCAGGAATATCCCGAAGATCCCGATCACGAACAGCGCCGCCGCCACTGTCAGGTAATGTTCAAGTCCAACCATCGTCCGTTCCCTCCGGGTCTAAGCGCCCGTGTCAGTTCGCCGCTTGCGCGGCCAGTTTCTCGCATTGCGCCGCACCCGCCTGCGGCAGCGTCTTGACCGTGATCCCCGCAGCCTGCAAGCCGCTTGTCACCGTCGAAATATCCGTCAACCCCACCTTCAGCCGCAGCTTCTGGGTGTTGACCGTGTCTATCGCGTCAAAGTCCGGCCCGCGCCGCGCGGGATCGGCGCTTTGGCGCAGCATCCCGATGGCGTATTGCGTGCCGTTCTGGCAATCGCTGACCAGCAACGTCTGCTCGGTATAGGCGTCGCGCTTAGGCCCGCGGCACACCTCGCGCCGCGTCTCGGTCACGAAGCGCGCCGCCGGATCGCCCAGTTGCGCCACTTCGCCCGACGCATCGCATTGCGTGGCCAGCCCCATATCGACCGCCTGCTCGTCCGACACGCAGCCCGACAGCGACAGCAAAGCCGCCACGAAAACCAGCGCCGCAAAAAGCGCCGAACGTTCCGTGCCGATCAGAAACTGCCCTGTCATCGCCCTACCCCGAACCCTTCTGCCGCTTACAAACCCTGCCCCGGCTTCACGTCGCGCAATTCCATCGCCACGGCCGGATCGCGCCACATCTGTTGCAGCACGTTCTGCCGTTTCACATCCTTGCGGTGCCGCAGCGTCAGCAAGATCGCCCCGATCATCGCCACCAGCAAAATCAACCCCGAAAGCTGGAACAGGAAGCCGTAGCGGTCATAGACCAGCATCCCCAGCGCCTTGGTGTTTTCCACCTGCGCCATGTCAGGCGCCACCGCTTGCCGCAGCCCCATCGCGCCATCGGCCTGCACCCAGGCCCCGATCCCCAGCGCGATCTGCATCAGGATCACCACCCCGATCAGCAGGCCCAGCGGCATGTATTTCGCCATCTCGCCCTTCAACTCGGCAAAGTCGATGTCGAGCATCATGACGACGAACAAGAACAGCACCGCCACCGCGCCGACATAGACGATGATCAGAAGCATCGCCACGAACTCGGCCCCCAGCAGCACGAACAACCCCGATGCCGACAGAAAGGCCAGGATCAACCACAGCACCGAATGTACGGGGTTGCGGCTGACCGTCACCAGCAAGGCCGCCACCACCATGACGCTGGCGAATGCGTAAAAGGCGTAATCTGCAACGCTCATGCGTCTTTCTCCTTAACTTCGGCAAAGACGGCTTGCGCGGTCTCAAGCGCCTTTTGCATGGCGGGAAGCCCGCCGAACATGCTCATCTGCCAGATCACTTCGGCAATCTCGCGCTCGGTCGCGCCCGCCTGCAAGGCATGGCGCACCGTCAGCTTCAACTGCGGCTCGGCCTGCGCGCCCAGCACCGTCAGCGCGGCAATCGTCACCAAAAGCCGCGTCTTGGCATCCAGCCCCTCGCGGTTGAAGGTCTTGCCGAACCACATCTCCATCATGTCCTTCGACATGGTCGGAAACATCTGGTCAAACCCCGGCACCTTCATCGTCTCGAGCGCAGGGTTGAACGCACGGACCATTTCCTGCCCCTGCTCCATCATCTGGCTCATCATCTTGGTGAAGGCGTCGGTCATCTGTGGTTCACCGGTAGGGCGCGTCAAGCTCAAGGTTGCGCGCGATCTCGGCTTCCCAACGGGCACCGTTCTCGAGCAGCTTTTCCTTGTCGTAGTAAAGCTCTTCGCGGGTTTCGGTTGAAAATTCAAAGTTCGGCCCCTCGACGATGGCGTCGACGGGGCAGGCCTCCTGACAGAACCCACAATAGATACATTTCGTCATGTCGATGTCGTAGCGCGTGGTGCGGCGCGAGCCGTCATCGCGCGGTTCGGCATCGATGGTGATGGCTTGGGCGGGGCACACCGCCTCGCACAGCTTGCAGGCGATGCAGCGTTCCTCGCCGTTGGGATAACGGCGCAAGGCGTGCTCGCCGCGGAAACGGGGCGACAGCGGCCCCTTTTCATGCGGATAGTTCAAGGTGGTCTTAGGCGCGAAGAAATACTTCATCCCCAGCGCGAACCCTTTGAAGAAGTCCTGCAAGAAGAAGTATTTGGTAGCCCTGTTCCAGTCGACATTCGCCATGGTCACGCTCCGATCTTCTGTTCGAGATGTTCGACACGACGGTCGATCTGCCCGATCACGGTGGCCAATCCGAACAGCATGGTCTGCTGCCCCAACAGGTCGCTCCGCACATCGGCGATTTCGCTCCGCGCATCCGCCAGATCGGTCTTCAAGCTGCCCAGATCCTCACGGATCAGCCGCAACTGCTCCAGCACCAGATTGTCGATGTTCTCGACCATCTCAGCCCCCAATCGCCCAGCGGGCCCAGAACCCGCCAAGCACTTCGAATTTCGCAAGGAAGGCCACGATCACCACCCAGCCAAGCGACAGCGGCAAGAACACCTTCCAGCCGATCCGCATCAACTGGTCGTAGCGGTAGCGCGGCACGATGGCCTTCACCATGGCGAACAGAAAGAAAAAGAACGCCATCTTCAGGATCATCCAGAACGCCCCGTCCGGCAGACCCGGAATGGGCGACAGCCAGCCGCCAAAGAACAAAAGGCTCATCAACGCGCACATCAGGTAAATGGCGATATATTCCCCCGCCATGAACAAAAGGAACGGCGTCGACGAATATTCCACCATGAACCCCGCCACCAGTTCCGATTCCGCTTCGGGCAGGTCGAACGGCGGGCGGTTGGTTTCCGCCAAAGCCGAGATGAAGAACAGCGCCACCATCGGCAGGTGCGGCAGCCAGTACCAGTTGAACAGCCCCAACGACCCGCGCTGCGCCTCGACGATGGCCGAAAAGTTCATCGACCCCGTCGAGATGATGATCCCGATGATGATCAACCCCAGCGACACCTCATAGGAAATCATCTGCGCCGCCGACCGCAAAGACCCGAGGAACGGGTATTTCGAATTCGACGCCCACCCCCCCATGATCACGCCGTAAACCTCAAGGCTCGACATCGCAAAGACGAACAGGATCGCCACGTTGATATTGGCCAGCACCCAACCCGAGTTGAACGGAATGACAGCCCAAGCCATCATCGCCAGCACAAAGGAAAGCATCGGCGCAAGGAAATAGACCGGACGGTCCGCCCCTGCCGGAATGACGATTTCCTTCAGCACATATTTCAGCGCATCGGCCACCGTTTGCAGCAGGCCCCACGGCCCCACCACGTTCGGCCCGCGCCGCAACTGCACGGCGGCCCAGATCTTGCGGTCGCCATAGACAAGGAACAGCATCGAGATCATCACGAAGCCGACGACAAGCAGGCACTGTGCTGCAACAAGCACCGCCATCCCCAAGGTAGTCGAAAAGAAGTCCATCTGCCTGTTCCCTAAACCGTCGGTATTCCCTGCGCGCCGCAATCACGCACCGTCACTTCGGCGTCGATCGTTTTCAGCCCGCGGGGAAGCGCGGCGGATATGGTGTAAACCGCATCCCCGCGCCAGATTTCGCCTGTCTTGGCCACGGTCGTCCGCACATGGCGGGCAAAACCGAAGCCGCGGATCAGGGCATATTGCGCCGCCGCACAGCGTGCATAGGCATCGACATCCCCATCCCCCCGCGCGCCCGTCATGGCCACGCGGAAATTCACCAGATCGCCGTCCAGCAGGATCGTCTCGATCCCTTTGTAAGACGGCGCAAAGACTGCGCTTTCGTCAACCGCCGCAGGCGCGCAGGCCGACAGACCGGCTGTCGCCGCCATCCATCCCGCTGCCACTGCCGTTGCCATGCGCATATCCCCTTATTCCGCCGCCACCGCAACCCGCGCACGGGCCACGGCAAGCGCCGACAACTCGCCCATCAGGCTCGATGCCCGCGCGACAGGGTTGGTCAGGTAGAAATCCGTCACCACATTGCGGAAATCCGCCTTGCCCGTGGCCTTGACCGGCACAGCCGCCCAAGCGTTCTCGGCCACCTCGTCGATGCGCCCCAGATGCGGATGCGCCCCAACCAGCCGCGACCGCAGCACCGCCAGCGAATCCCACGGCAAGGCCGCGCCCAGTTCCGCCGAAAGCGCCCGCAGGATGGCCCAGTTCTCCTTGGCCTCGCCCGGCGCGAACCCTGCCCGCATCGCCAGTTGCGGCCGGCCCTCGGTGTTCACGAACAGCCCGTTTTCCTCGGTATAGGCGGCCCCCGGCAGCACGATATCGGCCCGGTGCGCCCCACGGTCGCCATGGCTGCCCTGATAGATCACAAAGGCACCGGCGGCGATTTCCACCTCGTCGGCACCAAGGTTATACACAACCTCGGCCCCTTCCAGCGCAGCCGAAAGCCCGCCTTCGGTCACAGCGCCCACATCCATCGCACCCACACGGGCCGCGGCGGTGTGCAAAACCAGCAGCTTGGCCCCCAGCTTCTCGGTCAATGCCATCGCCTGCGAAAGCACCGCCTCGCCATCCGCCTCGTTCAGCGCACCCTGCCCCACGATCACGACCGCAGGCTTGCCGAACGCCTCGGCCCCTTCGGCCGCCTTCACCAGCGCCGCACGATCCGTGCCCAGATGCTTGTAATCATAGGTCAGGTCCGCCCCGACCCCGATCACCGAAACCTGTGCGCCCAACTGCCACGCCTTGCGGATGCGCGCATTCAGCACCGGCGCTTCCAGCCGCGGGTTCGATCCCACGATCCATATGCCCTTGGCCCCGTCGATATCCTCGATCAGCGCGGTCCCGACATAGGCCGACCGGTTCCCCGCAGGCAACTTCGCCCCGTCCACCCGCGCCTCGACCTTGCCGCCCAAGCCTTCGATCAACACCTTCAGCGAATAGGCCGCCTCGACCGGAACCAGATCACCGATGATCCCTGCCACCCGCTTGCCCTTCATCGCAGCAGCCACGGCCACCAGCGCCTCGCCCCAGCCCGCTTTGCGCAAACGCCCGTTGTCGCGGATGTAAGGCGTGTCCAGCCGCTGGCGGCGCAACCCGTCCCACACGAAACGCGTCTTGTCGGAAATCCATTCCTCGTTCACGCCGTCATGGTTGCGCGGCAATATCCGCATCACTTCGCGCCCCTTGGCGTCGATGCGGATGTTCGATCCAAGCGCATCCATCACGTCGATGCTTTCGGTCTTGGTCAATTCCCAAGGCCGCGCGGTGAACGCATAGGGCTTGCTCGTCAGCGCACCCACCGGGCACAGGTCGATGATGTTGCCCTGCAGGTTGCTGTCCAGCGTCATGCCCAGATACGACGTGATCTCGCTATCCTCGCCCCGCCCGGTCTGGCCCATCTGCGTGATGCCTGCCACTTCCGACGTGAACCGCACACAACGCGTGCACGAAATGCAGCGCGTCATCTTGGTCGCAACCAGCGGCCCAAGGTTCAGGTCATCGCTCGCCCGCTTCGGCTCGCGGTAGCGGCTGAAATCCACGCCATAAGCCATGGCCTGATCCTGCAAATCACACTCGCCGCCCTGATCGCAGATCGGGCAATCGAGCGGATGGTTGATCAACAGGAATTCCATCACCCCCTCGCGGGCCTTCTTGACCATGGGCGACTTGGTCTTGACCACCGGCGCCTCGCCATTCGGGCCGGGCCGCAGATCCTTGACCTGCATCGCGCAAGATGCCGCAGGCTTCGGCGGGCCACCCACTACCTCGACCAGACACATCCGGCAGTTGCCCGCAATCGTCAGCCGCTCGTGATAGCAAAAGCGCGGAATCTCGATTCCGGCGACCTCGGCCGCCTGAATGATGGTCATCGCGCCATCCACCTCGACCTCGACCCCGTCGATGCTGATCTTCTTGAGGTTGGTCATTGCCCTACCCGTCCTTCGCCTTGTCCCGACAGCCGCAACGCGCCCGCCCGTATTCCACAGCCCATGATCACCACGACCACAACAAACTGCCCGCCAAGGTGCCCTTGGCAATCTCGTCCTTGCCGACGCGGCAATAACTTGCCTCGTCGCCCTCGACCGCTCCGGCCTGCGCCAGATACTTCGCGGCCTCTTTCTTCATCTTCCGCTTCTGCTTGTTGTCCTTGAGGAAGGCTTTGACCTCCGCCTCGGTATAGCCCTGCGCGATGGCATATTGCTTCAGGTCTTCCAGCTTTTGCAGCACAAGGATCATCCGCGCATGCAGGCTGCCACATTCGTTGCGCAGCACATCGGCCACCCGCCCCGCGACAAGGCTGTCGCGGATATGGGCATTGTCGGCCAGCGCCACCTTGTCCGCAGCCGCCGCCTCTTGCGCCCAGGCTCCCGCCGTCAGGCCCAGCCCGACGACAGCCGCCAAGACGCCGCCAAGGGCACGAGCGCGCATCATTCCGCCGCCACCGCCGAAATACGACCCGTCTTCTTGGCCTTGATCCGGTCCTCGATCTCGTCGCGGAACTGCCGGATCAACCCCTGGATCGGCCATGCCGCCGCGTCACCCAAAGCGCAGATCGTGTGGCCCTCCACCTGCTTCGTCACGCTCAGCAGCATGTCGATCTCCTCGACCTCGGCCTCGCCCCGCACCAGGCGGTCCATCACCCGCATCATCCAGCCCGTGCCTTCGCGGCAGGGCGTGCACTGGCCACAGCTTTCGTGCTTGTAAAACTTCGACAACCGCCAGATCGCCTTGATCACGTCCGTCGACTGATCCATCACGATCACCGCCGCCGTGCCCAGACCCGACCGCTGCTCGCGCAGCCAGTCGAAATCCATGATCGCATCCTCGCACTGCGCCGCATTCAGCATCGGCACCGAAGACCCGCCCGGAATCACCGCCTTGAGGTTCTTCCACCCGCCGCGCACACCACCGCAATGCCGGTCGAGCAATTCCTTCAGCGAAATCGACATCGCCTCTTCGACGACGCAAGGATGCACCACATGCCCCGAGATGCCAAACAGCTTGGTCCCCGCATTGTTCGGACGCCCGAACGACGCGAACCAATCCGCGCCGCGACGCAAAATCGTCGGCACCACGGCAATCGACTCGACGTTGTTCACCGTGGTCGGGCAACCATAAAGCCCCGATCCGGCGGGGAACGGCGGCTTCATCCGCGGCATCCCCTTCTTGCCCTCAAGGCTTTCCAGAAGCGCCGTTTCCTCGCCGCAGATATAGGCCCCCGCGCCATGATGCAGATACAGGTCGAAATCCCAACCCGACTTGGCCGCGTTCTTGCCCAGCAGGCCCGCATCGTAGCATTCGTCGATCGCAGCCTGCAAAGCCTCGCGCTCGCGGATGTATTCGCCACGGATATAGATATAGCAGGCATTCGCATTCATCGCGAAAGACGCAATCAGCGCCCCTTCGATCAGCGTGTGCGGATCGTGCCGCATGATCTCGCGGTCTTTACACGTTCCCGGTTCCGACTCGTCGGCGTTTATCACCAGATAGCTCGGCCGCCCGTCGCTCTGCTTGGGCATGAACGACCACTTCAAGCCGGTCGGAAACCCCGCCCCGCCACGGCCCCGCAGACCCGACGCCTTGACCTGCTCGATGATCGTATCGCGCCCGCGCTGGATGATTTCGGCCGTGCCGTTCCAATGCCCGCGCTTCTTCGCACCGGCAAGAGAGCGGTCATGCATCCCGTACAGGTTGGTGAAGATACGGTCCTGATCCTTGAGCATCGCTAGCCCCTCATTTGTTCCGGCGCTTACGCCAGAGCCTGTACGTCACAACCAGCGTCCAGAAGAACGCGGCCATCGCGGCAAGGTCGAAGAGAAAGACGTAACGCACGTCCCACCTCATCTTCCCCCCGAGGAATTGCGCCCCCATCCACAGAACCACGGTCCCGACAAGGACAAGCGCGACCATCCGCGCCTGCCGTGCCAGTGCCATATCCTGCTCGGGCGTCATCCCCCGCCTCAGTAGTCGTTCGTCTTGGCGCGGCGCAGGAATTCATCCATGCCGACCAAGCCGATCAGTTTCGCCTGCGCCACCCACTTGTCGCGGGTCACACGTCCACGGAACCCTTTCAGGTTGCCGTCCATCCACGCCACTTCGGCAGCACCCCAGTTTGCGATCTGGTCAAAGTGGAAAATACCCATCTCGTTGCACAGCTTTTCCAGCGCCGGCCCGATGCCTTCGATCTTTTTCAGATCGTCCGCAACCCCGCCCCGCGCCGCAGCCAGCCCCGCAGGCTTGGTGCCGTCACCCGCCACCGCAGGGGCCGACATCATCGCCACCGGCGCGGTCGAGGCAGTCGGGGCAACATCTGCCACCTTCACCACCGCAGGCGCAGCCGCAGCACTCGAAGCAACCGGCGCGGTCGATGCACTCGGGGCAACATCGGCCACCTTCACCACCGCAGGCGCAGCCGCCGTCGATGCCGTCACAACAGGCGCAGCCGCCACCGCAGCACTCGATACCGCAGCACTCGATGCAACCGGCGCGGTCGAAGCACTCGGGGCAGTCGCCACGACAGAAGCCGCCGCCTGCCCGCCATGCGCCGCGTCAGCGGCACCGGAATCGGAATCGGCGTCAGGCACCGAAGCCCCCCACGGCATGCCCATGACAAGCCCCGACCCGATCATCACGACAAGGCCGAAAAACACCGAAGGCGTCCAGTCGAAGCCACCGATGACCTTCGATACAAGAAAAGCAGCGAATCCGGCGGCGGCTGCAAGAAGCCAACCGGACAAGGATGGTGCGTTCAGGTTTTCAGCTCGTTTCATGCGTTGTCCCTCAATTTGGGGCTTTGCCCCGGTCACCAGTTACTCAACTCTCGCCTTCCGTCTTGGTCTTGGTCGCACGCGGCTTTTTGGCCGGTGCCTCCGTGCCCTCGGCCGCAGCCTCGGGTTTCTTCGCCGCGCGCTTCGGCTTGGACACCGCGTCCACTGCCGCAACCGCAACCGCCGCGACCGCCGCCCCGACTGCGACCGTTGCCGCCGTCTTGGCCACCTTGCCCAGCCACGGCGTCAGGATCGGCACTTCCGTCCCGTCGATGCGCTTGACCGTGTCGCGCAGGTCAACCGCCCGCTGCGCCGATGCGTTATATTGCTGCCGCCCGCTCTCGAAATCCTTCAGACTGGTCAACCCCGTCAAAGGTTCCGCCGCATAGCGCCCGTTCTGCGGGCCGGGGGTCGGCACCTCGCCCTTGCCGAACCGCGCGATCAACTCGCGCAAACGCTCGGCAGTCAGGTCCTCGTAGTAATCCTTGCCGATCTGCGCCATCGGCGCATTGGCGCATGCCCCCAGACACTCGACCTCTTCCCACGAGAATTTGCCGTCAAGCGACAGCGTATGCGGCGTCTTGGAAATCATCTCCTTGCACACCGCGATCAGCTCTTCCGCCCCGCAGATCATGCACGACGTGGTGCCGCAAATCTGGATATGCGCCACCGACCCAACGGGTTGCAGCTGGAACATGAAGTAGAACGTCGCCACTTCCAGCGCACGGATATAGGCCATGCCCAGCATATCCGCGACCGTCTCGATGGCCTTGCGCGACAGCCAGCCCTCTTGCTCTTGCGCCCGCCACAAAAGCGGAATGATGGCACTCGCCTGCCGCCCCTCGGGGTATTTGGAAATCTGCCCCCGCGCCCAGTCAAGGTTGGCAGGAGTAAAGGCAAAGCTGTCCGGCTGGACGGGATGAAGGCGGCGTAGCATTAGCGGTCGATCTCCCCGAACACGACATCCATCGTGCCGATGATGGCAGAGACGTCAGCAAGCTGATGCCCCTTGCAGATGTAATCCATGGCTTGCAGATGCAAAAACCCCGGCGCGCGGATCTTGGCGCGGTAAGGTTTGTTCGACCCGTCCGCCACCAGATAAACCCCGAACTCGCCCTTGGGCGCCTCGACCGAGGCATAGACCTCGCCCGCCGGCACGTGGAAGCCTTCGGTGTAAAGCTTGAAGTGATGGATCAGCGCTTCCATGCTGGTCTTCATCTCGTCCCGCTTGGGCGGCGTGATCTTGCCCCGCGCCAGAACGTCGCCCTTTTCCACCCGCAGCTTGGCAATCGCCTGCCGCACGATCTTGGTCGACTCGCGCATTTCGGCCATGCGGCACAGATAGCGGTCATAGCAATCGCCGTTCTTGCCGATCGGGATCATAAAGTCGAATTCGTCATAACATTCATAAGGCTGGCTGCGGCGCAAATCCCACGCCAGACCCGACCCCCGCACCATCACGCCGGAAAAACCCCATTTCTGGATATCATCCTCGGTCACCACGCCGATATCGGCATTGCGTTGCTTGAAGATGCGGTTTTCGGTCAACAGCGTGTCGATATCGTCCAGCACCTTGGGGAAATGGTCCGCCCATGCGTCGATATCGTCGATCAGCGATGCGGTCAGGTCCTGATGCACGCCACCGGGCCGGAAATAGGCCGCATGCAGCCGCGACCCCGATGCGCGTTCATAAAACACCATCAGCTTCTCGCGTTCCTCGAACCCCCACAGCGGAGGCGTCAAGGCACCCACGTCCATCGCCTGCGTGGTCACGTTCAGCAGGTGGTTCAAAATCCGGCTGATTTCCGAATAAAGCACACGGATCAGGCTGGCACGGCGCGGCACGGCGGTATTGGTCAGCCGCTCGATTGCCAGACACCAGGCATGTTCCTGATTCATCGGCGCGACATAATCCAGCCGGTCGAAATACGGCAGGTTCTGCAGATAGGTCCGGCTTTCCATCAGCTTCTCGGTCCCGCGATGCAGCAGGCCGATATGCGGATCGCAACGCTCGACGATCTCGCCGTCCAACTCCAGCACCAGACGCAACACGCCATGCGCCGCAGGGTGCTGCGGGCCGAAGTTGATGTTGAAGTTGCGGATCTTCTGCTCGCCCGTCAACGCGTCGTCGAAGCTGCCATCCATCATCCGTAAACCCCGATCATGTTCCTGCGCCAACTGTCCGGAAGCTCCGGAAACAGCGTGGCGACAAAGTCGTATTGCGGACGCAGCGCCACCTGCGCACGGGCCCGAAGCCCCTCGTCCAAGGCAAGCGGCGTACCTTCATGCACCCGCTTGTCAAATTCGGCCGCAACCACGGTGATTCCCAGAAAACCGCACAAACGCGCGATCCCCGGCACCGTCATCATCTCGTCCTGCAACTGGACCAGCAGCCGCGACGGGCTGACAGCGGCCCGCAAGCGGCTGATGGTCCCGATATAATCCTCGCGGTCAGAACGCCCCGCGCCGATCGCGTCGATCATTTCGCCCATCACCTGCACGGCACGGGCCGGAAATTCGGCCAGCGACGCCGCCTTGCGATAGGCCACCATCCGCGCCTGCGACCACAACCGCGACACCGGATCGCGCAACAGATAGACAAAGCGCACATCCGCCGCCATGCGGGCCATGGCCTGCAACCGTGCAACAGGCAACAGCGCATAGGCAGGCGTCACGTCGCCCACCACATGCCGCGCCCCGCGACCCTCGGTCAGATAAGCGCGATAGGCACCAATATCCTCGCCCTCGCGACCGATGACCGAAACCCAATCCTCGGCGTCTTTCAGCAACCGCGCACGAAACGCCCCCATTGGCGCGCCACTGGCCTGTTCAGCCAGCAAAGCTGCCATCCGCCGCTCTTCGCGACTGCGGTGCCGTGCAAAGTTGCCACTCTCGATCATGTCGAAATAATGCAATTCCTTGATGCTGCGCAGATGACACTCGGGGTGCCGCGAAAGGTAGCGATACAGCCAGGACGTGCCCGCCTTGGTCGCTCCTACGCAAAACAGGAATGTCGGTTCCGCGCCCACCCGTTCAGGCCTTCTTCTCGTCGCCGGGAAGGATGTATTCGGCACCCTCCCACGGGCTCATGAAATCGAACTGGCGGTATTCCTGCACCAGCTTGACGGGTTCATAGACCACGCGCTTTTGCGCCTCGTCGTAGCGCACCTCGGTATAGCCGGTCGTCGGAAAATCCTTGCGCAGCGGAAAGCCGCGAAAGCCGTAATCGGTCAGGATGCGGCGCAGGTCGGGGTGGCCCGAAAACAGGATGCCGAACATGTCGAACACTTCGCGCTCGAACCAGTTGGCGCTCGGATGCACCTCGATCAGCGATGGCACCATGTCCGTCTCGCCGATGGCCAGCTTCAGGCGGATGCGGTGGTTCTGGTACATCGACAGGAAATGGTAAACCATGTCGAAACGCTTTTCGCGCTCGGGGTGGTCGACGGCGGTGATATCCACCAGCGACGTAAAGCGGCAGGCGCTGTCGTCACGCAGGAATTCCACCACGGCTTCCAGACGCTGCGGCGCGATCTCGACCGTCAACTCGCCAAAGGCCACCGCGCTGCCCAGCACCGCGTCGGGATGCTTCAGCGCCAGATGGGCCGCCAGTTCTTGCAGGGCTTCGGACATGGTTTCCCCTCAGCGCGTGATGGTGCCGGTGCGGCGGATTTTCCGCTGCAACTGCAAGATGCCGTAAAGCAGCGCCTCGGCCGTGGGCGGGCATCCGGGAACGTAGATGTCCACCGGAACGATCCGGTCACAACCGCGCACCACCGAATAGCTATAGTGGTAATAGCCGCCGCCATTGGCACAGGATCCCATGCTGATCACATAGCGCGGTTCCGGCATCTGGTCGTAAACCTTGCGCAGCGCGGGGGCCATCTTGTTGGTCAAGGTGCCCGCCACGATCATCAGGTCCGACTGGCGCGGCGACGCGCGCGGCGCGACCCCGAAACGCTCCAGATCATAGCGCGGCATGCTGGTATGCATCATCTCGACCGCGCAGCAGGCCAGACCGAATGTCATCCAGTGCAACGACCCGATCCGCGCCCAGTTGATGATATCCTCGGTCGAGGTCAGGATGAAACCCTTGTCCTGCAACTCGCGGTTCAGCGCCTGCGTGGCAACCTCGGGGTCGCCCCCCGCAGTGTTGACGGAAGTACTCACTCCCATTCCAGCGCTCCTTTTTTCCATTCATAGGCAAAGCCGATGGTCAGCACCGCCAGAAACACCATCATCGACCAGAACCCCGCCATCGACAGATCGCCAAAAGCGACCGCCCACGGAAACAGAAAGGCGACTTCCAGATCGAAGATGATGAACAGGATCGACACCAGATAGAACCGCACGTCGAATTTCATCCGCGCGTCGTCAAATGCGTTGAACCCGCATTCATAGGCCGAAACCTTTTCGGGGTCGGGGTTTCTCACCGCGATCAGCGCCGCCGCAAGCAGCAGCACCAGCCCCAGCCCGATGGCCAAGGCAAGCAGGATGATGATCGGAAGATACTCGCGGAGAAGAGTGTCCACGGGGTGCTCCTTCGGCTGGCGACTGGCGAGATGCAACCACTGACGGGCCACTTGTTCTCTTGCCGCACCGTTTACTCCGCCCCCCGCGCGGGGTCAACCAAAGGCCATCCGAAAAGACATGGCTGCGACAAGGGATTCCGCCGATTGTATGCAGCGGCACACCGGCTTTGCGAAGTCTTGATGAAAAGTAAGCGCTGCGCAAAAAAGCGTGCATCCGCTGTGCATCGCTTGTGCATCCCGCAAACCGCTTTCCCGCACCACCCCGATACGCTTTTCTGGCACGGCACCCCGAACCCCGAGTCGCCCGATGAAACGCACCTTTCTTGCCCTCGCCCTGCTCGCAGCACCCGTCCACGCCGACGAGATTGGAAAGATCGGCGTCGACATGATCGGCAACGACATCGTGGTCGAAGCCCTGACCGACCCAAAGGTTCAGGGAGTCACCTGCCACGTCGCCTATTTCGAACGCTCCACCCTCGACCGGCTGTTTCAGGGCAACTGGTTCGAAGACCCCTCCAACAGCTCCATCGCCTGCCGCCAGACCGGCCCGATCACGCTTGGCGACATCTCGACCGATCCCGAAGGCGAACAGATATTCGCCACCAGCCGCTCGCTCATCTTCAAAAGCCTGCGCGTGACACGGATTTATGACAAGGCAAACAATAGCTTGGTCTATCTCGCCCATGCCAGCGATGTCAGCACAGGCTCGGCCAAGATGTCGATATCGACCGTGCCGCTGTGGCAGTCAGGCGCAAGCGTGGCACCCTGACCTAACCGCGAAATACCCGTCGGTCAGTCGCCCAGTGCCAGCGCCGCGACCGGCACATCCTCGGCTTGCTGCACGGCCAGAACCTCGGCGCGGATGATCCGCGCAATCAGCGCCACATCATCGGGCGAAAATGTCAGCGGCAGGCGCATGTCGATCAACCCCGCCAGAATCCGGTCGGACTGCGGCAGGGCCACGGGCTTGGCATAGGCCCAATGTTCATAGCGCGAGGTAAAGGCCACAGGCTCCGGCGCGCCGAACCATTTCAACTCGACCCCCCGCTCCGCACACCGCGCCAGAAGTGCCCGCACCCGCCCCTCGGCCCAATCCGGCAACAGGAACTGAAAGGACGAAGCAACGTAAACCTCCTCTTGCGGCCGCACCACCAGCCGCAATCCGGCAGTATCGCGCAGCCCCGACTCCATCGTGCGGTAAAGCACGCCCCAGCGGTGCCGCCGGTCGTCCAGCAGCCGCAACTGCGGCCGCAGGATCGCGGCCCGCAAATTGTCCATCCGTCCGGAAACATTGGGAATTTCCAGCCGGATCGCCTCGAATGCCTCGACCGGCGGCGCAGCCCGATGCCGCCCGTACAGCATGTACGACCCCGACAGCAGCACGGCCCGCGCCATCACCTGCGGGTCATCCGACACCAGAAACCCGCCCTCGCCGGAATTTATATGCTTGTAGGTCTGCATCGAATAGCACCCCACCAGCCCGTGCCGCCCCGACGGCACCCCGCGCCAGCTTGCCCCCATCGTATGCGCGCAATCCTCGATCACCGTCACACCCAGACGGTCGCAAATCGCCATAAGCGCATCCATGTCGCACAGGTGCCCCCGCATGTGCGACAGCATCAGAACCCGCGCCCCACTGTCCAGCGCCATGGCTTCCAGATGTGCCAGATCGATGGTCAGATCATCCGTCACCTCGACGAACACAGGCCGCGCCCCCACGGCGGCAATCGACCCCGGCACAGGCGCCAGCGTAAAGGCGTTGGTGAGCACGGCATCGCCCGCACCCACCCCCACCGCCCGCAAGGCGCACCCCAGCGCATAGCCGCCCGACGCCACCGCCAGACAGTATTTCGCCCCCACCAGCGCCGCGAATTCCTCTTCCAGCAAAGCGGTTTGCGCCACCTCACCGGGCGCGGTGTTGTAACGGTGCAGCCGCCCGTGGCGCAGCACCTCTACCGCCGCCTCGATCGCTTCTTCGGGGATCGGTTCTTGCTGGGTGAAACTACCTGTAAACCGCTCGGGTCCGTTCATCACGCAAGCATCCTTTCGGCAAGGTCCGGCAGATCATCGAAATGATGCAACAGCGCCTCGGGTTCAAGCCGTGCGATACCATGCCCCTCGGGACCGAATGTCACAAGCGCCACCGGAACCCCCGCAGCAAGTCCGGTCTTGCGGTCTGTGTCGGTGTCTCCGATCAGCATCGACCGCCCCACCACGCCGCCCGCCCGTTCAACCGCCGCCACATAGGGCGCTGCATCCGGCTTGCGCACCGGCAGCGTATCGGCCCCGATCATCGCGCCGAACAGATCGCGGATGCCCAGACGCTGAAGCAAGGTCTCGGCCAGCGCCGAGGGCTTGTTGGTGCAGACCGACACCAGAAACCCGCGCGATCGCAGGGTTTCCACCGCCGCCAGCGCACCAGGGTACAGCCGCGTGTGCGTATCGATCGCCCCCGCATAGGCCTTCAGCAACAAAGGATATTGCCCGTCGATCATCGCCTCGTCCCACGCTCCCAGCCGCGAAAAGCCCAGACGCAGCATCGCCCGCCCGCCATGAAAAGCTGTCAGCGTATCCGCCTCGGTCAGCAGCCCGTCATGCCCCAACGCCGAAAAGCAGGCATTCGCGGCGGCCAAAAGGTCGCCAGAGGTATCGGCCAATGTGCCGTCGAGATCGAAGACGACCGTTCGTTTCGCTTGCAACACCCCGAAACCTCGTGTGAAAGGCCGCCCCTTGCGGACCCGTCCTTTGGGCGTAAAACGGGCGCAACAAGAAAGAAAGGGGCAGCATGCAGGTTTCGCTGATCATTCTCGCCGCAGGGCAAGGCACGCGGATGAATTCCGACCTGCCAAAAGTGTTGCACCGGCTTGGCGCGGCACCGCTGTTGCACCATGCCATGGCAGCGGGCCAGTCGCTCGACCCCGACCGCATCGTCGTCGTCACAGGCCATGGTGCCGAAGCCGTGGCCAAAGCCGCCCGCGCCTTCGACGACTCGGCCCTGACGGCGCATCAGGCCGAACAACGCGGCACCGCCCATGCCGTGCTTCAGGCCGAAACGGCCATGGCAGGCATGGCGGGCAACGCGATCGTGCTATACGGCGACACCCCTTTCGTGCGCCCCGAAACGCTGCAAGCCATGCTCGACGCCCGCGACAAGCACGCCGTCGTCGTGCTTGGCTTTCACGCCGCCGACCCCGGCCGCTACGGCAGGCTCGTGGCGCAGGGCGACAGCCTTGACCGGATCGTCGAGTATAAGGATGCATCGCCCGAAGAACGCGACATAACCCTTTGCAATTCGGGCGTGATCTGTGCCGATGTCGAAACCCTGTTCCGCCTGTGCCACAAGGTCGGCAATGACAATGCAGCGGGCGAATACTACCTGACCGACATCGTCGCGCTCGCCCGAGCCGAAGGGCTTTCGGCAGGCCTCGTGCTGTGTGACGAAGCCGAAACCATGGGCATCAACACCCGCGCCGAACTCGCCGCAGCCGAGGCCGCCTTCCAAACCCGCGCCCGCGCCGAAGCGATGGAAAACGGTGTCACGCTGATAGCCCCCGACACCGTCTTCTTCGCACTCGATACCACCATCGGCCGCGATACGATCATCGGTCCCAACGTGGTCTTCGGCCCCCGCGTCACCATCGAATCCGAAGCCGAGATCAAGGCTTTTTGCCACCTCGAAGGGTGCCACATCAGCCGTGGTGCCGATGTCGGCCCCTTCGCCCGCCTGCGCCCCGGTGCCGAACTGGCCGAAGGCGTGCATGTCGGCAATTTCGTCGAGATCAAGAACGCCATGCTCGACGAAGGCGTCAAGGTCGGCCACCTGTCCTACATCGGTGACGCGGATGTGGGCGAGTTTACCAACATCGGTGCAGGCACCGTAACCTGCAACTACGACGGCGTGATGAAACACCGAACGCGCATCGGCAAACGCGCCTTTATCGGGTCTGACACCATGCTCGTCGCCCCGGTCAGCGTGGGTGACGGCGCGCTGACGGGCAGCGGATCGGTCATCACCGAAGACGTGCCTGCCGGTGCCGTTGCCATTGGCCGCGCCAAACAGGTCAACAAACCCGGCCTTTCCATCAAACTGTTCGACCGCCTGCGCGCCCTCAAAGCCGCCAAGAAGGACGCGTGACATGTGTGGAATCGTCGGCGTCCTTGGCAATCACGAAGCCGCTCCCCTGCTGGTCGAGGCGCTCAAGCGGCTGGAATATCGCGGTTATGATAGCGCGGGCATCGCCACCGTGAATGGCGGCAAACTCGACCGCCGCCGCGCCGTCGGCAAGCTGGTGAACCTGTCCGACCTTCTGGTTCACGAACCCCTCGCCGGAAAATCCGGCATCGGCCACACCCGCTGGGCCACCCATGGTGCAGCGACCGTCACCAACGCCCACCCGCACAAGGCCGGCCCCGTCGCCGTCGTGCACAACGGCATCATCGAGAATTTCCGCGACCTGCGCGAAGAGCTGGCCGCCGCAGGTTACGCACAGGAATCCCAGACCGACACCGAAACCATCGCGCTTCTTGCCCAGCGCTTCATCGACGGCGGCATGACCCCGGTTCAGGCCGCCCGCGCAACGCTGCACCGCCTGCACGGGGCCTTTGCGCTGTGTTTCCTGTTCGACGGCCATGACGACCTGATGATCGCCGCCCGCAAGGGCAGCCCCTTGGCCATCGGCCACGGCGCGGGCGAGATGTTCGTCGGCTCCGATGCCATAGCGCTCGCCCCGATGACCGACCGCATCACCTATCTGGACGAGGGCGATTGGGCCATCGTGACGCGGGCAGGCGCCGAAATCTTTGACGCCGCAGACCGCCCGGCCAACCGTCCCGAAAGCCGCATCCAGATTGCGGAAAACCGCGTCGAAAAGGCCGGATACAAGCATTTCATGGCCAAGGAAATCGCCGAACAGCCCGTGGTGATCGCGGATGCCCTGCGCCATTACACCACCGCCGAGGGCGCGTTGACCCTGCCGGATGGCGTCGATTTCTCGACCGTCGACCGCATCACCATGGTCGCCTGCGGCACCGCTTCCTATGCCTGCCACGTGGCGAAATACTGGTTCGAACAGATTGCGGGCCTGCCTGCCGAAATCGACGTGGCCTCCGAATTCCGCTACCGCGAACCGCCGCTTTCACCTTCCTCGTGGGCGCTCTTTGTCAGCCAGTCGGGCGAGACGGCCGATACGCTTGCCGCCTTGCGGTATGCCACGGGCAAGGTAGCAAGGGTCGTGTCGGTGGTGAACGTACCCACCTCCTCCATCGCCCGCGAAAGCGATCTGTCGCTTCCCATCCTTGCGGGGGTCGAGATCGGCGTCGCCTCGACCAAGGCCTTCACCTGCCAACTCACCGTGCTCGCCCTCCTCGCGCTGAAAGCCGCGTCCGATCGGGGCCGCATCGACGCCGCAACCCTGGCCTTGCATCTGCAATCGCTGCGCAACTTGCCGGGCCTGATGAACCACGCGCTGGCCCTGTCGACCCCCATCGCCGCCATCGCCGACGATCTGGCAAAGGCGCAAGACATCCTTTTTCTGGGGCGCGGCGCGATGTTCCCTCTCGCCCTCGAAGGCGCGCTGAAGCTTAAGGAAATCAGCTACATCCACGCCGAAGGCTACGCGTCGGGCGAACTCAAACACGGTCCCATCGCCCTGATCGACGCCGCCGTTCCCGTGATCGTCATGGCCCCGCGCGATGCGCTTTTCGACAAGACCGTGTCGAACATGCAAGAGGTCATGGCCCGCCACGGCAAGGTGCTGCTGATCTCTGACGCGCAAGGCGTGGCCGAGGCGGGCGTGGGCGCATGGCGCACGCTGACCCTGCCCGACATGCCGCCCGCCTTTGCCCCGATCCTCTATGCGCTGCCTGCGCAACTGCTTGCCTATCACACCGCCATCGCCAAAGGCACCGATGTCGACCAACCCCGCAACCTTGCAAAATCGGTGACAGTGGAATGAACGGCACGTGGACCGACGAACCGATGGACGAACCCGAAGATGGCGACATGCCCGAAACGGTGCAAGATGACGCGGGCGAAACCGCCGCCGAACCGCTGCCCGAACCCGTCATCCTGACGCCCGAAGCACAGGCTGCACTTGACCGGATCACGGCCCTTGCCGATCCGGTCAAGGCGGTCGAGGCCGCCGAGTACCACAAGGTCAAACGCCGCTACCTCGGCGTCCCCGTCCCGCAGGTCGAAGAACTGGTGGCACAGTGGCGCGCCGACCTTCCGCTCGACGACCGCATCGCTTTGGCCGCGGAACTCTGGCGCTCGGATGTGCACGAAGCCATGGTCGCCGCCGCCAAATTGCTGGCACAGGCCCGCATGCGCCCCGACGATGCCGCATGGACACTGATTTGCGGCTGGACCACCGCTTTCAACGGTTGGGCCACCGCCGATCAGGCCACGACAGCAGGCCAAAAGCGCCTCGTCGCAGACCCGTCTCGGATCGATACGGTCGCCACCTGGACGCAAAGCCCGAATATGTGGACCCGTCGCGCAGCGCTGGTCATCACCCTGCCCTATGCCAAGATGAACTTCCCCAAAGACTCCGACCTCGCGATGCGCGAAACCGCGCTCGGCTGGGCGGCAGCTTACGTGACCGACCGCGACTGGTTCATCCAGAAGGCCATCGCATGGTGGGTCCGCGACCTGTCCAAGCACGATGCAACCCGCGCCCGCGCATTCCTCGACGCGCATGGCGCTGGCCTCAAATCCTTTGCCCGCAAGGAAGCCTCGCGCTTCCTGGCCTGACCAATCTCACGTTCACCCTTGCGCCAAATACTCACGGCGCAACGGTGGGGTCAGACCGTTTCTAACCGGAATAGACCGTCACCCGCGGCAGACCGGTCAACGGCAGGCCCAGCGCGCGAAAGGCCGGAAGCGACAGTTGTGCCGCCCCCGATCCGGGCAGCAGATCGACCGCAATCGACGCGCCCTCGTCGGTGACGACGCGCCCTTTGACAGGTGCCGTCACCAGCGAAGACCGCAGCCAGAACCCTTGCATGGCAGGATCGCCCAACGACACCACGACCTGTCCCAATTCATCCCCGCCCGTGGCACCGGCTGATAGGGCGGCAGCCCTTTCCTCGGCGCTCGTCGCGTCGAGTGCGGCGGCACTTCGTGCCGCCCCCGTACCGATTGACGGCGTGGCACCGCTGGCAGGCGCAACGGGCAGGGCTTCGGGCGGACCCTGCCGCAGTGCTTCGGCAACCCCGCAAGATGACAAGGACAGGATCAGCGTGACAACTATTAGATGTTTCATGGCTTCGACCATAGTCTGACGCCCTTGGCCGATCAACCGCCGCTTCGGCGCTTGCGGGTTCAGCGCCAACTTCCTAACTATGGTCCATGGCCAACCAACTTGTCCCGCTCGTCGACCCCTTTGCCCGTCCGATTTCCTATCTGCGGGTGTCGGTCACCGACCGCTGCGATTTCCGCTGCGTTTACTGCATGTCGGAAAACATGACCTTCCTGCCCAAGGCCGACCTTCTCACCTTGGAAGAACTCGACCGTCTTTGCACCGCTTTCGTCCATCTCGGCGTTGAAAAACTGCGCATCACGGGGGGCGAACCGCTGGTCCGCAAGGGCATCATGACCTTCTTCCGCGCCATGTCGCGCCATCTTGAAAGCGGTGCGCTGCGCGAACTCACCCTTACGACGAACGGCTCGCAACTCGCGAAATACGCCGCCGAACTGGCCGATTGCGGCGTCAAGCGCATCAACGTCTCGCTCGACACGCTCGACGCGCAGAAATTCGCCGACATCACCCGCTGGGGCCGCCTGGGCCAGGTGCTCGACGGAATCGCAGCTGCCAAGGCGGCGGGATTGCGGGTCAAGATCAACACCGTGGCGCTGAAAGGCTTCAACGAGTACGAGCTTTTTCCCCTCCTCGACTGGTGCGCCCGCGAAGGGCACGATCTGACCTTCATCGAAGTCATGCCGATGGGCGATCTGGGCAACGAAGACCGGCTCGACCAATATTGGTCGCTCAAGGACCTTCGCGCCCGCATCGCGGCCCGTTTCGCGGTCACTGACCTCGACGATCGCAGCGGCGGCCCTGCCCGCTATGTCCGCATCGCCGAAACCGGCCAGAAGGTCGGCTTCATCACCCCGCTCACCCACAATTTCTGCGAATCCTGCAACCGCGTGCGGCTTACCTGCACGGGTGAATTGTATATGTGCCTCGGGCAGGAAGACATGGCCGACCTGCGCGCGCCTCTCCGCGCCAGCCCCGACGATGCGATGGTCGAACAGGCCATCCGCGCCGCCATCGCGCGCAAGCCCAAGGGCCATGATTTCGACTACTCGCGCCAGTCCGTGACTGGCCAGATGACCCGCCACATGAGCCATACGGGCGGCTGACCCCGCCCGATACCGGTTGAGGCAACGCAAGCCTGGGACTGCCCCCCTCGCAACGTGCCCCCTCTCCCCATGGGGGAGAGGGATGGGGTGAGGGGGCCAACCAACCGCAACCTAGGGCAGCCTGTCGCAGGCACCTTCCAACCGAAGCGCACGGGCCTATATGGGCAGCAACGGTCAGGAAAAGGTGCATCATGGATACCCTCGTGCTCTCGCGCATCCAGTTCGGCGCGAACATCTCGTTCCACATCCTGTTTCCCACGATCACCATAGCGCTCGGCTGGGCGCTGCTGTTCTTCAAGCTGCGCTTTCAGGTCACGCGCGACCGCAAGTGGATGGATCTTTACATGTTCTGGGTAAAGGTCTTCGCCCTGTCCTTCGCCCTTGGCGTGGTGTCGGGCATTACCATGTCTTTCCAGTTCGGCACCAACTGGCCCGGTTTCATGCAGACCGTGGGCAATGTCGCTGGCCCGCTTCTGGCCTACGAGGTGCTCACCGCCTTTTTCCTCGAAGCGGTCTTCCTTGGCATCATGCTGTTCGGGGCCAGCCGGGTGCCGGTCTGGGTGCATACGCTGGCAACCTTTCTCGTCGCCTTCGGCACCACCATGAGCGCATTCTGGATCATCGTGCTGAATTCATGGATGCATACACCGGCCGGATACGAATTGCGCGATGGCGTGGTGTTTGCAACCGACTGGTGGGCGATTATCTTCAACCCGTCGATGCCCTACCGCCTTGTCCACATGCTGCTGGCCAGTGCGCTGACCGTGTCCTTCCTTGTGGCAGGCGTATCGGCCTATCGTCACCTGACGGGTGACCGTGACGCGTCTGTCGCCAGCGGGTTGCGTTTCGGTCTCGTCCTCGGCGCCCTGCTGATGCCAGTGCAGATCATCGCGGGCGACATGCACGGGCTGAACACGCTGGAACACCAGCCGCAGAAAGTGGCGGCGATGGAGGCGAACTGGAACACCCAAAGCAACGTGCCCTTGGTCCTGTTCGCCATTCCCGACCAGACCGCACGCGAAAACCGCTATGAAATCGCCATCCCGTCGATGGCCTCGGTGATCCTCAAGCACGACCCCGCCGGGGTCGTCCCCGGGCTGAACGATTTCGTCGCGGCCGACGGCACCCCCCTGCACCCGCCCGTAGCGCCCGTGTTCTATTCCTTCCGCGTGATGATCGGCACGGGCGTTGCCATGCTGGCTGCGTCATGGCTGGGCGTTGCCCTGATCTGGCGGCGCGGTGCCGCCGCCCTGCCCCGCCCCTACCTTATGCTGCTGACTGCAATGACCTTCGCCGGATGGATCGCCACACTTGCGGGTTGGTACACCACCGAAATCGGCCGCCAGCCGTGGCTTGTGCAGGGCGTGCTGACCACCAAAGCCGCTGTCGGAGATGTGGCAAGCGGCATGGTGCTTTCGTCGCTGCTGGCGTATTTCGCCATCTATCTGGCACTGCTCGTCGCCTATATCGGAGCGATCTTCCATCTGGCCCGCAAGGGGTCGGGCTTCCAGCCGACCGTCTCGCCCGCCCTGCAACCGGCGGAGTAAGCCGATGTTCACCCCCGAAGCCCTGCCGCTGATCTTTGCCGGTCTGATGGGCCTGTCGATCCTGCTTTACGTGGTGCTGGACGGATTCGACCTTGGCGTAGGGCTTCTTTTCCCCTTCGCCACTGTCGACGAACGTGACCGCATGGTCGCCTCGATCGGTCCGTTCTGGGATGCCAACGAAACATGGCTTGTGCTTGCCATCGGCCTGTTGCTGGTGGCCTTTCCCGCCGCCCATGGCGCGATCCTGACCGCACTTTACCTGCCCGTCGCGGTGATGTTGATCGGGCTGATCCTGCGCGGGGTGGCTTTCGAATTCCGCGCCAAGGCACCTGTCGCCCACAAACGCCCCTGGGACGCGGCCTTCTGGACCGGAAGCCTTATGACTGCGCTGTCGCAGGGCTTCATGCTGGGCATGTATGTGATGGGCCTGCGCTGGGGCTGGCCCGAGATTGCCTTCGCCACCCTGACCGCCGGCGCGCTGGCAGTCGCCTACAGCTTTATCGGCGCGGCGTGGACGATTCTGAAAACCGATGGCGAGTTGCAACGCAAAGCCGTCGCATGGGCGCAGGGCGGTATCTGGGGCATGGTGCTCGGGATGGGGGCCGTGTCGGTGGCAACCCCGCTCGTCAGCCCCCGTATCTTCGACAAATGGTTCCGCTTCCCCGAAATCGTCACCCTCGCACCCTTGCCGCTGATGTCGGGCCTGCTCGTGGTGATGATCTGGCTGGCGCTGCGCCGCCTGCCCACACGCGACGACAGCTTTGCCTGGTTCCCCTTTGCCGGAGCCGTCGTGCTGATGGTGCTGGGGTTCTTCGGCATGGCCTACAGTTTCTACCCGTTCATCGTGCCCGACAAGCTGACGATCTGGCAGGCGGCGTCGAGCACGGAAAGTCTGTCGATCATCCTTGTCGGCACGCTGTGCGTGCTGCCGGTGATCTTGGGCTATACCGTGCTCGCCTATGTCATTTTCCGTGGCAAGGCCACGCGCCTTTCCTACGACTAGGCTTGCGGCATACGCGCCTCGGCCATCCCTGCATACCAGCTTGCGCCAAAGGGGATCACGTCGTCGTCGAAATTGTAGGCGGGATGATGCACCATCGCCGTGTCGCCATTGCCGACGAAGATGTAAGCGCCGGGCCTTTCGTTCAGCATGAAGCTGAAATCCTCGGCCCCCATCAGGGGCGCGGTCTCGGCATCGACATGGCCCGAAACCGCCTGCGCCACGGCAACCGCGTGGCGCGTGTTCTCGGGCGCGTTTACAGTCACCGGATAGCCGCGCGCGTAATCGACACGTGCAGTCGCGCCAAAAGCCATCGCCACCCCAGCCACGACCTCGGAAATCCGCCGCTCGACCATATCCTGCACCGCAGGATCCATGGTCCGCACCGTGCCCTTCATCTTCACGACCTGCGGAATGACGTTATGCGCCGAGCTGTCGGTCTCGACCGTGCAGACCGAAACCACCACCTGCTTGAGCGGATCGACATTGCGGCTGGCGATGCTTTGCAGCGCCACGATGATCTGCGCCGACACCAGCGTGGTATCGATGCAGTCATGCGGTTTGGCAGCATGGCCACCCTTGCCCGTCACCGTGATCTCGATCTGGTCCGCCGCCGCCATCAGCGCGCCGGGGCGGATGGCAAAATGGCCCACCGGAATGCCGGGCATATTGTGCATGCCGTAGACTTCCTGAATCCCCCAGCGGTCCATCATGCCATCGGCCACCATCTCGCGCCCGCCACCACCGCCTTCTTCGGCGGGCTGGAAGATAATCACCGTGGTGCCGTCGAAATTGCGCGTCTCGCACAGGTATTTCGCCGCACCCAGCAGCATCGCCGTATGCCCGTCATGCCCGCAGGCGTGCATCTTGCCTTCGACCTTGCTGGCATAGGCAACACCCGTCTGCTCGCGGATCGGCAGCGCGTCCATATCGGCCCGCAAGCCCACCACGCGGCCCGCGCTGTCGGTCCGGCCTTTGATGACGCCCACAACGCCCGTGCGCCCGATCCCCGTCACCACCTCGTCGCAGCCGAAAGACCGCAGCAATTCGGCCACCCGCGCCGACGTGCGATGCACGTCGAACAGCAGTTCGGGATGCTCGTGGAAATCGCGCCGCCACGCGGTGATCTCGGGCAGCAGTTCGGCAAAGCGGTTCTTGACGGGCATGGGCGTTCTCCTTCGCAGACGAATGCTGCGTCAAACACGCCCCACCTTCAACCCCTCAGCCAAAGCGCCGCCGCGCATCCAGTGCCAGACCCGTCCCGACCGACCCGAGCATGTCGCCCGTTGCAAGCCGCGCCGCAGGCAGCGCCGCTGCCACCGTGGCCCGCAGGACAGGCAGTTGCGACGACCCGCCCGTCAGGAACACCGTGGCAATCCGCTCTGCCGTCAGCCCTGCTTCGGCCACCGTGTCGTGGATCAAGCCGGCGATCCGCGCGACCGGAGCCTCGACCGCCGCCTCGAACCGGTCGCGCCGCGCCACCGGGTTTGGCCCGCCGGTCATCGGCGCCAGCAAAAGGCGCGACGCCTCGGCCCCCGACAATTCGATCTTCACCCGCTCGACTTCCATCGCCACAGCATGCCCATGCCGCCCCGCCACCACCCGCATCATCCGGTCGAGCAGTTCTGGCCGGTCCGCCTCGTGCCGCAGGGCCTTGAGGTCGGCTTCCGTCCGCGCCGTGTAAAGCGCGTTGATCCGGTGCCACGTGGCAAGGTCCAGATAATAGTGCCGCGGCATGATCCCCGCGCCACCCTTGGTGGACGACAGATATCCCAAATGCGGCATCGCCTCGGCCAAAGACAGCAAACGGTCGAAATCGGTCCCGCCAACCCTGATACCGCCGTTGGCAAGGATATCGCCCATCCGGTGCGCGGACCGCGCCCGTTCCGGCGACAGGCGCAGGATCGAGATGTCGGACGTGCCGCCACCGATGTCGAAGACAAGCACGACTTCCTCGGCGCTCAGCCCTTGCTCGTAATGCAGTGCCGCGGCGACCGGTTCGTACTGGAAAGCGACGTCGTCGAAGCCGCAGGCCCGCGCGATCAACCCCAACGACTCTTCCGCCGCCGCGTCCCCGGCAGGATCGTTGTCGACGAAATGCACGGGCCGTCCGAACACCGCCTGCCGCAGGCCGGGTTGGGTCTGATCCAACCGAAGGCGCAGATGACCGATGAAACGTTGCAGCACATCGCGGAAGGTGACCGACCGGTTGCCCACCACCGTCCGTTCGCCCAACAGCGCCGAGCCGAGCGTGCTTTTCAGCCCCCGCATCAGCCGCCCTTCGTCGCCCTCGAGATATGCCGCCATGGCTGCACGACCGAAAGACGCCGGTGCACCGTCCGCCTCGAAAAACACGGCAGAGGGCAGGGTTACATGGCTTTCTTCAAGCGCCACGAGCCGCGCGCCGCGCGCATCGGCCAGACCTACGGTCGAATTCGACGTGCCGAAATCGATGCCGGCAAAAACCCCGACCATGCTTCACCCCGCGTTGCGAAGGCGCGACCTACCCCGTGCCACTGCTACTGTAAAGCCGCGTCAGGGGCGCTGCCCCTCGCCCGCAGGCGGGCTTACCCCGGAGTATTTTTGGCAAGGATGAAGATAAGCTTTCGCGACCGCTCAGACATCTGCGGGGGGCAAGGGGGGCGGAAAGCCCCCCTTTTTGGCTAAAGTGACGGGCCGGGGGCCAGTTTCGTGCCGTCGGAAAAGCGCGACAGCCGGAAGCGCGACAGGTCGTGGCCGGTGTCGCGCCCTGCCACAAGATCTGCCACCACGCGCCCCATGCCAGGACCGATGCCGAAGCCGTGGCCGGACAGACCGGTGGCGATGGTCAGGCCGGGGATGGGGGCGGCGTGGTCGATCACGGGGACCACATCGGGCATGGTGTCGATCATTCCGGCCCATGCGGCACGCAAGGGTGGGCGGCCAAGTGACGGAAAAGCTTGGGAAAAATGCCTTTGGACCGCGCTTAGGGTCTGCATGTTCGGCGCGGGGTCGAGCACGCGCGTCTGCTCGAACGGGGTCACCTCGTCCGCTGACCAGTGCCGCTTGGTCGTCCATGCGTCGGGAAAGCCGCGCGGGGCGGTGGCGCGAAAGCGGGTCGAGCGGAAGTCTCTTTTCAAAACTGGCAAGTAATCCAGCAGGTTACGGAACGCATCCGGGCCGACGAAGAAATCGTGCCCGCTGCCCGGTGCCAGTGAATAGCCGCCATCGGCGCGCCTGCGAAAGGCGAAATCGTCGTCGCAGGCGTTGCCCGCAAACACCTCGGGCAGCGGTTCGGTCGCCGCGACCGAGGCGAGAACCGCAAGCTGCGGGATATGCACACCCGATGCACGCAAAAACAGCGATGACCACGCGCCCGCCGCCACCACCACCCGTTCGCAGGCGATGCGCCCCTGTTCCGTCACCACCCCCGCGATGCGTCCCGCCGCCAGATCGAGTGTCCTGACCGCGCAATTCTCGACGATCACTGCGCCGCGCCGCACCGCCCCTTGGGCCAGCATCGGCACCGCGACCCAAGGTTCGGCCCGCGCGTCAGACGGGGTGAACAACCCCGCCCGCCACGGCTTGGCCGACCCTTTCAGCCTGCTTGCCACCGCATCGGACCCGAGCATGTCGAGTTTCAGCCCCATTCCCGTCGCCGTCTTGCGCCATGCCTCGAATCCGGCGACTTCGCGTTCGGTCTTGGCAAGGTACAAGACGCCTTCCTGACGGAAGCCCAGCCCTTCGCCGAATTCCTGCGACAGCGATTTCCAGATGCGAAGGCTTTCCATCATGATCGGCAATTCGGCAAAGTCGCGGCCCTGCTGCCGGATCCAGCCCCAGTTGCGGCTGGACTGTTCGCCGGCCACGCGGCCCTTTTCGCACAGCGTGACGCGCAGCCCCTGTTCGGCAAGAAACCACGCCGTCATGACGCCCATGACGCCGCCGCCGATGATGACCACATCGCAGGCCTTTGGCAGCGGCCCGGCGAATGTGACGGGGGTTCCCTGGTGGATCGGAAAGCGCATCATGCCAGTTCGGCCAGCAGCCGTTCCATGAAGGCCTGCCCCGCCGCGAATTCCGACAGTTCAAGATACTCGTCTGCCTGATGCGCCTGTGCGATATCGCCCGGTCCGCAGACCACCGCCGAATAGCCCGCGTCCTGAAACTGGCCGGCTTCCGTGCCATAGGACACCACGCCCGAGGCATTGTCGCCGGTCAACCGCCGCACCAGTGCTGCCGCTTCGCCGCCGGTTTCAGGCTGCAAGGGTGGCACGCCGAAGAACCGTTCGACATGCACGCCCGCTTCGGGTCGTACTGACTTGACCGCCCCGTCCAACCGCCGCGCTTCGGCTTCGAAGGCATCGGCCCAGTCTGCCATCACCTCGCCCGGGACAACGCGCATTTCCACCGCAAAGCGGCAATCGCCCGCCGTGATGTTATGGGCCGTGCCGCCCGAGATCATGCCGACATGCAGCGTGGTGAAGGGCGGGTCGAACACCGCCGCCAGCGGTGACGGCTTGGCCGCCATGGTTTCGGCGTTGCGGTCGTTGACCCAGCCGATCAGCCGCGCCCCCTCCATGATGGCCGACACGCCATAGGGGAGCAGCGAGGAATGCACCTCATACCCTTTTACATGCACGTGAAAGCCGGTGCCGCCCTTGTGCCCTTCGATCAGCTTCATCCGGCTCGGCTCGCCGATCACGGCAGCACTGCCCTTGGGCAGCACGGCTTGCATGGCCTCGATCATCGGCGGCGCGCCGGTGCAGCCCACCTCTTCGTCGTAGGACAGCGCCAGTTGCAGCGGCCGCGACACGCCGCGGCGATGCGCCTCGACCAAGGCCCAGATCGACAGTGCGTCAAAGCCCTTCATGTCGCAGGTGCCGCGCCCGTAAAGCCGCCCGTCGCGTTCGGTCACGCGCCACGGGTCGGATGTCCATGCCTGCCCTTCGACGGGGACCACATCGGTATGGCCCGACAGCACCACCGCCCCTTCGACCGCAGGGCCGACATGGGCAAAGATCGCGGCCTTGGTTCCGTCGGGGTGGTATTGGCGGTGCGAGGGGATGCCGTGGCTGGCCAGATACCCCTCGACCCAATCGACGAGGGGAAGGTTCGTCTCGTGGCTGACGGTCGGAAATGCGACCAGTCGATCAAGGATATCACGGGGGGAAAGCGGTCCGGCGCTGGGCATTTTTCTGTCCTGTACAATGCGCTGTCAGGTTTGCCTTTGGAATGGGCAGGGTCAAGCCCGCAGGGCGTGACGCGACGTAAAGCACAACAAGACTGTTGCGGGACGCCCGATAATCTATGACAGTCAGTGAAATACCGGAGCAGGCACAAGACCGGCACGGATATAAAGATAAAAATAACAAAGACCTAGGGGGGTCTCATCTATGCCCGACGGGGCTGCGCCCATCCTCGACGTGCGGGGATTGAACACCGTTTTCCGCACCCGCGGCGGCGAAATACATGCCGTCAACTCGGTCAGCTTCACGCTGCGCCCCGGCGAATTGCTTGGGGTGGTGGGCGAAAGCGGATCGGGCAAGTCGGTCACGATGATGTCGCTGATCGGGCTTTTGCCATCGCCCCCTGCCGAGGTGCGGGCGGGGCAGGTCATGCTGGGCGACCGTGATCTGCTGAAGATTTCGCCGCGCGAATTGCAGGATGTGCGCGGGGCCAAGGTGGGTTTCGTGTTTCAGGACCCGATGACCAGCCTGAACCCCGTTTTCACCATCGGCAGCCAGATCATGGAACCGCTGATGCGCCACATGGGGCTGAGCAAGGCGCAAGCGGTCGAGCGGGCGGCAGAGTTGTTGGCACTGGTGGGCATTCCCGATGCGAAGAAGCGGCTCAAGGCCTATCCGCACCAGTTTTCCGGCGGGATGCGGCAGCGCGTCATGATCGCCATCGCGCTGGCCTGCGACCCCGATGTGCTGATCGCGGACGAGCCGACCACCGCGCTGGATGTGACGATCCAGGCGCAGATCATCGAACTGGTGAAAGACCTGCGCCAGAAGCTGGGCATGGCCATCATCTGGATCACCCACGACCTTGGCGTCATTGCCGGAATCGCCGACCGCGTGATGGTGATGTATGGCGGGCAGGTCGTGGAACAGGCGCCCGTGGCCGAGTTGTTCGCCCGCCCGCGCCACCCCTATACGCGGGCGCTGCTCCAGACGATTCCGTCTTTGACGGGGGGGCGCGCCGCCCGCTTGCAGGTGATCGAGGGGCAGCCGCCGATCATGACCGCCGCACCTGTGGCCTGTGCGTTCCGCTCGCGCTGCGCCCACCGATTCGACCGCTGCGATGTCGAAAACCCCGCACGGCGCGCGGTCGATGGTCGGCCGGTCGGGACGGGACATGATGTCGCCTGCCACTGGACACCGGAGGCCGCCGATGCGTGACGCAACCCCGCGGGCGCTGGTGCAGGTGCGCGACCTGAAGATGCATTTCCCGATCTATGCGGGCCTGTTGCGCCGCCGCGCGGGCGAGGTCAAGGCGGTGGACGGCATCAGCTTTGACATCATGGCGGGTGAAACGCTGGGGCTGGTGGGGGAATCGGGTTGCGGCAAATCGACCGTGGGCCGCGCGCTGCTGCGGCTGTACACGCCGACGGCCGGATCAGTGGTGATCGACGGCGAGGATGTGGCGACCCTGTCGCCCGAGGCGTTGCGCAAGAAGCGCCCCACGATGCAGATGGTGTTTCAGGACCCGCAAGCCAGCCTGAACCCGCGGATGACCTTGGCGGCGATCATCGGCGAACCGCTTGACGAACACACGGATTGGAGCGGCGACCAGAAGCTTGCCCGCGTGCATGAATTGATGGACCAGGTCGGGCTGAACCGCCAGTTCGCCAGCCGCTATCCGCATGAATTTTCCGGCGGGCAGCGCCAGCGCATCGGTATCGCGCGGGCCTTGGCGCTGAACCCCAAGTTCATCGTCTGCGACGAACCTATCGCGGCGCTCGATGTGTCGATCCAGGCGCAGGTGGTCAACCTGCTCGAGGATTTGCAGGACAGGCTGGGCCTGACCTATCTGTTCATCAGCCATGATCTGTCGATGGTGCGCCATATCGCCGACCGCGTGGCGGTGATGTATCTGGGCCAGATTGCGGAACTGTCGCCGCGCGACGACCTTTACGCGCGGCCGCTGCATCCTTACGCGCAGGCGCTGCTGTCGGCGGTGCCCGAACCCGACCCCACGCGCGAGGCGACGCGCCAGCGCATCATCTTGCAGGGCGACGTGCCCTCGCCCGCCAACCCGCCGCAGGGCTGCAATTTCTGCACCCGCTGCCCGCGCGTCTTTGACCGCTGCCGCATCGACGAGCCGCGATTGGCCGAGGTCGAAACCGGGCGTTTCGTCGCCTGCCATCTTTACACCGATACCAAAACCGCCGGCGGACCAACCGCTGCACCCGAGGCCATCGAGCCAACCAACAAGGAGCACGACACATGAAACTGAAGACCCTACTTCTGGGGGCTGCGGCAGCCTTTGCGCTGGCCCCCGCAGCCCATGCCGAGCGCGGCAGCGATGGCGAGGTGAAGCTTACCTTCCCGCAGGCCGTGTCGATCATGAACCCCTATCTGACGGGCGGCACGAAAGACATCTACGCCGCATCGATCGTCCTTGAGCCGCTGGCGGGCCTGACGCCCGAAGGTGTGCTGGTGCCCAAACTGGTCACCGAAATCCCGACCAAGGAAAACGGCGGCATTTCCGAGGACATGACCTCGATCACGTGGAAGTTGCTGCCCGACCTGAAGTGGTCGGACGGCACCGCCGTCACGGCCGATGACGCGGTCTTTACGTGGAAATATTGCACCGATCCGGCGGGCGGCTGCTCGCAGGCGACGAAATACGAAGGCGTGGCTTCGGTCGAAGCCGTCGATCCGGCGACCATCAAGGTCACGTTCAGCGGACCCAAGGCCAACCCCTACACTGCCTTTGTCAGCGCGCTGGCCCCGCTTTTGCAGAAAAAGCAGTTCGAAGCCTGCCTTGGCGCGGCTGCCCCCACCTGCACCGACGCCAACAACATGCCCGTCGGCACCGGCCCCTTCATGGTGACGGCCTTTACCGTCAACGACACCGTGCAGATGGCCGCCAACCCGAATTACCGTGATCCGGCCAAGCCTGCCTTTGCAACGGCCGTCATCAAAGGCGGTGGCGATGCCGAAGGTTCGGCCCGCGCCGTGATGGAAACCGGCGAATTCGATTACGCCTGGAACACCCAGATCCCGCCCGAAACGCAGGAATCGATGAAAGCCGCCGGCAAGGGCGAATTCGTCGTGGCCTTCGGCACGCTGGTCGAGCGGATCGAGATGAACACGACCGACCCCGATCCCGCCCTGCCGGAAGGCGAGCGTGCGACCGCCAAGCACCCCCACCCGATCCTGTCGGACATCAGGGTGCGCACGGCGCTGTCCAAAGCCATCGACCGCTCGATCCTTGTCGAAGTCGGCTATGGCGCGGGCGGCAAGCCCACCTGCAACGTGATCCCCGGCCCCGATGGCTGGGCATCCGACAACCAAGGCTGCATCGCGCAGGACATGGAGGGCGCAAAGGCCCTGCTGGACGAGGCAGGCTGGAAGGATTCGGACGGTGACGGCATCCGCGACAAGGATGGCAAAAAGCTGCACATCCTGTATCAAACCACCGTCAACCCGATCCGTCAGGACTTTCAGGCGCTGGTCAAGGATTGGTGGACCGAGCTTGGCGTCGATGTCGAGCTGAAGGCCATCGATCCGGGCGTGTTCTTCGGTGGTGACCCCGGCTCGCCGGACACGTTCCAGAAGTTCTATGCCGACGTCGAGATGTATGCCAACAACTCGGAAAGCCCCGATCCGGAAAGCTATCTGGGCCAGTACCAGTGCAAGAACGCGCCGACCCCGGAAAGCCAGTGGCAGGGTGAGAACATCAACCGCTTCTGCACGCCGGAATATGACGCGCTTTATGCGACGCTGGCCACCACGACCGACATCGCGGCACGCCAAGACATCGCCAAGAAGCTGAACGACATGGTGACGAAAGACAGCATGATCGTGGTTCCGCTGGTGCATCGCGGCACGCTTTCGGCCCATTCGAACAGCCTGGGCGGCGTGCAGATCAACGCGTGGGATTCCGAAATGTGGAACATCGCCGACTGGTTCCGCGTGAAGTGACCTGACATTCGCGCGGGGCCGGATCTTCTGGCCCCGCGTCCTTTCCCGAACCCCAAGGCGCGTTCCGCATGTTGACCTTTACCCTTCGCAGGCTGTTGCTGGCCGTGCCCATCCTGCTGGTCATCAGCCTTGTCATCTTTCTTTTGGTCGATCTTGCCCCCGGCTCGCCCATGGCGAATATTCCGCTGACCGTGCCGCCCGATGTGCGCCGCAAGATGATCGAGGCACTTGGTGCCGATCAGCCGGTCTTTGTGCGCTATATCCTGTGGCTCAAGCAATTCTTCTGGATCGAACCGATGACGCTGTTCGACAGCTGGTTCGGCACCTCGGTCGTCGAAGGGCAGCAGCGCATCTTGTCGTGGCAATCGCGCAGCCCGGTCTTTACCATCATAGGCCAGCGCCTGCCGCAAACCCTGACGGTGGTGGGCACGGCCTATTTGGTGGGTATCGTGATTGCGCTGCCCATCGGTATCTATTCGTCCTACCGGCAATATTCGATCTTTGATCAGGTGGGCACGCTGTTCGCCATGATCGGCTTTTCGGTGCCGACCTTCTTTTCCGGCACGCTGTTCATCATCATCTTCGCGGTCTGGCTGGGCTGGCTGCCCACCAAATACGACACGATGCTGGAAGTGACGGATTGGAACAGTTTTCTGACGCAGGTGCGCCAGATGATCTTGCCGGTGATGACGCTGGGCTTGGCCAATGCCGCCACCATCAGCCGTTACATGCGATCTTCGATGCTGGACAACATGCAGATGGATTACGTGCGCACCGCCCGTGCCAAGGGGATGGGCGAGCGCGTGGTGGTGCTGCGGCATGTGCTGCGCAATTCGCTTATTCCGGTCGTGACCGTCATCGCCTTAGGGATACCTTCGATCTTCGGCGGGGCGATCATCACCGAAAACCTGTTCGGCGTGAACGGCATCGGCGCTGCGCTGATCGGGGCGATCAATGCCAACGACCTGCCGATGGTGCAGACGCTTGCCTTTATCTTTGCCGTGCTGATCGTGCTGTTCAACCTTATCGCAGACATCCTTTACGGCCTGCTTGACCCACGGATCCGCTATGACTGATGCGAGTGCCTCTCTGTCGAAACCCGTCAGCCCGATGCGGGCGATCTGGGTGCAGTTCCGCAGCCACAAGGGCGCGGTCTTCGGCCTGTGCGTGCTGGGCTTCTTTCTGGTTGCGGTGCTGATCGGTCCCTATCTGTGGGTGCCCGAAAAGCTGGGCGTGGCGCAGGCCATCAAGTTGAAAAACCAAGGTCCATCCTTGCGCTTTCCGCTTGGGACCGACCAGTTGGGCCGCGACATGCTGGCGCGGATGCTGCTGGCGGGGCGCATCTCGCTGGCGGTGGGGATGGTGGCCATGACCATCGCCATCGTCTTCGGCACGCTGATCGGGGTGCTGGCGGGGTATTTCCGCCGCCTCGACGGGCCGTTGATGCGGCTGGCAGACCTGTTTCTGGCGCTGCCGCTGATACCGCTGCTGCTGGTGATGGTGATGCTGTTCCGCGACCGCATCGCGTCGCTGATCGGGCCGGAACTGGGGGCCTTTGCGCTGATCGTCTTTGCCATCGGCATCACCTCGTGGATGGCGACCGCGCGCATCGTGCGGGGCGAGGTGCTGACGCTGAAAGAACGCGAATATGTGCTGGCCGCGCGGTCCATCGGCGTGCGCCCGCACCGCATCATCCTGCGCCATATCCTGCCCAACGTGGTGTCGCCGGTGATGGTGGCCGCCACGCTGGGGGTGGCCGATGCGATCATCACGGAATCGGTGCTGTCGTTCCTCGGGCTTGGTTTTCCGCCGGATTTCCCGACGTGGGGGCGGCTTTTGTACGACGGGCTGCAATATATGCAGGTCTATCCCGAGCGGGTGGTCTGGCCGGGTCTGGCGATCTCGCTGACCGTGCTGAGCGTGAACTACATCGGTGACGGGTTGCGCGATGCGCTCGACCCGCGCATCCGCGGGCGCTGAACAAAGGGGGGCTTGGCGCCCCCCTTGCCCCTGCGGGGCCACCCCCCCGGGTGGTGCGGGTGGCGTCAGTCGAAGTGGTTTCGGATGCGCCGCACCATCAGCCAGACGCCCAGCAAGACAGCAGGGGTCAGGATCGCCATCAGCACGCCATGGCTGATGTGCAGCGGATGGGCCAGCGGTTCCAGCGCATAGGCGGCAAGGTTGACCGCGTAATAGCTGATCGCAACGGTCGACAGCCCTTCGACCGTGCGTTGCAGGCGCAATTGCAGGTCGGCGCGGCGGTCCATGCTTTCCAAGAGCTTCTGGTTCTGGGCGCTGCGTTCGACATCGACGCGCGTGCGCAGCAATTCGGCGGCGCGTTGCGCCCGTTCCGCCATGCTGCGCAGGCGCGCCTCGGCCGATTTGACCGTGCGCATGGCGGGGTCGTAGCGGCGCATCATGAATTCGCCGAACGTCTGGCGGCCCTGCATCCGCTCTTCGCGCAGCGCGCTGATGCGCTGGGTCACGATCGCCTCGTAGGCCGCCGTCGCGCCGAAGCGGAAGGTGTAGTTGACGGCAAGACTTTCCAGTTCGGACGAGATCGTCAGCAATTCGTGCAAGGCCGCCTCGGGCGAGCGTTCCGACGTGTCGAGTGCCGACACAAGGCCGGAAAGCTGCGGGTCAAGCGCGTTGAGCCGCGTGGTGAGTTGCCGCGCCCGCATCAGGCCCAGCATCGACATCGAACGGTAGGTTTCGATCTCGCACAGCCGCTGCACGATGCGCCCGATGCGGCGTTCACCCGTGCCGGGGCGCACGAAGACCGCAAAACGCATGTGCCCCGCCGGATCGATGCGGAAATCGCCCGCAACCACGGCGGCCCCATCCACCACGCGGCTGACGGCAAGACTTTCTGGAACGAACCAGTCCTCGAGCTTGTCGATGATCCCTGCTTCATCCTCGGGCATCACCTCGACGCGGATCAGCACCGAACAGACCCGCTTGCCGGGGGCGGCGGCGAGCCAGTCTTCGGGGAAAACCTCGGCCTCGGAAGGGGCGAAGGGGCGGTCGGACACGCCTTTGACAAAGGCCGAATAGGTCACGAATTCGGTGTGGCTTTCCCATTTCAGCTCGGCCCGCCCGATGCTGCCCGAGAAATGCGTGGCATCGGGCTGCGGATGGGCCGATCCGTTGCGGTCCAGAAGCGCCAGCAGGTGCGCGCGGTCAAGGTCACGGTCGCGGTTGGCGGCGGCGACAGGTTCCTTGATCGCCACATAGACCGCATGGCAGGGCGCTTCCAGCGAAGGGAAGGGCCGCGCGTGCAGCTCGTTCACAAGGGCATAGCGCAGGGGGTGGTCTGAAATGCTTGGCATGTGGGGTCCTGTCGGGCTTTGCTGTCAGATAGGGCGGGCTGCGCTTCATCTCCATGAAATTGCGCGAATACCGGGGTATGCAATGGGGTTGTTGCACAAAAGCAAAGGGCCCCGCCTTGTGACGGGGCCCGATGCTTGGCTTTCTGGCGGGACGCCTGATTTTTCGCAGAAAAATCGTTGGCGTCAGTCGATCATCGGCAAAAGCGCATCGAGCGACTTTTTCGCGTCGCCGTAGAACATCCGCGTGTTTTCCTTGAAGAACAGCGGGTTCTCGATGCCCGAATAGCCGGTGCCCTGACCGCGCTTGGACACGAAGACCTGTTTGGCCTTCCAGCATTCCAGCACCGGCATGCCGGCGATGGGGCTGTTGGGGTCTTCCTGTGCGGCGGGGTTCACGATGTCGTTCGACCCGATCACGATGGCCACATCGGTCGTGGGGAAATCGTCGTTGATCTCGTCCATTTCCAGAACGATGTCGTAAGGCACCTTCGCCTCGGCCAGCAGCACGTTCATATGGCCGGGCAAGCGCCCCGCCACGGGGTGGATGGCGAAGCGCACGGTCTTGCCCTTGGCGCGCAGCTTGCGCGTCAGTTCCGACACGCTCTGCTGCGCCTGCGCCACCGCCATGCCGTAACCCGGAATGATGATGATGCTGTCGGCATCGTTCAGCGCCGCCGCCACACCTTCGGCGTCGATGGCGATTTGCTCGCCCGTCACTTCCATCGCGGGGCCGGTGGTGCCACCGAAACCGCCAAGGATGACCGATACGAAGCTGCGGTTCATCGCCTTGCACATGATGTAGGACAGGATCGCACCGCTTGAGCCGACCAGTGCGCCCACCACAATCAGCAGGTCGTTCGACAGCGAGAAGCCGATGGCCGCCGCTGCCCAGCCGGAATAGCTGTTCAGCATCGACACGACCACGGGCATGTCGGCGCCGCCGATGCCCATGATCAGGTGATAGCCGATGAAAAACGCCGCCAGCGTCATGCCGACCAGCGCAAGGGTCGAGCCGCTTTGCAGGTAAACCACCAGCAGCACCAGCGAGATGATCGCCGCCCCTGCGTTCAGCACATGGCCGCCCGGCAGTTTTTTGGCCTTGCCATCCACCTTGCCCGCCAGCTTGCCGAAGGCGATGACCGATCCGGTGAAGGTGACGGCCCCGATGAACACGCCAAGGAAGGTCTCCACCCGCAAGATCGACACCAGCGCCCCTGCCATCGGGTCTTCCAGCTTGTGCACCAGCGTGGCTGCAAATCCGGTTGCTGCCGCACGCGCGGTCTCGTCCATCGCTTGCACGACGCCCAGTTCGATATGGCTGTTATAGCCGATGAACACCGCCGCCAGACCGACGAGGGAGTGCATCGCCGCCACCAGTTGCGGCATTTCGGTCATCTGGACCTTTTGCGCCACATACCAGCCGATCACCCCGCCTGCCGCGACCATGACCAGCGAGATCAGCCAGTTGCCCGCACCGGGGCCATAAAGCGTGGCCGCCACGGCCAGCGCCATGCCGAAGATGCCGTACCAGACGGCGCGTTTGGCGCTTTCCTGCCCCGAAAGGCCACCCAGCGACTGGATGAAAAGCACCGCCGCGACGACATAGGCAGCGGTTGTAAATCCGTATTCCATTCCGCGCCCCTTACGACTTCTGGAACATGGCGAGCATGCGACGCGTCACCATGAAGCCACCGAAAATGTTGATACCGGCCATAAAGACCGACAGTGCCGCAAGGATCACCACGATCAGGTTGCCCGACCCGATTTGCATCAGCGCACCAAGGATGATGATCGACGAGATCGCGTTCGTCACCGCCATCAGCGGCGTGTGCAGGCTGTGCGACACGTTCCAGATCACCTGAACGCCGACATAGACCGACAGCACAAAGACGATGAAATGCGACATAAAGGAGGCAGGCGCGTAAAGCCCCGCCAGCAGGATCAGCGCACCCCCGCCCAACAGCATACCCACCTGATTGCGGGTCTGTGCCTTGAAGGCGGCGGTTTCCTTGGCCCGCTTTTCCTCGGGCGTCAGTTCCTTGACCTTTTCCTTGGGCTTGGCTGCCGCAATGGCCGCGATCTTGGGCGGCGGCGGCGGGAAGGTGATAGCCCCGTCATGGGTGACGGTCGCGCCGCGGATCACGTCATCTTCCATGTTGTGGAAAATCACGCCGTCCTTCTTGGGCGTCAGGTCGGTCAGCATGTGGCGGATGTTGGTGGAGTAAAGTGTGCTGGCCTGCGCCGCCATGCGCGACGGGAAGTCGGTGTAGCCAACGACGGTCACGCCGTTGTCCGACACGATCTTCTGGTCTGCCACCGTCAGGTCGCAGTTGCCGCCGCGTTCGGCGGCAAGGTCGACGATGACCGAACCGGGCTTCATCATCGCCACCATGTCGGCGGTCCACAGCTTCGGCGCGGGCCGGCCGGGGATCAGCGCGGTGGTGATGACGATGTCCATCTCGGGCGCGAGTTCGCGGAACTTTGCCAGTTGCTTGGCCGCGAAGGCGGGGCTGGAGGGGGCCGCATAGCCACCCGTCGCCGCGCCATCGGGCAATTCGCTGGCGTCGAATTCCAGATAGACGAAGGAAGCGCCCATCGATTCGATCTGTTCGGCCACTTCGGGGCGCACGTCGAAGGCGTTGACGATCGCGCCGAGCGAGACCGACGTGCCGATAGCGGCAAGACCGGCGACGCCCGCGCCTACGATCAGCACCTTGGCGGGGGGAACCTTGCCCGCCGCCGTGACCTGACCGGTGAAGAAACGGCCAAAGTTGGACCCTGCCTCGATCACCGCGCGGTAGCCTGCGATATTGGCCATCGACGACAGCGCGTCCATCTTTTGTGCGCGCGAGATGCGCGGCACCATATCCATGGCAATGACCGTGGCCCCCTGCGCCTTGCAGGTTTCCAGAAGCTCGGCGTTCTGGGCGGGCCAGAAGAACGAGATCAGCGTCTGGCCCTGCCGCAGCAGCTTGGCTTCGGCGGCTTCGGGTCCGCGCACCTTGACCACCACATCGGCGGCCTTGAAAAGTGCGGCGGCGGTCTTGACCACTTCGACGCCGACGGCGGCATAGGCGGCATCGGAAAAGCCCGCCTTCAGGCCCGCACCCGATTCGATCATGCAGGAATGTCCCAGCTTGACCAGTTGAACGGCGGAATCCGGCGTCATCGCGACGCGGTTCTCGCCCTCGAATATCTCTTTCGGTGCCCCGATCTTCACGCTGTCTCCCCCGTCAGATTCTGTCCCACGCGACTTAACACCGCGCAACAATATTTCAAACCTTTTCGACCCCGTGTCACAGCCAGCGCCCCACGCCTTCGGACCATGTGTCGAAACTTGCGCCAAAGGCGGACCGCAGCCCGGCTTCTTCGTCGCGGATGAACCGTTCGCGGATCACCAGCATGAACAGCGGCACCAAGGGCAGCGCCAAGGGCACGTCCCACCACAGGATCGCCGCCACGAGCAGCGCCGTATCGCCCAGATAGATGGGGTTGCGCGTCAGGCGGAATACACCGCCCGTCACCAGCGCCTGCGCGGAACGGTGCGGTATGATGGTGGTCTTGGCCCGCGCCATCTCGCGCAGCGCAAGCGCCATCAGGCCCAGCCCGAACACCGCAAACCCCGCCGCCAGCGCATCGCCCAGCGCGCCGAACAGCGTGATGGCAAGGGTCTGCGCCATCAGCCAGACGACGCCGACAAACAGCGCCAGCCAGACAGGCGGCAGATCGAGCGTGAGTGGCATCCTGTCCCCCGGGTTGACCGCGCTCCGATGCGCCGCGTCGGGCGCGCGGCTTCTTTTTCAGCCCCTGCGGCAGAATGGCAAGCCCATTCCGGCAGAATCCGACGCTTTGCCCCGCATTTTCGCCATGGCCCTGCCAATCTGCCCGTTGTGCCTGCGCAGGCGAACGGGCACCTTGCGCGGCAACGCCGATTGGAGCCACCGATGACCACCGACTTTACCGCCACCCGCGCCATGTTCGACCTGCCCGTAGGGATCGTCTACCTTGACGGCAATTCGCTTGGCCCCCTGCCCCGTGCGGCGGCGGCCCGCGTGGCGCAGGCGGTGCAGGCGGAATGGGGACAGATGCTGATCACCGGCTGGAACAAGGCCGGATGGATGGACCAACCCGCCCGCGTCGGCGACCGCATAGCGCGGCTGATCGGGGCCGAGGCGGGCACGGTCGTGATGGGCGATACGCTGTCCATCAAAGTCTATCAGGCGCTGGCGTCCGCCCTGGAGATGAACCCCGACCGCCGCGTGATCCTGTCGGATACCGGCAACTTCCCGTCCGACCTGTATATGGCCGACGGGTTGGTGCGCACGCTTGGCAACGGCTACAGCCTGAAGACCGTCGCCCCCGAAGAGGTGATGGACGCCATCGACGAAACGGTTGCCGTTACCCTGATTACCGAGGTCGATTACCGCACCGGCCGCAAGCATGACATGGCCGCCATCACCGCAAAGGCGCATGCGACGGGTGCCCTGACGATCTGGGATCTGGCCCATTCCGCAGGTGCCCTGCCCGTCCACCTTGCCGCAGTGGGGGCGGATTTCGCGGTGGGATGCAGCTATAAATATCTGAACTCCGGTCCCGGAGGGCCTGCCTTTATCTATGTCGCCCCGCGTCATGCAGAGGTGGCACGCCCTGCGCTTTCGGGCTGGCTGGGCCACGAATCCCCCTTTGCCTTCGACCTTGGCTATCGCCCCGGTCGCGGGTCGGAGCGGATGCGGGTGGGCACGCCCCCCGTGCTGCAACTCGCCGCACTCGAAGCGGCGCTCGATGTCTGGGACCATGTGGAGATGAGCGACCTGCGCGCCCGAGCGCTGGAGCTGGGCGACCTGTTCATCGCGGGGGTCGAGGCGGCCTGCCCCGACCTGACGCTGGCGACCCCCCGCGCCCATGACCTGCGCGGATCGCAGATCAGCTTTCGCCATGCCGAAGGCTATGCCATCATGCAGGCGTTGATCTCGCGGGGGGTGATCGGCGATTTCCGCGCCCCCGACATCTTGCGCTTTGGCCTGACGCCGCTTTTCATCGGTGAAGCGGAAATTCACATGGCCGTCGAAACGCTGTCCGACATCATGGCCAACCGCCTTTGGGACCGCCCCGAGTTCAAGACCCGCGCCAAGGTGACCTGATGCCCGCCCCGATTTTTCTGCGAAAAATCGCGCCCCGCGCCCCTGTGCCGCGCCCTGTCCCCCCGCTTTGCCGTCCGGCAGGCTGGGTTGCACAGTGGCGGCGCATCGGCGCATTTTGTGTGCTAGACTGCGAAGGTTCCGCTTTTCTCTGACCGCCACCCCATCAGGAGAGAAAGCAATGACCACAGACACCCCTGCCAGCGGCTGCCCGTTCAACCCCGCAAGTGACGGCGCGCAGACCGATTTCGACGCGCGCATGTCTTATGGCGACTATCTGCAAATCGACCGTATCCTGACCGCGCAACACTGCCTGACACCTGCGCATGACGAGATGCTGTTCATCATCCAGCACCAGACGTCCGAGTTGTGGATGCGCCTTGCGCTGCACGAACTCGACGCGGCACGGCGGATGATCGCGGCAGACCGCGTGCGCGAGGCGTTCAAGATGCTGGCGCGCATCAGCCGCATCTTCGAGCAGCTCAACAACGCGTGGGACGTGCTTCGCACCATGACGCCCGCCGATTACACGCGCTTTCGCGACGATCTGGGCCAATCGTCGGGCTTCCAGTCATGGCAATACCGTCTGATCGAATATGCGCTGGGAAACCGCAACGCAGCCATGCTGGCCCCGCACGCCCACCGCCCCGACCTGACGGCAAAGCTGCAAGACGAACTGGCCCGCCCGTCGCTGTATGACGAGGCGCTGCGCCATCTGGCCCGCGCGGGCCTGCCCGTGCCGCAAGACCTGCTGACCCGCGACCTTTCCGCGCCATGGCAGATGCACGAAGGGCTGCGCGATGTGTGGGAAACCGTCTACCGCGACCCCGCCGCGTCTTGGGAGGCGTACGAGCTGGCCGAAAAGCTGGTCGATCTGGAAGACTACTTCCGCCGTTGGCGCTTTAACCACGTCACTACGGTCGAACGCGTGATCGGCTTCAAGCGCGGCACGGGCGGCACCTCGGGGGTGGCATATCTTCGCCGCATGCTCGAAGTGCGGCTGTTTCCCGAACTTTGGGAGGTTCGGACCCGTCTTTAGGGCTTTGACGGCGCGGGTCAGGGCGGCTAGGATTCCCGCAACGAGAATGCCGCGGCCGCCCGCCCGGTACGAAAATGACCAAGGCAGGAAAGACGATGCACGCTCACCTTCGCCTCGCAATGGCGGCCCTTGCGGCCCTGTTCACGACGGCCTGCATGCCCGACCAAAGCCTGATAGAGGCGGGTCTTGCCAAGCCGCCCGAACCGAAACTTGCCCAAGGCGTGTATGTTTCGTCGATGGATGGCGCGTTCCAGCTGCCTGCCGTACCGGTGGAAAAGGTGCCGGTCGAGTTCCAGCGCCAGACGGTGTATTTTCCCACCGACCAGACCCCCGGCACCATCATCATCAACACGGCGGCGCGGCACCTGTACCTTGTGACGGCCAAGAACACTGCCATCCGCTACGGCATCGCCGTGGGCAAGGCCGGTTTCGAATGGTCGGGCGAGGCGCAGATCACAGGGCGTAAACAATGGCCCACATGGACCCCGCCGCCCGAGATGATCGACCGCAAGCCCGAGTTGGAAAAGTGGAAGGACGGCCAGCCCGGCGGTCTGGAAAACCCGCTTGGCGCGCGGGCGCTGTATCTGACGACCAACGGGATCGACTATGGCTACCGCATCCACGGCACGCCGGAATGGTTCTCGATCGGGCGCAATGCCTCGTCCGGGTGTATCCGCATGATCAATCAGGATGTGATCGACCTGTACAACCGCGCGCAGGACGAGGCAAAGGTGATCGTCCTGAACCGCGACGGATCGATGCCGACCAAGCTGACGCTGCCGCCGCCCGCGCCGAAAAAGCCAAAAAAGGTTGCGCCGCCGCCGGTCGTGCCCGCCGCGATGCCCGCCTTTACGCCTGCGCTGACCGGCGTGCCGCCCGCCTTGGTCATCGCGCCCGCCCCGACGAACTGACGCGCCCTTTGAACAGCGCGCCGCGGTCGGCGGGGCCTTGGCGCGGATCGGTTCACCTAGCCCGAGACGAATTTGTTGAAGCGGCTGTCCTTTGACTCTTCGTGCAGGAAATCCAGCCCCTCGCGGTCGAAGATGGCGAAGAATTCGTCCCAGTCGATGCGGACCAAAGCGGCGTCGGGCGGATCGAAGTCGATCCGCAAGATGCCGCCATTGCCTGTCGTGTCGATCTTGGCGGGCTTGCCGCGCCGCGCCTCGACCCAGCGCCGTATCGTCAGATGGTCCTTGGTCCGTTTCGCCGTCATCCTTGCCTCCCGCATCTTTCGGGGCGCGGGCTTTGGCCAAGGCCATCCCCTGCGCGCACCCTGCAGGGCTGAAAGTCCGGCGCGGCGGCACGGTTCCCGCCAAGCAGCAGCCCCCCGGACGCGACCCGCCCGATCCATGGCCACGGAACCCCGCGCCATATCGGGGCTTGATTGACGGGCACGGACCGCGCAGCGTCGTACCCACCCCTCCCCAAAAAAGGCAAAGCATGACCCGTAACCCCGCGCTTCACCCGCTGCTCGCCACCGCATTTCTGGGGGCGGCGAACGACAACCTGCTGCGGGCGGCGCTGGTGGTGATGGCCACGCTGCTGGTCGCGCCCGAACGGGCGGCGCTGGTCGCGCTGCTGGCAAGCGGGCTGATGATGCTGCCCTTCCTGATGCTGTCGGGGCTTGCAGGGCGGCTTGCCGACCGCCGCGAGAAGGCCGCGCTGATCACGTGGATCAAGCTGGCCGAACTTGCAATCGCGGTCCTTGCCGCCGCCGCCCTGCTGGCGCAAAGCCTGACCGTGATGCTGGTGGTGATCTTGGCCATGGGCACCCATTCGGCCTTTTACGGACCGCTGAAACAGGGCTGGCTGCCCGAACGCCTGCCTGCCGATGCGCTGGTGCCTGCCAACGCCCTGCTGGAAACCGCCACCTTTGCCGCAATCCTGCTGGGCACGCTGGGCGGGGGCGGGTTGATGGCGCTGTGGGGCGGGCCTGCGGTGGCGGTGGCTTCGGTCGTCATCGCGGCATCGGGCATCGCGGCAAGCCTGCGCCTGCCGCGCGGCACGCCCGCCGCCCCCGACCTGCCGATCCCTGCAAACCCCTTTGCGGGCAACGTCACCCTGCTGCGCGACCTTGCCGCCGATCCGGTGATCTTGCGGGCGTCGCTGCTGGAAGCGTGGTTCTGGGCTGCGGGGGCGATCTATCTTTCCGCACTTCCCGTCTATCTGCGCGGCTGGCTGGATGCCGAACAACTGCTCGTCTCGACCGTCATGGCGCTGTTTGCAGCAGGCATCGGGGCCGGATCGCTGGTCATCGCCCGCATCCTGCGGGGCAAGCCTGCGCTGTTCACCACCGCCCCTTCCGCGCTGTTGCTGGCCCTGTCGGGAGGCGTCCTTGCCGTGGCCCTGCATTTCCTGCCGCAAGGCCAAGGCACGGCGGCGCTGTTCACCACGGCGGGCGGCATCGCCACCACGCTGGCAATCGTTGCCGTCGCCATGGCGGGCGGCAGCTTTGCCGTACCGCTGGCCGCCGCCGTTCAGGCACGCTCCGACCCCGCCGCCCGCGCTCGCATACAGGCGGGCAAGGGCATCCTTTCGGCGGCCGCAATCACCGTTGCAACGCTGCTGATGGCGCTTTTGACCACGCTTGGCCTGCCGCTGCGCGAGCAGTTCCTGATCGTCGCCTCGGGCAGCGCCGCCGTCTTTGCCCTGACCTTGCGCTTCTTTCCGGCCGAGGCCTTGCAGGGCCTGCTGCGCCTGCTGCTGGGTACGCTTTTGCGCGTCAGGATAACCGGAGCCGAGAACCTGAACACCACGGGCCCCGTGATCTATGCGTCGAACCACCAAAGCCTGCTTGACGGGCCGCTGCTGTTTTCGCTGCTCGGCCCGCAAGCGGCCTTTGCGATGACGCGTGTCTGGGCCGACCGGCCGTTCATGCAAGCGGTGGGCCGTCTTGTGCCGATCCTTGCAACCGACCACACCAAGCCGATGTCGATCAAGGCCATGGCCCGCCGCATCGCCGCAGGCCAGTCTTGTGTCATCTTTCCCGAAGGCCGCATCACCGCCACCGGTGCGTTGATGAAAATCTATCCCGGCACCTCGTGGCTGGTCGATCAGGCCGACGTGCCCGTCATTGCGATCCATATCGAGGGGCTGGAATTCTCGCGCCAGAGCCGCCCCAAGGCGGGCTTTCCGCGCCGCTGGTTTCCCAAGGTGCGCCTGACCATCGGCCCCGCGCAGCGCCTGTCGCTTGACCCTGCGATCAAGGGCAGGAAACGGCGCGAACGCAGCGCGCTGATGGTCAGTGACCTATTAGAGACGCAACGCTACCTTGCGCTGAACCGCTACGACACGCTGCCGCAAACCTTGGCCGACACGCGGGCGATCTATGGCGCGCACCGTCCCGCGCTGGTCGACCATACAGGCACCGAGTTGACCCATGGCAGGCTGACGCTGGCCGCCGACGTGCTGGCCCGCACGCTTGCGCCCCTTGTCGGCAGCGAAAAGACCGTGGGCCTGCTGTTGCCCACCGCCGCAGGCGTGCCCGCCGTGCTGCTGGCGCTGTGGCGCATGGGCATTACGCCTGCCATGCTCAACCCCACGCTTGGCCCCGGCCCGCTGAAAACCTGCCTGACCACGGCACAGGTGCGAACCGTCATCACGTCGACCGCCATGGTCGACCAAGCCAAGCTGCATGGCCTGATTGCCGATCTTCAAGCCGCAGGCACCCGTATCTTGCGGACCGAGGATATCCGCGCGTCGGTCACCACGGCCACCAAGGTTGCGGCGGTGCTGTCGTCAAGGTTCGGCCCCGCCCGCCAAGGCCGCGCCCGCGTGCCCGTCACCCGCGACACGCCTGCCGCGATCTTGTTCACCTCGGGGACCGAAGGCGCGCCCAAGGGTGTGGTGCTGACCCATGCCAATTTCCTTGCCAATATCGCGCAGCTTCGCGCCCATACCGACGTGAACGCGGGCGACCGCATCTTTACGGCGCTTCCGGTGTTTCACTCTTTCGGGCTGACGGCGGGCATCCTTTTGCCGCTGGTGGTGGGGGCGCAGGTGGTGGCCTACCCTTCGCCTTTGCATTACAAGATCATTCCCGAACTGGCCTATTACCATCAGCCGACTGTGATCTTCGGCACCGACAGCTTTCTGTCGGGCTGGGGTCGGCGCGCGCATGACTACGATTTCGCCAGCCTGCGCGCAGCCATTGCGGGGGCCGAGCCGATAAAGCAATCGACCCGCGATCTGTGGTCGCGCCGCTTTGGTGTGCGCATCCTCGAAGGCTATGGCGCGACCGAAACCGCCCCCGTCCTGTCTCTGAACACGCCGATCTCGTCACGCGACGGCACGGTGGGGCGCTTTCTTCCCGGTATCGAGACGCGGCTTGACCCGGTGAGCGGGGTCGAGGCGTTCAAGCTTTACGTGCGGGGGGACAACATCATGCAAGGCTACATCCGTGCCGAAGCCCCGGGCGTGATCGTGCCGCCCGAAGGCGGCTGGTACGACACGGGCGATGCCGTCACGCTGGACGAGGACGGCTACATCACCATCCGTGGCCGGATCAAACGTTTTGCCAAGATCGGCGGCGAAATGGTCAGCCTTGCCGCCGTGGAGGCCTTGGCAGAACGCACATGGCCCAATATGCCCGCAGCCGCCATCGCCCAACCCGACCCGCGCAAGGGCAACCGCGTGCTTTTGGTCATGGCCCCCGGACAGGGCGGAAAGCCGGTGACGATGGAGGATCTGAAGGCCAAGGCGCGGGCCGAGGGGCTGGCGGAAATCATGCTTCCGTCGCGCCTCGAAACCCTGCCGAAACTGCCGATGCTGGCCTCGGGCAAGCCCGACTATCCGGCCATCACCGCGCTTTTTGCCGACAGCTAGTCGCGCTGCGGCTTGCCCTTTGGCGTGGGGGTTTCGCCAAAGAACGTCATCGCCGCGCTGTAGCGGGCATAGACCTGATCGGCGCGGTCCTTGCGTTCTGCCTCGGTCGCGTCGGCTTCGACGGGGCCGAGTTCTTCATAGCCCGCTTCGACGGGGGTGTCGTCGTCTTTTGCCATCGTCCGGCCTCGCTGTGTTCAGGGTCCAAAAAGGGGAACGCGCTGTGGCGCGTCAGGTTCCGCCGTGGCCGCTTGCCATCCGGCCTGACCGCGGCGCAGGGCAATGTCGGCATCGGCGGCGAACCTGCCGTCGGCTTGCGCGCGATGATGCGTCAGCACCAGCCCGCCAGGGGTGAAGCGCAACGAGTTGAACGCGTTTCCATCGCCGCGCACCCGATGCGACAGGCAGGTTCCGGCCTGCACCGACAAGATGGTTTCTGCCCCGTGCAGCGGCGTTACATAGGTCGCGTGCAGATGGCCTGACAAGACCACCTCGGCCCCCGCAGCGACCAGACCCGCCAAGGCGTGCTGTGCGCCTGCCAGTGCGGGCGGTTCGTCCGGCGGGCCTTGCAGCGGGTGGTGCATCACGACCACCCGTCGCCTTGAACCTGCACCCTGAAAGCAACGCGCCACCTGCTGCACCTGCGCTGGCGTGATCCGCCCGTTCTTCCATGCCAGCGGATTGGCGGTGTGCAGTGCCGCCACCACCAGCGCGTCGTTCCGGAACACCGGCTCGAGCACGCGCCCGACGCCCTGCCGCCAGCGCCGCCACGGATCGCCAAAGCGCAGGCGCAGGTCGTAAAGCGGCACATCGTGGTTGCCCGCAATCGCGAGCACAGGCGCGGGGCAATCGGTGATGAACCGCGCCGCGGCTGCGAATTGTGCAGGCCGTGCCCGCTGGGTCAGATCGCCCGACAGCACAACCAGATCGGGGGCCAAGGCAGCCACCGCATCAAGCAACGGGCGCAGCAGGCGCGGATCGTCGGCGCCGAAATGCGGGTCCGACAAATGCACGATCCGCGTCACGGCTGCACCTTGTCGGCATCCTGCGGCAAGATCACCGACAGCCCGTCATCGCGGATGACAAAGCGCAAGGGCGCGCGGATATGGTCGCGTTCGCCGTCCATCGCCACCAGGGGGCGGCGGGTGGCCGGCGTCACCCTAATGTCGCGGGCATAGATCACGTCGATTTCGGCCCCCACCGCCGCCCGCCGCAACGCAAGTTTGGCTACCGCTTTCAGCATCTGCCAGCGGCTGCCCTCGCGCAAGATGAACAGGGCGAATCGGTCGGCGCTGATCGCTGCGGCCCCTTCGAGCCCGTAGTGGTTCAGCTGATAGGCAGACCGCGCGACGAACAGCAAGGGCGAGCGCAGGTCGTGCAATTGCCCGTCGGCATGGATCACCATCCGCCGCGTCGCCTGCACCCGCACCAGCGTCGAGATCACCGTCCAATAGGCCAACAGGCGCGAGCGTCCGAAACGGGCATAGACCTGTTCGCGCGATTGCAGGATCAGCGGGTAGACGCCAAGGCTTGCATTGTTCAGGAACACCTGCCCGTTCACCGTACCCACCGCGATACGTCGCGCCTGCCCGTTCAGGATCGCCCGCGCCGCCGCCTCGGGGTCTTCGGGCAGGCCAAGCCCGCGGGCAAAGAAGTTGAACGTGCCCAAGGGCAACACGGCCATCGCGGCATCGCGCCCCAGCATCGCCTGCGCCACCCCCTTGACCGTGCCATCGCCCCCTGCTGCGACCAACGTGGTGAACCCGTCCGCCAGCGCCCGCTCGACCGCCTGTGCCAAGGGCTGCCCCTTTTCCCAGCGGCGCAGCGTTGCCTGCGGGCCGAACACCGCCATCGCCTTGCCGATCGCGTTGGCATCGCGGCTGTTGCGACCCGAGCGCGGATTGGCCAGCACGCAGATCGTCAAAGGGTCAATCGCCATGCCGCGTCCCGCCTTTCCGGTGCCTCGCCCCGCAAGGCCACCCCGCCGCAACGCGGGCGCGAACCGGCCTGTTCCTTGCACATGGGGTGGGGGTCATGCCGTTCCAAGACCGCGACCGTCGCTGCGGTCCGAAACACCGTGCAGGGCCGCCGTCTGCACGCTAGGGTCGCCGCGACGCCTGCACCGAAAGCCCCCCGACGATGTTTGCCCTGTCCGGCCTGTTCCTTGCCGCCTTTGCCGCCGCCACATTGATCCCCGCGCAATCCGAGGCGGTGCTGGTCGCCCTTACCCTGTCGGGCACGCATCCCGTCGGGCTGTTGCTGGCGGTTGCGACGGCCGGCAACGTGCTCGGCTCGGTCGTCAACTGGGCGCTTGGCAGGTTCCTTGCGCAGCACGCGGGGCATCGCTGGTTCCCCGTCGGTCCCGAAGCGCTTGACCGCGCTGCGCGCTGGTACCGCCGTTGGGGGTGGCCCAGCCTTTTGCTGTCATGGGTGCCGGTGATCGGCGACCCGCTTACCCTTGCCGCAGGTCTGCTGTGCGAACCGCTCTGGCGCTTTCTTGCCGTCGTGGCGCTGGCCAAGGGCGGGCGCTACATCGTTCTTGTCTGGGCGACGCTTGCCCTTGCCTAACCGCGGCCTAGCCGCGCGTTGCGTCGGGCAGGTCATCCTCGATATAGACCCGGATGATCGCGGCAAAATCCGCCTCGGCCCGAAAGCCCAACGCGCTTGCCCGCGCCGCGTCGAAATCACCCGGCCAGCCCGACACGATGGCCGCAATAGCAGGGTCCGCCTCGCGCCGGATCAAGGCCACGGCGTCATTGCCCGCCGCATCGCGCAAAGCCTCGACCATCTCGGCCACGGTGGCAGAAACGCCGGGCATCGTGATCGCCCGCCGGTGCCCCAGCGCGCCCGTCTTTATCGCTGCGGCATGCAGGAAGAACCCCACCGCCGCCCTCGGGCTGGCAAACCAGTGCCGCAACCCGTCACCCACCGGCAACACGGCGGGCAGCCCGCGCAACGGTTCGCGCAGGATGCTGGAAAAGAACCCCGACGCCGCCTTGTTCGGCGCACCGGGCCGGATGCAGATGGTTGGCAGGCGCAGCGCCACCCCGTCCAGCACCCCGCGCCGCGTGTAATCTTCCAGCAAGAGTTCGGTGATCGCCTTTTGCGTGCCGTAACTCGTCAGCGGTGCCAGCAATTGCGCGTCGCCCACCCGCTTTGGCAGAGGCGCGCCGAACACCGCCAGCGACGAGGCAAAAACCACGCGCGGACAATACCCGTCCACCCGCCGGATCGCATCGAACAACGCCCGCGTCCCGTCGAGGTTGGTGCGATAGCCCTTGTCGAAATCCCGCTCGGCCTCGCCAGACACCACCGCCGCCAGATGCAGGATAAGGTCGGGACGCAGCCCCACCAGCCGCTCGGCCACGCCATCGCCCCCAAGGTCAAGCGCAAGGCAGCGCAACCGGCCTGTAAAGCCTGCAGGAACGTCGGGGGCCACTACATCCACCAGCGTCAGCGCCTGCGCGTCCAGCCCGTCCGCCACGATGGAAGCGACCAGTTTGCGCCCGATCATCCCCGCAGCGCCCAGCACCATCACATGCATCGCGTGATCCCCGTCATGCCTTTGGCCCATAACCGGCAAAGCCCGCCGCAGCTTCGGCCAGTTCCGTCTCGGTCAGGATGACCCCGCCGCCGATCTGAAGGACGTGGTAATACTGGTGCGCCAGCGCTTCCAGCTCATGCGCCAGCCAAGCCGCCCGCGCCAGCGTGGGACCGCCCACCACCATGCCGTGATTGGCCATCAGACACCCTGCCCGCCCGTCCATCGCCGCAACCACGGCATCGGACAAGGCCGCCGTGCCGAAGGTCGCATAATCCGAACAGCGGATTTCCGGTCCGCCGAAAGCCGCCATCATGTAATGCACCGCAGGTATCGGCTTTCGCGCAATCGACAGGATCGTCGAGAACGGCGCGTGGCTGTGCACCACCGCCTGAAACCCGGCCCGCGCGCGGTAAAGGTCGCGGTGGAAGCGCCATTCCGACGACGGCTTCATCGGCCCCGTCCAACTCTCGCCTTCAAGCGGCATGTAAGCCAGCATCTCGGGGGCAAGATCGGCGCCGCGCACCCCCGACGGCGTCACCAGCATCCCCGCCCCGAACCGCGCCGACACGTTTCCCGACGACCCGCGGTTCAACCCCGACGCATCGAGTTCGCGCACCACCCGCACCACCTCGGCCCGCAGGTCCTGTTCCTCCATCACTGCCCCGCACGGTCGGGAAACATCGCAGCCAATCCGTCGGCCGTGGCGGGGGCCACCCCGCGCTCGGTGATCAGCCCGGTTACCAGCCGCGCGGGTGTGACGTCGAAGGCGGGGTTGGCGGCAGGCGTCTCTTCGGGGCTGATGCGCAGACGCCCCACCGACCCGTCGGCCAGTTTGCCCTGCACAAACGACACCTCGTCGCCAGACCGCTCCTCGATGGGAATTTCTGCCACACCGTCCATCACCCGCCAGTCGATGGTAGGTGACGGCAGCGCCACGTAGAACGGCACCCCGTTATCCGATGCCGCGAGCGCCTTGAGGTAGGTGCCGATCTTGTTGCACACATCGCCCCGCGCCGTGGTGCGGTCGGTGCCGACGATCACCATGTCGACCTCGCCATGCTGCATCAGATGCCCGCCCGCGTTATCGACGATCAGCTTGTGCGAAATACCGTGGCTTGCCATTTCCCAAGCCGTCAGATGCGCCCCCTGATTGCGCGGTCGCGTCTCGTCGACCCAGACATGCACGGGAATTCCCGCCAGATGCGCCTTGTAGATCGGCGCGGTCGCCGTGCCCCAATCCACCGTTGCCAGCCACCCTGCGTTGCAGTGGGTCAGGATGTTGACCACGCCGCCCTTCCGTTCGGCGATGGCACGGATGATGCCCAACCCGTGCTCGCCGATTGCCGCGTTGATCGCCACATCCTCGTCGGCAATCTCGGCCGCCCGCGTCATCGCGGCATCGGCCCGCGCCGAAGGGGCAAGCGGGCCAAGGTATGCCGCCATCTCCTCCAAAGCCCAGCGCAGGTTTACCGCCGTGGGCCGCGTTTGCACCAGCACCGCATGCGCCCGCGCCAGCCCCGCATCGCTGGCGTCTTCGCGCATCGCAATCGCCACGCCGTAGGCCGCCGTCGCCCCGATCAGGGGTGCACCGCGCACCCACATGTCGCGGATCGAGGTTGCCGCTTGGTCCAGCGTGCCCAGCGTCACCACCACGAATTCATGCGGCAACCGCGTCTGGTCGATGATGCGCACCGCGCCCCCTTCGACCCAGATCGACCGGAAATGCCCCTGCCCAACCTTCATCTTGCAACCGTCCTTTCGATGTCCTGCACCAGCGCGGAAATATCCCCCGGCGCCAGACTGTGCCGCATCGCGGCGATGATCCGCCCCGCTTCCAGCGCCCGCGCCTCGCAGGGCCAACGCTGTGCGGGGTCGGCTATTGCCTCCATATCCTCGACATGGGCAAGGCCAAGGATGCGGCGGTGCATCTCGACCCCGCAGAACCCCAGCGCATCGGTCCAGATGCTGCGCAGCACAGACACCAACGCCGCCTCGGCCCCCGCCGCATCGCCCGCATCCTCGAACAGGCTGCGCCCGTAAACGATGCCTGTCCGCTCGGTCCGCCATAGATGCCGGAATTCGGACGTGAACACCGCCCAGACCTCGGCAAATTGCGCCAACAGATGGGCGCGATACCCGTTACGCGCGCCTGCGGCCGCCTCGTGTCCGCTTTGCGAGAAATAGCCCAGCAGGATATTGGCCAGAAACATCCCCACATCGAAACCGAAGGGTCCGTAAATGGCGAATTCGGGGTCGATCACCTGTGTGTCATCTGCCGTCACCATCAACGATCCGGAATGCAGATCGCCATGCACCAGCGTCTCGGTCTTGGCCAGAAAGGCGTGCTTCATCTCTTGCGCCGCCACCCGCAAGGTGCGGTCGGCGCGCAAAGGGGCGATGAAAGGATCAAGCCCGACCGTATGGCGGTTCAGCTTGGCGTCGAAGTAAGGGTCCGAAAACACGAGGTTCTCGGTGATATCCGCCAAGGCATGATTGGCGCAGAACAGCGCCATATCCTCGCGCAGCGCCTTGCCTCCCAGGGCCAGCGCCGAGCCGCGAAACAGGCTGCGGGCCAGAAACAGCCCCATGTGCCGCGCAAGATGCGGATGCTCGACCCCGCGCACGACCGACTTGCGCAGGATGACGTGCGGCGACAGGTAGCGCATCACGATCAGCGCCTGTTCCTCGTCGAAGTGGAACACCTCGGGCACCCGCCCGCCATCGCGGGCGGCATGGCGCACCAGTGCGTGATATTCGAAAAAAGCGCGGTTCAACGGCAGCGGCCAGCTATCGCCCACCAGCCGGATATAGGGCAAGGCCTGTTTGACCACGACCGCGCCACCGCTCCCCGTCACGATGAACACGAGGTTCAGGTTCCCGTCCCCGACCTCGGCCACCTTCCAGCCGCCCGCAGGGCCGATCCGGCCCGTCAAGGCCTCTAGCCCGCCCAGCCGCAGGGGCAGCGTTTCGGGCGTCAGTGCCGCATAAGCCATCGCCGTCCCCCGCTATATCAGCCCGTATTGCCGCGCCTTGTTGCGCAGGAAGGGCAGCCCCTCGCCCATCACCACATCGCGGCTTTCCGCCACGGGGCGCCACACCGCCAGACCGAAGGCCACTTCCGGCGGCATGTCTATGAAGCTTTCCATCGCCAGCCCGCCGGTAAAGCCAACCGCCCTGAGCGCGCCAAAAATCTCGTCCCAGCGCACATTCCCGGATCCGGGCGTGCCGCGGTCGCTTTCGGAAAGATGGATATAGCGCAGGTATTTCGCCGCATCGAGGATGCCAAGGCTCAGCCCGCGCTCTTCGATGTTCATGTGATAGGTGTCCAGATGGATGAACAGGTTGTCGGCACCCACCCGTTCCACCATCTCGACGGCCTGCCAGCCGGTGTTCAGGATGTGGTTTTCATACCGGTTCACCGGCTCGATCCCCAGATCCAGCCCCAGCCGCCGCGCATAAGACGCAGCTTCCACCAGAACGCGCGCGATGTTGTCCCGCTCGGCCTGCGTCGGCGGAACCCCCGTCCGCTCGCCGATCCCGCCATAGGTCACACCCGTCAGCGCCAAGGCACCGATCGCCGCCGTCTGGTCCAGCGCCAGCTTCAGGAAGTCCAGCGCCGCTTCGGGGTGGCTGGATGCGCGCTTGCCCTCGGGCAGGCCCAGCGAACAGACGGCAGGCATTGCGTGCTGTTCCAGCAGGCGCCGCGAATGGGCGGCATCGACCTTGTCGGGCGACAGCAGCGCCACCTCGATGAAATCCATCTTGTAGCCGACCGCAGCTTCCACCGCCCGCTCGGCCCCGGCGTGATCCCACGCCATCGTCCACATCGACGTATGAACCCCGAACCCCTTCATGCCACGTCTCCTTCCAGCAATGCCAAAGCCAATCCCTCGTCCACCATCATCCGGTCCACGAACCCTGCCCGCAGCACGGCCAGCGTGGCGACCGCCTTGCCCCGTCCCGCCGCCAGCAGCAGAACCTTCGACCGCTGCAAATCCGCCACCCCGATGGACGGCGCACGCGCGTTCAGGTCGGTCTCGGCCAACACCCCGTCGGCGCGGAAGAACTTGCCCGTGGTATCGGCCACCGCCCCCGCCCGCCCCAGCGCCGAAATCTCGTCAATTGTCAGCACACCCGTCGCCTGCAACAGTGCATCGGCCGTGCATTCCCCGACCGAAATCACCATGTGATCGGCCCGCCGTGCCAGTTCCAGCGCCTCGCGCACCATGCGCTGGGCCATGATGACCTGCGCCGCCTCGGCGCTGTCGGCCAGAAACGGCGCGGGAAGGAACATCGCCCGCCCCCCCGTCGCCGCAGCCAGCCGCACGCAGACATCGAACGGGCTGGTGGCCGAAGTGCGCGTCATCGACCCCATCAGCGACACGAAGCACAAATCCGGATTGCGCAGGCCCGCCAGAGCCTCGGACATGGCGGCGACCGTACGCCCCCAGCCCACGCCCACCACCAGCGGCCCCTCGCGGCCCACCCGCGCCAGCCAGCCTGCCGCCAAGTGCCCGACCGCCCGCCGCGCAGCCTCGTCGCTGCCGCCACTGTCGGGGGCCACCTGCACTTCGATCAGCCCGAAGCGTTCGGCCAGCCGGTCGGCCAGCGCCAGCGTTCGCGTCGCCGCATGCTCCAGCGATACGCGCACCAGCCCCATGTCGCGGGCTTCTGCCAGCAGGCGCAGCACCTTGAAGCGCGACAGCCCCATGCGGCGGCTGACCTCTTCCTGGCTCATCTGACCGATGTGATAAAGCCACGCCGCCTGAACCAGATCGTCCGCCTCGCGCCCCACGCCTGCCTCCGCCCGCCTTGGATGTGACGCAACTAGACACTTGACCGGCCCCTTCGTCAACGCATATCAACAAATGTGCAAAGACCGCACAATGTTGCAAGTGCAGCATTGCGGTTGCAGAAAAACAGGGGTGTCGCGTGGCCTATGTGATCGGCATCGATGGCGGAACCGAAGGGCTGCGCGCCCATGTGTTCGACCTGTCGGGTCGGTCGCGCGGAGTGGGCAAATGCGGATACGAGACGCGCTTTCCCGAACCCAGCCACGCCGAACAGAACCCCGACGACTGGTGGCACGCCGCAGGGGTGGCCGTGCACGAGGCCCTTGCCAATGCGGGCGTATCGCCAGACCAGATCACCGCGCTGGCCTGCGACACCACATCTTGCACTGTCGTGGCGCTTGACGCAGATGGCCGCCCGCTGCGGCCTTGCCTGCTTTGGATGGATGTCCGCGCCCATCGCGAAGCCGCCGATGTCGCGGGCTGTGGCGATCCGGCGCTGCGGCTGAATGGCGGCGGGCGCGGCCCCGTCAGCCCCGAATGGATGATCCCCAAGGCACTCTGGCTCAAACGCAACCAACCCGACATCTGGGCGCGGGCCGCGATGGTGGGCGAATATCAGGATTACCTGACGTTGCGCCTGACGGGTCGCTGGGTCGGCAGCCTGAACAACGCCACGATGCGCTGGCACTACCAGACACAGCACGGCGGCTGGCCCGCCTCGATGCTTGCCCGCCTCGACCTGTCGGACCTCGTCTTGCGCTGGCCAGCCGAACTGATCCCGGCAGGCCAGATCATCGGCCCGCTGACTGATGACGCCGCCCGCCACCTCGGCCTGAACGGGGGAACCCCCGTGGTGCAAGGCGGGGCCGATGCCTTCATCGGCATGATCGGCCTTGGCGTCACCGATCCCGGCGACCTTGCGCTGATCACCGGATCGTCGCACCTGCAACTCGGCATTGCCGAACGTTCCGTGCACGAAGCGGGAACATGGGGCACCTACATGGATTGCGTCTACCCCGGACGCCCCGTGATCGAAGGCGGCCAGACCTCGACCGGATCGGTCATCGCATGGTTCAAGCGCCACTTTGCCGAACAGACCGATTTCGACACGCTCAACGCGCTCGCGGCAAGTCTGCCCCCCGGCGCCGAAGGCTTGCTTGCCGTCGATCATTTCCAAGGCAACCGCACCCCGCAAACCGACCCGCTCGCCCGTGGCGCGATCACGGGGTTGTCGCTGAAACACACCCCCGCCCATGTGTACCGCGCGTTGATCGAGTCCATCTGCTTCGGCACGCGTGCCATCGTCGAAGCCTTTGGCGATGCCTTCCACCCGCGCCGCATCGTCGTGGCGGGCGGGGCCACACGGTCGCCCTTTTGGCTGCAAGTCCATGCAGATACGCTCGGCCTGCCGCTGATATTGACCGAAGAGACCGAAGCCTGCGCGCTGGGATCGGCCATCCTCGCCGCCCATGGCGCAGGGCATTTCGCCAGCATCGACGCCGCCGTTGCCGCCATGGTCCGCGTGGCCCGAACCATCGAACCCGACATGGCGACACACGAGGCTTATGCCCCCGTCTACGCCCGCTACCGCGCCGCTTACCACGCCCTTCAACCGCTGCGAGCCCCCGAATGAACGCGCCCCACGCTGCCACCAACACCGCCGCCTTGGGCCGCTACCGCATGATGCGCCGCATCCGGTCGTTCGAGGAGCGGGTCGGCGAGTTGTTCCTGAAAGGCGAAAGCGCAGGCTCCATGCTGCACCTGTCGATCGGGGAAGAGGCCGTCGTCGGCATGACCGACGCCATGCAGGCGGGCGATACCTTTACCACCCACCATCGCGGCCACGGCGTCTTTCTGGGGCGCGGGGCAGACCCCAAGCGCATGATGGCCGAAATCGCGGGCAAGGAAGACGGCTATTGCCGCGGCAAGGGCGGATCGATGCACATCGCCGACCGCGCGCTTGGCCACCTTGGCGCGAACGCCATCGTCGGAGGTGGCATCCCCCACATCGTCGGCGCGGGCATCACCTATCGCAACGGCGGCACCGGCCAGATTTCCGTCGCCTTTTTCGGGGACGGCGCAATGAGCCAAGGCATCCTTTACGAATCGATGAACATGGCCGCGCTCTGGCACCTGCCGGTCATCTTTTGCTGCATCAACAACCAGTACGGCATGGGCACCCGCGTCGACCGCTCGGCCGGACACCGCGACTTTCCCGCCCGCGCCGCCGCCTTCGGTCTGAACACCGCCCGCGCCGACGGGGCCGATGTCGAGGGAGTGCACGATGCCGCGCGCGCGCTTGTCGCCGCCGCGCGCGACGGCAAACCGGGTTATCTGGAGATCGACGCCTACCGCTTCTACGGTCATGCCCGCATGGACAAATCCCCCTACCGCACGGCGGAAGAGGAAACGACAGGCCGCGCCCGCGACCCGCTTGCAGCCGCCCGCTCGCGCATCGCAGCCGAGGGCCTTGCCACCGACGAAGACCTGACGCGCATCGACGCGGAGGCGGTGACGGAAATGGACGCCGCCCTGTCGCACGCCATAGCCGCCACGCCCCCCGCGCTGTCGACCATGTTTCAGGACGTTTACGCCCCCGGCACGCCTGCGCCGCGCCCGCAGGCCCAGCGCCTGACCGCAATTCTAGGCGAAGGGGCCCGCACATGACCGCCACCCAGACCACCTACCGCGAGGCGATCCGCCAAGCCCTGCTCGACGCCATGCACGAAGACCCTTCGGTCATCCTGATCGGCGAGGAAGTCGGCCTTTATGGCGGCGCTTACGGCGTCACCAAAGGCCTGATCGACATCTTCGGCGCCAACCGCGTCATCGACGCGCCGATCTCGGAACCCGCCATCGTCGGCGCAGCCGTCGGGGCGGCCATGACCGGCCTTCGCCCCGTCGCGGAACTTATGTATGTCGATTTCATTGGCATGACGATGGACCAGCTTGCCAATCAGGCCGCCAAAAGCCGCTACATGTTCGGGGGCCAGATCGGCGTGCCGATGGTCCTGCGCACCCAAGGCGGCACGGGCCGCTCTGCCGCCGCGCAACATTCGCAAAGCCTCGAGGCATGGGTGATGCACACCCCCGGCCTGCGCCTTGTGATGCCCGCCACCGTAAACGACGCCTATCACCTGCTGCGCCAGTCGCTGACGCAGCCCGACCCTGTGGTCTTTATCGAACACAAGGGGCTTTATACCCTGAAAGGCGATCTCGACACCGACGCGCCGGATGGCGCATGGGGCCAGCCCGTCACGCGCCGTGCGGGGCGCGACCTTGTTATCCTGTCCTATAGCCGCATGCTGCACGAAAGCCTTGCCGCCGCGGACCGCCTGGCCGCGTCGGGGATCGAGGCCGAGGTGATCGACCTGCGCTGCCTGAACCCGCTTGATGAAGCGCCGATGATCGACGCCATCAAACGCACGGGCCGCGCGATGGTCGTCACCGAAGCCGTGGTCACAGGGTCGGTCGCCTCCGACATCGCCGCCCGCCTGACCGAGGCGTGCTTCGACTGGCTCGAAGAACCCATCTTGCGCGTCGGCGGCGAGGATATCCCGATCCCCGTCTCCCCCGCGCTCGAACGCGGCTCGATCCCTTCGGCCACGCTGATCCACGATACGGCCCTTTGGCTTTGCAAGCGAAAGGCCCCCGAATGGGCCGCGTGACGCTTACCCTGCCCCGCCTTGGCGAGACGATGGAGGAGGCACGGGTCACCGACTGGCTCGTGACCCCCGGCACCGCCTTCAAACGCGGCGATGTGCTTCTGGAAGTCGAAACCGACAAGACGGTGGTCGAGGTTCCGGCCCTGACCGACGGCACGCTGCTGGAACAGCTCGTCACCCCGGGCGAGATGGTGCAGCTTGACCAGCCCATTGCACGGGTCGAAGCCGAAGGCGGCAGCGAAGCGCCCGAACCCGCTGCCTTTCAGGCCGCCCCCGCAACGCCACCGCCCGCCGCAGCACCGCAGGCCATAGCCCGCCCCGACGCCGCCCTGCTTGCCACAAGACCCGCCGCCAGCCCCGCCGCCCGCGCCGCCGCCCGCCGCAGCGGCGCAGACCTTGCGCTGGTCGCCGGCACCGGCCGCCGTGGCCGCATCACCGCCGCCGACGTTTCCGGCTCCGACAAAACCGCACCGCACCAAAGCGGCACCGTCGTCCTGCTCCACGGCCTGTTCGACAGCCCCAAAGGCTGGCGCGACCTGCCGCGCCGCCTTGCCGCCGCAGGCCTGGGCGTCCTCGCCCCCGACCTGCCCGGCCACGGCGACAGCCCGGCCGCCGCCTCCTTCGACGAGGCCGCAACCCTTCTTGCCCAAACCATCACCAAAGCCACGCCGCACGGCCCGCTGACCTTGATCGGCCATTCGCTCGGCGCGGCGCTTGCCGTCAGAATTGCTGCGCGGATGCCTAGCCGCATCGACCGGCTGGTGCTTTCTGCCCCCGCAGGCATCGGCCCGCGCATCAACCCCGATTTCGCCCAAGGCATGCTGGCCGCCGAAACACCCGAGGCGCTTGCCCGCGCCCTTTCGCTGCTTGACGCAGGCCCCCTGTCCCCCACCGCTCTCGCGCAGGAACTCGCCCGCCTGAAAGCGCAGCGTCCCGGCCACGCCACCCTTGCCGCAGCACTTTCGTCGAACGGCTTCCAGCAGATCGACATCACCGCCGATCTTGCCCGCCTGACCTGCGCCGTCACCGTGATCTTCGGCACGGCCGACCGTATCCTTGACTGGCACAGCATCGAACACCTGCCCGCGACCGCCGCGATCCACCTGATCCGTGGCGCGGGCCACCTGCCCCATCACGCAGCAGGCGACCTTGTGCTCGCCCTCGCCACCGATCCTGCCGAAAGGAGCGCCGCCCGCCGCCCCTGACCGCGTGAAGCCAGCCGTTTTCTGACGTCCCGGCCCGCAGGGCGCCGGGGCGCATAGCCCTATGCAAAATCATCATAACTTACTGATAAAAATAGCTTTTTTCTTTTCGTTCCGCTGAAAAAACACTGGAAATGCACTTCAGAGTGCCTAATCTGATTGCAAGAAAAGAAATGCCCCGAAACGGGGTGTCATCAGGGAGGAAGTCTTATGAAATCCGTGAAGTTGCTCGCCGTTCTGGCCGCGTCGGCCTCGATCCTTGCCCTGCCAGTCGCAGCGCAGGATTCGAAGAAAATCGCCACGGTCGTCAAGATCGCCGGCATCCAGTGGTTCAACCGCATGGAAGAAGGCGTCAAGCAATACGCCGCCGACACCGGCAACGACTCGTTCCAGGTCGGTCCTGCACAAGCCGATCCGCAGCAACAGTCGGCCCTGATCGAGGATATGATCGCGCAGGGGGTCAACGCCCTCGCCGTGGTTCCGATGTCGCCCGAAGCGCTGGAGCCGGTGCTGAAACGCGCCATGGATGCGGGCATCACCGTCATCACCCACGAAGCCGCCAGCCAGCAGAACACCAATTACGACATCGAAGCCTTCGTGAACGAAGATTTCGGCGCCAACCTGATGGAACAGATGGCCACATGCATGGGCGGCGAAGGGGAATATGCCGTCTTTGTCGGTTCGCTGACCAGCCAGACGCACAACCAGTGGGTCGATGGCGCGATTGCCTACCAGAAAGAGAAGTATCCGAAGATGACGCTTGTCGGTGACAAGAACGAAACCTTCGACGACCAGCAGAAAGCCTATGAAAAGGCGCAGGAAGTGCTGCGCGCCTTTCCGAACGTCAAGGGCCTGCAAGGCTCGGCATCGACCGACGTGGCAGGCATCGGCCTTGCGGTCGAGGAAAAGGGCCTTGGCGACAAGACCTGCGTTTTCGGCACCTCGCTTCCCTCCATCGCTGGCCAGTATCTCGACACCGGCGCGGTCGATGGCATCGGCTTCTGGGATCCGTCCGTCGCGGGCTATGCGATGAACAAGCTTGCCACCATGGTCATGAACGGTGAGACCGTCACCGACGGCATGGACCTCGGGCTGCCGGGCTATGAAAAGGTCAAGCTCGACGGCAAGGTGATCTACGGTCAGGCTTGGGTCAACGTGAACAAGGCCAACATGGCCGACTATCCGTTCTGATCCTTCCCAGCGGGGGCGGCGCGTTGCCGCCCCTTTTTTCTGCCCAAGCGGTCACCGACCGGTCAAGGACCATCATGCCAGACGCATTGGTCACGCTCGACGGCGTGACGAAAACCTATTCCGGCATCACCGCGCTCGACGGTGTCAGCCTGTCCATCGCGGCGGGCGAAGCCGTTTGTCTGGCCGGTGAGAATGGATCGGGCAAATCGACGCTCATCAAGATCCTTGCGGGCGTCGAACAGGCCGACAGCGGGCGCATCGCCTTTGCGGGCCAGACCCAAGGCCCGCTGAACCCGCGCTTGTCCGCCGCTGCGGGCATCAAGGTGATCTTTCAGGATTTCTCGCTGTTTCCAAATCTGACGGTAGCGGAGAACATCGCATTTTCCGCCGAAATCGGCGCGGGTGCACGGCTTTACCGCCGCGCCCGTATCCGCGCGTTGGCCACCCGCACGCTGGAACGCATCGGCGTCGACATCCCGCTGAACGTGGCTGTCGAAACCCTGTCGGTCGCCCACAAGCAGCTTGTCGCCATCTGCCGTGCCTTGGCCACCGAAGCGCGACTGATCATCATGGACGAACCCACCACCGCACTGACCGAACGCGAGGTGCGCGTGCTTTTGGACATCATTCGCCGCCTGAAAGCCGACGGGGTGGCCGTGCTGTTCGTCAGCCACAAACTGGCCGAGGTGCTGGAAGTGTGCGAACATGTCGTCGTGTTGCGAAACGGCCAGAAGGTCGCCGAAGGGCCTGCTTCCGACTTCGACGCCGCCTCCCTCACCCGCCACATGACGGGCCGCGACGTGGCAGGTGCCCCGCCCGCGCCCCTGCCCGCCGATGCGCCCGTGCTGATGCAGGTCGACGGGCTGAACAAGGACGGTGCCTGTACCGACATCTCGTTCACCCTGCACGCGGGCGAGGTGCTGGGCATATCGGGCCTGCTCGGATCGGGCCGCACGGCGCTGGCCAAGGCGCTTTTCGGCCTTGTAGCACCCGACCGTGGCAGCATCACACTGAACGGCAAGCGCGTCGCGACCGGCAATCCGCTTGCGGCGGCCGAGGCCGGCATCGGCTACGTCCCCGAAGACCGCCTGACCGAAGGGCTTTTCCTGACGCAAAGCATCCTGCAAAACATCGCCATCGGACGGCTTGACGCCCATGGCAATGGCGCGGGCGTGCTGGACCTGCCCGCCCTGCTGGGCGAGGCGCGCGACTGGCTCACCCGTCTTTCGGTAAAGACCGCCAACCCCGACGCCCCCGTCCGTTCGCTTTCCGGCGGCAACCAGCAACGCGTGGTATTGGCCCGCTGGATGGCACGATCCCCCCGCGTGCTGATTTTAAACGGCCCAAGCGTGGGCGTCGATGTCGGCTCGAAATCCGAAATCCATGGCATTATCGCAGGCCTCGCCGCCCAAGGGCTTGGCGTGATCGTCATTTCCGACGACCTGCCCGAGGTGTTGGCCACCTGCCACCGGGTCCTCGTGATGAAGGCAGGCCGCATCACCGAAGAATTCGATGCCCGCGCCGTTTCCGAAACCGAACTCGCCCACAGGCTGGCATCATGAAAGCTGGCGCTATGAAACTCGACTGGACCCGCAACGAAACCCTCGTCGCGTTGGTGATCCTTGGCTTTTGCACCGCCGCCGCGATTTCCGACCCCGGCTTCCTGTCGCTCGCCACGCTGACAGACCTTTTGCGCGGCGGCATCGTGCTGGGCATCTTTGCCGTGGCGGCGTTGATCGTCCTTATCTCGGGGGGTATCGACGTATCCTTCACGGCTGTCGCCGCATTTACCATGTATGTCACAGCCATGATCCTGAACGCCGCCCTGCCGTGGCTGCCGTGGTGGGCGGCGCTGGCCTTCGGCATGGCGGTCGGGGCCTGTCTTGGCGCGGTCAACGGCGTTCTGATCGCCTTCTTCGGCTTGCCGACACTGATCGTGACGCTTGGGACCATGTCGATCTTTCGCGGCACCATGCTGACCTTCATCGGACAAAAGCAGATCACCACCCTGCCCCCCGGCATGCGCGATTTCGGGCGGATGATGCTGTTGCGCGGTGAAAATGCCGACGGGTCGTTCTATTCGCTGCACGGGGCCTTTGTCGTGACCGTGCTGGTCGTCATGCTGACGTGGACCATCCTGCACCGCACGATGCTGGGCCGCCAGATCTTTGCGATCGGCGGATCGGAAGAAAGCGCCCGCCGTATCGGCATCAACGTGCGGAAGGTGCAGTTCTTCGTCTATATCTATGTCGGTGCCCTCGCGGGCCTTGCAGGCATCATTCACGCCAGCATGGCCCGCGTCGCCAACCCCTTCGACCTGGTGGGGCTAGAGCTTTCCGTCATCGCCGCAGTCGTCCTTGGCGGGGCACGCCTTGCCGGAGGGCACGGCACGCTCACCGGCACCATCCTTGGCGTGGCGCTGATCGTCCTCGTGCGGAACAGCCTGATCGTGCTTGGCATCCCATCGACATGGCAATCTGTCACCATCGGCTGCCTGATCCTGCTCGGCACCGGCCTTCCCGCGTGGCAGGCCAAACGCGCCGCCGCCCGCGCCGCCTGAAAGAGGTTCCCATGTCCGCCCGAAGCGCTGCCCAACCTTCTGCCGTCTCGCGCCTGACCGCCTCGACCGAAGGCCGCCTTGCCGTCATCGCCGTTGCGGTCTTCCTTGGCATGGCGCTGATGTCGCCCGACAAGTTCCTGAGCGTGCAGAACCTGACATCGATGGCCTTCCAGTTTCCGGAATTTGCCATCCTCGCGCTGGCCATGACGATCACCATGCTGACAGGCGGGATCGACCTGTCCGTGGTCGGCATCGCCAATATGACCGCCATCATCGCGGCGCTGATCCTGACGCGGGCCACCGGCAGCGGCGATGGCTGGGGTGTGCTGGCGTTTGCCCTGTCGGCTTCGGTCGCGGTCGGCCTGTTGGCGGGCCTGTTCAACGGCATCCTGATCGCCAAGCTCGGCCTGCCCCCGATCCTCGCCACCCTCGGCTCGGGCCTTATCTTCACCGGCATCGCCATCGCCATGACAGGCGGTTCGGCGGTGATGGGCTTTCCCGCTGCCACCGCATGGATCGGCAATTCCACGATCCTGGGTATTCCCGCCCCCGTGATCCTGTTTGCCCTGCTTGCCATCGGCATATCGCTTTTGCTCACCCGCACCGGATTTGGCATCAAGCTGCGGATGTTCGGCGCGAACCCGCTTGCGGCCCGCTACGCTGCCATCGACATCGACGCCATGCTGATCCGCGTCTACATGCTGTCGGGCGCACTCGCTGCCGTCTCGGGCATGGTGGTCATGAGCCGTGCGAACTCGGCCAAGGCCGATTACGGGTCAAGTTACCTGCTGCTTGCCGTGCTCATTGCCGTCTTGGGCGGTGTGAACCCCTATGGCGGCTACGGGCGCGTGATCGGGGTCGTGCTCGCCGTGTTGTCGATGCAGTTCCTGTCTTCGGGAATGAACATGCTGCAAGTGTCGAACTTCGCACGCGAGTTGATCTGGGGCACGTTGCTGATATTCGTCATGGTCATGAACACATGGCGCACACGCCCGCGTAACGCCTGACCGCGCCACAGTCTGAAACCGAAAGGGACGCCGATGAAAAAGATCCTCAACAACCCCGTCGATTACGTCGATGAAATGCTGGCCGGTTTCACCGCAGCCCATCCGGAACATTATCGTCTTTATGGCGACACAGGCCGCGTGGTCGCCCGCGCCACCCCGGGGGCCAAGGGAAAGGTCGGCATCGTCACGGGCGGCGGATCGGGCCACCTGCCGGTGTTCACCGGATATGTCGGTACCGGCCTGCTGGATGCCTGCGCCATCGGTGACGTCTTTGCCTCGCCCTCGGCCGAACAGATGGCCGACGCCATGCGGGCTGCCGATACCGGCGCGGGCGTGTTGCGTCTGTACGGAAATTACGGCGGCGATATCATGAATTTCGACATGGCCGGCGATCTGGTGGAGTTCGACGATATCCGCTGCACCACCGTGATCCTTGCCGACGATGTGGCGTCGGCCCCGAAATCCGAAGCCGCCAAGCGGCGCGGCGTGGCGGGCATGGTCTATGCGTTCAAGATCGCAGGCGCCGCTGCCGAAGCGGGCAAGGATCTCGACGAGGTCACCCGCATCGCACAGAAAGCCGCCGATGCCTGCCGCTCGGTCGGTGCGGCGCTGTCGCCCTGTACCGTGCCGCAGGCCGGAAAACCCACCTTCACCATCGCCGAGGATGAAATGGAGATGGGCATGGGCATCCACGGCGAACCGGGCGTCTGGCGCGACAAGCTGCGCCCAGCCGATGCCATCGCGTCCGAGATGATGGACCGCCTGCTCGACGATCTGCCCGTTGCATCGGGCGACCGCGTGTCGATCCTTGTGAACAGCCTTGGCGCGACCCCGCCCGAAGAGCTTTACATCCTCTACCGCACCGTCAAGGCCCGTCTCGACGCCGCCGGTGCCACCACCGTCATGCCGCTCGTCGGGCGCTACGCCACCAGCATGGAGATGACGGGCGTTTCCTTCACCCTGATAAAGCTCGACGCCGAGCTTGAAGGCTACCTGACGGCCCCCTGCGACTGCGCCTTCTGGAGCGTGAAATGAGCCTGACCGTCGATGACCTGCGGCAAGCGATCACGCGTTTGACCGCCGCGATGGAGCGTGACTTCGAGGCGCTGAACGCCGCCGATGGTGCGCTTGGCGATGGCGACCTTGGCGTCACCCTGACCCGTGGCATGCGGGCGATCACAGACCTTGCGCCGACCCTGCCCGAAGACCTCGGTCAGGCCCTGCTTGCCTGTGCGCAAGCCTTCACCAAGACCTCGGGCTCCAGCTACGGCACGCTCATGGCGACGGGTCTGATGTCGATGGCCAAGACCCTGCGCGGAAAAGCGTCGGTCGACTTGGCTGACCTGTCTTCCCTGATCGCAGGCGCCCGCGACGCGATGCAGGCGCGTGGCAAGGCAGACCTTGGCGGCAAGACCGTGCTCGACAGCCTTGACGCCGTGGCACGCGCCACCGCGGGCCTGACCGACCCCGCCGCCATGGCCGACGCCGCCGCATCCGCCGCACGGCAGGCGCAGGTCGAGATGCGCGGCAAGATCGCCACCATCGGCCGCGCCCGCATCTTTGGCGAAAAGACAATCGGGATGGACGATCCGGGCATGCTTGCCATGACCGCCATCGTCGCCGCCATCGCAAACCGTCCATGACCGCGCCGCGCCCCATCGCGATGATCCATACGGTCGCAGGGCTGATCCCGACCTTTGACGCCCTGCTGAAAGCGGAACTGCCCGACTGGCAGGGCTTCAACATGGTTGACGAAAGCCTGCTGCGCGCCACCATCCGCGACGGTTTTCCAACGCCGCTGACCACCCGCCGTCTTGCCGCGCTCGTCACTTCGGCCACCGATGCGGGGGCGGAAGCCGTGGTCGTCACCTGCTCCTCCCTCGGTCCGGCGGTCGAGGCCGCGCGGCCCTTTTGTGCCGTGCCGCTGTTCCGCATCGACGAAGGTATGGCGATCAAAGCCGTGCAAAGCGCCCGCCGCATCGGCGTATTGGCAACGCTGCCCAGCACGCTTGTCCCTACTGGCGCGCTGATCCGCGATACCGCCGCCCGTTTCGGCCGCGATTGCACTGTCACCGACCGCTTGGCCCAAGGCGCGTTCCAGCGCCTCGCCGCAGGCGATACCGCAGGCCATGACGCCATGGTCGCCGACCATCTTGTCGCCCTTGCCGCCGAAGTCGATCTCGTGGTGCTGGCGCAAGCTTCCATGGCCCGTGCGCTGGCCACCGTGGCAGACCGCCTGTCGGGTACCCCCGTCCTGACCAGCCCCGACCTTGGCATCCGCCACATCCGCGACCGCCTCGCCACCGGCTAGGGCCTTTACTCTGCCCGCAGCCCTGCCATCATCGGCGCAAAGCGGAGCATCCCTTGGCCACCGAACGTTTCCTGATCTCCGGCGACCTCGCCGCCCCGACCTTCCTGCCGTGGATCACCCGCCACGCGCAAAGGCTTGGGCTGTATGGAACGCCCGAACGCCGTGCCAACGGGCAGGTGGAAATCACCCTGCAAGGCCCGCCCGACCTGATCGATGCGATGGAACTTGGCGTGTCGCTTGGCCCCATCGACGTCTGGGTCGACAGCATCGACCGCCAGCCGCTGGAGTGCAGCGCTGCGCAACGGGCCTGAGCCTTTACAATCTGATTACTTATTGGGCGATGCGGTCTAACATTCAGGCAAGCCGCGCGATTCCCGGCGGTGAACGACCCCGCCTGCATCCCCGGCAAGACAGCCTTGGAAACGGGCAATAGCCTTGAATCTGCTCGCTTGCCCGGATTGTGCCTGAATGACTGTTGACTGGACCCCCGTTGCGCTGACGCGCGATCTGCCGCCGCTTGTGGTGATGCCCGTCACCGTTGGCGGTGCCGAACTCGCGCTTTGGCGCAGCGCCTCGGGCCGGGTGGCGCTTTGGGCCGACCGCTGCCCCCATCGCGGCATGCGCCTGTCGCACGGCTTCGTGCGGGGCGAAGCGTTGTCGTGCATCTACCACGGCTGGAGCTACGGCGCTTCGGGCCAGTGCCTGCGCATCCCCGCCCACCCCGACCTTGCCCCGCCCGAGGCGATCCGCGTTCCCGTCAGCCATGCCACCGAACAGGATGGCGTGATCTGGGCCGCCCTTTCGCCGCTCGCATCGAAACCGCCCGCCGTGAGCGGAACCCCGCTGCGCAGCCTGACGCTGGACGCCGCGCCCGACCTTTCAGCCTTTGGCTTCACCGTTCACGGCCCGGTCGCCAGCGGCACACTGTCGGGCACGCCCGTGACCCTGCTTTTGAATCCGCAGCCCGACGGGCGCGTGACCGTTCATGCCCTTTGCGCGACCGCCGCACCCGCCACCCTCGCCGCCCTGTCGCGCGATCTCGAAGCCCTGCGCCGCGTGGCGGAAGGTGCGTTCGCATGACCGGCCAAACCCGCGATCCCGTGCGTGACGAATGGTATCCCGTGGCTCTTGTCAGCCGACTTGGCCCGCAAGGGCGCGACACGCTGCTGTTGGGCGAAGCCATCCGCATCACGCTGGAAAACGACGCACCGCTTGTCACCGCCGCGGGCCGCACCTTGCCCAGCCAATCGCGCTACGGCCATGTCTGGACCAGTCTTGGCACGCCCCCCCACGCGCTGTTCGACATCCCCGAGGCTGACCAACCCGGTCGCCGCCTTGTCGACGTAGGGCTGGTGCGGGTGAAATGCTCGCCCCTTCGCGCGGTCGAGAATTTCCTCGACATCGCGCATTTCCCCTTTGTCCACACCGATATCCTCGGGGCCGAACCCCATACCGAAGTGGGCCGCTACGACGTGACGATCCGCGACGAGGTGGACGAGGTTTGGGCAACCAAGGTGCATTTCTACCAGCCGCAAGCCGCCAAATCCGCCGCAGGCGGCATCACCACCGAATACATGTACCGCGTGCCTGCCCCCACCGTTTCGGTGCTGTACAAGACCTGCCCGCCGCGCCCCGGCGAATGGGACGTGATCACCCTGTTCGTGCAGCCCCTGACCGAAACGCTGTGCGAGGTGTGGCCGTGGATGGCGCTGTTCGACGACACCACGCCGATGACCGACCTGATCCACTTCCAGCAGACCATCTTCCTGCAAGACCGCTCGATCCTTGAAAACCAGCAGCCAAGCCTGCTGCCGCTTGACCCCGGGCTTGAAATTCCGACCCGCGCCGACCTCACCTCGGTCGCCTATCGCCGCTGGCTGAAACGGCGCGGCTACACCTATGGCGCGCAGCTGGTGGCGGCATGATCCTTTACGACTATATCCTTAGTCCCGATTGCTACAAAATCCGCCTGCTCGCGGCCCTGACCGGCGCGCAACTCGACCTGCGCGCGGTCGATTTCCACCCCGGGGCCGAACATCGCACGCCCGCCTTTTTGCGCCTGAACCCCGCAGGCACCATCCCCGTGCTGCAAGACGGCGATCTGCTGCTGACCGAATCCGCCGCGATCCTGACCTATCTTGCCGCCACCGCAGGCCCCGCATGGCTGGGTGACGACACGCCCGGAATGCGCGGCCGCGTGGCGCAATGGCTTGCCTTCGCGCACCGGCTATCGGCCAGCATCGGCAAGGCCCGCACGCATGACATGTTGCAACTGCCTGCCGATATCGACGCCTGCCGCGCGGCAGGAACGAGGGCGCTGCGCGAGCTTGAACTCGCGCTGACCGACTGCACCTTGCGCGGCGAACCTTTCCTCGCGGGCACCCGCCCCACCTTGGCCGATATCGCCTGCTTCCCCCATGCCATGCTCGCCCCCGATGGCGGCATCCCGACCGACGCCTACCCCGCGATCCGCCTCTGGACCCGCCGCCTGCGCGCCCTGCAGGGTTTCATCGAAATGCCCGGCATCCACCGCCTGCACGACCTGAAACCCGAACCTGTGGCGGTGCCGCAATGACCGCGCATCTGTTCAGAAACTGCGCCGCCGTGATCTGCGACCCGCAAACCGTGCTGCGCGATGCCGACCTGTTGGTGACGGGTCACGCCATCACCGCCATCGGCAAGAACCTCACCGCCCCGCACAAGGCCAACATCACCGACGCGACCGGCTGGTTCCTTTACCCCGGCCTTGTCAACACGCACCATCATTTCTTCCAGACCTTCGTGCGCAACCGCGCCGATCTCGACTGGACCAAGCTTTCCGTTCTCGAATGGCTCGACCTGATCTATCCGATATTCTCGCGTCTGACCGAGGATTGCTTTTACCACTCGTCGCTCACCGCCATGGCGGAACTGGTCAAACACGGCTGCACCACCGCTTTCGACCACCAGTACAACTTTCCCCGCCACGCCGGAAAACGCATCGTCGACCGGCAGTTCGCAGCGGCGCAAAAACTCGGCCTGCGCTTCCACGCGGGGCGCGGCGGCAACACCCTGCCCAAGTCGATGGGGTCGACAATCCCCGACGAGATGCTGGAAACCACCGACGAATTCATTGCCGATTGCGCCCGCCTGATCGACACCTACCACGACCCCGCCCCTTTTAGCATGGCGCAAGTCGTCGTCGCGCCCTGCCAGCCGGTGAACTGCCACCGCGATACCTTTGTGGAATCCGTCGCCCTCGCCCGCGCCACCAAAACATTCCTGCACAGCCACGTGGGCGAAGGCGAATCCGGGGTGATGCGCGCCCGCACCGGCAAGCGCACCGTCGATTACCTCGAAGACATCGGTTTTTGTGGCCCCGACACCTTTTACGCCCATTGCTGGGAATTGACCGAGCCCGAGTTGCGCCAACTCGCCGCGTCAGGCACCGGCGTGTCGCATTGCCCCGAACCCGTTTACCTCGTCGGGGCCGAAGTCACGGACATTCCGGCGATGCAGGCCCATGGCATCCGCCTTGGCCTTGGTTGCGATGGCGCGGCGTCGAACGACAATTCGAACCTGATGCACTGCATCCATTCGGCCTATATGCTGCAATGCCTTGTGGCCGGAACCCGCAGCCATCCCGTTCCCGACCCTGCCACCTTCCTTGGCTATGCCACCACCGGCGGCGCGGCGCTTTTGGGGCGCGCCGATATCGGCCGCCTTGCCCCCGGCATGGCCGCCGACCTTTTTGCCATCGACACCCGCCGCATGGATTACGTCGGCACCCGCCACGACCCCGCCAGCCTGATCGCCAAACTTGGCATCGGCATGGCGACCGACCTGACCATGGTCAACGGCCGCATCGTCTGGGCATCGGGCGAATTCCCCGGTCTGGACGAGGCCGAAATGGCCGCCGAGGCCGAAGCCGCACTCGCAACCATAAGCTAGAAACCCGACAGAGGAGACTTAACGATGATCGCAAGACGCACCTTCCTGCAAACCTCGGCCTTCGCCGCCATCGCTGCCGCCATCGGCGCGCGCGGTGCCTCGGCCGCCGATCCGCTGGGTATCGCGTTGATCCTGCCTTCGCCCCTGGGCGATGTGGGCTGGTCGCATACGCTGGCTGCAGGTCTTGACCCGATCAAGGCGGCCTATGGCGACGCGGTGAAATTCACCATTCTGGAAAACATCGCCGAAGGCCCCGATGCCGACCGCATCATGACCAAGGCCGTGGCAGACGGGAACAAGTTTCTGATCGCAGGTTCCTTCGGCTACCAGAACGGCGCGATGCAGATTGCCAAGCGCGACCCGTCGGTAAGCGTGCTGCACGCTTCGGGCTACATGGTCGCGCCCAACTTCTCGCCCTTTGCCGCCAAGTATTTTCAGGGCACCTACCTTTTGGGCATGGCGGCGGCGAAACTGTCGAAGACCGGCAAGCTTGGTTCGGTTTCGGCCTTTGCCATTCCCGAACTCATCACCTCGGTCAACGCCTTCACGCTTGGCGCGCAGGCGGTGAACCCCGATATCGAAGTGTCGGTCGTCTGGGTCAACACATGGTTCGACCCCGCCAAGGAACAGGAAGCCGCCAAGGCGCTGATCGCGCAAGGAAACGACGTGATCTTCTCGAACGCGCAAGACACGCCTTCCGTCATCGCCGCTTGTGAAGAGGCGGGGGTTTACGCCTTCAACCTCAACTCGTCGATGAAGAAATACGCGCCGACCAAATACCTCGGCTGTGTCGCAACCGACTGGGGCCCGTTCTTCAAGGCGTCTGTCGATGCCCATATGGCAGGCAGCTTCACCGGGGCCAACGCCTTCCTCGGCGTGTCCGACAAGGTGGTCGAAGTGGTGGACTGGTCCGCCGACATCCCCGCCGACCTGATGGCCACGATCACCCAAACCGAAGCAAAGATCGCCGATGGCAGCTTCAGCCCCTTCACCGGCCCGCTGACCAAGGCCGACGGGTCAGAAGCCATCGCCGCAGGCACCACCATGACCGACGAAGCAATCGTCGCCATGGACTGGCACGTCAAGGGCGTCGTCTCGCCCTTGCCGCAGTAACCAAGATGCCCGCGCCGCTCTTGTCCCTTCGTGGCATGACCAAGGCTTATGGCCCGACGGTGGCAAATTCCGCCATCGACCTCGATGTGGCCGCAGGCTCGATCCATGCCATATTGGGCGAGAATGGCGCGGGCAAATCCACCCTGATGAAGCTGATCTATGGCGTCGAAGCCCCCGATGCGGGGCAGGTGCTGTGGAACGGCGAGACCGTCCACCTGCATTCCCCCGGCGAGGCGCGGCGCTTGGGCATCGGCATGGTTTTCCAGCACTTCTCGCTGTTCGAAACCCTGACCGTGGCGGAAAACATCGCCCTTATCGTGCCGGGTTCCATCGCCAGCCTGTCTGCCCGCATCCGCGCCCTGGGTCAGGATTTCGGCCTGACGGTCGATCCGTTGGCGCATGTCCATTCCCTGTCGGTGGGTGAACGCCAGCGGGTCGAGATCATCCGCTGCCTGATGACCGAACCGCGCCTGCTGATCCTCGACGAACCGACCAGCGTGTTGCCGCCGCAGGCGGTGGGTCTGCTGTTCGACACGCTGCGCCGGTTGCGCGACAGCGGCGTGTCGATCCTGTTCATTTCCCACAAGCTCGACGAAATCCAGTCGCTGTGCGACCGCGCGACCATTTTACGCGCGGGCCGTGTGACCGGCCATGTCGACCCGCGCGCGCATGATGCAAACGACCTTGCCCGCATGATGATCGGGCGTGAAATGCCGCCGCCCCTGCACGCAAAGGCCCACGCTGTGGGCGATGTGGTGCTTGAACTCTCGTCGCTCGACCACACACCCGACGACCCTTTCGCCATGCCCCTGCGCGGCGTTACCCTGCGTCTTTGCAGCGGCGAGATCGTCGGCATCGCGGGTGTCTCGGGCAACGGTCAGGCCGAATTGTCGCGCCTGATATCGGGCGAGACGCGGCTAAGCCATGCCCGCCGCGACGACATCCGCCTGATGGGCCAGCCCGCCGCCCATCTGAACCCCGCCCAGCGCCGCGGCTTGGGCCTCGCCTTCGTGCCAGAAGACCGGCTTGGTCGCGGCGCGGTGCCGGAAATGTCGCTGGCCGACAACAGCCTTTTGACCGCCCACCCGCATGGCCTGCTCAAACGCGGCTTTATCGACCGCAAGGTGCAAGCCGCCTTTACCGCGGCCTGCATCGCGGGCTTTGACGTGCGCACCTTTGGCCCCGAGGCCGAAGCGGCGTCGCTGTCCGGCGGCAACCTGCAAAAATTCATCATCGGGCGCGAAATCTCGCTGCGCCCTCGCCTCCTGTTCGTCGCACAGCCCACGTGGGGCGTCGATATCGGGGCGGCGACCGCCATCCGCCAGCGGCTGGTGCAGATGCGCAACGAAGGCGTGGCCGTCTTGGTGATTTCCGAGGAGTTGGAAGAGTTGTTCGAAATCTGCGACCGCCTGCATGTGCTGCACAAGGGCGGGCTGTCCCCCGCGCTCGACCCGCGCACCACCAAGGCCGACGAGGTTGGCCGCTACATGACCGGCACCGCAGGGGCAGCCGCATGATCCGCATGATCCGCCGCGACCGTGCCTCGCGCCCCATGGCCGTGTCCGCGCCCCTGATCGCGCTTGGCGCCGCCATCGCCTTCAATCTGATCCTGTTCCTTGCCATGGGCAAGGATGCAGGCGCGGTGTTCTACGCGCTGCTGCTCGAACCCTTTTTGTCATGGTCCGGCTTTTCCGAAGTGCTGCTGAAAACCGGCCCGCTTTTGCTGATCGCCCAGGGCCTCGCCATCGGTTTCCGCGCCAAGGTGTTCAACATCGGGGCCGAAGGGCAGTTCATCCTCGGCGCAATCTGCGCCTCGATCATTCCGGTCTACTTTCCGCAAGCCACCGGCGGGTGGATCTGGCCCGCCATGTTGCTGCTTGGCGCGCTTGGCGGCGCGCTTTGGGCCGTGGTGCCCGCCTTTTGGCGCGTGCGGCTGAACGCCAACGAAATCCTTGTCACGCTGATGATGTCGCTCATTGCGGTGCAGGTGCTCAACTACCTGCTGCTCGGCCCGTGGAAAGACCCGATGGGCTTCAATTTCCCGCAATCGGTGATGTTCCAGTATGATGCCATGATCCCGATCCTGATCCCCGGCACCCGCGTCAACGTCTCGCTTCTGCTCGCGCTTCTCTCTGCGGTGCTGGCCTGGGCCTATATGCAGCGCAGTTTCGGCGGCTATCAATTCCTTGTCGGAGGCCTAGCCCCCAAAGCCGCCGCCTATGCGGGCTTTTCCGAAAGCCGCGCGATCTGGCTGTCGCTGCTGATCGGCGGTTTCGCCGCAGGATTGGCGGGCGCGGCCGAGGTTGCAGGCCCCATCGGCCAGTTGCAACGCTCTATCTCTACCGGCTACGGTTATGCCGCAATCATCGTGGCCTATCTGGGCGGGCTGCACCCGATCGGGATCGTGGTCTCGGCGCTGTTCATGGCCGCCCTGTATATCGGCGGCGACAATGCGATGGTCTCGGCCGACCTGCCTGTCGCGGCGGTGCGGGTTTTCCAGGGCAGCCTGCTGGTCTTCTACCTCGCCGCAATCACCCTTGTCCGCTACCGCGTCGTCTTTGGCAAAAGGGGCAGCGCATGACCGGCATCGACTTCATCCTTGGCGGTATGCTCGCGGCCGCCACCCCCTTTCTGCTTGCTGCACTGGGCGAGCTGGTCGTCGAACGCGCGGGCGTGCTCAACCTCGGGATCGAGGGGCTGATGGCGCTTGGCGCGGTCATCGCCTTCATCGTGGTCTATCACGGGGGCGGCCATGTCGCGGCCTTTGCCGCTGCGGCACTGGCGGGCGTGGTCTTGTCGCTGGTCTTCGGCTGGCTCGCCCTCGGGCTGCGCGCCAATCAGGTCGCGGTCGGCCTTGCCATCGGCATCCTTGGCCAAGGGCTCTCGTCGCTCATCGGCAATTCATACGAAAGCCTGACCATCACCGGACTGCCCAAACTGTCGGTCCCGGTCCTGTCCGGCCTGCCCTTGATCGGCGGGCTGTTTTCGCAAGACGCCGTCGTCTGGCTCACCCTCGCGGCCACGCTGGGCATCTGGGCGATGTTCCGCTTTTCGCGCCTTGGGCTGATCCTGCGGGCCGTGGGCGAAAACCCCCACGCCGCCCGCGCCATCGGTTACCGCGTCATCGCCCTGCGGCTTTGGGCGGTGATGTTCGGCGGGGCCATGGCGGGGCTGGCGGGGGCCTATGCCGCCACCGTCTACACCCCCCTTTGGGCTGACGGCATGATCGCGGGGCGCGGCTGGATCGCGCTGGCGCTGGTGGTCTTTGGCACTTGGCTGACGGGGCGCATCTTCTTTGGTGCCTGCCTGTTCGGCGCGGTCTCCCTTGCCGGTCTGGTCGCGCAGACGCAGAACTGGCCGGTCCCGTCGCAGCTTTTGTCCAGCCTGCCCTACATCGTCACCATCGTCGTGCTTGGCATCATCACCGCCAACAAACGCCTGCTCAAGATCAACGGTGTCGCCTCGCTGGGCGAGCCGTTTTGACAGGGGCAGCGCTGCCTTGGCAACGACAAGTAAGATGACTGCAAGCCGCGTGCGATAGGCTTGGATATTTAGTAATATTAATCTATGCTGGACCTATCGCTAGCTGGAGTCTGGCATGGACATCGCACGGATCCGCGCCCTTTTGGGTGAATGCTTCGTGCAAGGCGATGACCCAAGGTCGATTTCCGCCGAACTTGACACCATCCAGGCGGAACTGACCCTGCGCGTTCTGAAAACCGTGTTCGAACAGGAATTGGCAGCCCTGCCGCCACACGCGCCCAAGCACAAGGTCTGACCTTTCGCGCCTTGGCCCTTGCGCCTTGCGACAGGGCCAAGGCTGAACGGGCACAAACAGCTTGCTTGCCATTCCCCCCCGCTTCGCCAAAGTATGAGAAAACCTCATAGGCCGCGCATGTCCGAACTGCTTCCCCTCAACGCGCTTCGCGCTTTTGAAGCCGTGGTCCGGACCGGATCGTTCAAGGCGGCTGCCGAACAGCTTTTCGTCACGCAAAGCGCCGTCAGCCATCAGGTCCGGCATCTGGAAGACTGGTTCGGCACCCCGCTGTTCACCCGCGACGGCAACCGCCCCAAACCCCTGCCCTTCGCCGAAGAACTTGCCCGAACCCTGTCACTTTCCTTCGGGCAGATCGCAGCCGCCTGCACCCGCGCGCGCGAGATGAACGCCCGCCAACCGCTGGTGATCGCGGCCATCCCTTCGGTCGCCATCTGCTGGCTGATTCCGCGCCTTGCCGGTTTCCGCGCCGCACATCCCGACATCGACATCCGCATCGTCTATGCCATGCATGGACGCGACATCGATTTCCGCGACGTGCATCTGGCATTCGTGTTTTCCCGCGGGGCGGCCAGCTTGCCCGGCAACCGGATCGAGCCTTTCCTGCCCGGCCATTCGGTTCCGGTCTGTAGCCCTGCCCTTGCGGCAACCCTGACCGCACCGCGCCCCGCGCCTGCCGACCTTGCCGCACTCGGGCTGTTGCACGACACCGACCACGGCGGCTGGCAAGACTGGTTCGCCCGCGCAGGCGCAGCCACGCCCCCCGCCAGCGGCCCGATCTTCGAGGATTTCAACCTTTTGCGCGCCGCCGCCCTGTCGGGCCAAGGGGTCGCGCTGTGCCCGCTGGCGATGATCCGCGCCGATCTGGAAGCAGAGCGCCTTGTCCGCCTGTCGGATGTGACGGTGCTGGAAGACGCCGGCTATTACCTGCTTTGGGGGCCAATTGCAGGCACCCCCATGCAAGATAGCGCCCGCGCGTTTCGCGACTGGGCCTTTGGCGAACGCTCGCTGCGCGACTGGTCGCTTGGCTAGGCCGCTACCACTTTGGCGGCGGGTTGCCGTCATGCATCGCATGGTCGGCAGGCGAGAAACGCTCGACCGCGAATTGCCCCTGATGCCAATAGGGATAGATCAGCGGCGGGCGGCTTACCTCGTTCAGGCGTTCAAGCTCGTCTGCCGTCAGCTTCAGATCGACGGCGGCGAAATTGTCCTGAAACTGCGCAGCGTTGCGCCCGCCCACCACCAGCGAGCTCACCGCAGGCCGTGTCAGCAACCACGCCAGCGCCACCTGTGCGGCCGAAACTCCATGCGCCTCGCCCACCGCGACAAGCACTTCGACAATATCGTATAGCCGTTCCGCATCGCGGATCGGCGGTTCCGTCCAGCCCGCAAACTGCCGCGTCCCCTCGGGCGTAGGCTTGCCGCGGCGGTGCTTGCCGGTCAGCAATCCAGCGGCAAGGGGAGACCAGACCAGCACCCCCAACCCTTGGTCGACGCTGATCGGCAGCAGCTCATACTCTGCCTCGCGCGCCTCGATGGTGTAGTGGATCTGTTGCGTCACAAAGCGTTCGCGGCGGTCGCGGTCAGCCACGGCAAGCGATTTCATCACATGCCAGCCCGAGTAATTCGAGCAGCCGAAATACCGCACCTTGCCTTGCTGGACCAGCATATCCAGCGCCATCATGGTTTCCTCGACCGGCGTGGTTCCGTCCCATTCGTGCATGTAGTAGATGTCGATATGGTCGGTCCGCAGGCGCTTGAGGCTTTTCTCGCACTCGCGGATCAGGTGCCAGCGGCTTGTGCCTTCGTCGTTCGGCCCTGTGCCCACCCGCATCCGCGCTTTGGACGTGATGAGCACGTTGTCGCGCCGCCCTTCCATCACCTCGCCGACGATCTCTTCTGCCACTCCGCTGGAATACATGTTTGCGGTGTCGAACAGATTGACGCCGTGATCGATCGCCAGATCGACCAGCCGCCGCGCCTCGTCCACGCCGGTATTGCCAACCCGCGCAAAGGGGCCGACTCCGCCGAAAGTGAACGTCCCCATGGTGATCGCCGAGACTTTCAGCCCCGACCGTCCGAGCGTCCTGTACTGCAATTCTTCCTCCCAGAAGTCTTCAAATCGTCGCCTTGAACGCATCCGCAAACCCGGGATGCCAGCGCGACAGGGGCGGGCGGTTATCGGCGATATCCCCCGCTGCCCAGAGGATGCGCTTGGCATCCAGATCGCGCGTCACCTCGTTGTCGGGGCAAAGGATGTAGAAATCCCCCCGCGCCACGCTTTGCAGCATGAATTCCACCGTTTCCTCGGGCGTCCACGCCCCCGCCGGTTTTTCCACCCGTCCCTGCGCGGTCAGCGGGGTAAAGACGAACCCCGGAACGAAAAGCCGCGCCTCGACACGGCAGTCGGCACGGTTGCGCAGATCATGCTGCAAGGCTTCTGTGAATACCTTCACGCCTGCCTTCGAAAGGTTATAGGCCGGATCGCCCGGCGGCGTGGTGATGCCCTGCTTCGAGCCGGTATTGACGATCAACCCGTCCTCGCCGCCCGCGATCATGCGCGGGGCAAAGACCTGACTGCCCCGCACCACACCCATCAGGTTGACGCCAAGGATACGCTCCCAGTTCCCCTCGGCATCGAAGATGCTGCTGCCGGGTTGCATGCCTGCGTTGTTCATCAGCACATGCACTGCACCCCAGCGGGCATAGACCGTATCGGCCAACGCCCGCAGCTGCGCCACATCGGCCACGTCCAGCGCCTGCCCGAAGGCATCGGCCGCGCCCGCCGCCTGTGCGGCCTCGACCGCGGTCTGAAGTGCTGGCCCCGCCAGATCGGCCACGCAGACCCGCATCCCCATGCCCGCAAAGCGCCGCACCGCCGCCAGCCCGATGCCCGATGCCCCGCCCGTCACCACCGCCACGCGGCCCTGCCCGATTGCCGGATGCATGTTCTTTCCTTTCGTCAAGCTTGCCGCTTTACCCGTTCAACCCTTTACATAATTCCGCCAGTCATGCGCTTCCCGAAACCCCAGAACTTCGCGGATTTTGCGGTTCGACAGCGGCGCTTCATAGCCCGTCAACGCCCGCGTCACCGGCGTGTTCGGCGCGTGTTTGGCCAGAAATTCCGCCGTCGGCTCATGCGCCGTGATCGTGTCGTTGACGGCGTTGAAAACCTGGAACCCCAGCCCGTCCTTTTGGATGCACAGATGCACGATCTCGCCCAGATCACGCGCGTCGATATAGCTCCACGCGTTGCGCTTCCTGACGGCAGGGTTCGCCAGATAGCCCGGAAAATCGCGCGCATACTCATGCGGCTCGATCACATTGCCGATCCGCAGCGCGTAGATGTCGGCCCCGTAGCGCATGGCAAAGGCACGCGCGGTCTTTTCGTTCACCACCTTGGACAGGCCATAGCTGTCCATCGGGTCGGTGTCGTAATCTTCTTCCAGCGGAAAGGAATGGTAATCGCGGTCACCTTCGGCAAAGCACACGCCATAGGTCGTCTCGGAACTGGCGATGATGACCTTCTTCACCCCCAGCTTCATCGCCGCTTCGATGACGTTGTAGGTGCTGACCACGTTGTCGGCATAGGTCTTGTTGTCGGGGTTCAGCAGCATCCGCGGCACGGCGGCGAAATGCACCACCGCATCGGGCGCCTGCGCCGGTCGCCCCGCCTCGAACCCGTCGAACCCGAAATGCGATGTCAGCGCGTTGAACACCTGCCCGCTGTCGGTCACATCGGTGATCAGCGTGTTGACCCCCGGATGATCGAAATGCTTGAGGTCGAGGTTCAGCACCTCATACCCCTTGGCCAGCAGATGCGGCACCGCATGCCGCCCCGCCTTGCCGGTCCCGCCGGTGAAAACAACGCGCTTTGTCATGGTCTCGTCTCCCGTATCCATCCACCGTCGACGCGCCCTTCGTGGCACGCGGCCCGAAGCACGGGCAAACCGGCCTGCCGACGATGATGCATATTGCGCCAGACGCAAGCCGGATCATCCGTTTTCGGCATGGCCCCCGTCGGCCGACTGGCCCGTCCCGTCCGGCCGCATCCGGTGCAGGGCGGCGGTCAGGTCGCGACGGTCGGTGCATTGCGCAGCCCAGCCCCGCGCATGGGCAAAGGCGACAAACATCCGCTCTAGCGCATGGGCATAGGTGCCGTCGAGTTGCCCCGCCTCGGCCTCGAACGCGGCATCGTCGACCGCTTCGGCAAAGCCCGCCAACAGCTGCGTCCGGGCGAAGAACATGGTTCCGGCTACGAAAATGTCGTCCAGCGCCGCCCGATAGGCGATCCCCAGCCGTGCCGCCATGGCCCGCAGATGCGCCTCGTTCCGTCCGGTCAGATCGCGGACACGGAAAATCTGCTCGGAAGCGGCAACCACCCCCAGCGTGGGCTGCTGCGCAAATTGCCGCTTTACCGTCCGCACCGCCCAGGGCGAGGCCAAGGCCAAGAGCGCCTGCCGCCGCCACAACGCCCCGTCGCGCCGGTGCTGCGACCGCTTGGTGTGCAGCTTGAGCACCACATCCGCCCCCGATGCGACGATTGCGGGTAACACCACGAACAAGGGCCGCACGTCGCGCCCGCGGTTCTCGACCACCGCCACGGTCGCGTGCAACCCCGCACCGGCGAGTATCATCCGCACCTCGGCCTCGGCCCGCGCGGGGCAGGTCACGAAAAGCCCCGTCGCGGCGTCTGCCCAAAGCCCGACCCAATCGACGATCTCGGCAAATTCCTCGGTGTAAAAGGCGTGGATATGCAGCGCCAAACGTGGCTCTGCCGCGTGCACGGGTTGTGTATCCCGCGCCAAAGCGGGATCGACGCCGACGAAACGCGGCAGGTCGAACACCGGCCCGTGCCGCGTTCCGTTGTCATAGCGCGGTCCGGTCCAGTCGCGGGCCAACCGCGCCGGATCGCGCTTTGCGGCCGAAACGCCCAGTTTCATGCGCCGGCGCCCGGAAAGCACCGGCAGCTTTGCCAAACCGTTCAGCACGGCAAAGACGACATGGGCCAGCATCAGCTTGCCCGGTCGCACCATCATGCGGCGTAACACCCGCCCCTCGAAACTGTAGCGCTGCCGCTTGGCCCGGTAGACCGACAACTGCCATTCATTCAGCGCGACGACATAGGCCAGACCTTCGTTCCAGCCCGTCGCGCGGCAAAGCGTCAGGATTTCGTCGGTCACCCAGCCCAGTACATCGACCGTCATGTCGCGGGCCAGACGGGGCTGTGCCAGAACGGGCAGCGCGCGGAGCAGCTTGGCCAGCACCTCCAGATGATGGTCGAGCATAGGCAACCCGCCGCCCGCGTCCCCGTCGAAGGCCCGCGCAAACCCGACCGCCAGCCCGTAAAGCATCGGCTCACGGGCCTCGTCGGGCAGCGCCGCGCCTGCGGCCCTTGGCGCGATGCGGATCGTGATGCCGCCGTGCAATGTCTTGCAGGCCAGCGCCTCGGTCGCCACCAGCAGCCAGCGCGTCAGGCGCAGGAAATGCATGTTCGCGGCGGGCTTGCCGCGATCCAGCCCCGCTACGGGGGGCGCTGGCAAGACCAGATCGGCCCCCAGCCCCGCATCCGCCGCCGCCCGCAGCCACAGCGGCAACACCCGCAAGACATGGCTGCCACTGATGCGCGGTGCATCACCGCTATGCAATACCGCCCGCATCGGGGCCAACAGTTGCGGCGCGAGTTCCCCGAGCAGCAAATCGGGAAAGGGTCGGACATCGCGATCGGCCCGTCCGAGCCGTGGCAACAAAGCGGCAACCGTGGCCTCGATCGCGGCAAGACCGGCGATATGCGCCGCCGGTCCCGACCGCGACAAAACGAACACGGCACGGCTTTGCCCGCTCACTGCCAAAGCGCCCCCGCCCCTTTGTCTGCGATGCCCATCCTCACCCTTCCGGCCCCCGGGACCGCAATGCCCCACCCGCCCCCAGCGCCGAAACCTTCGAACAGGTCCGCAAAATCATCCTGACCTCGCGTCAAAACAGCCGATAGGGCCGGTTCTCGGCCTTTCCGACCGACCGGTAGTGCTGCCGCGGGTCCAGCCCCGCTTGGGCCACGTCGGGATTGAGCGCCAGATACACCTGCGGATCGAATTTGCTGGGCACACCCGGATGCAACAGCTTGGTCAGTGTCCGCCTTAAGGGTGACGGCTTGCCATCGCGCAGTTTGGGCAGCATCGGCGCAAGAAAGGCGCGGTCTTCATCCAGAACGGGCGCGGGCGTGTCGGCCTCGTCGCGCAACCCGAGCGTCAGGTGGTCTTCGGGCGGCAGAAAGCGGTTCAGCACCGGCACGGCATCGGCGAACATGCCGTTCAGCTTTTCATGCAAAGCGCGGTTGTAATAGGGCAACTGGCGGCGCGTCCGGCGGGCCAATAGCACGCGCGACGCGGCAGCGGCCACATCCCTGCCCGCAATCGCGGCGCAGACTTCGGCCACCAGAAACGCCTCGGACGGCGAGACCGAAGGGTTGTGCGTCCGCCCCACCTGCAACGCATCCTCGGGCACATGGTCCAACAACCCGAGCGCGCGAAAGAACGCAGGCCCAAGGCGCGACACGTGCCGCTCGTAGCGCAGAACGGTCAGGTTTTCGGCAAATACCTGCGCGTATTTCAAAAACCCCTCGCGCAGCGAAAAACGCCGTGAAGGGATGTCCAGATAGGTCTGGAAATCCACCTCGCATTTGCCGGTCTTGATGTGCTGGCGCCATGCCGAAAAGGCAAAGTCGAACGGATCGCGCACGAAACAGATCACCTTGACCCGATGCCCCGAAAGCTCGGCCTTCAGCGATTGAAGCTGGCCGAGTTCCAGGTTCGCGAAATACTCGGTCGACAGCACCACCGTGTCCTCGCGCTGCGCTTCGACCACCTCGCGCAGAAAGACGGCAAAGCGCGGATCAAGATCGGCATGGGCCGTGCTTTTGCTGCGAAACGCCCCCTTGGCATGGAGAATCTGCAACCCGTTGCCGCTGCACCCGCCGATTGCCACCACCGCGGGCGGATCAGGATAGGGATAGGCGATCCCGTTCGCCGCCAGCAGGTCCACCCGCTGCGCCAGAAGCGCCTGCAAAGCCGAACTGCCGGTCTTGTGCAGACCTATATGAAGGATCACATGCTTTTGCACGTCCAAGCACCATTAATAGATGTAAATTTTCCTAAAACGTAGCACTACACGCTCGGCCCCGCCCTGCCAAGCATCTTGCCCGGCGGCGGGTGTCGGAGCGTTGGCGCGAATGAGGCAAGGGCAGCACCCATCTGGCGCGGACGTGTCGGAATTGGTGGCGAGCGGTTCGGGCGTGGCGGTGCCAAGTTCCGATAGCGCGACCGGCACGACGGCAATCTGTTCGGGTCATGATCGGGCCAAAGACCCCCTGCCCGTCTGTGGCAAGCCCGCGTGGCACATCGCCGGCATCGTGCCCCTGCCCGAAGCTAGGTGCATCTGGCAGGGGACATGGGGTCTAGTTTTTCCTGCGGCGCATCTCGGCCAGCACCAGCGCCGCCATGGCAGCCAGACAGACAAGCGATGCGTTCAGCGTGCCAAGATCAAGCCCGCCCTTGGCCAGCGGTTTGGTCAAAAGGTCGCCAAAGGTCGCGCCGAAGGGCCGTGTAAAGACAAAGGCAACCCAGAACAGGGCGATGTCGTTCATCAGGCGTTTGTAGTGCAGGACCAGCACGCACAGGATGATGGCGGTACAGACCAGCGCAGCCATGAAATAGCCAAGCTGAAGATTATCGACCAGAAAATCGCCATACGCCGTGCCGAGGCTGTTCGAAAACAGCACCGCGACCCAGAACATCGCCTCGGGACCGGGGCGCGACAGGCCGTGGACCGATAGCGTTCCCTCGCGGCGATACCAGACCAGCAACGATACCAGCAGCCCCGCCAGCAAGATGGCCGACCCTGCCGCGTAGCCAAGGCCGAAGGTACGGTCCATCATGTCCGAAACTTCGGTTCCGGCCATGGTGGTTCCGGTGATCGCCGCCCAGAAAAAGGCGGGGTGATACTCGCGCGAGCGGATTTGCAGCGCCAGCAGCACGGCAAGGATAGCCCCCGTGATCGCCAATCCCGCCACATAGCCAAGGTCCAGCGTCTGCGACAGATAATCGCCCGCAGTCTCGCCAAGCGTGGTGGCAAAAACCTTCAGCACCCAGAACACTGCGGTCACTTGGGCAATCTTGCCCATCAGCGCCGAGCTATGGTGTTGCCCGGCGCCATCGTACGTCGTCGTCATCATGTTTTCCTGTTTTGTTTCCTGTCAGGCGCGACCCGGATTACGGATCGCGCTTCGCATTCAGGCGCGGTTGCGCCGCTGCATGGACATCACGCCGACCGTTGCCGCGATGACCGCAAGAAAGCCCAGACTGGTCACGATCGTGCCCAGCCCCAACCCGCCATAGTCAGCAGGCTGCGACAGCAGGTCACCGAAAGATGCCCCCAGCGGGCGGGTGAAGATGTAGCACAGCCAAAAGGCCCAGATGCCATCAAGCCCAAGCGCGAAGTAGCCCACGGCCAACGAGGCGATGATCAAGCCGAACAGCACCCCCGTTCCGGCAAAGCCCACGCCAAAAGCTTCCGAGATCAGGTCGCCCACGGCCGTGCCCAGCGCAAAGGTGAACAGGATCGCCAGCCAGTAGAACACCTCGCGCCGCAGGGTAAAGACCGCGTGGATCGACAGCGTGCGTTCCGCCAGCCACCACAGCACAAAGGTCAGGCCCAGCACCGCCGTAAAGCCGATGGTCGACACGATCAGCGGTATGCCCAAGGCATCGGTCATGTTGTCGGTGATCAGCGTGCCGACCACCGAGATCAGCACGACCGACAGCCAGTAGCTTGCAGGAACGTATGCGCGCTGGCGGAATTGCCACAGGATGGCGGCTGCCAGAACCACCGTCATCAGCGCGGTGGTGGCACCCAGACCAAGGCCAAGGTTGACAGCCAGAAAATCGGCCGCCGTCTCGCCCATCGTCACGGCGAACAGCTTGATCAGCCAAAAGCCCGCCGTCACCTCGGGCACGCGATTGGTCGGCGTCACGCTTTGCAGATCGTCCATCGTTCTCACTCCTTTACCTGTGCCAATGCCTGCGCCGAAAAGCCGTTGGCCCTTGCGTCATCATCCGCGTTGCAGCGTTCCAGCGCCTTGGTCTGCAGGTCAGCCACGGCGGCGGTTGCGGTCTTGCCTGCAAGCTTGTCCTTCAATTGACCGATCAACTGCTCGCAGGGCAGCGCGCGGCCGGTGGCATCCGTCACGGCGATTCCCTGCACCAGTTGGATGGGCTGATCGGCCGCGGCGGGTACGGGTGCGGCAAGTGTCGCCTGCAAGGCGTCAAGTGCGGACGTGACGGCCCCCGCATCGGGCGCGCTGCTGCGCAGGGCCGAAAAGGCGGCATCGGCTGCGGCATCAACCGCGCCCCATGCAGCGGGATCGGCTGCACGCAAGGTTGCGGCATTGTCATCCCACAGGGCTTCAAGGTCGGTGATCCGCTTTTCGGCAGCGACAAGATCGCCGGTTGCCGCGATGGCCTGCGTATCTGCCACGATGGCCGAATAGGCAGACAGATCGCCCAGCGAGGCAGCACTTTGTGCAACCGCAGGCACAGGCGAAAGCACGAAGCGTTCGACAAGCACGAACCCGGCTACGGGCACCGCAATCAGAACCGCAGAGAGTGTCAAGTTACGAATAAGGGGTGGCATGGACATTCACCTTTTCAGACACCCCTCAAGCCGGGGCACGCCCTGTCTATGCCAGCGCCCAGCGCGAAACCTCTGGACGGCTTCTTACAAATTCGTAAGGCCATGCCTATACGTTTCACCTTCGCCAGCGGCGCGGGTTGCGGTATCAAGGCGGTGTCGCGCGTTGTGCACGGCGGATGGTGCCTGTCGAGATGAAACTGCTCTATGCCGAAGACGATGCCGAAGCAGCGCGCTACGTAATCAAATCGCTGGTTGCCGAAGGCCATGTCGTCGATCACCTGACTGACGGGCGCGATGCGCTGTCGCAGGCCATGACGGGCGGTTACGACACCATCATCCTCGACCGGATGCTACCGGGGCTTGACGGGCTTTCGGTCTTGCAGGCCTTGCGGGCAGCCAAGGTCGTGGTTCCGGTGATCTTGCTCACCGCCATGGGCAGCGTCGACGACCGCGTTACGGGCCTGCGGGCGGGGGCGGATGACTATATGGTGAAACCCTTCGCTTTTGTCGAACTTCTGGCCCGGATCGACACGCTGCGCCGCCGCCCTGCGCTGCAAACCGAAGTGCTGGAACTGGTGGCCGGAGACCTGATCCTCGACATCGCCAGCCGTCGCGCCCGGCGCGAGGGGCAGGTGATCGACCTGCAAACCCGCGAATACATGCTGCTCAAGCATTTCATGGAGCGTCAGGGCCGCGTTCAAACCCGCACCGTGCTGCTCGAATCCGTCTGGGGCCTGCATTTCGACCCCAAGACCAGCGTGGTGGAAACGCATGTCAGCCGGTTGCGCAACAAGATCGACCGACCCTTTGCCAAAGCCTACCTGACCACGCTGCATGGCGTGGGCTATGTGCTTCAGCCATGATGCGCGCGCCCTCATGGTCGATGCGCTTTGCCTTGGCGCTGTCGGCGGTCTTTGCGCTTGGCACGCTGGCGGCGGGCGGGCTGTCCTATGTGCTGATCTCGACCGAGTTGTCGAACCGACTGGCCCATGACGTGCGTACCGCCGCCGAAGGTCTGGCCCGTGTCGCCGACGAAGGCGACAGGACCGACCTCGAAGAACAGATCGCGGCACAGGTCCGGGCGGTGGGGGATGCGTCGACCCTGTTTGCCTTTGTCGACGCCGCGACCGGAACGACGACAGGAACCCTGCGCCTGCCGCTTCCTTTTGACGGACCGCGCAACCTGTTGGCCGGCCGCGATTTCGACCTGCCGCCGATGGCAGATGGCAACCGGGCACCTGCCTATGTGGCCTATGGAATGCCGACCCGCATCGGCTGGGTCATCGTCGCCCGCGATATGTCGGGCGTGACGCAAAGCACCGCCATCTTGCTGCGCGCCACCGCATCCGCCATCGTGGCTTCGGTGTTCTTCTCGCTGGCGTTGGCCTATCTCATCGCACGCCGGAACGAAGGACGCATCGCACGGATGGAAACGGTGCTTGCCGCCATCGGCGCGGGCGATATGCAGCGCCGGATCGGTGACACGGGCAGCGACGATCTTGCCGACCTGTCGCGCCGCGTCGACCGGATGCTCGACCGGCTCGAAGCGGGCATCCACGCGATCCGTCAGGTGTCGACCGATGTCGCGCATGACCTGCGCGCGCCCCTGCAGCGGTTGCGGATGCGGCTGGAACCGCAGGCGCTGTCCAACCGTCTGCCCGATGACGCGCGGCACGAGATCGGGTCGGCCCTGCAAGACATAGACGCCATATCGACCACCTTCGATGCGATCCTGCGGCTGGCACGGCTGCAATCGGGAACAGTCGCGCTGCAAACCGACGCTGTCGACCTTGTCGCTGTCGCGCGCGATGTCCACGACCTGCTGGAACCCGCCGCGACCGAGGCAGGCCATGACCTGACGCTCGGTCTTGCTGCACGCCATGCGCCTGTGCGGGGCGACGCGGACCTGCTGGCACAGGCACTGGTCAATCTGGTCGACAACGCCTTGCGCCATTGCCCCGCCCCCGCCCGTATCGTCATCGGCGTCGAAATGACGGTGCGCGGCCCCGTGGTGACCGTGGCCGACGATGGCCCGGGCATTCCCGCCCCCGACCGCGGCCGCGTGCTCGACCGTTTCGTCCGGCTCGACGCCAGCCGTTCGGTCGCCGGAACCGGCCTTGGACTCAGTCTTGTCGCGTCGATTGCGGGGCTGCATGGTGCAAGTTTCGAACTGGCCGATAACGGACCCGGCCTGAAAGCTACGCTCGCATTTTCGCAGGTGCCTGCATGACCGCCCGATTTTACCGCCCGATATTGTTGCCAGCCACGACCGATCGCGATGTACCCATCCATCGGCGGGCCTTGCAAACCAACCCTTTACACTGACACAACCCATCAACCGGATGTAACGGCGAACATCGCCCCAATGACGAGGAACCACCAAAGATGACCCAAAGCGAAGGATACGGCAAAGCCCAGATCGGCCTGCATTGGCTGACTGCGGCTTTGATCGGTTTCAACTATCTGTATAGCGAAGGAATGGGCGATGCCCTAGACGCCCGCCTCGAAGGCGGCGCGGCTCCGGCCGATCTTGGGATCATTCCCAATGTCCATGTCTGGGTCGGCATCGCGGTGCTCGTGATGGTCGTGCTGCGCCTCGGCCTGCGTATGGTGCAGGGCCACCCCGCCCCCGCCGGATCGGGCCTGACGGCCCTTGCATCGACTTGGGGGCACCGCCTGCTTTATCTTATCTTGCTCGTCGTGCCCGCCTTGGGTGCGGTGACATGGTTCGGCGGCCTCGATGCCACGGGCGAGCCGCATGTGTTCATGGCCAACGTCATCCTCGTTCTGGCCGGGCTGCATGCCCTCGTGGCGCTGTTTCACCAGTTCGTGCTGAAAGATGGCACGCTGACCCGCATGCTGCGCTCCAGATAACCAACGCGGCCCCGCGCCCGATCCGCGCGGGGCCACGCAACCGCCCCTGCCATCGCCGCCCCGAGCGTCCGGTGTCGCGTAAGATGACTGCTGTGACAAACCTGTCGCAGGCTCACTCGTGCATTGGCCGCATCGTCACTTTCATGTACACAGCGCCATAGTCGGCCAGCGGTCGGCATGTTATTGGAATCGGTATTTTTAGGGGCACGACGATTGGGCAGCTTCCAAGCGGCATGGTTACTGCTTTTGCCGAAAGACCGACGCCGCGTCTTCCCCGTTCTGGTGATCTTCGTCGTGGCGACGGTCCTCGAGACGGCGATGGTCGCAGCCGTGCTTCCGTTTCTCAGCGTCATCGCCGCGCCCGAAGGTGCAGTCGCAAGCGGGCGGGTCGCGCAGCTGATGGCCTATCTTGATATCGCGCCGGGATACCCGACCATCGCCGCCCTGGGGATGCTTGCGCTTGCCGCCATTCTGCTTTCTGCCGTCGGAGCCGTCGTCCGCACCTACTGGATCCACGAATTCGCGACCCGCATCGCCGTGGTGACCAGTGCACGGGTTCTGTCGGCCCATCTGCGCCAGCCTTACGAATTCTTCCTCGAGCATCACAGCGGCGAATTGTCGAACATGGTCTTGAACGAGGCAGCGCAGGTCATGGACCAGTTTTTCCTGCCCGTCGCGCAATGCATCGCCTATGTGTTGACGGTGGTCGCGCTCGTGCTGCTTGTGTGCATCGTCGATCCCGTGATCGCGATTTCAAGCATCGTCGTGCTCGGCGGCATCTACGCGCTGTCTTACTGGTTCAGCCGGAACCTGATTGTGCGGCTGAGTGAATCGCGGATTTCGGCGAACGAAGACCGGTCGCGCACCGTGATCGAAGCCTATGGCGGCATCAAGGAAATCAAGCTTTCGGGGCATGAGGCAGGGTATCTTCACCGCTACAGCACCGCGTCGATGCGGCTGGCCCATGCGATGACCTATACGAACGTGATTGGCGAAGTGCCGCGGATCGTCGTGCAGACCGCAGCCTTTGCCGGGATCATCCTTCTGTGCCTGTTCGTCATCAGCACGCGGAAAGAGGGTGACAGCCTATCCTCGCTGTTGCCGCTATTGGGAGTGTTCGCCTTTGCAGGCCAGCGGCTTCTGCCCGCGCTTGGTCAGGTCTATTCCAACGCGACGCGTCTTCGGTCCGGTGGTGCCATCATCATACGCCTTGCAAGGGAACTGTCGCGGTCCGCTTCGGATGACGACATGGCTGGCGCACAGGTGGCCCCGATGCCGCTGCGGCACGAACTGCGGCTGGATCGGGTCAGCTTTACCTATCGCACGGCAGAAAAACCCAGCCTGACCGACATCAGCCTGACCATCCGCGCCGCCGAACGCATCGGCGTCATCGGCCTGACGGGTGCGGGCAAGACCACGCTCGTCGACCTGATGCTTGGCTTGCTGCATGCCCGGACGGGGCAGATCACCGTAGACGGCAAACCGCTCGACGCGGACTGCCTGCCGAACTGGCAGCGCAGCATCGGCTATGTGCCGCAAGACATCTTCCTCAAGGATGGAACCATCCTTGAAAACATCGCCTTCGGAGTGACGCCAGACCAGATCGACCGCAGCCGCGCCATCCGCTGTGGACGGCTTGCCCAACTCGAAGAATTCGTACTGAATTCGCTGCCCCAGCAATGGGATACGCCGGTAGGTGAACGTGGCGCGCGCCTGTCGGGTGGGCAAAAACAGCGCGTCGGCATCGCCCGTGCGCTTTACGCGCGGGCCTCGGTTCTGGTCTTCGACGAGGCGACGAGCGCGCTGGACGGCGTGACCGAGATCGAGGTGATGAAAGCGATCAACGCCCTTGGTGCGGATAAGACCGTTTTCCTGATTGCCCATCGGCTCAGCACATTGCGCGATTGTGACCGGATCATCCTGCTGGACGGTGGAAAGCTCATCGGTTTGGGAACATGGGACAGTCTGATCGAGACGTCGCAGCAATTCCGTACCATGGTCGGCGCGGCGGGTCTGGGGAACCAAAGCGCGGTTTCGCTTGCCGATCCTGCTGCAAAATTTGCGTCCTAGCGCCAAAGTCAGGACGTTGAGCACCTGACCATTTCCTTTCGTTTTGCAGGATGATCACTTGATTTCTTACGTTCTCGACAGAACCTTCCTGCACCTCGTCAACGGGTTGCTTTGCCTGCGTTATCCTGTCGAGGCCTATCGCACGGCGCGCGGGCGGCGCGGCTATCCCGATATCGCCTGCCCCACGCATCTTTCGGAACTTTTTTTGTGGCGGCGGCTGTTCGACACCAATCCGGTCTTTCCGGTGCTTGCCGACAAGCTGGCGGCACGCGGGCACATCAGCGCCCGCTGCCCCGAACTGGCGTCACCCGATGTTTTGTGGGTCCACTCGGACCCAAAGGCCGCTGCGGCCGAACCGGTATCGGACGAAACCGTCATCAAGGCCAACCACGGCTGCGACATGAACCTGTTTCCCAAGGGCGACGAAACCGCGCAAAGCCGCGAGGCGCTGTTTCGCCGCTGGCTGGGCACCGATTATTCCAGACGGCGCAAGGAATGGTGCTACCGCGACATCCCCCGCCGCATCTTTGCCGAACGCAAGATAAAGGCGCGCAGGTTGGTCGACATCCTTGTGCATTGTTGTGACGGCAAAGCTGTCGCGATAGCCGTGATCTTCGAGCACAAGACCGATTGGGACCGTTTTTCCTTTTACCGCCCCGACGGGACAGAAATCGGCCGATACATGCGCGAAGGCCGCTCGTGGGTGTGCTTCCGGCTTGGCCCGCTGAAGGAAATTCTGACCGATACCCGCATCGTCACAAAAGCGGTCGAAGCGGCAGAAAAGATCGCCAAGGGGCTGGACTATGTGCGTGTCGATTTCATGTCCGACGAAACCGACATCTATGCAGGGGAACTGACGTTCTATCATCGGTCGGGTTATGTGCCGCCATCGCCCCGAAAATCCGACAATCTTTACGCACTCATCGCCGCCAACTGGGACTTGCGCAACAGCTGGTTCGTCGCGTCCCGCCACAATGGCTGGCGCGGTGCCTATGCGCGGGCGCTAGGGCGGGTGCTGGCTCATCAAAGCCGCCGGCAAAAGAGAAAACAGGTCGACCAAAGAGTATCGGCCTGATAGCCGTTGATGGACGCCAACGCGATTAAGCGCGATGGAGTATCCATTGGACGGTCGAGATGTTACTTTTCCATACCTTTGTCGTCGCAGCCGTCAACCTTTGCCTCTGCCTGCGCTATCCGGTCGAAGCCTATCGCACGGCCCGTGCCATGCGCCGCTTTCCCAACATCGCCCTGCCGGACCACATCGCCGAGCGGTTGCTTTGGCGGCGGCTTATCGACCACAACCCCCGGTTTCCGGTCTATGCCGACAAACTGCGCTGCAAGGATTTCATCCGCTCGCGTGTTCCCGATCTTGCCATTCCCGAAACCGTCTGGGTCCATGACGATCCCGCGCGTGCCGCTGCCGAAGGCACATCGACCGATCTGGTCATCAAGGCCAACCATGGCTGCGACATGAATTTCTTTCCCAAGGGCGGCGAAAGCCCGCAAGACTGCGAGGCGATGTATCGCGGCTGGCTTGGCACCGACTATTCGCTCGTGCGCAAGGAATGGTGCTATCGTGACATTCCGCGTCGTATTTTCGCAGAACGGCGCATCAATGCCAAACGGCTGGTCGATGCGAACATCCGCTGCAGCGACGGCAAGGCGCTGCTTACCTCGGTCATCCACGACAACAAGACCGATGCCATGCGCTATTCCTATTACCTGCCCGACGGATCGGAGTTCGGCTATCTCGCAAAGGGCGACGGCGGCAAACCCGAATTGCGCAAGATCGGACCGATCACCGAAGTGCTGGGCGACATGGCGCTTTATGCCCGCATGATAGATGCGGCCGAAAAGATCACCGTCGGGATGGATTATGCCCGAGTCGATTTCATGACCGACGGGTTTGAGGTCTATGGCGGCGAGATCACGCTTTATCCTTCGGCAGGCTATGTGCCCTATATGCCGCCCGCGCTGCCCAACCATTTCCGCATCACCACCGACGGATGGGATTTGCGAAAAAGCTGGTTCGTCAGCACGCCTGCCAGGGGCTGGCGCGGAACCTACGCACGCGCCATGCGCCATTTGCTCGACCGTCGCGCCGCCGCCTGATCAGGCACGCGACAGGACGGCGGCATAAATGTCGAACGTGCGCTTTGCCATCCGGTCGAACCGGAACTCGCTTTCGAACCGCCGACGCGCCGCTTCACCCATCCGGGCAAGCTCGGACGGGTGGTCCATCAGATAGGCAAGCCGCGCCCGAAATGCCTCGACATCGTCCCTCGGAACGGCGAAGCCCGTTTCGCCCTCGACGATCGCTTCGGCAGTGCCGCCCACGTCGTTCACCACCAACGGCAATCCGGCACGCATCGCCTCGAGACAAACCAGCGGAAACCCTTCCCAGTTCGTCGCAAGACAGGCAACGTCACTTTGGGCAAGAAGGTCGGGCACATCGGCACGCTCACCAAGAAAGCTGATCCGATCCGATAGACCAAGCTTGGCCGCAAGCTCGCGGATGGGGCCATCGTCACCACCGCCCGCTAGTGACAGGTGCCAATTGCGCGATGTCAGGCCAGACAGCGCGTGCAACAGCAGCGCGTGGTTCTTCTGCGGATTAAAACGGGAAATCTGTATCAGCCGCAGCGTGGCCCCGTGTGGTCGTGGCGCGCGCAGCACGGCAGGCATATCGAATATCCCGTTATGCACGGTCGTCATCCGCTCGGGTGGCAACACCCTTGCGGCAAGACCGATGTGCCGGTCATTCTCGCTGACGCAGATCACATGGTCCGAAAATCGCCCGACAGCCCGTTCGATGACGCGGTAAAGGGCAGCGGTGCGTTCCGGTATCCCGTCGGTGAAGGCCCAGCCATGGGCGGTAAAGATCGCCCGACACCCTGCCAGACGCGCCGCCACACGTGCCAGAATGCCCGCTTTGGACGAATGGGCGCAGACAAGGTCGATGCCACGCGCCCGAAACAACCGCGTCAAGGCCCGTGTGGCCAGCACATCCTGCAACACGGAAATTTCGCGCCGCAGTTCGGGCAGGTGCACGACCTCAAGCCCCATTGCCACGGCGCTTTCGGAAACCGGCCCCAAAGCGCCGGTCACGATCACCGGATGCCAGCCATTTCGCTGCATCTCGGCGGCCAGATCGCGCGCATGCAACTGCGCGCCCCCGAACTCGGCCAGACGGGTGATCACGACAGCCACATGGCGCGGCGTCGCAAATACGGGATGCACAGCAGGAACGGGCACCGCGGTCATGGCAGCGCATCGATATTGGCCTGCCCCTTGGGAAAGCCGAAAAGCCACGTCTGATACGGCATGAAGCACACCTCGAAATGCCACGAAAGGGCGGTCCAGACCGTCAACAGCAAGATCAGCACGACAAACGGCGCAAGCATCCAAAGCTGCCCGCCCATCCGCAAGCGCAGGAACGGAAGCCGCGCGTAGATCATCAGCTGTATGGGCACAAGGTAATAGCCCAGCCTGTCGGCCAAAACCGTTGCCACCGCCAAAAGCGGTACGGTTGCCAACATGCCCCACGCCCCCAACGTGACCAGTTTCGCATCGGCAGGAAACAGGTTGCGCCAGCGGTCGCGCAACAAAAGCAGATAGACCGCCCCCGTCGACGCCAGCACGGCGACGCGAAATGCCGCACCCGCCGCATCCTCGCGCCCGGAAACGTAACGCTCCAGCAAGATGTCGCCACTGCTGCTTTTCAACATCAACAGTGCGCCCGGCACGGCGAGCATCAGCGAAAGCACCACGCGCCCCGCCGACAACTTGCCGTTCACAAGCGGTGCCAGCAACAAGAAGACGATGGCGCTGGAATGGAAACCCGCAGCCACGACCACCCAAAAGACAAAAAGCCACAGCCGCCGATCAAGAAAAGCCACAAGGGCAAGGCAGATGATCCCGACAGCAACCCCCTGACGCATCGCCGACATGATCATGTTCAAGATCAGCATGGGATATGCCAGCACCAGAAAGGTCAGCCGGTCCGGTTGCCGACGCGCCAGCGCGTCCAGCCCGAAAAAGAAGATCGCTGCTGCGACCACGTTCAACACGGGATAAGGGATTTCGGCCTGATACAAAGCTTTCACGATCAGCGACCAGATCGCTTCGCGTTCCCCCAGCAAAGCCAATGCGGGCAGCTGGCCAAAGACGAGATACTGGTTCAGATACCCCGGCCAATCGCAGCCCACATTGAAGCGGAACGCAGCAAAGATCGCCAGAAAGGCAAGCACGGCCGGATAGATCTTTTCGCGCTCGGGTCGTCTTGGAAACAAGACGCGCAGCAGGCAAAGCGACAGGAAGATCAGCAGATAGATCACCGCGCCGCCCTTTCCGCCGCAGCCTTGGCGTGATGCCGCGCGGCAATCTCGCGCAACAGCCCTGCCAGACGCGGACCCTGCGCCTGAAGCGAATAGCCCGCCTGCACGCGTGCCCGTCCGGCCGCACCCATCCGCACCCGCAACTCGGGGTCGGCCAACAGTCGCGACAGCGCATCGGCCCAATCTTGCGGCGTTTCGGCCAGAAAGCCGTTTTCGCCGTGGGTGACCAGCGCGCGGTTCACGCCGACCGGAGAAGCGACGACAGGCAAGCCGCAAGCCATGTACTGGATCAGCTTATAGCCGCATTTCCCTTGCGACCACGGCGACGCGTCAAGCGGCATCAAACCTATGTCCATGCGGGCGATTTCGGCGATCTCGGTCGCCTCGGTCCAAGCGACGGATTCCACCCCGTCCAGTCCCTCGGCGTCCTGTCCTGCCCCGACCACCCGCAAGACGGCCCCGTGCCGCGCCGCGGTCGCGGTCAGATGCGGTAGCATCGGGCGCAGGTATTTTGCCCATGTCTCGGGCAGCCCGATCCAGCCCAGCCGTGGCCTTGCCGGGTCTTGCATCGCGGGAACCGCGGCATAGGCATCGGCATCCACGACCGTCGGCACGATTTCGACGCGGCGTGCACCGGCGGCGCGGGCCCGCTGCGCCAGATAATCGTTGCCTGCGACGACAAGGGACGAAGCCGCCATGACGCGGTCGATCTTGCGCCCCAGAACGGCCCGCACCAAAGGGTTCGGGTGGCGGTCGTAGCGGTGGAAAACGGCATCGTCGTAGTCGGTGACCAGCGGAACCCCGCGGGGCCTCAACAAGCCTTCGACAGGCCACGGGCACCACGGCAGCAACTCTTTTTCCATCCAGACAAGGTTTGCCCCCGCGCCCTGTATCAACCGCCCCAGACGGCGACCATAGGCTGCCAGCGCCACTTTGGCACGCGGCCCACCGGCATACAGCGCCTCAAGATAGGCATCGTCGAAAAAAGGGCTGGTCTCGACCGTCAGACCCGCGGCGGCCAGATACGGGCCATATTGCATCATCCGCACGCGGCTGGACGCGCCAAGTCGGGCATATCGCGTCAGCGCCAGCACCTTCATGACCGGTGACCCCGCCCCGATGCCCGCGTGGCAATCACCTGACGATACAGGTCCAGATACGCCGCCGTGCCGCTGCCCAGCGAAAACTCGGTCTCGGCTGCGGCGCGGCACCGGCGCGGCAGGTCGGGGTCGGCAAGCAGCGCGTCAAGCGCATCCAACCCGCGTTGCAAAGCCGCGTCGCTGTCATCCTCCAGCACCACCCCCACCCTGTGGCGCAGGATGATCGCCGCGACGTCACCAACCCCGTCGGTGGTTACCACCGGCAATCCGCTTGCGAGCACCTCGGCCATGCGTGTCGGCGAGCGGCCAAGTTCAGAGAGCATCCCGCCTTCGTAAAAGAAAACCGACAGGTCGTGCCCGCAAATCGCTTCGGGCATCTGGTCGGGCCGCAGCGCCCTGACCGCCAACCGCTGCCCCAGCCGCCCATGCGGATCGATCACGGCGTGCACGGTCTGTGCATCATCTTTCGTGATCACCTGAAACTCAGCGCCACCGTCCCGCACGGCAGCGGCCAGCATCCATCTTGCAAGAAGACCGGTGCGGAACCATCCGGTCAGGATCGACCCGATGACCCCGTGGACCGTCCCGCGCCCCGCAGATGCCCGCAGCTGGCCGCCACGGATCGCAGGAAAGGCGAACTGGTCAAGATCGACACAAGTCGGAATGACTTCCACCAAAAGCGCCCGCATCTGCGCGGGCCAGCGCTGATCCAGATAGCTTTTTGCCGCATGGGTCAGAACCACGGCCGCCGCCGCATTGCCAAGCAGCGCCTGTTCCAGCCACAAGAACAATCGGTGCAACCACGATCCCCGCGTCACCCGTTTCGCCGTGATCAATTCCTCGGGCCACAGGCCGCGCATGTCAAAGACAAAAGGCACGCCTGCCAGCTTGCTGGCCAATAGCGCGGCAAGACCGGGCAGATACGACCGTGCATGCAGCACGCGGCCCCGCGCGTTCCGATGCCGCCACAGCGCGGCCAGCGCATCGTAAGCCAGCATGGCGGTATCTGCGACCGCCGTGACCTTGCTGCCAAGTGTCGGAAACCGGCGCGGCCGCCAATCGATGCCCAGATCGACGCATTGACGCCTGAGCTGGTCGAACCTGTCGCCATCAACGATGTCATCCGGCTTCTCGCGCGTGATCACCGTCACGTCCATTTCCGAGACGATCCCGCGCAGATAGGGCAATATCTGGCTTTGCCCCAAAGGCTCCATCAGACCTGTCCGGCTTAGGTAAATCAGGGCGCTGCGGGTCATATGGCCCGCCCCGCAGCGTCTGCTGCAAAAAGCAGGTCCGCATATCGGCCCACGGCGGCATCGACCGAATAGGTCGCAGCGCGTGCCTTATGCATTGCCGCGTCGCCCGGATCGGCCAACGCCTCGGACAGGGCCGAAGCCATCGCCGCATCATCCCCGACTGGCACAAGCCTGCCGTAGCGGCCGCCACCCAGAATCTCTGCCGGACCGAACGGGCAATTGGTCGACACGACCGGCAGGCCGCAAGCAAGCGCTTCTACCAGAACGTTCCCGAACCCTTCGGAAACCGAACTCAGCGCGAAGACATCCGCCGTCAGGTAACAGGCCGTCGGGTCGGGCAGAAACCCGGTCAGGATCAACCGATCTGCAAGACCAAGCTGCGCGGCCATCTCGCGCAGACGTGCCTCGTCACTGCCGTTGCCGACGATCATCAGCCTGCAAGATGCGGGCATACGCGCAAGCGCCCGCAACAGCATGGGCTGGTCTTTCAACGGTGTCAGACGCGCCACCGACAAGATGCGCCCGCCCTTTGGAGTTCCGCGCCAAGCCGCTTCGGCGCGCGCAATGGCAGCACTGTCCGGCTGGCGCATCGGGCCAAACGGATTGGGCAAAGACACCACCCGCCCCGTAGGCAAAACGGCATGACGCCCGATTTCACATGCCAAACCTGCGCTCACTGCCGCGACTTTCACCGGAAAACGCAGGCAGAGTGCGGCGACAAGCCTGCTGCGCCAGCTCCGGCGCGGTTGACCGTGATGCACCGCAACCACCCGCCCGCGAAACCGCGCCAGCCATGCAGCAACCGGCGCGATCGAGGTCAGGGGCCACATATGCGCCAACAGTGCATCGGGCGGGTCGCGTCGCAAATGGCCGATCAGTGCCGGCAAGACCTCAAGGTAACGTCGCGCCGGCAGCACCGTTACGGGAAATACCCCCGCGACCTCGGGCATGTACTCGCCACGGGCGGCAAGCAAAAGGAATTCGGGCCTGAATCCCGCTGCCGCAAAGCCCTGTGCCAGTGTGATGGCAACACGCTCGGCCCCGCCACCACGCAGGTCAGGCAGCAAAATCGCTATTCTTCGTCCAACGCCCCGCTTGCTGTCTGGCGCCACGGCTGTGCCGTTCGGTTCTTCCAAGGTCACAAAGCCCCCTTGGTCGCGCGGTCGACCAAGGCACGAAACTCGGGTCGCGCGCGCAGGAAAACGGCGTTCGACGCTTGGTACCTGTCACGGATGGCCGCGATCAAGCGCGCATCCGGTTGGTAGCTCCGCGCCGGAAGACGGTAGTGACCGACCATACGGCGCAGATGCCGCCCGATGCCAAGGCTGCGGTCAGGCAGCCACCGCATCTTCAGCCGGGCAAGAAAATGGCTCACAGTCGGCATTTCGAACGACAGGACGGGTTGCCCGTTCGCACCGGCTGAGCGACGCACGTTTTCGGGCCGCTGTGCATCGAACGCCTGCCGGAATTCGGTGTTGGGCACGCCCAGCGCTTCGGCCCAAGCCGCGGTATAATGGTCGATATCCTGCTGCAACCATTCATGCGCGATCAGCCGGTAATTGCCCGCCCCCGCGATATCTGCCAATTCGGCTTCAAAGGCAGGGTAGTGCAGCAACCCGCTGCCCGACAGTTCGGGATTGTTCAGGAAAACGTCGACGAACCGTTCGAAGCTGCCCACTTCGGAAATTTCTGCGTAATGTGTCAGCGCCATTTGCGCATAAAACGACGTCAACAAATCCGCCTGTTCACGCAATGTCACGACAAAGCGCGGTTTCCCCAAACCCGCCTCTGCGCAAAACTCGATCAAGGGCGGCAAGATATCGCGGAGCGTCAGCGCCGGAATCAACTTTCGGCGGTGCCAGGATTCGGGACGCGGGCCAAGGCAGGCGATCAAAAGTTCTTCCTTCGAAATCACCGGAACCAACCCTGTTGCCGCACCTTTGCGCAGCAACGCGCGCGCTGTCTGCGCCGGCATCGGCCTCTGTGGCCTGACTGCCCCGGCCTGACCTGCCACAAAATCGTGAAAACCGGTCAGGCGCGTGTCCGCGGGTGGCTTGCCCTCGTGCTTTCCGTAAAAATACACCGATGGCAAACGGGGCAGTACATGGGTCTGTAACGTCGTCGTCGCCGTCTTGGGAAACCCCAGATGGATGATGACAGGTGAGGCCATTCCAAGTCTTTCCCGCCGACCGGCCCATGACGGCCCGACGTCGCCCGTTTCAATGCAGAAAAAAATCAGCGCATCCAACATGCGCGTAACAGAAATGACCCGCTTGCAAGCGGGTCACACTGCAATTTTTACAAGCCTTCAAACGGCAGGTCTGGCACGTTTCAGCCTGAAGCGGCCAGTGTCAGTTCGTGCCGTTGGTGCCGTTCGTGCCGTTGCTGTCACCCACCAGCACAAGGCCCAGACCAACGACAAATGCCGAAGCCGTACCTGCGGAAATTCCAGTGGCGTTTGCCGCCTGCAGCGCCGAAAGGCAATTCTGCCGCAGCAACACCCGGGTTCCAGCCGCGTTCAGCACTTCGCCCGGCGCGACGGCAACCCAGCCTGCGCTGTCGAGCACATTTCCCGCCTGATCGACGAAGGCGCCGCTGGCGGTCAGACCGGGGACACAGCCATCCGACTCGAACGGATTGATGGCCTGTGCGAACAGCGGACCTGTCAGTCCGAGGGTAGCGGTGGTGAATATTCCGGCCAACGTCATGTTACGCATGCGATTGTTCCTTTGGGTTGATTGCTTGGTCTCTCGGGTTTGGAAACTTATATCATGGATTTGGCGTCTGGTTGAGCCCCATATAACCGGCGTCCCAACCAATCCATTGCCGTGATGCGACGATCTTGCCCGTTGCGGGCGACAGCCCGTAACGGTTGGTGAAGCTGCGCTTGCCGTCACGGCACAGCTCGGTGAACTCTTGTCCACCCGCGATGCTGGTCAGGGTGCAATCGGCCGCGGTCAGCACGATCCGCCGTTCCCCGTCCATATGGCGGAAAGCGCGGATATAGCTGCCACCACCCGCCGCCATTGCGGATTTCAACGGTGCGGCATCGGCGGAATAAAGGTCATAGCCCAGACCGGTCGTCCCGGTCAGGATACCCGCGTCGAGCCGCACGACGGCCCCGTCGGTAGCCTGCCATTCGGTCGTATCGCCGCGGCTTGCAACCTGCACAACCTCGCCCGCGACGTCGCGGTCATAAACGCTCGCCAAAAGGCGCGGGGCGTCGGGCGGCAGGGTCAGCGGTTTCCCGGGCGCTTCGGCAAGATCGCCAAAAAGCTGGACCCGGAAATTCGGATCGCGGCTCAGGCCTGCCAAAGGATCGCTCATGCAGCCCGATATTGGCAGCATGGCCGCAAGTAAGACGAACATACGCGACATGGTCATTTCCAGAACATCCCCCAACTCCGTTCCAGATCGGCCGCCTGGGCCGGGCGGATCGCGTCATAAAGCCTGCCGCCCGGTTCGATCCGTGCGCCGCCATCGCGCTGGATCGGCTGGATCAGCAGGTTCGTCCGCCGGGTGCTGGGTTTTCCGGTTACCCACTCCAGCGGAATGGTCAGGGTGATGCCCTTGTCAAACGATCCTTCGCCGAAGGTATCGAACGGAACGTCGGTCAGGGTCGCATAAGCGCCGACCTTCCAGCCATTGGCAAACCGCCGCTCGACTGCCAAAGTCGCACCTTTGTCTCCGGCCAGATACCGTCCCACGTCAAGCCGTGCGTCGATGTCCGGCGTCAGCGCATAATAGATCGAGGCGTGCCCCGTCAGCACCGAATAATCGTAATAGCCAAGTCCCAGCCCCATCCCCGGATCGCGCTGCCAGACCTGTGCAAGTTCGACCCCGAGACCAAGACGGCTTGCGGGCGGCTTCCACAAAACCTCGCCCACGACACCGCTATACATCTCTTCCAGCATCCCCGCAGACAAACGGGTGTAGATGTTGGGCACAGGCGATGCCAGATAGGTCAACGTCAGACGGTTGATCCCGGCCTGACCCTCGATCGCATAGCGCGCCGCATCCGACCGCACCGGCGGAAGTTTCGAATTCGAGAAACGGTCGGTATCCGACCGGTTTCCGGCAATCCGCGCCCGCAGACTGCCATCGATGAACAGATTGGGTGCCAGTCGCAGCCGCCCGTCAAGCTGCGCTCCCACGTCGGCCCGCAGGGGGTTGACCGGATCGAACATCGACACCGCCATATAGGGGTGCAGCGCAAAGTCATAGGGCGCAGGCTCGGGCAGCCATGCATCGTGCCACGGCTGGACGGCGCCGACCTGAGCGGCAGACCAGCCCTTTTCAGCCCGTGCCGGATCATCCTGAAGCGCCAAAAGCTCGGCGCGCGTCAGCGTGACCCGCGATGCCGCGGGACCGGGACCGGAGATCTCGACCGAATAGCTTGTAACCTCGGGGCCTAACTCGCCGGTCAGAGCACGCGCCGTGCGGCCCAATGCCTGCGCCGCCTGACCGAAGCGGCGGTTGTCGACACGCACTTCGGCCTTGCCGCCGTCGATGCGGATCGCCCGCAGGATAAGGCCATCTTCGGCCAGACGCCGCGACAGCCTGTCGACCGGTTCGCCACCGGCCAGCAAAGGCGCAGCGGTCCCGAAGGACAAAGGCTGCGGCCCTTTGGTAAAGGTCGAAGGGGCGGTGCGCGGGTTGAAAAAGAACTGCGCCCCCAATGCCACGTTGCCGCCCTGATCGGCCGTTGCCGAAACCGACAAACCGGGTCGCGCCTGCCATGACACGCCCGCGACAACCACGCCCGCTTGCGTTGGACCATCCGGGTCTTCACCCGACCAACCGACCGAAAAGCGCAACCTGTCCGACGCCTGCCAATCAAGCGTGCCAAACAGCGCCGCCGGACCGCGGAACCATTGGTCGTAGCCCGGTTCTCCGCCCAAGCCGGTAAAGCCCGGACGGGCACCGAACGGACTGCCAAGATCGCCCTTGGCCCCAAGGCGCCCCCAGCCGATGCCGCCGCTAAGCGACAGTTGCGGCGAAACCGATTTCGTCGCCACGACATATTCGCTTGCCAAAGTGCCGGTGCCGATAAAGTCGCGCAAACCGACTGCCACGCCCGGCAACCAGTCGCCCTCGGTCAAGACCTGGTACTGAACGTCGAAGCTGCGGTCGTACAAGTTCACCGGCACGCGCTCGAACCGGCCATAGCGGAAAGATACGGTCAGGCGCGGAATGGCCTGAAAGGTCAGCGTGCCAGTCTGTCGCGTATCGTCCCTGAACAGGCTAAACGCCAGCGTCCCGTCTTCGGGCGGGCGTGCCGCTGGCAAGCCAAGACTGCCCGGCATTCCCAAGGCGTTCAGCACCACAGGCTCGGCCATGGCCTGAACCGGCAGCGCCATCACAAAGCCCAGCGCAAGGGCTTTGCGAAGCCTGCGGGCTTTGCGGGCCTTTGTGCGCGAGATAGGTCGGGTCGCGGTCATGTCCTGCTCTCCTTTACGCCAGAATCGGCAGCACTGGCCGCACTGCGCCGCTGGTCGGCTGCGACCAGTCCTTGCAGAAGGAACGCCACCAGAACGAAAATCGCAATCAGTAGCGCAACCTCACCGGCACCGGCCGTCATCGGCATTGAAATGCCAACGATCATCGGAACCGACGCAGGCACCAGAACCAGCACGGCGGCAATCGGATTGGCCTGCCCGGGCCGCAGCGCAGGCCATAGCCGGCAAACGGCCCGATAGACAAGGTGATGCACATGGCCGGTATCGGCCGAGGACAGGGGATGTCGCCGGATCGCCCGACGCCCCATCGACAACAGGGTTTCCGAAATGGGCCACAAAAATACAAGAAACACCGCCCAAGGTGACAGCTCGGGGTGGCGGTGCAACAGGGCTATGCCCGCCCAAACCATCATGAAACCGATCGAATAGGCCCCGGCATCGCCCAGAAACAACCGGCCATGCGGAAAATTCCACACGAAAAAGCCCAGCAGTGCAGGAATCGTCAGCAAGACGATCGCGGCAAGCCCAAAATCTTCGACCCCGATCGCCAGCCCCGCCAACGACAGCGCGGCGAACACCGCAAAACCCGTGGAAAGGCCGTTCAGACCGTCGATGATGTTGAAGGCGTGGCTCGTGCCGACGACCAGCAGCAACGTAAAGCCCAGCGCAAAAGCGGAATTGGCAAGACCCAAGTCCAGCAGCGCAATCCCCGTGCGCGTCACGCAAAACCCAAGCAAGGCAACCGCGATGGCCGTGCTGAGCGCTACGGCAAGCAGGCGCTCGCGCGGGCTGGCACTCCCGCCGAGGTCTTCGTCAAGACCCAGCACGACCATCGGCAGGGCGATGCATGCCGTCTGGCCCAAGCCCACCCATCCCAACGGGCTTGTCACCACGGCAACAGCCACCCCTGCCAGCACAGCCAGCCCGCCGATGCGCGGCACCGGAAAGCGGTGCAGCGCCTGAACGGCCATCACGCTTTCGACCCGCGCGGAACGGGCACGATGCATGCGCTCGGTCACGACGATGACCAGGCAAGCCAGAAAGCTTGTCGCCAGAACGGCAAGCGACAGGCCGGAAAACAACGTCTGGAAAATGAAATTCGCGCCCATCTATTTGGTTGCCTCGTCAATTATGTCGGCGCGCTGCGCCTTTGAATATGTTGTTTTGTAATAACTGTAATAACCTGACTGGCCACCGCTCGGACGATACGTCGCCTTTGCGGGGTCGAAACCATTTAAAATAATACCGGCCAGCGAAATTTTGGCCAGTTCGAGCGCTTTGGTCATTGCAACCACCGCGCCAAGTTCGGTCTTCATGTGCCGCACCACGCCGATCGTGGCCCCCACCGAACGGGCGATGATCACGGGGTCGGTCACGGCAAGGACCGGCGGCGTGTCGAAGATGATCAGATCGAAGGCATCGTTCATCTCGACGATCATCTCGGCCAGACGGTCGCGCATCAGAAGTTCGGACGGATTGGGCGGTAAGGCGCCCGTGTCGATGAATTTCAACCCCTCGACCGGTCCATCCTGCAACACATCGCGCCAGTCTTTCTGGCCGGACAACACCTCGGTCAGGCCAGCCTGACGCCGCTGCACCTGCTGATAGCGGCGCAACGTCCCGCGGCGCAGATCGGCATCGATCACGCAGACCCGCTGGCCAGATTGCGCGCAGACCGTCGCAAGATTGATCGAAACAAAGGATTTGCCCTGCCCCGGCGCAGGGCTGGTCACGGCGATGGAGCGCGTTTTCGCATCCAAAAGGGCGAAGTGCAGGCTGGTGCGCAAGCCGCGCAGGCTTTCGACCACCAGATCGTCGGGTTGTTCTTTTGCCAGCAAGGGCAGCGTGCCACGCTTTGATCCCTGCGCCATATAGCGCGACTGGTGCAGCGTGGCGAAAACCGACAGCCCCAGATCTTCCAACTGGCTTGCATCTTCGACGCCGCGACGCATCGCCTTGCGCACCAAAAGCCCGACGACCGACAAAATCAGGCCAAACAGCGCCGCGCCCAGCAAGATCGCGACGCTTTTGGGTGCGACCTTTGAAAGCCCCGCCTGTGCCGGATCGACGATGCGCGCGTTGCCGATCTCGCTTGCACTGGCAACCCGCAATTCCTGAATGCGCGTCTGCATCTGCACATAGGTTTCTTGCGCGATGTTGAAGTCGCGCGTCAGGTTTGCCACGTTCTGCTGGGTGTCGGGCAACTTTGCGATCTTGGCCTGCACCTCGGCCCGCCGCGTCTGGAGCGCCTTTACCCGGTCCTCATGCTGGCGCATCATCGGGTGGGCCGGCGTGTAGCGCTCGCGCAGGTCTTTGCCCACGACATCCAACTCGCGCAGGGTGTTGTCCAGCGACGCTGCCTCGGTCAGCAGCGCCTGCGTCTCGAGCGACACGTCCACGGCCCCCGAAAGATTGCGGTAGCCGTTCAGCGCAGCTTCGGCCTTGCGCAATGTGTCTTGCGCCTGAGGTATCTGGCTTTCTATGAACTCAAGGCTTTTCTGCGCGGTGGCAGCGCCCTTGCGGATACCCTGCCCGATATAGGCCTCGAGTATCGCCTGAAGCACCCGCTCGGCCGAGGCGGGGTCTGTGCTGTCATAGGTCACTTGCAGGATGCCGGTTTGACGCCCGACTTCCTCGGCCTGCAAACCACCGACGATGCGCGACACCGCGACGCGTTCCGATATCTGCGACAGCGCAAAGACGCGCCCCGGGTCTGCCGTCACGGCATCGACGCGCAGCGCAAATCCCTGATCGCCCCGCATGATCGTTTCGCCGGTGCGTCCTTCGATCGCCTGCCCATCCGGGGTTGTCAGGCTAAAGGCCCCGTTCTCGCCCAACTCGAGCCGGATCTGACGGTCAAGCCAGTCGGGCGGCACCTGCAACAGGCCGATCGTCAGGCTGTCACCCTTTCGTTGATAAGCAGGCCAGACGCTGCGCGGCAAAACATCGTGCCGCGCCAAAATCGCCCCGATCACCGGCGCAGGCACGCCAGACACGGACCAATCCAGATGCAGGCTCGACACCGCAGCCGCCAGCAGGCTGCGCGAAGACAGAATGCTTATCTCGGCAGGCGCTGGCGAGCTGTTGCCCCCGAACACGTCGGCAAAGCCGGTCGGAAAGGCCGAACTGCTTGGCTTTTCCAACTGCAACAGCGCGTCGGCCCGATAGGTCGGCGGCGTCGCCGCGACATAGACCGCTGCAAGCAGCACCCAAAGCGTGACACCGGCGACAAGCCAGCGCCATTCCCGCAGGATCATCCCTGCCAAGGCGGCAAGATCAAGCTCGTCTTCCTGCAAGCCTTCCGCAGGACCGGATTTCGCCCCGATGATCATTCGGCACGCTCCGGCGCAGGCGCAAGCCGCCGCGCCCAAGCGTCGGCCGCGCTGGACAACTGTTTGAACACGGCTTGATGCACGGCTTCGGGCTTTAGATAGGGATCGGTCACCTCGCGCAGGTCCGCACCCAGCCATTGGCCAAACAGCATTGTCCGGCCAAGCAGCGCGGGCCACTGGCGGCCGATCATCTGGCGGTGTCCCTGCTCCATCACCAAAATCAGGTCGAAGCCTTTCGCGATTTCAGCGCTGAACTGTCGCGCGACATGCCCGTCCATCGGCAGACCGGCCTTGGCGGCGACCAAGGTCATCGTCCCGTCGGCCCCGGACCCCGTGACCGCTTGCAAACCGGCCGAAGCGACCCGCAATCGCGGCACCTGCCGCTGCAACAGACGCTCGGCCACCGGCGACCGGCAGATATTGCCGATGCACAGCACCAGCACGCTATCGACACCCGATGTCGAATTGCCCGCCATCAGGGATTCAGCCTGCTCTCGGCCGCGGCGGCGGTCGTCGTGGCGCTGACCGTCGGCAGGATGCGGCTGATCGTGTCGTTCCACTTTTGCAGCGGCGAACGGGTTACATAGATCACATCGTTGGGCCGCAGCGCGAAACGCGTTCCCAGCAGTACGCCTTCGGGGCGCGACATATCCACCGCATAGACAACGGTCTTGCCCGCCTGCTCGCGGAAGACGAAGACGCCGCGCGCATTGGCGCGTGTCAGGTTCAGCCCGCCCTGCCGTGTGATCGCTTGCGTCACCGTCACCGGATCGCGCGAAAGATCGACGGTCGAAGGGCGCACCACCTCGCCCAGCACATAGGCCTCGTCATTACGCCGAGTCGGCACGAAGACCACATCCCCCGCCAACAAGCGCGGATTGTTCGCGGCAAGGCCATCGGCCAGATAACCGTTCAGGTCGATGCGGTATTCCTTGCCACCGCGCCTGAGCGAGATACGGGTCGCGTCGGCATCTTCCTTTAGACCGCCCGCTGACGTGACCGCATCGAACAGGGTTACGGGCAGGCCTTCCACGATGCGGATCGACGGCGAACCGACCGCCCCTCCGATCACCACGCGCTGCGATCCGTAGACCGCGATCCGCACGTCGACCTGCGGATCGGGGAAGAACGTGGCCAGCCGGGTCAAAAGATCCTTGCGGATCTCGGGAATGGTGCGCCCGCCTGCTGCGACGTCGCCGATGAACGGATAGGTAAAGGTGCCGTCCTTCCGCACCAGAAACCCCTGATCTACGGCACCGGCGGCGGGGACCAGCAGTTCGGGATGATCCAGCACGATCACGGCCAGCGAATCCCCCGGTCCGACCCGATAGTCGCCATCGGGCACCGCGGCCAAGGTGGTTGGAACGCTTGTCGAAGAGGGCGGCGCCATCTGTCCGATATTGTCAGGCCCAAGCCGGATGACCTGCACATCCATCGGTGCGGCAGGTGCAGCGCTCGACGGGACTAGAACCGCACCATCGGAACAAGCTGCCAAAAACAGGCACACAGCCAATGACCCAAGCGCGGCTCTAACGATCAAGTTTCATCCACTTCCAAAAACAACGGCCAAGCAACCGTCTCACCACGTCTTACCGTTCGAACAGCTGCCGCAATCGCGGGAACCGCGGGCTATGCCATGCGTTACGACCTTCGAATCAAAGTAATAATTCGTAACACAACCGATCTAGCACCGATACCCGCGCTGCTACCACCATTCGCGCGTCCGTCGGGGCAAATGTCTCCTAAGATACGTCTATCTGCGATTTCGATACCACCTTTCCCGCATCCCGACCGCGCCCATTTTCCGCTTTCGCGCCATCACTGCGCTTTGCTGCGGCGGATGAACAGCCGCCCGATCCGCCGTTTTGCCCAATCCAGCGCCATAAATGGCAAAACGGCCCGGTTGCCCCCGACCCAAACGCGCATCGCCGCGACAGAAAGGATAGACGCTATCCTAAGGCGCGGTTGGCGCGCGCGGTCGAACTTTGCCAAGGAAAACCGCTCGAAACCTTCGGTCAACGACCAGCGCGGGGGCCTGCGTGCCTGATCCGGAAGGGTCACGCCGGTGATCGCAACCAAGGTTGCAAAGCCGTCGGCCACCCGCATCTCGACCCTCGCAAGGCGGGCCATGGCCCACAGCGCGTCCCAATCGATCCTGTCCGACGCAATGCGCAAGATCATGGACGCATCCGCAACCCAGCGCAGCGGCGACAACGAGTTCGGCATCATCCCGTGGGCGATCACATGCAGCAAAAGCGGCGTCGGCAGGGGGCGCAGCGCTACAGCCCCCCCGAGGTCGATCTGTTCGGCCCCCGCCCAGAACCACGCCACCAGATCGGGATGCGACGACTCGGAAAACGGGTGCCAATGCAGGTCGGCCTCGTTGCCCTGTGCGTCTTTCAACTGGACGCCGTGGTAATGGGCCATAAAGGCCGCCAGCTCGACCGGTCCCTTTGAAAAAACCGGGTGGTCATGCCTCCAACCGACAGGGCCCAGCACGTTTAGCGCGTCGAAGGTCCGGTCTTTCGGGACCACCAGATCGATGTCGGCCATCGGGCGAAGCGCACGGTCAGGATAGTAGTCCTGCGCCAGCGCAAGGCCCTTTGTCACCATCACGGCAATACCCGCCTTGGCCAAAAGTGCCGCCACCTGTGCAGCCGAATGGCGGCGGCGCTGGCCTTCAGCCCAGCCATGCCGATGCACCCCCTTGAGCCGCGCCATCACGGGGTCTTGCACCCCGAGCCGCGCCATATTCGCATGCAAAAGCGGCAACATGCGGAACTGCCCGCCTTCGTGGTTGCCCTCGAAATCCGTCAGCGCACGCCATTCGCCAAAGGCGGCAATGGCTGCGTCGCCGTCCAACAACGCGGCGCGCAGCAATGCGATGTCGGATGCACAAAGCGTATGCATCAGGTATTTCCCCCATCGCCGCTTTCCGTCATGGCTGTTTGCTCGGCTGCCGCGCGCTGCCGTTGGCGCAGCAAGGCCGCACGCGCCACCGCCAGATAGCCACGGTCCCGTTCGGGATCGCGCCCCGACGACAGGCTGCCCGGAATGATCCGCCGCAACGCCAGCACCTCGGGCAACTCGATGATCCGCACGCCATTGTCACGCGCCCGCTGCAACCAATCGATCATATCGCCCCGCAGGCCGGGCATATCGTTGATCGGCCCGACCTGCCGCGCCAAGGCCAAGGGCAGCACCAGCGACGAACGGTTCAATCCTTTGCGCACCTCGCCGGTGCCATCGTCGGCAACGCCGTGCCGGAATTGGCGTTGCATCGAGACAACCGCCGCATCCGCCACGGCGTCAGCGAGCACTTGCAATTGACGCTCCATCTTGTGGGGCAACCACAGGTCATCGGCGTCGACCATGGCCAAGATGGGCGACGTGGCCGCGCCGATGCCACGGGTCGAAGCCGCGCCCGGCCCGCTGTTGGCCTGTTGCAGCACCTCGGCCCCTGCTGCCCGTGCCATCGCGGCGGTCGCATCGGTCGACCCGTCATCGACCACGATCACCCGCACGGGCGCGACAGTCTGGGCAAAGACCGATGCCAGCGTCTCGGCCAGCGTCGCCACGGCATTATAGGCGGGAATGACGACATCGTAACGGGCGGCACCCATCAGCTTTGCTCCGGTGTGGCGATGGACTGGATATCGAATTGCGGGCGGCTCAGGCTGCGGGTCGGGTCTGCCCTGCGCCGCCGGATCGATTTCATCAGGGCCATCGTGTAATGCTGCCGCGCCTCGACGCGGTTCGCCGTCATGTTTCCGGGGTGGAAGCGGTAGTATAACGCAAGGGTCCGATTTTGCACGAACCGCGCCCCTTCCTCGAACATGCGGAACAGATAGTCGGTATCTTCCGACTGCCGCAGATCGGTATCGAACCAGCCCGTCCGTTCGATCACCCGCCGACGCATCAGCGCAAGCGACAGATGGGGTGCGCAGATATCCTGCATCACGGCTGAGGCCGGCGGTTCGAGCGTGACCGGATCGATCGCCGATACTTTCAACAGACGCCCATAGGTCAAATCGAGCGCGGGGTCGGCGTGGAACAGCGGCAGATCGGTCGCAAATCTGCCCAGCGGAGACGTGTCGTCCGAGTCGAGGAACGTCACCAGTTCGGTCTGTGGCAACAGATGCGCGATCCCAGTGTTGCGCGCCGCCGTGACGCCCGCATTGTCCTGCCGCAGCGTGCGGATCATCGGGTGGCGGGCCGCCAGATCGGCCAGAACGGCGGGTGTCTCGTCCGTCGATCCGTCATCGACGACAAGAATATCCATCGCGACATCCTGCGCCTGACGCAGGAGCGACGCGATGGCAAGCGGCAGCAACGGCGCACGGTTCCACGTGGGGATGATCACGGTGATCAGCATATCGTGCCCTCGGTCGTCAAGGCCTGACGGATGGCCGCGGCAATCTCGACCGGATCGGTGCCAAGCCTGACACGAAAGCATGGAACCGCCCGCGACAGACGCGCGCACAGGCCGAAATGCGCGGCACGATCACCGGGCAATTGCGCGATCCCCGTCGGCGCGAGCGCCAGAAAGGCATCACGCGGCGAAAGCGGTTCGAACAGCGTCCGTTCCGCCTGCGCGATGACGGGCAGGCACATCCCGACGATGGACAGTTGCTCGGCCGGCAGGTGACCGGTCAGCTGTGAAAAGGTAAATTCGTGTTTGCCCTGCCAGTTCACCGGCATGCCGGTCAGCCCGTCCCGATCCGACAGGCCAAGCCGCCGCAAACCCGCAGGGTCGCATTTCAGGGTCTGGAAGACCGGCTGCACCGTGACCCCGTCCTGCCCCAGCCTAGCAAACACGTAATCGTCGCCCACGCTTTGCAAACCCTCGCGCAGTCCCGCCAGAACGGTGCCTGACTTGCCCGATCCACCCTGACCGACGAACAGAAAGCCTCGCCCCCCGACCGCCAGCGTTCCTGCATGCAAAAACCCGCAATCGGGCTTGGTCAGCGCCCATTTCACCAGATTGCGCAAGGGCGATCCGGCCTCCCACGGCGGCAAGGTTTCGGCATCGGCCTGAACCTGAACGCCGATGCGCCGAACACCGTCCCAGACCTGCCAGAAGCGGCTTTCGGGGTGGTGGTGCAATCTGTAGCGCGTCGGCTCGACCATGTCTTCCAGCGCGCGGATACTTGCGATGCCACGGCCCAGAACCGGCGGCTGCGCAAGGCCAAGGTCGGACGCGGTGGCCACCAGCAACCGTGCCGAAATCACATCGCCCTTGCCCGGCCGCCCCAGCCGTCCTGCGACCGCCTTCGCCTGACCCTCGATTGCGGTTGCAATGCCGAAATCGGTCTGCGCGACCCTGCGGACAAGACGGAGGGGCGCAACAGCATAGGCAGCTTCCGCCCTGTCGCACAGGTCACGGCACAATGCCTCGATTGCCTGAACATCCACCGGACCGCCCCCCCAAGGACGGCGCGCGTTCTGTTCGGCCAAGGTATCAGACATCGGCCGGACGGTGAGGCCAGCCGAATTGCGCATCGACCTCGTGGATCGGATCGGCTTGGATCAGGTCGGCAAGGTCGTCGAAGGTTTCGATACGCGGGTCCACGTCACCGGCCAGTGCCAAAGCCGCCGCCAGCGTCTGAGTCACCGCATCCCCCGCAGCCAAAGCCGGTTGGTCCGGATCGGGCAAGGCCAAGCCGCAATCAACGACGCGCGCAAGGAATGCCGCGCTTCGCTCTGCCGACAGGCCCGCCGCGGCAAAGACCGAAACCGACGCGCCCGCCATCAACGCGGCCCATAGGGCCGCTGCCAAGGGACTGAAGTCGTAATAATGCCCTGACCGCAGATCGAGCACGACGATTTCCCCTTCGAACTGTTCGAAGACGATGTCGGGATGGGCGGATTTGTAGCGCAACTCAGTCATGTCGTCCTCGTTCGTCCGGCACGGGCAACCCGCGTGTCTTTTCCTGTTTCACTGTTCAGTTAGGCCCTGCCAACATACGCCGCAAGGCACCTGCAGCACGCCGCACCAACGGGCGCTTGGGCAAGACGACGGTCCTGCAATCGTCCTGCCTTGGTTGAAGGTCGACCGGTGTCGCCAGCAACTCGGGATCGAGCAGGATTTCGGCTGGCGCGTCACCCTCCTGCCCCCAATCGCTGCGGCTGACCAGCTTATGGGGAGATTTCTGCCCCATCGTGCCAAGACAATGATGGCAGCTTTCCATCCGCTCGTGCCGTTCCAGATGCGCCCAAAGCGCGGCGAACAACTGTCGGGGCGTTTCGTGTTCCGCGGCGTGCAGATCAAAGCCTTCGTCCAGCGGCAATTTGGCCAGTTCGGGGACATAAATACTTTGCGGACATTTGTAAAAGCGGCCGTCCCGTATCGCATGACAGGCCCACAACGACCCGGCCTTGCACCCGCGGAAAATCTGTTCGGCCAAGGGGTCCGGACTGCGCGGCCGCACGAAGGTTGCGCGGAATTCGGGATAGCGCGCCTCGACGATCCGCGTGCCGGCCTGCTTTGCCCGTTTGCGCAGCGCGTCCATCATCTCGGGCGCGACCGGAACATCGGGGTAGCGCGACACCTCGATCTCGTCGAGCAGGCCAAGCGCCGCGTCCGACAGCCGGTCCAGCAGCATCCCGTTCGTCACCATCCGCACCACCGGCGAAAAATCGACAGCCCGCACCACGCGCAGGATATCCGTCAGATACGGATTGAGCATCGGCTCGCCCCCGATAAGGCGCAATTCACGCGGGCGATAGACGGGGGCCAGGCGCTTCAGATCGCGCTCGACCTGTTCGGGCCGGATGTTCCATTTGCTGACCATGGGCGATGCATGGTTGCAGGACCGGCAACTGATGTTGCAATGGTCGCAGACGATCAGTTCACAATGGGTTGGCGGAACGATCCTGCCTTGAACAATGTGAAAAGCAGGTTTGATTTCGGAATTCGCCATGCCAACTCTCGGTTCGGTGGCGGTAACTGGTACACGTCTATACCGGACCGTCACAATACGCCCATATGCGACAACGGGGCAATACCTTCGCGCGCAAACCGACGTTCAGGGTCCGGCGTGCCCGAGGGCGCTTTCCCGAAGGGCAACTTTTACTGCGGCGCGCCTGTGAAAACGGCACTAAGCAAAGGTGCCAACCGGCGCGAGGTCGTGGCTGTGATATGGCCGCTGTCACGAAACAACGGCAAGCCGTTACGCGCCATATCGCACAGACCGTCCTTGCAAAAGAAGGGGCGGATATCGACCTGCCGCACCGGCGGGGTGATCTTGTCCAACGCCTGCATCATCCCGCTTGCGGCCGGATCGATGTCGGCAAAACGCAAAGCGCCACTTTCACCGGCAAGCAGGGACCTTGCCACGGCCCTAGGCACATCCGGCCCGCCCTTTGGAGGCGCGCCGATCACCGTCACCTCGATTCCCTTCGCGCGGAATGCCGCAACGGTCGCGGCCACTGCATGGGCGGCGATTGCCGGGTCGACAGGCTGACCGAACCGGCAGGCAACCCGCTCGAGGTCGCAGATCCTGCTGCCGGTCAGAATGTTCCAAGAGCCTGCCAGCACCACATGGCGCGTCTTTGTGGCGGCAACCTGTTGCACCATACTGTCCTGAAAGCGGGCACAGGCGGTTCGGCTGACATACCAGTTGCCGCCCAGACCAAGGATCGCAGGGCAGGACGGCACATAGGTGACAAGCCCGCGCTGACCGGCCGCTTTCGCGGCAAGGTCGACCCCCTCGCCCAAGGCGGCGGCGAAGGAATCACCGATCAGCACAAAGTCCACCGGTCCCGCCGACGCACGCGTGGTGTCCCCCAACACACAGCGCGCATCGGCGGTCGGTGGATCAAGGGACACGCTTTGACAGACGTTGTAGGCCGATGCGTCCCGTGCTGCGGCCAATGCGGTCAACACGCGGGCGTCAAACCGCTGCGGAAACCCGCCCATCGCATACAGCACGAACCCGGTGGCGGCAAAGAACACCGAAGCCGCCACCGCCCCGCCAAACAGCCGCAGCCGCGACACGGGCCAGCCACGACGAACCGGCATTTCCACCCAACGCCATGACGCGACGGCCAGCATGATCGACAACAGGATCAAGACGCCCTTGGTCGGGTTCGACATTTGCTCGCCGATAAACCAGCGCCCAAAGGCAAGAACCGGCTGATGCCACAGATAGGCACCATAAGAGACCAGCCCCAAGCCGACAAAAGGCGGAAGCGAAAGCAAACGGGCACAAGCCGTGCCCGACGTGCCATAGCGCAGCACCAGCACGGCCCCGATCACCGGCACCAGCATCGCCAACCCGGGGCCGGACACCGTGCTGGCATAGTCCGCCATTGCCCAGCCGATTGCTGCCAATCCACCCAGCGCCAGCAGGCCTGCCCAGCGAATGCCCGGCCGCGCAACCGGCACCAGCGCGCAAATCGCGCCCGCCAGCAGTTCCCACGCCCGGAATGGCAACAGGAAAAACGCAGCCGCGCGGTCTACTTGAACCATCCAGACCGCAGCGCCCAGACTGGTTGCAGCCAGCACCGCAAGCGCAGGCACCACAAACCGCTCGGACTGCCTGCCCCGCGCCATCCGCCACAGCGCCCAAAGCAAAACGGGATAAATCAGATAGAACTGCTCTTCGACCGCAAGGCTCCAGACATGGCCCAAAGGTTTCATCTGGTGCGCTGTCGAAAAATAATTCTCTTCGCCCCAGAAACCTATGTTCGAGGTAAAGCTGACCGTGGTGACAAGGCTTTTGCCGAACCCCTGCAATTCAAAGGGAAACATGCCCAGCACCGCAAGCGGCAGACAGCACAGCATCACCAGCCCCAACGCGGGCAAGATGCGGCGTGCGCGCCGTTCGTAAAACTCCCAAAGCCCGAAACGGCCCGCGTCAAACCGCTCTTTCAGGATCAGCGTGATCAGATAGCCGCTGATGACGAAGAACACGTCGACGCCGACGAACCCGCCCGCCGCCTTGCCGAAACCGGCATGGTACATCATCACGGCTGCCACCGCGAAGGCACGCAACCCGTCGATCTCTGGTCTGTAGCGCATGCTTTTCCCCTAGGCGTCTGACAGGGGCGGTATTCCGATGCGCCAGCGCCTGCGTACCTCGGACAATCCGTCTGCAACCCGGTCCAGCATTGCATATCTGCCCGCAGGCAGCCCGCAAGCCTTGCGGAAGGCGGTCAAAAAGCTGCGGTAATAGGTTTCGTCGAAATGGACCGGGTGAAGACCCCAGCGATGGCGCACGTCACCCAGCGGACGGGCCACCGGCGGGTCGAGCACCTCGCAGTTGGGCACCTGCGCCAGAAACAGGCGTTCCACGCTATCCATCGCCATATTCATGGCAAGGTTTTTCTTTTGCCGGTCCGGTTCGAAGGGCGTGATCCGGCCGAACCTGTCCCGATAGGCATCGGCGTAACGCACGCGATGCAGCAAGATGCGCGTCTGCGGCAGATGTTCGGCCATAAAGGCCCCAAAGGCCGCAAAGGCGGGCGTCACTATAGCTTCGAAAAGGTCGGGTGCACTGCGGGGGCCGATAGGATCAGGCAAATCGCCAGACATTTCGGCCGACAGGCGCAACGAAACAGAGCGCGTCACCCAGCCGCCATGCCAGAACACCAGCGACCCCGACGCCTCGTAGCAAAGATCGACCAGCACGACATCGGGCCGCCATTGCAGCATCTCGGCTGTCCAGCTTCGGGTCAGGTCACGCGTCACGACTGCGGTGTCCAATCTTGCCAAAAGCGGATCGACCGGCGGCACGCTGGCCAAGGCCGGCAGGAACTGCACCGCCAGCGCGCTCGAATGGAAATGCGGACGCAGCGGCACGATCCGCGCCGCACCCCGCCGCTGCGACAAAACCCAGTCGCGCGACGCGCAGCACCCGATGATCGCAAGCTTCATCGCCCGCTCTGTTCCGTGATGATCAAATGCATAGTGACACCGCAACTTTCATAGGCCGCGCCCGCATCGGCAGCCTTGTAACGGTTTGGCCGAGATACCGGCGCGCGTCCAGTCATGCGAAAGGCTGCGCGCCACAGAATTCGGGTCAACGCCCGTCGTCCATTCCGGCCTTTTCGGCCCGGATTACGGGCGGGGCCAGCCCCAGCAACAGCATCACGCGTCGCCGGTCACGAAACAGGCGCTGCGCCAACCGTCGTTTCACCAGCGGCAGCAGACGGCTGGATTGCAGCGTCCTGCGCTCGGCCTCGATCGTGCTGCCCTCGGCCATGCCGGAAAATAGCGGGAAATGCAGTGGCGGCGTGGGGTCTTGGGCAAAGAAATCGCGCCAGTCATCCGCCCGCATCAGGCGCTTGCGCTGTAATGCCACCAAGACCGCCGCGAAGCGGGGTGATACCAGATAGGCAGCGCCACCCGAAAGATCCCAGTCGCAATCCGCAAGAAAAAGCCCGTCGTCGCGCAACCTGCCCCTGAGCGGAAACATCGTCTCGGCCTGCAGATGCAAAAAGTCCAGATCGGGCTGCTTGGCCAATGTGTGATGCAGCCACGCCACCTGCCCAGCCGCCAAGGGCATGTCGGCTTCGAGGATCAACCCGCAAATGCCCGATTCCACAACACGTTCCAGCACGGACACATGCGCCAGCGCACAGCCCACCTCGGCGGGTGTCAGGGGCCGGTCGCCACGCGTCCAAAGGTCGTGGATCAGCGCGAAATACCGGGTCGCAGGCATATCCTTAGCCCAGACCGGATCACAACGGATCACATCCAATGCGATGTCGACATCGCTCAGTTGCTCCGAAATCCTGTAAACGCGCATGTAGCGATCCAATTCTGCCCTCGGTTCGCACGTCTTTGCGTGCATGTTCCGGCCTGTGTCAATCATTCGGCAGGCACGGCCAAAGCCCAGGCCGGCCTCGCAGCCAACCGAAGCGAACTGTCGCTTGGCAAAACCGCGGCGCAGGACTAACCACAGCAGCATCATTCGACCGACCAAAGGTTCCGTATGCCCCCTGCCGCAAAACCGCGGGTCCTGATCTTCGGGATCGACCACCCCACCACGCCGCTCGTCGGTTGGTCGCTGCGCAGCGCGGGGCTTGAAAGCCAACTCGCGCAATTGGCCGATGTCAGCTTTGTCGCGCTTGGCGAGAATCCACCGCCGCCCCTCGGCAGACGTGATTGCCCGACAGTCCTTGCCCTGGACGCCAAGCTGATCGAACGCGGCTTGCACTGCATCACCGAACACATGCCCGATCTGGTGATCTTCGACCGAAGCGTGTGCCTGCTCGAACTGGCCGAGGCGGTGGCAAAACAGCACCCGCGCCTGCCTCTCGCCTTCGATTTCCACAACGTGGAAAGTGACTTGTGGTATGCCATGCAACGGGACTCCCGCGCCAGTCCCGCTGCCGCCATCACCGCTGCCGTCCGTGACGCAGATCGCCGGGCCGCCGCGCTGGCACGGGTGGTCTTTACCTGCTCGGCGCGCGATGCCACGCTGTTGCAGACGCTATGCGACACGGCCCGAACCGTGGTCTTGCCTAATCCGGCCCCCGTTGTGGCGCCATTGCCGGTGCCGGCACAGGGGCCGATGCGGCTTTTGTTCGTCGGGCTGTTTTCCTATCCTCCCAATAATCGCGCCGCGCGGTTTTTGCTGTTGTTCCTTTACCCGCTTCTGGTCTTACGCGGGCGCGGGGCACGGCTCGTGCTGGCAGGCCGCTATCCGGGCCGCAAGCTGCGCCTGCTTGCGCGGTTGACCGCAAGCGAATTGCACGACAGCCCGCCAGACCTCGGCCCGGTCTATGCCAGCGCCCATGCCTGCCTGCTTCCGCTTTCCCGCGGAGGCGGCACACGGTTGAAAGCGCTTGAGGCGCTGGCCTATGGCCGCCCGCTCATCGCCACCGCCAAGGCCGTCGAAGGGCTCGACCTGCGGCCCGACCATGACTATCTCTTGGCCGAAGGCGCGACAGGATTTTTGCGCGCGATCCGCCGGTTGCAGGATGATCCCGCCTTGATTGACCGCCTAGGCAAAGCGGGGCCTGCCCATGCCGAACGCCTAGGCGGCGCGGCGTTGCGCCTTGCAGCCCTGCGCGAAGGGCTGCGCCTTGCGGGTCTGCCGGGTTGATTACGACCGCACGTGCCGGATTTCGACATTCGGCAAGCCAAGGGGCCTGACACCGGCATCGCAGGCAAGCCGACCAAACCCTTCGGTTTCCAGCAAACCGCGGTAAGGCGCTTCGGGAAACCGCAACCCCGCCGCATGCAACGGCGTGGCCACAAGCAACATCGTGCCGCCCACACCATGCAGGCCGACCCTGTCGAACAGCCGCAAATCCGAAAGCTGCAACCGCGTCCGCAACCCCGCCGGTGGGCAATAGACCCCCCGCACCATAAAGCGCAGCCTATCGAGCGACCGCTCGTCGGTGTCGATGAAACTGTTCAGGTCGAAACTCGCGCCACCCGGATCGAGCACGCAGTTGGGCACCACGATCCCGGCCCGTTCGGCCAGCAAGCGGCGCAAGATGTCGGCCGGATAATCGCAGACATCCGCATCGATCCACAATGTCCAGTCGTCATCCGATGCGACGGCCTCGTTCAGCAGTCTGTTACGCACCTTTGCCAGACCGGCCCGCCGCACACGCTGCTTTGCCACGGCCCAGCGGCGGTTACGCGGCAGCGGTGCCGTCTCGGGCGCATCGATCAGCACCACCTGCGGCAGACCCGGCTCTGGCGCGGCGATCAGCCGCTCGATGTAGGACCGCGTCGCGTCGCGGCTGCCGCCTTCGCAAAAGACGATCCGCAAACGATCCTTTGGATAATCGAGTTGCCGGACAAGTTCGAGACAGCGCGGCAAAAACGGCTCGGCATCGCGGACGGGGATGGCGATGGTCACGCGCGGCTCGGGCGTGGCAGGCAAGGGTGCCGCGATCAACCGCCTGTCCAGACGCGCCATCTCGGCCACCGGATCAAGCCGCTCCCCCCGCGTCAGCCGGTTGCGGACACGGTGCACCTGCAAGGACAGCCGCGCCCGCAGACGGCGCCGTCCCGACGGTTTGAACCAGCTTCCCTGCCAGTTATGCCGCGACAGCGACAGATGGCCGTAGTCGCCCTCGACCGCGCCCAAGGCTGCGCTGTCCTTGCCCGTTCTCTCTTGACCGTTGAACAGCCCGCAGGAATTGAGCGAAATGCCGTTACCGTCCTGTGTCGCGCGCCGCAGCACGGCCGCGGTCAGGACCAATGGTCCCGTCGTTTCCAGCACATCATGGCCCGACCGGCCTTGCATCAACCGGCACAGTTCCAGCACCTCGGTCCAGAACGGATGGCCGGCCGGGCTTGCCATGGTCCCGTTGAAGACCAGAAACGGCAAGCCACGCAACCTTGCGACCTCGTCGTGCTCCACGGGCTCGTGGCACAGGATCACCCGATCTTCGTCCAGCAGCGGCGCAAGGGGGGCCAGACAGTCCGTATCGATGTCGGCATAGACACCGCCATGCTTGGCAAGAACGCAATACCGCCCCAGATCGGCCCGCTGCACCGGATTGGGATAAGCGTGATACATCCCCGCCAGATGCGGAAAATCGGCTTGCACCAACGCGGCAAGATCGGCATCCGTCCAAAGCCGGTACTGCCAGTCGGGATTGTGGTCTCGCCAGCTCTGCGGATCGCCCTTGTCGGTCGGCGGATGCGCGTCGCGCCACGTCTGATGGATAATCTTCGGAAACGCCATGCAATCGTGTCGCATGAACACGCGCTTTTGAACAGCGGGACGGTTTGGGTTTGTGATCAGCAATGTCCGGCTCGACTGTATCGACCCAGTGAAAATCTGCTCGTGCTACAAAGGAGAAGGTAGCGATGATTGTGACGATAGACGACAGCATCAAACGGTGGACGGCGAAGCGTAAGACGGCGCTGGTGGTCGAGATCATTCAGGGCAAGATGAGTTGCCCCTAGTTTCCTAGACACCTGCCACTGACCTTTCATCCAGCCGCGACCGGAGCCGGTAGCTGATTGATCCGACCCCCAACGTTGGACCGCCCGAAGGCAGAGTTTTCCGGCTTCGCTC
>JBBAUB010000010.1:129044-166283 GCA_040398445.1 Gemmobacter sp. | reverse complement strand
AGGTGGCTCACTTCTCGGTGAAAAAACCGGCTCAGTTCTGGGTGAAAATCAACAGCTGGCGCAACACGCCTTGCTGAGGCGGGCGCGTCTGAGTGGGAGATCGCAAGCTTCCTGGCGCATCGCACCACCAAGACTGCCGCAATCTACGTGAAAAAGGCAAACAGGGCGAAGATGGCGACGAATGGAATGTCAAAGCTTGGGACTATTGCGGGAACGTAGTTTGACTAACCCACCCAAAAGGTTAGTCACGACCTGCTTGCAAGCCGTTGATTTTCAAAAGACTAAAAATTGAGGTGGCAGCCCGTAGGGGAGTCGAACCCCTCTTACCTGGTTGAAAACCAGGTGTCCTAACCGATAGACGAACGGGCCACGCTGTCGGTGACGGGCAGATAGCCCGCGGTCCGGCGCGGTGCAAGAGGGAAAAGCGAAAATGTCGGGGCGTTGCGGCGGTTCATCCGCGCAGCAGGTCGGCCAGCAGCGGGTTGGGAAAGCGGCGGGTCAGGGTGATGGCGTAGAAGCTTTCGATCACGCCTTCGAGGCGGGCATGTTCGATCAGGGTTCCGGCGGCAAGCTCGTCTGTCACGGCGATGGGCGGCAGCAGGGCCAGCCCTGCGCCTTCGCGTGCCAAAAGGCGCATCATGGCGATATCGTCCACCTCGGCCGCGATCTGCGGGGCGGTGTCGTAGCGCGAGGCGAGGCTGTCGAAGGCGGCGCGCAGGCCGCTTTCTGCCGTGGGCAGGATCAGCGGTTCGCGGGCGAGCAGGGTGGCCAGCGTATCGCCCGCCTGTCGCCGCGCGGGCGTGCCGATCAGGCTGACCGGTTGGCCCGCGATGCGCTGGGTGAGGAATGGAGTGGCGGCATCGCGCGGGACGGGTTCGTTGGTCAGCACCACGTCGAGCGCCAGCCCCTCTAGCCCGCGCAAGAGTTCTGCCATGCTGGCCGAGCGCAGCACGATTTCAACATCGGAGCGGTTCAGCAGCGGGCGCAGGAAGGCAAGCTGGAAGTTGCGCGACAGGGTGGCAAGGGCGCCGACCCGGATCGCGCTGCGGGCGCGTCCGGTCTGGCGCAGGGTGGCCATCAACTCGTCGCCGGTCTTGAAGATCGTCTCGGCATGGTCAAGCGCGATGCGCCCCGCTTCGGTCAGTTCCAGCCTGCGGCCGATGCGATCAAAGAGCGGATGGCCGAGACGGTCTTCCAACGCCTTGATCTGCACGGAAAGTGCGGATTGCGACAGGTTCAGATGTGCCGCGGCGCGGGTCAGGTTTCCTTCGAGCGCGACGGCGCGGAAATAGCGCAGGTGGTTGTAGTTGAGTTCCATTCGTTCGATTTAACAGAACGTATCCACGTAAACAATGTATTTTATCACAGATCGCGCGGGTGCTAGCTGATCGGTCATCATCATTCGAGAGGCCGAGCCATGCTGACCTTCCTGCCCTATCTTGCGCCCGCCATGCTGGTGTGCGCCGCGTTCATCGCCTTTGCCGGTCCGGGATTTCGCCCGCGCCGGACCTTGGCCATCGTCGAGACCGCGGCGGTTGCTGCGATGGCTGTTGCAATCGCCGCTGCCGTCGCCTGCACGCTGCACGGCGCGCAGACATCGCCGCTGATCGGGTTCGGCGGGGTCGGATTTGCGGTGCGGCTGGATGCGGTGAGCGTGGTCATGCTGTTGCTGGTCAGCTTTGTCGGCTGGGTCGTGCTGCGCTATTCGGCCACCTATCTGGATGGCGAGGCGCGGCAGGGGGCCTTTATGGGCTGGATGGCGCTGGTGTTGGCGGCAGTGATGCTGCTGGTGACGGCGGGCAATCTGGGCCAGTTGGTCGCGGCATGGGTGGGCGTGGCCTTGGGGCTGCACAAGTTGCTGCTGTTTTACGGCGACCGCGTGCAGGCCCAGCGGGCGGCACGCAAGAAGGCCATTACGGCGCGGATGGGCGATGTGGCGGTGATTGCGGCCAGTGTCGTGTTGGTCGCGGCCTTTGGCACCGGCGATATCGCCACGCTGAACGCCACGGCGGCGGGGCCTTGGGCCATGCTGGCGGCGGCGCTGCTGGCGCTGGCGGCGGTGCTGAAATCGGCGCTGTTCCCGCTGCATGGCTGGCTGGTCGAGATGATGGAGACGCCGACGCCGGTATCGGCGCTGCTGCATGCGGGGGTGGTCAATGCGGGCGGGTTCCTGTTGATCCGGCTGGCCGATGTGATGCTGGCCGCGCCCGGCGTGCTGGCGGTGCTGGTGGCGGTGGGAGGCTTCACCGCGCTGGTGGCGGGGTTGGTGATGCTGACGCAGACGGCGGTGAAGACGGCGCTTGCATGGTCGACCATTGCACAGATGGGCTTTATGATCTTGCAATGCGGGTTGGCGCTGTTCCCGCTGGCGCTGCTGCATATCGTGGCCCATTCGCTGTACAAGGCGCATGCCTTTCTGTCGTCGGGCACGGCGGTGGCCGAGGTGCGGGCGCAGCGTCGCCCCGGTCCGGTCGCGGTGCCTTCGGCGCGGGCCGTGCTGCGGGCCTTTGGCTTGGCGCTGGTGATCTATGCGCTGGTCGGACTCGGGTTCGGGCTGTCGGACAAGTCGCCGCAGGCGCTGGCCTTGGGGGCGATGCTGATCTTTGGCGTGGCCTATCTGATCGCGCAGGGGCTGGCCGATGCCGCGCCGCGGGCGCTGATGTGGCGGGTGCTGGTCGGGTCGGGTCTTGCCGCTGTCAGCTACTTTGCGTTGCAGATCGGGGCCGAGGCGCTGACGCGGGGCACCTTGCCTGCGACGCCTGCGCCGGGGCCGCTGGAATGGGCGCTGATCGTGTTGGCGCTGGCCAGTTTCGGGGCGGTGGCGCTGGCGCAGGCCATGTTCCCGCTGTGGTCGCAGCACCCTGCCGCGCGCGGATTGCGGGTGCATCTTGCCAACGGACTTTATGCCAATGCGGTTTTTGACCGCCTGACCCACGGGTTCGCCCGGTGATTTTCGAGACAGAGGAGACCAATATGCTTGTCAAACATCGTGACAATTTCACCGGCCCGTTCCTTGAGATCATCAGCGCGGCCCGTGCCGCCGTCAGGGCTATCCCGCCGGCCTTTCCGCTGGCGGCGACGGTCGCGGTCAACCCCTTTCTGGGGCAGTCGGGGATGGGGCTGGCCGAAGCGGCGCAGCGGATGGCGCGGGTGGGCGGGCTGAGCCTGACCCTGCCGAGGGCGCATTTCGCTGCCGAGTTCGCTGCGGGGCGGATCACCACGGGCGATATCGAGGCGGTGTTGCCGGGCGGGTTGACGATTGACACCGTGCTTGTGGCGCTTGCCGCGTCGCAGCCCGAACCCGTGGCAATTCCGACGGTGGCAGAGCTTGCCGCGCGTGTGTCGGGCATCGACTGGCCTGCCATCTTGCTTGACCGGATCGGCATCTATGCTGCCGCGCGCTTCGACCAAGGGCAGGCGATGTGGCCGCTGTCGGGGGCGGGCGGGTTTTACGAAGGCTGGCGGCAATTCGCCACGCAAGACCTTGGCCCCGAAATCGCCGGACTGGCGGGCTTTGCCGAACATGTGGCGGGTGCGCCCGATGATGCATGGGCCGCCGTGGCGCGGGCGGTGACGCGGCTGGGTATCGGCGCGGCGCAAGCCGAGGTTTATTTCCACGCGCTGTTGCACCGGCTGGGGGGATGGGCGCAAGCCGCCCGTTGGCAGCTGTGGCAGGCGGAACTGGCCGGTGAGGGCGACGATGTGGTGACCGACCTTTTGGCCATCCGGCTGGTCTGGGAAGAGGCGCTGCACATCCGCTACGGTGCGGCGATTGCCGCCGAATGGGCGCAGGCGACCACCTCCTTTGGTCAGCCCGACACGGCCGACGGCGCCGTGCTGGTCGACACGGTGTTGCAGGCCGCATCGGAACGCGCGGCGCAGCGCAGGCTTGGCGCGGTGCTTTCGGCGCCCGCACCACAGGGCAAGACCGGCGTGGCGCTTCAGGCGGCGTTCTGCATCGATGTGCGGTCCGAAGTGTTCCGCCGCGCGCTGGAATCGGTGCATGACGGGATCGAGACTATCGGTTTTGCAGGCTTCTTCGGCTTGCCGCTGGCGCATCGGCCCTTTGGCGCGCTGGAGGCCGAGGCGCATCTGCCGGTGCTGCTGCGGCCTGCGCTGCAATCGGCCCCCGATGTCGCGCCTGCGGTGGAAGAGGCCGCCCGCATCACGGCCCGTGCCACGCGGGCGTGGGGGCGGTTCCGGCAGGCGGCGGTGTCGTCCTTTGCCTTTGTCGAGGCGGTCGGCCCGCTATATGGCGCGAAATTGCTGCGCGATGCGCTGGGTCTGGGCCATGGGCCTGCCGCAGCCGATCCGGCCCCGCTGGTGGCGGGGATGACGCTTGACTCCCGCATCGCCACGGCGGCGGCGGTGCTGGGGGCGATGTCGCTGCGGTCGGGCTTTGCGCCGGTGGTGCTGCTGGTCGGGCACGGGGCCGAGGTGACCAACAACCCGCATCAAAGCGCATTGCATTGCGGGGCCTGCGGGGGACGGACGGGCGAGGTCAGCGCGCGGGCGCTGGCGCTGATGCTGAACGAGCCTGCGGTGCGGGCAGGGCTGGCAGGGCAGGGCATCGCCATTCCCGCAGCGACCCGCTTTGTCGCGGGGCTGCACGACACGGTGTCGGACGGGATCACGCTTTACGATCACGCGGGCGACTTGGGGCAGGTGCAGGGCTGGCTGGCGCAGGCTGCCGTGCTGGCGCGGGCCGAGCGGGGCGTGCGTCTGCCACGGTCGGGCCGCAAGGGGCAGGGGCTTGCCAAGCGCGGGCAGAACTGGGCCGAGACGCGGCCGGAATGGGGGCTGGCCGGATGCAACGCCTTTATCGCCGCGCCACGGTCGCGCACGCAGGGGCGCGATCTGGCGGGGCGGGCCTTTTTGCACAGCTACGACTGGCGGCAAGACGCGGGGTTCGGCACGCTCGAGTTGATACTGACCGCGCCGGTGGTGGTGGCAAGCTGGATCAGCCTGCAGTATTACGGCTCGGTCGTGGCCCCGCAGGCCTTTGGCGGCGGCAACAAGCTGCTGCACAATGTGGTGGGCGGCTTTGGCGTGCTGGAAGGCCATGGTGGCGCGCCGCGCGTGGGCCTGCCGTGGCAATCGGTGCATGACGGAGAGCGGTTGCAGCACGATCCGCTGCGTCTGACGGTGGTGGTCGAGGCTCCGGCGGCGGCGATTACCGACATTCTGTCGCGCCACGATGGCCTGCGCGCCCTGTTCGACAACGGTTGGCTGCATCTGCTGCGGCTGGATGACGAAGGGCGGCTTGCCGAACGCTATGTGCCGTCGCTGGGGTGGAGCGGGGTCGACGGCGCGCCCGCCTTGCATGCGGCGTGATGGCGTGCGGCGCCCGCTGTCGCGCAACGAAAAAGGTGCGGGGGAAACCCCCGCACCTTTGTTCAGCATAGATTTACCAGGCGCGTGTCACTTTGCCGGCGGCTGGACGATGTACATTTCGACGCGGCGGTTGCCGCCATCGAGACCATCCTTGGCCGAGCCGACGGGTGCCGTGTCTTCGGCTGTCAACATCACCAGCCGGTCGCTGCCGACTTTCAAGGCCTCGAGCTGGGCGACGACCGCTTCGACACGGCGCTCGTCGGTATCCTTTGGCTCGGACTTCGAGCGGTGACCCGTGATCTGCAGTTTCGTTTCGGGAAACTTGGCCAGCACCAGCGATACTTCGGTCAACACGTCGGTCTGGTCGTCGATCGTGGCGGAACCATCTTCGAAAAAGACCATATATGCCGAAGGCAGGACATCAGGCACCCGCACCGAAGCGCATCCGGCTACGGCACAAAGGGCAAGTGCCGCCATCCATTTCAGCGCTTTCATTCCGGATCCCGCGAGTTGGAGTTGTAGGACGAGCAGGTGCTGCCAGCGCAGGCGCTGAGCGACAGGTGGCCGTCATTGCGGTCGATCGAAACACGGCTTCCGCTGGAAATCGCGCTGAGCGAGATGTCGTGGTCTTCGGGCTTGGGTTCGGGCTTTTCGATATGGGCCACACCGCCGCCTGCGCCCGGACGGCACAGCGGGTAAAGGTCGCGGAACGCCGGTTCGATCTGTGCGCAAGGCACCAGAGCGACGGATTGCTGCGCGCCATCTGCGGCCGGTTTGCACAGGTCGCCCGACTGTGCGGCATCGACATGCGCGCAGGACGCTTCGACCAGCATCGGGTCAGCTACTGTGCAGGCACAACCGGCCAGCGCAGCGAAACCGATGCATGCCATGACGATCGACAGTTTGAATTTATTTGACGTCATTTGCAGACTCTCCACGCAATGTAACGGTGCAACCTTTTGCCTCAATGGCCGCGACAACCAGTTTGTCGATCTTGCCACCGGCGACGATGTTGCAGGACTGTGAGAATTTCGGAACGTGCGACTTGATCGTCGCCGGTTCGCTTTGCGACGCGAGCGTCGCGTTGGTGCCCGCAGCCGGAGCGGCAGGTGTGGCGTAACCAAGACCGGTGAAGGCGTCCGTCAGGTAGGGATCTTTTTTCATCACTTCGATGGCGATGCGCAAAAGTTCGGTCCGTTCCTGTTCGGGCATGTGCTGGGACGCGCCGATCAGGGTTTGAACCCAGTTGCGGCGCTGGCAGCTGTCGTCCATCGATGTCTTGCCGCCGCCGATCGCAACGCCTGCAAGCGAGGTGGAAGCGCCGATAGAGGCACCCGAGCAAGGGCCGCCCGCAAAGCTTGGCAATCCCGGCGCCATCGGAGCGCCGCCTTCGAAGGTGAACTCGTTTCCGCCTGTGATGCTTTGCAGCGAGGTGTTTGCCTGGTTTGCGATGCCGGTTCCCGCCAGCGGTGGTTCGGCATGGGCGGCTGACGCGAACGCCAGAACCGCAGCGGCCGAAAAGGAAATGAGTGTCGTCTTCACTTGGCGCTCCATCGCTCCGTTCCGTTTCAGGAAAGGGCGCATGTTGGTATTGGTTGTTCGGATGAAGGGGGTCCGGCATCGGATGTTCCGGCGCCGGACCGTTTTGTACTTACGGGATGATCGGAGGGGCAACCGGCGTGAAGGTGCTGGTGATGCCTGCGAAGATCGAGCCCTTCATGACGGTCGTGTTGGCGACCAACTGGTCGATGGTGCCAACGCCATCGGCAACGACTGCCGACAGGTTTGCATCGCCGCCAAGCTGGGTCACGACGACGAAGTTGTCGTCGGTCGAACCGAGCTCTTGGCTCAGAACGGCGCCGATCGGGTTGAGCATCAACAGGTCTTCGGGCGAGCTCAGGATGTCGATCGGATTGACGACATCGTTCGACAGGACCGAGTCGCGGAAGTCGGCGTACTTGTTTGCCACGTCGAGGGCGACGTTGCCCAGAACGCTGACAGCCAGCGTGTCGCCGACCGAGATGTCGCCGCCGGCGATGTCGGTCGAGGTGCCGTCCGAGTTGGCCTGTGCGTTCACGACTGCCAGCGTCAGGGCGTAGTTGTCCTGTTCGACGACGCCGACGAAGTCTTGGTCGCTGCTCGAGATCTTGGCGCTGTAGGTGCTGGCCGATGCAACCGGGGTCGCGCCTTCGTCAACCGAAATCGCGCCGCCGAGCGAGCCGCCGGCCTTTGCGGTAACGATTTCGCCGTCCTGGATCATCGTGCCCGATGCCGAAACGTCGCCCACGTCGAGGAAGCCGAGCGACTGGGCTTTGACTTCGGTGGTGCCAGCGCCGTCTTGTGCCATCGACACGTCGATGTCGCGGTCATGGGCGTAGGTCATGGTGACGCCAGCGCCGAGGTTGTCGCCGTTCACGTCCGGTTCGCCATAGCTCCAGCCCGACGATGCGCCGAGGCCCACACCGAAAATGTTGAAGTCGAGGTTCGACGCGACAGACACGCCAGCGACCTGAGCGCCATAATTTCCTGCGCCGCTGGTCATGTTCAGGCTTGCCGAGTTCGACCAGCCAGCCGCGTTGAACGTAGCGTTGACGTCCGAACCGATCAGGTCGGTCGTTCCGGCATAGGCCATGCTCAGCGACATTGCGCTGACCGCGACAGACGCGAGCAAAGTTTTCTTGATAGTCATTCGTAGTCCTCCAAATTGGAAATTCATCCTTAATTAAGAATTAAGCGGTGCGAGCGAAGTCAATAAATAAATACTAATAAGTATTTTGTCAGATTGGTTTCGTCATTGGTATATTAATTAAATCTTTAGAGAAATAACGTTGATTATAGATAATTGAAATGGATTTTTTACACTTATTTATCATCAAGTGGTGGATTTTGCATGGCAAAAGGATCAGGTTGGATAGTCTAAAGATGTAAATGGCTTACGCGATGCAGAGACGCTGGCTTGCGGAACCGATCACAAGGTATCGCCAATTGACGGCCCAAGCCGCAGACGCTTTCCGACGGATATCTGCCGTCTCGCCGGGCCTATGATGATTTCCAGACGCCGCGTAAGTCCGAGGTCGAAGGGCGGAAAGTCTTTCGATGTTTCCCCAGCGGAACGACGCGTTTGGAGCGTCACATATCGTTCGCGCAACTGCGGATTGAACTGCCCCGATGCGGGGCAATTGGGAAGATCGAGCGGGAGAATTTATTCCGCGGGCCGTTGGGGTGAAAACTGGCGGATGGGGTGGCCGCCATGAGCGATATGCAGCCGCTTGCCGCGATATGCACCGTAGCCTTTAAAAATAAGGCCGCTACAAGTTGGTTGCGCTGCGCCATATACTTCCGCTTGCAATCGTTTGTCTTTGGTTACATTATCTTTGATGGGTAAGTTGTGAGGTTTTCAAAATGCCGAAGGTTGCCGAGGAACTTGGACCGCTCGACGTTAAGCGCCTCGCCCATGCGGGCGGCAAGTCTAACGCGATGGTTGCCGTTGGCGGGGTTGCTGGCCTGTATCTGCAAATCACCCCGAATGGGGGCAAGACTTGGGTGTTGCGTGTCAGGGTAGGGGCGAAGCGCCGCGACATTGGCCTTGGCGGCTTCCCGACCGTGACCCTATCCCAAGCCCGCGAAAAGGCCCGCGCCGCCCGTGACAAGATCGAAGGCGGCATTGACCCCGTAGAGGAACGCAAAGCCGCAAAGGCCGCGCTTGTGATGGCCCAGCGCCGGGGGCTTCTTTTCAAGGATGCTGTTGATAAGGCGCTTGCCTCCAAGCTCGACGGGTTCAAGAACGCCAAGCACCGCGACCAATGGCGCAACACGCTTGATACCTACGCCCTGCCAGAGCTAGGGGCGCTGCCCGTGCATGAAATCTCGACCGCCGATGTATTGCGGGTATTGCAGCCGATCTGGGCCGAGAAAACCGAAACCGCTGCCCGCCTTCGGGGACGGATTGAAGCCGTGCTTTCATGGGCAACCGTGGCGGGGCATAGGCAGGGGGATAATCCCGCCCGCTGGGGTGGCAACCTGAAAGAGCTTTTGCCCGCCAAGAACAAGGTTGCCGAAATCGGCAATCATCCGGCCCTTTCCCTAGACGATGTACCGCGTTGGTTTGCCGATCTGCGAAAGCGCGAAGGCTTCGGGGCGCGGGCTGTTGAGTTTGTCGCGTTGACTGCCGCCCGCTCTGGTGAAGTGCGGGGCGCGACTTGGGATGAAATAGACCTAGAGCGCGGTATCTGGACCGTTCCAGCCGCCCGAATGAAGATGAAGCGGGAACACCGCGTCCCGCTGTCGCCTGCCGCCATTGCGATGCTAAAGGCGCTTCCCAAGCTCGACGGGAACCCGCTGGTTTTCCCCGCCGCCCGTGGGGGTATGCTGTCGGATATGACCCTTTCGGCAACCATGCGCCGGATGCATGAAGCCGCCGAAGCCGAAGGGGCAGGGGGCTTTTTCGACCCCCGCAACAAACGCCCAGCCGTTCCGCATGGCCTTCGCTCGACGTTCCGCGATTGGGCCGCAGAGCGCACCACCTACGCCGGAGAAATGGCCGAAGTCGCGCTAGCGCACCGCATTAGCAGCGCGGTTGAAGCAGCTTACCGCCGTGGCGACATGATCGAAAAGCGCCGCGCCATGATGGCCGCATGGGTGGGCTTCCTGAGCGGGGCTGAGGCGAAGGGCAAGGTTGTGAGGCTGGGCGCATGATTCCCGAAATCTTCTCAGACCATAGCGAGTTTTTCCACCGCGCCGCCGAAACAACTGCGAAGCGCCAAAGCTGCGATGTGGGTCTGATTTACGACTGCAGGTATGGTCTTGACGGAATATGGAACACACCTGACCACCTAACCGCCGTAACTGACATAACCCACCATTTCAACGAAGCGGCGACCTTTGCAAAGAAACTTCACCGCGCCCTAACGCTCATGACCGAAGCACAGCGCAAGGAACTAATCGTTGCGGGCTGTGTCACCACTTTTCAGGTAGAACACCTTGCCGATGTTTTGGCGCAGGACGCTGTGAACCTAAAGGAATGGTCAAGAACGCGTATCCGCAAAGGCGGGCGCAACCCGGCTGCATATGACGTTGCCGAGTTAATGCGCCGCGTATTTCGCCGCCAAGGGCGGCGGATAACATACGGAACCGAACCTAATTCCGACCATCCCTCAACGGAATTTGGAATCGCGGTTCTGCATGCGCTGGGCGACTTCGGCATAAAAGCCGGGTGGCGCGGACCTGCCCGCGAAGCTTTTGACAAGCAAGGAAGAATTCAGAACCGACTAAGACTGATTTGCGAAGCTCGACGCCTTAGGATGGCCGATTAGCCGCCTAATACAAAGTCGCCACCAACTGATTTGAAGCCTGCATTTAGCGCCTGCCGCGCTTGCCCGCCATGCTTTCCGTAGCGAACCTATGGAGGCGCAAATGATTGAAACCCAAGGAAGGAGCGGCGACTTTCTGACTGGCCGCGAAGTTTCCCACCACTTCGGCGCGGTTTTCCTTTCCGACCGCCAAGTTGCCGCCCGTTATTCGGTGCATCACCTGACGCCGCGCCGCTGGCTGAAATCCGACCCGACATTCCCGCAACCTATCCGGCTTACCCCCGGCTGCGTCCGCTGGAAATTGTCGGACCTTGAAGCATGGGAAGCCGCCCAACCCGTGGGCGTTGCCGCCTAAACGAAACCCCGCCGGGGATACGGCGGGGCGGTATTCGTTTGGCAGGCTTTGCAGAGCTCCAGACTACCGCAACCCGCCCCGGCAATCAATGACCGAGGCAAAACTATGAAAGCAGAATGGGGCAACGCCCGCTTTAAGATTACCCGCACCGATGGCGCAGTTTCAGAAATTACCGTCAAGGGGCGCAATCGCTGGGCGCTTGAAAACCTGATGATGGCGGGGCCGCAAGGCTGCACCCCGATTGACCAACCCGGCCCGCGTTGGAGTGCATACACGTTCAATCTTCGCCACGAATACGGGGTTGAAATCGAGACGCTACACGAAAAGCACGGCGCACCCTTTGAGGGAACGCACGCCCGCTACGTTGCCAAATCACGCATTGAACCCGCTGCAAGGGCGCTAGGGGGTGACGCATGAGCGCCCTTCGCCTTGCCCGCCTTCGCGCCTTGCTGGGCCTGTCTGGCCCGCTGGCAGGCGTCCTAGCGCCCTTGGTCTATGGGGAGGGCCGCGAATGAACGTAACCCCCTTCCCGACCCCTAGGGCCGCTCTGGTGCAGCCTGTAGTGCAAATCCTTGGCCCCCTCGTTTCGGCAAGCGGGCTTTACGAGGTTTTGATCTGGAAAAACCGAGAGCGCAACGAAGGGTATCAGGTGAACGTGCCGACCCACAAAGCAGCAATGAAGGTGCTTCGCATCGTCAAGCAATCCTTCAAGGGGGCCGCGCATGGGTGAAGCCTTTTCGATCCGGCCCGATAGCAGCCTTACCCATCTTCCCGCCCAAGTCGCGGCAAGCTGGGCGCGCGCGGGCTTCCCCGTGTTTCCTTGCGGCCCTGACAAGCGCCCGCTGACCCCGCACGGCTTCAAGGATGCAACCACCGATCTGCAAAGCGTTGCCGCCTATTGGCAGGCGCACCCCAAGGCGCTTGTCGGCTTGCCTACAGGCGCGACAAGCGGGCTTTTCGTTGTCGATCTGGACATAGACAAGGCAACGGGGGAAGCCGTGGGCGAGGCCGCTCTAGAGGCGCTGGGCCTGTCTGGCCTAATCGGAACCGTGCCAACGGTTGCCACACCAAGCGGCGGGCGGCACCTGTATTTCCGCGATTGTGGCCTTGGCAATTCGTCGGGGAAGCTTGGGCCGAAAATCGACACGCGGGGAACGGGTGGCTATGTCATTGCCCCCGGCTCTGTAACGCCCGCTGGTGGGGCTTATTCGCTTCTCACTGGCACGTTCACCCCCGAAAGCCTGACAAGCGTTCCTGAGGCGCTTACAGCGCGTCTGAGGGGCAATCCTGACCGAGAGCAACCCCGCCTGCAAATCGACACGGGGGCGCGGGGTAGCTGGGCCGAAGCCGCCTTACATGGTGAACTTGGGCGCGTGATGGCCGCACGGGACGGGGAACGCAATCACACCCTAAACCGTGCCGCCTTTTCGCTGGCCCAAATCATCGCGGGGGGCGGGCTAGAGGAAAGCTCGACGCGGGCGCGGCTCTTGTCGGCTGCGCTGGCAATCGGCCTGCCCGAAGCCGAGGCGCTTGCCACCATTGCAAGCGGCATGGGGGCGGGGATGGCCGAACCCCGAAATCCGCCAGAACGGGCAACGCATGAGCGGGCAAAGCCGAGCGCACCCGAAAGCGATGGCGCATCGCCCGCGCCCTTGCCCTTCTTTTGCGCCGCCGATCTGGACGGGCAAGCCGTGCCGGAACGGCTCTGGCACGTGCAAGACTTTATCCCCGCCCGCACTGTGACAATTCTAGCGGGCGATGGCGGGACGGGCAAAAGCCTTGCCGCGCTTCAACTCGCCATTGCGACCGCACGGGGCAAGGCATGGCTGGGGCAGGCCACCACCGAAGGCCGCGCCGTGTTTATATCCGCCGAAGATGAACGCGACGAACTGCACCGCCGCCTAGCCTCTGTCGCCATTGCCGAGGGCTTCCCGCTTGCCGATCTGGACAGGCTCACCCTTCTAAGCCTTGCCGCCGAAGATGCCCTTCTGTCCGTTCCCGAAGGCCCCAGCAAGACCATGAAGGAAACGCCGCTCTATCGGAAAATTGAGGAATGGTTTTCGACCCACAAGCCCGCCCTAACCGTTCTCGACACACTGGCCGATCTATTCGGGGGCGACGAAATCAACAGGGGGCAGGCGCGGCAATTCATAGGGCAGTTGCGGACGCTGGCCCTGACTTATGACACGACAATCATTCTGCTAGCGCACCCGTCCCTGTCGGGCATGGCGCGGGGGGACGGCAATTCAGGCTCGACCGCTTGGAATAACTCTGTCCGTTCCCGCCTGTATATGCGCCGCGCCACCGCCGAAGACGGGGCCGAAGCCGACCCGGACGCCCGCACCCTAGAGGTGATGAAAGCGAATTATGGCCGGATAGGTCTAAGCCTTGCGCTGCGCTATCGGGACGGGGCTTTCTTTGCGGACGGTATCGCAGGCGCACCCGATGCCAAAGCAACCGCCGCGAAGGCTGACCGCGTGTTTATGAAACTCTTGCGGCAGTGCCACGACAACGGGCGGCGGGTGAACCATACCGGGGGGAATAGCTACGCGCCGAAGGTGTTTTCGACCTCGCCCGATGCCGAAGGGGTGACAAAGAACGCCTTTCGCCGTGCAATGGAAACGGCACTTGCCAAGCAAGCCGCGCTTATCGAAACCGAAGGCCCCCCATCGCGGAGGGTTAGCTTCCTTGTGCCGGGGGGTGAAGCGTGACCTTTCAACCCCCCTTCAACCCGTCAATATCAGGCTTCAACCCCCCTTCAACCCTAGGGGCCAAAAGCCTTCAACCCCCCTTCAAATCCCCTTCAACCCCCCTAGCCACACATCCCCCCTATACCCCCCTAGGGGTTGAAGCCCCTTTGAAGCGGGGCTTCCCCCGTCTTTGGTGGCAAGTCACTTCAAGCGCACTGTGCTTTGCTGGCACGTTAGCCCGCCTCTGGCCCCTCAAATAGGAAGGCGCACGACATGCCCGCACCTGACCCGCACGGGATAGACATTGGCCTAGATGGCCCGCTGTCGCTCTTGGTGGAGCTATGGCAGGCGGGCAACCGCAGGCACCGCAAAGACCGCGCCAAGCGCATCCTAGCGAACCTGTCGCGGGGGCAATGGTGCTGCCCTGAGTGTGGGGATTACGTGCCGATCTATCGGCGGGCTGATGCCCGTTTCTGTCGGGAAGGTTGCCGCAAGAAAGCCGCTCGACGGCGCAAAGCCGATAGGGCCTTTTCCGATATGACGGAAAGGAAAGGCAAATGGTGAAGCGCGGGCCGTTCATTACAGGGGCAGAGCTTCGCGCCTATCGACGGGCGGCAAACCTCACACAAGCCGATCTAGGGGCGCTGGCAGGCTTTGCACGTGGGGCGGTATGGTATTGGGAACGCAAGGCGGTTGTGCCGCTTGGTGAAGTCGCACCGCGCCGCTTTGCCGAGGCGCTGGGCCTGTCCGAAGTGAAGGATTTATACACCCCAAACGCACGGGCGCGACCGTGGGGTGTTATGCCCGATCCGCTGCAAGACAGGCTAGACGCGCAAGCCGCCGCCGATCTGCAACGGCTCGAAGCGAGAGAAGCAGAACGCCGCGCCAAGGCCCGCGTGATATGCGGGGCAAAGACGCGGGCAGGCCACCCCTGCGGGCAAAAGAGCGAACCCGGCAAGCGCCGCTGTAAATGGCACGGCGGCAAATCGACGGGGCCTAGGACGCCCGAAGGAAGGGAAAGGATAGCCGAGGCCCAGCGCCGAAGGTGGCAGGATTACCATTCACCGCCCTGAGGGTTGAAGGCCCGCTTTTGCCCGAAGCATAGCAGCAAGCGCCTTGCGCCCGTCTATGGCAAGCGGAACCCCTAGGCGTTCCCCTGTCAGGTCTAGGGCTTCGACCGAACCCCGATAGGCCGCAACGGCTTGCTTTCGGATGCCATAGCCTGCCCCGTCTAGGGGCGCGAAATCATCGGCGGAAAGTGCCGCCCCGGCTTCGATCTGTCGGGCAAGCTCTAGAAGCGCCCCGCGCCTTCCCTGCCAAGTGTCACGCTCTAGGCCCGCCCGCGCCTGCCTGTCGATAATCACTTCGGCAAGGCATACCGAAAAGCCCACCAAAAGCATGAAGGCAAAGCCCCAAAGGGCGAAGGTATCGCGGGGCAAATCAGCCATTCGCACCGCCTTTGACAGTAACGCCGCTACCCAGCGCAACCGCGCCCGCTTCGATGAACTGGACGCCCTGAGCTTCAAGCGCCTTTCGCAAGGCTTCGGCTGTGGAGTGCTGCAACCCGCTCTTGCCCGTTTCAAAGCGGCTGACTGTCGTAAACGACACGCCCGCAAGCTCTGCCAAGTCTCGCACCCCTAGGCCCAGCGCGGCCCGCGCCATTCTGATTTGTTCCGGCTTCATTCGCTTACCTTGTATCATAAAACGCTAACAGGGTTATTGACACGCCCCTAGCGTTGCCCCATATATGCTACATGGTAAGCGAAAACGCAAACGGAGTAACTGCAATGACCTTCAACCGTGCCGAAATCTTCCGCCTCGCTTGGGTCTGGGCAAAGCAGGAAGCATGGTCGCGCCGGTTGCCGAAGGGCGGGGCGCGGGCAATGTTTGCCGCCTGCCTTCGCAAGGCTTGGGCTTTCCACAAAGACGCTGCCGCCCGTGCCCGCGCTGCAACGCCCAGCGCCTTTGCTTCCCTGTCCGTTGCCGCTCTGAAAAACGCTGTTGCCGTAGAGGAAGCCTGCGACCGGCTGGGCTGGGCGGGGATTGAACGCCTGTCCGAAATGCGCCGCGAACTCGCTTCCCGCGCCGCCTGATCTGTAACCCCGAAAGGAAACCGAATGAACCGCCGTAACCTTATCACCGCCGCCCCTGCCGTTCTGGCAGGCATGGCCGCGCCCAGCTTCGCAGGGGTATCGACCGAAAGCGAAATCTTGCGGCTCTATGCCGAGTGGGAAGCAATGGACGCCGCCGCCAATGCGTCCGACCTGAGCGACGAAGCTTTCGCCGTGACCTATGCCGCGCCGCTTGCCGATCTGCAAAGCCGCATCCTTGCCATTCCCGCCAAGACCGCGCCCGAAGTCGCGGCAAAGGTGTTGCTGGTTTCGGCGGGCGGGGAAATCGCAGACGGTAGCGCCGCTTCGGCTGCGCTGTTTTCCGACCTTCGGGCGCTTGCTGGGGGTGTGGTGTGATGGATGCTGAAAAGGCATGGGATAACGCGGTTGATCTGTGGGGCCTTATCGCCGCGCTGCAATGCTGCGACGATACCAATGCAGGCGAGAAGCTTGCCGCCCAAGGCCGCGCCGGAATTTTGAATGTTGCGGAACGGCTGGCAGAAGAACTTGTGACCTACACCGAGGCAGGCGCAACCAAGGCCAGAAAGGCAAAAGCATGATACGGGAACGCTTCGACGCAACGGACGCCGCATTGACCAAGGCCGAGGGGCTATCAATCGCGCTGGGCAGGCTGGCATGGGATGGAAACCTGTTGACCACCAACGACCCCGAAGCCCACGCCCTGCAAACGCTTATCGGCGTGCTGGGCGAGGCGATTAACGAAGCGATAGAGCTTCACGCCGCCGAACTGCCCCGCCCAAAGGTTGCGGTCTGACAATCGCTGAAAGCAGAGAAACCGAAGGCCCCGCCCAGCGCGGGGCTTTTTGCGTTCCGGCCCGTTTTCTATCGGGGGATAACGGACGCGCCTTCGCACCGCTTTCTAGCGGGGGATAGCGGCTCGACCTATCCGCAAAGACGGAAAGGCGGCACGGTAAGATTACGGTAAGGGGAGGCGCGACCACCCTTAGATTACCCTAAGGCCGCGCTGGGCGCTTTCCGAAAGCAGGATAGCACGCCGCGCCGATCTGCCCCGGCTTCGCTTCGGCGCAACTGTCCCCAGCGAGACGCGACCCAAGCGGGCAAGCGTTTTCAGGTTGATGGGTGCGAAGATGGGTATGACGCCAAAGCGCGCATTTTATTCAATTTTTTCAATGGCGATTGGCGGATGGGGTGGGATTCGAACCCACGGTAGGGTTCCCCCTACGCTAGTTTTCAAGACTAGAGCCTTAAACCACTCGGCCACCCATCCGGTGGGGGGCGTGGTATCATGGTGGGCGGCGGATTCAAGGGGGAGCATTGGCCGGGCAAGGGCTGCGCCGTTCGGCGGTGCTTTGCCGTGCCGTTTCAGGGCCGGAAACTGCGAGCGGGCGGGCGGGTTGGGCTGTCGTCCCAACCATGCGAGGCTTTCCGATGCCGATCCCTGTTTTGTCCCGTCCTGCCGTGCTTATGCTTGTCGGCTTGTCGCTGACGCTTCCTGCCGTGGCGCAGACCACGTCGGCCGATGGACCTGCCGCCGACAGCGCGGCAGGAGTCGGCATCACCAAGGATGCCGATTTCCTGCGGCTTGCCACCAGCGCGAACATCCTTGAAATCCGCAGCAGCGAAATGGCGCGTGACCGTGCCGCGTCGGATGCGGTCAAGGCTTTTGCCGAGCAGATGATTGCCGACCATACCGCCGCGATGCAGGGGATGGCCGAAGCGTCGGGGACAGCGTTGCCAGACCTGTCGACCGACCTTTCCGCCATGCTCGACCCGCAACATGCGACGCTGTTGCAGCAACTCGATGCCACGCAGGGCGACGGTTTCGACGTGGCCTATGTGACGTTGCAGAACCAGGCGCATGATCAGGCGGTCGCGCTGTTCCAGACCTATGCGACCAATGGCGAGGAGGGGCCGGTCAAGGCCTTTGCCGAAGCCACGTTGCCCAAGTTACAGCATCATCTGGAAATGGCACAATCGCTGGCGCAGCGATGACTGTGGCGGGACTGTCAGATTTTTCTGACAGTTTAATTGGACGCGCGCCGTCGCACCGCCTATAGTGCCGCTGTCGGGCAGGGTGCCCGCAGCGGGATGGCGTATGGCGGACGGGCGGGTGAACGGGCGGGTGAACGGGCAGTTCGGGGGCGGGGTGACCGAGATCGGCCTGACGGCTCCGTTGATCGGCGGCGCGGCGCGACCGGGGCTGTGCACCGATTGCGGCATCTCGCGTATCGGGGATGGCAAGGCCTGCGGGCGGGCCTGCCAGTTCATTGCGCCCGATTATGACGGGTTGGAGCGCCGCACCCACGGTCGCGCGGCCAATCCGCAGACGGGGGAAGAGGCGTTTTTCGGCGTGACCCACAGCATGCGGCGGGCGCGGATGCGCCGGCCGGTTGCGGGTGCCCAATGGACGGGCATCACCACCTCGATCGCGGCGCGGCTGCTGGAGACCGGCAGCGTGACCGCGGTGCTGACGGTGGCCCCCGATCCGTTCGACCGCTGGAAGCCGGTGCCGGTGATCGTGACCGCTGCGGCCGATCTGGCCAAGGTGCGGGGCATGCGGATGGGCTGGGCGCCGACGCTGGCATTGCTGGAACCGGCGGCGGCGGCGGGACACCGGCGGATCGCGGTGATCGGGATTCCCTGTCAGGTCCATGCGCTGCGCGCACTCGAGGCCGAGTTGGGGTTCGAGCGTATCTATGTCATCGGCACGCCCTGTTCGGACAACACCACGACCGAGAATTTCCACCAGTTCCTGCGGCTGGTCGACCCCGACCCCGCATCGGTGACCTATCTGGAGTTTCGCGCCGATTATCGTGTCGAGATGCGTTATGACGACGGACGCCGCCCGCGCTTTGTGCCGTTCCTGAAGCTGCCGCTGTCGAAACTGCCGGCCGATTTCTTTCCGATGACCTGCAAAACCTGCGTCGATTACACCAACCGTCTGGCCGATGTGACGGTGGGCTATATGGCGGGCGATGGCGACCAATGGGTGATCGCGCGCAACCGGCGTGGACAGGAATTGCTGGACCTGTTGGGCGAGGACGTCGCCTATCGCCCGTTGACCGACAAGGGCGCGCGCAAATCGGCGGTGGCGGGGTTCATGGCCAATACGGCGCGGGCGGCGGGTGGCCTGCCCTTGCGGTCGATGCCCGACTGGTTGCGGCCTATCGTGGCCTTTTTGCAGCCGCGCATCGGGCCGCGCGGATTGGAATTCGCCCGTGCCCGTGTCGAGATGAAGGCGATCGAGACGGTGTTACACCTGCGGCGGGCCTTTCCGGCGCGGGTGAAAAACATGGTGCCCGCGCATGTCTGGCGGCTGGTCGCGGCTTATGGCTTGCACCCCACGCCCGCCGAAACGCGACCCGCCGATGTGGCGCAAGGCGAAGGGGGCGGCAGGGGTTGACCGCAGCCTGCGCTGTGCCATCCTGCGGCCATCGGTTTGCACGGGGGGCAGGATGCAGGAAGTTCCGGCGCGGCGGGGGCGGGCGGTGCGCCTGCGTCAAGGGCAGGCGATCCGCATCGTCAACACGCATGGGTCGCAGGTCGTCGATACCTGGGCGTTCAACGCCGAAGACCCGACGGAATTTCTGTCGATGGAGCATCTGCACGCCAGCCTTGGGTCGGTGTTTCCGGCGCAGGGCGACGGGCTTTATACCAATCGCCGCCGCCCCATCCTGACGCTGGAGACCGATACATCGCCCGGGCGGCACGACACGGTGATCGCCGCTTGCGACGTGCATCGGTACCGCAGTCTGGGGTGTCGCGACTATCACGACAATTGCACCGACAACCTGCATGCGGCGCTTGCGATGGCAGGGTTTCCCCGCACCGAATGTCCGGCCCCGCTGAACCTTTGGATGAACATTCCCATAGCGGCCGACGGGCGCATCACATGGGGCGAGCCTTTGTCGAAACCCGGAGATTACGTCGTTCTGCGGGCGGCGTTCGACTGCGTCGTGGTCATGTCGGCCTGTCCGCAGGATATGATTCCGATCAACGGCGCGGCGTGCACGCCCGTCGAGGTGCATTTCGAGGTCATCGACTGACAGCCGCCTGTGCGGCGAATCTGTCTGCGATGTAGCGGCGTGATTGGCTGCTGGAACCCGCCTTGCGCGCGTCTTGGTTGCGGTGGCGGAAACAATGGTCGCAATCGGGGCGGGATCGTGGATTTTGTCGTCCGACAAAGCGGCGGATGCGCGGCATTCAAGCGATGATGGTGTTGATCGCGTGGCGGGATGATGCGATAAAACGATATGGCCAAATCCTGGGGGGGACGCGGTCGTGACGGATGTTCCGACGATTTGACGAGTGCTGCCAAATGACCGATCAGAGCTTTGCGCTGCTCTCTGTCCGCATGTTTGCGGCGGGGACGAAACTTCGTACCGGGGTTGCTTCGGACGATTTCACGCCGGTCGAAGAATTGAGCGCGGGTGAAACGGTCTATGACCCGATCAACCGGCGGTTCCACGATATCACCGATATGTCCTGCGGCACCCTGGACCGTGAGCGTGCACGGGCGCGGGGGCTGGATTTCTATCGCCTTGGCCCCGTTGCCGGACCAGCGGCACCTGTAACCTGCATGATCGAAAGCCGCGATCTTTCGCCGGCCGGGCGCAGACCCGCCGCTGCAATGGCGGAGGGCGGCACGGGTGACGCGCAGGTGTTCTATGGCCTGTCCTTTGGCGGGCGTGTCATTGTCGATACCGGCGCTGCGCTGTGCGAAGTGCGCTGACCCCCGATTGCTAGGACGCGCCCCGTTGGCGGGGCTTTCCTTTGCGCCCGCTTTGCCGCACAAGGGGCCGCTTTTCCACAGGAGGCGGCAATGGCCACGGGGTTCGGATTTACGGTGCAGGCCACCGACGGGGCGGCGCGGACCGGCGTTATAGACACAACCCGTGGCGCCATACGCACGCCTGCCTTTATGCCGGTCGGAACGGCTGCGACGGTCAAGGCGATGCTGCCCGAAAGCGTGCGCGCGACGGGGGCCGATATCCTGCTGGGCAACACCTATCACCTGATGCTGCGCCCCACCGCCGAGCGGATCGCGGCGCTGGGTGGTCTGCACCGGTTCATGAACTGGGATCGCCCGATCCTGACCGATAGCGGCGGGTTTCAGGTCATGTCGCTGGCGTCCTTGCGCAAGATGACCGAAGAAGGCGTGCGCTTTTCCAGCCATATCGACGGGTCCAAGCACATGCTGACGCCCGAACGCAGCATGGAGATACAAAAGCTGCTCGGTTCTGACATCGTGATGTGTTTCGACGAATGTCCCGCGCTGCCCGCCACCGATGATGTGGTGGCAAAATCGATGCAGATGTCGATGCGGTGGGCGCAGCGGTCGCGCGATGCGTTCGGAGACCGTCCGGGCCACGCGCTGTTTGGCATCATGCAGGGCGGGGTGACGCGCGATTTGCGCGAAGAAAGCGCCAAGGCCTTGGTGCAGATCGGCTTTGACGGCTACGCGGTCGGCGGTCTGGCGGTGGGCGAGGGGCAAGAGGCGATGTTCTCGGTGCTTGACTATGCGCCCGGATTTCTGCCGCAGGACAAGCCGCGCTACCTGATGGGCGTGGGCAAGCCTGACGATATCGTGGGGGCGGTGGAACGTGGCATCGACATGATGGATTGCGTGCTGCCGTCGCGGTCGGGTCGCACGGGGCAGGCGTGGACGCGGATGGGGCAGATCAACATCAAGAACGCCCGCCACCAGAACGACCCGCGCCCGTTGGACGAGGCGTGCACCTGTCCGGCCTGCCGGAACTATTCGCGCGCCTATTTGCACCATGTGAACAAGGCGGGCGAGATTATTGCCTCGATGCTGATGACTTGGCATAATCTGCACTATTACCAAGAGCTTATGCAGGGTTTGCGCGACGCCATCGCCGCGGGACGTTTGGCGGCCTTTGTGGCCGGTTTCCACGCCAGACGGGCGCAGGGCGACATCGAGCCGCTGTAATCCTTGGCCATCTGTCTTGTAGAATGCAGCGCAAAGTCGGCTTGCCCCTGCCGCGACGCGGGCGCATCATATCGTCGATAGGTGCGGTTGACTCGCCCCTGTTGCCCCCCCAGATAGTGTGGGCGAACAGGGGAAAGCCGAGCGTTGCCGACGACCGGGGCCGGAGCTTTCCTGCCAGATAAGGAAATATCATGAGCGAACCGCTTTCCACCAGCTATCCGGTGCTTCCGCTCCGCGATATCGTGGTTTTCCCGCATATGATCGTGCCGCTTTTCGTAGGGCGCGAAAAGTCGGTGCGGGCCTTGGAAGAGGTGATGGCAGACGACAAGCAGATTTTGCTGTCGAGCCAGATCGACCCTTCTGTCGACGATCCGGGCACCGATGCGATCTATCGCGTGGGCGTGCTGGCCAATGTGCTGCAATTGCTGAAGCTGCCCGACGGCACCGTCAAGGTGCTGGTCGAGGGCAAGGCGCGGGTCAAGATCACCGAATTCGTGACCAACCCGTCGTTCTTCGAGGCGCGGGCGGTGACTCTGGACGAAACGCCCGGTGACAAGCCTTCGGTCGATGCGCTGATCCGCGCCGTGGCCGAGGAATTCGAACGCTATTCCAAGATCAAGAAGAACATCCCCGAAGAGGCGCTGGCCGCCGTTTCGGAAGCGCGTGAACCCGCGCGTCTGGCCGACCTTGTGTCGGGGCACCTTGGCGTGGATGTGGGCCAGAAGCAGGACCTGCTGGAAACGTTGAACGTGGCGGAACGGCTGGAAAAGGTGTTCGGCCAGATGCAGGGCGAGATGTCGGTCCTGCAGGTCGAGAAAAAGATCAAGAGCCGCGTCAAGACCCAGATGGAGAAGACGCAGCGCGAATATTACCTGAACGAACAGATGAAGGCGATCCAGCGCGAGCTGGGCGATGGCGAGGACGGTCAGAACGAGATCGCCGAGTTGGAAGCCCGCATCGCCAAGACCCAGTTGTCGAAAGAGGCCCGCGAAAAGGCGGATGCCGAGGTCAAAAAGTTGAAGTCGATGTCGCCGATGTCGGCAGAGGCGACGGTGGTGCGGAATTACCTCGACTGGCTTTTGGGCGTGCCGTGGGGGCTGAAGTCGAAGGTCAAGAAAGACCTGTTCAAGGCCGAAGAGGTGTTGAACGCAGACCATTACGGTTTGGAAAAGGTCAAGGAACGGATCATCGAATATCTTGCCGTGCAGGCGCGGTCGGCCAAGCTCAAGGGTCCGATCCTGTGCCTTGTCGGCCCTCCGGGGGTTGGTAAAACCTCGCTGGGGCGGTCGGTGGCCAAGGCGACGGGGCGCGAGTTCATCCGCATTTCGCTGGGTGGCGTGCGCGACGAATCTGAAATCCGCGGCCATCGGCGCACCTATATCGGGTCGATGCCCGGCAAGATCATTCAGGCGCTGAAAAAGGCGAAAACCACGAACCCGCTGATATTGCTGGATGAAATTGACAAGATGGGGCAGGATTTCCGCGGCGATCCGGCGTCGGCGATGCTTGAGGTGCTGGACCCCGAACAGAACGCGACTTTCGTGGACCACTATCTGGAAGTGGAATACGACCTGTCGAACGTGATGTTCATCACCACGGCCAACAGCTACAACATGCCCGGCCCGCTTCTGGACCGTATGGAGATCATCTCTCTGGCCGGTTACACCGAGGACGAGAAGCGCGAGATCGCCAAGCAGCATCTGGTCGACAAGCAGACCGCGAACCACGGGCTGAAGAAGACCGAGTTCAAGATCACCGATGCCGCCCTGACCGAGATGATCCGGTCTTACACCCGCGAGGCGGGGGTGCGTAACCTCGAGCGCGAGATCGCAAAGCTGGCGCGCAAGGCCGTGACTGATATCGTCAAGAAAAAGGCGACGAGCATCGAGGTGACGCCCGAGAAGCTGGAAGAGTATCTGGGGGTCAAGCGGCACCGCTACGGATTGGCGGAACTGGAAGATCAGGTCGGTGTGGTGACCGGTCTGGCCTGGACCAGCGTGGGCGGTGAATTGCTGTCGATCGAGGCGCTGAAACTGCCCGGCAAGGGCCGGATGAAGACGACCGGCAAGCTGGGCGATGTGATGAAGGAGTCGATCGAAGCGGCGGCGTCCTACGTGCGCTCGATCAGCCCCGAGCTGGGCATCAAGCCGCCGAAATTCGAGACGCTGGATATCCACGTCCACGTTCCCGAAGGGGCGACGCCCAAAGACGGGCCTTCGGCGGGTCTGGCTATGGTGACGTCGATCGTGTCGGTGCTGACCGGCATTCCGGTGCGGCGCGATGTGGCGATGACGGGCGAGGTGACCTTGCGCGGCAATGCGCTGGCCATCGGCGGATTGAAGGAAAAGCTGCTTGCCGCGCTGCGGGGGGGCATCAAGACGGTGCTGATTCCGCAGGAAAACGCCAAGGACCTGGTCGATATTCCGGAGTCTGTGAAGAACGGCATGACCATCGTTCCGGTCAGCCATGTGCGCGAAGTGCTGAAACTGGCGCTGGTGCGCCAGCCCGAGCCGGTCGAATGGGACGAGGCCGCGGAAGAAGCCGCCGCCGCTGCCCGCAAGGCCGCGTCGGAACAGCCGGTGCAGACGGCGCACTGATCCTGACGCGAGGCTTTTGGTGGGGGCGTGCCGAAAGGCGCGCCCCTTTTCTTTGCGCCGCACTACGTCACGCTGGCCAGAACGCCGAAAGCGGATTATCTCTTCTGAAGAGTGCTCTTTCGATAACCGACGAGGAACGAGTGATGGCGACAGGCGCAACCAAGAAACCGGCCAACCCGAAAGCGGCTGGCCCCAAATCTGCCGCATCCAAATCGGCAGACCCCAAGGCAAAGGAGCCTGCGGTCAAGATCATGGTTCCGACCATCGACATGGCCGCCGTGATCGCCGCGGGAACCGAACCCGACAAAGCTTTGGCAGCCAATGCGCTAAAGAAAAAGGAATTGATCGAACGCGTGGCCGAGGTGATCGGCGGCAAGAAGAAAGACGTCAAGGAGATCGTCGAAGCCACGCTGGCCGTGCTGGGCGAGGCGCTGCAAAAGGGCGAAGCGCTGCATCTGCCACCCTTTGGCCATGCCAAGGTGGCGCGGTCCAAAGGCGAAGGCAAAGAGTCGTCGATGACGGTCAAACTGCGCGGCGCTGGCGAAAAAACCGTTCAGAAACCGAAGAAAGAGGCCCTTGCAGAGGTAGGGGAAGACAGTTAAACACCGCCCCATCGGGCGATTAGCTCAGCGGTAGAGCGCTTCGTTCACATCGAAGATGTCAGGGGTTCAAATCCCTTATCGCCCACCAATATAGAACGGCCCCGGGGCGCACTGCAAAGTGCGCCCCGTGTCGTTTCGGGGTTCAGGGGTGGAACGTCGGGTAAGCTTCTGGCGCGTCTTGCCTTGACGACCGGGCAAAACGATCGCCGCGGCCAAAAGCAAAACGGCGCGGGGTGAGCCGCGCCGTTTTGACCGTGTTTTCGATACGTGCGGAACCTGTCGAGGCTAAGCCCCGCGGCCTTTCAGCACGACGACGAATGTTTTGAGGATCAGCCCGAAATCGAAGATAAAACCGCTGCGCTGGTAATACTGCTCGTCGAACACGGCGCGGTCTTTGAAGCTTGAGTTGTTGCGCGTTGCAACCTGCCAAAGGCCGGTCACGCCGGGGCGGAGCTGGTAATAGGCGGTGCCGGGATAAAGCGCGCGCTGGTCAACCATCATCGGGCGCGGTCCGACCAGGGACATGTCGCCGATCGCTACGTTCAAAAGCTGGGGCAATTCGTCGAGCGACGTGGCACGGATGAACTTGCCAAAGCGCGTGATCCGCGGATCGTTCGCAAGTTTTTGCTTGACGATCCATTCCGCCCGCGCCTTCGGGTCGCTTTGCAGATGGTCGGCGAGGCGTTCGTCGGCGTCGACCACCATCGAGCGCAGCTTCCACATGCGAAAAACCCGACCGCCCTTGCCGATGCGGGACTGGCTGTAGAACGCTGGCCCGCCGTCGAGTTTGACAAGGGCTGCAAGCACCAGAACCAACACAATCCACGCCGGCGCACAGAGGAAAACGAGCGTCAAATCGACGATGCGCTTGCCGGTGGTCGCATAGAAGGCGCGCTTTGCGGTGTGCGATGTACCGAACCGGAATGTAGTGTCTTTGGCCAACATCTTGCTATCGGCGGCGCCGAAATCCGGGCTTCGCTCAAGCTGGCGGCTTTCAAAAGTCATTGAAACTCCAATGCAAATTGGACTTTTGCCGCAAAAAAAACGGCTGATACTGAAAATGTCGTGTTGTAAGCACGCGCAGCAATGAAGCCTGCGCTGCGCGGCTTATGGGATGTTTTTACGCTGGGCTGCCCGAGGCTTGCGCCACGGCTTCGAGGTCGATCGGATCGCCTGCCGCGATCACCGTCAAGGCGGTCGCCGCGAAAGTGGCGAGTGCGGCAAGGTTGTTTGCGCTTGCGATATTGCCGGCCGCAGCAAGTGCGGTTTGGGCGAGGGTCGCGCTGATGGTGCCGTTGTTGTAACCTTCGGCGATGGCCGACATGACCGAGCCGACGACCACGGCAAGATCGACATTCGGGTTGGCGGCGACCAACTGGTCGATCAGGGCTTGAACGGCGACGGCGCAAGAAGCGGCAGTCGTGCATTGGGACAGCGCGGCTGTCAGAACGTCCTGCGAAATTTCGATGGCAACCTGCGCACGGGCCGGAGCGGTGCCGACTGCAACGACAGATAGCCCTGCGCACAGGGCAGTTACGACGGGTTTGGAGTTAACCTTCGTAAAATCCAACTTGCGGAGCGTCGTTTTCATAAGAAATACCAATTTATTATTCCCGACTTGCACTCTAATTCACTAAACTTTATCACAGCGACTGATCATTCGGAACCTGAAAAAAACGCGCTTTTTTAGCCTTCTCGCAGAGAATGTTAACCATTTTTAATAAAACTTTCCTTTGGTTAGATGTGTACGTACATTCGGATGGGTAAGGCCAGGGTGAGACAATGAAGACCACTGCCATGCTGACCCGGACGACACTTATCGCAGTGCCTGTTTTTGCCATTTTTTATATGGCGTTACGCAGTTTCGCGCTTGAATATCCGGCCGTTTTGCTGGTGAACGGAACGACCAACGGCTTTATCGATGCGGCTGTTAGTTCCCGCGACAATTTGCCGCAGCCTGTGAGTGCGCGCACCCAACGTGACCTTTTGGCGCTGTGCGGAAAGACCATCACGCTGTCGCCGCGGTTGCGGTCGGAACCGGCTTTGAAGGCGGCTGTGGCGCAACGTTGTTCCGCGATTGCGCAGGCTTTGCTAGAGGCATCGCCGTCGAATGCGCGCGCACTTGCCGTGCTTTTGTTGACTGCGGGTGACATCGACCCTGCGCTATTGCGGATTGCGCAGGCCGCCGCGCCGTATGAGCCATGGCCCCTCAATCTGCGGATGCAGGCTGTTGGGGCGGCGCAGGGGGCGACGGAATCGGTATCGCACCTTGCGCAGGCCGATTACCGGCGGGCCTTGGTTTCGAATTGGGGGCGCAACGTCGTGGCATCGCTGTATCGTTCGCACGCAGGCCTGCGCGCCGCGATCACCGCTGCAGCCGAATCGGCTGGACCGGCCGACCAGCGCAGGTTCCTTGAAGCGTTGCGCCATCCGGCGCCGGGGTTGTTTTGATGCAGTCAGGGCATGACCACCGAAACCGGATCAGCCGGATGCACGACCGGCTGGCGCTTGTGCTGGCCGTCATCGTGCCTTTGACCGCGCTGCCCTTGGCGTCGAACCGCGCGACGTGGTGGCTGCTATGGACGGGGGTTTTCGCGGCGATTGCCCTGTATACGGTGCTGCGCGCGGCGTATCTGGAGCCCGAATATCGGCTGCGTTTCCTGACGTTGAAGGGCCTGACCTGCTTTGTGCTACTTTTGCCGCTTTGGGCGGTGTTCCAGATCTTGCCGGTTCAGGGGTATCTGCCCGACGGGCTGATGGCCATGGCCGAGGGGCTTGGCGGTCTGGGGACAAAGACCGTTTCGGTGCAACCCAATGTCGCGGTGTCGGGCATCTTGCGCTTTTGCGGGTATCTTTTGCTGATCGGGCTGGTGATCGAGGTGGCATCGCGGCGCGAGCGCGTGTTGCGGGTGGCGCAGATCGTCTATGCCGGAATTTGCGCGCAGGCGGTCTGGGCTGTGGTGGCGTTGAAGCTGTTGGGAGATTTCTCGCCCTGGGGTCCGAAGGTGGCCTATCTGGGCAGTGCGACGGGAACCTTCGTGAACCGCAATTCGTTGGCGAGTTTTCTGGGGTTTGGCCTGATTTTGGGGATCGGCATCCTTGCCGAGCGGGCGCGGCGCGGCAGCATCCGGCAGACCCGCAAGGGGCCGTGGTTGCTGCGGCTGGGTCCGGGTGATTTCGCGGTGCTGTCGGGCATGGTGTTCCTGTTCCTGGGTCTGGTCGCCACACAGTCGCGGCTTGGCCTTGCGGCGAGCACGCTGGGCGCGGTCTTGACGCTGATCCTTGTGCGCTGGAATGCGGGGGCGACGCCGGGGCGCGTGCTGGCCGAAATGGTCGTGCAGCTGGGGCTGGTCGTCGTGATCGTCGCTTTTGTCGCGGCGGGCGGCGGGGTGGCCGAGCGGTTGCTGTTTCTGGAGGGCGAATGGGCTGACCGCTTGGCGATCTATCAACAGACGTTGAAGATGATTGCGCTGCGCCCGTGGACAGGATTTGGCATGGATGCCTTTGGTGCGGCCTTTGAGGCGTTCCGTGGGCCGCCGCTTCTGGCCCCTGTCACCTTTGATCTGGCGCATAACTCGTATCTGATGCTGTGGTCCGAGTTCGGACTGGTGTTCGGGTCGGTGCCGATCATCGCCTTGCTGGTTGTCTGCGGGGTGCTGGTGCGCCGTTTGCGCGACGACAGCGGATTTTCGGGGATGGCTGCGGCGGGACTGGGGGCGTTGATGCTGGGGGCGGTACATTCGCTGGGGGACTTTAGCCTAGAGATTCCGGCCAATGTCTATCTGCTGATGCTGATATTGGGGCTGGCTTTGGGCCGACAATCGCAGCGGCTGAGCAGCAAGGCAAAGCAGACCCCCGCCCCCCCCGCGCAGCGCACCCCCGCCGTGGCAGATACGCCCACGTCTTGGGATATGCCATGATCGGTGCAATGGGCGTAATCCGGCGCCTGTTGGGGGGTTCACAAGCCGCGCCTGTCAAAATCGTCGATCTCGGGTCGGTCGCGGGGCCGGTCTATGCCATCGGTGACGTGCATGGTTGCCGCGTGCAGTTGCGCGCAGCGCTTGCAGCGGTTCGCGAGGATGCGGCCGCGCTGAAGTCCGAGCCGACCATTCTTCTTTTGGGCGATCTGGTCGACCGTGGCCCCGACAGCGCCGGTGTGCTGGACGATCTGGCCGAAACCGCCGCGGACGGGCGGTTGATCGGTATCCTTGGCAACCATGAACGCATGATGCTGGCCTTTATCCAAGACCCCGCGCGGTCGTGGGACTGGTTGACCCAAGGCGGTTTCGAGACGCTGTGCTCGTACGGGCTGAGCTTGTCGCCGCGTCAGAAGTATCCTGCGGGGCGCGTGGTGCAGATGTTGCGCGCGCATATTCCAGAGCGGCATATCCAATGGTTGCAGGACATGCCACACATCGTGACAGCCCAGATCGACGGGGCCGGTTTTGCATTCGTTCATGCCGGTCTTGACCGCAGGCGCGCCCTGACCGCGCAAGACGAGTCGGCCGTGCTGTGGGGGCGTGGTGTTTCGGGCGGTTTTCCGGGCCTTCGGGTGGTTCAGGGCCATATCACGGTTGAAAACCCCGTGCTGACGGATAGCGTGATCCGCATCGATACGGGCGCGCACAAGACCGGGCGGCTGACAGTGTTGCGACTGGTGACGGGACGGCCGATTTCTGCCATGTGCTTTACCGAAACCGGCGCGTCAAAGTTTTTACCAGTTACTCTTTCAAGGACTTAAGATTTGGATACGAACGAACTGGACCTGAACGTCATTCTGGGCATCCTGCGCCGCCAGCAGCGTTTGGTGCTTGCCACCGCCGCGGTGGTGCTGGGTCTGGCTTTTGCTTACTTGCTGTTCGCCACGCCGATCTATCGCGCAGGGGTTCTGGTGCAGGTCGACGGGCGGTCGTCGAACCTGCTCGACCCGTCGTCGACCGGACAGGAGCAAAGCGCCATCCTGAACTCGCGCGTCGACAGCGAGGTTGAAATCTTGAAGTCGCAGGCGACGGCGTTGGCGGTGGTGCAGACGGCCAAACTGATCGACGATCCGGAATTCGGCCCGCAGCTTGGCTGGCTTGAAAAGCTGGGAATTGCACTTGGAGCCGAAATCGACGGCAATTCGCTGCGCCGTCTTGTGGGCATTGCCCCCAAGGTCGAACAGGCCAATGTCAATCTGGTGAACCAGACGCTGCTGAAACTGGAGGACGCCGTCGATGTGCGGCGGCGGGGGCTGACCTATCTGATCGAAATCTCGATCTCGTCCGAAAAGCCGGAACGTGCCGCCGAAATCGCCAATTCCTACGCTGCGGTCTATATCGACCGGCAGGTCGAGGCCAAGACGCAGTCGACCATTTCGGCGCGGGACGTGCTGCGCCGCCAGATCAAGACCGCGCAGGACGAGCTGGCCAAATCGGAAACCGCGATCAACGATTTCATCGAAGCCAACCTGTCGCGGCTGGAAAGCGAAACCAACGATCCGACGATCGGCGCGCTGCGGACCCGTCTGAACGAGGCAAAATCCTTGCAGGCCGACCGCAAGGCCAAGATCGCGCTTGCCGATACCGCGCAGAATTCGGGCGATTGGGGAACGGTCGCCACGACGCTGGGCGATCAGGCCATCAACGCGCTTGCCAAGCAACGGGCGGAACTTGCCGACCGTCTGCGCAAGGCCGAAGCCGGTGGTGGCGAAACGGTCGATCTGCGCAGCGAGCTTGCGACACTGGATTCCACCCTGAAGGCGCAATCGAGCACGTCGATGCTGGCGATGCAGGAAGAGGTGCGTTCGCTGACCGAACGCGAGACGCAGGCCCGCGACCAGTTGCGCAATGTCTTGCTTGATTCGGATGTGTCGGCCGAGATGCTGGCCGACCTGTTCAACCTGCAACAAAGCGCGACCATCGCCCGCAGCCAGTACCAGACCTTGCTGGCGCGCGAACAGGATCTTGGCGCTTTGGCCAACCTGCAAATCGCCGATGCGCGGATTGTTTCGGAAGCCTTGCCGCCGATTTCGGCGGCTTTTCCCAACAAGCGGCTGATCACGGCGCTGGGGCTTGTGCTGGGGTTGGGCCTTGGGCTGGTGCTGGCCATGCTGCGCGAGTTCTATGTGGGCGGAATCACATCGACCAGCCAACTGAGCAACATCATGCAAGCGCCTGTGCCCGTCACATTCGGGATGCTGGAACAGGTCAAGTCGGGGGCCGATCCTGCCGATATCGTGCTGTCCGCGCCTATGTCGCTATATGCCGAAACCTTCCGCAAGCTGCGGGCCGCCATCGACGTCGGTCTGAATGCCGAAGGCGACGGGATCACCAACGTGGCGCAGCACGGGCGGGTCATCCTGATCTGTTCGGCCCTGCAGGCCGAGGGCAAATCGACGACCGCCATCGCCTTGGCCCGCACCTATGCCTTGGCTGGCGTCAAGACGCTGCTGATCGATGCCGACATGCGCAAGCCGACCGTGGGAAAACGGCTTGGCCTGCGGGTAGAGGCGGGTTTGATCGACTTCGTCTCGAACGGCGAAACCAACGACATGATGCTGCTGAACCCGCGGCGCGACGCCAAATCGCCGCTGGTGGTCATTACCGCGGGCGAGCGCAGTTCGAAGCCGACCGACCAGTTGCTGAACGGCGGCGCATTTCAAAGCGTCGTCGAGGCCGGGCGCGAACGGTTCGATATCATCATCCTTGATAGCCCGCCGATCCTGCCGGTCGTCGATACCCGCTATCTGGCGCGCTATGCCGATGCCATCGTGCAGGTGGTGCGCTATGCCACCACCACGCAGGGCGAAGTTCGCGAATCTGCCGCGCAGGTCCGCGAATACAGCAAGAACGGCGCGCATTACGTCGGGGTTCTGAACCTCGAACAGATGGGCGGGTCGCGCTACGGCTATTACGGCAACTACGGCTATTACGGCGAGGAAAGCTGACGCAGGCCTAGTCGCAGCGCCGCGCGCCCATGGCGATGGCGTCCTGCCCCGTGATCAGCACGTAGTCTTCGGTATAGGCCCTTGCGCTGGTGATGAACCACTGGCGCAGGGCCGGAGGATACATCGCCGCCATCTGGAGCGAGATGCGTTCATATTCCGCACGCGGCAGGGGAAGCCCGCTTGTGCGGGTGCTGGGTCCGTGAAAGCCCAAGCGCGCCGAGGGCGATACGCAGGCATTGGGCACACCCAGAAACAGCGTACAGGCCGAAATGCAGGTTCCCGTGATCCGCACCTCGGTGCCACGTGCGCTGAGTTGTGCCACCTGCCGCATACGGGCCGAGACCGAACCGCCCCGATCATCCGTTACCGTCATCGCCGGCGCGGGTGTGGCCAGTGCGGCCCCCAGCGCCAAAACCGTGGCAAACGCCACTGCAACCGTCTTGTAGCGACCCTGAACGAGGGTCTTTTGCACACACAACATCCGACAAACTTTCTGTAGAACCATAACCATACCGCAGCCGGCCGAAGCCTTTTGCAGTGTCACTCGTCATCACGGGTCCAGAACGGAGGGTTCGCGGCGGATGTTAGATGAATTCGATTATTTTAATTTAAAAACAGTATGTTGTGTTCAATGCTTCAAGCATATTTCCAAGCGGAGGCATCCTGCCGACCGTTGGTGCGGTGGCAGGTTGCAAGGTGGCATGGAACTGCTTGGGAATGTCGGGCGGCAGGCCCCGATGTCGGGGGACTGCACGCGATGCGGGGGGCTGTGCGTGCTAGAAGGCACCGATCAGGTAGGCGATCACGACAAACCAGAACGCTGCGCCAAAGGCTGCCATCGGTATGATCCAGAACGCAAGGCCTGGCCCATTGCGGCGGACGGGGGCCTTGCCCTGCGCCGTCGTGAAGGATCGGTCGCGCGTATTGCTGTCAAAAACGTCTGCCATAAACCCCGTCCAAAATGCTTACACGTCCAAGTTTGGAAACCAGGTCACCGGCACACAAACCAACAGCGCATCCGTCTAGCCAATCGCGGTCATGCCCACATTAAACCCTACGAATACTTACGTTGTGCTAAAGGGCACATATGCAGACTTATGGATAGGTTTTTATAAATTAAGTTAATTTTTAGGCAAAGCCAAGCTTTGTTTTTGCCTTGCCGCAGGGCGTGAGCTTGCGCTAGATGCAGCGCAGGGGGCGGTTAGCTCAGTTGGTAGAGCGTCTCGTTTACACCGAGAATGTCGGGGGTTCGAGTCCCTCACCGCCCACCATGCCCTTCGAAGCGTTCGACATCGGCCCTGACGCGCAATCGGCGCTTTTCTTTCGTGCGACTTCTTGGTCAAAAAGGACAGGGCAAGGGAGAGACCATGGCCGGACCGGATATGCCGCCGCTGGGCGGATCGCTCGATACCTTGCCGCCGTCATTTGCGGCAGAGCGAGTCGCGCAATTGTTGCAGGATCATTGGGGCCTGTCGGGCGCGTTGCAGCCTTTGACGTCAGAGCGCGACCTGAACCACCATCTGCGCGGGCCGCAGGGGCAATTCGTGGTCAAGATCGCCAATCTGGCCGAAGGTCATGCGGTGCAGAAGATGCAGAACCGCGCCTTGCGCCACGTTGCGGCGCGGGACGCGGCTTTGCCGGTGCCCCGCGTGATTGCCGCGCTGGACGGGGCGGACGCGGTGATCTTGCCCGACGGGCATCTGATGCGGGTGCTGAGCTGGCTGGACGGGCAGCCGCTACATTCGGCCCCGCAATGCCGCAGGCAGTCGGGCAATCTGGCGCAGGTTCTGGCACGGCTGACCCGCGCCTTGCAGGAATTTTCCGATCCGGCGGCAGACCACGTGCTGCAATGGGACATCAAGAACGCCGGTCAACTGACGGCTTTGCTTGGCGATATTTCCGATCCGGTGGCGCGCGGGCTTTGTGCACATGCGCTGCACCGCTTTGCCGAACACGTCGCGCCGCGTTTGCCTGCCTTGCGCTGGCAAGTGGTGCATAGCGACCTGAACCCGCATAACGTGCTGGTCGACCCTGTGCGGCCAGATAGCGTGGCAGGGGTGCTCGACTTTGGCGATATGGTGCGCACGCCTTTGGTCTGCGATCTGGGGGTGGCGGCGGCCTATCGCATCGAACAGGACGATCCGCTGGGGTCGCTGGTCGATTTTGCGTCCGCTTACCATGCGGTTCATCCGCTGACCGCCGACGAGCTTTCGGTCTATGCCGATCTTGTGGCCGCCCGTATGGTCACCACCCTTGCCATCGCAAGTTGGCGGGCGGCGCGTTACCCAGAAAACGCGCCCTATATCTTGCGTAACTTTCCTTCGGCGCGTGCGGGGCTTGCCGCACTTGCCGCGCTTGACCGGCAGGCGGTGGACGAAGCCCTGCGCCGCGCCTGTCCGATTTCGGAGTGACCATGCCCGATCCCATGCCCAACGCCTTTGTCGCCGGAGCGGTCGATCTGCCACCGACCGAGTCGGAACTTGTCGCGCGCAGGCAGCGCGTGCTTGGCCCCGCTTACCGGCTGTTTTACCAGACGCCCGTGCATCTGGTCCGTGGCGAGGGGGTCTGGCTTTACGACCCCGAGGGCAATGCCTACCTTGACGCCTATAACAACGTGGCGTCGGTCGGTCATTGCCACCCGCATGTTCTGGCCGCCACCGCGCGGCAGGCGGCGCTCTTGGCCAGCCACACGCGCTATCTGCACGATACGGTGCTGACCTATGCCGAGCGGCTACTGTCGCATTTCCCGCCAGAGCTGTGCCATGTGATGTTCACCTGTACCGGGTCCGAGGCGAACGATCTGGCGATCCGCCTGGCACGGGCGGCGACGGGGGGCACGGGCGTGATCGTGACGGAAAACGCCTATCACGGCGTCACGGCGGCGGTGGCGGAATTCTCGCCCTCGCTTGGCCCCGGCGTTCCGCTTGGCGCGCATGTGCGGACCGTGCCCGCCCCCGATGCGCGCGACGGCGACCCCGCCGTGACATTTACCGCCCATGTGCAGGCCGCCATCGACGATCTGCTGCGTCATGGCATCAAGCCCGCGGTGTTGATCGTGGATACCATCTTTTCGTCGGACGGGGTTTTTGCCGACCCTGCGGGCTTTTTGCGCGGTGCGGTCGATGCGATCCGTGCGGCGGGCGGTTTTTTCATCGCCGACGAGGTGCAGCCGGGGTTCGGGCGCACGGGCGATGCGATGTGGGGCTTCCAGCGCCATGGCGTGATGCCCGACATGGTGTCGCTGGGCAAGCCGATGGGCAATGGCTATCCAGTCGCGGGGCTGGTGATGCAGCCGCATGTCGTGGCAGACTTTGGCGCAAAGGCGCGGTATTTCAACACGTTCGGCGGCAATGCCGTTGCCGCTGCAACCGCAATGGCGGTGCTGGACGTGGTGGAAGGCGAGCGGTTGCAAGACAATGCCCGCAAGGTGGGGGCCGAATTTGCCGCCGCCCTGACGGGGCTTGATCCGCGGCTGGGGCAGGTGCGGCAGGCAGGGCTGTTCCTTGGCGTCGATGTGGTCGCGGGCGATGCGCCCGATGCGGCCATGGCGGCGCGGATCGTGAACGGCCTGCGCGAGGCACGGGTGCTTATCAGCGCCACCGGCCCAAAGGGGCACGTGTTGAAGATAAGGCCGCCGCTGGTGTTCGGCAGCGATCACGTGGCGATCTTTGCCGACCGTTTGCGGCAGGTTCTGGCGCGGCTGTAAGGGCGCGCGGATGCGAACCTGCGGGGGGCCGACATAGCCCCCCGCAAGGGCGTTTCAGTTCGACACGGCCGCGGCGACGACAAGCAGCAAAAGCAGCGGCACGACGATGCCCTGCGCGCTGGATCCGGTTTGCTGTTCGACGACGGCGGGGGCCATCGCAGGCTCCATCACCGGTTCGGCCATGCCTCCGGCAAAGGCGGTTGACGACAGCAGGGCGAACGAAAGGGCAAGTGCGGTGGTTTTCATGGCAGGGTCCTTTGCCTTGGGTCTGACCGCGCCCGCTTCAAGCGAAGCCGACCGGTCTGCCAAGACAGCGTGCGAACCCCTGCCATGGTTCCGGTCGCGCGCAAATAAGCGTGAAGCTGCGGCGCGAAGGCCACAGGGGCGGTGTGCCGTGGCGCACAGCGGCGGCGCGGGGCCGGGGCATGACAGGGGCGCTGCGGCGGCCTATCTTTGCTTGATACCGCAAAATCCCCCTTCTCAAACCCCGAGGACGCCATGAGCTGGAACCCCGCACTCGACCCGTCCATCCCGATCGGCGATGCCGTCGATGCCATCGCCGCCGTCATCGTGCCGCGCGCCCGCGATCTGGGCGGATTCGAGGTGCGGCGCGCGCTGCCATCGGCGCAGCGGCAGATGGTGGGGCCGTTCATCTTTTTCGACCAGATGGGACCGGCCGAATTTCTGACGGGGCAGGGCATCGATGTGCGCCCGCATCCGCATATCGGGCTTGCGACGGTGACCTATCTGCTCAAGGGCAAGATGCACCACCGCGACAGCCTTGGCACCGACCGGTGGATCGAACCGGGCGAGGTGAACCTGATGGTCGCAGGCCATGGCATCACCCATTCCGAGCGGACCGACGGCCCGATGCGGGCCGCGCCCTACAGCCTGTTCGGCTTGCAAACATGGCTTGCCCTGCCCAAAGACCGCGAAGACGATCCGGCGGCATTTTACAACGCAGGCGGTGCGGCGCTGCCCGATCTGGAAGGCGAGGGCAAGCGCGTGAAGCTGATCCTTGGCAGCGCGTGGGGCGAGCGGGTGAAGATCGACACCCCGTCCGAGGTGTTCTATGCCGATGCGACGCTGCAGGCGGGGGCGTCGATCCCGCTGCCCGACGATCACGAGGATCGCGGCATCTACATCTTGGCGGGCGAGGTTTCGGTCGGCGGGCAGACCTTTCCGGCTGGGCAGATGCTGGTGTTCCGCCCAGGCGACCGCATCTCGGTCAGGGCAGGCGATCAGGGCGCAAGGCTGATGCTTCTGGGGGGGCCACGATGGACGGGCCGCGCCATATCTGGTGGAATTTCGTGGCGTCGAGCAAAGAGCGGATCGAGGCCGCGCGCGAGGCGTGGCGGGCGGGCGATTGGGCGCATGGCCGCTTTCGCTTGCCGCCCGAGGACAACGCGGAATTCATTCCGGCACCCGAGGGCGGTTTATGACGCATAAACCGCGCCGGAATTTGACGCAAATTCCGGGGCGCGACGGTGGCCGCCCGATTTCTGCGTCAGAAATCGGCGCGGAATTTGCGTCAAATTCCGCCTGCGCTTTGCGGTGTGGGTCGGTGCAAAAAATCGGAAAGGTCGCTTGACGCCGCCTGCGGGGGTGCGTAATACCCCCACACGTTCGGAGGGCCGGGCCGTGGATACGCGGTTGTAGCTCAGTTGGTTAG
>JBBAUB010000010.1:0-128944 GCA_040398445.1 Gemmobacter sp. | reverse complement strand
AGTACCGGCCTGTCACGCCGGGGGTCGCGGGTTCGAGCCCCGTCAACCGCGCCACAGCCCTCCCCTCCGAACGTGAAATGCGCGGTTGTAGCTCAGTTGGTTAGAGTACCGGCCTGTCACGCCGGGGGTCGCGGGTTCGAGCCCCGTCAACCGCGCCACTTACAAAAAAGCGGCCCCGATCAGGGGCCGCTTTTTGCGTTACAGCGTCAGGCGATAGCGGATGTGGCCGTCGCTTGGCGTGAAGCGGTCGTAAAGCTGCCGCGCGGTCGTGTTGCCTTCGTCGGTGTGCCAATACAGCCGCTGCCAGCCACGGGCGCGGGCCAGCGCCACCAGATCCTCGATCAGCGCACGGCCCAACCCCTTGCCGCGGGCGGCTTGGGTCAGGAACAGGTCTTCCAGATAGCAGTCGTTGCCCAGAACCCATGTCGAGGGGTGGTTCAGGTGAATGGCAAAGCCCACCATCCCCCCGCCGTCAAAGGCCAGCCGCGCCTTGACGGGGCTATGCGGGTCCATCAGCCGCGCCCATGTGGCATCGGTGATTTCGGGCGTCAGCGTGACACCGTAAAACGCCAGATACTGCGCCCACAGGTCGCGCCAGCCTGCCTCGTCACCTGCTTCGGCGTCGCGGATCATGCCAGCCTCGCCAGCACGCGCGCCCAAGAGCGGATGCCTTTGTGGAAGCATTCAAGATCGTATTTCTCGTTCGGGGAGTGGATCTGGTCGTCGTCGCGGCCAAAGCCGATCAGCATGGCGTCCATGCCGAGCACCGATTTGAAATAGCCCGCAACGGGGATCGATCCGCCTGCGCCGACGAATGCGGCACTGCGGCCCCATTCTTCGGTCAACGCCTGTCGCGCTGCCTCGAAGGCCGGATCGGCGATCGACATGACCGAGGCGGGGCTTCCCTCGACCGCGTCGTGCCAGACGATTTCGCAATCGGGCGGAAGCCGGGCTTCGGCCCATGCGCGAAAGGCGTTCAGCACTTTGGCGGGGTCTTGGGCCGAGACCAGCCGGAAGCTGACCTTGGCATGGGCCTCGGACGGCAGGACGGTCTTGAAGCCTGCGCCGGTGTAGCCGCCCCAGATGCCGTTCACCTCGGCTGTCGGGCGCGACCAGATCATTTCAAGCGGCGTGCGGTCGCTTTCGCCCGCGGGCACCGACAGGCCCACATCGCCAAGGAATTTGGCATGGTCGAAGGCGAGTGCCTGCCACTGGGCGCGCAGTTCGTCGGACAGTTCGGCCACGTCGTCATAAAAACCTGGCACCTGCACGCGACCTTCGCCGTCATGCAGGCCAGCCAGCAGTTTGGTCATCACGTGAATCGGATTGCGCGCCAACCCGCCATACATGCCCGAATGAAGGTCACGGTCGGCGGCGCGAATCGTGAATTCCGATTTGCACAGCCCCCGCAGCATGGTGGTGATGGCGGGGACGGCATCTTCGAACAGGCCCGTGTCGCAGATCAGCGCAAGGTCGGCCGTCAATTCGGCGGCGTTTTCGCGCATGAAGGGAATAAGCGATGGCGATCCCGATTCCTCTTCGCCCTCGAGAAAGATCGTCAGTTTGCCGGGCAGGGTGCCATGCACGGCCTTCCACGCGCGGCAGGCTTCGATAAAGGTCATCAACTGGCCCTTGTCGTCGGATGCGCCGCGCGCGCGGATCACCTTGCCCTTGGGGGTATCCTGTACCTCGGGGTCGAACGGGTCGCGGTCCCACAGCGACAGCGGATCGACGGGCTGCACGTCGTAATGGCCGTAAAACAGCAGGTGCCGCCCGCCCGCGCCACCGTGGCCCACCACCATCGGATGGCCGGGCGTGGGGCGCGATGCGGCCTGAAAGCCAAGCGATGCCAGATCGCCCGCCAGCCAGTCAGCGGCGCGGGCACAATCGGCGGCATAGGCCGGATCGGTCGAGATCGACGGGATCCGCAGCAGGTCCATCAGCCGGTCGAGTGCCTGCGGCAAATCGTGATCGATGCGGTTCAGCACGGCGTCGAGATCGGCGCTGGTGGCCATGGCGGATGTCTCCTTCTTGTGATGCGACCGCGACCCTAACAGCACTTCTGCCCCTGTCCAGAGCCGCCACGTCACGCTAGAAGATGCCCCTGACAGGCGGCGGGACGGAGTGACGGTCATGAAACGACATCAGGTCATAGGGGCGATTTTGGTCGGGCTGGTGGCGGCACCGGCTGCTTGGGCGCAGACGACGCTGACGGGGGATGCCGTGGCCGAGGGGCTTTTCGATCCGAAGGCCGCCGAGGTGGAATTGACCCCCGGCTTGCTGCCGAAAGACCAGTCGAAGGTTCTCAAGATGGTTGCCCGCGATCAGCTTTACTATGCCGCGATTGCGATCTCGCCGGACGAGGGGCTGATGTCGGAAGCCACCGTTGCCGCGGCCAATTACCATTCGGTCGAAACGGCGGCTGTCGCCGCGCTGGCCGAATGCAACGCTAAGAAAAAGGGACCGACGCCTTGCGCCATCGCGGCGGTGGTGCGCCCCGAGGGTTGGCAGCCCGGCGCGGTGCAACTGTCGTCGGACGCGACCGAAGGGTTCCGCGCCGCTTATGATGCGGGGGCGATGGCAGTTTCGGCGGCGACAGGATCATGGGGCATCGGTGCCGACGATGCCGCAGCGCTGGCCGCCTGCGCCGAGCGCAACCCCAAGGCCGCCGACTGCGCTGTCGTGATCAAGAACTGACCGACAGTCGGCCATGCTGCGACAATCGGCCTGCGTCAGGGCAGGCTTGCCCCCCTTTCCAAGCCGGTGCGTTTGACCCAAATCAAGGCTGCGTCAGGGAATGATGCTTAAAAACGGGGCGCATCCGGCCGTAACGCCGGAACACGCCCGGGAGAAGATGATGGACTATCACGCCGCACTCGATGCCAGCCTGCAACGCCTGCATGACGAGGGCCGCTACCGGACCTTTATCGACATCGAGCGGGTCAAGGGGCATTTTCCCAAGGCGGTCTGGCGCAAGCCTGATGGCACGTCGCAAGATATCACCGTCTGGTGCGGCAACGATTACCTTGGCATGGGTCAGCACCCCGAGGTTCTGGCCGCGATGCACGAGGCGCTGGATGCCACGGGCGCGGGTTCGGGCGGTACGCGCAACATCTCGGGCACCACGGTCTATCACAAACGGCTCGAGGCCGAATTGGCCGATCTGCATGCCAAGGACGCCGCGCTGGTGTTTTCCAGCGCCTATATCGCCAACGATGCCACGCTTTCGACGCTGCGGGCGATTTTTCCGGGGCTGATCATCTATTCCGACGCGCTGAACCACGCCTCGATGATCGAAGGCGTGCGCCGGGGGAGCGGGCCCAAGCGCATTTTCCGGCACAACGATGTGGCGCATCTGCGCGAATTGCTGGCTGCCGACGATCCGGCCGCGCCAAAACTGGTTGCCTTTGAATCGATCTATTCGATGGATGGCGATTTCGGTCCGATCAAAGAGATTTGCGACGCGGCCGCCGATTTCAACGCGCTGACCTATCTGGACGAGGTGCATGCCGTGGGCATGTATGGCCCGCGCGGGGCAGGGGTGGCGGAACGCGACGGGCAGATGCACCGCGTGGACATCATCAACGCCACGCTGGGCAAGGCTTACGGCGTGTTCGGCGGCTATATCGCGGCCTCGGCCAAGATGGTCGATGCGATCCGGTCTTATGCGCCGGGATTCATCTTTACCACCTCCTTGCCGCCCGTGGTCGCCGCAGGGGCGGCGGCGGCGGTCAGGGTGCTCAAGACCGCGCAGCATTTGCGCGATGCGCAGCAGTTGCATGCCCGTATCCTGAAGATGCGGCTCAAGGGGTTGGGCTTGCCGATCATCGATCATGGCAGCCATATCGTGCCAGTCCATGTGGGCGATCCGGTGCATTGCAAGATGCTGTCGGACATGCTGCTTGACCGCTATGGCATCTATGTGCAGCCGATCAATTTCCCGACTGTCCCGCGTGGCACCGAACGGCTGCGGTTTACCCCGTCACCGGTTCACGATCTTAAACAAATAGAACGGCTTGTGATGGCTATGGATGCACTTTGGGGCCATTGTGCGCTAAATCGCGCCGAGGCCTGCGCATGAGCCTTGCGAGACATGCAAATTTGCTTGCCCTGTGGTAACTTGTCGTCAATACGAACAATACACGAGTCGGTGATCGCGTCGATTCGGGAAGAACCGGGGCAGTGAAGGGGCGGCGCATGATCGGGCGGAGGTCTAAACCTTCGACGGCTGAGGTTGACAAGCCAAAGGGCTTTGACGACTTCGAGTTGCGTCTTGGCGATCTGATGCGCGGTGAACGTGCGACGATCGGGAAGTCGTTGCTTGACGTGCAGCGCGAGCTGAAGATCAAGGCTACCTATATTGCCGCCATCGAGAATGCCGATGTATCGGCCTTTGAGACGCAGGGGTTCGTGGCGGGCTATGTCCGGTCTTACGCGCGCTATCTGGGGTTGGACCCTGAATGGGCGTTCCAGAAATTCTGCGACGAGGCGAATTTTACCGTCGCCCATGGCATGAGCGCTGCCGCATCGTCGACGGGTGCCGTTTCAAAACGCGCGACTCCCGAATATGGTGATCCGCTGGGAAACCCCAACGCGACTTTTATCCCGCGGTCCGAAAGCATGTTCTCGCGGATCGAGCCGGGGGCCATAGGGTCGGTGCTGGTACTTGCGGTGCTGATTGGTGCGATCGGTTACGGTGGCTGGTCGGTGTTGCAGGAAGTGCAGCGCGTGCAGCTTGCGCCGGTCGATCAGGCCCCCAGCGTGGTGGCCGAGATCGACCCGCTGTCGGGCGTGAAGCCAGTCGAGCAGATCGTGGCCGGAGCCGCCAGCACGACTGACCCGGCAGCAGTGGAAAGCGACGAGACCGAAACGGCGACGGCTGAAGATGCGTCGCCCGACTTGCTGGACCGTCTTTACCGCCCCGAGGCTTTGGATGTGCCGGTGTTGACCTCGCGCGATGGTCCCATCGCATCGATCGACCCGCGCGAAACCGGCACCATGGGCGCGGCGCAAACCAGCCAGACCATTGCCGCTGCCGTCGATCAGGCCTTGGCCGAGGCGGACGATGCAGCCGTGCAGGTGGTGGCTGACGCTGCACCGACGCTGGAGGTGTTTGCCGTGCGTCCGTCATGGGTGCGGGTGCAATCGGCCGATGGCACGGTGCTGTTCGAAAAGATCCTCGATGCCGGCGAACGCTATTCGGTGCCGCAACTGGAAGAAGCGCCGGTGCTGCGCGCGGGCAATTCGGCGGCCATTTATTTCGCAGTGAACGGCAAGACCTATGGTCCCGCCGCGACCGATGCATCGGTGGTCAAGAATCTGGCCCTGTCGGCTGACAACCTGACCAAGACCTATGCCGAGGCCGACCCCGGATCGGATGCCGATCTGGCGAAATTCGTGGATGTGGCCCAAGCCTCTCCTGCTGCGGAATTGCCTTCGAACTGACGGCGCGTGCGATGTTGCCGTTTCGCCTTGCGCCCTTTATCTAGGGGGCGAAGCCATGGCCGAAAGGGGCAGCCCATGTCGTTGAACACCGTCCGTCCGTGGCGCAATATCTACCGTCGCCCGTCGCGCCAGATCAGCGTGGGCAAGGTGCTGGTGGGGGGCGATGCGCCGATTTCGGTGCAGACGATGACGAACACGCTGACCACCGATATCAAGGCCACCATCGAACAGGTGCAACGCTGCGCGGTGGCGGGGGCCGATATCGTGCGCATCTCGACCCCCGATCAGGAGTCGACCCGTGCGCTGCGCGAGATCGTGGCCGAAAGCCCGGTGCCGATCGTGGCCGATATCCATTTCCACTATAAACGCGCGATCGAGGCCGCCGAGGCGGGGGCCGCCTGCCTGCGGATCAATCCGGGCAATATCGGTGACGCAAAGCGCGTGGCCGAAGTGGTGCGCGCTGCCAAGGACCATGGCTGTTCCATTCGCATCGGGGTTAACGCAGGGTCGCTGGAAAAGCACCTGTTGGAGAAATACGGCGAACCCTGCCCCGAAGCGATGGTTGAATCGGGGCTCGACCATATCAAGCTGTTGCAGGACAACGATTTTCACGAATTCAAGATCAGCGTGAAGGCATCGGACGTGTTCCTTGCCGCCGCAGCCTACCAGCAACTTGCCGAAGCCACCGACGCGCCGATCCACCTTGGGATCACCGAGGCGGGGGGGCTGATGTCGGGCACGGTCAAATCGGCCATCGGGTTGGGCAACCTGCTCTGGATGGGAATTGGCGATACGATCCGCGTGTCGCTGTCGGCCGATCCGGTGGAAGAGGTCAAGATCGGCTTCGAAATCCTGAAATCTCTGGGCCTGCGCCATCGCGGCGTGACGATCATTTCCTGCCCGTCTTGTGCGCGGCAGGGGTTCGACGTGATCAAGACCGTGTCGGCGCTGGAAGAGCGTCTGGCCCATGTGACGACCAGCATGTCGTTGTCGATCATCGGCTGCGTGGTGAACGGCCCGGGTGAGGCGCTGATGACCGATATCGGCTTTACCGGCGGTGGCGCGGGGTCGGGGATGGTTTACCTTGCCGGAAAGCAAAGCCACAAGCTTGGCAACGAGGCGATGGTGGATCACATCGTCGAACTGGTCGAGAAAAAAGCCGCCGAGATCGAGGCATCGGAAGCGGCGGCGGCAGAAGCCGCACAGTAAGCCGCGCTGCGCCAACGATTTTTCTGCGAAAAATCAGGCGCAGAGCGGCACGGGGCCGGCCCTGAATTTTCGCAGAAAATTCGTTGGGCTGGGGGGTCAGCCTTCGCTCTTGGCGCGTTCGTCGGCGATGATCTGGCGCATGCCGTCGAGCGGCAGGTAACCCCGCACCATGGTGCCATCCACAACAAAGGTCGGCGTGCCCGAGATATCGAGCTTTTGCGCCAGCGCGTGATTGGCCTCGATCACCGAGGTCACTTCGGGCGCATCCATGCGGGCGGCCACAGCGCCCCAGTCATAGCCAAGATCGCCCGCCAGACGTTCAAGCGACTCGGGTGTCGCATCGGCCCGCAGCGCGATAAGCGCGTCGTGGGTGGTAGCATAGGCCTCGGCCCCGTGCAGTTGCAGCACGGCGATGGCAAAGCGCGACGAGATCACGGATTGTTCGCCAAGGATCGGGAATTCCTTCATGACGAAGCGGATGTTGCCGTCGGATTTCACCAGTTCGTCCACCTCTTGCCATGCCTTGCGGCAATAGCCACACCGATAGTCGAGGAATTCCACAACCGTCACATCGCCGTCCGGATTGCCGCCGACCCAGCTTGCCGTATCGTTGAAGATGGCATCGTGATTATCGGTGACGATCAGCTTTTCTTTTTCTGCCGCTGCCGCCTGTTCCCGCGCTTGCAGCACGTTCATGGCTTCGACCAGCACATCGGGGTTTTCCAGCAGATAGGCACGCACCTCGGCCCGGAAGGCCGTGCGTTCGGCATCGGTCATCGCCTCTTGGGCCGGAGCCGCGGTGCCGAGCAACGCAAGGAACAGGGCTGCCGACAGCAGGGCCTTTGGGGCAGGGGGCATGGTAACCTCATCTTTGGCCCTCGTCGGGCAATGGCTTGACCTTTGCCCCGCTTGCAGGACAGTTACCCCGATCTTAAGGGGAGCGCGATGCGGATTTCAAGGCGGGGTCAGGTCGATCCCTTCATCGTGATGGACGTGTTGCGCGCCGCCCGCGCTGCCGAAGAGGCGGGCCGCCACATCATCCATATGGAGATCGGTCAGCCCGCAACGCCCGCGCCTGCGCCCGCCCGCAAGGCGCTTGCCGCCGCGATGGAGCGTGACGCGCTTGGCTATACCGTGGCGCTTGGCCTGCCCGAGTTGCGGCGGGGCATCGCAGCGCTTTACGCCCGCTGGTATGGCATCGATCTGAACCCCGATCGCGTGATCGTCACGGCGGGGTCGTCGGCGGCGTTCGTGTTGTCTTTCACCACGCTGTTCGATGCGGGCGACCGTGTGGCGATGGGCGAGCCGGGCTATCCGAGTTACCGCCAGATCCTGCGCGCCCTGTCGCTTACCCCCGTGGGCCTGCCTGCCAGCGATGCCAACCGCTTGCAGCCGGTCCCTGCCGACCTTGACGCGGTTGATGCAGCGGGGCTGATCGTTGCCTCGCCCGGCAATCCCTCGGGCACGATGCTGGACAAGCCGCGCCTTGCGGCGCTGGTGCAAGCGGCACAGGCGCGGGGTATGGCCTTTATCTCGGACGAAATCTACCACGGGTTGCACTATGGCGACCGCGCCGTGACCGCGCTGGAACTTTCGGATGACGTGCATGTCATCAATTCCTTTTCCAAGTATTTCTCCATGACGGGCTGGCGTGTCGGCTGGATGGTGGTGCCCGAGGCGCAGATACGAACGGTCGAGCGGTTGGCGCAGAACATGTTCATCTGCCCGCCCCATGCCAGCCAGATCGCGGCACTGGCCGCGCTGGATTGCATAGACGAGCTGGAAGCCAACCGCGCGACCTATGCCGAAAACCGGCGTCTGATGCTTGAGGGCCTGCCGAAAGCCGGTTTTACCAAGATCGCGCCACCCGACGGGGCGTTTTACATCTATGCCGATGTGTCGGACCTGACGGGCGACAGTCTGGCCTTTGCCGCTGAAATCCTTGACGGGGCAGGGGTTGCGGTGACGCCGGGGCTTGACTTCGATCCGCATCGTGGCGGGCAGCGGTTGCGCTTTTCCTATGCCGGGGCGACGGCCGACATCATCGAGGGTCTGGCGCGTCTGGCAGGGTTCATGCAGGGGCGGCGCAGGTGACGGGCGGTCGCGGCAGGGTTCGCGCGGGGTTTTTGGCGGTCTTGTTGGGCTTGGCGCTGGCCGGTCCGGTAGGGGCAGAAGACCTGTCTGCCCTTGCGCGTATCGATCCGGCGCAATCGTCGGTCAGTGACAGCGGCGACGGGATTTCCGTGCAGCTTGCGTTAAGCCAGCCAGTGCCGTGGCGGGTGCGGATGCTGTCCGATCCGCCCCGTATGGTGATGGATTTCCGCGAGGTCGACTGGAGCGGCATCAAGGACATGCCGCGCAGCGCCGATGCGGTCACGGACCTTCGGGCGGGGGTTTTCCGGTCGGGCTGGTCGCGTCTGGTGCTGGAACTCGATGGTCCCTTTACCGTGGCGCAGGCGGGCATGCAGACGGGGGCTGCCACACGGTTGACGGTGCGCCTGTCACCCGCAACGCCCGAAGCCTTTGCCCAAGCGGCGGCCCGTCCCGAACCGCCCGAATGGGCGCTGCCCGACCCGGTGGTCTTGCCGCAAGCCGATGTGTCCGACGATGGCCCGCTGCGTGTGGTGCTCGATCCCGGCCATGGCGGCATCGATCCGGGGGCCGAACGTGACGGCCGGTCGGAAGCGGCGCTGATGCTCGGATTTGCGCGCGAGTTGAAAGAGCGCATGGTCCGCGAAGGCGGTTTCGCGGTTACGCTGACCCGCGACGACGACGTGTTCGTTCCGCTGGAAACCCGCATTTCCATTGCCCGTGCCGCGCGGGCGCAGGTGTTCGTGTCGCTGCACGCCGATGCCATAGCCGAGGGCGAAGCAACGGGGGCCACCGTCTATACGCTGTCGCAGGACGCCAGCGACGAAGCCTCGCGCACCTTGGCCGAGCGGCATGACCGCGACGATCTGCTGTCGGGTGTCGATCTTGCCGGTCAGGATGATCTGGTGGCGACGATATTGATGGATATGGCGCGCACCGATACGGCACCGCGCATCGACCGTCTGGCGCAGGCGCTGGCGGGGGCGATCGGTCAGGCAGGGCTGCGGATGCATCGTCATCCGATCCAGCAAGCCGGTTTTTCCGTGCTGAAATCGCCCGACATTCCGTCGGTCTTGCTGGAACTGGGCTTCCTGTCGTCGAGTTCCGACCGCAAGCGGCTGGACGATCCGGCGTGGCGCGAGACGATGCAGACGGCGATCATGGCGGCGCTGCGCGACTGGCATGTGGCCGACCGGACGCTGCAGCGGCAATAGCGGCGGGTTTTCGTCGGGCCTCACGCCTTCGTTTTGACCTGACGCGCTTTGCGCGTGTATAAGGCGCGGGCGCAAGACGGGCGCATCATTTCAGGGCGGGGTTTTGGGCGTGATCAGATTCGTCGGGTCTTTTTTCGGGGCGATCTTCACGGCGATCACGCTGGGCATCCTGTTTGCGGCGCTGTCGGTCGGCGCGATCTTCGTGATGTATTCGCGCGACCTGCCCAGCCATGAAAGCCTTGCGCAATACACGCCCCCCACCATCAGCCGCATCTATTCGGGCGAAGGCCGGATCATCGACGAATTCGCCAAGGAACGGCGGCTGTTCGTGCCGATCGAGGATATTCCCGATCTGGTCAAGGAAGCTTTCATCAGCGCCGAAGACAAGAATTTCTACACCCACCACGGCTATGACGTGGGCGGCATGGCCGCGGCCTTCCGCGATGCGATCCTGTCGCGGGGCAAGGATGTGCGTGGCGCGTCGACCATCACCCAGCAGGTGATGAAGAACTTCCTTTTGTCGGGTGACCGTACCGGCGAGCGCAAGATCAAAGAGATCATCCTTGCCACGCGGCTTGAAGAGACGCTGTCCAAGGACAAGATCCTTGAACTTTACCTGAACGAAATCTTTCTGGGCCAGAACAGCTATGGCGTCGCCGCTGCCGCCCAGACCTATTTCAACAAACCGCTCACCGCGCTGTCGGCGGGCGAGGTGGCCTATCTGGCGACCCTGCCCAAGGCGCCGTCGGAAATGCATCCCGTCCGCAACAAGGAACGCGCGCTGGAACGCCGCGCCTATGTGCTCAACCGTATGGCCGAAGACGGCTATATCACCCCCGAAACCGCCAAGGCCGAGGCGGACAAACCGCTTCTGACCGTGCAGAACGGCGATTATCCGGCGTTTCGCGAACAACTGCCGCCGCGCAGCTATTTCACCGACGAAATCCGGCGGCAATTGTCGACGACTTTTGGCGAGGATGAATTCTTTGCCGGTGGCCTGTCGATCCGCGCGACGGTCGACCCTGACATGCAGGTCGTCGCCGCAGCCGCGTTGCGCGAGGCGCTCGAGAAATACGACCGTTCGCTGGGTGTGTGGCGTGGCACGCGCAAGGCGCTGAAGCCCGAAGATCTGGCCGATTGGCGCACCGCCCTTTCCGCCGTCGAGGTGCCGCGCGATGTGGCGGGCTGGTTCCCCGCCGTGGTGCTGTCGCTGGGCGAGACCGATGCCACGCTGGGCATCGAAGGCCAGCCCGATCAGGCGACGATCCCCGCCAAGGACGTGACCTGGGCGCGCAAGCTGAACGAGGACGGATCGCTGGGCCGCAAGGCCAAGGTGGTGGCCGATCTGGTGTCGGTGGGCGATGTGGTGCTCGTGCGGCAGGTGACGAATGACGATGGCAGCCTGGACCGCTGGTCGCTGCGTCAGGTGCCCGAGGTGCAGGGCGCCTTTATGGCGATGGATGTCTATTCGGGGCGTGTGCTGTCGATGCAGGGCGGGTTCAGCTATCAGGATTCGGTCTTCAACCGCACCACGCAGGCCACGCGGCAACCGGGGTCGAGCTTCAAGCCCTTTGTCTATGCCGCGGCGCTGGACAGCGGCTTCACCCCCGGCACCATCGTGATCGACGCACCGATCGAGGTGGAAACCGCGCAAGGCCTGTGGACGCCGAAGAATTCGTCGAACAAATTCTATGGCCCGACGCCGCTGCGTACTGGGATCGAGCAAAGCCGGAACCTGATGACCGTGCGCGTCGCGCAGGAAATCGGCATGGAAAAGGTCGCGCAATATGCCGAACGCTTCGGGGTCTATTCCCCGATGCAGCCCTTTCTTGCCAATGCGCTTGGCGCGCAGGAAACCACGCTGTTCAAGATGGTCGCCGCCTATTCGATGTTCGCCAATGGCGGCGAGCGGGTGGAACCCACGCTGGTCGACCGCGTGCAAGACCGCTTCGGTCGCACCGTCTATCGCCACGATGTGCGCATCTGTCAGGATTGCAACGCAGCCAGTCTGCCAGCGGGGCAGGGGCTGACCCTGCGGTCCGAGCGCGAGCGCGTGATGGATGCGATCACGGCCTATCAGTTGACGTCGATGATGGAAGGCGTGGTGCAGCGCGGCACGGCTTCGGGGTCGGTCAAGCTGCCGGTGCCGGTGGCGGGTAAGACCGGTACGACGAACGATGCGAAAGACGTGTGGTTCATCGGCTTTACCTCGAATATCGCGGCGGGCTGCTACATCGGCTATGACCAGCCGCGCACGCTGGGCGGTGGCGCATCGGGCGGCGGGTTCTGCGGGCCGGTGTTTCAGAAATTCATGACCGAGGCGGTCAAGAAATACGGCGGGTCGGAATTCCGCGTCCCGCCGGGGGGCCGCTTTGTCAAGCTTGACCGTTTTACCGGCGCGCTGCTGCCCGACGATGCGACCGGACCCAACGTGCAGCCGGAATATTTCCGCGATGGCGAAGATGGTCTGGTGGGCATCGGCATGCTGGTCGATGGCGGCTTTGCGATGGGGTCGAACCTGCCGCTGTTTGCCTATGGCGAAACCGATGGTGGCGAAGGGGCTGCAACGGTGACGACCTCGACCGGCGAAACCGCTGTCATCCCAAAAAAGGCCGATTTTGGCACGCTCAGTTCCGGCGGCTTGTACTGACCGTCTGAGCAGGCCACAAAAATCTTCGAAGAAATTTGGTCTTTCGCCGCAGGGCAGGTGCGACCCTTGCCCGCGTGCGCCCTTGGCGTTATCACCCGCCGCAGCACCGATTGACGAGGACGACCCGCCATGCGCGCCGAAACGCAGAACACCATCGAAGCGATCCGCAAATCGCTGAACCTTCTGGCGCAGCGGCTGGACTGGGAGACGGCGACGCATCGGCTGGAAGAATTCGACGCGATGATCGAAGCGCCCGACCTGTGGAACGACCCCGCCAAGGCGCAAAAACTGATGCGCGAGCGTCAGCAATTGCTTGACGCCGTGTCGACCTACAAGATGATCGAAAGCGGGTTGAACGACAACGTCGAGTTGATCGAGATGGGCGAGGCCGAGGGGGATGGCGAAATCGTCACCGAAGCCGAAGCCGCGTTAAAAGCGCTGGTCGAAGTGGCGGCGGCCAAGGAACTGGAAGCCCTGCTCGATGGCGAGGCGGACAGTAACGACACCTTTCTTGAAATCAACGCGGGCGCAGGCGGTACCGAAAGCTGCGACTGGGCGTCGATGCTGGCGCGGATGTATGTCCGCTGGGCCGAGAAAAAGGGATACAAGGTCGAGTTGCAATCGGAAACCTCGGGCGAAGAGGCAGGCATCCGTTCCGCCGCCTACAAGATATCCGGTACCAACGCCTATGGCTGGCTGAAATCGGAATCGGGTGTACACCGGCTTGTCCGCATCTCGCCCTATGACTCGGCGGCGCGGCGGCACACCTCTTTCTCGTCGGTCTGGGTTTACCCGGTGGTCGATGACAATATCGAAATCGTGGTGCCCGACAATGAAATCCGCATCGACACCTATCGGTCATCGGGAGCGGGCGGGCAGCACGTGAACACCACCGACTCGGCGGTGCGGATCACCCACTTGCCGACGAATATCGTGGTGACATCCTCGATGAAGTCGCAGCACCAGAACCGCGAAATCGCCATGAACGCGTTGAAATCGCGGCTGTACCAGCTGGAGCTTGACCGCCGCAACGCCGAGGTGAACGCCCAGCACGCGGCCAAGGGCGATGCCGGATGGGGCAACCAGATCCGGTCCTATGTGTTGCAACCCTACCAGATGGTCAAAGACCTGCGCACGGGGGTCGAAACGTCAGACACGCAGGGTGTGCTCGACGGTGACCTCGACCGTTTCATGGCCGCGACTTTGGCGATGGACGTGGCCGGCAAGTCGCGGGCCGAGGCGATGGCCGACGATTGATCGCGGCGTCCCGTCATCGGGCATGTGTCACGGGTGGCCGTGATGTTCACATGAAAAGGGCGCCTTGCAGGCGCCCTTTGTCCAACCGGAGAGGTGCGCCCTTATTCGGCCTTGACGCCGGTGCTGACCGGCGTGACCGGAGCCATCGACGCGGGACGACCCGTCGACAGCGGGTCTTCCTGCCGCTGGACCGAGCCTTCGAAATGCGCACCGCTCTCGATGGCGATGGTCTTGTGGATGATGTCGCCCTCGACCCGCGCCGTTGCGGTCAGGCGGACTTTCAAGCCGCGCACGCGGCCCACGACGCGGCCATTCACCACGATGTCATCGGCGACGATCTCGCCGCGGATGGTGGCGCTTTCGCCCACGGTCAGCAGATGGGCGCGGATATCGCCCTCGACCGTGCCTTCGACCTGAATATCGCCGGTGGTGCGCAGGTTGCCGACAACCGTCAGGTCTGACGACAGCACCGAAGCGGCTGCCTTTACCTTGGGGGCGGTGGACACGAATTCGGTTTGCGGCTTGGGCATGACGGAGTCTGGCATTTTGGGCCTTTCGACTTCGGGAGCTTTCGGCCCGGGTTCGTTGATCTTGCTTTTAGAAAACATCTCGCGCTGCCTTTATAAAGGTCATCGGGTTGATTGCATTGCCGTTGACCCGGATTTCGTAGTGCAGGTGGGTTCCGGTCGAACGTCCAGAATTGCCCATATCACCGATCCTGTCGCCGCGCGATACCCTATCGCCGACACTGACCCTGATCTGTGACAGGTGGCCATAGCGGGTTTCCAGACCGAAGGCGTGCTTGATCTTGATAAGACGGCCATAGCCCGATTCCCAACCCGCATAGGTCACGACACCGTCTGCCGTGGCGAGGATCGGCGCGCCGTAACTTCCGGCCAGATCCTGCCCCTCGTGCTGGCGATGGCCGCGACCGAAGGGGTCGTCACGCCCGCCAAAGCCGCTGGTGTAGCGGAACGTGGTATTCAGCGGCATCGAGAAGGGTGCCTTGAACGCCGCGATGCGGTACATGTTCATCCGGTCGAGACCCGACAAAAGCGCATTCGCCCGCGTTTCTTCCGGTGATCCCGCCTGACCCGAGGTCGACAGCGACAGCGGCGACAGCGGCCCCCCCTGACCCGAATAACCCTTGCGCACGGTGGCAAGCAGGTCGTCGGGCGACAGCCCCGCCTGCCGGAACATCTTGTCGAGCGGTTCGACCGAGACGGTCAGCGCTTCTTCCAGCTTGGTGAAAATTTCGTCGGTGCGCCGTTGCAGGGCGCGGCGTTCCGCTTCGATATCCGCAATGCGCGCATCGGCTTGGGCGGCTGTGTCCGACATCGCGTCGCGCTCTTTGGCGGCATCGCCCAAGGCGTCGGTCAGATAGGCAAGCGTCGCTTCGGTGTCGCGCGCTTTACCTTCGGCTCCACGGGCCGAAGCGCTGGTCTGGGCGTCGGCCATGGTCAGAGAGGCCACGGTGGCACGGGCCTCGTCGCGTTCCTTGATGGTGCGGCGCAGCGTCTTTTGGATGACGTCGATTCCTGTTTCCAGCTCGCGTCGGCCATCTTCGGAGGCGAGCAGGCGGCTTTGCATCGCCGCGACCTGCTTGAGCGCAAGGTTGAACCGTTCCTGCGCCCGCACGGTTTCTTCGGCACGGCGGTCACGGTCATCGGACATGCGGTTCAGACGTTCTTCGTACACCGCCTGCTGGCGCTGTGTTTGTTCGCGCCCCGATCCGGCCCCGATATTGTCCATCATCAGGATCGCGGTGGCGAGGATGGTCCACCCCACGAACAGCGCACCTGCCGACAGCACCACCGCCTGTGTCAGCGGACGCAGGCGGATGAAACGGGTATCGGTCTCGGATTTCAGGAACAGGCGCTGCTCGGGCAGATGCCGTTCGACCGCGGCATTGATCCTGTAAGACACACGGCTGAGCACGTTTTAGGGTCCGATCGTGGCTGCACAGTTTCCAAGGCGCTTCCTTGCGGAGACGCCATTGCTTAGCCACCCGTCCTTCGTGTCGCAACAATTTTGACCGGTTGGTCGGCGCACCGCCCGAAATTCCGCCGACAATCGGCATAAACCCGCCGAAGCGGGACGGGTTCCCTAAACTTTCGTTATATACTGTCGGTATGAACCGCGGCCGCCGTGCCAGGTTCTTCGGTCAGCGGCCAATAGAAATCGGGCGGCAAACCTGCTTCGGCGCGTTTTTCTTCGTTGAAGGGCGGTTTCAGCACGCCATGGAAATACTGCCGTACGAGGTTGTGAAACACCTCTTTCGGGTCGGTGCCGTCGCGCCCGCACAGCCAGTTGAACCATTTGGACCCATAGGCGACGTGGCCCACCTCTTCGCCATAGATGGTTTCCAGCGCGGCGATGGCGCCTGCGTCCTTGGCCTTGCGGAACACCTCGATCATGCCGGGCGTCACGTCCAGCCCGCGCGCTTCCAGCACCATGGGCACCACGGCCAGACGGCCAAGCAGATCGCCCGCCGTATCTTCGGCGGCGCGCCACATGCCGGCATGGGCGGGAAGGGCACCGTAGTGGCTGCCCAAGGCTTCAAGACAATCGCAGATCAGGTTGAAATGCTTGGCTTCTTCATCCGCCGCTTTGACCCAGTCGTCATAGAACCCCAGCGGCATCGGGTGATGGGTGAAGCGGGCAATGATGTCCCAGTGCAGATCGACCGCGTTCAATTCGATATGGCCCACGGCATGCAACAGGGCGATCCGCCCCTCGATACTGCCGGGGCCACGGCGCGGCACGTCGCGGGGCGACAGAAGGTCGGGTTTTTCGGGACGGGCCGGTTGCGGCGGCGGGGCTGCATGGCCGACGGGCAGGGGCAGGCCCGCCGCACGGGCGGCAAACCAGTCGGCGGCATGGGCGCGGCCAAGCGCCGTCTTGGCCCGTCCGTCTGCCGTGGTCAGAACCTGTACCGCCCGTTCGGCCAGCGACAGCGTCACAGCGCGCGGGCCGCCGCCAGAACCTCGTCGGCATGACCCTTGACGCCGACCTTGTTCCAGACTTGCGCCACCTTGCCCGTGCCGTCGATCAGGACGGTGGTGCGTTCGATGCCCATATATGTCTTGCCATACATGCTTTTTTCCAGCCACACGCCGTAATCTTCGCAGGTGTGCCCCGTTTCGTCCGAGGCGAGGATGACCGAAAGCCCGTGCTTTTTGCAGAACTTGTCATGCGCCTTGACGCTGTCTTTCGAGATGCCGATCACGGTGGTTCCGGCGGCGGTGAATTCCGCGATGCGGGCGGAAAAATCCTGTGCTTCCAGCGTGCAGCCCGGCGTGTCATCCTTGGGGTAGAAATACAGCACGACCTTGCCCGGGCGGAACGAGGACAGTGTCACCTCGGCCCCGCCATCGCGGGGAAGGGTGAAATCGGGCGCGTCGATACCTGCGGTGATCATTGGGCTGCTCCTTGCATTTTGATGTCCTGAGCTTTGCGTTCTAGTTGCCTTTGGGCAAAGATAAAGGCAATCCCCCGCGCAGGGATGCGAGAGCGCCAAGCGGCACCCGCTGGACTGCAACAAAAAAAGGGCAGCAATGACCGAGGGCGACAAGACAGCCGGCGCCGGAGCGGGCGACGATCCGCCAGCGGACCGCGCGCCCGTGGTCACGCGGCCGTCTCCCGATTGGCCGCCAGAGTCGGCGCCCCAAGGCATCGCGGCCGCCGAAGGCACGGCGTCGCAGGCTGCGCCCCCCGACACCGCCACGGCCCCTGTGCCGGTCGGTGGCGCATTGCCCGCAAAGCGGCGCCGCAGTTACCTGCCGCACGGGGTGTTCGGTGTCGTGCTGGTTCTGGTGCTGGCCCTTGCCGCGCTGGTCGCCACGCTGGGGCTGACCGGCGCGTCGCTGCGCCTGCCGGTCTGGGTGGTGGCCGAGGTGGAATCGCGGCTGAACAAATCGGTCGACGGCGTTCTGCCCGATGGCGCGATGTCTTTGGGCGGAATCGAGATCGGCTTCGATGCCGATTGGGTGCCACGGCTGCGGCTTGACGATCTGCGCGTGCAGAATGCCGCTGGCAAACCGCTGCTGACCCTGCCCGAAACCGGCATCAGCTTCGATCTCGACGGTCTGTTCGAGGGTCGGTTGCAGCCGCGCAGTCTGCGCATCAGCGGTGCCCGCATCGATCTGCGCCGCGACGCCGACGGCCGCTTCGATCTTGCGCTGGGGGCAGGGCAGCTGGGCACCCGCATCGACGGTATTCCTGCGCTGTTCGACCTTGTGGATGCGGCCTTTGCGCTGCCTGCGCTGTCGCGGTTGCAAAGCGTCGAGGCCGATGCGCTGGCGCTTTCGTTGCGCGACGAGCGGTCGCACCGCACGTGGGAGGTGGGCGACGGGCGTTTGCGGCTGGAAAACCGCGCCCGCGACATTCGCGCCGAACTGGGGATTTCGCTGCTTGGCGCATCGGGCACACCGGCGCAGGCGGTGTTGACCATCGTTTCGGACAAAGACGCCACCGCCGCGCGGATCACGGCGACGGTCGATCAGGTGGCCGCCGTCGACATTGCCGACCAGGCACCGCTGCTGTCGGCGCTGCGGGTGCTCGACGCGCCGATCTCGGGGCGTTTTTCCGCGACCGTTGGGGCCGAGGGCATTACCGCGCTCGATGCCGCGTTGACGCTGGGCAAGGGCGCATTGCGGCCGACGCAGGGCGCGCAGCCGGTGGCCTTTGACCGCGCCACGCTGGAACTGGTCTACGATCCCGACCGGGGGCGCATGAAGCTGACCACGCTGAACGTCGACAGCCCCTCGCTGCGGATCAAGGCGACGGGCCAGACCTATCTGCAATCGGCAGACGGGGCCTATCTGACCGGACCGCTGGGCAGCCGTCTGCCGCAATCGTTTTTGATGCAGGTGCATGTCTCGGAAGCCATGGTCGATCCGGCGGGACTGTTCGAAAAGCCGGTGCGCTTTTCCGAAGGCGCGATAGACCTGCGCCTGCGGCTCGATCCGTTCCGCATCGACATCGGCCAGATTTCCCTGACCGAAGGCGGCCACCGGCTGACGGCCAAAGGGTCCATCGGTGCGGGCAACGATGGCTGGCGCGCCGCTGTCGATATCGCGCTGGACCAGATCACCACCGACAGCCTGTTGCAAATCTGGCCGGTGACGTTGGTGCCGCTGACCCGCAAATGGTTGGCCGACAACGTGTTGCAAGGCACGCTTACCGATGTGCGGGCGGCGCTGCGCGTCGATCCGGGCAAGGCGGCGCGGTTGCAGATGGGCTACGACTTCCGCGATACCGATGTGCGGTTCATCCGAACCCTGCCACCGATCACCCGCGCCAGCGGCTATGCAACCATCGAAGGGCAGACCTACACCATGGTCTTGTCCAAGGGCGAGGTCACGCCCCCCCTTGGCGGGGCCATCGATATGGCCGGATCGGTGTTTTCCGTGCTCGATATCCTGCGCAAACCCGCACAGGCCGAGGTACGGCTGAAAACCCGCTCGACCCTGACCGCCGCGCTGTCGATCCTCGACGAACCGCCGTTCCGCTTTCTGACCAAGGCGAACCGCCCTGTCCAGATTGGCGAGGGGACAGCCACGCTCGATGCGGTGCTGCGCTTTCCGCTGATACCGCATGTGATGCCCGCGGACGTAAGTTTTGCCGTGAACGGGCGGGTGGCTGGGTTTTCGTCGTCGCTGCTGGTCAAGGACAAGGTGGTGGCAGCCCCCGACCTTGCGATCAGTGCCGACCCCAAGGGGTTGCGGATCTCGGGGCAGGGCAGCGTGGGCAAACTGCCCTTTGACGTGACCTTTTCGCAGCCCTTCGGCCCGGATGCCGCAGGCAAGGCGCGGATCGAGGGGCTTGCCGAGCTTTCGCCGCTGACCGTGTCAGAGTTCAACCTTGGCCTGCCCGAGGGTATGGTTGCAGGAACCGGACAAGCGCAGGTGACCATCGACCTGCCCAAGGGCGCGCCGCCGCGCCTGTCGTTGGTGTCCGATCTGAACCGGATCGCCATGGCCATTCCCGGAACCGGCTGGTCTAAACCTGCCGATGCCGTGGGGCGGCTGGCGCTGACCGCCGTTCTGTCGCAGCCGCCAGTGGTGGAAAGCCTGACGCTGAGCGCACCGGGCCTGTCGGCCAAGGGCATGATCGGCTTTCGCAAGGATGGCGGGCTGGATGTCGCACGCTTTGCCCCCGTCGCCATCGGTGACTGGTTCGCAGGCGGGGTCGAGATCACGGGGCGCGGCACGGGCAGGCCTGTGGCCGTGGCGCTGACCTCGGGCAGCGTGGATATCCGCAAGATGGCGGGCGCGGCCACGGCCAAAGGCGAAGGGGCCGATATCCCGATCAGCGCCACGCTGGACGAGGTGCGGATTTCCGACGATCTGCGCCTGACCGGCTTTCGCGGGCAATTCACCCCGCGCGGCGGGTTCAACGGCAGCTTCGAGGGGCTGGTGAACGGCATCGCCTCCGTCACCGGAACGGTCGTGCCTTCGGCCTACGGGTCGGCGGTGCGCATCAGGTCCGACAATGCGGGGGCGGTGCTCGACAGCGCGGGCGTCTTTACCTCGGCCCGCGGCGGGGCGCTCGACATGGCGCTGACGCCGCAAGCCAAGCCCGGCCATTACAGCGGCTCGGCGCAGATCACCCGTGTCCGCGTCGCCAACGCGCCGGTGCTGGCCGAACTTTTGTCCGCCGTCTCGGTCGTTGGCCTGCTCGAACAGCTCAACGGCGAGGGGCTTTTGTTCAACGAAGCCGTGGGCGATTTCACCGTCGTTCCGGGTGCCGTGCAGATTTCCCGCGCCTCGGCGGTCGGCGCGTCGCTGGGCGTGTCGATGGCCGGGATATACGGCACCGACAGCAAGGAAATGCGCCTGCAAGGCGTCGTCTCGCCGCTATATCTGTTGAACGGGATCGGGTCGATCTTCACCAAGCGCGGCGAGGGGCTGTTCGGCTTCAACTACGAAGTGACCGGCAATGCCAGCGGGGCCACGGTTTCCGTGAACCCCCTTTCGATCCTTACCCCCGGACGGTTCCGCGAGTTGTTCCGCAGCCCTCCGCCCAGATTGGGAGACAGCGGCGGATGAAACTGTCCGATTTCGATTTCGACCTGCCCGAAGAGTTGATCGCCACGCGTCCGGCCCGTCCGCGCACCCATGCGCGGCTGCTGCTGGCCGAAGGCGACCGGATTTCCGACCGCCATGTCTACGACCTGCCCGCCATCTTTCGCCGTGGCGACAGGCTGGTGCTGAACAACACCCGCGTCATTCCCGCCCGCCTGACCGGCCATCGCGTACGTGGCGAGGCGGTGGCCAAGATCGAGATCACGCTCCTGGAACCGCAGGCGACCGGCTGGCGAGCGCTGGCCAAACCCCTGCGCAAGGTGAACGCGGGCGAGGTGATCCGCTTTTCCGACGCGCTGTCAGCCACCGTTGCCGAAAAATCGGAAACCGATCTGCGTCTGATGTTCAACCTGACCGGCGACGATTTCGACACGGCCTTGGCGGCAGCGGGCGCGATGCCGCTGCCGCCCTATATCGCCGCCAAACGCGCGCCCGATGCGCAGGACCGCGACGATTACCAGACCGTCTTTGCCCGCCGCGCGGGCGCCGTGGCGGCCCCCACGGCATCGCTGCATTTCGATGCGGCGCTGTTGCAGACGCTGGCCGACATGGGCGTCGATTTCACCGAAGTCACCCTGCACGTGGGCGCGGGCACCTTTTTGCCCGTCAAGGTCGAGGATGTGACCACCCACAAGATGCATGCCGAATGGGGCGAGGTGACGCCCGATGCCGCCGCCGCGATCAACGCGACCAAGGCGGCTAACGGGCGCATCATCCCCGTCGGCACCACGGCGCTACGCCTGATCGAAAGCGCGGGACGCTCGGGCAAGGTCGAACCCTGGACGGGGCCGACCGACATCTTCATCTACCCCGGCTTCCGGTTCCAGATAACCGATGCGTTGATGACCAACTTTCACCTGCCCAAATCGACGCTGATGATGCTGGTTTCGGCGCTGATGGGGCAAGACCGCATCCGCCATATCTACGACCACGCCGTTACCAACCGTTACCGGTTTTTCAGCTACGGTGATTCGTCGCTGCTGGTTCCCGACGCCGCGCCCTGACGCAAGCGATGCCGTCCCTGTCGCATTCCCGCGCGGTCGGGCGGGTCGCCCGTGCTACCCCTGTACCGCCTTTTGAGAGAACGCGCCCATGCTGACAGTCCTTCGCAACTCGTGGCCGCTTTTGCTGGGCGTGATGTTGCTGATGGTAGGCAACGGGATACAGGGGTCGCTGCTGGGCATCCGTGGCGGGATCGAAGGGTTTAGCACCTTTGAAATCTCGATCGTCATGTCGGCCTATTTCGCGGGCTTCCTGTTCGGGTCGCGCATGGCCCCCACGATGATCCGCAAGGTGGGGCATGTGCGGGTCTTTGCAGCGCTCGGGTCGGTCATCTCGGCGGTGCTGGTGCTTTATCCGGTGGCGCCCGACTGGATCGTATGGTCGGCCCTGCGCGTGCTGATCGGCTTTTGCTTTTCGGGTATCTACATCACCACCGAAAGCTGGCTGAACAACGCCGCCACCAACGAGACGCGGGGACAGGCGCTGTCGGCCTATATGATCGTGCAGATGCTGGGCATCATCGCAAGCCAAGCGCTGCTGAACGTGTCCGATCCGTCGGGCTTTACGCTGTTCGTCATCCCCTCGGTGCTGGTGTCGCTGGCCTTTTTACCGCTGTTGCTGGCCCCCACTCCGGCTCCCACCTTCGAATCGACCAAGGCGCTGTCGTTTCGCGCGCTGTTCCGCATCTCGCCGCTTGGCTGTGCGGGGATGCTGCTGACGGGGGGCGTGTTCTCGGCCATGTTCGGCATGGCGGCGGTCTGGGGGTCGATGAAGGGGCTGTCGGTGCGCGACATCTCGCTGTTCATCGGCGCGCTGTATCTGGGCGGGCTGGTGCTTCAATATCCCATCGGCTGGATTTCCGACCGGATGGACCGCCGCAAGCTGATCATGGTGCTGTGCGTGATCGCGTCGTTGGCGATGCTGGTGCCGGTCGCGGTCGATCTGCCCTTCGGGCTGTTGCTGATCGTGGCGCTGCTGCTGGGCGGGATCACCAATCCGGTCTATGCGCTGCTGATCGCCTATACCAACGACTTCCTCGGCAAGGACGACATGGCAGCGGCCAGCGCGGGGATGATCTTCCTCAACGGGTTCGGGGCGATTTTCGGACCGCTCGTCACCGGTTGGATCATGGGGCAGATCGGCCCTTCGGGATTTTTCCTGTTCATCGCGCTTTTGTACATGGCGCTGGCGGGCTATGCGCTGTGGCGGATGTCGCGCCGTGCTGCACCGGCAGGGACGGGGCATTACGCCAACCTCGTGCCGACCGCATCGCCCGTTGCCGCAGCCGCGGTGATGGAGAAGGGGCAGGGGCGCTGACCCCCGTCCTTTGGCTTTCGCCTTGCCTTGCACCACCCGCGAAAGCCTGTCAGCCTTTGGACAAAGCGAAAGGCGCGTGAATGTCCGACCCTGTCCAAGTGCTCGACTTCTGGCTGGGCGAGATCGGCCCCGATGGCTGGTATGCCGGAGGCGACGAGATCGACGCCGCGTGCCTGTTGTTTGCCGACCTTTGGGAAGCCGCCCGTGACGGCGGGCTTGACCACTGGGTCGAGGGCACCGTGGGCACGCTGGCCTTCCTCATCCTGACCGACCAGTTGTCGCGCAACATGTTTCGCGGCACGCCCGACAGCTTTGCCACTGACCCGCTGGCGCTGGCGGCGGCCAAGACGGCCGTTGCCAACGGCTGGGACATGAACGCGCCCGAACCCGAACGGCAGTTCTTTTACCTGCCTTACGAACATTCCGAAGACCCCGCCGACCAAGCGGCTTGCGTCGCCTTGATTGCAGAACGCATGACTGACCCCGACCTGCTGCTGCATGCCCGCGCCCATCAACAGGTCATTACCCGCTTCGGCCGCTTTCCCAACCGCAACGCCGCCTTGGGCCGCGATTCGACACCCGACGAGGCTGTGTTTCTGGAACAGGGCGGCTATGGCGCGGTTGTCCGCGCGTTGAAAGACAGCCATGCAAGCGGTGCATAGCGTCACGGCGTTGCATGCGTTGCTCGGCTTGCGCATATAGTTTAAGGCCAAACTACTTTTCTTGAGGGAGGAAGACATGGCCGCAACCTATGATGTGATCGTGATCGGCGCGGGTCCGGGCGGCTATGTCGCCGCCATCCGTGCGGCGCAACTGGGCAAGAAGGTCGTGATCGTCGAGCGCGAAAATCTGGGCGGCATCTGCCTGAACTGGGGCTGCATTCCCACCAAGGCGCTGTTGCGGTCGGCGGAAGTGTTCCACCTGATGCACCGCGCCAAGGAATTCGGCCTGTCGGCCAGCGGCGTGTCGTTCGACCTGCCCGCAGTGGTCGCACGGTCGCGCGGTGTGGCAAAGCAATTGTCGTCGGGCATCGGCCACCTGATGAAGAAGAACAAGATTGCCGTTGTGATGGGCGAGGCGACCATTCCCGCCAAGGGCCGCGTGACGGTGAAAACCGACAAGGGCACCGAAGAGCTGACCGCCCCCGCCATCATCCTTGCCACCGGCGCACGGGCGCGGTCGCTGCCCGGTCTGGAAGCCGATGGCGATCTGGTCTGGTCCTACCGCCACGCTCTGCAACCCGTGCGGATGCCCAAGAAGCTGCTGGTGATCGGTTCGGGCGCCATCGGCATCGAATTCGCCAGTTTCTTCAACACGCTGGGTGCCGAGACCACGGTGGTCGAGGTGATGGACCGCATCCTGCCGGTGGAAGATGCCGAAATCGCCGCCTTCGCCAAGAAATCCTTCCTGAAGCAGGGCATTAAGATCCTGGAAAAAGCCGCCGTCAAACAGCTTGACCGCAAACCGGGGCAGGGTGTGACCGCCCATATCGAACAGGGCGGCAGGACCGAGCTGCACGAATTCGATACCGTGATCTCGGCCGTCGGCATCGTCGGCAACGTCGAGAACCTTGGCCTTGAAGCGCTTGGCGTCAAGATCGACCGGACCCATGTGGTGACGGACGAATATTGCCGCACCGGTGTCGACGGGCTTTATGCCATCGGCGATATCGCAGGCGGGCCGTGGCTGGCGCACAAGGCCAGCCACGAGGGCGTGATGGTTGCCGAACTGATCGCGGGCGGCCATCCGCACCCGATCAAACCGGGCAGCATCGCGGGATGCACCTATTGCTACCCGCAGGTCGCAAGCGTCGGCATGACCGAGGATAAGGCCAAGGCCGCAGGGCACGACATCCGCGTTGGCCGCTTTCCGTTTATCGGCAATGGCAAGGCCATCGCGCTTGGGGAATCCGAAGGGCTGGTCAAGACCATCTTCGATGCCAAGACCGGCGAGCTTTTGGGGGCCCATATGGTCGGCGCGGAAGTGACCGAGCTGATCCAGGGCTATGTGATCGGGCGCACGCTGGAAACCACGGAGGAAGACCTGATGAACACGGTTTTCCCGCATCCGACGCTTTCGGAAATGATGCATGAATCGGTGCTCGACGCCTACGGTCGTGCCTTGCACTTCTGACAGGAGCGGGGGGTTTTCACCCCCCGCACCCCCCGCAGGATATCTAAGACAACAGGAACGGGGGAAACCATGCGCGCGGTATTGACGGTGCTGGCGCTGTGGTGCGCGGGGCTGGGCGCTGCGGCGCAGTTCGGCAAGATATCCTTTGCCTTTGACCTGTTCGCCGCGCGGTTTCCCGGTCACGGGCCTGTCGGGATCGGGCTTTTGGTGTCGGTCGTGGGCATCGTCGGGCTGGTGTTCGGCACCACGGCGGGTTTGCTGGTCGCCCGCATCGGGCCGCGCCGCGCCATCGTGACGGCGCTGGCGCTGGGGGCGGTGATGTCGGCCTTGCAGGTGCTGGCCCTGCCCTATGCCGCGCTGTTTGCCACGCGCGTGATCGAGGGGGTGTCGCATCTGGCCATCGTCGTCGTCGGGCCGACCATGATCGCCGGAGTTGCACCGCAACGGCATCAGGGGTTGGCCATGACGCTGTGGAGCAGTTTCTTCGGCGTCACCTATGCGGTGCTGGCCATCGTCGCGCCGCCCTTGCTGGCGGGGGGCAGTCTGGCCCCGCTCTTTGGCACGCATGCCCTTTGGATGGCCGCTTTGGCGCTGGTGCTGCGCGGGCTGCTGCCGACCGATCCGGTCGCCGCCTTTGCACCGATGACCGGGTTGATTGGCCAGCACGCTGCCATCTATGCCTCGCCCCGCGTCGCCGCCCCCGCGACGGGGTTCGTCTGCTACACCGCGCTTTACGTTGCCGTGCTGACGCTGCTGCCGCCGCTGATGCCTGCCCCGATGCAGGCGGGGGTGGCGGCGGGCATGCCGCTGGTGTCGATCGCCGTGTCGCTGACGCTTGGCGTCTGGCTGCTGGGCCGCCTGACTGCGGTGCGGCTGGTGCAGGGCGGCTTTGCCGTGGGCGCGGCGGCGGCCCTGCTGCTGGGGCTGGGCTGGGGGCATCCTGCCGTGATGCTGGTGGCCAGCCTGACGCTCGCCGCCGCGATGGGCATCGTGCAAGGTGCCAGTTTCGCGTCGATCCCGCAGCTTAACGACAGCGCGATGGACCGCGCCCGTGCGTCGGGTGCCGTGGCGCAACTGGGCAATCTGGGCACCACCACCGGCACGCCACTGCTGGCATGGATGATCGCAACGGTCGGACCGGCGGGGGTGGCGATCTTTGCGCTGCCGCTTTGTCTGGCGGGAATTGCCATCCACAGCCTTCAGACGCGGCGGCGTCGGGCTGACCGGCCCGCGTAATTTTCGGAACCGTTCCGCTTCGGTTCCGATACGTTCACCACTTGTTCACTTTTTTCGATTGGAGACTCGGCCCGTCTGACCTATCTGGTGCGTTATTATCCGCAGTCGGGTGGGGGATGGCATGGCCGAGCAGAAGTTCATCGAGGTGCGGGGTGCGCGCGAGCATAACCTCAAGGGCATCGATGTCGACATTCCGCGCGACCAACTGGTCGTGATCACCGGCCTGTCGGGGTCGGGGAAATCCTCGTTGGCCTTCGACACGATCTATGCCGAAGGGCAGCGGCGCTATGTCGAAAGCCTGTCGGCCTATGCGCGGCAGTTCCTCGACATGATGGGCAAGCCCGATGTCGACCATATCAGCGGCCTGTCGCCCGCCATTTCCATCGAACAAAAGACCACGTCGAAAAATCCGCGCTCCACCGTCGGCACCGTCACCGAAATCTACGATTACATGCGCCTTTTGTTTGCCCGCGTCGGCACGCCCTATTCGCCCGCGACCGGCCTGCCGATCACCGCGATGCAGGTACAGGACATGGTCGATGCCGTCATGGCGATGGAGGAGGGCGCGCGCGCCTATCTGCTTGCCCCGATCATCCGCGACCGCAAGGGCGAGTATAAGAAAGAGTTCATCGAGCTTCGCAAACAGGGCTTCCAGCGCGTCAAGGTGAACGGAGCCTTCTACGAGCTGGAAGAACCGCCCGTTCTGGACAAGAAGTTCCGCCACAACATCGACGTGGTGGTCGACCGTATCGTGGTGCGCGACGGTATCCAGACGCGGCTGGCCGACAGCTTTCGCACCGCCTTGGACCTTGCCGATGGCATCGCCATCATCGAGACCGCACCGGCCGAGGGCGAAGGTCAGCGCATCACCTATTCCGAGAAATTCGCCTGCCCGGTTTCGGGCTTTACCATCTCGGAAATCGAACCGCGGCTGTTTTCGTTCAACGCGCCCTTTGGCGCCTGTCCGGTTTGCGACGGGCTTGGCGTGGAACTGTTCTTCGACGAACGGTTGATCGTGCCCGATCAGGGACTGACGCTGGGTCAGGGCGCGCTTGCGCCTTGGGCCAAATCGAAGTCGCCCTATTTCACCCAGACCATCGAGGCGCTGGCAAAGCACTACCAGTTCGACCGCAAGACCAAGTGGAAAGACCTGCCCGCATCGGTGCAGCAGGTGTTTTTGCACGGGTCGGGTGAAGAAGAGATCAAGTTCCGCTACGACGAGGGCGGCCGCATCTACGAAGTGTCGCGCATCTTCGAAGGCGTGGTTCCCAACATGGAACGCCGCTTCCGCGAGACCGACAGCGCCTGGGTGCGCGAGGAATTCGAACGCTACCAGAACAACCGCGACTGCGGCGCCTGCCACGGCTACCGCCTGAAACCCGAGGCGCTGGCCGTCAAGATCGCGGGCATGCATGTCGGGCAAGTAGTGCGGATGTCGATTGCCGAGGCATTTGCATGGATCGGCACGGTCCCCGAAACGCTCGGCACGCAAAAGAACGAAATCGCGCGGGCGATCCTCAAGGAAATCAGGGAACGTCTGGGCTTTCTGGTCAATGTCGGGCTGAATTACCTCACCCTGTCGCGCAATGCGGGCACCCTGTCGGGGGGCGAAAGCCAGCGCATCCGTCTGGCCAGCCAGATCGGGTCGGGCCTGACGGGGGTGCTTTACGTGCTTGACGAACCCAGCATTGGCCTGCACCAGCGCGACAATGACCGCTTGCTCACCACGCTCAAGAACCTGCGCGACGCCGGAAACACCGTGCTCGTGGTCGAACACGACGAAGACGCGATCCGCGAGGCGGATTATGTCTTTGACATCGGCCCCGGTGCAGGGGTGCATGGCGGGCGGGTGGTGGCCCATGGCACGCCGGCCCAGATACAGGCCGATCCGGCCAGCTTGACGGGGCAATATCTTTCGGGCCAGCGCGAAATTGTCGTGCCCAAGGTGCGGCGCAAGGGCAGCGGCAAGAAACTGACCGTGGTTGGCGCGACCGGCAACAACCTGCAAAACGTCACGGCCGATTTCCCGCTGGGCATGTTCGTCTGCGTGACCGGCGTTTCTGGCGGCGGCAAGTCCACCCTGACGATCGAGACCCTGTTCAAGACCGCAGCAAGCCGCCTGAACGGCGCGCGTGAAACCCCCGCCCCCTGCGAGACGATCCGCGGTTTCGAACACCTCGACAAGGTGATCGACATCGACCAGCGCGCCATCGGACGCACGCCACGGTCAAACCCCGCCACCTATACCGGCGCCTTTACCCCGATCCGCGACTGGTTCGCGGGCCTGCCCGAGGCAAAGACACGCGGCTACCAACCCGGCCGCTTCAGCTTCAACGTCAAGGGCGGCCGGTGCGAGGCGTGCCAAGGCGATGGCGTGTTGAAGATCGAGATGAACTTCCTGCCCGATGTCTATGTGACCTGCGAAACCTGCAAGGGCCAGCGCTACAACCGTGAAACGTTGGAAGTTAAGTTCAAGAACAAAAGCATAGCCGACGTTCTTGATATGACATGCGAAGAAGCGCAGGGCTTCTTTACCGCCGTGCCTGCCATCCGCGAAAAGATGGATGCGCTGTGTCAGGTGGGTCTTGGCTATATCAAGGTCGGCCAGCAGGCGACCACGCTTTCGGGCGGCGAGGCGCAGCGGGTCAAGCTGTCCAAAGAGTTGGCGCGGCGGGCCACGGGCCGCACGCTTTACATCCTCGACGAACCGACGACCGGCCTGCATTTCGAAGATGTGCGCAAACTGCTCGAAGTTCTGCACGAACTGGTCGATCAGGGCAACACGGTCGTGGTGATCGAACACAACCTAGACGTCATCAAAACCGCCGACTGGCTCATCGACATCGGACCCGAAGGCGGTGACGGCGGCGGACAGATCGTTGCCGTAGGCACCCCCGAAGATGTCGCCAAGGTTGAAGCCAGCCATACCGGCCGCTACCTTGCCGACATGCTCAAACCGCGACGCGTCGCGGCAGAGTGACGGGCGGCACGCGGCGTTTACCGGCGGGAAGTCGCCGGTAAACTGCGGTTCAGGACAAAGCTTTTTCAAAAATATCCGAAAGGTCATGCTCATTTTCAGGGCATTGCCGTCTGCGGCGTTCGGGCGCAGGTTGCTGCCATGCCGCAGAGTGCGGCTTTGCACGTAACCACCGGAATCCGGCCACAGAGCCGGAGCCGTCGCCCATCGGGTCGCCGGGCAAAGACCTGCGCACCCCCATCAGGAAGGGACAAAGCTTGAAACTGATCAATCCGTCACCCTCGCTTCACAACGAGGATCTGGCCCCGGCAACCGAACGCAAATGGGGCGCTTTCTCGATCTTCAACGTCTGGACATCCGACGTTCACAGCCTTTGGGGCTATTATCTTGCCGCGTCGCTGTTTTTGCTGTGCGGCAGCTTCCTGAATTTCGTCATCGCCATCGGGATCGGGTCTTTGGTGATCTTTGCGATGATGTCGATGGTCGGCAACGCGGGCGTCCGTACCGGCGTGCCGTTCCCGGTGCTTGCCCGCGCCTCGTTCGGCACTTTCGGCGCGAACATCCCCGCGCTGGTGCGGGCCGTGGTCGCCTGCTTCTGGTATGGCGCGCAGACCGCTGCCGCAGGCGGTGCCATCGTGGCGCTGCTCGTGCGTTCGCCCGCGCTGCTTGAATTCCACCAGAACAGCCATTTCCTCGGCCATTCGACGCTGGAAGTGATCTGCTACCTGCTCGTCTGGTCGGCGCAACTGCTTATCATCCAGCGCGGCATGGAAACCGTCCGCAAGTTCCAGGATTGGGCCGGTCCCGCCGTCTGGGCGATGATGCTGTTCCTTGCCGCCTATCTGGTCATCAAATCCGGCACCTTCAGCTTCGGGTCGGAAATTCCGCAAGATGTGCTGCTGAAAGCCACGGCTGACGCCGGTGTGGCCGCTGCGCCCGGATCGTTTGCCGCCCTTGCCGCAGTTGCCGCGACTTGGATCACCTATTTCGCAGCGCTCTACCTGAACTTCTGCGACTTCTCGCGCTATGCCACCGATGAAAAGGCGCTGCGCAAGGGCAACCTCTGGGGCCTGCCGATCAACCTTCTGGCCTTCTGCCTTGTCGCCGGTGTGACCACTACCGCCGCCTTCTCGGTCTATGGCGAGGTGTTGCTGCACCCCGAAGCCATCTCGGCCAAGTTCGACTCGTGGTTCCTTGCGCTGCTGGCTGCGCTGACCTTTGCGGTCGCTACGCTGGGCATCAACGTGGTGGCCAACTTCGTGTCGCCCGCCTTCGACTTTGCCAACGTCTTCCCGCGGCAGATCGACTTTAAAAAGGGCGGCTACATCGCGGCAGGCATCGCGCTGGTGCTTTACCCCTGGGCCCCTTGGGAAACCGGCGCCGCCCATTTCGTGAACTTCATCGGCTCGACCATGGGCCCGATCTTCGGGATCATGATGGTGGATTACTACCTGATCCGCAAAGGACGCCTCGACGTGAACGCGCTTTATCAGGAAGAGGGCGAGTTCAAGTTCAACGGCGGCTTCCACGCCAAGGCCTTTGTCGCGCTGGCCGTCGGCATGGTGTTCTCGTCGATCTTGCCGACCTTTACCACGGTGCTTCCGGCATGGTGGGGCACCTATGGCTGGTTCTTCGGCGTCGCCGTGGGCGGGGTGGTCTACTACGTGCTGCGCGCCGGTGCCGCTGCCCGCACGCAAGCAGCCTGATAGACCGGACAGAAACGCGAAAGGGCGGGGGAAACCCCGCCCTTTTTCATTGCGCGGCCGAGGCCCGCCGCAGTGCCGCAGGGTCGCGCAAATGCACCTCGCCGCGTTCGGTCGTCACCCAGCCCGATTTGGCAAAGGCATCCAGCTTGCGCGACACCACCTCGCGCGCCGATCCGATCCGCGCCGCGATCTCGGATTGCGTTGCCCGCACGACATGCCCTTCGGCAAGGTCGAGCAAGGCCGATGCTAGCCGCGCCTCGACCCGTCCAAAGGCCACCGATTCCAAAAGCCGCGTCAGATCACCCATGCGTTGGCCAAAAGACCGCAGCACAAAGCTGCGAAAGCCCGCGTCGGCGTCCATCAGCCGCAAAAACAGCGGCTTGGGAATCACCACCGTCTCGCAGTCTGACACCGTGGTTGCCGCCCCCGTATAGGGTTCGTCGCCCAGCAGCCCCAGCGTGGTCTGCACGCAGGATTGCCCCGGCTCGACCGCATAAAGCAAGATTTCGCGCCCGTTCGGACCGACCAGAAACACCTCGACCCGCCCCGCAAGGATCACTGGATAGCCTTGGGCGCGATCTCCGGGCGAAAACAGGTCTAAACCCTTGGGCAGCGACCGTTTCGGCAAACCTGCCAACTCGGCCTTGGTCGCCTGCATCAGCGTCCCAAGCCCTGCAATCCAATCCATGACTCGTCACCCCATCTGCTCGACCTTAATCAAACAGGGCAGGCGCGGCGCAATCAAGGCCTGCAACGACAAAGGGCCACCCATGGGCGGCCCGTTGCACTTTGATCGGGAATGATGGTCAGTCCATCGGCTTGAAGTTCAGCGACGCGCCTTCCTTGATTCCGCTCGGCCAGCGCGAGGTGATGGTCTTGGTGCGGGTATAGAACCGGAACGAGTCTGGCCCGTGTTGGTTCAGGTCGCCAAAGGCCGATTTCTTCCAGCCGCCAAAGGTGTGATAGGCCAGCGGAACCGGGATCGGCACGTTGATACCGATCATGCCGACGTTGACGCGGGCGGCAAAATCGCGCGCCGTGTCGCCGTCGCGGGTGAAGATGGCCGTGCCGTTGCCATATTCGTGGTCCATGGCCAGTTTCAGCGCCTCTTCATAGGTCTTGGCGCGGACGGTCGACAGGACCGGCCCGAAGATTTCCTTGCGGTAAATGTCCATGTCGGCCGTCACATGGTCGAACAGGTGCGGACCGACGAAGAAGCCGTCCTCGTAGCCCTGCAGTTTGAACCCGCGGCCATCGACGACCAGTTTCGCGCCCTGCGCCACGCCCGATTCGACCAGTTTCAGGATATTGGCCTTGGCAGCAGCCGTAACGACCGGACCGTAATCGACATCGTTGCCAGCGGTGTAGGGGCCGACCTTCAGCTTTTCGATCCGCGGAATCAGCTTTTCGATCAGCCGGTCGGCGGTCTCGTCCCCCACCGGAACCGCGACCGAGATCGCCATGCACCGCTCGCCCGCAGCGCCGTATCCGGCACCCACCAGCGCATCGGCGGCAAGGTCCATGTCGGCATCGGGCATGATGATCATGTGGTTCTTGGCACCGCCAAAGCACTGCACACGCTTGCCGTTGGCGCAGCCGCGCCCGTAGATGTATTCCGCGATCGGGGTCGAGCCGACAAAGCCAATACCGGCGATCAGCGGGTTATCTAGGATGGCATCGACCGAATCCTTGTCGCCGTTGATGACCTGCAACACGCCATCGGGCAGACCGGCCTCTTGGAACAGTTCGGCCAGCATCAGCGGCACAGACGGATCACGCTCCGAAGGCTTCAGGATAAAGGCATTGCCGCAGGAAAGCGCGGGGCCCATCTTCCACAACGGAATCATCGCCGGAAAGTTGAACGGCGTGATTCCCGCTGCGACGCCAATGGGTTGGCGCATGGAATACATGTCGATGCCGGGGCCTGCGCTGTCGGTGAATTCACCTTTCAGCAGATGCGGCGCGCCGATGCAGAATTCGATCACTTCCAGCCCGCGCTGGATGTCGCCCTTGGCGTCCGGCACGGTCTTGCCATGTTCGGATGAAAGCACTTCGGCCAGTTTCTGCATGTCGCGGTTCAGCAGGCGGACGAATTCCATCATCACGCGGGCGCGGCGCTGCGGGTTGGTGGCACCCCATTTGACCTGCGCCTGTGCAGCATCTGCGGTGGCGGCGTCAAGCTCGGCCTTCGTCGCCAGCGCCACGCGGGCCTGCACTTCGCCCGTGGCGGGGTTGAACACATCGGCAAAGCGGCCCGAAGTGCCTGCAACATGCTTGCCGTTGATCCAGTGACCGATCTCTTTCATGGCGTCCTCCATTTGGTTGGTATCACATTAGCCTTGCGGAAATGCGGCAAACAGAGGCAAGATTTCAAAAGGGCTTTGCATTTTTGCAGGACTGACGATAGGAGCGCGCCCCGTGGCTTTGGGCCACGGGGCAATCCTGACCGTGGCGCAAGATAAAACGGTAAATCATGGACTGGGACGACCTTCGCATCTTCCTTGCCGTGGCCCGCAGCGAAAGCCTGTCGGCGGCCGGTAAGCGCCTGCGGATCGACCCCGCCACGGTGGGCCGCCGCATCGCGCGGCTGGAAGACGCCATGGGCGCACGGCTTTTTGCCAAATCACCCCAAGGCTATGCCCTGACCGAAGAAGGCACCCGCCTGCTGTCGCACGCCGAACGCGCCGAATCCGCGATGGAGGGCGCACGCGAGGCTCTGACCGGCCCCGAAGGGTTGACCGGACAAATCCGCATCGGCGCACCGGACGGTTGCGCCAACTACCTGTTGCCGCAGGTTCTGGCGGCAATCTGCGATGCCAACCCCGGGCTCGAAGTGCAGATCGTCGCCCTTCCCCGCGTCATCAACCTGTCCAAGCGCGAGGCCGATATGGCCATCGCCGTCAGCCGCCCCACCGCAGGCCGCCTGACCGTGCAGAAACTGACCGACTATCACCTGCACCTTGCCGCCCACCCCGATTACCTGTCGCGCCACGACCCCATCACCACGCCAGACGACCTCAAATCCCACCGCATGATCGGCTATATTCCCGATATGATCTTCGACAAGGAACTCGACTATCTGTCCGAGATCGGGGCCACCACCGTGCCGCTGGCCTCGAATTCCGTCTCGGTGCAACTCAACTGGCTGCGCTGCGGGGCAGGGGTGGGCATCGTGCATGACTTCGCCCTTCCCGCCGCACCGGGCCTTGTGAAGATCATCCCCGATCAGGTCAGCCTGACCCGCGCCTTCTGGCTGATCCGCCACGCCGATGACGGGCGGGTCGAGAGGCTCAACCGCTTTGCCGATCTTCTGGTCACGGGCATCAGGGCCGAAATGGCGCGGCTTGAGCTGCGGGTATAGTTCCCGTTCTGACAATCCTTCCTTGACAGACTCATACATGCGGGCCGACCCTTGACCGACAGCGCACGGAACGGGAGGTCCAGATGCACGTCCAGCAGATCCTCAGATCCAAATCCGACGATGGTGTCGTCACGGTCCCCCCCGGCACCAGCCTTGCCAAGGCGGCCGAAATCCTGTCGTCGCGCCGTATCGGCGCGGTGATCGTGTCACCCGATGGCAAGCGAGTGTCGGGCATCCTGTCGGAACGCGACATCGTGCGTGAGCTTGGCCGTCGCGGGGCGGCCTGCATGGCCGATACCGTCGATACCGTCATGACGGCAACGATCACCACCTGCCGCCGCGACGACAAGGCGGACGAGGTCTTGCAAAAGATGACCGATGGCCGCTTCCGCCATATGCCGGTGCTCGAAGGCGACCAGATGGTCGGGCTGATTTCGATCGGTGACGTGGTAAAGGCGCGTCTGATGGAACTGGCGATGGAAAAGGACGCGCTCGAAGGCATGATCAAGGGCTTCTGACCGCCGCTTTGGGTCTTGCCTTAAGTCGCGCAATATTGTTGCGTGCAAGCCGTGGACAGGGCAGGGGGACCCATGCGTATCGGCCTTTATCCGGGAACCTTCGATCCGATCACGCTGGGTCACGTCGATATCATCCAGCGTGCCATGGCCTTGGTCGACCGTCTGGTGATCGGCGTCGCCATCAACCGTGACAAGGGTCCGATGTTTACGCTCGAGGAACGCGTGGCGATGGTCGAGGCGGAATGTGCCGCCATCGTCGCCAAGACGGGGGGAGAAATCGTGGTCCACCCGTTCGAGAACTTGCTGATCGATTGCGCCCGTGACGTGGGCGCATCGGTGATCGTGCGCGGGCTGCGCGCCGTGGCCGATTTCGAATACGAATTCCAGATGGTCGGCATGAACCGCGCGCTCGATGCCAGTATCGAAACCGTTTTCATGATGGCCGATGCCCGCCGTCAGGCCATCGCGTCGAAACTGGTCAAGGAAATCGCGCGGCTGGGTGGCGATGTGTCGAAATTCGTGACTCCGCCGGTCGTGACGGCGCTGAAGAAGAAACTGGGCTGAAATGAAAAAGGCATAGGGTGTCCCCTCTGCCCCGGCCCCTGTCAGCGCCTGAATTCCTTATTTGCCGTAAACGGCTGCCCATGCCATGCGGCTTGCATCTTCGGGGAAAATCCCCAGATCCAGCGCGATGTCGCGCGGCAGGCGGGCAATCTCGTCGCGGGTGCGCCGGTAGGCTGCACGGTTGGCAGCAGCGGCTTTCAGCGTTTCGATCACAGTCAACATTTTGCATTCCTTTGCATCGCCAAGGGCTTTTCGGTTGTCCCTTCGGCGTGCCCCATAGATGGGCCGCAATGGTGGCGCTAACAACGGACAATGGGCGGATGCCGCTATGCGTCAAACGCATAGCATTGTCATAAATCGCAAAGCGGAATTTGACGCAAAATCCGGTCCGGTTTCTGACGCAGAAACCGCCGCCCACCGTTGGCACCGGAATTTGCGTCAAATTCCGGCGCGTTTTCTGCGCCAGAAAACGCAAACGGCGGGGCCAGTCGCCAGACCCCACCGTTCCTGAAACGGTCAGACGGTTCAGATCAGCTTGCCCATCGCCACGGCCGTGTCGGCCATGCGGTTGGAAAAGCCCCATTCGTTGTCATACCACGTCAGGATCGACACAAAGGTTCCGTCCATCACCTTGGTCTGGTCCATGTGGAACACCGACGAATGCGGGTCGTGGTTGAAGTCGGACGAGACGTTCTTGAACTCGGTATAGCCCAGAATGCCTTTCAGCGGGCCAGACGTTGCCGCAGCCTTGATCGCGGCGTTCACTTCCTCGACGCTCGTTGCGCGCTTGGCGATGAACTTCAGGTCCACGACCGAAACGTTCGGCGTCGGCACGCGGATGGCGAAACCGTCCATCTTGCCCTTCAGTTCCGGCAGCACCAGACCCACCGCCTTGGCCGCCCCCGTGCTGGTCGGGATCATCGACAGCGCCGCAGCGCGGCCGCGATACAGGTCCTTGTGCATCGTATCCAGCGTCGGCTGGTCGCCGGTATAGCTGTGGATCGTGGTCATCATGCCCTTTTCGATGCCGATCGCATCGTTCAGCACCTTGGCCACCGGCGATAGGCAGTTCGTCGTGCAGGACGCGTTCGACACCACCAGATCGTCCTTGGTCAGCGTGTCATGGTTCACGCCGTAGACGATTGTTTTGTCCGCCCCGTCCCCAGGGGCCGAGATCAGCACCCGCTTGGCGCCATTTTCCAGATGCGCCATGCATTTTTCTTTGCTCGTGAAAATGCCGGTGCATTCCATCACGATATCGACATGGCCCCAGGGCAGGTCGGCGGGGTTCTTGATCGCCGTCACTGTCATACGGCCGCGGCCTGCGTCGATCCAGTCGTCGCCGGTGGTCACGGTGCCGGGAAACCGGCCATGCACTGAATCGAAGCGCAGCAGATGTGCGTTGGTTTCGACCGGACCCAGATCGTTGATCGCCACCACCTCGATATCGGTGCGCCCCGATTCGATGATGCCGCGCAGAACGTTGCGCCCGATACGGCCGAACCCGTTGATGGCTACCTTGACGGTCATGGCTTTCCCTTTCGACTTGGCGTGGCGAATCCCGCCACCTGCGATAGCGCTAACATCCCGAAACGGGGTCGGATTTCAACCCGACTCCGTCGCTAATGCCGCCAGAATGACACTAAATAGATAAAGTCCGCCAGCTTTCGCACAAGGAAGAACGACGCGGCCCCGCCGTTCAGGCCCAGGTCAAGTAAAAGTGCACCGATCACGAATGCACCCAGATAGACTGCGTTGCGGTCGCTCATGACCCCTCCGGTTATTGGAGGAGCCGCCCCATCACACCGGCCACATCGGCCATGCGGCAGGAAAAGCCCCACTCGTTGTCATACCACGCCAGCACGCGCACGGTGCGGCCCCCGACCACTTTGGTCTGGTCAGGCGCAAAGATACAAGATTGCGGCGTGTGGTTGAAGTCGATCGATACCTTGGGTTCGGGATCATAGGCCAGCACCATGCCCATATAGCCCGCCGCCGCCGCGCGCACGATGTCGTTCACATCCTGCACCGTCACCGATTTTCCCGCCACAAAGGTCAGGTCCACCGCGCTGACATTGGGCGTCGGCACGCGGATGGCAGATCCGTCCAGACGGCCCGCCAGTTCGGGTAGCACCTCGCCCAAGGCTTTCGCGGCACCGGTCGATGTGGGAATCATCGCCATGGCGGCGGCGCGGGCGCGGTACAGGTCGTCGTGGCGGCGGTCCAGCGTGGGTTGGTCGCCGGTATAGCTGTGGATCGTGGTCATGATGCCGCTTTCGATGCCGATGGCATCGTTCAGCACCTTGGCCAAGGGCGCAAGGCAGTTCGTCGTGCAAGACCCGTTCGACACCACCAGATGCTCTGCCGTCAACTGCCGGTGATTCACCCCGTAGACCACCGTCTTGTCGGCCTGCCTGGCGGGGGCCGATACCAAGACCCGCTTGGCCCCGCGCCCCAGATGGACCGCCGCCTTGTCGCGCGCATTGAACTTGCCCGAACATTCCAGCACGACATCCACCCCCTCCCAGTCGAGCGTGGACGGATCATAGGATGACATCACGCGGATCGGCCCGCGGCCAAGGTCAAGTTGGCCGTCCTGCACCTTTACCACACCCGGAAAGCGGCCATGCACGCTGTCGTATTTCAGCAGATGCGCGTTCGTCTCGATCGGTCCCGTGGCATTGATCGCCACCACCTGCACATCGTTGCGCCCCGATTCTGCGATATGCGCCAGCGTGCAGCGTCCGATGCGCCCGAAGCCGTTGATCCCGATGGTGATGGTCATGCCCAATGCCCTCCCGTGCGTTTGTGCAGCCGGTGTTACCGTCGCACGACTGCGCTGCAAGTGCAAAAACGACCATATATCAACATGTTAACGCAAACATCAAAGGTTTGCGCTAACACGCGCTGCCCTTTGCAAAACGCCGTTTGCGCATTACCTAGGAATACGGACCAACAGGGAACGGCAGCATGAGCGGACTTCTGGCACTTCTCGATGACGTAGCGGCCATCGCCAAAGTCGCGGCAGCCTCGGTTGACGATATCGCGGGGGCCGCGGCCAAGGCGGGGGCCAAGGCGGCGGGCGTGGTGATCGACGACGCCGCAGTGACGCCGAAATACGTGCACGGCTTTCAGGCCGACCGCGAATTGCCGATCATCTGGCGCATCGCCCGCGGGTCGCTGAAGAACAAGCTTGTCATCCTGCTGCCCGTGGCGCTGGCCTTGGCCAATTTCGCGCCTTGGGCCATCACGCCCTTGCTGATGCTGGGCGGCGCTTACCTGTGCTTCGAAGGGGCCGAAAAGCTGTATCACGCGCTGGTGCCGGTCAAGGACCACGGGGTCGAGGAAGATTACGACACCGCCGATCCGGCGCATCTTGAAGAAGAAAAAGTTGCCGGCGCGATCAAGACCGACTTCATCCTGTCGGCCGAGATCATGACCATCGCGCTTGCCGCCATCCCGGATTCCAACTTCTGGACCGAGGCGATCACCTTGGCCATCGTCGGCACCGTCATCACCGTTGGCGTCTATGGCGCGGTGGCGCTGATCGTAAAGATGGACGACATCGGCCTGCACATGGCGGGTACCGGCCGCACCGGGGCAGGGCGGGCCTTCGGGCGCGGGCTGGTCAAATTCATGCCGACCCTTATGGCGATCCTGTCCACCGTCGGTACGGCGGCCATGCTGTGGGTGGGGGGTAACATCATCACCCACGGGCTTGAGGTGCTGGGTTGGCCGTGGCTTTACGACAGCATCCACCACATGGCCGAAGCCGCCGCCCATGCCACCCCCGTCGCATCCGGCGTGCTGGCTTGGGCGGTGACCGCTGCCTTCGACGGAGCCTTCGGCGTGATTCTGGGGCTGCTGCTCATCCCGCTGGCGACCCGTGTCATCGGCCCTGCCATCGCTGCCGTGACCGGAAAGAAAAAGGCCGCGCATTAAGCGCGGCCAAATTTCCTCGAAGAAATTTGCAAAAGTTTTCGAAAACTTTTGCGTCCAACCCTCAAAGCATCGATTTCGCCATAGCCACGGCATGATCTGCCGTGATGCCGAATTCCTTGTACAGCCGCTCCATCGGGGCCGAGGCGCCAAAGGACGACATGCCGATGAAACCGGCCTTGGCCTCGCGCCCGCGTTCGCCCAAAAGCCAGCGGTCCCAACCCATGCGCACGCCCGCTTCGATGGCCACGCGCACCGGACCGGGCGGTAGCACCTTGCGGCGGTAAACCTCGTCCTGAGCCGCAAAAAGCTCCATGCAGGGCATCGACACCACGCGGCAGCCGATCCCTTCGGCCTCCAGCGCGTCGCGGGCCTTCAGCGCGATCTCGATCTCGGACCCCGTCGCCATCAGAATCACCTGACGCTTCGCCACGGCTTCGGCCAGCACATAGGCACCCTTGGCGACCATGTTGGTGTTGGTGTGGGTCTTGCGCACGGCGGGCAGGTTCTGGCGGCTCAGCGCCAGCACGGTCGGGCGCTTGGTCTCGGTCAGCGCGACTTCCCAGGCTTCGGCGGTTTCCACCATATCGGCGGGGCGGATCACCAGCGTGCCCGGCGTGGCGCGGCTGATCGCCAGATGCTCGACCGGCTGGTGGGTCGGGCCATCCTCGCCCAGACCGATGCTGTCATGCGTCATGACGTAAACCACCGGCACGCCCATCAGCGCCGAAAGCCGCATCGACGGGCGCGCGTAATCGGTAAAGCACATGAACGTCCCGCCATAGGGGCGCACGCCGCCATGCAGCGCCATGCCGTTCATCGCCGCCGCCATGCCATGCTCGCGGATGCCGTAATAGACGTAGCGTCCCTTGCGGTCTTCGGGGCTGAACACGCCCAGATCGGCGGTCTTGGTGTTGTTGGAACCCGTCAGGTCGGCCGACCCGCCCATGGTTTCGGTCATCACCGGATTGATCGCCGCCAGCACCTTTTCCGACGCCGCACGGGTTGCCAGCTTCGGCGCGGTTTCCGCCGCCTGCTTCTTCACCGCACGAATGGCCGAGGCCAGCTTTGCCGGAGCGGCCCCCGCAAATATCCGCGCGAATTCCGCCTGCTTCTGCGCCGAAAGCGCTGCCAGACGCGTGTTCCATTCGGCACGGGCCGCAGCCCCGCGCTTGCCCATCGCCTCCCACGCCGCTTTCACATCGGCGGGAATTTCGAAGGGCGCGTAATCCCAGCCATAGGCCGCCTTGGCCGCCGCCATCTGGCTTGCATCGGTCAGCGCGCCATGGCCCTTGGACGTGTCCTGCGCGGCATGGCCCAGCGCGATATGCGTCTTGCAGGCAACCAGCGTCGGCTTGTCCGACTTTTTCGCCGCGTTCAGCGCGCGGTCGATATCCTCGGGGTCATGCCCGTCACACGACAGCACAGCCCAACCGCTCGCCGCAAACCGCGCCTTCTGGTCGGTCACGTCCGACAAGGACACCTTGCCGTCGATGGTGATGCCATTGTCATCCCACAGCACGATCAGGCGGCTCAACTGCTGCTTGCCCGCCAGCGCGATGGCCTCTTGGGAAACGCCCTCCATCAGGCAGCCGTCACCCGCGATGACATAGGTGTAATGGTCGACGATCTTCGACCCCCAGCGCGCGCGCAGGTTTTCTTCGGCAATCGCAAAGCCCACCGAATTGGCGATGCCTTGGCCCAAGGGTCCGGTCGTGGTCTCCACGCCCGCGACATGGCCATATTCCGGATGGCCCGCCGTGATCGCACCCCACTGGCGGAAATTCTTGATCTGCTCCAGCGTCAGATCCTCATACCCGGTCAGGTAGAGCAGCGCATAGATCAGCATCGACCCGTGGCCCGCCGACAGGATGAAACGGTCACGGTTGGCCCAACGCGGGGCCTTGGGGTCGAAAGACAGGTGCTTGTCGAACAGCACGGTCGCCACATCCGCCATGCCCATCGGCATGCCCGAATGGCCCGAATTGGCTGCAGCCACGGCATCGAGCGTCAGCGTGCGGATGGCGCAGGCGCGTTTCCAGTGGTCCGGATGACGGTCACGAAGGGTTTGGATGTCCAAGGCCATGGTCCTGTCTTCTGCAATTATGGAAAACTCGACCGCTGCATAACAGCCCAAGCGGCAAGATCAAGCAATCTGGCCATGTCTTTGGCCCGAAAGGCCTGAGTCCGCCCCCCCGCATTGCGCTAAGATCGCAAGGAAGGGTCGTTCCGCCGATTCGCAAATTGGCTCTGGCGCGGGGCGGCGGCTTTGGCGATAAAAAGAACCGTTAAGGCAGGCACAGACGAAAGGGCACCCCATGCAGGACTTGGCCGAGCTTGAACGCCGGATCAACGCCGCCCTCCAGCGGATCGCGGCCGGTGTCGAACAAACCACCCCGCCGCCCGCCGCCGACACGGCCGAGGTTGACCGCCTCAAGGCCGATCTTGCCGCCGCGATGGCCGAGAACGACGCCCTGCGACAACAGCTTGCCGCTCCCAAACCCGCCCCCAAACCCGCCTCCGAACTCGAAGCGCGGGTTGAACAGTTGACCCGTCTGGTCGATGTGCAGGGGCTGGAAATGGAGCGGATGCGCAAGAATGCGGTCCAGTTGCGTGAAAGCCTGCGCAGCCTGCGCCGCACCGCTGCCGACAAACTGCCCGATGCCGAACAGATCAACCGCGCCATGATGGCCGAGCTTGAATCGATCCGCGTCACCCGTTTTGCCGAAATGGCCGAACTCGACGAAATCATCGCCGAGCTTGACCCGCTGATCGCCCCCTACAGGCCCGAGGTGTCCGAACATGCCTGATCTGACCATCACCATCGGCGGGCGCAACTTCACCGTCGCCTGCCAGCCGGGCGAAGAGCATTTCCTGCAAGCCGCCGCCGCCATGCTGGACGCCGAAGCGCAACCCCTGACCGCCTCGATGGGCCGCCTGCCCGAAGCGCGGCTTCTGTTGATGGCGGGGCTGATGCTGGCCGACCGGACGGCAGCGGTCGAGGATGAAAACCGCAGCCTCAAGGCCCGTCTGGCCGAGGCCGAGGGCCGCGATACCCCCGAACCGCAGCGTATCGAAGTGCCGGTGGTCCCGCCGCATTTTGCAGATACCCTTGCCGAGATCGCCGCCCGGACCGAGGCGCTTGCCGCACGGATCGAGGATCGGCGCGTATGATCCGCCTGATCGCCTTGGCCGCGCTGCTGCCTTTTGCAGCCCATGCCGACCAGCAACTCGTAACCGCCCGTTACCTGTGCGAACGCGGGGTCGAGGTGCCGGTGGCCTATGTCAACGCCGATGGCGCGTCTGTCGCCGTGCTGACGGTCGAAGGCCGCCAGATCGCCCTGCAACAAGAGGTTTCCGCCTCGGGAGCACGCTATGGCTGGCCTTCGGACGGGTCGAATTACGTCTGGTGGTCAAAGGGCGACAGCGCCACGCTTTTGTGGAAAGACGGCGCGGCGGGCACCGAAACGCCGCTTCTGTCGGACTGCAAGGCGCAATGAAAAAGGCCCGCCTGACGCGGGCCTTTTCCACAAATCGCTGCGATATTAGCCGTTTGCCGCGCGAATCTTCTCTGCCGCGTCCTTGTCGAAACTCACGCCTTTCGCTTCGAACAGCGCGTCCAGCTCACCCGACAGCGTCATCTCGGTCACGATATCGCAACCGCCCACGAACTCGCCCTTGACGTAAAGCTGCGGGATCGTCGGCCATTCGCTGAAATCCTTGATGCCCTGACGCACTTCTGCATCGGCCAGCACGTTCACATCGGCGAAATTCACGCCCATGTAATTCAAGACCCCCGCCACGCGGCTTGAGAAGCCGCACTGCGGCATCATCTTGGTGCCCTTCATGAACAGCACCACATCGTTCTTCTCGATCGTCTCGCGGATCTGGTCCGAAGCACTCATGTCCGTCATCCTTTCATTCCGGCGCTTTGGTCGTCAGCGCCAGCGCATGAAGCTCTCCATGCGCGCCATCCATCTTGCCCTTCAGCGCGGCATAGACCGCCCGCTGCTGCTGCACACGGTTCATCCCCTTGAAGCTTTCGTCGATCACTTCCGCTGCGAAATGTTGCCCGTCATCGCCGTCGACCGTGATCTTGGCATTCGGGAAACTCGCCCGGATCAGGTTTTCGATATCGCGTGCGTCAACGGCCATTCCGGTCTCCTGTGCTTGCCGTCAAATTTAGGGCTGCGGGGCAGGGGCCGCAAGGGTCATCTCGGCCCATTCCGCCCGCAGCATTCCGTAAAGCATCACATCCACCGTGCGGCCAAGCACAGGCCGGAACCAGTGCTGCACCAGCCGCCCCTCCAGCCGGAAGCCCGCCCGTTCGTAAATTTTCTGCGCGCGCAGATTCTCGCCCGAGGCATCGAGCCACAACTTCGCCGCCTGCAATTCACCGAAAGCGTAATCCACCAGCACCCGCACGAAAGCCGCACCCTCGCCCTTGCCCGCCCGCGCCAGCGCAAGGCGGCGCAATTCCACCCGCCCCGACAGATCACCGATCTCGCAAAACAGCGCATATCCGGCGGGGCCGTCCGCATCTTCCCAGACCAGCAACCGCGTTGACGCATCGCCCAGATACCGCGCCAAGGCCACCTCGTCCTCGTCGGTGATGAACGCCGCATAATCCGGCCGCTGCGCCAGCGACCGGATAAAGGCGAAATCGTCGACCGTGGCGGGGCGCAGCCTCATTCCTGCCACTCGCGGCGCAGCATGGCCATGAAGACGCAATCCACCCAGTCACCCGACGGGCGGCGCCAGCATTCGCGCCAGACCCCCTCGCGCCGGAAACCCGCCGCCTCGAACAGCCTAAGGGCCGCAGCATTATCGACCGTGGTATCAAGCCCGACCCTGTGACCGCCGCGCTTTTCGAAAACCTCGACCAGAACCGCGTCCAGAAACGCCTTGCCCGCTCCGCGAACATCCGTGGCAAAGGCGCGCAATCCCCAGACCTCGGGAACCCATTCCTGCAAATAGGCAAAGCCGACAGGGGCGGTGCCGTCATGCCACAAAAGGATATCACCCGCCGCGATGGCATCTTCCACCTCGGCATCCGCCGGAACGTCGAGGAATGCTGCGTTGCGCGGTTTCGCCCAGATCATGCGGACGAAACCGATGTCTTGGGTCGTGGCCGGCTGCAGCCTCACGCCACCGCTTTCGCAAAGGCGCTGCGATACAGGTGCGACAGTTCAGCCAGCGAAGCCCCCTCAGCCCCGAAACTCACCGCCTCGCCACCAAAGCTGCCGACGACCGTGACAGGCACGCCCGCCGCCTTGCCCGCTGCGACCAGTGCTTCGGCATCCGCCGCAGCGCAGGCCACCAGATAACGCGCCTGATCCTCGCCGAACAGGAATCCCGCTTCCGAAACCGGCAGCGCAACGCCCAGCCCCGCGCCTTCGGCCATCTCGAACGCCGCAAGCGCCAGACCGCCATCGCCCAGATCGGTCGCCGCACGCACCAAGCCGCGATTGGCCCGCAAAAATTCGCCGTGCTTCCTTTCCGCCGCCAGATCGACCGGCGGCGCATCGCCCGCCTCGATCCCGTGCAATTCGGCCAGCACCGCCGATTGGCCCAGATGCCCCCGCGTCTCGCCGATCAGCACCGCCATGTCGCCCGCGACCGGACGCCCTGCGATCAACTCGTCAAGGCTGGCCAAAATCCCTACCGCGCCGATCGTCGGCGTGGGCAAAATCCCCGACCCGTCGGTTTCGTTGTACAAAGATACGTTGCCCGAAACGATGGGCATGTCCAAAGCCGCCACTGCAGCCCCGATGCCTTTGATCGCCCCCACGAATTGCCCCATGATCTCGGGCTTTTCGGGGTTGCCGAAGTTCAGGTTGTCGGTCGTGGCCAGTGGCTTTGCCCCCACCGCGCAAAGGTTGCGGTAAGCTTCCGCCACCGCCTGCTTGCCGCCCTCGAAGGGGTTGGCCTTGACATAGCGCGGCGTCACATCGCTGGTAAAAGCCAGCGCCTTGCCCGTGCCATGCACCCGCACCACGCCCGCACCTGCACCGGGGGCGATGACCGTATCGGCCATCACCATGCTGTCATATTGCTCGTAAACCCACGCCTTATGGGCATAGGAAGGCGAGCCGATCAGCGCCCGCAGCCCCTCCATCGCGCCGATCCGCGGCACATCCTCCAAGGCCGCCGCCGCGGGCGTCTCGATCCAAGGCCGGTCATATTCCGGCGCGCTCGACGACAGTTTTGATAGCGGCAGATCGGCCATGACCCGCGTTCCGTGCAAGATCAGGAAGCGGTCTTCGGGGATCGTCTCGCCCACGATGGCAAAATCGAGGTCCCATTTGACGAAAATCGCCCGCGCTTCGGCCTCCATCTCGGGCTTTAGCACCATCAGCATGCGCTCTTGGCTTTCCGACAGCATCATCTCGTAGGCCGTCATGTCCGGCTCGCGCTGCGGAACGTCGTCCAGTTGCAGCTTGATGCCCAAGCCGCCCTTGTCGCCCATCTCGACCGCCGAACAGGTCAGCCCCGCAGCCCCCATGTCCTGAATGGAAATCACCGCGCCCGATGCCATCAGTTCCAGACAGGCTTCCAGCAACCGCTTTTCGGTAAAGGGGTCGCCAACCTGCACGGTGGGGCGCTTTTCCTCGATCGTGTCGTCGAATTCGGCCGATGCCATCGTGGCCCCGCCCACCCCGTCACGCCCCGTCTTGGCGCCAAGGTAAACCACCGGCATCCCCACGCCGCTGGCCACCGAATAGAAAATCTTGTCCGCATCGGCCAAGCCTGCCGCAAAAGCGTTGACCAGACAGTTGCCGTTATAGCTGCGGTGAAACCGCACCTCGCCGCCCACGGTGGGCACGCCGAATGCGTTGCCGTAACTGCCGACACCTTCCACTACGCCCTTGACCAGATGCGCGGTCTTGGGGTGCTCCGGCACCCCGAACGACAGGCTGTTCATCGCCGCGATGGGCCGCGCGCCCATGGTGAACACATCACGCAAGATGCCGCCCACGCCGGTTGCCGCCCCCTGATGCGGTTCGATATAGCTGGGGTGGTTGTGGCTCTCCATCTTGAAGATCACCGCCTGCCCGTCACCGATATCGACCACGCCCGCATTCTCGCCCGGTCCGCAAATCACCTGCGGGCCGGTGGTGGGCAGGGTGCGCAGCCATTTCTTCGACGATTTATAGGAACAATGCTCGTTCCACATCGCGCTGAAGATGCCCAACTCGGTAAAGCTCGGCTCGCGCCCGATGATTTGCAGGATGCGCTGGTACTCGTCGGGCTTCAGCCCGTGGGATGCGATCAGATCGGGCGTGATTGCGGGTTCGGTCATGGCAGCATCCCCTTGGGTGTCATGGGCATCGTCCTTGCCCCGCGCGTTTAGGGGAAAGGGGCCCGGAGGGAAAGGGGGAAGCGGACGGGCAGCGACGGCCCGCAGGAAAACTTGCGCCGCCGTCACGCCTCATGTCGAGATTTGGACAGGTCGCGCGCCCTTGCAACAGGATCGGGCAATAGGCCCGCTGCCAATCAGGAAAGGACGATGCCATGAAGTATCTGTTGCTGCTCTCCACCGACCCCGCAGTCGAAGCTGCCTTCGCAAGCCCAGTGTTCGCTGCCTAAATGGACGGCTTCATTCCGGCATCGAAGAGCATGGCATCCCAAGGCGCCTATATCGCGGGCGAGGGGCTTTGCGGCGTGGAAACCGCCACCAGCCAGCGCGTCCGTGGCGGCAAGGTGGAAGCGATGAACCGACCTTTTGCCGAAACGCGCGAAATGACCGTCTGCGCGTAATCTTTGCCTGCTGCCATCCGGCGCTTGAACCCAAATCGCAGGTCGCGTTGACCCTGCGGTCGGTCTGCGGCCTGACCACGCCCGAAATCGCCCGCGCCTTTCTTGACAGCGAAGCGACGATGGGCCTGCGCATCAGCCGCGCCTATGACCGCGCGATCACGGGGGCAAGCAATCCGCAAGATGCCGCATTTCTACGCCAAGCCCGTGCCGCTCTGCCTGTCTGACGGGCAGATCACCGATTTCGTGCGAAAAGCAAAAAAAAGGCCGAGCAAAAGCTCGGCCAAAGTCCAACAGGGAGGTATGAAGCAACAAGAGAAACTCAATCGCTGCTTCGAGACTGCAGATAGGGGTTGGGTGCCAAAGCCGCAAGGATAACAATGCTGCAAACGCGGCATTGCCGCTATGCAGTATATGCATGGCTGCGCTGTGCTGGCCTGTCAGGACTGCTCGCGCTTGCGGTATTTGAAAATTTCCTCGGTCACGAACTCGCGGAACGCCGCCACACGCTTGGAATGGCGCAGCTCTTCGGGATAGGCCAGAAACACCGGCACCTCGCCGCTTTCCACATCGGGCAGCACCCGCACCAGATGCGGCAGGTCTTCGGTGACGTAATCTGGCAAAACGCCGATCCCGATGTTGTTGATCACCCCTTGCAAGACGCCGAAGTAGTTGTTCACCGTCAGCATCGACGGAATGTCGTTGGCCATCAGTTGCTGCACCAGCTGCGCGCCTGCCGCCACCTGCGCCGTGCCGGGGTGCTGGCAGATCAGCCGGTGGCTGTGAAACTCGGCCATCGTGGCGGGCGTGCCATTCTCGGCCAGATATTCCGGCGTCGCGTAAAGCCGCATCTTGATGTTCATCAGCCGCTTGCGGATCAGGTCGGCCTGGCTTGGCTCTTTCATGCGGATCGCCACATCCGCCTCGCGCATCGGCAGGTCAAGCACGCGCTCTTCCAGCATCAGGTCGATCTTCAGGCCGGGGTATTTGCGGTACAGCGCGGTCAGGCGCGGGGCCAGCCACAGCGTGCCAAAGCCCGTGGTCGTGGTCACGCGCAATTCGCCGAACACCTCGTCTTCGCTGTCGCGGATGCGGGCGGCGGTGGCATCGAGCCGTTTGACCATCTGCTGCGTGGCATCGAACAGCAATTCGCCCTGTTCGGTCAGGATCAGCCCGCGGGCATGGCGGTGGAACAGCGTGACGTTCAGGCTTTCCTCCAGCGCACGGATCTGCCGACTGACCGCCGATTGCGACAGGTGCAGCACATCGCCCGCATGGGTCAGCGACCCCTTGTCGGCAACCGCGTGGAAAATCCGCAACTTGTCCCAATCCATCGACATCGCCTGTCCTTACCCTGAAACTGCCCCCACCGACACCCAAGCCCCCCATGTAAGCAGTATAGCAGCCATGTAAATCCTGCATAGGTCCGCCAGTGGCGCAAACCCGCCGATGCGCTTGGTTTGTGCAAATCGCCACGCCTTTGCCCCGTTCTGCGCCGCAACCCGCTTTCGTCCTGCCGCCAATGCCCATATGCTTGCGCCAAAGCAACCGGCAGCCGCCATGGCGGGCGTGCAGGTTTTCGCACATTGGGGGCAGCATGGCGGTAGGCGTTTTCGACAGCGGGCTTGGCGGCTTGACCGTATACGATGCCGTAACGCGCCGCTTGCCCGATGTGCCCTTCGTCTATTTCGGCGACAACGCGCACGCCCCTTACGGCGTGCGCACCCATGACGATATCTTCAACCTCACCTGCGCCGCCGTGACGCGCCTGTGGGACGAAGGCTGCGATCTGGTCATCCTTGCCTGCAACACCGCCTCGGCCGCCGCGCTCAAACGCATGCAGGAAACATGGGTGCCGCCCAACAAACGCGTGCTCGGCGTCTTCGTGCCGCTGATCGAGGCTTTGACCGAACGCCAATGGGGCGACAATTCACCCCCGCGCGAAGTTGCGGTCAAACACGTGGCGCTGTTCGCCACCCCCGCCACCGTGGCAAGCCGCGCCTTCCAGCGCGAACTGGCCTACCGCGCCATCGGCGTCGATGTCGAAGCCCAACCCTGCGGCGGCGTGGTCGACGCCATCGAACAGGGCGACGAGATATTGGCCGAAGCGCTGGTCCGCAGCCATGTCGAGGCCCTCAAACGCCGCATGCCCGCGCCAGAGGCCGCCATCTTGGGCTGCACCCACTACCCCCTGATGCAGAAAACCTTTCAGGACGCCTTGGGCGAGGGCGTCAAAGTCTACTCCCAAGCCAACCTCGTCGCCGAGTCGCTGGCCGACTATCTGGATCGGCGGCCCGAGTTTCTGGGGGCAGGCCGCGAGTCGAAGTTCCTGACGACAGGGGATGCCCGCAGCGTATCCGACCGCGCGACGCAGTTCTTGCGGCGCCGGATCGTGTTCGAGGGGGTGTGACTCACCCCCGTTCAGACCCGCCGAGCGTCCAGCGCGGCACGCAGCCAGCCGATGTCGTCTTCCGGCATGTTCGTGTAGTAACAATCGCAATCGATCGATCCGAGCGGCCGTAGACCGATCTTGTTTGCCGCATCACCGATGCCGGCTGCGTTTTCGGGAAATTGCTCGATCTGCAGGATGACAGAGTTGCACGAAACAAGTTTCTGCATACCCCGCAAAACCGCCGTCTCGTGACCCTCCACATCGATCTTGCCAATGATGATGCGACCCGTGAAATCGAAAAGGGCATCAAGCGCGGCACAGGTGACCGACTGCGTCACCTCGTCGTTCACAGCCAGTCTGGTCGCGCCGCGATTGCTGGGAATACTGTCGCTTTGAATGAAATTCAGGGTGCCGCTTTTGTCGGAAATGGCAATATTGCGCGCCATTATCCCGAGTTTCGGGTTCAAAAACATCTGGGCTTGCAACTGCAAAAAATTCGTCCGGTCGGCTTCGAAAGCATGGACGTTCTTCACACCCACCTTGGCGGCGGTCAGTGCATACATTCCCCAATAGGAACCGACGTCCAGAAAGACCGGATCGCGGTCCATCGTCTTGGCAAGACAGGTTTTGATGGTTTCAAGCTGCCGCGTTTCCCAACCTGCGCCAATCAATATGTATTTATCGACAAGGCTCCTAAGATCGAGCAGCAGCGACAGGCCCTTGTATTCGTGCAGAACGATACCACCTTCCCGTTGGAATTTCCTGAAACGCAAGTATTGCCGTATAAGCTCCAATTTGTTTTTGGACGCATACAGCCGCTGCAATCGCTTGCGCATGTTCGATGACTCCCTGACAGGCCATCCTTGTTAACCGGACGCCTGCGCGAAACAAGGTAAGACGGATTCAATCGAAAGATGCCCGAAATCTCACAGGACAACTATTTTTCCATCGGATAGCACGAACATATCCGAACAGCGTCGCTCCGCACGCCGCCCCTTGCCCTCCCCCCCCTTTTCCCCCATCACTCCCCCCATCCACAGCACGGGGGACCATCCCATGACCGCCAACATCGCAATCCTTGGCGCTTCCGGCTATACGGGGGCAGAACTCGTCCGGCTGATCGCCACCCATCCCTCCCTGCGCATCGCCGCCCTCAGCGCCGACCGCAAGGCGGGGATGCAGATGGCCGAGGTGTTTCCCTTTCTGCGCCACCTCGACTTGCCGCGCCTGCAAAAGATCGACGAGATCGACTTTTCCGCCATCGACCTGTGCTTTTGCGCGCTGCCCCATGCCACCACGCAAGCCGTGGTCAGCCAGCTTCCGCGCACCCTCAAGATCGTGGACCTCAGCGCCGATTTCCGCCTGCGCGATGCGGCCGCCTATGAAAAATGGTATGGCCAGCCCCATGCAGCACTCGACCTGCAAAAGGAAGCGGTCTACGGCCTGACCGAATTCTACCGGCCTGAGATCGCCGCCGCCCGTCTGGTCGCAGGCACCGGCTGCAACGCGGCCACGGGGCAATACGCCCTGCGCCCGTTGATCGCAGCGGGCTGCATAGACCTCGACGACATCCTGATCGACCTCAAGGCGGGCGTCAGCGGGGCAGGGCGCAGCCTTAAGGAAAACCTGCTGCATGCCGAACTGTCGGGCGGCACCCACAGTTATTCGGCGGGTGGCAAGCACCGGCATTTGGGCGAATTCGATCAGGAATTCTCGAAAATCGCCGGTCGCCCCGTGCATGTGCAGTTCACACCGCACCTATTGCCGATGAACCGCGGCATCCTTGCCACCACCTATGTCAAGGGCGACCCCGCCACCGTGCACGCCACCCTTGCCGCCGCCTACGCCACCGAACCGTTCCTCAGGGTGCTACCCTTTGGCACACTCCCCTCGACACGCGACATCGCAGGTAGCAACTTCTGCCATATCGGCGTGATCGGCGACCGCATCGCGAACCGCGCCGTTGTGATCGCCGTGCTGGATAACCTGACCAAAGGCTCCTCGGGTCAGGCCATCCAGAACGCGAACCTGATGCTGGGGATCGAAGAAACCACGGGGCTGATGCTGGCGCCCGTTTTCCCGTAAAGGTGTGACATGGCCGGAATGAAGGGTCTGAAAAAGCAGCGCCGCATCCAGATCATCGCCCTTGCGGCGGTGCTTCTGGTCGGCTCGACCGCGCTGATCGGCTATGCCATGCGCGACGGGATCAACTTTTTCCGCTCGCCCAGTCAGGTCTACGAAAGCCCGCCCAGCGACGGCGAGGTGTTTCGCATCGGCGGTCTGGTCGAAACCGGCTCGCTGCAACGCGGGCAGGGCAATACCATCACCTTCAAGGTGACCGATACCAAATCTTCGGTCCCCGTCTCTTATACCGGCGTGCTGCCCGACCTCTTTGCCGAAGGGCAGGGCATGGTCGGCACTGGCCGCATGGTGGCGGGCACGTTCGAAGCCAGCGAAATCCTTGCCAAACATGACGAAACCTACATGCCCAAAGAGGTGGTCGACGCGCTCAAAGAACAGGGCGTCTACGTCGATCCAAAAGCGGGCAGCTAGACCGCACGCCGCCCCAACCCCGCGTTAACCCTGCCGCGCCATCCTGCCGCTTCCCGACCGGAGGCGCAGATGGACAGTCACGACACCGCTTTGGCAATCGCCCGCGCCGAGGGCGGCTATGTCGACGACCCGGCCGATCCGGGCGGGCCGACCAACCGCGGCGTGACGCTGGCAACCTTGCAGCGCCTGCGGGTCGATGTGACCGGCGACGGGCGCAGCGACCTTGCCGACCTGCGCGCGCTGACGCTGGAACAGGCGGCGGATATCTTCCTGCGCGACTACTATCACCGCCCCCGCATCGACCTGCTGCCGCTCACGCTGCAAGCCAGCGTGTTTGACATGCAGGTGAACGCAGGCACGCAAGCCGTTCGCCTGTTGCAGAAACTGGTCAACCGCATGGGCTTTGCCTGCACCATCGACGGGCAGATCGGCCCGCGAACCGTGCAAGCTGCGCGCGCCGCCGCCGCCGCCGCCCCCGACCATCTGGCCGATGCCTACGGCATCGCAAGACGCAACTTCTACTACGCCCTTGCCGATACCCGCCCCGCCTTGCGCAAATTCGCCCGCCGCAGCGATGGCGGCAAGGGCGGCTGGATCACAAGGGCCGAGGGCTTCATCGCCCCGCGCTACCACCTGACCGAAGCCGAACACCGCGAAAGGACCGCGACATGGGCGTGATCGACAAACTGCTTTCCTCGTCCGAGGCCTCTGCCGCCTTGAAAACGCTGACCGATGCGCTTGCCGCCGAAATGCCGCAAGCGGCCAGATCGGCGGGCCGTTACAACCGCATGGTCGATGCGGCCAACCGCCTGCCGCGCCCGCTCATGGCGCTCGGCTCGCTGATCCTCGTGGCTTATGCCATGCTCGACCCCGCCGGTTTCTCGCAGCGCATGACGGCGCTTGCGGGCATGCCCGAAGCGCTGTGGTGGCTGATCGGGGCCGTGATCACCTTTACCTTCGGCGCGCGCGAGTCGCATTACCTGCGCAGCGGCAAGGCCCCGAATCTAGCCGAATCCCCAGAAAATGATGCCAATCCGGCGCTTGAGGCGTGGCAAAGCACCCGCCCCTGACGGGCCGTCCTTGACCTGTCGGGGTGCCTCTGGCATTGCCAAAGGCAACCAGACAGGACTTGATCAAATGAATCTCTTCTCGGATATCCGGGACCTCGTGATCGCCTCGCTTGCCGCGATGGCGCAAGACGGCCAGCTTCCCGCCGGCCTCGACTTTTCCAATGTCGCGGTCGAACCGCCGCGCGACGCCGCACATGGCGACATGGCAACCAATGCCGCCATGGTGCTGGCCAAGCCCGCCAACATGCAGCCCCGCGCGATTGCCGACGCACTGGCAACGCGGCTCATGGCCGACCCGCGCGTGGCGGCGGCCGATGTGGCTGGCCCCGGCTTTCTCAACCTGCGGCTCGATCCGGCGCTCTGGCAGGGTCTTGTCCGCGCGGTCCTGACCCAAGGCACCGCCTATGGCCGGTCGAACCTTGGCGCAGGGCTCAAGGTCAACGTCGAATTCGTCTCGGCCAACCCCACCGGGCCGATGCATGTGGGCCATGTGCGCGGCGCGGTCTTTGGTGATGCCTTGGCGCGGCTGCTGGAATATTCCGGCTGGAACGTCACCCGCGAATATTACATCAACGACGCCGGCGCGCAGGTCGACGTTCTGGCCCGTTCCGCCTTTGAACGCTACCGCGAGGCGAACGGCCTTTCCCCCGAAATCCGCGAAGGGCTGTATCCCGGCGATTACCTCATTCCCGTGGGCGAGGCGCTGAAAGCCAAATACGGCACCAGCCTGCTCGACCAGCCCGAATCCGTCTGGCTGGCCGATGTGCGGGAATTCGCCTCTGCCATGATGATGCAGGAAATCCGCGGCGATCTGGCGCTGCTGGGCGTGCAGATGGATGTCTATTCCTCGGAAAAGGCGCTTTACGGCACCGGCGAGATCGAAGCGGCGATTGCAACCCTGCGCGGCATGGGACTGATCTACGAAGGCACGCTCGAACCGCCCAAGGGAAAGGAACCCGAAGATTGGGAACCCCGCGTCCAGACCCTGTTCCGTTCGACCGCGCATGGCGATGATGTCGACCGTCCGGTGCAGAAATCGGATGGCGCTTGGACCTATTTCGCCCCCGATATCGCCTATCATTACAACAAGGTGCGCCGCGGTTTCGATGCGCTGATCGACATTTTCGGTGCCGATCACGGCGGCTATGTCAAACGCATGAAGGCTGCCGTCTCGGCCCTGTCGGGCGGGCGCGTGCCCTTGGATATCAAGCTGATCCAGTTGGTGAAGCTGTATAAGAACGGCGAACCCTTCAAGATGTCGAAACGGGCAGGCACCTTCGTGACCCTGCGCGATGTGGTCGAACAGGCGGGGGCCGATGTCACCCGCTTCGTGATGCTGACCCGCAAGAACGATGCCCCTCTCGATTTCGACTTCGACAAGGTGCTGGAACAGTCGAAAGACAACCCTGTCTTTTACGTGCAATACGCCAATGCCCGCATCAATTCGGTGCTCAGGAAAGCGCGCGAAGCCGGTATTGCCGTCGATGACACCACGCTTTCGGCGGCTAATCTGACAGGGCTGACGCATGAGTCCGAGTTGAAAATGGCCAAGCAACTGGCCGAATGGCCGCGTCTGGTCGAGATTGCGGCCCGCAACAACGAACCGCATCGCGTGGCCTTTTACCTCTATGAACTCGCCTCCGATTTCCACGGCCTGTGGAACCGCGGCAACGACGATTCCAGCCTGCGCTTCATCCAGGACGGTGAAACCGCCACGTCACAGGCGAAAATCTCCCTTGCGCGGGCCGTTTCGGTTGTGATTTGCGCCGGTCTTGGTATTCTCGGTGTCACTCCGGTCGAGGAAATGCGCTGAAAAACAAGCATCCGGCCAGAGCGAACGGGCAAGCGTGGCCGGACGACCCGCCACGCAAAGGGCAGGACATGGCGGACGTGGACTTTGAAGAGTTCGATGACGGCTACGGCCCGGCCAGCGGTCAGGCTGCGCCGCCCGTGGCGCGCCTGTCGCATCTGGTCAGCCTTGCCGGTGCCGTCTCGTCGGTCGTGCTGGTCGTGGGGCTGGGTATCTGGGGCTATAAGCTGGCCGTCCGCGATGTGACGGGCATACCCGTGATCCGTGCCATCGCAGGTCCGATGCGCGTCGCACCCGAAAACCCGGGGGGCGAGGTTGCCGCCCATCAGGGCCTTGCCGTCAACGATGTCGCTGCCGTCGGCACCGCCGCGCCGCCGCCCGAAACGCTGATCCTTGCCCCCCGTCCCGTCGAATTGACCGACGAAGATGCCGCCGCCGAACAACTCGACGGCACAACCGCGTCGTCCGTGGTGCAAGACACCGCAGCGCTTGCTCCGGTCGTCGCCCCCGCAGCGCCGCTTGCCGCAGCCGAACCGCAGGGGGCCGATCCCGATGCCGTCGCCAAGGCCCTTGCCGAAGCGCTCGCCACCGATCCCGAAACCGCAGGCGTCGATGATGTCCCGCTCGACGAAGGGCCGGTCGAAGACATGACCACGCTTGATCCCAATCCCGAAGCGGCTCCCGTGCTGCGCCCGCGCCCGCGCCCCGCAAACCTCGGATCGGTGGCCGCAGCAGGTCCGGCGCCTTCCGAAACCGCGCCCGCCCTGGGCCAGAGTGCCGCCGCCGTCCCTGCCGCTGAAATCGACGCGGCGATGATTCCGGCAGGCACCAAACTCGTGCAGCTCGGCGCTTTCGACACCGAAGATCAGGCCCGCGCCGAATGGGTCAAACTGACCAACCAGTTCGGCACCGCCTTTGACGGCAAGGCGCTGGTGGTGCAATCCGCCGTCAGTGGCGGGCGCACCTTCTTTCGCCTGCGCGCCCACGGCTTTGCCGACGAGACCGAGGCGCGGGGCTTCTGCCTGACGCTCTTGGAGCAAAACGCCGCCTGTATTCCGGTCGAGCAAAGATGACCGCGCCCGTCACCGGAGCCACGATTTTCGGCTGTTCCGGCGCGGTGCTGACCGCCGACGAACGCGCCTTTTTCCGCGATTGCGACCCTTTCGGTTTCATCCTCTTTGCCCGCAACGTCGAAACCCCCGACCAGTTGCGCCACCTGACCGCCACCCTGCGCGATGCGGTGGGGCGTGATGCGCCGATCCTCGTCGATCAGGAAGGCGGCCGCGTGCAACGCCTGCGCAGCCCCCATTGGCGCGAATGGCTGCCCCCGCTCGATCAGGTGCTGGCGGCTGGACCCCTTGCCCCCCATGTCATGGCGCTGCGCGCGCGGCTGATGGCCGCCGAACTGCGCGCCGTCGGCATCGACGCCAATTGCGCCCCCTGCGCCGACCTCGCCCTGCCCGAAACCCACCCTTTCCTGAAAAACCGCTGCTACGGCTCCGATCCGGCACAGGTGGCGCAGATTGCCCGCGCCGTGGCCGACGGTTTCCTTGCCGGTGGCGTGCTGCCCGTCATCAAGCATCTGCCCGGTCATGGCCGCTCGACCGCCGACACGCATCACGACCTGCCCACCGTGACGGTCAGCGCCCAAACCTTGCACGACACCGATTTCGCGCCCTTCCGCGCCCTGAACGACCTGCCCATGGCGATGACAGCGCATATCGTCTTTGCCGCGCATGATGCCGCCAACCCCGCCACGCAAAGCCCCGAAATGATCCGCGTGATCCGCGACGAAATCGGCTTTGCAGGCCTTCTGATGACCGACGATCTGAACATGCAGGCCCTTGCCGGAACCTTGGCCGAACGCACCGTCCGCTCGCTGGCCGCAGGCTGCGATATCGCGCTGCATTGCAAAGGCGACATGGCCGAAATGCAGGCCGTCGCCACCGCCGCCGGCCGCATGACCGCCGCCACCGCCGACCGCGCCGCCCATGCGCTGCGCTGCCGCCGCGACCCCGACCTTGCCGACCTTGCCGCCCTTGAAGCCGAATTCGCCGCCCTCACGGGCCTGCCCGCATGACCGAAGACTGGTCCGCCCCCGAACGCCAGACCCCCGCCGAACGCCTTGTGGCCGAGGCGCTGATCGTCGATGTCGATGGTTTCGAAGGCCCGCTTGACCTGCTGCTGACCCTGTCGCGCACGCAAAAGGTCGACTTGCGCCGCATTTCCGTTCTGCAACTGGCCGAGCAATACATGGTCTTCGTCGAACGCGCCCGTGCGCTGCGGATCGAGCTTGCGGCCGATTACCTCGTGATGGCGGCATGGCTCGCCTATCTCAAATCGCGCCTGCTGCTGCCACCCGAACCGGGCGACGATGGCCCCACCGCCGAAGAACTCGCCGCCCATCTCGCCTTTCAGCTCGAACGGCTCGAAGCCATGCGCGAGGCCGCCGCCCGCCTGATGGCACGCGACCAGTTGGGCCGCGATATCTTTGCCCGTGGCCTGCCCGAAGACGTGACCCGCAACCGCATCGTGAAATACGAAGCCACCCTGATCGACCTGATGCGCGCCTATGCCCGCATCCGCACCAAAGACGAATTCCGCCCCTTCGTGATGGACCGCGACCATGTCTACACCATGGAGCAGGCGCTCGACCGGATGCGCGGGCTGATCGGCTATGTGGGCGACTGGTCCGACCTCACCTCTTTCCTGCCCGAAGGCTGGGATGCCACCCCGATGCGCCGCCGTTCCAGCACCGCCGCGCATTTCGCCGCCATCCTCGAAATGGCCAAGCGCGGTCAGGTCGAACTGCGGCAGGGCGAAACCTTCGCCCCCATCCAACTGCGCCGAAGGGGCGAGGCATGAACGACCCCGCAGAAAAGACCCTGTTCGAAGCGCCCCCGATGGGCGAACAGGAACGCATGGTCGAAGCGATCCTCTTTGCCAGTGCCGACCCCGTGACCGTGGCAGAACTGCAATCGCGCATGCCGCACGGCTGCGACCCCGCCGAAGCATTGGTCTACCTGCGCAAGCGCTACGAAGGGCGCGGCGTGCATCTGGTGCGGGTGGGCGATGCCCATGCCTTCCGCACCGCGCCCGACCTTGGCTATCTGATGCAAAAGGAAAGCGTCGAGGCGCGCAAACTGTCGCGCGCCGCGATAGAAACCCTTGCCATCGTCGCCTATCACCAGCCCGTCACCCGCACCGAAATCGAAGAAATCCGCGGCGTCGCCGTCTCGCGCGGCACCATCGACCAGTTGCTCGAACTCGACTGGATCCGCCTTGGCCGCCGCCGGATGACTCCGGGCCGCCCCGTCACCTTTGTCGTGACCGAACATTTTCTTGACCATTTCGGTCTTGAATCCGCCCGCGATCTGCCGGGGCTAAAAGAGTTGCGCGCCGCAGGGCTGCTCGACAACCGGCCCTTGCCCGGATCGATGCTGAAATCCGATGACGAAGACGAATCCACCTCCGGCCAAAGCGAATTGTTCGAGGATTAGTGAAATGAACCTGCAAAAACTGTTGATGATGATCCTCAACCCGCTGTTGCGCCGCCTGATCACCAAGGGCGTCGATGCGGGATTTGACCGTTTTTCCGGCCCCGACACCAGCACACCCGAACAAAAGGCACAAAGCAAGCAAACCGCCAAGCGCCTGCGCCAGACCCTGCGCATCGGCCGCAAGCTCTGGTAGCCAAATTCGTTCGCCAAATTCGCTCGAACAAATTTGCAAATTTCTTCGAAGAAATTTGCCCTACCGGAACTGTTTGGCCAGTTTCAGCCCCTGGCCCTGATAATTCGACGCAATCTCGCGCCCGTACAGCGTGTCGGGCCGCTCCGCCATCCGCTCATAGACCAGCCGCCCCACGACCTGCCCGTGCTCCAGCACAAAGGGCGCTTCGTGGCAGCGCACTTCCAGCACCCCGCGTGACCCCGCACCCCCCGCCTCGGCATGGCCGAAACCGGGATCGAAGAACCCTGCGTAATGCACGCGGAATTCGCCCACCATCGCCAGATAGGGCGCCATCTCGGCCGCATAATCGGGCGGAATCGTCACCGCCTCGCGGCTGACCAGAATATAGAACGCCCCGGGGTCAAGGATGATGCGCCCCTCGGTCGTGCGGATTTCCTCCCAGAACTCGCCCGCCGCGTAATGGCCGATCCGGTCGAGGTCGACCACGCCGGTATGCGGCTTGGCGCGGTAGCCCACCAGATCGCCCGTGGCAGGGCGCAGATCGACCGAAAACCCCAAGCCATCGGAAATAACCGCCGTGCCCGACACCAGCCCTTCGCTTTCGTGCAACGCCGTCAGGTCCGCATCGTCGACCACCGCCTGCCCCTGCCGGAAGCGTATCTGGTTCAGCCGCATCCCCGGCCGCACCAGCACCGAAAAACTGCGCGGGCAGACCTCGGCATAAAGCGGCCCCGCATAGCCACCCGCGATCCGGTCGAATTCGGTCCCGCCATCGGTGATCGTGCGCGTCAGCAGGTCCAGCCGTCCGGTCGACGATTTCGCATTGGCCACCGCCGTGATGCCTGCGGGCAGGGCCAGCGCTTCCATCAGCGGAATCACATAGACGCAGCCCTTTTCCAGCACGGCACCCGCCGTCAGGTCCACACGGTGCATTTCGAACTCGGCCAGCCGTTCCGCCACCGTCCGCCCGTGCCCCGCCAGAAACGACGCCCGCACGCGGTAAGCGATGGTCCCCAACCGCAGATCGAGGCTTGCCGGCTGCACCTGTCCGTCGACCAGCGGCGCATCCGGCACGATCGCACCCGAAGCGACCATGGCGCGGATCGCCTGTCCGGGAAGCACGCCTGTCGTCACCATGTTCCACTCCGCAGGCTGAAAACGGAACCGCCCGCGCTGCCATGCGGCAGGCGGGCGGTTTCGGTGTTGGTCGGGCCGGAGAGATTCGAACTCTCGACCTTCCGCCCCCCAGACGGACGCGCTAACCAGGCTGCGCCACGGCCCGACACGGCGTCTTCATACCGCTTTTCCGGGCAGGGGCAAGCAGGAAAGCGCACGACCCGCGCTTTCACCGCGCGCGACGCCGCACGCCCTTGGCAAGACGCGCCCGCAAATCGGCCATCCGGTCGCGCAGGGCCATCAGGGCGGCGTGCTGCCCCTCGATATCGGCCCGATTGCTGCGGCGCAGTCGCATGGCGATGCTGCTTTCGCCAAGGCTTTCAACCGCTTGGTCGCCGTCGTCCAGTCCGGTCGAATCGCTGGCCATGGCCGGTTGTTCACCTGCCTCCGCCCCGTCGTCCGCCCCGGCATGCGGCAGGTCCGCCACGTCGGCCTTTGCGTGCAGCGCAATCGGCTCGGGCAGCGGTTCTTCCTCGGCCTCGACAAAAGGCGCTTCGGGCACTTCCTCGGCCTCGTCGGTCAGGGCTGGCGCCACAGGCGCAGCCCCGCGCCCCTCGGCCCGCGCCAGCGCCGCTTCGAGCGAGATGACCTGCGCCGTCTGCACCTGCGCGACATCCGCCGCAGGTGCGGCAACGGGGCCGAACTCCGATGCCAGCACGGCTTCGATATCGCTGTCCTGCGGGGGCAGGGGGGCCAGACCGCCAAGTCCCGCCACATGCCGCACGCCCTGTTCGCGCAAAATCTTCTGCACGCCCCTTATCGTCACGCCATCGTCATGCAGCAGCCGCCTTATCCCCGCCAGCAGCGCCACATCCGAAGGGCGGTAATAGCGCCGCCCGCCCGCCCGCTTGACGGGCCGGATTTGCGGAAAGCGGCTTTCCCAAAAGCGCAGCACATGCGCGGGCGTGCCCAGTTGTTCGGCCACTTCGCTGATCGTGCGGAACGCGTCAGGTGACTTGTCCATCCGCCCGCGGTTTCCTTACTTCTTCGACCCGGCTGCCACCCGGTCTTTCATCAGATGCGAAGGACGGAAGGTCAGCACCCTGCGCGGGCTGATCGGCACCTCGTCCCCGGTTTTCGGGTTGCGGCCCACGCGGGCGGTCTTGTCGCGCACCGAGAACGTCCCGAAGGATGAAATCTTGACCATCTCGCCAGACGCCAGCGCTTCGGACATATGCTGCAACACGCTTTCGACCAGCGCCGAACTTTCGTTGCGCGACAGACCGACCTCGCGGAACACCGCTTCGCTCAGATCCATCCGCGTCAGAGTCTTCTCGCTCATCACCGTCACTCCCCGAGATTTCGACCCAAGGATGTGCGGTTTCATTTCTCAAGTCAATATCAACCACTTGGCAGGCTGTTTTCAGCCATGCTCACCAGCGAATAACCACCGAACCCCAGGCCAGACCGCCGCCGATGGCCTCGGTCACCAAAAGATCGCCCCGCTTGATCTGGCCGCGCGCCTTGCCCACCGACAGCGCCAGCGGGATCGACGCGGCCGAGGTGTTGCCGTGGTCCTGCACCGTCACCACCACGCGGTCCATCGGCACCTGCATGCGTTTTGCGGTGGCTTCGATGATGCGGATATTGGCTTGATGCGGCACGATCCAGTCGACATCGCCGCCCGTCAGCCCCACCTTGTCCAACGCTGTGTGCGCTGTTTCGGCAAGCTTTTCAACGGCATGGCGGAACACTTCCTTGCCCTGCATCCGCAGATGCCCCGTGGTTCCGGTCGAAACCCCGCCATCGACATACAAGATGTCCTTGTGCCGCCCGTCCGAATTCAGGTCGGTCGACAGGATGCCGCGGTCGGCGTTCGACCCGTCGCCTTGGGCTGCCTCCAGCACCACCGCCCCCGCGCCATCGCCAAACAGCACGCAGGTCGAACGGTCGGCCCAGTCCATCAGCTTCGAGAATGTCTCGGCCCCGATCACCAGCACCCGCCGTGCCTGTCCGGACAGGATCAACGCATTGGCATTGGCCATGGCAAAAACGAATCCGGCGCACACCGCCTGCACGTCAAAGGCAAAGCCCCGCGTCATGCCCAGATTGGCCTGAATCATCGTCGCCGCCGACGGAAAGGTCAGATCGGCGGTCGAGGTGGCAAGGATGATCGCGTCGATATCGCCCGCCATCAGCCCCGCATCGTCCAGCGCCGCCTGCGCCGCCCGCGTGCCAAGATCCGAAGTGGTCTGCCCCTCGGCCGCGAAATGCCGCCGCTCGATCCCCGACCGCGACCTGATCCATTCGTCCGACGTTTCGACCAGCGATTCCAGTTCGGCATTCGGCACCAGCCGTTCGGGCAGATAATGCCCGACGCCTGCGACTACGGCGCGTATCGTCATTCGGTGGTCCCGCCCTCTGCCCCCGCGGGGGCGCCTTTTGCCGCGGCATCCTGCCCCGCCTGATCTGCCGATGCAACCCGCGCAGCCAGCCGTTCCAGAAAGCCGGTTCCGGCCAGTTGATAGGCCAGCCGGATCGCCGCCGCCACGCCGGTGGCATCGGCCGAACCGTGCGATTTTACGACCGTGCCGTTCAGCCCCAGAAACACCCCGCCATTGGCGCGGCGCGGATCGATGCGCTTTTGCAGCCGTTTCAGCGTGCCAAGCGCCATCACCGCCGCCATCTTCGACCAGATCGACGCGGTGAATTCCTGCCGCAGCAAATCGGCAATCAGCTTTGCCACGCCCTCGGCCGTCTTCAGCGCGATATTTCCGGTAAAGCCGTCGGTCACGATCACATCGACGCGGTCCGACGGTATATCGCCGCCTTCGACAAAGCCGACATATTCGAAATCGCCCACATCCTGCAACGTCAGCAGCCGGTCATGCGCTTCTTTCAGCTCGGCGCGGCCCTTGTGTTCCTCGGTGCCCACGTTGAGCAACCCGACACGCGGGCGCGTCAGCTTCAGCCCGTTGCGCGCATAGCTCGCACCCATCGTGGCATATTGCACCAGATCGTCCGGCTCGGCCTTTATATCCGCGCCCATGTCGAGCATCACATTGAACCCCGCAGCGTTGCGGCTGGGCCAAAAGCTGGCAATGGCGGGGCGGGTGATTCCCGGCAGACGGCGCAGGCGGATCATCGAAACCGCCATCAACGCGCCGGTATTGCCGCAAGACACCGCAACCGTGGCATCGCCGCGCTTGACGCTTTCGATGCACGACCACATCGACGTGCCCTCGCCATTGCGCATCACCTGCGCTGGCTTGTCATGCATCGTCACCACGCGGGCGGCATGGCACAACGTCACGCGTCCCGACAGATCGGGTTCGCGTGCCACCATCGGGCCAAGCTCGGCCTCGTTGCCGTGCAGCAGAAAGGCTATGTCCGCAAACGCCCGCGCAGAAAGCACAAGACCGGCAACCACCGCTGCCGGCCCGCGATCACCGCCCATAGCGTCAACCGAAATGACAACGGAAGACGTCTGCGCCGCAAGTTCGGGTCCCGGAGTGGTTCCGTTGGCCATCATGCGACGCTGGGTCAAGTGCGGCTTACGCCGCGTCCTCGTCCAGATCGACTTCCGGCGTCACGGCGACGACTTCGCGCGCGTCATAGTGGCCACAGGACGGGCACACGTGATGCGGGCGCTTCAATTCGCCACAGTTCGAGCATTCCTGCGGATTGCCGGCAACCAATGAGTCATGCGAGCGGCGCATGTTGCGACGCGAACGGGTGACTCGGTTCTGAGGGACAGCCATGTCTCAACCTCGGGTAGCGGGGACATGCCCCTGGATTTATCTTTGCGATCAGTGGTTTGCCTGGCTCGGGAAGAGCTTGGTCCAGCCATCGAATGAGGCGCGGAAAATAGCGGGATTTGGCACGGGCGCAAGCCCCTTTCTTGCCCCGTGGTCCGGATGCGTCATCCGTCCGTTTCACCGCCCTGCAAACGGCCCTTCAAAGCCGCCAGACCGGCAAAGGGCTTCAGGTCGCCGTCCCGCAGCGGCGCTTCCCCGGGGGCGGCAAACACCGCCTCGCCCAGTTCCACGCCCGATGCCCGCGGATAAAGCGGCAGCGCCAGCGCCAGCGCCTCCAGCGCCACCGCCCCAAGGTCGATCACCTCGGGCAGGGGTTCTGTGGTGTCATCTTCGGGCATCTCCACCTCGTCCGCTTCGGGATAGGCAAAGTCGGCGTCGTACTGGCGCTTCACGCTTTCGCTCAGCGCCGTCACCACCGGCACCAGCGTCACCGAACAGGGCTGTTCCACCCGCGCCTGCATCTCGGCTTCCAGCGTGAAATTGCTGCGACCGGCGGGGCGCAATTCGCCCTTGAACCGAAAGGCCGGCAGCGCGGTTATGCCCAAAGCCCCGGCCATCGCGGCGCGCGTTGCCGCATCGGGCGCAATGTCGAACCGCGTCGGCTTGCGGTTGGGCAGCGCCGCCACCCGCAGCGGATGCGACAGCGGCAGGTCCTGGGTGCTTGGCGTGTCGGTCATCACCGGTTCCTTTCTGGTTGGCGCGCCTTTGGCGGGCGCGGCCTGCAACTCTGCCCCGCCGCCCCCGTTCCATTCTTGAACAGCGGGCGTCTTGTCTGTAAGCCAATGGACAAGTGCTGCCGGGGCCTCACTGCTTTTGGGCATTACGTGTCTTGCGGGCGCGTGACAAGTCGGGGCGACAAAGCGATGGGGATGGCGATGGGTTTCTTCGGCAAGACGTCACGCGGCGGGCAAACGCTCCGCCTTGCCCTGATGGGCTTTGCGCTCTGCCTCGTCACGGCCTGCACCACGATCTACCGCAACCACGGTTACGTGCCCTCCGATGCCGAACTGGCGAGCGTTGCGGTGGGTGACACACGCGATCAGGTCAGTGAAAAGATCGGTCGCCCCACGGCATCTGGCCTGCTCAACGATGTCGGCTGGTTCTATGTGCAAAGCCGCTTCGCCTATCGCGGCGCCTTCGAGCCGAAAGAGATCGACCGTCAGGTCGTCGCCATCTCGTTCACCGATCAGGGCAAGGTCGCCAATATCGAACGCTTCGGTCTGGAACGTGGCAAGGTCGTCTCGTTGTCGCGCCGCGTCACCGCGTCCAACATCAAGGGCATCGGCTTCATCAAGCAACTCTTGGGCAATTTCGGCCGCATCGGGCCGGGCGCGCTGACCGGTCAATAAGCCGGAACCCTTCGCCCCGCCGCGCGGTTCAGGCAGGGCAGGGGCCTGACCCTGCGCTTTGCCAAAGGGGCGCTCATGGACAGGTCGCATGTTTCGGTGGCCGTTCTTGCCCTTGCCGCCATCTTGCTTCTGTTGACCGCACCGACCGTGCTGTTCCTTCTGCTGGCGGCGGTGCTTCTGGCCTTGTTCCTGCAAGGCGGCGGCGCTGTCGTTTCGCGCCATCTGCCGGTGGGCGATGCCGCAGGGGTCGGCCTGTTCATTCTGGCGCTGCTCCTGGTCACCCTCGCGCTCGGTCTTGCCTTTGCGCCGATGGTGTCGGACCAGATCGACGATTTGTCCGACGAACTGCCCAAGGCGCTGGCATCCTTTCGCCAACGGATCGAGCAGGTGGGCTGGCTCAACCGCGCCTTCGACCGCCTGCTCCCCTCGGCCCCGCCGGATGGGGCGGTGGCTGAAACCGTGTCATCCGGCCTCGCCTCGGGCGCTGCGGCAATCGGCGGCTTCGTGGTGCTGGTCTTCATCGCGCTTTACGTGGCGCTGAACCCGCACCTCTACCGCCAGGGCCTTTTGTGCCTGTTTGCCCCCGCCCTGCGCCCCCGCGCGGCGCAAGTGTTCGCAGATTTGGCCCAGACCCTGCGCGGCTGGATCGTGGCGCGGCTGTTTTCCATGGCCGTCGTCGGTGTGCTGACGACCCTTGGCCTTTGGGCGGCAGGCATACCGCTGGCCCCGGCCCTTGGCCTGATCTCGGCTCTGCTGGGCTTCATCCCCAACCTTGGCCCCGTGCTCGCCGCCGTGCCCGCGCTGCTGATCGCGGCGGTGCAGGGCGGCCATTCCGTCGCCCTTGTCGCCGCGATCTACATCGCGGTGCAAACGGTCGAGACCTATGGCCTGACCCCCATCGTCGAACAGCGGCAGGTGTCGCTGCCGCCTGCTGTGGTGCTGTTCGCGCAGGTGCTCATGGGCACCCTCTACGGCCTGCCGGGCCTTGCGCTTGCCTCGCCCATGGCCGCCATCGCGCTGGTGCTGGCGCGTGATGTCTATGTCGGCGACTATCTCGAATCGGGCGCCGCGCCCTAAGCCTCCGGCTCGAAGGTCAACGCAACCCCGTTGATGCAATAGCGCAGTCCGGTCGGCGCGGGACCATCGGGAAAGACATGGCCCAGATGCGCCTCGCAGCGGTTGCAATGCACCTCGGTGCGGCGCATCCACAGCGTGCGGTCTTCCTGCTCGCCCACCATCTCGGCATCGATCGGCGCGTAAAAACTGGGCCAGCCGGTGCCGCTGTCGAATTTCGTCGCCTGTTCGAACAGCGGCGCACCGCAGCACACGCACAGATAGGTGCCCGGCTCCTTGGGAAAGTTGTCATGCGTAAAGGCACGCTCGGTCGCATGCTTGCGCGTGACCTTATAGGCCAGTTCCGGCAGCATCGCCCGCCATTCCGCATCCGATTTGACGATCTTGTCCATCCGCGTTCCGTCCGTGTCATGCGACCGTCACCCCTTGCGGGCATCAGCCTATCACCGTCATATCTAGGGGGATAGACGGGCCACGCCAAGGGATCACAGGGGAAGGGGCCGATGCAACACACCGTGACCGCCCCTTTTTCCGGCCTGTCGCTTGGCCGGTTTTCCCTGACCATCGCCCCCGACAGCCCCGACAATCCGGCCCTGACACTGCGCGCGCTGTGCTTTCGCGGCGGCGCAAGCGACCGTGACGATCTTGACCCGCACTGCCAGCATGTCACCGTCACCGCGAAAGGCGGCCAGACCGTCGCCGCCTTCCGTGTGCTGGTGCTGCCCGATCCGGCGCAGATCGGGCGCAGCTATTCCGCCCGCTTCTACGACCTGCAAACCCTTGCCCGCCTGCCGTTTGCGCTGCTCGAACTTGGCCGCTTCTGCCTGCATCCCGACTGGCACGATCCCGATATCCTGCGCCTGTCATGGGCCGCGCTGACCCGCCTGACCGACCGGCACCGCGTGGGGCTGATGTTTGGCTGCTCGTCCTTTGCCAAGGCCGACCCCGCCCTGCATCTCGACGCGCTGGCGCATCTGGCCCGCAACCATCTGGCCCCGCCCGCTCTGGCCCCCGTCCAGACGCAACAGGCCGTCGCCTTTCCTGCGCTGGTGGCCGATCGCCCGGCCGATTCCAGACGCGCGCTTGCCGCCATGCCGCCCCTGCTGCGCACCTATCTTGCCATGGGCGGCTGGGTCAGCGACCACGCCGTGATCGACCATGACCTGAACACGCTGCACGTCTTTACCGGCGTCGAAATCGCCCGCATCCCGCCCGCGCGCGCGCGGCTGTTGCGCAGGCTTGCAGACGGCACGGGCGACAGCGCGATTGACCTTCCCGCACAGCCCGACTAACCCCCCCGCATGGCACGCGCACCCCTTCTCCAGCTTTCCGGCATCTCGCTGACCTTCGGCGGCAATCCGGTGTTCGACAACCTCGACCTCGTGGTCCAACCGGGCGACCGCGTCGCGCTGGTGGGGCGCAACGGCTCGGGCAAATCCACCCTGATGAAGGTGATGGCAGGCCTTGTCGAACCCGATGCCGGCGTGCGCGTCGTGCCACCGGGCGTGACCGTGGGGTATATGGAGCAAGACCCCGACCTGTCGGGCTTTGAAACCTTGGGCGATTATGCCGCCAGCCAACTGCCCGATGGCGAAGCCTACCGCGTGCCCATGGTGGCCGAGGGGCTGAAATTCACCCCCGAAACCCCCGTCGCCACCGCATCGGGCGGCGAACGCCGCCGCGCGGCGCTTGCCAAACTGCTGGCCGAAGCGCCCGAACTGATGCTGCTCGACGAACCCACCAACCACCTCGACATCCAGGCCATCGAATGGCTGGAAGCCGAGTTGAAAGGTACCCGCACCGCCTTTGTCCTCATCAGCCACGACCGCGCCTTCCTGCGTGCGCTCACCAAAGCCACGCTCTGGATCGACCGTGGCGAGGTGCGCCGCCGCGAATCGGGCTTCGACGGCTTCGAGGAATGGCGCGAAACCATCTGGGCCGAAGAAGACGACGCCCGCCACAAGCTGGAACGCAAGATCAAGGCCGAGGCGAAATGGGCCGTCGAAGGCATCAGCGCCCGCCGCAAGCGCAATCAGGGCCGCGTGCGCGCGCTGGCCGTGCTGCGTGAAGAACGCGGCTCCATGATCCGCCGCCAGGGCACCGCCGCGATGGAATTCGAATCGGGCACCACATCGGGCAAGCGCGTGATCGAAGCCAAGGGCCTGCTCAAGGTGTTCGGTGACAAAACCATCGTCGAAGGTTTCGACCTGCGCGTGCTGCGCGGCGACCGCGTGGCTTTTGTCGGCCCCAACGGCGTGGGCAAGACCACGCTTCTGAAAATGCTCGTGGGCGAGGTTCAGCCCGACCAAGGCACCGTCACCCTTGGCACCAACCTTGAAATCGCGGTCTTCGACCAGACCCGCGCCCAACTCGACCCCGATGCCACCCTGTGGGACAACCTGACCGGCGATCCCTCGATGCGCGTCTCGGGTGCCTCCGATCAGGTCATGGTGCGCGGCGTGCCGAAACACGTCGTGGCCTATCTCAAGGATTTCCTGTTCGACGAACGCCAGGCCCGCGCACCCGTCCGCTCGCTCTCGGGCGGCGAAAAGGCGCGGCTCTTGCTGGCAAAGCTGATGGCGCGGCCCTCGAACCTGCTGATCCTCGACGAACCGACCAACGACCTCGATGTCGAAACGCTCGACCTCTTGCAAGACATCCTTGGCGATTACGATGGCACCGTGCTGCTGGTCAGCCACGACCGCGACTTCATCGACCGCGTGGCCACCGCGACCATCGCGCTCGAAGGCAATGGCCGCGCCACCGTCTATCCGGGCGGCTGGTCGGATTACGCCGCCCAACGCCCCACCGCCATGGCCGAAGCCCGCGAAGGGCTAAAGCAATCCGCCCCCGCCCAGACCAAGCCCGCATCCAGACCCGCCGCACCGGCGCTGTCCTTTACCGAAAAGAAGCGGCTCGACGACCTGCCCGCCCAGATCGAACGCATCGAGGCCGAGATCGCCAAGCTGACCGACTATCTGGCATCGCCCGACCTGTTCACCAAGGAACCCGCCAAGTTTCGCAAAGCGACCGAGGCTTTTGCCGAACGCCAAACCGCGCTTGCCGCTGCCGAAGCCGAGTGGATGAACCTTGCAGAACGCGCCTAGGTTCCGCGCAGTCACATAAATCTGACCACGATCAATCCCTTAGGCCAAAACCTGCCAGTTTCGGCTTATCGGTTTGCAGCAACCTGCCGAAATCCCGCGCAGGGGCGCGCGTAGGGAATTCCCCTTATTGTTTATCATTCCGGTAACCCTCAGGTCTCTGTCATCTGGCGGTCCCACCTCCTCACGAGGGCCGCCGATGGAACATATGGAGACAGGTATGATGAAACTCGCAATCCTTTCCGTGGCCGTTCTCGGTGCCGCCCCCGCCTTTGCCGGTGGTCCGGTGATCGTTGCCGACGAAGCCGTGGTGGCGACCCCCGCGCCGATGCAGCAGCCGATGATGGCACAGGGCGGTGACTGGGGCGGCTTTTACGGCGGTGCGCAACTTGGCTACGGCAGCATCGACGGCACCGACACCTCGGTCGTCGACAACGTGCTCGACCTTGGCGGCGACGGCCTGATCGGCGGCGTGCACGCGGGCTACCGCATGGACTTCGGCACCTTCGTGGCCGGTGCCGAACTCGCCTATGACCTGACCGACATCAGCGTCGAAGATGCGGTGGGCGACATTTCCGGCAGCGGCAACTTCGACAACATGGCCAGCCTCAAGCTGATGGGCGGCATCGACCTTGGCCAATGGCTCGCCTATGGCACGGTCGGCGTGTCGCGCGTCGGGGCCGATTTCTCGGGCACCCTGTCGGGTGACGATTCGCTCGACGGCCGCTTCGCCGGTCTGGGGGCCGAATACGCCATCAGCGATTCGCTCAGCGTCGGCGGCGAGGTGCTGCAGCACAACTTCGACAACGACTCGGCCGATTTCGACATGACCACGGTTCAGGCGAAAGTGAACTTCCGCTTCTGATCGCAGGCGTCCGAAACGCGGGCGGGGCGCAAGCTCCGCCCGCTTTCACACCAACTCGCGCACCACCTGCGGCACCGTCATCACATCGTCGCGCGTGCAATCGAACTGCCCGACCTGCACGCGGATCACATAGCGCCCCGCATGCCGCGTCTGGGTCAGGTAAACCCGCCCGTCATCGTTGATCCGGCCCAGAAGCGCCTCGGTCGCCGCATCGTCGGCCAGCGCGAAGGTGAACAGCGACAGCGACGGTTCCGTCACGATGGTCACACCCGCCACTGCGGCCAGCGCATCCCGCGCCTCTTGCGCCCAAGCCACATGGTTCCTGATCCGCGCCCGCAACCCCGATAGCCCGTAAGCCCGCAGCGTGAACCACAGCTTCAGCGCACGAAAGCGCCGCCCCAGTGGCACGGTCCATTCGTTGAAATTGGTGATCTCGTCGCGCCCCGCCGTCTGCAGATAGGTGGGCCGCAAGCCAAGGGCGCGAATTTGCGGCGCGGGGTCGGCCAGAAACTGCACCGCGCAATCGAACTGCGCCCCCAGCCACTTGTGCGGATTGAACACGATCGAATCCGCCCCCTCGATCCCGGCCCACAGATGGCGAAACTCGGGGCAGATCATCGCAGACCCCGCCCAGGCCGCATCGACATGTACGGGCAGATCGTTCGCGCGGGCCACGGCGATGCAATCGCCTATCCGGTCGAACGCGCCCACGCTGGTGCCCCCCGCGCACAGCACCACGCCAGCAGGCAGCAACCCCGCCGCCCGATCCGCCGCAATCGCCCCCGCCAGCGCGCCGGGTTTCATCGACAACCGCCCGTCCGTCGGCACCTTCACAAGGTTGTCTTGCCCTATCCCCGCGATCCGCACCGCCTTGTCCACGCTCGAATGCGTCTCGGCGCTGGCATAGATCCGCAGGCGCGGCTGCCCCGACAATCCGCCCTGCACCCCCGCCCAGCCAAGTGCTGCCTCGCGCATGGTCAGCACCGCCGACAGCGTGGCGGTGGTCGCGCTGTCATGGATCGTGCCGCGCATCGTGGCGGGCAGTCCCAAAGCTTGGCCCAGCCATGCCACCATCACCTCTTCCATCTCGGTCGCGGCGGGCGAGGTTTGCCACAGCATCCCCTGCGCCGCGATGGCATTGGCCAACTGCTCGGCCAGCATCGACGCGGGCGAGGCATTGGCAGGAAAATACGCGAAAAAACGCGGGTGCTGCCAATGGGTCATGCCCCCCGGCACGATCCGCTCGAAATCCGCGAATATCGCTTCCATCGCCTCGGGCTGTTCGGGCGGGGCAGGGGCCAGTTGCGCTGCAATCGCACCCGCCACCAACGGCGCGCGCACCGGCCGGTCGCGCAAGCCCGCATGATAGCCATGCGCCCAGTCCGCCGCCCGCTTCGACCAGTCGCGCAGATCGTCGTGATCCATTCGGTTCCCCCCCCCGCTTTGCGGCCAGACAAGGCCACGCCGCTGGCCTTGGCGCAAGCCTCTCTGTCGGACAGCATTTGCAACCCGCGCCGAAGTTGCTAGACCGCGCCTCGACAGACGAAAGGAAGGGCCATGGCAATCCGCCTGCACAATTCGAAGACCCGCACGAAAGAGGTGTTCCAGCCTCTCGATGCCTCGAACGTGCGGCTTTATGTCTGCGGTCCCACCGTCTATGACCGCGCCCACCTTGGCAACGCCCGCCCCGTGGTGGTGTTCGACACGCTCTACCGCCTCTTGCGCCACACCTATGGCGCAGATCACGTCACCTATGTCCGCAATTTCACCGATGTGGATGACAAGATCAACGCCACCGCCCTTGCGCGGCAAAAGGCGGGCGCGGCAGGCAGCCTCGAAGAGCTGATCGCAGAACGGACAATGGAAACCATCGGCTGGTATCACGCCGACATGGACGCGCTGGGTGCCCTGCGCCCCGACCATGAACCCCGCGCCACCGCCTATATCGCCCCGATGGTGGCGATGATCGAAACCCTGATCGCAGGCGGCCACGCCTACGCCAAAGAGGGGCACGTCCTCTTCCGTGTCCGGTCCTACAAAGACTACGGCGCGCTGTCGGGCCGGTCGGTCGACGACATGATCGCGGGCGCGCGGGTCGAAGTCGCGCCCTTCAAGGAAGACCCGATGGACTTCGTGCTGTGGAAACCCTCCGACGCCGAAACGCCCGGATGGAACAGCCCATGGGGCAGGGGCCGCCCCGGCTGGCACATCGAATGCTCGGCCATGTCCTACGAATTGCTCGGCCCCAGCTTCGACATCCACGGCGGCGGCATCGACCTGCAATTCCCGCATCACGAAAACGAACTGGCGCAAAGCTGCTGCGCCCACCCCGGCGCGGGCTTCGCAAGCGTCTGGATGCACAACGAGATGCTGCAAGTGGAAGGCAAGAAAATGTCCAAAAGCCTGGGCAACTTCTTCACCGTCCGCGATCTGCTGGGCGGACGCTTCGAAGGTGAAGTTATCCGTTACGTGCTTCTTGGAACGCATTATTCCAAGCCAATGGACTGGACAGCAGAAAAGGCGGCAGGTGCTAGCTCGAAGCTTACCGACTATGTCCAGTTAATACTAAAATTTGCTGACCTGCAAAAAGCGCGGCTCTTGCGGCCCGACGAGACCATTGTTGCTGCGTTGTCAGACGACCTTAACACGCACGCCGCTCTCGCCGGATTGGAAGCACTCGCGAACACCGCACAGTGGAACGAACTGGCGCGTAACCTCGACTTCCTGGGAATTCTGAGTTTCGAGCAACTCGAACAGGCTTTCATCGTGAATGAAAAGAACAGGTTAACCCTCGCCCCCTATGCGGCAAGATTGGCGATCCTTCGGGACGAAGCAAAAGATACGAAAGACTTCGCCCCCGTCGATGCGATGAAAGCCGCCCTCACCGCAGCAGGGGTCGAGGTGCGCATGTCCAAAGCAGGGGTCGAACTCCTCGCAGGCCCCGCCTTTGACGCGGCAAAACTGGACGGTCTGGCATGACGCAATTTTCTTCGAAGAAAATTGCAAATTCCTTCCAAGGAATTTGGCCGCACCCCTTGCAGGACGATGCCCGATGACCGACCGCCTCTACCTCTTCGACACCACGCTGCGCGACGGGCAGCAGACGCAAGGCGTGCAATTCTCGACGCCGGAAAAGCACCTGATCGCGTCCGCCCTCGACACGCTCGGCATCGATTACATCGAAGGCGGCTGGCCGGGGGCCAACCCGACCGACAGCGACTTCTTCGCCAGCCGCGCCAAAACCCGCGCCACCATGACGGCCTTTGGCATGACCAAACGCATCGGCCGCTCGGCCGAGAATGACGACGTGCTTGCCGCCGTGCTCGACGCGCAAACCCCCGCCGTCTGCCTCGTCGGCAAAGCGCATGAATTCCACGTCCGCACCGCGCTTGGTTGCACGCTTGACGAAAACCTCGACGCCATCCGCGCCAGCATCGCGCATTGTGTGAAAAAGGGGCGCGAAACCCTTCTGGACGCTGAACATTTCTTCGATGGTTACCGCGCCGATCCCGCCTATGCGCTGTCATGCCTGCGCGCGGCGCTCGATGCCGGTGCCCGCTGGGTCGTGCTGTGCGACACCAACGGCGGCACGCTGCCCGCCGAAGTGGGCCGCGTGGTGGCCGAAGTCGTCGCCTCTGGCATCCCCGGTGACAGGCTCGGCATCCATTGCCATGACGATACCGGCAACGCGGTGGCCAATTCGCTTGCCGCCGTCGATGCGGGCGCACGCCAGATACAGGGCACGCTGAACGGTCTGGGCGAACGCTGCGGCAACGCCAACCTCACCACCATCATCCCGACGCTGCTGCTGAAGGAACCCTATGCCAGCCGCTTTACCACCGGCATCGACAGCAAAGCCCTCGCCGATCTCTTGCGCATCTCGCGCCAGCTTGACGACATCCTCAACCGCGTTCCCCTGCGCTCGGCCCCATACGTCGGCGCGTCGGCCTTTGCCCACAAGGCGGGGCTGCACGCCTCGGCCATCCTGAAAGACCCGACCACCTACGAACACATCGACCCCGCGCTGGTGGGCAACGAACGCATCATCCCGATGAGCAATCAGGCCGGACAGTCGAACCTGCGCGCCCGCCTTGCCGCCGCCGGTATCACGGTCGACGCCAAAGACCCACGCCTTGGCCGCATCCTCGACATCGTGAAAGAACGCGAAGATCAAGGCTATGCCTATGACGGCGCGCAGGCCAGTTTCGAACTTGTCGCCCGCGCCGAACTGGGCCTTTTGCCTGAATTCTTCGAGGTCAAGCGCTACCGCGTCACCGTCGAACGGCGCAAGAACAAGTACAACCAGACCGTCAGCCTGTCGGAAGCCGTGGTCGTGGTAAAGATCGGCGAGACGAAGATGCTGTCGGTCAGCGAGTCGATGGACGAAACCGGCACCGACCGCGGCCCCGTCAACGCTCTGGCCAAGGCGCTGTCCAAAGACCTCGGCCCCTATCAGGCCTGCATCGACGATATGCATCTGGTCGATTTCAAGGTCCGCATCACCCAGGGCGGCACCGAAGCCGTCACCCGCGTCATCATCGACAGCGAAGACAGCCAAGGCCGCCGCTGGTCGACGGTGGGCGTCAGCGCCAACATCGTCGACGCCAGTTTCGAGGCGCTGCTCGATGCCATCACATGGAAGCTGATCCGCGACCACGGCCAACCGGCATGACGATCGACGCTTGCGCCGCCCTCGTCGAACGCGGCGACCCTGACCGCTTCGCCGCCACCATGGCCGCCCCCGTGGCTGCCCGCGCGCCCCTGTTCGTGCTTTACGCCTTCAACCTCGAAGTTGCCCGCGCCCCTTGGGTGACGAAAGAGGCGATGATCGCGGAAATGCGCCTGCAATGGTGGCGCGATATCGTCGAACAGGCGGGGCAGGGCGTCACCCGCGCGCATGAGGTGGCAGGACCGCTCGCCACCCTGATCCGTGACCGGAACCTGCCCTTGGACGTGCTCGACCGTCTGGTCGAAGCACGGCGCCGGGATGTCTATTCCGACCCGTTCGAAGATGATGCCGCCTTTGACGCCTATCTCGACGATACCGCAGGCGGGCTGATGTGGTGCGCAGCACTTGCCCTTGGCGCAGCGCCCAAGGCCGAAGCCCCCGTGCGCGCCCTCGGCTATGCCGCAGGCCTTGCCGCCTACCTCCGCGCCGTGCCCGCACTGGAAGAACGTGGCCGCCTGCCGCTGGTCGATGGCCGCCCGTCTGCCGTCATGACCCTCGCGCAAAAGGGCCTGTCGCGCTACGCCGATTACCGCGCAAAGCGGCACCTCGTGCCCGCAGCCGCCCGCCCCGCGCTCTTTGCCGGATGGCAGGCCAAATCCCTGTTGGCCCAAGCCGCCGCCGAACCGCAGCGCGTGGCCGACGGCACGCTTGGCATTTCCGAATTCCAGCGCCGTTTCAGCCTGTTACGCGCCGCATTTGCCGGACGGGTTTAAGCCGTCCGCGCCGCAGGCCGCAAGCTCAGCCAGATCAGCGCCCCGCCCGCCAGCACAAGGAAGGGCAGCATGGCAAGGTTGACCATCTGCCACCCCGCATGCACCGTGCCACCCGCGCAATTCATCAGCCCGCCCGATGAAAACGACGCCATCGTCACGCCCCCGAACACCACCAGATCGTTCAGCCCCTGCAACCGGCCCCGCTCGGCTGGGGTTTGCTCGGCGGTCAGCATGGCCGTGGCTCCGATGAAACCAAAGTTCCAGCCCAGCCCCAGCAACGCCAGCGCCACGAAAAAGTTGGACAGATCGAACCCGCTCATCGCCACCGCTCCGGCCCCCGCCAGAATGGCCAGCCCCACCGCCACGATCTTTTCGGCCCCGAAGCGTGCAATCAGATGGCCGGTAAAGAAGCTTGGCGCATACATCGCCAGCACATGCCCCGCCACCACATCGGCGGCATTGCTTTTGGTGAACCCGCAGCCCACCACCGCCAAGGGCGAGGATGTCATCACAAGGTTCATCAGCGCATAGGACACGGTCGCACAGATCATCGCCACCGCGATCCGCGGCGTGCGGATCATCTGGATACGTGTCCGCCCCGTGGCAGCCCCCGCAACAGGCGGTTTCGGCTTGGGAATGTCGAGCAGCGCGAACAGGAAGATCCCGCCAAGGTTCAGCGCCACGACCGCAAGATAGGTGCCAAGGAACGGCACCACCATTGCATCGACCGTCAGCTTCACCAGTTGCGGCCCGACCACCGCCGACAAAAGCCCGCCCGCCATGACCCATGAAATCGCCTTGGGCCGGAAACTGTCCGACGCGGTGTCGGCAGCGGCAAAGCGGTAAAACCCTTGGGCCGACATGTAGATGCCGGTGAACAGCGCCGCGATCACGAACATCGCGAAATTCTGGGTGACCAGACCGTAAGCCCCCAACGCCCCGCCCGCCGCCCCGCCCAGCGCCCCGATGGCAAAGCCTGCCCGCCGCCCGTATTTCTGCATGACCGCCGAAAGCGGCGTAGCCGTCAACATCGACCCGATCACCGCGAATGTGATGGGCAACGTCGCCCAACACTTGCTTGGTGCAAGGCTTTGCCCCGCCAGCCCCGCGATGGTGAAGATCATCGACATCTGCGACCCCATCACGGCCTGCGCCGCGACAAGGACAAGGATGTTGCGCTTGGCAAGGCGGTCCGATGGGGGATGTGTCTGTGTCATGATGCGCCTGTTTAGGCTTGTAAACGGGGGCAGGGCAAGCCCCGCCTTGCCGCCGCCCTGCGGTCGGGCCATGCTGCGGCCATGACCGGCCGCATCCTGAAATCCCCCGCCTGCCTTGCCGAAGGTGCCGCATGGCTGGCCCTGCGCGAGCCGCGCTTTGCCCGCGCGATGCCGGCCACCGGCCTGCCGTGGCGGCAACGCGAACAGGGGTTTCAGGCACTCCTTGGGGCCATCGTCAGCCAGCAGGTGTCGGTCGCCTCGGCCCGCGCCATCTGGGCGCGTCTGGATGCGGCGGGGATGTGCGACCCCGCCCGCCTTGCCGATGCCAGCGACGATGACCTCCGCGCCCTCGGCCTCAGCCGCCAAAAGGCCCGCTACGGCCGCGAACTCGCCCGCGCGGGGATCGACTTCGAGGCCCTCGCCACCGCACCCACCGACGCGGTGATCGACACCCTGATCGCCGTTCCCGGCATCGGGCGCTGGACGGCGGAAATCTACGCCATGTTCGCCCTGTCGCGCGCCGATGTCTTTGCCCCCGCCGATCTTGCCTTGCAGGAATCGGCCCGCCTTCTGTTCGACCTGCCCGCCCGCCCCACGGAACGCGCCTTGCGCACAATGGCTGTGGACTGGAGCCCGTGGCGTTCTGTTGCAGCCCAATTGCTCTGGGCCTATTACCACACCGTCAAATCACGCGAGGGCATAACGTGACACGCCGGTTGAACTTCAAAAGCGCAGGGGCCGCATCGGGCAAGGCCACGTCGCTGATCGTGCTGGTGCATGGCTACGGCGCCAATGGCGACGATCTCTTGGGCCTGTCCGACCCGCTGTCGCCGCATCTGCCCGACACCGCCTTCGTTGCCCCCGATGCGCCCGAGCCGGTTTCGGGCCACGCCTTCGGCCACCAGTGGTTTCCCATCCCCCGCTTTGACGGCTCGACCGAGGCGCAGGCGCGCGCAGGGGTTCTTGCGGCGACCGACGACCTGAACGCCTTTCTGGATGCCCGCCTTGCCGAATACGGCCTTGGCCCCGAAGCGCTGGCGCTGTTCGGCTTTTCCCAGGGCGCGATGATGTCGCTGCACGTCGCACCCCGCCGCGCCGCCCCCGTGGCGGGCGTGGTTGCCTGCTCGGGCCGCCTGCTGGTGCCCGAAACCCTGCAAGCCGAGATGCAGGTGAAACCGCCCGTGCTTTTGATGCATGGCGACCAAGATCCCGTGGTGCCCTTTGCCCATATGGCCGAAGCGGGGGACGCACTGGTGACGGCGGGCTTTGACGTCTACGGCCATGTGATGCGGGGCGCAGGCCACGGCATCGCGCCCGACGGGCTTGGCGTGGCGTTGCAGTTCCTGAAGGAAAACCTGCCTGACTAAGGCGACCGGCCAAGGCGGGGGGTTCACACCCCCCGGACCCCCCATCCACCGGGGCCTCTGGGGAATGTTTATACGTGCCTGAAATCAGGCCGTGGTTGCCGCCAGATAGGCCGCGCATCCCGTAAGTGCCGCGAAGTCATCCTCGACCACCGTGACAGAAAAGGCGGTTTGCAACAGATCGACCCGCCGCGCCTCGCGGAAGGTGCGGGCCAGACCGAAACGGTCGAAATGCGGTGTCATCGCCCGCGACATGCCACCGATCAGATAGATGCCGCCATAGGGCAGGTGGACCAGCGCAAGGTCGGCCAGCGTCTGCCCGAGGATATGGGTGTAAAGCCGCGCCGCATGTTCCGCCACCGGCTCGCCACTTGCCAGACCCGCCAGCACCGCCGCCGAATCCATCTGGCCCGCATTCCCCGCCTGCGCCGCCGCAAAGGCGGCAAGGTTGCCAAGCCCGCGCCCCGCCAGCACCTCTTCCACCCCGCAATGCGCCGTCTCGCCGCGCGACCGCAGCAAATCTTCGACAAAACGCATCAGCGCAAGGTCTTCCTCGCTGCGCACCGGCATGTTCACATGCCCGCATTCCGACGGCGGCACCACCCGCGCGGCACCCGCGCCATGCACGGGGGCTGCGTTGACACCCGTTCCCAGCCCCACCACCAGCATCGACGCGCCCGCCACCTGCGGCCCGTCGATCACCACGCGCAGCTTGCCCGCCTCGATATGGCCCAGCGCATGCCCCTGCGCCTGCAGATCGTTCAGGATCGCCACCTGACCCGCGCCCGTGGCCCCGCCCAGCTTGTCGGCATCCATCGTCCAGTCGAGGTTGGTCATCACAGCCACCCCGTCCTGCACCGGCCCCGCCGCCGCCACGCAGACACCCGATACCAAAGCCCCGGTCTGCCCCAGATAATCGCGCAGGATATGCGCGATATCCTTGCCCGCAGCCTTGTATTCGGCATTGGAAAACCGCCGGATCGACGCCGGATCGACCAAAGCCCCCCGTGCAAGCGCCACACGCGTGTTGGTGCCGCCAAGGTCGGCAAGGATGGCCAGTGTCATACGCGTCTCCGGTCAGTCGTTGCGGGCCAGCGCCCGTGCCAGCGCGTGATACGAGGATTTCGGAACCCTTGCCAAGCTGTCGAAATCCACATGCACCAGCCCGAAGCGTTTTTCATAGCCCTCGGCCCATTCGTAATTGTCCAGAAGCGACCAGTAGAAAAAGCCCCGCACATTCGCCCCGTCGGCAATGGCGCGGCGCGTGGCGGCCAGATGGGCGAACAGGAACTCTTCGCGCACCCTGTCGGACACCGCGCCATCTGCCAGCACATCGGCATTGGCCATGCCGTTCTCGGTCACATAAAGCGGCAGGCCGCCCACATGGTCACGCGCCATCCGCGTCAGGAAATGGTGCAACCCTTCGGGGAAAATCTCCCACCCCATCTGGGTCTTGGCAAGGGGCCCCGCCACGTCGCGCGTCGAAGGCCACGGCGTGCCCGGCGCGTCGGCATGGATATGGCGGGTATAGTAGTTCACCCCCAGCCAGTCGAGCTTGTGGCCGATCACGCCCATATCGTCTTGCCAGTTGTCCGGCATATGCGGACCCAACCCTTCCAGCACTTCTGCCGGATAGGCCTGTTTGGTGATCGCTTCGATGAACCAGCGGTTGAAGATCGCGTCCTGCACCGCTGCCGCCCGCTTGTCACCCGCGCTGTCGGTGGCGGGCTGGCAATAGTCGAAGTTCAGCACGATCCCCAGATTGTCCTGCCCCATGCCGCGCATCCGCTCGACCGCCAGCCCGTGCGCCAGCAGGATATGGTGCATCGCCCGCGCCGCCGCCCTGATGTCGCGCAGGCCGGGCGCATGCGCCCCGATGAAATGCGACAGCCACGCCACGCACCACGGCTCGTTGATGGTGGCGATACTCGCCACACGGTCGCCCAGCACGGCGGTGATCTTTTCCGCGAAATCGGCAAAGCGGTGGCAGGTGTCGCGGTTGGTCCAGCCGCCCCGATCGGCCAGCGCCGATGGCAGCTCCCAGTGATACAGCGTCTGGAACGGCTTTAACCCGCGCTCCAGCATGCCATCCACCAGCCGGTCGTAAAACGCCATCCCCTCGGGGTTCACCGTCACCCCGTCGGGCATCACCCGCGCCCAGCTTGTGGAAAAGCGATAGGCGTCCATGTTCGCCGCGCGCAGCAGGTCAAGATCGTCGCCCCAGCGGTGGTAATGGTCGCAGGCGACCGCCCCGCTTTCGGCCCGCACCACGTTTCCGGGCGTGGCCGCGAACGTGTCCCAATGGCACGGACCGGCACCGCCAAATCCCGACCCTTCGATCTGGTAGGCGGCCGTGGCGGCACCGAACAGAAAGCCTTCGGGAAAGTCGAAACGCGACATCATGATGTCAGACCCTTGCAGGGGCGGGTCCGGTGGACTGCCCGATGATCAGTTCGGCCTCGAGCAACCGCTGCCGCGGGGCCACCGCCGGATTGGCGATGATATCAAGCAGCATTTCCGCCGCCAGCCGCCCCGCCTCGCGCACGCTCGACCGCGTGGCGGTATAGATCGGCACATCCTCGCCGTTCTTCATATAGGACAGGTCATCGTCATGGATGATGATCGACACGTCGCGCCCCAGCACCAGCCCGCGCTCTTCGCAGGCCCGCCGCACCCCCATGCCCGAGATCATCGAGGCGGCAAGGAAAGCGGTGGGCGACGCCGCCCTGTCCAGCATGCGCTGCGCCGCGCGATAGCCCGACACTTCGGTCATCTCGTCCGACGCCATCAGCGACGGGTCCGGTGTCACACCCCGCACCACCATCGCATCGGTAAAACCGGTGCGGCGGCGGATGGCGAAATCCATGTTCTCCAGCCCGTTCACCAGCGCAATGCGCCGGTGCCCCAGATCGAGCAGGAATTCCGTCGCCCGCTGAAAGGCGCGGCGGTTGTTCACATCGACCCAGGAATAGGGCAGGGCGGCCCCCGTCGCACGGCCATGCACCACAAAAGGAATGTCGATCGCAGCCAGCAGCGGAATCCGCGCATCGTCCATCTGCGGCGCGTGCAGGATCATCCCGTCCACCGTGCCGCGCGATTTCAGGTCGCGGTAGGTCTGCTCCTCGGCCTCGTCCGCCACGACCGACAGCACCATGTCATAGCCGTTCTTGGAATAGGTCTCGCCCGCCCCCGCGATGAAATCGGCAAAGATCGGGTTCATGATCTCGTGGCGCGTCGCCAGCGGGATCACGTGGCCGATGGCAAAGGCCCGCCCCGTCGCCAGCCGGATCGCCCGCGTGTTGGGGCGGTAATGGTGGCGCTTTGCCGCCGCAACCACCCGCTCGCGCGTGGCCTCGTTCACTTCCGGATAGCCGTTCAACGCCCGGCTCACGGTTGTCGGTGACAGCCCCAACTGCTGGGCCAGTTCCTTGAGATTCATGGCACGGAAAGACCCAAACCGGTTTCAATCGCGCAGACACTAGACAGGTTGTGCGTCAAGGTCAAAGATTAAGCAAACCCATGCGGAAACGTTTTCCGACGCAGCGTGCCCAAGCATATGCCGAATTCCGGTGCTTCAATGCGCTTTGGATTGACACAAGGCAGGCAATCGGCAAGTGTTCGCCATCCAAAGCGGTTTGAAATTTGATTCTGCCGAACTTGGTCACATGCCCCGCAAGAGGGCGGGGTATTCTGGGAGGAATAACCGATGAAGTCGAAGTTTCTCGCAAGCGCAGCCGCGCTCGCGCTTCTTTCCGGTGCTGCCACCGCGCAGGACCTGAAATTCCCGGTGGGCGAAGGTCCGTTCAATTGGGACAGCTACAAAGCCTATGACGAGGCGACCAATCTCGATGGCCAGACCATCAAGATCTTCGGGCCGTGGCGCGGCGAAGACCAGGTTCTGGTCGAAACCATGCTGGCCTATTTCACCGCCGCGTCGGGCGTGAAGGTCGAGTATTCCTCGTCGGAAAACTACGAACAGCAGATCGTCATCGACACCGAAGCGGGCAGCCCGCCCGATATCGCGATCCTGCCGCAGCCCGGCCTGATCGCCGACCTCGCCTCCAAGGGCTACATCGCCCCCTTGGGCGATGAAACCAAGCAGTGGTTGACCGACAACTACGCGGCAGGCCCGTCGTGGGTCAGCCTTGGCACGTACAAGGGCAAGGACGGCGCTGACGCGCTTTATGCCTTCCCCTACAAGATCGACGTGAAATCGCTGGTCTGGTATTCGCCCGACACCTTCAAGGATGCGGGCTACGAAGTGCCGCAGACGATGGAAGAACTCAAGGCGCTTACCGACAAGATCGTGGCCGATGGCGGCACCCCGTGGTGCATCGGTCTGGGTTCGGGCGGCGCGACCGGCTGGCCCGCGACCGACTGGGTCGAGGATATGATGCTGCGCACGCAGTCGCCCGAAACCTATGACAAGTGGATCAAGCACGAAATCGCCTTCAACGATCCGGCCGTCGTGGCCGCCATCGACGAATTCGGCGCCTTCGCCAAGAACGACAAATACGTCGCCGGTGGTGCTGCCGCCGTCGCCTCGACCGACTTCCGCGACAGCCCCAAGGGCCTGTTTACCTCGCCGCCGCAGTGCTACATGCACAAGCAGGCGTCGTTCATCCCGTCCTTCTTCCCCGAAGGCACCGAACTGGGCACCGATGCCGACTTCTTCTACTTCCCGGCCTATGCGGGCAAAGACCTCGGCAAGCCGGTCTTGGGTGCAGGCACGCTCGCCTTCATCACCAAAGACGGCGAAGGCGCGCGCGCCTTCATCGAATGGCTGAAAACCCCGATCGCACACGAGATCTGGATGGCAGGTTCGGGCTTCCTGACCCCGCTGAAATCGGCCAACACCGAAGCCTATGCCAATGCGGCGCTGAAAAAGCAGGGCGAAATCCTGCTCAACGCCACCACCTTCCGCTTCGACGGTTCCGACCTGATGCCCGGCGCTGTCGGCGCTGGCACCTTCTGGACCGGCATGGTCGATTATGTCGGCGGCAAGTCGGCACAGGAAGTGGCCGACGGCATCGAAGCCTCGTGGCCCAAGTGATCTGACGACAGGCAGGCCCGGCACGTCCGGGCCTGCCGCTTTTTCGAAAGCCGTAAAGTCGGGAAGGAGACCGCCATGAATCCTGCCGTGCAGGCGCTGTTCGTGATCGTCATCGGTGTGGGCGGGTGCGTCGGATACTTTTACTTCTCGAACCTGTTCCTCGACAAAGTCCTGTTTCCCCCCCGTGGCCGCAACGCAGGCCGCAACATCAACCGCGCCAACATGATCCGCCCGTGGCTGTTTCTTGCCCCTGCGTTGATCGCGCTTGGCACCTACCTTGCCTATCCCGTCTTTGCGACCGCGTGGCTGTCGCTGCATGGCAAGACCGGCGATTTCGTCGGTCTGGCCAATTACACGCAAATGGCGTCCGAGCCGAAATTCTGGGAATCGATGCGCAACAACATGCTGTGGCTGATCGTGGTGCCCGCACTCTCGACCGCCTTTGGCCTGCTTGCCGCCCAACTGTCCGACCGCATCCGCTGGGGCAGCATCGCCAAATCGCTGATCTTCATGCCCATGGCAATCTCCTTCGTCGGCGCATCCGTCATCTGGAAACTGATCTACGACACCCGCCCCGAAGGGCAGGCGCAGATCGGCCTGCTGAACGCGCTGTGGATGAACTTCGACGGCGGCATTGGGTCGATCCTGTTGCTGAAAGTCCTTCCCGCCCTTTTCCTGCTGTCGCTGATCGCCGCCTTTGCCTATGCGGGCTGGCTGGTCGCCAAACCGCTGATCGCCACGCCCCGCCGCGAAACGGTCTGGATCATGGCAGGCCGCGCCCTCGGCGTTGCCGTGGTGATCTTCCTGATATGGGAACTGCTCACATGGCTTACCGGCCTGTTCACCGGCACCATGCCCTATGGCAAACCGCAGACATGGCTGACCATCCCCTATTGGAACAGCTATTTCCTGATGATCGTGCTGGTGTGGATTCAAACCGGTTTCGCCATGGTCATCCTGTCCGCCGCCCTGCGCGGCGTGCCCGAAGACACGGTCGAGGCGGCCATCATCGACGGCGCAAACCCCTTCCAGATCTTTTTCCAGATCAAGGTGCCGCAGATCATGTCCACAATCGTCGTGGTCTGGACCACCATCACCATCGTCGTCCTCAAGGTCTTCGACATCGTGCTGGCCATGACGAACGGCCAGTGGGAAACGCAGGTCTTGGCCAACTATATGTATGACAAGCTGTTCCGCTCGCTCGACTGGGGCGTTGGCTCGGCCTCGGCCATGGTCATCATGCTTCTGGTGACACCCATCCTCGTCTGGAACGTCTATAACGCCCGCAAGGAAATGCGCTGATGGACAACATCGCAGGCAAGAAATCCGCCCTCGTCTGGTCCGTGCATCTGGCGACCGCGCTTCTGGTGGCGCTCTGGGTGCTGCCGACCTTTGGCCTTTTGATGTCGTCCTTCCGCACCGGCGACCAGATCAGTTCGTCGGGCTGGTGGCGCTCGCTCGGCACGCAGGAAAGCCAGCTTCCCGCGATCCGCCTTGCCGGCACCGAAAAGCCCGCCGACGGTGGCTATGTCATCGACGGCCAGCTGTTCGACGGGGCAGGGGCCGCCATCAGCAAATGGGGCACCTCGTCCAAGGAACCCGAAGCTTACGCCGCAGGCGACACTGCCACGCTCGACGGTGATGTCACCCTGACCGTGACCACCGAAGGCGGCTTCACGCTCAAATCGCCCGCCTCCATGGCCGATATTCGGATGCCGCGCGTTTTCGTCACCGCAGCCACCCCGCCGGAATTCACCACCAAGAACTACACCACCGTGCTGTTCAGCCCGCTGGCAGGGCAGACCATCGGCCAAGCCTTCCTCAACACCCTCACCGTGTCGATCCCCGCCACCATCATCCCCATCCTGATCGCCGCCTTCGCCGCCTATGCGCTGGCGTGGATGGAGTTTCCGGGCCGTGCGCTTTTGGTTGCCGTGGTCGTGGGCCTGCTTGTCGTGCCGCTGCAACTGGCACTCATTCCGCTGTTGCAACTGCACAACACGCTCGGCATCGGCAAAAGCTACCTCGGCATCTGGATGGCCCATACCGGTTTCGGCCTGCCGCTCGCCATCTACCTCTTGCGCAACTACATGGCAGGCCTTCCCCGCGACATCATCGAAAACGCCCGCGTCGATGGCGCGACCGACTTCCAGATTTTCGTGAAAATCATCCTGCCGCTGTCGTTCCCCGCGCTCGCCTCCTTCGCGATCTTCCAGTTCCTCTGGACATGGAACGACCTGCTCGTCGCCCTCGTCTTCCTCGGCACCGGCAATGACCAGCAGGTGCTGACCGGCAACCTCGTCAACCTGATGGGCTCGCGCGGCGGTGATTGGGAGATACTCTCGGCCTCGGCCTTCATCTCGATTGCGGTGCCTCTCATGGTGTTCTTTGCCATGCAGAAGTATCTGGTGCGCGGCCTGTTGGCCGGTTCCGTGAAATAAGAAAGACCAGACTATGCAAGACGCACTCGGCAAAGACGCCGATTGGTGGCGCGGCGCGGTGATCTACCAGATCTATCCGCGCAGCTTTCAAGACAGCAACGGCGACGGCATCGGCGATCTTGCCGGTATTGCCGACCGCTTGCCCCATATCGCCGCCCTCGGCGCCGATGCCATCTGGATCAGCCCCTTCTTCACCTCGCCGATGAAGGATTTCGGCTACGACGTGTCCGATTACTGCGATGTCGACCCGATGTTCGGCACGCTTGCCGATTTCGACCGCGTGGTGAAAACCGCCCATGACCTGAACCTCAAGGTGATGATCGACCTAGTGTTGTCGCACACCGCCGATGTCCATCCGTGGTTCGCGCAAAGCCGCAAGAACCGCAGCAACGACAAATCCGATTGGTATGTCTGGGCCGATGCCAAACCCGATGGCACCCCGCCCAACAACTGGCTTTCGGTCTTTGGCGGGTCGGCATGGCAATGGGACGCGCGGCGCGAGCAGTATTACCTGCACAATTTCCTGACCAGCCAGCCCGACCTGAACCTGCACCACGCCCCCGTGCAAGACGCGCTTCTCGATGTCGCCCGCTTCTGGCTGAAACGCGGCGTCAACGGCTTCCGTCTGGACACGATCAACTTCTACTTCGCCGACAAATACCTGCGCGACAACCCGTCGCTGCCGCCCGAACTGCGCAACAACTCCATCGCGCCCTCGGTCAACCCCTACAACCACCAGCTTCACCTGTTTTCCAAGAACCAGCCCGAAAACCTTGAATTCCTGCGCAAATTCCGCGCCGTCCTCGACCCGTACCATGCCGCCGCGGTGGGCGAGGTGGGCGATGCCCAGCGGGGCCTTGAAATCATGGCCGAATACACCTCGGGCGGTGACAAGGTGCAGATGTGCTACCCGTTCGAAATGCTGCAACCCGCCCGTCTGACCGCCGATCTGGCAGCAACAACCTTCGACCGTCTGGCCAAAGCCGCGCCCGATGCCTGGCCCTGCTGGGCCTATTCCAACCACGACACCGTGCGCCACATCACCCGCTGGAACCTTTCCGACGCGGCAGCAAAGACTTATGCGCTGATGCTCATGTGCCTGCGCGGCTCGGTCTGCCTCTATCAGGGCGAAGAGCTTGGCCTGCCCGAAGCCGACATCGCCTTTGACGAATTGCAAGACCCCTACGGCATCCAGTTCTGGCCCGAATTCAAGGGCCGCGACGGTTGCCGCACCCCGATGATCTGGGTCAGTGACAACGCCCTGTGCGGCTTTTCCAGCGCAGCCAAGGCATGGCTTCCCGTCACCGCCCCGCACCGCCCGCTGTCGGTCGCGGCGCAAGCGGGGCAGGCGGGTTCCATGCTGGAACATTACCGCGCGGCCCTCGCTTTCCGCCGCCAGCACCCGACGCTGCGCGACGGCGCGATGACCGGATGGCACAGCGACGGGCAGGTGTTCAGCTTCACCCGCACCGGCACCGAATCCCTGTTCTGCGCCTTCAACCTGTCGGACAGCCCCGCCACCATCGCGGCACCCGCAGGCACCACCATCGCAACCGGATTGAACGCAGCCCCCGTCACCGGAAACACCATCCGGCTCGACCCTTGGGGTTTCACGATACTCACCAAACCATAGGGGGAACCAATGGCAAACCTGAAACTGGTCGACGTCGAAAAGGCCTATGGCGAGGTCAAGGTTCTCAAGAACATCAACCTCGACATCAAGACGGGCGAGTTGATCGTCTTCGTCGGCCCTTCGGGTTGCGGCAAATCAACCCTGCTGCGGATGATCGCGGGGCTGGAACGTATCTCCGGCGGCACCTTCACCATCGACGGCGCGGTGATGAACGACATCCCCCCCGCCCAGCGCGGCATCGCCATGGTGTTCCAAAGCTACGCGCTTTACCCGCATATGACCGTGCGCGATAACATGGCCTTCGCCCTGAAAATCGCCAAAAAGACCGCCGCCGAGATCGAGGCCGCAGTATCCAAAGCCGCCCGCATCCTGCAACTCGGCCCCTACCTCGACCGCCTGCCCAAGGCGCTGTCTGGCGGCCAGCGCCAGCGCGTCGCCATCGGCCGCGCCATCGTGCGCGACCCCAAGGTCTATCTGTTCGACGAACCGCTCTCGAACCTCGACGCCGCCCTGCGCGTGGCCACACGGATCGAGATCGCGCAGCTCAAGGAAAACATGCCCGACAGCACCATGATCTACGTCACCCACGATCAGGTCGAAGCCATGACCCTTGCCAGCCGCATCGTCGTTCTGGCAGGCGGCGGCATCGCGCAGGTGGGCAGCCCGCTCGAACTCTATGAACGGCCCGAAAACGAATTCGTCGCGCAATTCATCGGCTCTCCGGCGATGAACCTTTTGGCAGGCCAGATCACCGGCACCGGCCCCGTCACCACCATCACGCTCGACAACGGCGGCACCGCCCGCTCGACCGTGCCCACCGCCGCCGCCGACAATGGCCTGCGCGTCAACATCGGCGTCCGACCCGAAGACCTGACCGCCACGACAGCCGAGGCGCTGTTCAAGGGCGAGGTCGAAATCACCGAAGCCTTGGGCGAGGTGACGCTGCTCTACTTCAAACGCGAAACCCCCGAGGGCGCGCAACTCGTGGCCAAACTGCCCGGCATCCACGCCGGATTGCGCAAATCCCACGTCGCGCTGACCGCCCCACCGGAAAAGGTCCATCTTTTCGCCAACGGCCGCTCGCTGCTTTACCGTTAAGAAAGGGGGGCTTTGCGCCCCCCTCTGCCCCCTGCGGGGTCAACACCCCCCCCCCCGCGAAAATCATATAATTCGAAATGCCTTAGCCCGCCTTCCTTGCATGGAAGATAAAGCCAAGGAAGTTCAGCAACACCTGTGCCGCCAAAATCGCCGTGGTCCCGTCGCGGTCGTAATCGGGTGCGACCTCGACCAGATCGATCCCCACAACGTCATGCGCCCGCGCCACGCCCTGCAAAATCTCGAGCACCTCGTAATACAAAAAACCCCCGTGGCTCGGCGTGCCGGTCCCCGGTGCGATGCTGGGGCAAAACCCGTCGATGTCGATGGTCACATACAGCCGCGCCCCCGCCGGAATACGCGCCAACACTCCGTCGCGCCCCAGTTTGCGCACCTGCCGCACCGACAGGATATCGTCGCCCATCGCGCGGGCGGCGTCATAGCCTTCCTTGCTGGTCGACGATACGTTGCGGATGCCCAGCGCGGTGATCCCCGTGACATAGGGCTGTTCCGCCGCCCGCCGCATCGGGTTGCCATGCCCGTGCCGCACGCCGTGGCGCACATCGACGAAATCCAGATGCGCGTCGATCTGCAAGATGTGGATCGGCCCCTCGCCGTCAAAGGCGCGGATGCAGGGAATATTGATCGAATGATCGCCGCCGATCGTCACCGGCAGCGCCCCCGCTGCCAAAATCGCACGGACACCCTTTTCGATATTGGCGTGGCTGGTTTCGGTATCGGTATGCACGATATCGGCATCCCCGATATCGACGATCCGCACCTCGGGGCCAAGATAGATCGCGTCATCCTCGTGGTCATAAGCGCCCGCATGGCCAAAGGAAAACAGCGTCGACGCCTCGCGCACCGCGCGCGGGCCGAACCGTGCGCCCGCGCGAAACTGCGTGCCGAAATCGAAGGGCGCCCCAAGGATCGCCACATCCGCCGCGATGGCCGACCAGTCCTGCACGTATTCGCGTTTGCCGAATGTTGATATGCCGACAAAGGGCAGGTTCAACCGCCCGCTGTCATAGGTGTTGCCGCTCATGCCATCCCCCCGCGCTTGCTTTGGCCCCGATGCTGTCGGGTCGTGCGCGAAAGGGCAAGGGGCGGCAAAGGGTGATTGCAACCGCCCCGCACGGATGGCATCACTTCGCCACGAAATCGGGCAGGGGGCAAATATGGTCGCGGTCACGGAACAGATGGTGCAGGACTACCAGCGCGACGGTGTCGTTCTGGTCAAGGGTCTTTGGGCCGACCATGTCGAAACCTTACGCGCAGGTGTCGCCCGCAACATGGCCGAACCCGGCCCTTACGGCGCCGAAAACCTCAAACCCGGCGAAGGCGGGCGCTTCTTCGACGATTACTGCAACTGGACCCGCATCCCCGAATTCGAACGCGTGATCCGCGACAGCGACGTGGCCGATGTCGCCGCCAAACTGATGGGCTCGTCGCGCGTGCAACTGTTCCACGACCATGTTCTTGTCAAGGAACCCGGCACCTCGAAACCCACGCCCTGGCATCAGGACGGCCCCTATTACTTCGTCGAAGGCCGCCAGACCGTCAGCTTCTGGTCACCGCTCGACCCCGTGCGCGAAGCGTCGCTGCGCTGCGTCGCAGGCAGCCACCTGTGGGAGAAAGAGGTGCTTCCCACCCGCTGGCTTGCCGAAACCAGCTTCTACCCCGACAGCGACCGCTACATGCCCGTCCCCGATCCCGATGCCGACGGCATGGTGATCCGCGAATGGCAGATGGAACCGGGCGACGCCGTAGCCTTCCATTACCGCACCCTGCACGGTGCCCGCGGGAACGAGACGGCCCAGCGCCGCCGCGCCTTCAGCTTGCGTCTGGTGGGCGACGATGCGCGCTATGTCGAACGCCCCGGCCGCACCTCTCCGCCGTTTCCGGGCCATGGCATGCAGGCGGGCCAGACCCTGCGCGAAGACTGGTTCCCCCTCCTGCGCGGCTAGACTGCCGCTTTCCTTTCCCCCCGCGCCCCCTATGCTGGCGCGGCAAAAGGAGCCGTCATGCAAACCGCCCGCCGCCGCCCCAAGCTGTTCCCGCCGCCAGACTTTCCCCCGCGCAAGGCACCGCCCTTTGCAACCATGCCGCCAGCGGTCTTTGCGTCGATCCTTGGTCTGCTTGGCCTCGGTCTTGCGCTGCGGCGGGGGCTTGTCGCCTTCGGGATGAACGGCGAACCTGCCGATCTGCTGCTTGCCATGGCCTCGGTGCTCTGGGCTTTTGCGCTGGCGGGCTATCTGGCCAAGATGGCACGCAGGGCAGGGGTGCTGGCCGACGACCTGCGCGTGCTGCCCGGCCGCAACGGGCTTGCCACCGCCACGATGGGCGGCATGGCCGTCGCAGCCGCCCTTGTCCCGCTTGCCCCGCGCGTGGCCGCCGTCTTGCTGGTCGCAGCACTGGTGGGCCATCTGGCGCTGAGCGTCACCGTGGCGCTGATCGCCTGCCGCCTTCCGGCGGCCTCGCGTCCCGTCGATCCGGGGTGGCATCTGTCTTTCGTGGGCTTCATCGTCGGCGGTATCGCCGCCGTGGCGCTTGGCTGGACGGGCCTTGCCGCGCTGCTGCTGTGGACGACGATGCCGCTTGCCGTGGCAATCTGGACGGCCTCGGCGCTGCAATTCATCCGCACATCCCCGCCCGCCCCGCTGCGCCCGTTGCTTGCCATCCACCTGTCGCCCGCCGCGCTGTTTGCCACCGTTGCGGCGCTGTCGGGCCATCACGCCGTGGCGACGGTCTTTCTGGCACTTGGCGCGCTGCTGCTGGCGGCCCTTTTGGCTTCGGCGCGCTGGATCACCGCTGCGGGCTTCTCGCCGCTGTGGGGGGCCTTTACCTTCCCGCTCGCCGCCTATGCCTCGGCGCTGTTTGCCAATGGCTGGACGATTCCGGCAACCGCCCTGCTGGCCGCAGGCGCCGTCGTCATTCCGGCAATCGCATGGAAAACGCTGACACTTTGGGCCACAGGCAGCCTTGCCGCGAAAACCAACGCGGCAAGGGCCTAGGGCTTACGGAATGATCCGCGTGTATTTCACGCCCGCAAGCGTGGCCCCCGCGATCAGCCCCTGCTGGCCAAAGACAAAGGGAATGACGGGGTCAAGCTCGGTCGTTTCCTTGCCGATGCTGGCCCCCTGTTCGGGCGTGGCATAGCGCAGGTCGCCGCTCGCCGCCCAGCCCGACCCGCTGCGAAACTCGGCAAGCGCCGCATCGGTCATGAAAAACAGCGCATGGGCGTATTGCTGTGCCCCGATCTGAAAGCCGATGCTCGCCTTGGTGGCCGAATAGTAATCGACCGTGGCCCCGCGGATCCGCAACGCCCCGCGCCCATAGGCCCCGCCGTATAGAAAACCCGCTTCGGTGATCAGCGGCATGTACAGCACGCCCGCTGCGCGATCGGCAAGCGCGCGCGTGCCGGGATACCGCCCGAACAGGTATTCCTGCGTGGCATCGACCCGCGCGTCGATCTGCGCGGCCCCGTTCGACCCGATGCCGTTGTTGCATCCGGCCACCAGCAGCACGGCCGCTCCGGCCCCGCCCAACAGCGCCCTGCGTGATACGTGTTCCATCTTGTCCGCCCTCTCTCGCCTCACCCGGGGCTCTGTCGCGGCCCCGCTCGTTGCGTTCAGGATAGCCGCTTTGCGGCCCCCTGTCATGTGCCCCGGCACGAACGGGCGGGCTTGCGCCGATCAAATGGTGGCGATCAACCCCAAACCCAGCCTGCCCGCAGCTTGCGGGCCACCGCAGGGGCGAAATAGGTCAGCACCCCGTCGCATCCGGCCCGCTTGAACCCCGTCAGGCTTTCCATCATCGCCTTCTCGCCGTCGATCCAGCCGCGCTCGGCAGCGCCCATGATCATCGCGTATTCGCCCGACACCTGATAGGCATAGGTCGGCGCGCCGAACGCATCCTTCACGCGGCGGCAGATGTCCAGATAGGGCATCCCCGGCTTCACCATCACCATATCGGCCCCCTCGCGCAGGTCACGCTCGACCAGCCGCAACGCCTCGTCGGCATTGGCGGGGTTCATCTGATAGGTCTTTTTGTCGCCCTTCAGCGCGCCGCTTGCCCCCACCGCATCGCGGAACGGCCCGTAAAACGCGCTGGCATATTTCGCCGCATAGGACAGGATTGCCACGTCCCTGTGCCCCGCCGCTTCCAGCGCGCCGCGCATCGCCCCGATCCGCCCGTCCATCATATCCGACGGCCCGATGATATCGGCCCCGCACTCGGCCTGCACCAGCGTCATCCGCACCAGCGCCTCGACCGTCTCGTCGTTCAGGATGATCCCGTCGCGCACCAGCCCGTCATGGCCATTGCTGTTATAGGGGTCCAGCGCCACATCGGTCATCACCGCGATCTCGGGCACCGCGGCCTTGATGGCGCGGATGGCGCGGTTGGCAAGGTTGTCGGGGTTCCACGCCTCTTCGCAGGTCTCGGTCTTCAGGCTCGGGTCGGTATAGGGAAACAGGCAGATCGCCGGTATCCCCAGACCCGCCGCCTCTTCCGCCGCCTTGACCACCTGATCGACCGACAGCCGTTCCACCCCCGGCATCGACGCGACAGGTTCGCGCAACCCCACCCCGTCACGCACGAACACCGGCCAGATCAAGTCACCCACCGACACCACGGTTTCCTGCGCAAGCGCCCGCAGGGCAGGGGTCCGGCGCATCCGGCGAAAGCGCGTCATCGGGGTCGGGGCGGCAATCGGGCGCAAGGGCGGTTCCTTTCTCGTGACTGGCAAGGGCTTGCGGTCTGGCACTCTGACTGCCAGAGAAGAGCACGCGCCTCAAGCCATCACGTGACAGGCGCCCGACAACCGTGCGGAGAGCGCATTTGCAGTGGTATCAGACCATCTTCGAACTGATCGACATGCGATCCTTCTCGAACCTGTGGTATTGGCTGGGCCTGTCGGTGTTCTGGTCCACCGTCGGCCACTGGGTGCTCGGCGTGCCGCATGACCTGATCCGCCGCGCCGCCCGTGGCGACAACCCGCAGGCGATGCACGATGTCGAAACCCTCGTCGCGGTCTACGTGCGCCGCCTGCTCTACATCGCCCGCACCGCCGGTGTCTGGATGGTGGCGGTCGTGTCCTTCCTGCTCAGCATCCTTTTCCTGCTCGCCACCCGCTTCAACGTCGAATTCGCGCAAGCCGTGCTCTGCCTGCTGTTTCCCGCCTGCATCGTCTTTCTGCTCACCCTGCGCACCGCCCGCCTGATCGAAACGGGCGAGGGCGAGGGCGCTGCCCTGCTGCGCCGCCTGCGCCGTCACCGCACGTCGGTGCAACTGGTCGGCATGGTGTCGATCTTCTTCACCGGCATGTTCGGCATGTATCAAAACCTGCTGATCGGCGTTTACGGCTGAGTGCTTGACCCCGCCGCAGGGGCGGTTAAGTCAGGCCCATGCAAACAGGTCAGAAAATACTCCTTGGCGGCGCGCCCGAAGGTTACGACGCCCGCCTTCTCGCCCGCGAACTGGCCAAGGGCCAGCCGGTCATCCACATCGCCCGCGATGACAAACGCGCCGAGGCGATGCGCGCGGCCCTGTCCGTCGTCGCCCCCGATGCCGTGGTGCTCGACCTGCCCGCATGGGATTGCCTGCCTTACGACCGCGTCTCGCCCAACCCCGACATCTCGTCGCGCCGCATGGCCACGCTTGCGGCCTTGGCCGACGGCCTGAACGGGGCCTTCGTCCTGCTCACCACCATGTCCGCCGCCACCCAGCGCCTGCCAGCCCGCGATGTGATCCGCGCTGCCGCCTTTTCGGCCCGCGTGGGCGACCGCGTCGACGAAGCACGCCTCAAGAATTTTCTTGTCCGCATGGGCTTTTCGCCCTCGTCCACCGTGGCCGAACCCGGCGATTACGCCCTGCGCGGCGGCATCATCGACATCTGGCCCCCCGGGTCGCGCGCGCCGATCCGGCTCGATTTCTTCGGTGACGTGCTCGACGGTGCCCGCCGTTTTGATCCCGAAACCCAGCGCACCACCGAAAAACTGGCGCAAATCGACTTCGCCCCGATGTCCGAGGTCATCCTCGACGAAGCCGCGATCACCCGCTTTCGTCAGACCTACCGCATCGAATTCGGCGCGGCAGGCACCGACGATCCGCTGTATGAGGCTGTCTCGGCAGGCCGCAAGCATCAGGGGATGGAGCATTGGCTGCCCTTCTTCCACGACCGCTTGGAGACCCTGTTCGACTATCTGCCCACCGCCACCCTCATGCTCGACGACCAACTCACCCCCGCGCGCCTGTCGCGTTGGGACGGGATCGAAGACCAGTATGACGCCCGCCGCGACGCCTTGTCGGCCAAGGGGCGGCTCGATTCCGTCTACAAGCCCTGCGCCCCCGCGCTGCTCTACCTCGACGATCCCGCGTGGGAGGCCGCAATCGCCCCCCATCGCACCATCCAGCTTTCCCCCAACCCGCAAGCGCCCGGCCCGAACGTGCTTGACGCAGGTGGCCGCATCGGCCGCAGCTTCGCCCCCGAACGCCAACAGGAAAACATCAGCCTTTTCGGCGCTTTGGCTGACCATCTGAAAGCGTTGCTGCAAGACGGCAACGTCATCGTCGCCTCATGGTCCGAAGGCGCGCGCGAGCGACTTGAGGGGTTGCTGAAAGATCAGGGCGTAAGCGGTTCGAAACGCGCAAAAGATTTCCGCGACGTGGCCGAAGGCAAGGGCAACCTTTACCTCATGGTCTGGGCACTCGACTCGGGCTTCACCGCCCCCGGCCTTGCGGTCATCTCCGAACAGGACGTGCTGGGCGACCGCCTCGTCGGCAAACCCAAACGCCGCCGCAAGGCCGAAAATTTCCTGCGCGATGCCGATACCCTGACCCCCGGCGATCTGGTGGTCCACGTCGAACACGGCGTCGGGCGCTACCTCGGGCTTGAAACCATCACCGCGCTTGGCGCACCCCATGCCTGCGTGGCCCTCGAATATGCCGAAGGCGCAAAGCTCTACCTGCCGGTCGAAAACATCGAACTCCTCTCGCGCTACGGCCACGAGGAAGGGCTGCTCGACCGCTTGGGCGGCGGCGCATGGCAGGCCAAAAAGGCCAAGCTCAAGGAACGCATCCGCGAGATTGCCGACCGCCTGATGCGCATCGCCGCCGAACGCGCCCTGCGCCACGCCCCCATCCTCGAAGCCCCCCATTCCATGTGGGAGGCCTTTGCCGCCCGCTTCCCCTATACCGAAACCGACGACCAGCTTTCCGCCATCTCCGACGTGGTGGCCGATCTCGAATCCGGCCGCCCGATGGACCGTCTGGTGGTGGGCGACGTGGGCTTCGGCAAGACCGAGGTGGCGATGCGTGCCGCCTTCGTGGCCGCCCTTGCCGGCATGCAGGTCGCCGTCATCTGCCCGACCACGCTGCTTGCCCGCCAGCATTACCGCAGCTTTGCCGAACGCTTCCGCGGCTTTCCCATCAACATCCGCCCGCTCTCGCGCTTCGTCAGCCAAAAGGACGCCAACGCCACCCGCGAAGGCCTTGCCGAAGGCACGGTCGATATCTGCGTCGGCACCCATGCGCTTCTGGCCAAGGGCATCCGCTTCAAATCCCTGGGCCTTTTGATCATCGACGAAGAACAGCATTTCGGCGTAACCCACAAAGAGCGGCTAAAAGAGATGCGCTCGGAAATCCACGTCCTCACGCTGACCGCCACGCCGATCCCGCGCACCCTGCAACTCTCGCTGACCGGCGTGCGCGACCTGTCGATCATCGCAACCCCCCCCGTCGACCGCTTGGCGATCCGCACCTACATCTCGGAATTCGACACCATCACCCTGCGCGAGGCGCTCTTGCGCGAACGCTACCGTGGCGGCCAATCCTTCGTCGTGGTCCCGCGCATTTCCGACCTGCCCGAAATCGAAGATTTCCTGCGGACCCATGTTCCCGAATGCAGCTACGTCATCGCCCACGGCCAACTCGCCGCAGGCGACCTCGACGAACGCATGAACGAATTCTACGACGGCAAGTATGACGTGCTGCTGTCCACCACCATCGTGGAATCCGGCCTCGACATCCCCACCGCCAACACCATGATCATCCACCGCGCCGACATGTTCGGCCTATCCCAGCTTTACCAGATCAGGGGCAGGGTAGGGCGCTCGAAAACCCGCGCCTATTGCTTCCTCACCACCAAACCCCGCGCACCGCTGACGCCACAGGCCATGAAGCGCCTGCGCCTTCTGGGCGGGCTAGACAGCCTCGGCGCGGGCTTCAACCTCGCCTCCCACGACCTCGACCTGCGCGGCGCGGGCAACCTCTTGGGCGAGGAACAGTCGGGCCATATCAAGGAAGTGGGATACGAGCTGTACCAGCAGATGCTGGAAGACACGATCGCCAAGATCAAATCGGGCGAGCTTTCGGGCCTGTCCCCCATCGACGACCAATGGGCACCGCAAATCAACCTTGGCGTGCCGGTCCTGATCCCCGAAGACTACGTGACCGACCTCGACGTGCGCCTGGGCCTCTACCGCCGCCTGTCCTCGCTGCAAACCAAGGTCGAACTCGAAGGTTTCGCCGCCGAACTGATCGACCGCTTCGGCGCACTCCCGCGCGAGGTGAACACCCTCCTGCTGATCGTCCGCATCAAATCCATGTGCAAACGCGCCGGCATCAGCCGCCTCGATGCAGGGCCAAAGGGCGCGACGGTGCAATTCCACAACGACAAATTCGCCAACCCCGCAGGTCTGGTCGATTTCATCAAGGCCGATCCGGCGGCAAAGGTGAACGGAAACAAGATCGTCATGCTGCGCGACTGGAAAACCGAAGCCGACCGCATCAAGGGCGCCTTCGCCATCGCCCGCGATCTGGCCGAAAAGGTGGTCAGGCCCAAAGCCAAGGCCTGACCCGCAAACGACAGCCGCACACCGGCCCGCTTACCCCAAAACCCCGTCCCCGCTTGCGCGGGAACGCAGCAGTTCAGCGCTTGGGCAACCAGCGCAGCAGCCCCAGATTGAGCACCGCAAAAGCCAGCACCCCCAGCATCAACGGCATGGGCGACCCGTCAAAGGCGAGTCCCACCGGCACCGCCAGCACCACCGACAGCACGGTCGACACCGCCCCGATCACGCTCGACGCCATCCCCGCCTGATGCCCCACCGGCTCCATCGCCAGCGCGTTCAGGTTGCCCATGGTCAGGCCGGTCACGAAGAACACCGATACCGTCCATACCAGATGCGCCCAGAACGCCGCGCCCGCAGGCCAGACCCCCAGCGCCCATGCCGCCGTCATCACGGCGGTAAAGACCGCATGCGCCACCAGCGCCCGCGAGATCATCCCGCGCATCCCCACCCGCATCACGAAACGCGCGTTCAGAAACGACGCACTCGCCGAACACAGCGCGATCAACGCAAACCACATCGGAAACTGCGCCGCCCGCCCGAAGGTCACGTCGAAAATCGGCTGGGTGGCCGACAGCGTGGCAAACAGCCCCGCCAGAAACAGCGTCTGCATCGCGGTCGAGATCACCACCACACGGTGCGACAGCACGATCTTGAACGCCTCCCACAGCGCCGCCCCCTTCAGCGGGCGACGATCCTCGCGGTGAATCGTCTCGGCCTGCCGCAGCCCCAGCCACAGGCAGGACAGCAACGAGAACAACAGGAAAGCAAGAAACACCGACCGCCACCCCGCCAGCGCGATGATCCCCGCCCCGATGAACGGCGCAATCGCCGGCACCAGCATGAAAACCATCATGGCAAACGACATGATCCGCGCCATCTCGCGCCCCTTGAACAGGTCGCGCACCAGCGCCATCGACACCACGCGCGGCCCCGCAGCCCCCAGGCCCTGCACCAGCCGCGCCAGCAGCACGGTTTCCAGGGTCGGCGCGAAATAGGCCGCGACCGCCGCCCCGCAATACAGCACCGCCCCCGCCATGATCACCGGCTTGCGCCCGAAACTGTCCGACAGCGGCCCGGCAAACAGCGTCCCCAGCCCCATGCCGAACACGAACGAGGTCAGGATCAACTGCGCCGCATTGGGCGCATCGGGCGACAGCTCGGCTGCAATCTCGGGCAGCGCAGGCAGCATCGAATCGATGGAAAAGGCGATGGTGGCAAACAGCATTGCGACCATGGCGATGAATTCGGTCTGACCTAACCTGGCAACAGGGGGGCGGGCAGCGGCGGGGCGGGAGGTGTGGATGGTATCGCTCATCCGCCTCTCCTATCACTTGGCCCCGCGCATGCAATCGGGCAAGCGCGCACACTCCACCCTGCGATACGGCCCGAAACCCGTCCCGCCCGCTTCTTCTCGTCGGCAAATATCCTCGGGGTGAATTGGCGGGCACCGCCAAGAGGGGCAGAAGGCCCCTTACGTGTCTTGCCCCGCCAGCTCGTCGATCACACCCTGCCACAGATGCACCGGCTGCGCGCCCGAAACCACGTATTGCTGCGCGATCAGGAAGGTCGGCACCGCCGTCACCCCCTTTTGCCGCGCGTCCATGTCCCGCGCCAAAAGGTCGTCACGGTCGGCATCGGTCGCCAGCAGCCGCGCCACGGCGGCAGCGTCCATCCCCACCTCGCCCGCCAGCCGCGCCAGCGTGGCAGGGTCGCCCACGTCCGCGCCCTCGCGCCAATGGGCGCGAAACAGCCGCGACACCATCGCCGTCTGCCGCCCCTCGATCCCCGCCCAATGGATCAGCCGATGCGCGTCCATGGTGTTGGGCAGATGCGCCACCTTGCCCATCTCCATCTCGGCTCCGGCCTCCTTGGCCGCCTTTGCCACGTTGTCCATCATCGCCAAAGCCCGCTCGCGCCCGCCGAACTTGTCCGCCAGATACTCCACATGGCCCACGCCTTCGCGCGGCATGTCGGGGTTTAGCTGGAACGGATGCCATTCGATGCGGAACGGGTGGTCGGCGCGGCTTTCCAGCGCGCGGTCCAGATGGGTCTTGCCGATATAGCACCACGGGCAAACGATGTCGGAAAAGATATCGAGACGGATCACAAAGCAGCCCTTTCGGCATAAAGCGCCCGAAGCGCACGGCGGTTCAGCTTGTTGTTGGCCGAACGGGGCAGGGCGTCAACAGCCATCCACAGCCGCGGCTGTTTCCAGCGCGCCAACCGCTCGACCGCCCGCGCCTGCAAGGCCGCCTCGTCGGCCTCGCCCGCATGGAACCCCGCAATCACCCGCACCCCCGGTTTGACCTCGACCTCGGTCACCGCCACCTCGGCCAAGCCGTCGAACGCCGCTTCCACCTCCAGCGGCGACACGCGGTAGCCGCCCGCATTCATCATCTCGTCGGCGCGGCCCAGATAGGTAATCGCCCCGTCCGCGCCCTGCCGCACGATATCGCCGGTCATGAACCAATCGCCGCGATAGCGCGCCGCCGTCGCCGCCGGATCACCGACATATCCCAGCATCAGCCCCGGATCGTCGCGATGCACCGCCAGCACCCCTTCGCCGTCAACCGCGTCCAGCACCGCCACCCGCCGTCCCGCCTGCGGATAGCCTGCCGCCCCGCGCGGGGCCGGACGCAGGGGCGAACCGGAAACGAAGGTCGAACATTCCGACATTCCCAACGCCTCGTGCACCTCGGTCCCCGTCTGCGCCCGCCACGCATCGGCCAGCGCCACCGGCATCGCCTCGCCCGCCACCAGCGCATGGCGCAAACGCGGCAGCGCGGGCAGCGCCCCCCGCAGCACCTGCCGCACCACACCCGGAGCCGCCGCAAAGATCGTCGCATCGAACCGCTTCAAAAGCAGCCCCAGCGCCTCGACCCCCACGCCCGCCGCAGGCACCAGCGCGGTTGCCCCCACCGTCCACGGGTCCATCAGCCCCGTCCCCAGCGTATAGGTCCAGTTCATCGCTCCCGCATGCAGCAGCCGGTCGGCCTCGGCCAACCCCTCCCAGCCCTGATGCATCATCCCGCGCGCCCAGATCGCGCGATGGGCATGGCCCACCGCCATCGCGCGCCCGCTCGTGCCACTGGTGAACACCGCATAGGCCAGCCGCCCCGGATCACCCATCGCCCAGTCGCAGGGGGCCAGACCCTCCATCGCCAGCACCTCGCGCGCAGCCATCACGCGGCAGGGCAGCGGGTCGGGCAGCGCCACGCCCTCGTCCGCCACGATCAACGCAGGCCCGATCACCCCCGCCATCCGCGTGATCTCGGTGACGGTCAGCGCGGCAGATGTCGGCACCGGCACCAGCCCCGCCGCAATCGCCCCCAGAAACAGCACCGGAAAGGCCACGCCATTGCCAACCCGCATCAGCACCCGCTCGCCCGGTTGCAGCCCGGCGGCCAACAGCCCCGCGCCGCAGCCCCGCACCGCCGCTTCCAGCCGCGCATAGCTCCACCGCTCCGCCCCCGTGGGCCGCAGCACCTGAAGCGCAATCTTGTCGGGCAGCCGCGCGGCACTTGCCCCCAGAACGTGACGGGCAAGGTTGAACGGCGCGGGGCAGGGGGGCCAATGGTCCATCCGCCTGTTGTACCTGCCTGCAGCACGGTTGCAAGCCAACGCGCCGCCCTGTAATGGCCAAGCATGGCCGGAAGCGACCCCAAATCCATGATCCGCATCGCCCGCGACAGCGGCGCAGACACGCCTGCCCTACCGCTCGACCTCGGCCTTCGCGTGCGCGAGCTGCGCAAAGAGCGTGGCTGGACCCTGGAACAGGCCGCCGTGCAGGCAGGCCTTGCCCGTTCGACCCTGTCCAAGATCGAAAACGGCCAGATGTCGCCCACCTACGAGGCCTTGAAGAAACTGGCCGAAGGCCTGTCGATTTCGGTCCCGCAACTCTTCACCCCGCCATCGCGCGCGCAGGTCTCGGGCCGCATGACCACCACCAAGGCGGGCGAAGGGCAGGGCCACGCCACCGCCACCTACGAACACGAACTGCTCGCCGCGCAGATGACGCGCAAGCAGATGCTGCCCTACCGCGCCCGCATCCGCGCCCGCGATCTGGCCGAATTCAACGGCTGGGTCCGCCACGACGGCGAGGAATTCCTGTATGTCCTCACCGGCGTCGTCCGGCTTTACACCGAATTCTACGAACCCGTCGACCTGCGCCGCGGCGATTCAGCCTATTACGACGCCAGTATGGGCCACAACGTCATCAGCCTGTCCGACGAAGACGCGACGATCCTGTGGGTCACCTCGCTGGCCTAGGGTTTCCAACATCGACGCCCGCAGGCAAGGCCCACCTGTGCCAGACCCCGCCGATAAAGCGCAAACCTGCCGCGTCAAATTTGACGCAAGGGCTGAAAACCCCTGCGCTATCTGAACAATAGCTTGTTCTGCAATGCTCGGTGCCAAAGCATCGCCAAGTTGACGGACGACTTCGGGTCATGCGCGCAGACCCTGCGTTAGCATGTGTAACGAGTGAAAAGGAACTGGACGATGGTAACTGTCATCGGTGCAAAGACGATCAGAAACGATTTCGGTTTTTCCGGCCTCGCAACCGTCGTCGACGGCATCTCGCTTGTCGGTGGCGGTGCCGTGGTGCTTGGCTCGCAAGACATCGGCACGCGTCCCGTCCTGTAATTCTACGATAAGACCGGTTCGGTCTCCAAGACGGTCGACCTCGGGATCGCCGGCACTGGATCGGGCCTTATCCTGCTGGCTAACGGCTCGTTTCTCGCAACCTTTGAAGCCGAGGGACGCCCCTACGCCATCCAACTCAGCAACGCGGGCGTTGCCCTGTCGCAGCCGTTTTTGTTCCGTGGAACCGACGGGATCGGCCTTGCGAACGGCAACGTGCTTTGGGCAGAGCGCGGAATTACGATTTCCGAACCTTTCGGTAAAATTTTCGATACCGCCATCGACGTCAGACTGCCGAACGTTTCCCTCGAGCCTTACGCAATGGCCAAGCTGGCGAACGGCAACGTCGCGATGGCGTGGTCCGTTTCGGACGGGTCGAGCACGCAACTCTGGGCCGCAATCGTGCGCGAAGATGGCACCTTCGTCATGCCCGCGACCGCAATCGACGCAGCGGGCACTTTGAACGCATCGCCTGCCATCATAGCTACACCCACCGGATATGCGATCGGCTATATCGACAACAGCACAGGCAACGCGGATATCAAGCTGTCCTATTTCACGCTGGCAGGCACGCTCACCGGATCGACCATGCTCTCGTCCAACGCTCCGCTGGAAGAGTCGATCTCTCTGACCCTTTTTGGCGGACAGATCGTGGCATCATGGGGTGACAACACCTTCGCCGACACCGGCATCCGGCAGGCTCTCGTTTCCGCAACCTTTGGAGACGCCAGCGTCGTTTCATCCTACGCAGGTCCGGGGGTCGATCCGAAACCTTTCGTCCTCGCTGTCTCCGACACGCTCGCCATAACCGTAAACAACGGCATGCCCGGACCGGACGGACCAAGAGTAATCGTTCAGAAAACCGTCATCGTGCAGGATATAACCGGCGATAACAGCAACGATACATATGTCGCGACCCAAGGCGTTGAACGGGTCAGTCTGGGAGGGGGGATCGACACCATCTCCTACGCGGCATCAAAGGCCGGGGTCATGGTCACCCTGACAGGGTTCAGCGACGCTTACTCCCGCGGAGGATATGCCGAGAACGACTTCATTTCCGGCCTGGTCGAAAACGTCATCGGATCGAAATTTGCGGATCGTCTCGTCGGTTACGTTGCCGACAACGCACTGACCGGCGGTGCCGGCAACGACACGCTTCTCGGTTCAGATGGGGACGACACGCTTGCCGGCGGCACCGGCCGCGACTCGCTGCGGGGCGGCGACGATGCCGATGTTTTCCTCTTCAACACGGCGGCCGACGCGGGCAGAAAGACGGTCCGCGATACCATCGCCGATTTCGTCTCGGGCGTCGACGACATCAGCCTCGTCGCCATAGACGCGAATACCAAGGTTGCCGGAAACCAGACCTTCCAGTTCACAACGTCCACCCCGATGCGAATGCCGTTTGGTTCAAGGCGTTGGGTGCCGATATGATCGTCTATGGCGATACCAACGGCGACAAGGTGGCCGATTTCGAAATCATGCTCAAAGGGGTGTCGGCAGTGGTCGCCACCGACTTCCTGCTATGATCGGCTAAAGCGGAACGCCCTTGCCGCCGTCTTCGCCGGCAGGGGCATCGTCCTCTTCCATCTCCAACCCCTCGGGCACGTCCAGCGCCGCTTCCACGTCCTGCCCCGGATCGAAACCCGCCGATCCCACCACCATATCCGAAGGCCCGCCCCCCACATCGCCGATGGCCCGCTGGCAGGCATCGGCACAGGCGCGGCAGGCTTCGGCGCAGATGCGGCAATGCGCGTGCATCGCCGCGTGCCGCTCGCATTGCTCGGCGCACAGGTGGCAGGCGGTGGCACAGACCGACAGCATCTGTGCGATCAACTGCTGGTTCGACCCCGTGCGCCGCGTCGCAAGCTGCCCCGTCGCAGCACAGACATCGGCGCAATCCAGACACAGCCGGATGCATTGCCGCAACCGTTCCACCATATCCTCGGCCAGACAGGCATCGGCGCAAGCGGCGCAGGCTTGCGCGCAGGCCATTGTCTCTTCAATGGCCGCGATCAGCAGCTTTGCGGTGCGTCCCTTCACATCGGGATGGGTGGCGATGATCTCTTCGGCGCGCATCGGTGCTCTCCTTGGCAAGCTGTCCCCGCCAACGCCGCCCTGCGCCGGGCGTTCCACCAAAAGAAACGGGCCGGACATCCGCTGTCCGGCCCCGCCAATCGCGCAGGCAAACCGCCGTCAGTTGCCGAACCAGCCCTGCACGGTCTGCGCTCCGGCCGACACGTCCTGTCCGACACCCGATACCGTGTTGCAGCCCGCCAGCATCAGGCCCGCCACCGCCAAAACCAGAATTTTCATCTCTGCCCTCATTGTTCGAACCACCACACATCCGGCTGCCAGCCCGGCCAATCGCCATAAATCGGCAAGCGGTCGGGATGCCGCAACCCTTTGGCATAGGCCAGCCGCGACACGTCGGAATACCAGATGGGTATGACATAGCGCCCGCTCGTCAAGACACGATCCAGTGCCTCGACCCGCGCGTCGAATTCGGCAGGGTCCGCCGCCGACAGCATCCCCGCGATCATCGCCTCGGCCGCGGGTGAATTCATCCCCATCCAGTTGCGCGATCCGGGTTCGTTCATGCCCTGCGACCCCCAGTAGAGCGTCTGCTCGTTGCCCGGCGACAGCGACAGCGACCGCAGATAATAGGTCATGTCAAAGTCGTAATTGGTGGTCCGCTCCTTGTATTGCGCCGAATCCACCGTGGTCACGGTCGCCGCGATTCCCAACCGTTTCAGCGCCTCGACATAGATCGTCGCCGCGTTGATGATGTCGTCGGCCCCGTTGGTCAGCAAGATGTCAAAGGCAAAGGGCGCACCCGTCGCGTTCTTCAACACGCCGTCCTGCACGCTCCATCCGGCTTCTTCCAAAAGCTTGCTCGCCGCCCGCACATTCTTGCGGTTCGCCTCGGTGCCGTCCGAAACCGGCAGACTGTAGCCCTCCAGCGCACCGGGCAAAAGCTGGTCCTTGAACGGTGCCAGCAACTCGGCCACCCGCCCCTCGGCGGGCGCGCCGGGCGTCATCCCCAACGTCGAATTGCCGAAATAGCTGGTGATGCGCGGCGGGATGCCCCCGTTCAGCGTCTTGTTCACCAACTCGAAGTTGAACGCATAGGTCAGCGCCTCGCGCACCCGCCAATCGGCAAACATCGGCTTTCGGGTGTTGAACACGAAGCCTTCGATCCCCGATGGCCGCTCGTGCGGGATCGTTTCCTTGACGATCTTGCCCTCGGTCACGGCCGCAAAGCCGTAGTTCTGCTCCCACTTTACCGGATTGGTCTCGCGCCAACTGGTGATGTCGCCCGCCTTGAACGCCTCGAACACCACGCCCGCATCACCGAAATACTCGTAGCGCACGGTGTCGAGGTTATAAAGCCCGCGGTTGAACGGCAGGTCCTTGCCCCACCAGTCGGGATTGCGCTTGTAGCTGATCGACTTTCCCGCATCGACCTTATCCACCACGTAAGGCCCCGACCCGATGATCGGGTCCAGCGACGAGACGGTGAAATCCTTGCCCTCCCACTGCGCCTTTTCCAGCACGGGCCGCAGCCCCAGTATCAGCGGCAATTCGCGGTCACTCTGGTTGAAGGTGAACTTCACCGACCGCTCGCCCGTCTGTTCGGTCTTGGCCACCTTCTTCCATGCCGTCGCATAGCGCGGCTGTCCCAGCGTGCCCAAGGTCTCGAACGACCAGATTACATCGGCCACCGTCACCGGCGTTCCGTCCGAGAATCGGGCAGCGGGGTTCAGGGTGAATTCCACGAAAGACCGCGCCTCGTCGGTGCGAATCGATTGCGCCAAAAGCCCGTAAAGCGTGAACGGCTCGTCGATCGACCGGCCCATCAACGTCTCGATGGTATAGCCGGTGATCCCCGCCGGCGCGATCCCGTTGACGATAAACGGGTTGAGCGAATCGAACCCGCCGCTTTCGCCAAAGATGATCGTGCCACCCTTGGGCGCGTCGGGGTTGGCATAGGGAAGCGACACAAAATCAGGGGGAAGGGCAGGTTCCCCATACATAGCTATGCCATGCTGCGGCGTTGCCTCCTGCGCCAGGGCGACCTGCGCCCCCCCCGAAACGGACAGCACAACCGCCGCCCCGCGCAACGCATTGAAAACAAAATGTCTCATACCGGCAACATTCCTCGCGGGCTTATCCTCGTTTGGGCAAGCCTAAGCCCGTGGCCCGACAGTTTCAAACTTTTAACTTGGCCACAGGCGTCAGGCGGCGTATACAAGGGGCACTGCTCGATAGGTTTCTTGCCTGTATGAAACCTGCCTCAATAACTGAACGCCGGCCTTGTGCCGGCGTTTTTTTTGCCCGCAGCGCAGCCGATACCCGCATCACCTGCCCGAAAGGCCCGCAGCGCCAGAACGCTCGGCGCTGGATTTCGCATCCGCAGCATGCCATCCTCGCCGCAAAGCAGCATGACACGAGGCCCCCATGTCCCTCTCCGGCAAGACCGCCATCATCACCGGTTCCAACTCCGGCATCGGCCTCGGCGTGGCGGAAGAACTGGCCCGCGCAGGCGCCGATGTGGTGCTCAACAGCTTCACCGACCGCCCCGAAGACCACGCGCTTGCCGCCCGGATCGGCTCGAACTACGGGGTGCGCGCCCGCTATATCGCGGCCGACATGGCCAAAGGCGCCGACTGCCGCGCGCTTGTCGAACGGGCAGGGGGCTGCGACATCCTCGTGAACAACGCAGGCATCCAGTTCGTCGCCCCGGTCGAGGATTTTCCCACCGACAAATGGGACCAGATCATCGCCATCAACCTCACCTCCGCCTTCCACACCAGCGCTGCGGCCTTGCCCTTCATGCGCGCCAAAGGCTGGGGCCGCATCGTCAACATCGCCTCGGCCCATGGCCTGACCGCCAGCCCCTACAAATCGGCCTACATCGCCGCCAAGCACGGCGTGGTGGGCCTGTCCAAGACCGTGGCACTCGAAACGGCAGGGCAGGGCATCACCTGCAACGCCATCTGCCCCGGCTACGTGCTGACCCCCTTGGTCGAAGCGCAGATCCCCGACCAGATGAAGGTGCACGGCATGGACCGCGACACCGTGATCCGCGAGGTGATGCTGCAACGCCAGCCTTCGCGCCAGTTCGCCACCACCGAACAGATCGGCGGCACCACCGTGTTTTTGTGCTCGTCCGCCGCCGACCAGATCACCGGCACCACCATCAGCGTCGATGGCGGCTGGACAGCCCTGTAAAGCGAAGTCTGACGCAGACTTCGCGCCGGAATTTCACGCAAATTCCGTTGCCACCCGCGCGACAGCGACTTCCGCGTCAGAAATCGTCCCGGAATTTGAGGCAGATACCGCTGCAACCCGCGCGACCGCGACTTCCGCGTCAGACTTCGCGCCGGAATTCGACGCAAACACCGCTGCCACCCGCGCGACCGCGACTTCCGCGTCAGACTTCGCGCCGGAATTTGACGCAAGTACCGCTGTCACCCGCGCAACCGCGATTTCTGCGTCAGAAATCGTCCCGGAATTTGCGTCAAATTCCGTGCCCGCCCGTCACGCGCCCGCGCATCACGTGCCCGACGCAGCCTCTTTGAGCGCCGGATAGACCAGCCCGCCCGACACGATCAGCTTGGCCGCCTCGTCGGGCTTCATGTCCAAAAACACCACATCCCGCACCGGCACGAAGATCAGCATCCCCGAAGTCAGCGGCGTCAGCGCCACGAACACGGCGATCATCTCGTCCCCATGGGGCAGCCGCGCCGCGATCTCGCCCTTGGGCTTGGTGGCAACCAGACCCACGGCCCAGGTGCCCGCACGCGGAAACTGCACCAGACAGGTCCGGTCGAACGACCGTTCCTTCTGGCTGAACACGGTTTCCGCGATCTGCTTCAACCCGCCATAGATCGACCGCACCACCGGCACGCGGTCGACCAGCGTTTCGGCCCGCCGCACCAGCGTGCGCCCGATCAGCCCCCGCGCCATCCAGCCGATGATCACGGTAAAGACCAGAAACACCGCCACGCCCACACCGCGCAGCGGAAAGGTCGCATCCGGCCCGAACAGCCGATGCACAATCGCCTCTGGCTGATAGGCCGCAGGGATCAGCGGCAAGATCCACCCGTCCAGCCAGCCGATCGCCGCCCATGTCAGCCACAGCGTCAGCCCGACAGGCAGCACCACGACAAGACCGGTCAGGAAACTGGCCCGCAATCCGGCAAGGAACCCGCGCTTTGGCGGAGTGGTCGGTGTCATGCTCGCTTCCCCTTTGGCGTCACTCTAGGAAGCCATGCTCCGCTTCACAATCATCCCGACACCAATGCTTTCGCGATGCCCGATGCAAGCCGCGCATTGTTCAGCACCAGTGCGATATTTGCCGCAAGCGACCGTCCTTCGGTCAGTTCGAATATCCGGCCCAGCAGGAACGGCGTCACCGCCTTGGCCGCGATTCCCTGTGCCGCGGCCTCGGCCAAGGCCGCCTCGATCACCGGCCCGATCACGGCCCGCGAAATCTCGGCGTCGGCTGGAATCGGGTTCGCCACCAACTGCCCGCCCGGCAACCCCAATACCGCGCGCATCCGGTGCGCCGCCGCAATCGCGCCCGCATCGTCCATCCGCAGCGGCGCCTTCAGCCCCGAATCGCGCGACCAAAAGGCCGGAAACGCATCTTGCCCATAGGCAATCACCGGCACGCCCGCCGTTTCCAGATATTCCAGCGTCTTGGGCAGGTCGAGAATGGCCTTGGCCCCCGCCGCCACCACCGTCACCGCCGTCTGCGCCAGTTCGGCCAGATCGGCGGAAATGTCGAAACTGGTTTCCGCCCCGCGATGCACCCCGCCGATCCCCCCCGTGGCAAAGACCGAAATCCCCGCCAGCCGCGCGCAGATCATCGTGGCCGCCACCGTGGTCGCCCCCGTGCCGCCGGTGGCGACACAGGCCGCAAGGTCCGCGCGGCTCAGCTTGGCCACGTGTTGCGCTTGCCCCAACCGCTCCAGTTCGGCATCCGTCAGCCCGATATGGATACGCCCCCCCATCACCGCCATCGTGGCAGGCACCGCCCCCTCGGCCCGCACCGCAGCCTCGACCGCGCGCGCCGTTTCCACGTTCTGCGGCCAGGGCATCCCGTGCGTGATGATCGTCGATTCCAGCGCCACCACGGCGCGACCCGCCTTCAGGGCAGCATCGACCTCGGGCGCAAACGTCAGGGGCAACATTCAATGATCCTCGTGCAAGGCGCGGGCTATGGCAGGCCCGCAGGTGTAATCCGAAAAAACCGCGCGAAATCCCGCGCGTTCCGGCGAACAGGCCATGATGCCCACCCGCGCCGGCCCGTCCGCAAGGTATCCCAGCCGCGCCATGATCCAGCCGCTGCCGGAAGACGGGGCAGGGTCTTTGACCTGCACCCGCAGCGCATCGCCATGCCGCGTCAGCCGCAACCGCAGCCGGTCGGCGGCAAAGGGCAGGGGCATCACCGACCAATCCGACCGCCCGTTGGTCAGCACGGTCGAAAACACCGCCCGCCCGTCCGTCACCTCGACCCCGCATTTGATCCACTGCGTTTCCGACAGCACCAGCATCAGCCCCGCCTGATCGTACAGCGTGTCATAGTCCCCCGCGACCGTGACTTCGGCGCTGAAATCGCCCGTCACGGCGTGATGCAGCACATGGCCCGAATGGCGGACGAACCCGTAAAACGTCTCGCGCCAGAAATCGGTCGCACCCGCCGTCACGACCTCCAGCCCCTCTGGCCCCTCGGCGCTCGATGCCGGCGGGTTCAGCCATTCCATTTCGGAAAAGCTCATGCCGACACCTCTCCGCTCACATAGACCGCCGCCGCCCGTATCGCCGCCTCCAGCGCCGCCACACGGTCGGCCCCGCGCCGCTCGGCCACGATATGCGCCGCCATGAATGTATCGCCCGCCCCCGTGACCCGCGTGACCAGCACCTTGGGCGGTGCGCCCGCAATCACGCCAAGCCCCGCCGTTCCCTCGGCACAGGCCCGCCCGCCATCTGTCACCAGAACCCGCGCCGCCCCCAGCCCAAGCAGCCCCGCGGCAGCCTCGGCAGCCCCGCCAAACTCGGCCCGCGCAATCAGTCCCGCCTCTTCCAGATTGACGTAAAGCACAGCACCCCCGTGCCCCAGCATCGGCACCAGCCGTTCGGCCTTGCCGGGAGACGCAGGCGCGATCCGCAGATCCGCCGCCGCAAACAGCGCCGATCCCGCAATCTCGGCCAGCAATGCCGCCGTCAGGTTGCCGTCCAGCGCAATCGGCCCGCGCCACGGCGCATCCGCCGTCCCCAGACTGCCATCCGCCAAAGGCCGCAATATCTTGTCGCCCGCCGCTTCCAGCGAATGGGCATCCGCAATCGCCGCAATCAGCCCGTTCGCCCCTTCGACCGCCATGTAACGGTCCGTCGGCAGATCGTCCGACCGATAGGCAAACCGCGTCTCGACCCCCAGCCGCAAACAGGCCGCCACCAGCTCGTCACCCTCGGCATCGCGGCCCATCGCCGTCAGCACCGCAGGCCGCATCCCGAACCGCGCCAGCGTCATGGCGATGTTCATCGCCACCCCCCCCGGCAACCGCGTGATCCGCCCCGGCACATCCGACCCCTGCCGCATCGACAGATGCGACCGCCCGATGATATCCCAAAGCACCGACCCGATGCACAGGATATCGGGAACGGCGGGGGGCGGGGTGATGGGTTTCATACCGCCTTTTAGGACCGCATGGCCGCATGGGCAAGCCTGCCACCGCAGGGTCTCAGCGGTTTCCCTTGGCGCGGTTGTGCGCAACACACAGCATTTCGCAGTTGGAAATGTGGGTCGCGCCGCCTTTGGACCATGCTGTCACGTGATCCGCATCCATGTCTTTCAGGTTCCAGATTTTTGTCGCGTTCGACGTTCCCAATGCACAATGCGGGCAGTTCGACCTGCCTGCCGCTTTGGCCGCTTGGGTCTGGGTCTCGTAGACCTGCCGTTTTGTCCTGTCGTCGAACAACCGGATTTCCAAAAGCCGTTTGTCGGTTTCTCCACCAAGCAGATATTCGTAGATGCCGCGCTTGTCGCGAACACTCTCGTCTGCCCGCAGCAGGTTCACCCGCGCGTCCAGCGCAGCCGGATCATACCCGTTGCCGTGAAATTTCCCGAACAACCGCCCCCATTCAAGCCCGCGCATTTCGGGGTCGGGCACCCTAGAAAAGACAGCGCCGGCCCAGTCGATGACCGAAGTGAAATATCCCTGCAATTCTGCGATACCGCCGTCTTGCCTGTGTTTGGCCATGTAGCTGTCAATGCTCAGATCCTGCGCCGCCGCGACCCATGACAGCGCAACCTCAAGCACCTCTTGCCGTTTCGGGTCGCCCTTCACATAGGCCCCCCATTTGTGCTGGTTGGCATTGGCCGAGTTGGAAAATACCGCCTTGGCCGCCGTGACGAAGGGGCCGGAATAGATAGCGTTCAACAGCTCCTGCCGGTTCAGTGGAACACCTGCAATGTTGATCGTCTGGAACCACTCCTTGATCTCTTTTTCGGTTCCCGTGCATTCATAGACCAGCAGCACCGCATTTTCGATCTTTTCACGCTGTTCCTTGGGCAGCGACGGAAACGACTGGTGTCGACCGTCAAGCAAGATGGAGAACTTGTTCGTGACAAAGCGGCCGATGCTGGTGATACGCTGTTGGCCGTCGAGCACCTCGAGTTTCTCGCCCGCCACGTTGAAATAGATCAGGCCAAGCGGATAGCCGTTCAGCAGCGACGTGATCACCGCCGCATCCCGCTTTCCGTCGTTGTAAATGTAATTGCGCTGGTATTCCGGCTGGATCACCAATTTCCCCGCCAGTCCGAACAGCCCCTTTGCCTCCAACTCGTTGTAAACGAATCCCTCGACGATCTGCTTGACGGCATAATGCTTGAGGTCGGCTTTCATTTTGCGCCTCGCTTGCGTATCGCAATTCTCTCGTAGGTGCGGCGGTAGGTGCCGTTGCCGTTGCTGAGGTAAAAGTTTGGACCACCTGTCGGAAATGTTCCTTTTTCGGCGACCTCACTCATGGGCCTGCCAAGTTGCAGGCTTGTGCCCAAAATTTCGAACTGATCGGGATTGTATTTATCCAAAAAGGTGATCGGCACACCCATGACCCCCTCGTAATCCGATGGGATGGCATCGGTATAGGGCACCTCGATCGCGGCATAATTTGCATATATCTGGTAGCCGACACCGCGCACTTCTTTGTGCCGACTGAAACGAATATTGTCCTGCATGGACATAAGTTGCAAAGGTTCATGCCGTCGCCCGTGGTCTATATTGGTGAACCAGCAAGAGTTTCCCAGCCTCGTGAACAACCGATCATTGTCGGACAAATAGCCCAATCGCGCCGCTTTTTCCCTGTCGGCATCCTTGATCATGCTGCCTTTCGGAACTGCGAAAACCATATCAGAAGCATTCGCGGTCGCGCCCTTCCATAGGATGTTTTTTTGAATCAGCGGGAAAACTTCGCTATATTTGGACGCGTTGCTGTTTCCGATGATCGAGAATTTCTTGCCGCCCGCCACCAGCTAGGCCACAAAGTCGCGGAACAGGCTAAAGGGCGGGTTGGTGATCACGATGTCGGCCTCGTCCCGCAGGGCCGTCACCTCGGCACTGCGAAAATCGCCGTCGCCGTCGATATAGTCCCAGCGCAGATCATCGATGTCGATCCGGTCATCGGCATTCCTGTCGGCATCCAGCACGAAAACCCGCCCGCGCTTCAACGACATGGCCGCGCTGTAATCGGGGCTGGCGGTTTCGAACAGGGTGGGCTGATAGAACGCCCCGCCCGCATTGCTTTTGGGCGCATAACTGGTCGAGATCAGTTTCCTCAGCCCGAAATCATGGAAATGATGGGCGAAAAACCGCGTGAAATTGCTCCATTCGGGGTCGTCGCAGGGCAAAAGCAGGGTCTTGCCGCGGAACACATCGGGATCAAAGTCGCGATAGGCGTTCATCTCGCGTTCGATGTCGGCCCATTGGGTATAGAACTCGTCGTTCTTCGCCCGTTTGGCGTTCGACAACGCCTGATGCCGAAAGCCGGCGATTTCACACTCATGACCGCAACCCTGCACACACACGCGCGGATACAACCAAAACACGAATCCCCGCAGATCATGTTTAGCAGCAGTTTTCCTTGACGGAAGGTTAAGGTTGACGGGTTCCCGGCCGTGATGATCGGCAGGCAGGGCTTGCGCCCCCTCCCGAAACCCGCTAAGGCACCGCCACTTCACAGGCGAGGCTTGGGCTTTGCGGGGAGAAATCCCGCAAGGTCCGCCGGTTGGGGGCATCCGCTCCTGAAAACGGCTTCGCCAAGGTTCAAACCGGAAAAGGATAAGACATGGCTCTTCCCGAGTTTTCCATGCGCCAGCTGCTTGAAGCGGGCGTTCACTACGGCCACCAGACCCAGCGCTGGAATCCGCGCATGGGCGAATACATCTATGGCGACCGCAACGGCATCCACATCATCGACCTGACGCAAACCGTCCCGATGCTGGATCAGGCGCTCAAAGTCGTGCGCGACACCGTGGCCAAGGGCGGCCGCATCCTGTTCGTCGGCACCAAGCGTCAGGCCCAGAAGGCCATCGCCGAAGCCGCTGAAAAATGCGCCCAGTTCTACATGAACCACCGCTGGCTCGGTGGCACGCTGACCAACTGGCAAACCGTCTCGAAATCGATCCAGCGCCTCAAGCAGATCGACGAGCTGATGGCACACGGCGCCGAAGGCCTCACCAAGAAAGAGCGCCTGAACCTCGAGCGTGAGCAGAACAAACTGCAAGCCTCGCTCGGCGGCATCCGCGAAATGGGCGGCACCCCCGACCTGATCTTCATCATCGACGTGGGCAAGGAAGACCTCGCCATCCTCGAAGCGCAAAAGCTGGGCATCCCGGTCGTCGCCATCGTCGACACCAACTGCTCGCCCAAGGGCGTCGATTACGTGATCCCCGGCAACGACGACGCCGCACGCGCCATCGCGCTTTACTGCGACCTGATCGCCCGCGCCGCCCTTGACGGCATGTCGGCCCAGCTCGGCGCCGCAGGCGTCGATATCGGCGCGCTCGACGTGGCACCCGAAGAAGAAGCCGTCGCCGAAGTCGAAGCCTGATCGGCTGTCACACCAAATTCACCCGGCAGCGATAGCTGCCGGGTCATTCAATCCGAATTATGGAGTCTGACATGACCGTCACCGCTGCAATGGTCAAAGAACTGCGCGATTCCACCGGCGCAGGCATGATGGATGCCAAAAAGGCACTCACCGAAACCGATGGCGACATGCAAGCCGCCGTCGATTGGCTGCGCACCAAGGGCCTTGCCAAAGCCGCCAAGAAAGCCGACCGCGTCGCTGCCGAAGGCCTCGTGGGCGTCTCGGTCAAGGACGGTCGCGGCGTCGCCGTCGAGATCAACTCGGAAACCGATTTCGTCGGCAAGAACGCCGACTTCCAGTCGCTGGTGCGCGAGATCACCAAGCTTGCGCTGGAAACCGGTGAATCGATCGACGTGCTGAAATCGACCCACCTGAACGGCGAGCCGGTCGAAACCGTGATCCAGAACGCCATCGCCCGCATCGGCGAAAACATGACGCTGCGCCGCATGCACATTCTGGATGGTGACACGGTCGTGTCCTACGTCCACAACGCCGCAGCCGAAGGCATGGGCAAAATCGGCGTGCTCGTCGCGCTGAACGGTCCCGCCGACAAGGCGCAGGCCATCGGCAAGCAATTCGCCATGCACATCGCCGCCACCTCGCCGCTGGCCCTGTCGGAAGCCTCGCTCGACCCGTCGGTGGTGGAACGCGAACTCGCCGTGCAAACCGCCAAGGCGCTGGAAGAAAACGCGGCCTCGGCCAAGCCCAAGCCGGAAGCCGTGATCCAGAACAACATCATCCCGGGCCGGATGAAGAAATTCCTGTCCGAAGTCACGCTTCTGGGTCAGGCTTTCGTCATCAACCCCGATCTGACCGTCGAACAGGCCGCCAAAGAGGCCGGCGTCGAAATCACCGGCTTTGCCCGTGTGGCCGTCGGTGAAGGCATCGAGAAAGAGAAAGAAGACTTCGCCGCCGAAGTCGCGAAAATGGCGCAAGCCTGATCGACAGGGCAGGGGCCGGACAACCGGCCCCGTCCCGCCGCACAAAAAGAAACGGTGCAACCTTGCGGTTGCACCGTTTTTTCGTGCCTTCGGGGGAAAAGAAGGCACCTTTCACACACTACCGGCCAGTCGAAATATCCGTCCGGTCAACCAAAAAAGGGGCACGCTGGTGAAAGCAGACCCTTCGGCACCACAGGACCAATTATCTGCGGCACCGAACGTTCCTTGGGTAGGAACGCCTTAACAATCCGGTTTTGCCCGCGCGAAAGGAAGTCAGGAATACCCTACTGTTGCGCTGCCGCACCGCGCAGGAAAATCATGTTCAGCAACGCGGCCTTGGCCACCGCCTGCGCGGTGTTCTCGACATCCAGCACCTCGCGGGCCAACCGCAGGTGCTTTTCCACCATCGCAGGCGAAACGCCCATCAGCACCGCGATATCCGTTGCGGTCTTGCCATCGGCCACCCATTCCAGCGCCTCGCGCTGCCGCTCGGTCAGGTTGCGCCGCCGGTTCTGCGATGGCATCTGGATGATCTTCAGATGCATCATATGCGCCACCGCCTGCAACGCGCCGCCGCGCTTGGCCCAGATCACCTCGACATCTTCGGGCGTCAGCCCGACATCCGCAATCAGCCCCAAGGCCCCCTTCGACCGCGTCGAACTGGGCGGAAAGCTGATCGTCACCCCCGCCGTGATCCCCATCGCGGCGTTCTGCATCACCGCGTCGGTCTCGTCGGGCGTCAACTCGCCCCGCGCCAGCTTTTCGCGCACCCAGGCCCAGGTGCAGCAGCCACTGTTGGCTTGCGCCCATTTCCACACCGGCGTGCGCGCATACAGCCCTTCGGCAAAATAGCGCCGCGCATATTCCGGCCCTGCGGTCGTCAGATAGATCACATCGTCGGGGTTGCCGATCGACCGGTCATAGCGAAAGCGCGTATAGCCGTAATTGACCCGCGAAAACCCGCACCCGGCATAAAACGCCGTCGCTTCCTCCCAGACCAACGCAACCGTGCCTGCCTCCGCAATGCGGACCAGCAGGTCATTCAAATCTGCCACCTAAATCTCCGCCCGAATTCTTCGCCCGAATGCGCCGGTACAATTCCGGCACGGGTTGTCCTGTTCAAGCTTCTGTCATACCCAAGCATCCGGCAAGGTGTCGAGACGTGAAACAGCCGAAACGGGGGCAAATCCATGCGGGCGGATGTTGTGGTGATCGGCGGTGCCGTGATGGGCGCTTCGGTCGCTTTCTGGCTGACCAAACTCCATCCCGGACTTGACGTTCTGGTGGTCGACCGCGACCCGACCTTTGCCCGCGCCTCGACCGCGCTATCGGCCGCAGGTATCCGCCAGCAGTTCACCACGGCGGTCAATGTCGAACTGTCGCGCTTCGGCATCGGCTTCATCCGCGATTTCCAGACCAGCCTTGGCCATGATGTCGGCATCCCCAGCCTTGGCCTGCGCGAAAACGGCTATCTCTTCCTTGCCGCCACCGATACGGCCCTTGCGACCCTCGGTCAGGTCGCCGCCATGCAGCGCGACCACGGCGCCGCCACCGAAGTATGGACCCCCGCCGAAACCGCCGCCCGCTTCCCGTGGCTCGATACGACCGACCTGACCGGCGCCAGCTTCGGCCCGCGCGACGAAGGCTTCTTCGACAACATGGGCCTGATGTCCGGCTTTCGCGCCGCGGCCAAGGCGCAGGGCGCGCGCTTCGTCACCGATACCGTCACCGGCCTGACCGTCAGCGCCGGTCGCGTCACGGGGGTGACACTGGGGCAGGGGGGGCATGTCGCCTGCGCCCACGCTGTCAACGCCGCAGGCCCTGCCGCGGCCAACATCATGGCGATGGCCGATCTCCCGCTCGCGGTCGAACCGCGCAAGCGCACCGTCTTCGTGATCGACGCGCCGAACGCCCGCCACCCCGACGCCCCCTTGCTGATTGACGCCGACTACTGGATCAGGCCCGAACACAGCCAGTGGATCACCGCCACCGTGCCCTCTGACGATGGCCCCTGCGACCCCGCCGATTTCGACGCCGATTTCCACCTGTGGGAAGACGTGATCTGGCCCGCACTCTGGCACCGCGCCCCCGGCTTCGACGCGGTCAAGGTGGTGCGCCACTGGGTCGGCCATTACGAATACAACGCGCTTGACCAGAACGCGATCCTCGGCCCCCATCCGGCCTTGCCCAACCTGCACCTCATCAACGGCTTTTCCGGCCACGGCCTGCAACAGGCCGCCGGAGCAGGCAGGGGTGTGGCCGAACATCTTCTGTTCGGCGCGTGGCGCAGCCTCGATCTGTCCGACCTCTCGGTCGACCGCATGGTCGCAGGCAAACCTTTCGCAGAGCTTGCCGTGGTCTGACAAAAGCGTGCATCCCCCGTGCATCGCCGCCGCGCGTCAGACCCTGACAGTTCCGGTCAGCTCGGCCGCCTTGCGGATGGCCGCGATATTGCGCCCGTAAGCCTCGGGCGCATCGACAGAACCCCCTGAAAACACTGCAGAACCTGCCACCAGCACATCGGCCCCCGCCGCCGCCACCAGTGGCGCGGTCTCGACCGTCACGCCGCCGTCGATCTCGATATGGATCGGGCGGTTTGCAATCATGGCACGCAAGGAACGCACCTTATCCACTTGGGAATGAATGAATTTCTGCCCGCCGAACCCGGGGTTGACCGTCATCACGCACACAAGGTCGATCATATCCAACAGATGCGCCACCTGTTCGATCCCGCTGCCCGGATTGATCGCCAACCCCGCTTTTTTCCCTGTATTCCGAATGGCTTGCAAGGTGCGGTGAATATGCGGCCCGCTTTCCAGATGCGCCGTGATGACATCGGCACCCGCCGCAGAATAGGCCTCGATGTAGTGATCGACCGGCGCGATCATCAGATGAACGTCCATGACCCCCTTGATATGCGGGCGTATCGCTTTGCAAGTGGCTGGACCAAAAGTCAAATTCGGCACAAAGTGACCATCCATCACATCGACATGCACCCAATCCGCACCTTGCGCCTCGATGGCACGACACTCGGCCCCGAAATTCGCAAAATCCGCCGACAGGATCGACGGCGCGATCTTGATATTGCGCGAGAACGCCATGGAAACCTCCGCTTAAGCTTTCTGCGCTAGGGTCTACAGCGTGAAAGCCAGCAGGGCCAGTGCCGCAATACAGGATTTATATGACATAATATTACTTATGCGAAGAACGCATACGACAACACAAAACCCACCCGCCCCGACGATTAATGAAAAACTGGCGCACCCAGAAGGATTCGAACCTTCGACCTCTGCCTTCGGAGGGCAGCACTCTATCCAGCTGAGCTATGGGTGCGCGCTGTACAAACCGATTACCGAAAACGGCGCGCGGTTGCAACGGCTTACCGCATCAGCCGTTGAAAAGTTCGTTTGCCAGTTCCAGCGCCGACACCAGCGCATCGACCTCGGCGGTTGTGTTGTACAGCCCGAACGATGCGCGGCACGTCGCACCCACGCCCATATGCTCCATCAGCGGCATCGCGCAATGCGTTCCGGCCCGTACCGCGATCCCGCGCTTGTCGAGGATGGTCGAGATGTCATGCGCGTGTGCCTGCCCCGCCAGCGTAAAGCTGAAGATCGCACCCTTCGTTTCCGAATTTCCCTGCACATTCAGCCAGTTAAGCCCCGCCAACCGGGCCCGCGCATAATCGCGCAAGGCGCGTTCATGCGCGGCGATATTGGCCATGCCCAGACCCATCATATACTCCAGCGCCACGCCAAGCGCGATCTGCGACACGATGCTCGGCGTTCCGGCCTCGAACTTCATCGGCGGGTCGTTCCACGTCACCGCATCGCGGCCAACCTCGCGGATCATGTCGCCGCCGCCGATAAAGGGCCGCATCTCGGCCTGCCGTTCGGCCCGAACATAAATCGCCCCCGACCCCGATGGACCGTATAGCTTGTGCCCCGTCACGGCATAGAAATCGCAGCCGATGGCCTGCACATCCACCGGCATATGCACCGCCGCCTGTGACCCGTCCACCAGCACCGGCACGCCCTTTTCCCGCGCCCCACGGCAAATGGCGGCCACATCGACCACCGTGCCCAGCACGTTCGACATATGGGTCACCGCCACCAGCTTGGTGCGCGGCCCGATTGCATCGATCACCGCTTGCGGGTCCAGATCGCCATTGGCGTCACAATCCACCCATTTCAGCACCACCCCCTGCCGTTCGCGCAGGAAATGCCACGGCACGATATTGGCGTGATGCTCCATGATCGACAGCACGATCTCGTCACCTGCCTGCAGGCGCGGTGCCGCCCAGGCATAGGACACCAGATTGATCGCCTCGGTCGTGCCGGAATTGAAGATGATCTCGTCTTCCGAAGCGGCATTCAAAAACCGCTTCACGATGCCGCGCACGCCTTCGTAACGCTCGGTCGCAAGGTTCGATAAGTAATGCAACCCGCGGTGAACATTGGCATATTCCATCGAATAGGCCCGGGTGATCGCATCGATCACCACCTGCGGCTTTTGCGCCGAAGCGCCGTTGTCCAGATAGACCAGCGGCTTGCCGTTCACCTGCCGCGACAGGATCGGAAAGTCGCGCCGCACCGCTTCGACGTCATACATGGCCTAGACCCCTGCCGGAAAGAACGGCATCAAAAGCACCGTCATCACCACGACCATCGCCACAAAGGTGGCAAGCACCCCCGCCAGCACCATCCCGACCGACCGGAAGCCGTGCAACTCGGCCGTGAAATTCGCCAAAAGCCACAGGAACACGATCACCGATCCGATCTCGACCAGCGCCGACAGCGGCGGCAGCACGACCAGCAGCAGCATTTGCGCGGCAACCAGCACCAGTTGCACCACCTGCAACCAGGCGACCAGCAGCACCGCATCGGGCAGGCTTCCCTTGCCCCCGCGCCACCGACCGACGCCATAAGCCAGTACCGCCGTCATCCCCATGCCAAAACCCACCATACCCGCCCAGAAGAACGGCCCCGGCATCTGCCCGATCTCGCCCTCCGCCCCGACGGGTGGCGCCACCGCCGTCACGCCCGACATCACCAAAGCCGAGGCCACCGCCATCAGCACCAGCGCAGCCCAGCGGGCCTGATCGGGCAAACCCAGGCGCATCAGCACAGCCGCCGCCTGTCGCGGCGCACGAAAGGTCAAAGCCAGCAGCGCGACCAGTCCGCCCAGCGTAAATTCCATCACCGTTCCGCCTCGACCAGCATGTTGATCCAAAGGTATAAAAACCCTGCGGCGACGATCACCCCCACCGCAGTCAGCGCAGCGCCCTGCCCCAGAAACCCCGCCACCAGCCCGTTCAGCAGCATCAGCGGCGAAACCGCCAGCAAGGCCCAGAACAGCGCCATCCGCGCACGGAACCAATCACCCTTGCCGCCAAAGGCCCGCGCCAGCACATGGCTTGCCGCCGCAACGCCGTACAGGATAAGGGGCAGCAGGAAAACCACCCCCATCAGCGCGCCCATCATCCGGGCCTGCAACGGGATCGACGGATCAAGAAACGCCTCGCGCGACAGTCGCGGCCATTGCGCCACGAAGATCAGCAGGCACGCCCCCATCACCGTCGCAAGCGCCCTGTCCTCGCGCGGTCCCTCGGCCAGTTTGGCACGGATCACCCCGCGCGGGTCGCGCCACGACCGCAACATATCAAGCGTAATGGCCATCTTAGCGGTTATGCCGGGAAAGCCAGCCTTCCAGCCGGGCGCGGATATCTTCGGCAATCGCCTCGTCCTCGATCTCGGCAATCGCCTCGGCAAGGAAGGCCAGCACCAATAGCCCCTGCGCCGTGCGTTCCGGCACGCCGCGCGACCGCAGGTAGAACAGTGCCGTCTCGTCGATCGCGCCGCTGGTGGACCCGTGCGAACATTTCACGTCGTCGGCATAGATTTCAAGCTCGGGCTTGGCAAGGAACTGGCTGTCGCCATCCAGCAGCAAAGACTGGCTGATCTGGTAGCCATCGGTCTTTTGCGCGCCCTGCTTGACCAGAATCTTGCCCTGAAACACGCCCACCGCACCGTTCTTCAAAACCTTCTTGAACACCTGACGGCTTTCGCAGCGCTGCCCCGCATGGGTCACGAACACCGTGTCGTCATGGTGGAACGCCCCATCGCCCACCGCAGCACCGGCCACATGCGCCACCGCGTCGTCGCCCAGAAGCTCGATGATCGCCTCGTTGCGGGTCAACACGCCATTGGCCGTCAGCGTAAAGGATTTGAACAGCGCCCCTTCGGCCAGACGGGCAAAGATATGCGTCACGGCGCGGCGTTCATGGTCGCGCCCCTGCGCCCGGATATGATGGAACCGCGCCCCCTTGGCGACATCGACCTCCATCACCTTGTTGAACCGCGCCGCTGCCGGCCCGTTCTCCAGAATGGTGATCTCGGCACCCTCTTCCACCTTCACGCAGTGGTGCAGAATCGCATCCGAACCCGTGGAATTGTGGTGGTAAATCAGCGAAACCGGACGCGCCGCCTTGCCCGTCACGCGGATCAGGACGCCATCGGCAGCAAAGGCCGTGTTCAGCACCGCCAAGGGCCGCTCGACCGGAACCTGCCCCCGCGCCTCCAGCACGCCATACAGGCCCTGCGCCCAGTGGATGTCGCGCCCGCCCGCATCGCCCAACCGTTCGATCTCGACCCCGGCCATGTCCAGCGGGTCGGACTGCGTCGCGTCGAACACCCCGTCGACGAACACGATCTTCAGTCGGTCCAAGCCCGAAAACGTCATCGGCTCGTCATCGGCCGCGAACAGCGCCGCCTGCGGTGCCCCGGCAGATGTCAGCGTCGCCGGATCGGTATAGCGCCAGTATTCGTCGCGCTTGCCCGGCAAACCCATCGCCGACAGCCGCGCCAAGGCCCCTGCGCGCGCAGCCCCCAGCCACCCCTGCGGCGCAAAGGACAATCCGGCGATCCGCGCCGCCAGCGCGTCCTGCTTTGCGGCAACCAGCGCCATCAGACGCCCTCCGCCAGCAGATCGGCGTAGCCGTTGTTCTCGACCTCCAGCGCCAGTTCCGGCCCGCCGGTCTTGATGATCCGCCCCGCCGCCATGATATGCACCACATCGGGTTTGATATGGTCCAAAAGCCGCTGGTAATGCGTGATCACCAGAAACGACCGCCCCGCCCCGCGCAGTGCGTTCACGCCTTCCGACACCAGTTTCATCGCGTCGACATCCAGCCCCGAATCCGTCTCGTCCAGAATGCACATGCGCGGCTCCAGCATGGCCATCTGCAAGATCTCGTTGCGCTTCTTCTCGCCGCCCGAAAAGCCCACGTTCACCGGCCGTTTCAGCATATCGGCATCGATCTTCAGCGTCTTGGCCTTTTCACGCACGACCTTTAGGAACTCGCCCGCCGACATTTCCGCCTCGCCGCGTGCTTTGCGTTGCGCGTTTACCGCTGTGCGCAGAAAGGTCATGTTGCCCACACCCGGAATTTCCACCGGATACTGAAACGCAAGGAACAACCCCGCAGCCGCCCGCTCTTCGGGTTCCATCTCCAGCAATTCCGCCCCGTCCAGCGTGGCCGACCCTTCGGTCACCTCGTAACCGTCCCGCCCCGACAGCACATAGGACAGCGTCGATTTGCCTGACCCGTTCGGTCCCATGATGGCATGCACCTCGCCCGCACCGATCGACAGGTTGACCCCTTTCAGGATCTGCTTGTCCTCGTCTTGCAGCTTCACGTGCAGGTTCTTGATGTTCAGCATATCGTCCTCGATCCGGTCGGTGGGCCTTTGGCAGCCCGAGTTCAGGTTGCGCGCCGTGGCGCGGTCATTGCGGTGTCACGAAAGCCTGCCCCAGCATCGCCAGATGCGCGGGGTCCAGCGTTTGCGGTGTCAGGTGGAATTCGGCCATCCGCCCGTGCATCGCCACAGGCGCGGCCAGCCTCTCGGCGATATGATAGGCGGGCCGCTCGGCGTAATCGTCCCACAGCAGCGTGACTGGTGCGCAAACCCGCAGCGCCACCGTCAGAAAACAGGCCAGCCGGAAGCGACCATCGACCAGCACAAGATCGGGCTGCACGAAATCGGGCCGCTCCCAGACCGAGGTCGCATAGCCCGGCCATTTCGCCACATGCCGGTTGTTCTCGGGCGCGCCCCATGCCTTGACGGGGCCGATATCGGCGTGATGCAGCACCAGCTTGGCCTTGGGCGGGTTCAGGGCGAACCAACCTGCCATCATGCCCAGCCAATCCGGATCGCTTTCGACCGAAAACACCCGCGCGGCACGTTCGGCCGCCAACAGCGTCGATCCGCCCGACCCGTATTCCAGCACCACCCGCGCCTCGCCCAAGGCACGGCGCAACGCGCCCGCCTCGGCAGGCGGAAGCGTCAGCTCTGGCCGTGCGGGCGGGGCCATCACGTTCATCCCAGCCGAACCGCCGTCCCGCTGGCCGAAACCATCAGCATATTGCCGATCACCTCGTAATCCAGATCGACGCCGACCACGGCATTGGCCCCGCGCTTGGTCGCCTCGGCCTGCATCTCTCCCAGGGCCGTCTCGCGCGCATCCTTCAGCTTCGCCTCGTAAGCGCCTGACCGGCCACCGATAATGTCGGTCACGCTTGCGAAAAGATCACGCACGATATTGGCCCCCATGATCGCCTCGCCGGTCACGATGCCAAGGTATTGCGCAATCTGGTAGCCCTCGACCGAATGGGTGGTCGTCACGATCATCGTCCTGCACTCCCGTCAAATTTCTTCGAAGAAATCTGCAAAAATCTTCGAAGATTTTTGGTCACCCCACAGACCCTTCCAGCGAAATCGCCACAAGGCTTTGCGCCTCCATAGCAAATTCCATCGGCAGCGCCTGCAGCACTTCCTTGCAAAAGCCGTTGACGACCAGCGCCACGGCCTCTTCCTCGTCCATCCCGCGCGAACGGCAATAGAACAACTGGTCCTCGTCCACCTTCGACGTGGTCGCCTCATGCTCCACGCGGCTCGAATTGTTCTTGACCTCGATATAGGGCACCGTATGCGCCCCGCATTTATCGCCGATCAACAGACTGTCGCATTGCGTATAGTTGCGGCTGTTCGTGGCCTTGGGGTGCATCGACACCAACCCGCGATAGGTGTTCTGCGCCCGACCCGCCGAAATCCCCTTGGAAACAATCCGGCTTTTCGTGTTCTTGCCCAGATGCACCATCTTGGTGCCGGTATCGGCCTGCTGGGCGTTGTTCGCGATGGCGATGGAATAGAACTCGCCCTGTGAATCATCGCCGCGCAAGATGCAGGACGGATATTTCCACGTGATCGCCGACCCCGTTTCAACCTGCGTCCACATCACCTTGGACCGCGCGCCGCGGCAATCGGCCCGCTTGGTGACAAAGTTGTAAATGCCACCCACCCCGTTCTCGTCACCGGGATACCAGTTCTGCACCGTCGAATACTTGATCTCGGCATCGTCCAGCAGCACCAGTTCCACCACCGCCGCATGCAACTGGTTGGTGTCGCGCTTGGGCGCGGTGCAGCCTTCCAGATAGCTCACATAAGCGCCGCGATCGGCAATGATCAGCGTGCGCTCGAACTGCCCGGTATTCTCGGCATTGATCCGGAAATAGGTGCTCAATTCCATCGGGCAGCGCACCCCTTCGGGGATATAGACGAACGACCCGTCCGAAAACACCGCACTGTTGAGCGTGGCAAAATAGTTGTCCGACTGCGGCACGACCGAACCAAGGTATTTTTTCACCAACTCGGGATGTTCGCGCACCGCCTCGCTGATGGAACAGAAGATCACCCCCGCCTTGGCCAGTTCCGCCTTGAACGTCGTGCCCACCGACACAGAATCGAATACCGCATCCACCGCAACCTTGCGCTCGCCCGCCTCTTCCGCGCCCTCGACACCCGCTAGAATAAGCTGCTCCTTCAGCGGAATCCCCAGCTTGGCATAGGTGGCCAACAGCTTGGGGTCCACCTCGTCCAGCGATTTGGGCTTTACCGCCATGCTCTTGGGCGAGGCATAGTAATACTGGTCCTGATAGTCGATCTTCGGGTAGTTCAGCATCGCCCAATGCGGCTCTTCCATCAGCACCCAGCGCCGGTAAGCCGCCAGCCGCCAGTCGAGCATCCACTCCGGTTCGCCATTCTTGGCCGAGATCAGCCGCACGATATCTTCCGACAGGCCCTTGGGGGCATAGTCCATCTCGATATCGGTTTCCCAGCCGTATTTGTACTTGCCGGCCATCGCCTGCACGGTCTCGATGGTCTCGCGGTCCACGCCGTCGCGGACTTCGGTTTCCTCGAGCAGGGTATCTGCGGCAAGATCGGTCATCATCGTCTCCTCGTCGGGCTTTCGCCCATTTTCCTCACGCCGCCCGCGCCAGCGCCTTGGCATATAGCGCATACCAGACATCGGCAAAGCGCATCACCTGCGCCTCGGTCGTATCGGGGCCAAGCGAGATGCGGATGGCCTGTGCCGCCAGCCCCTCGTCAAACCCCATCGCCGTCAACACGCGGCTTGCCCGCACCTTGCCACTCGAACAGGCCGAACCCGCCGAAATGGCGAAACCGGCAAGGTCCATCGCCATCACCTGCGTCTCGCCCTTCCAGCCGGGCGCGATCAGGTTCAGCGTGTTTGGCAGCCGGGGTCCGCCTTTCCCGACAGAAATAGTATTGTTTGCCGATGCTGACAACGCGGTTTCTAGAATATTTCTAAGTTGCGCCACCCGCTCCCAGACACCCGCCGCCAGATCGCGCTGCGCCGCTTCGGCGGCAGCACCCATGCCCGCGATGCCGATGATGTTTTCGGTTCCCGCACGGCGGCCCATCTCCTGCCCGCCCCCTGTCAGCAGCGCCGGAACTTCGAACCCGTCCCGCACGATCAGCGCGCCAACACCCTTTGGCCCGCCGAATTTATGCGCCGAAACCACGGCCATATCCGCCCCCGACCACGCAAAGGAAAACGCCACCTTCCCCACCGCCTGCACGATGTCGAGCATCACCGGCCCGTCATGCGCGGGCGCATCGGCGATCACCCCCGTCTCGTTGTTTGCATAGCCCCAACCCAGCACCGCCGCGCCCTGCCCCTCGCGCCGTTGCGACCACAGGCAATCATGCGCCGTCGGCTCCACCACCACCGCGCCAAAGCCGCGCAGCACCGCAGCTCCTTCCGTCGCGCCGCTGGTGAACACCACCTCGGCAGGCTTGCAGCCCACCGCCGCCGCCACCTGCGCCCGCGCGCGCTCCACCAAGGCCCGCGCCGCCCGCCCCTCGGCATGCACCGATGACGGATTGCCCGCCACATCCATCGCGGCCCCCATCGCCGCCCGCGCCTCGGGGCACAACGGCGTGGTGGCGTTCCAGTCGAGGTAGACGCGTTCTGTCACGCCCCTTCTCCTTGTCCGAAATATCCTCGGGGGAAGGCGCGGAACGCGCCGCGGGGGGCAGACAGCCCCCCCGATTTTTCGCAGAAAAATCGCCGCCCCGGAAAGATCGCGTCAGACATTCTCGTCCACCACATCCACCACGCGAAACAGCGCGGGTACCGCAGGGCACGGCGTCATCGCATTGCCGATCACATCCGACAGCCGCGTCTGGTGCAAGAACACGTAGACCTGCGCCGACAGCCCCTCCCACAGCCGGTTCGTCAGGCTTTGCGCCCGCGTCCCCGACACGCCACCCGACACGCCCGCCCCCGTGTGCAGCGCATCCACATTCTCGTCCACCGCCTCCATCACGTCGGAAATCCGGATCGCATCGGCGCTTTTCGCCAGCTTGTAGCCGCCCCCCGGCCCGCGCACCGCCTCGACCAGACCGGCCCGCCGCAGCTTAACGAACAACTGCTCCAGATAGGGCAGGCTGATGTCCTGCCGCTTGGCCACCGCGGCCAGCGACACCAGATCGTCCCCCCCCAGCTTCGCCTCGGCCAGCGCGAGGTCAGCCAGCGCCACCATCGCATAGCGCCCCTTGGTCGACAGTTTCATGACCATAGCCCCGCAAAAACATTGACGCCAAGGCATCGGCCCATTACCTGAAAACCGACCCCGCAGGCCAGCATTTCGGCTGCCCTTTGGAATGGTTCTAAATTACCCTAGCGATTTCGTCAACAAATCGCTCATGGAAAGACAGGCGCGACGCAATGCCCGAAGTGATTTTCGCTGGCCCCGAAGGCCGGCTCGAAGGCCGCTACCATCCGCAAAAGGACCGTGACGCCCCGATCGCCATCGTGCTGCATCCGCATCCGCAATACGGCGGAACGATGAACAACAAGGTTGTCTACAACCTGCACTATGCCTTCTATAACCTCGGCTTCACCGTGCTGCGCTTCAACTTCCGTGGCGTCGGCCGCAGCCAGGGCGAATACGACATGGGCATCGGCGAATTGTCCGACGCGGCCTCGGCCCTCGATTACCTGCAATCGATGAACCAGAACGCGAAACACTGCTGGGTCGCGGGCTTCTCCTTCGGCGCGTGGATCGGCATGCAGCTCCTGATGCGTCGCCCCGAAATCACCGGCTTCATCTCGGTCGCGCCCCCCGCCAACATGTACGACTTTTCCTTCCTCGCCCCCTGCCCTTCGTCCGGCCTCATCATCAACGGCACCGCCGACCGCGTGGCCCCGCCCAAAGACACCAAAACGCTTGTGGGCAAGTTGCACGAACAAAAGGGCATCACCATCACCCATACCGAAATCGAAGGCGCCGACCACTTCTTCAAGGACGAAGAAGCGCATATGAAACCGATGATCGACACGGTTTCCACCTATGTGCGCCGCCGTCTGGGCGAAGGCTCGCGCTGACATGGGCGTCGTCGAAGACCTCGCCGACGGCCTCGCCCGCGACGTGCTGGCCGCACAGGGCGAGCTTGACGACGACCGCTTCTACGAAAAGGTCTCGAAAGTGCTGGGCGACCTGTCACCCACCACCCAAGAGGCGTTCATGACCGCCGTGCGCGTCCGCCTTGCCGAAAAGCGCGGGCGCGAGTTTCTCGAAAAATCCCTGCGCGCCAAACGCGGCGACGGCATAGCCCCCGTCGCCCCGCGCGGCCCCGACACCGGCCATTGATGACCCCCGACGCCCGCCTGACCGCGCAATTCGCCTTCCTCAACGAAGCCGACCGCCTGAAATCCGTGCTGCGCGCCACCACCCTGTGCGATGGCTCCCGACGCGAAAATTCCGGCGAACACTCATGGCACCTCGCACTTTACGCCATGGTTCTGGCCGACCAATCCGACCCGCGCGTCAACATCGACCGCGTGATCCGCATGCTCTTGATCCACGATCTCGTGGAAATCGACGTGGGCGACGTGCCGATCCATTCCGCAAACGGCCAGGCCCATGCCTCGGATGCAACGGTCAAAGCCGAACAGGCCGCCGCCACCCGCATCTTCGGCCTGCTCCCGCCCGACCAAGCCAGCGCCTTCCGCGCCCTCTGGGACGAATTCGAAGCTGCCGAAACGCCGGACGCGGTCTTCGCCAAAAGCCTCGACCGCGTCCAACCCGTCATGGCCAACTTGGCTTCGGGCGGCGGAACGTGGATCACCTACAACGTGACCGCAGACCAGCTCGAAACCCGCGTCGGGTCCAAGATCGCCCGCGGCGCACCAAGGCTGTGGGATTGGGTCAAGGCGCAAACCGCCGCCTTCTTCCGCTAACCTCTCCCCGCAGAACGAAGTCTGACGCAGACTTCGTGCCGGAATTTGACGCAAATTCCGCCGCCCCCAAACCCCCCGATTTTTGCGTCAAAAATCGCCGCGGAATTTGCGTCAAATTCCGCTGCCGGACCGTAACCATCCGGCGTAGGCCACGGTTATGCGGCTTTGGCGATCAGGCAGCGCTTC
>JBBAUB010000009.1:3030-166291 GCA_040398445.1 Gemmobacter sp. | reverse complement strand
GCCGTTCGCGCCCAAACCGCCCGCATATCCCTTCAAAATTCAATTTTCAAAGAGCACAGACGAATAACAAACCGCACGCTGTCATTTCAGCGCCGTTCCGCCGTTCATCCAGATAGTGTTGCCAACTTTTTCATTTGGCCCCCGCTTCGGTCGTTCCGCCAACCGGCGTCTCGTCATCTTCGGTGAAGCGGTATTTACGGATGGTCGCGGCAGGCCGCAAGGGAAAAAGTGACAAACCTATGACGATTTTTCACCGACCCCATAGTTTGCTGCATTTTGCGGCGGGGCCGCATCCTGTAGCGGCGGGTTTTGACCGGCATTTCGCGCCCAGTCCGGTGATACGCGCGATTCGGGACCGAGCCCTGCCACCGGGACAGGCCGAATCGCGCCGACCTGAACCGGCGGGCGACCTGCTTCGCCCGGCCCGCCACCGGTCTACCGGCCGAAACGTTCCGCCATTACGCAGAGCAGTTCGAACATGATCGACACGCCCAGCCACGCCGTTCCACCCGACGCGTCGAAAGGCGGAGAGACCTCGACCAGATCGGCCCCGACGATATCGAGCCCGCGCAAGCCGCGCACCACTTCCAGCGCTTGCCACGAATTCGGCCCCCCCACTTCGGGCGTGCCGGTGCCGGGTGCAAAGGTCGGATCGACGAAATCGATGTCATAGGTGATGTAGGTCGGCCCCAGCCCCACGATGTCGCGCGCTTCGGCCATCACGTCCTCGACACCCCGACGATGGAAATCGGCGATCGGGATGATGGTAATGCCGTTCGCGGCGGCGAAGTCCCAATCCTCGCGCCCGTATGCGGTGCCGCGGATACCGATCAACACATAGCGCTTGGGGTCGATCAGGCCTTCTTCCACCGCGCGGCGGAAAGGCGTGCCATGCGTGTAGCGCCCCGTGCCAAAGTAGACATCGTTCAGGTCGGTGTGGCTGTCGAACTGGATCATTCCCACGGGACGCGATTTTGCGACCGACCGCAGGATGGGAAGGCTGCACAAATGATCACCGCCCCCCGTCAATGGCAGAATACCCGCAGCCATGACGCGGTCGTAAAAGGCGGTCATCCGCGCCATGCTGTCCATCAGGTCGCCGGGATTGGGCGACACGTCGCCAAGATCGGCGCAACGGGCCAATTCGAACGGCGCCACCCAGGTGGTGCCATTCTGCGCGCGGATCATCGTCGACAGGTCGCGCAACTGGCGCGGGCCGTGGCGCGGGCCGGGGCGGTTGGTGGTGCCGCCATCCCAAGGCGCACCGATCAGTCCGATCTGCACATCCTTCAGCCGTGGATCGTCCAGTCCAACGTGGGGAAGCCGCATAAAGGTTGGAATGCCTGCGAATCGTGGCAAATCCAGCCCCGAAACCGGTCGGAAGAAATCATTGCCCTGACCGCTGCTCATCTGTCGTATCCCCGTGTTGTGATTCTGCCCCGCATCAAAGCCTGAGGCGGCAGGCTTGTCAGGCCCAATAGCGACCCCCACGCGCCCGTCGCAGCACGCAAACGGCGGCTTGAGCGCTTCGCATCGTCTACGCCCTTGACCCTTGGACGACCTTATCGCCTTATCGGCGCGCATTCGAAAGGTAGACCCATGTTTTCCAAACCCGACTCGCCCCTTTCCGGCGCTCCACGCCCTAACAGCCCCAATGCCGGGAAGTCGGTGCTCGGATCGGACCTGCGCATCACCGGCGACGTGACGTCGACGGGAACGGTCGAAATCCATGGCGTGATCGACGGCAATATTTCGGCCCGCGGGCTGGTGATCGGGGCCGAAGGTGCCGTGAAGGGCGCGGTGTCGGCAGAAACGATCGAAATCAAGGGCCGCTTCGAAGGGCGCGCCTCGACCGAAAGCCTGACTTTGCGCGCCAGCGCCTGGGTTCAGGCCGATATCACCTATGCCGCCGTCAGTATCGAAAGCGGCGCGCAGATCGACGGCCGCTTTACCAAGGCCAAGCAGGGCTGACCCCCCTGCGCCGTCATCGCGGCGGCAGAGAATAGGTCAGGCTGGCCCGCGCCACAGGTTCGGGCTTACCTTGCGAAAACAGCAACACGTCGCCCACGGCTAGCACGCGCCCGAGCTTGAGAAGCCGCGCTTGTGCCAGCACATCGCGCCCTGCCTCGGGTTTGCGCATGAAATCGATGCTGCAATTGGTGGTCACGGCAAGCGCCACGGGGCCGATGCGCGACAGGATCGCCAGATACATCGCCACATCGGCCAGGGCGAACAGCGCCGGTCCCGATACCGTGCCCCCCGGTCGCAGATGACGGTCGCTTGCCTGCAAACGCAAAGTGACGCCCGCCTCGTCGGCGCGATCGACCGCGAAATCCGACGCCACCTGTGCAAAATCGCTGTGCAGAAACGCGGCGAGTGCGTCTTTGTCCATCACCAGAGCCACAGGCTTCCCTCCCGAAACACCAGCACCTATGCTTGGCCAAACCGAAGGGGAAGCGCAATGACCGACACAATCCTCACCCGCCAAGATGCGGACGGCATCGCTACGCTCACGTTGAATTCCCCCGCCAGCCTGAACGCCTTGTCGGATGCGATGATCGCGGCGCTGACAGGTCAGTTCACGGCCCTTGCGTCGGACCGCCAGACCCGCGTGGTGATCTTGCGGGGCGAAGGGCGCGCCTTTTGTGCTGGCCACGACCTGAAGGAAATGCAGGCGGCCCGCCAAGCCCCTGACAAGGGAGCCGCCTATTTCGCCGATCTCTTCGCCCGATGCGCCGCGATGATGCAAATGATTCCCGCCCTGCCCCAGCCCGTGATCGCCCAGACCCATGGCATTGCCACGGCAGCCGGTTGCCAGCTTGCAGCGTCATGCGACCTTGTGACCGCAGCCACCGGCACGCGCTTTGGTGTCAACGGCGTCAACATCGGCCTGTTCTGCTCGACCCCGATGGTCGCACTCAGCCGCAAGGTTCCCCCCGCCGTCGCCTTCGAGATGTTGACGACCGGCGAGTTCATCGATGCCACCCGCGCGCGCGACATTGGTCTGGTCAACCGCGTCAGCCCGCCCGAAACGCTGGAGGCAGACACCCGCGCGCTCGCCCGCCAGATTGCAGGAAAGCTTACGGCGGCGGTCAAGATCGGCAAATCGACCTTTTACGACCAGCTAGGCGTACCGCTGGCACAAGCCTATGCCCGCGCCGGACAAGCTATGGTCGAAAACATGCTGTGGCGAGATACCGAAGAAGGTATCGCCGCCTTCCTCGAAAAGCGCGCACCCGACTGGGGCTGAACGGAATTTGACGCAAATTCGGTGCCGCCGTAATGGTCGCCACCGAGATCTGCGTCAGATTTGGTCACGGAATTTGTGTCAATTTCCGCCTTGTCGCCTATCGCCCGAATTTCCCTTTCAGCGCATCGCCAAAGGCATTTCCCCCGCTGGTCTCGCCCCCTTTCGGACCGACCGATCCCGACCCCGCCTTGATCGGTGCCGCCTTTTGTACCGGACCCCGCTCGCGCACTGCTTCGCGCGCTTCGTTGCTGTCGCGCTTCATCGTCAGGCCGATGCGCTTGCGGGCCGCATCCACCTCGACCACCCGCACCCTGACCACATCGCCCGCCTTGACGACGGCATGAGGGTCTTTGACGAAACTGTCGGCCAGCTGGCTGACATGCACCAGCCCGTCCTGATGCACCCCGATATCGACGAAGGCACCAAATGCCGCAACGTTGGTCACGGTCCCTTCAAGCATCATACCGGGCTTTAAGTCGCGGATTTCATTGACGCCTTCGGTAAAGGTCGCGGTCTTGAAGGTCGGTCGCGGGTCGCGCCCCGGCTTTTCCAGTTCGGCCAGAATGTCGCGTACCGTCGGCAGGCCGAAACGGTCATCGACAAAAGCCCTTGGGTCCACCGCCTTTAATGCCGCCGCATCGCCCATCAGGCTGCGGATATCACGACCGCAGGCGGCCACGATTTTTCGTGCCACGTCATACGCCTCGGGATGCACACTCGATGCATCAAGCGGCTCTTTCCCCCCTGCGATCCGCAAGAATCCTGCTGCCTGCTCGAATGCTTTCGGCCCCAGCCGCGCCACCTTGAGCAACTCGCGCCGCGTGGCAAAGGGTCCGTTGGCATCGCGGTGCCCCACGATGGCCTCGGCCAGCGATGGCCCCACCCCCGACACCCGCGCCAGCAGGGGGGCAGAGGCCGTATTCAGATCGACCCCCACCGCGTTCACCGCGTCTTCGACCACCGCCTCGAGCGACCGGCCCAGCCGCGACTGGTCGACATCATGCTGGTATTGCCCCACGCCGATGGCCTTGGGTTCGATCTTCACCAGTTCGGCCAACGGATCTTGCAAGCGCCGCGCGATGCTGACGGCCCCGCGGATCGACACGTCGAGGTCGGGGAATTCCCTGGCCGCCAATTCCGACGCCGAATAGACCGACGCCCCCGCCTCGGACACGATCACCTTGACAGGCTTTTCCGTGCCGGGCAGCACGGCCAGCAGATCGGCAACCATCTTTTCCGTCTCGCGGCTTGCCGTGCCGTTGCCGATGGCGATCAGTTTGACGCCGTGCTTGGCAATCATCTGTGCCAGCACCACTTGCGCGCCGCGCAGGTCGTTCTTGGGTTGGAACGGATAGACAGTCTCGTGCGCCACCACCTTGCCGGTCGCATCGACCACCGCAACCTTCACCCCCGTGCGGATGCCCGGGTCCAGCCCCATCGTGGCCTTGCCCCCCGCCGGAGCCGCCAACAGCAACGCCCGCAGGTTGGTTGCAAAGACCCGTATCGCCTCGGCCTCGGCCCGTTCGCGCATCTCGGCCATCAGGTCCAGCGTCAGCGAAGTGCGGATCTTTACCCGCCACGCCCAAGCCGCCGCGTCGCGCAGCCAAGCGTCGCCCGCACCTTTCGAGCCTGCCGACAACGCCGCGCCGCAGGCCCGTTCCGCAGGGCTTTCGCCCCGCGCGGCGTCACCGTCGATTTCCAGGTCGAGCGACAAAAACCCCTCGTTGCGCCCGCGCAGCATCGCGAGCACGCGGTGCGAAGGGGCCGTGGCCCATGCCTCGCTGTGCGCGAAATAATCTGAAAACTTGGCGCCCTCGGCTTGCTTGCCGTCCACCACCTTGGCGACCAGTTTGGCCATCTGCTTCATATGCCCGCGCAAGCGACCCAGCAGTGCCGCATCCTCGGCCAGCCCTTCGGCCACGATATCGCGCACGCCCTCGAGCGCCGACTTGGCATCGGGCACGGCCTCGGTCACGAAGCCCGCAGCCAGCACCGTCGGGTCCGCGCCACGATTTGCCAAAATCGCATCGGCCAGCGGCTGCAAACCGTTCTCGCGCGCGATCATCGCCTTTGTCCGGCGTTTGGGCTTGTAGGGCAGATAGATGTCTTCCAGTTCGGCCTTTGTCGCGGCCTTGAGGATCGATGCTTCCAATGCATCGGTCAGCTTGCCCTGCTCGCGGACCGACGACAGGATTGCCGTCCGGCGCGACTCCATCTCGCGCAGATAGGCCAACCGCTCGGCCAGATTGCGCAATTGCGTGTCATCCAGCCCGCCTGTCGCCTCTTTGCGATAACGCGAGATGAACGGAACCGTCGCCCCTTCGTCCAGCAGTCCGATTGCCGCCACCACCTGCCCCGGCTGCGCCCCGATCTCGGCGGCGATGACATGGGGAATGCGACGGATGGCATCGGACGACATGGGCGAACTTCCTCGGGTGACGGGCTAAACGGCTTTCGACCATACCGCGCGCCCCGTCCGGGGCCAAGAGCCGACCCCGCGTTCGCGCTGCGGGAACCAACCGGCGGTTCCGCCGTTTTTAAGATTGGTCACCCGCCCTTTCCGAAAGGACCCGATGCCAGCGCAGAACAAAGACCGTTCCGCCCGCGACCAGACGCCGGACCGGACACACGCCGCGATACCCTCTGCGATACCCGCAGAGAAACCTGCGCCCCCCGCCCCCGACAGCCGCCGCCGCGCCATCCGCCGCGTCAATCTTTGGTCAGCGCTTGCGGGGTTCGGTCTTGCCGGAGTGTTCGACAGCCTGCTTTTGCACCGCTTGCTGGGCTGGCATCATCTTGTCTCGGAAGGCGCGGCGGGCACAGGTCTTGCCGGTTTGATCCGAATCGACGCGGTCTTTGACAGCGTGATGACCGGTCTGCTGGTTGCGGGCCTGACCGGAGCCTTTGTCGATCGCGCCACCCTTGCCCGCATCAATCCGCGCTGCGTGATCGGCATGTGGATGAACGGCTTTGGCGCGTGGCACATCACCGATGCGGTGCTGGTGCACTGGCTGCTTGGCCTGCACCGCATCCGCCCCGCCGCCGAAACCCCGCTGTTGTGGGATATCGGCTGGCTTGTGATCTTCGGTGTGCTGCCGCTGATCATCGGTATCAGCATGCGCGACACGACCGACCCCGATCCGCCTTTGCGCTGAAGCGACCTTGGCCGCCACGCGCAAAAGCTTCGACAGGGCAGCGATACGTCACAAGATGAAGTCGGTCACCGCCAGTTTGAACAACCCCGTCAACTTGATCGACGCCTCGGCGGCGGCATCGCCGTCGGTGTCGATATAGATCATGGTGTAGTCCTTGGCCGTACCCGGAAGGTCGAAGCGCTGATAGCGGATTTCTCCGTCAACGGCCGAGTTGAAGGCCGCCGTGCCGCGAAACACAAAGTTTTCTGCATCCTTCGTCGTCGCCTCGAAGGCATCCATACCCGACAGGTCGATCTTGTCCGAACCGCGCACGAAGTCCAAGATCACGTCCGCCGTGGCAGCCGTTGCCCCCGACTCGGCGCTGAGCAGGAACAAAAACCGGTCGCTCCCCGCCTGCCCTGCGAGCTGGTCGCGGCCGCTGCCGCCATAAAGCCAATCGTTTCCGGTCCCGCCACTCAGAACATCGTCGCCGTAATCTCCGTAAAGCGTGTCGTTACCACCAAGGCCCGATGCCGTATCGGCAAGGTTGCTTAGAAGAAACGTGTCATTCCCCGAAAATTGCGCGTTGATCAGCGCGGCATCGTCCGAAGGGCTGACCGTCTTGGATGTCCGATACAGCGCAAGCGCGTTGATCGACACGTCTTCGACCGAGTATTTGAAGACGTATTGCGATCCGTCATAAACGTATTCGAGATAGCTGCCCACCGTACCACCGGTGATGAAGCCCGATGAGTCGACCGTCAGCGTCGCGCCGGAATAGACGCTCATCCGGTCGACGCCCCTGTAGCTCCACTCGACGGTATAGCTGTCTTGATAGGTGATGAAATTCCACGTCTGGAAAGTGTCGTCCGACAGGCTCCACTGGGTGGCGTTGGAATAGATCGTGTTCTGGTTCAGTGTCGAAAGATTGAAACTGCTACTCGCATAAACGGTTGCCATGCATCACTCCGTGCAACTGGTAAAAAACGAATCGTCGGTCAGCTAAAAATACGCTCAGCCTGCCCGCCGACCAAGACGCAGCGACGCACTCTTTGTGACCTGTGGTTGATCGGCATCTGACGACGGCAACCCGCCGGCTTCGCGGGCGTCGTGGCGGAACCGCACCGCGCCGCCTTGCGTTGTTGCGAACAACACGCGGACAGTCCATGCCCCTTTCCTCCGACCCATGTCAGGCCGCCCAAACCGGCGAGCGGCCCTTTCGCGGCGATCCGGCCTCGGCGGTGGATGTGGCCGCGTGGCGCTACGACGAACGCCAGCGTCTGCGCATCGAACGCAAGAACCTGACGCGCGCCATGGTCACCCACGTTACCGACCGCATCGCCGCCTGCTTGGCAGACATCCTCGCCACCCTGGACATCTCGCGGCTTGTCATCGGCGCGTCATGGCCGATTACGGGCGAGCCCGATCTGCTGCCCTTTCTTTCCACGTTGCGCCCGCGCGGCGCGGTCTTGTCGCTGTCGGCTTACGTCAAACCGCCCGAACCGATGCGCTTTCGCCGCTTGACCTCCGGTGCGGTGATGGAGCGCGGGCTGTGGAACCTGCCTGTTCCGCCGCAATCGGCGGGCGAAGTCACGCCCAACCTGCTGGTCGCCCCCGTGCTGGGCTGGGACGAGACCGGCCACCGCATCGGTTTCGGCACCGGTTACTTCGACCGCACGCTGGCACATCTGTCCCCGCGCCCCTTTGCGATAGGCGTCGGCCTGCAATCCGCCCGCCTGTCGACCATCCACCCCCTGCCCCACGATATTCGGCTCGACCTTATCCTGACGGAATGCGGCATCGTCGCGGGCAGCCCGCCTTTGCCTTCCCGCTTTGGCATGGTCTAGGATGTCTGCAACCGCCGCCCGTCAGACGGAAGCCCGCACAGCCGCATGTCCATCATCGTCGCCTCATGGAACATTCACAAAGGCGTCGGCGCCGACCGCCGCCGCGACATGTTCCGCACGACCGAGGTCATGCAAGAACTTTGCCCCGACATCATCGCATTGCAAGAGGCCGACCGCCGCTGGGGCGACCGCGCGGGACTGTTGGACCTTGAACATGTGCGCAGCCAATGCGGGCTGGTGCCTGTCCTGCCCGATACGCCTGGTCCGTCGCACGGCTGGCACGGCAACCTGCTGTTCGTGCGCGAGGCCGAGATCGGTGCAATCCACCCTGTCGCGCTGCCGGGCTTCGAGCCGCGCGGCGCGCTCATGGCCGACCTGAGCTTGCGCGGCCAGCCGTTGCGGGTCGTCGGCATGCACCTTGGCCTGTTGCCTGCGTCGCGCCGCGCCCAATGCCATGCGATCATCGACCGACTGTCACGCCTGCCGCCACGCCCCACGCTATTGATGGGCGACATGAACGAATGGCGCAATGGTCCGATGGCCTCGATCGCGGCGCTGGACCGGTTGTTCCACGCTCCGACGCCCGCGCGCAGCTTTCCCGCCCGACTGCCCGTCTTGGCGCTCGACCGTATCATGGCCAGCCGCGAGTTGCATCTTTCGGACCTGCAGGCGCATGACACGCCCCTTGCCCGCCGCGCCTCGGATCATCTGCCGGTGATGGCGCGACTGGCCTTGCCGCCCGCCGGTTGCACGCCATGATCACCACGTTTGCGGTCTGGTTTGTGCTTCTTGGCCTCGGCCTTTTTGCAGCTTCTCTGCTTGCCCTGCGCTCGTACACCAGCTTTGCCAAAAGGGCGCGTGGCCCGGTCACCGCTGCCCTGCCCCGCATCGGCCCGCCTACCCCGCTCGACACGGCACTCGACCCGTATGAAGCGGCCCATCCCGGCCAGAACGGCCTTGCCAACATTCTGGACCACAAACGCGCCTTTGCCGCCCGCGCCCATGCCGCCCGTATCGCGGGACGCAGCCTCGATCTGATCTATTACATCTGGACGACCGATACTTCGGGCTGGCTGTTGCTGTCGGAATTGCTCGATGCGGCCGACCGCGGCGTGCGGGTGCGGCTACTTCTCGACGACGTGAACGTGCAGGGCTTCGATCTCGCCTTCCTCGGGCTGAACCAGCATCCGAATGTCGAGGTGCGGCTGTTCAACCCCGTGCTCAACCGCGGCCACTGGCTGCGGCGCGGCGCGGAATTTGCGCTGGGTCTGTCGCGCTTCAACCGCCGGATGCATGGCAAGGTCTGGATCACCGACGGCCGTCTTGCCATTCTTGGCGGGCGCAATGTGGGCGACACCTATTTCGGCGCGCCCGGATCGGGGGCGCGGCTGTCGCATGATGCCGACATGGTGCTAGCGGGCCCCTTGGTGCAATCGGTGGAACAGGTTTTCGACACCTACTGGAACCTTGGGCTTTCGCTGCCGATCCTGACGCTTTGGCGGTCGTTCCGCATCAGCATGGCCCGCTACCGCCGCCGCGTCGCCCGTCATGCCAACGCGCCCCTATCGGTCCAATACCGCGCCGATGCGATGGCGGATCACAGCGCCGAAAGCCTGCTGGTCGACCCGCTCCGCTTCACGACCGACGTGGCGCTTCTGGCAGACCCGCCCGAAAAGGCCTTTGGCCACCGCAAGGGGCCATGGCTGCTCGACCGTATCGAAACCCTGCTTACTCAAGCGAAATCCGAGGTGCTTCTGACCACCCCCTATTTCGTGCCCGGCCTTGCGGGACTGAAGATCCTGACAGACCTGGCGGCGAAAGGCGTCGATGTGCGGGTGCTGACCAATTCGCTGGCCGTGACCGATCTGTTCGCCGTCCACGCCGCCTACCGCAGTTATCGCCATCCGCTCGTCACCGCAGGGGCCGCGTTATTCGAATACGCCCCGCCCCGCGGCGCAAGGCGCAAACGCGCCCTGCTGCATTCCAAGGTCTTCGTGATCGATCGCGAACAGGCGCTGGTGGGGTCGCATAACTTCGACCTGCGCTCGGCCTATATCAACATCGAACTCGGCCTGTTGTTTCGCGAACCCGTCCTTGTCGCTGAATTATGTGCGCTGTTTGCGCAGCAAACCCGCCCGGAAAATGCCTTTTCCGTCACCGCCCGCAATGGCGCGCTGTATTGGAACGTGGCCGAGGGCGGACGCAAAGGCGTCGAAACCGCAGAACCCGAGGCAAGCCTGCTGCGCCGGATGGTTTCGGGCCTGATCGCCCGTCTACCGCACGACTGGTTCTGAACCCGTGGCAGACATCACAATTCGCCAAACGGTCGCCGGGCTTTCCGCTGCCCATGCGCGGATATCCGAGACACGGTGAAAGGGGCAAGGTGATGCTTTGTCGTGCGGTTCAGCAGGTCCGCGAGACGGACCATTCCAGTGCACCAAACGTCCCATCGCCTGCGCCCCTTTCCTGTTCCTCGGGTTCAAAATACCCTCGGGGGGCAGGCGCGGCACGCGCCGCGGGGGGCAGACAGCCACCCGTCCGACCGCAACCATAAACGGCACGCCACAATCAGGGGCGCGATTTTTCGCAGAAAAATCGGGGTTCAAGCAGAGCCGATATCCGAAGGCGCGACCGCGACCGATTTCAGCACCGCGTGCACGGCCACGCCCTCGGCAAGCCCCAGTGCGGCAGCCGAGCGCTGCGTGACACGGGCAAGCAGGAATTCATCGCCCATGCCGATCCGCACCAGCGCGCCGGGTCCTTCGCCGCTGCGCAGGGCCGTCACCACCCCGGGCAAGATGTTCAGTGCCGACAGCCCCTCGGGGCGGCTGCGCGACAAGATCACATCCTGCGCCGCGATCCGCACCCGCAGCAGCGTGCCCACCGCGCCGGCAAGACGCGGCAGCCAGATCGGTCCCGCCGCCGTTTCGGCCCGCGTCAAGCCGTCGGCTTCATGCGCGGCAATTCGCGCCGTGATGACCGCGCCCGCCTCGCGCAGGCCCAAGTGTGGCGCTGCTTCCGGATCGGACAACATGTCGACCGTCGGCCCAGCACGTAGCACGCGCCCCCCCTCGAGCACCACGACCGTCGTGGCCAGCCGCGCCACCTCGGCCAGCGAATGGCTGACATAAAGGATCGGCAGCGCCGCATCGCGCAGCCGCTCGAGATAGGGCAGTACCTCGGCCTTGCGGGCCGCGTCGAGCGCTGCCAGCGGCTCGTCCAGCAGCAGCGCTTGCGGCTGTGCCAGCAGCGCCCGCCCGATGGCCACACGCTGCGCCTCGCCGCCCGACAGCGCGCCCGGACGCCGCGCCAGCAGATGACCCAGCCCCAGCATCTCGACCACCGGCCCCGCATCGGCCCGCCGCCCCGTGACCCGCGCGCTGTAGCCAAGGTTTTGCGCCACGGTCAGATGCGGAAACAGCCGCGCCTCTTGGAACACATAGCCAAGTCCGCGCCGGTGGACCGCCACGTCCACACCGCCCGCACTGTCAAACAGCACCCGACCGCCCAGCACGATCCGCCCCGCATCGGGCCGCAGCAACCCCGCCACAACATCCACAACGCTGGTTTTGCCAGACCCCGACCGCCCGAACAGCGCCGTGACGCCGGCCGGCGCGGTAAAATCCACATCCAGCCCGAAACTGCCGAAGCGGTGGCGCAGCTTCACCTCAAGCATCGCGCCCTGCCACCCGCGCCTGCACCCGTCGCGCCAGTATCTCGGACGCTGCGATGGCTACCATCGCCACCGCGACCGACACGGCCACCAACCGCAGCGCCGCCCCGTCGCCGCCGGGCACCTGCAAGAAGGCGTAAATCGCCGAAGGCAGCGTCTGCGTCTGCCCCGGAATCGCGGCAACGAAGGTGATGGTCGCGCCGAATTCTCCCATCGCCTTGGCAAAGGCGAGAACCGCTCCGGCAATCACGCCCGGCGCGATCAGCGGCAAGGTCACCGTGCCGAATACCTGCATCCGTGATGCGCCCAGTGTCGCTGCGGCAGCTTCGAGTTTTGGGTCCACCGCCTCGAACGCCAAGCGGATGGCCCGCACCATCAAGGGAAAGGCCATCACCGCCGCCGCCAAGACCGCGCCGGTCCAGCGGAAAGCCAGCACGATGCCGAACCACGCGTCCAGCACCTGCCCCACAGGCCCCTGACGGCCAAAGACGATCAACAAAAGATAGCCTGTCACCACAGGCGGCAGGATCAGCGGCAGATGAACCGCCCAGTTCAGCACCTGCCGCCCCGCGAACTGCCCGCGCGCAAGAAGATGCGCGACCCAGATGCCCAAAGGCAGGCTCAACAGCGTGGCCCAGAACGACACCTGCAGCGACAGCCAGACCGCCTGCCAGCCCGCCTCGGTCACAGGGGCTTCCTCATGGCAAAACCGTGAACCCTTGCGCCACGAACCGCGCCCGTGCCGTTTCGGACCCCAGATAGGTCAGGAAGGCTTCGGACCCCGCGCGCGCTGCGACCGTTGCCGCCGCCGGATAGACAATCGGCGCGTGGCTGGTATCGGGAAACGTGCCGACAACGGAAATCCCCGTTTCGGCCACGGCATCTGACGCAAAGACGATGCCCAAGGGTGCTTCGCCCAGTGCGACCAGCTTGACTGCGGCGCGCACGTTTTCGGTCTCGACCACCTTGTCGGCCACGCTGTCCCACAGGCCAAGCGACACCAGAGCTTCGTGCCCGTATTGCCCCGCCGGAACCGAGGCGATCATTCCCATCGCAAGCTTGCCGTCCGCCAACATGCCCGCAAGGTCGAGCCCTGGCCCAATGTCGGCAGGGGCCGCAGCGCCATGGGCAACAAGCACCAGCCGGTTGCCCAGAATGTCGCGCCGCGTTCCGGGCCGCAGCAGACCGCCCGAATCCAGCGTATCCATCCAGTTTTCCGCCGCCGAGATGAACACATCCGCTGGCGCGCCCTGTTCGATCTGCTTTGCCAGTTTGGCCGATCCGTCATAGGAAATCACCGCGACGTTTCCGGTCGCCGCCTGCCAATCGGCCGCCAACTGATCGAGCGCGGTCTTCAACGAAGAGGCCGCGAACACCGTCACCTCGTCGGCCCGCAATGGTGCGGCAAGGGTCAGGGCAAGCAAACCCGCCAGCCAGAGTTTCATTGCGTCCTCCTGCGTTATGTCCAGCGGAACATAACACTACCCACCCGTTGGGCGGCAAGCGTTATTTTCCGTCGGACATATCGTGAAGCAAGGCCTGCAATGCCGCGAGTTCCGCCGCACCCGCCCGCAGCGAAGCCGCCTCGAAGGCGCGATAGGCTTGGACCACCGCGAGACCCTCGGGCGTGACGACAGCCCCGCCACCGCCCGCACCGCCGCGGGCGCTATCGACCAGCGGCGCGCGGAAGGCCGCGTTCATTTCTTCGACAAGCGACCATGCCCGCTTGTAGCTCATTCCCATCGCCCGCCCCGCCGCCGAAATCGACCCGAGGTCCCGGATATGTTCGAGCAAAAGCACCTTGCCCGGTCCCAGCATCGCCCGCGCACCGAACAGGATCCGCAGCTTGACCTGCACCGCCGCTTCGCCCGCAGCGGACGGCGCCGCAGCCGACGGGTCGGCCACGGCATCGGTCCCATCGCGGGGACCGTCTGCACTGGCAGCGGCAACGGCGTCGGCGTCGGTCAAAAGCGGGCTTTTTGCGGTCATTTGCCGATGATGCCCTGCCCCGCCGGTTTGCTGCAAGCCCCGCGCTTTGGGTGATGTGGCGAAAAGCAGGCCCCTCGGGGGCCATGCCTTGCGCCATCTTTACCTAAACCCCGATCCGGCGAGACAACAAAGCGTCAGGGCCGCAAAAGGCCAAGGGGGAGCGGCATACCCCCCCCCTTCAATTCACAAAAGACGCATTGCCGTCAGCGCGGCAGCCAGTTGTCGTAATCGCTGACGAGCAGATGGGTGGGGGCCACGTCCTCTTCGATCTCAGCAAACCGCCCGATGGGCTGGACGTAGATATTGTCGGTCAGGTCGTCGTTGACGGTCGACACTTCGCCGATCAGCACATCGCCGCCCTCGCCCCAAAAGGCATGCCAGTCGCCCGGCATCAGCGTGACGCTTTCACCGGGCGCGAGTTTCAGCTTCATACCCGGCGTGTAGGGCACGTCGAGCCCGTCACAGCGCACCATGCCGCCCCGATCCGGCGCGTAGTTGCCCTTGTCATCCGACCCGCACAATTCGACCACCAGAGTGGCCCCGCCACGGTTGATGATATCTTCGGCCTTGAGCACATGCGTGTGCATCGGCGACAACTGGTCTTGCCTAGAAATCAGCAGTTTTTCGGCATAGCACATGCCGCCACCCCGTTGCAGGTCGGCCAGTTGACCGTTGCGCAAGGTGAACAGGAACAACCCCATCTCGTCGAACTTTTCAGCCCCGAAATCGGTGATGTCCCAGCCCATGCGGCTGTCGATGATCCGGCCCGCTGCGGCGGCCTTGGCCTTGAACGCGTCAGGCGTCCAATAGGCGAAGGGCGGCAGCACGAAGCCGTAATGGCGGATCATGTCATCCGCCGCCGCCATGATCTCGTTGATGCGCGAGCGTTTCATCTGGGCCTCCCAAGGCTGTGTCGGGCACATGGTAAAACGTTTTCGCAAGTTCCGGCAAGGCGCTCTCGATGCCGGACCCCGGGAAGGGCCGTCTGCCCTTCCCGGACCCATCCCGAGGATATTTGGGCAGCGTGAAACAGGGAAGATCAGGCCAAGAGCGGGACCGAGGTCGCGACGGGCCGAACGCCCCGCGCCCATGCCGCGACGGCCTCGCCAAAGGCGGTGAAGAGCGGGCGCGAGACAGGGTCGCCCACCGCGTTCCATTCGGGGTGCCATTGCACCGACAGCGTGAAGCCCGGCGCGTCCTTGACGTAGATCGCTTCCGGCGTGCCATCGGGCGCGTGGCCGTCGATCACGATCCGCCCGCCCGCCCGCGCGATACCCTGGCCGTGCAGCGTGTTCGTCATCACCTCGGGCGCGCCCATCAGGCGGTGGAACACGCCGCCCTCGACAAAACGCACCGGATGGCGCAGGGCGAATTTCTCTTCCATCGTGCCATCGGGCGGCATGCGGTGGTTCATCCGCCCCGGCAGATCGCGGATTTCGGGGTGCAGTGTGCCGCCGAGCGCCACGTTCACCTCTTGGAAGCCGCGGCAGATGCCAAGGAAGGGTTGCCCCCGATCGACACAGGCGCGGATCAGCGGAAGGGTGATCGCATCGCGGCAGCGGTCGAAACAGCCGTGGGCGGGGGTTTCTTCTTCGCCGTATTCGCTGGGATGGACGTTGGGGCGGCCCCCCGTCAGCAAGAAGCCGTCGCACAGGTCAAGCAGTTCGTCGACCGACACGAAGCGCGGGTCCGACGGGATGATCAGCGGCAGGCAACCCGCCACCTGCGCCACGGCTTCTGAATTCATCACTCCGCCCGCATGGACGGCATATTGCTCGTTCAGAAGGCTCATGTTGCCGATGATGCCGACCACGGGTCTTCGGTCTGCTGCACGGCATGGCGTGGGGCTGTTCATGGCGCTGTCATCCACCTGTTACGCAGGACGATAGGCAAAGCCCGCGCCAAGGTGAAGCCCAAACACACCGTCGCGCTGTGCAGCACCGCACGACCCGCCCGCCGTTTGTGCAAAAACCCCACCCGATGCCGCAAAGACGGGACATCATGTGCCGGAGCGTCCGGCGCAAGGCGCTTGCCTTCCCCTTGCTGGAAGCTGCCACGCTTGGGCCGTTCAAAACCACAGCAGGCCCCCAGATGAAACAGACCACACTTCTTTTCGCCGCCCTGATGCTTGCAGCCCCTGTCGGCATGGCCGAGACGATGACCCAAGGCATGGACCATTCGGCGCACATGATGTCGGATGACGCCGCGACGCAGGCGTTCCAAGCGGCCAACATGGCGATGCACGCCGCCATGGACATCGACTATACCGGCAATGCCGACGTCGATTTCGTTACCGGCATGATCGCGCATCATCAGGGTGCCATCGACATGGCCAAGATCGTGCTCGAACACGGGTCCGACCCCGAGATACGGAAACTCGCGCAAGGCATCATCGCCGCGCAAGAGGGCGAGATCGCCTTCATGCGCGACTGGCTGGCCAAGAACGGCCAGTAGCCGGGACCGCTTTATCAGGCGGCGGAACCGACGACGCGGGCGGCGGCGGCAAGCGCGCCCTGCCCGTGCGGGATGTTCAGGCTGACCATCCCCGCTTCCATCACCGCAAGCGCGCCCAGCGTCATATGGGCGTTCACATGGCCCATATGCGCGACGCGCAAAAAGCCGTGATAGGCGGGATCGTTCGGCGCGGCCATGCCCAGGCCGATGCCCAGCGTGACGCCCGCCTTATGCTCGGTCCATTCGCGCAACCGGGTGGCATGGGGCGCACCGAAGCGGGCCGCCGTGACCGAACGGCCGCGGTGGAGCGGATCGGCCACGTTCAGCGCGATATCGGGGTTCCCCGCCCCCCATGCATCGAAAGCCGCCCAGACGGCGCTGGCCAGCACCTCGTGCCGCTTCCAGACGGCGGGCATCGTCTCTTCGGCCAGCATGTCGAGGCTTTCGCGCAGGCCGAACAGGTGATGCGTGGGGGCGGTGCCGTTCCAGTATTGCCAGAATTCGGTCGCATCGGCACGCGGCGTCCAATCCCAATAGGGCGTGCGCAGGTCAGACACGCGGCAACGTTCGCGCGCCTTTTGCGAGAACCACACGAAGCCGATCCCGGGCGGCACCATCAGCCCCTTCTGGCTGGCAGCCACCACGACATCGACCCCCCATGCATCCATGTGGAATTCGTCGCAGGCCATCGAGGCGATGCAATCCACCGCCAGCAATGCCCCGTGCCCCACCTCGTCCATCACCGCCCGCAACCGGGGCACATCGGTTCGCACCGTGCTGGCCGTATCGACATGGGTGCACAGCACAGCCTTGTAGCGCCCGCCATCTGCCCGCAGCGCTGCGGCGACACGGTCGAAATCGACGGGGGACGATTTGCCGAAATCCAGCACGTCGACCGTCACCCCCAGCGCCTGCACGCTTTCGGCCCAAGACAGGCCGAAGCGCCCCGTGGCAAGCACCAGGGCGCGGTCGCCACGCGAAAACAGGTTCATGTTGGCCGCTTCCCAGACGCCATGACCGTTGGCGATGTAAAGCGCCACATTCTGCGAGGTGCCCGCCACGCGGCGCAAGTCGGGCCATAGCGTTTCCACCATATCGGGCAACTTGCCCTCATAAATGTTCGGCGCGCCGCGATGCATGGCGGCAAGCACCCTGTCGGGCATGACCGAAGGTCCGGGAATGGCAAGATAGGGGCGTCCATAGGCAAGGGTCATCGGTCTCTCCATTCCTCGTGCGGTCATGGCTAGGGGAGGCGAACCGCAAGGTCAACCGCCGCCGCCGCCGGTCACATTCCCGCGCCCGCCTTGCCCCCTTGCGGCTTTCGGATTACCTGTCGGGTCCAGTGCCAAACCGGCCACAGCAAGGGCGTCCCGTGTCCGTACCGAACCCCTCCGATCCGGCCCCTGCCGATGCCCGTGCCGCACGGCGGCCCGCGCGCGACGCCCGCTACGCCTCGGGCGCATTGTTCGGGAGGCTATGGAAAACCTACCTTCGCCCGCATCGCTGGGTGATGGCGGCAGCCTTCGTGGTGATGACGATCGAGGGCAGCACGCTCGGGCTTCTCAGCTATGCGCTGAAACCGCTGTTCGACACGGTCTTCACCGAAGGCGGCAACGAGGCGCTTTTGCTAGTCGGTGCCGGCATCCTGTCGCTGTTCGTTTTGCGCGCGGTGGCGTCGATCCTGTCGCGCATGCTTTTGTCGATCGTGTCGCTGCGCACGGCGGCTGCGATGCAGCTTGATCTGCTCGACCATATCCTGCGGCTCGATGGCGGCTTTTTCCAGACCAACCCCCCCGGCACCCTGCTTGAGCGCGTGCAGGGCGACACGACGGCGGTGCAGTCGATCTGGCTGACGGTCATCATCGCTGCGGGGCGCGATCTGGTGTCGCTTCTGGGGCTGATGGCCGTAGCTGTCAGCATCGACGGTCACTGGACGCTGGCGGCGCTTGTCGGCGCACCGCTGCTGATCGTGCCGACGGGCGTGCTGCAACGCTATCTGCGGCACAAGTCAGGGCAACTCAGGGCCGAAACCGGCCTGCGATCGACGCGGCTGGACGAAATTTTCCATGGCATTCAGGCGATCAAGCTGAACCGGCTGGAACGCTACCAGACCGGCCGCTTCGGCGTGATCGTGCAAAAGCTGAACCGCGCCCAGACCAAGGCGAACCTTGCACAATCGGTGATGCCCGCGATGATCGACGTGGTCACCGGACTGGGCTTCTTTGCCGTGCTGCTGCTGGGCGGGCGCGAGGTCGCATCGGGCAACCGCACGGTGGGCGAGTTCATGTCGTTCTTCACCGCCATGGCGCTGACATTCCAGCCGATCCGCCGCTTGGGGGAATCGTTCGGCAGCTGGCAGGTGGCTTCGGCCAGCCTGGAGCGTATCTTCCGCCTGTTCGATACCGCGCCCGCGACGCAACGCCCCGCAACCAGCACCGTCACCCTGCCCGCCAGCATGCCTGCCATCGAGTTTTGCGACGTGCGCTTTGCCTATCCGGGCGTGCCGGTGCTCGACGGCCTGAGCTTCGTTGCGGAAGCGGGCAAGACCACCGCCATCGTCGGCCCATCGGGTGCCGGCAAAAGCACGGTCTTTCAGGTCCTTACGGCGCTAACCGAACCCGACGGCGGCACCGTGCTGATCGGCGGGCAAGACATACGCGGCATGAGCCTGCCCGACCAGCGCGGCCTGTTCGCGTCGGTCACGCAAGACACCGCGCTGTTCGACGAAAGCCTGCGCGAAAACATCCTGATGGGGCGCGGTGATATATCTGAAAGCCGGTTGGACGACATCCTTGGTTCGGCGCATCTGTCCGACTTCGTCGCCGGCCTGCCGCAGGGGCTGCAAACTCCTGCCGGTCCGCGCGGGTCGGGCCTGTCAGGGGGACAGCGCCAGCGGATTGCCATCGCCCGCGCCCTTGTGGCCGACACGCCCATCCTGCTGCTCGACGAAGCCACCTCGGCGCTGGACGCGCAATCCGAAGCCGTGGTCGCCGAAGCACTGGCGGCCCTGTCCAAAGGGCGCACGACCCTGATCATTGCGCATCACTTGTCGACCGTGCGGGATGCCGACAAGATCGTCGTGCTGAACCGTGGCAGGGTTGCCGAACAGGGCACGCATGATGATCTGGTGGCGGCGAACGGCCTTTATGCCAGCCTTTACCGGCTGCAAATCAGGGAAGAATGATGCAAGGAGAAGCGGCGGAACGGAGGGTGCTGTGGCAGGCCGGTGGGGTCGATGCCGTCGGTTTCCTGCAAGGCTTGGTGTCGAACGATCTTTTGCCGCTGTCCAAGGCGCCCGGCATCGTCTGGGCCGCGCTGCTGACACCGCAGGGCAAGTATCTGGCCGATTTCTTCGTGGTCAAACCGCTTGACGGGACGCTTCTGATCGACATCGACCAAAGCCTTGCCGAAGCGACCTTGCGGCGGCTGACGATGTACCGACTGCGCGCTGCCGTGACCATCACAACGGCTGCGCTGCACGTGCAACGCGGGCTTGGTCCAGCGCCCGCCGGGGCCATGCCCGACCCGCGTCACCCCGCGCTGGGTTGGCGGCTTTACGGGCCTGACACAGGCACCCCACCGGTAATTGACTGGGACAGCATTCGCGTGCGCCACGTCATACCGCAAAGCGGTATCGAGCTGCTGGTCGATGACAGTTACCTGCTGGAAAGCGGGTTCGAACGGCTGCATGGCGTCGATTTCCGCAAGGGCTGCTATGTCGGACAGGAAGTGACCGCGCGGATGAAGCACAAGACCGAGCTGAAAAAGGGTCTGGTCCGCGTGACCGTCACGGGCGAAGCGGCAACCGGGTCAGACATCACCACCGAAGACGGTAAACCCGCCGGACGGCTGTTCACGCGTTCCGGCGACAGTGCCATCGCCTATCTGCGGCTGGACCGTGCCGAAGGCAGGCTGCTGGCCGGAACCGCGCGCGTGACGCTAGACCCCGACCAGCCCTAATCAGGCGCGTTCTGAATATTCCATCAATTCGGTGTGGACGATGATATCTTCGTCGGGACCGATGAACGGCGGGATCATGATCCGCACACCATTGTCGAGGATCGCAGGCTTGAAGCTGTTGGCCGCTGTCTGGCCCTTCTGGACCGGCTCGGTCTCGACGATGCGGCATTTGACCTTTTGTGGCAAGGTCACCGCCAAAGCCTCTTCGCCATAATAGCGGATCGTCGCGGTCATGCCGTCTTGCAGGAACGGGCGGCGGTCGCCCAGCAATTCGGCATCAAGTTCGATCTGCTCGTAGGTTTCCGAATCCATGAACACCAGACGGCCATCGGTTTCATACAGAAACTGCTGGTCCTTGTTCTCGAGCCGGACCTCGTCGACCTTGTCTTCCGACCGGAAACGTTCGTTCAGTTTGCGCCCGTCGCGCAGGTTTTTCAGTTCGGCCTGCGCAAAGGCACCGCCCTTGCCGGGCTTGACGTGGTTGACCTTGACCGCTGCCCAAAGGCCCCCGTCATGTTCCAGCACCATGCCGGGCTTGATTTCGTTGCCGTTGATCTTGGCCATGATGACAAAACCTTGTCGAGAGGTTGAAGAATATTTGGCCTTGCCTATATCTCGTGAATAGTTGGTGGACAAGACGACTAGATACAGTAGCGCAACTGTGATAGCCATGCGCGCAATGCATAGCTATCATTCCAAAGTCGCAATACCGAATCGTGACTAAACCGTCATATTCGCCCGACGCCAGAAAAGACAAGAGCAAGAATAGGAACGACGAGATGGTCGATTTCGTTGACGGCACGGCCTTTAATTACGAGCAAGGACAACGCGCCCGCAAACTGTTTGCGGCCGTCGTGTTGGCCGCACTCGACGATGCGATTGCAGACGACAAGAAATACGGCAACGGTCCCGAACAGATCGCCCGCTGGGCACGGTCGCGTGACGGGCGCGAAGTGCTGTCTTGCGCTGGGATCGATCCGAACGAGCGGGTGGTCAAGGGGCTGATGGATTTCGTCGCCAAGGGCGTGCGTACCTCGGTTGCCCTGTCGCGCGAGGAGTCCGAACGGCGTCACGCCTTGGAAGCCGATCAGGCCGAAGCCGCCTGATAAAGCTGCTGCTGTGTCGAATTCGAAACGCGCCCGTCGGGCGCGTTTGTTTTTCGCAGCGTGGCGCGAAGGGTCTGGCTATTCGAAGTCGCGCACAGCCATGGCACGTGCGATTTCTGCCCGTACAAGCTTGCGCACATTGCGGGTGATGCGTTCGCCCAAAGTGCCCTGCAACTCTTCGCGGATGATGTCGCGCACCATGTCGCGCATCGCGGCCTCGTCAAAGGCAGGCTCGGCGGGTTCATCCTCGAAGCGTGCGTAAAGGTTGGCGCTGGTGTCCTGTTCCAGTTCGGCCCGCACAGCCGCCTCGGCGGCATCTGCCCAGCCGTGACCGCTGCGCTCTGCGCCCCTATCGACGGTATCTTCGGCGTCTGACCTTTGCTGCGCATGGCGCTGCGCGAACACCGCATCGGGAATCGAGACCGGATCATCGGCCGGTGCTGCGACACCGTCATCATCATACACTTCGATGTCGGGAAGGGGCAGATCGACCGTCACCATATCTTCGGCGTCGTCCACCGCTATAAATCCGGCCTCGTCCTCTGCCGCCTGAACGTCGGTCTGGGGATCGTCGATGCGCACCGTCTGGAAGGCTACATCCGCGTGATGGTCCACCGCCGTTTCCGGTGCCGGTTCTTCAGCTCCAGGTTCCGCTTCCGGCACGATCCGCAGCGCCGGGGTCAACACCAGCCTTTCGCTTGGCATGGCCGCTTGCGGCGCGGCTTGCGCTTCGCGCAGCGCCCGCGCCTGTGGCCGCAGATCGTCGGACACAAGCCGGCGTATGGACGACAGGACATCCTCGATCTCGACAGAGCTCATCGGTTCGGACATGCGTGGCGGATCCCTGCTGCACAGATGCGTTGTGCGGGATGATAGCCGCACAACCTAGGCCAGTTCAAGAAAATGGAGTGGCGACTTTCGGCAAACCGCCGGTCAGTTGCCGATCTTGCCCATGATCCGCGCCAAGGCTTTGCCCTGAACGCTGATCGGAGCCTTTTTGACAGAGTTGTAATAAGTCGCCGGATCATAGACCGGCACGCCAAGGTTCAGGTGTTCGACCGACAACAGGCCCATCGTCGACAGCAGGTTATAAACGCCCACATACCGCTGCGCCTCGGCGGTCAACCGCTGCGCCCGCGCGTCGAGCAAGGCTTGCTCGGCATCGAGCACGTCAAGCGTGGTGCGTGCGCCAAGATCGGCCTCTTCCTTGACACCGTTAAATGCAGCCTGTGCTGCGGTAACCTGTTGCGATCCCGCCGTGATCGAAGCGGCAGCGACATTGACCGCCGACCACGCATTGCCGACATTTTCGGCCACGGTGATTCCAGCCTGCGCCAGCGCCGCCTGCGATGCCTCTTTGTTGGCCAGCGCCGCCCGCTCGTCCGACGCGATGCCGCCACCGGCATAGAGTGTCTGGTTGACGGTCAGCGACAGCGCGGTCGACTCGGCATCGTTGGCCGGATTGCGCGATAGCCCCGCTTCGGCATTCACCGTCGGGTAATGCGCGGCCCGCGCCAGTTGGACCCCCAGATCGGCCACCGTGACCTCGCGCTGGGCCTGCAAGATATTGGGATGCGCAGACAGCGCCTGTTCACGTGCGGCATCCAGCGATTTGGCCGTCGCGGGCAGCTTGGGCAGAGTTTGAAGTTTGCTTGGGTAGGTGCCGGTCACAGCCTTGTAGCGTTCGCGCGCGGTGCTCAGATCGCCCTGCGCCGACACCAGCCCCGACTGGGCCGACGCGAGACGCGCCTCGGCCAGCGCAACGTCGGTGCGCGTCACCTCGCCGACCTCGAACCTGTCCTTGGACGCCTTCAACTCTTCCCCGATCAGCCGCACGTTGGATTGCCGCAGTGCCACGATCTCGGACTGCAACTGAACGTTGACATAGGCATCGACCGCTTGCAGCAACACCCGGGACTCGAGCGCACGCAACGCCTCGCGCGTGGCAAGCACCGTCTCTTTGGCAATCTCGACCCGCAACTGCCGCCGCCCGAAGTCGAGCAGGGTCCATTGCGCCACCAGCGAATAGGTGCGTTGCAGATTGCCTGCGAAACTGACCAACGGATCGTTGTACTGCGCTTTGGCCACGAACGAGATGACCGGTCGCAATTGCGACACTGCGCCTGCCACATCTTCGTCGGCGGCGCGCAGCAAGGCCTCGTTCTGGTCGAGGACTTTCGAATTCTTGTAGGCGGAGACAAGGGCATCCGACAGGGTTTCGCCCGTTGCAGGCATCGCCACCGCAGCCACCATCGCCAAAACCGCCGCCGCTTTCAGAAAATTGCGCATCGCACCCCTACCGTTCCGCACCGGCCCGTAGCCGCGCCTTCCGAAAATGACGGCTGCGCCGGACCCCCGGCGCCGCCCTGAAATTACAAAGCGAATTCCCGCTTTGCCGCAAATCCGGGCAAAAGCGGCGCTGCCGCGTTGAAGGCGTAGCGCCACGTCACCACACCGTCGATCTTATAGCCGACGCGGGCCACGCCAAGGGCGCCTTCCAGAAAGATCGCCCCGATCCTCCCGCCTTCGCGCAACTGTGACAGCAGCGCCTCGGGCACGGCCTCGACCCCGCCCTGCAGGGTGATCACATCAAAGGGCGCGTGCTTGGCATCACCCGCCGCCAGAGGGCCGACGACCACGGCAGCATTGTCCACCCCTTGGGCCGACAGCGTGCGCTGCGCCTCGGCGGCCAGCGCCTCGTTTTCTTCGACTGCGACGACCGCATCGGCCAGCCGTGCGATCACAGCCGTGGAATAACCCAGCCCGCAACCCAGATCGAGCACCATCTCGCCCGGCTGCACATCAAGCGCGTCGAGCATCTTGGCAAAGGTGCGCGCCTCGAGAACGACCCGGCCCTGCGCGATTTCGACGTTCTCGCCCATATAGGCCGCCTCGCGCATCGCGGCGGGCACATAGGCTTCGCGCGGGACGGCAAGCATGGCTTCGATGATCGGAAACTTGGTCACGTCCGAAGGCCTGACCTGCGTGTCGACCATCATCACGCGGCGGGTCGAAAAGTCGCTCATGTCTGAACTCATCAGTCTAGTTATGTCCGTTTCGTCATGCCACAGTTGCGCCGCTTGGGCAACGCACCTTGTTGGACAATGCCGCCGCAGCCTTCGCTTTCGCTTTGCAAAGTGTCCTTCCGCCGAAAGCGGAGGATACTAACATGTTAGTGCTTGCATAACCCTGCTTTTCGCTGTTCCCCTTGCCCCTGTTTTGGGCCGAACGAAGGGAGAGCCGGGATGAAACTGATGCGTGTGGGCCAAGCCGGAGCCGAAGTTCCCGCCATGTTGGACCCTTCCGGCAAGATCCGCAGCCTCGCCGGTATCGTTCCCGACATCGCGGGTGCGGTCCTGACGCCCGAGGGTCTGGCAAAACTGCGCGGGATAGATCCGGCCAGCCTGCCCGAGCTTGCCTCCGGACGTATCGGCCCCTGCGTCGGGTCGGTCGGCAAATTCATCTGCATCGGGTTGAACTACGCCGATCACGCGGCCGAATCGAACCTGCCCGTGCCGAAGGAACCTGTGATCTTTCTGAAGGCAAACTCGGCCATCGTCGGCCCCAACGACGATGTGTTGATTCCGCGCAACTCGGTCAAGACCGACTGGGAGGTGGAACTGGGCGTGGTGATCGGCAAACGCGCGTCTTACGTGTCGGAAGCCGAGGCGATGGACCACGTCGCGGGCTATTGCGTCATCAACGACGTGTCCGAACGCGAATTCCAGATCGAACGGGGCGGCACGTGGGACAAGGGCAAAGGGTGCGATACGTTTGGCCCGATCGGCCCGTGGCTTGTGACGGCAGACGAGGTGCCCGACCCGCAGGCGCTGTCGATGTGGCTCGAGGTCGACGGCAAGCGCTACCAGAACGGCAGCACGAAAACGATGGTCTTTGGCGTGCGCCATCTGGTGCATTACGTCAGCCAGTTCATGTCGCTCAATCCCGGCGATGTGATCTCGACCGGAACGCCCCCCGGCGTGGGGATGGGCCAGAAGCCGAACCCGATCTACCTCAAGGGGGGCGAGGTCATGCGTCTGGGCATCGAAGGCCTTGGCGAACAACGCCAGACCGTCGGCCGCGCCTGACGGCGCAGCGGTCCCAACGAATTTTCTGGCGAAAATTCAGGGACCGCGCCACCGCCTGATTTTTCGCAGAAAAATCGTTGGCGGGTCACAAGGCCCGCAACCCTGATTTAACCGCCTCGCGCCCCAGAGCCTGCCGGACGGTGCGGATGATATCCTTGGCCGACAGCCCTGCCCAGTCATACATCTGCGCCGGTGACGCCTGATCGATGAAACGGTCGGGCAAGGTCATGGTGCGGATCGCCCGTCCCCGCTCAAGCCCGCCGGAATTGGCAAGATGGTGCAGCACAAGCGCCCCGAAACCGCCGGTTGCCCCTGTTTCAAGCGTCACCAAAGCGCCGTGATGCGCGACAAGCTGGTCAATCAGCGCCGTATCAAGCGGCTTGGCGAACCTTGCATCGGCAACCGTCACCGAAATACCCTCGGCCGCCAGCGCCTCGGCTGCGGCCAGCGCTTCGGACAGGTGCGCGCCATAGGACAGGATCGCGGCATCCGTCCCCTCGCGCAGGACGCGGCCCTTGCCAAGCGGCAGGGCCACGCCCCGCTCGGGCAGGTCCAGCCCCATCCCCTCGCCGCGCGGATAGCGGAAGGCGATGGGTCCGCCGTCATGCGCGACGGCGGTGGCGACCATATGCACAAGATCGGCCTCGTCCCCCGCCGCCATCACAGTGAACCCCGGCAGGTTGGCAAGGAAGCCGATGTCAAAGGCCCCCGCATGGGTCGCCCCGTCCTGACCCACCAGCCCCGCGCGGTCGATGGCAAAGCGCACGGGCAGGCCTTGCAGCGCCACATCATGCACGATCTGGTCGTAGCCGCGTTGCAGGAAGGTGGAATAGATCGCGCAGAACGGCTTTAGCCCCGCCGCCGCCATGCCTGCGGCAAAGGTCACGCCGTGCTGCTCGGCAATTCCGACATCAAAAACACGCGCCGCGAAGCGCCGCGCCATGATATCAAGCCCCGTGCCCGAAGGCATCGCCGCCGTGATCGCCACGACGCGTGGATCGCGCGCGGCCTCGTCGGTCAAGGCATTACCAAAAACCGTTGTATAGGCGGGCGCGTTCGATTTCGATTTGGCCTGTTCGCCCGTAAGCGGATTGAATTTCGACACACCGTGGTATTTGTCGGCCGCACTTTCGGCGGGGGCAAAGCCCTTGCCTTTCACCGTGACCGCATGAATGAGCACCGGCCCCGAAGCCCGCGCCCGCGCCGCCCGCAAGGTTGACAGCACCTGTCCCATGTCATGCCCGTCAATGGGTCCGATGTAGGAAAAACCCAACTCCTCGAACAGCGTCCCGCCGCCCGGCATGCCGGTGACCAAGGCCCGCGCGCGCCGTGCCCCGTCGCGCACGGGTCCGGGCAGGTGCGCCTCGAATTCCTCGGCTGCCGCTTTCAACAAAGACAACGGCCCCTTGGCCGCGATTTCGTTGAGGTATTTTGACAAAGCGCCCACTGGCGGCGCAATCGACATATCGTTGTCGTTCAAGATGACGAACAGCCGCTTGCCCAGATGGCCTGCGTGGTTCATCGCCTCGTAGGCCATGCCAGCCGTGATCGCGCCGTCACCGATCACCGCGATGGTGTCGCCCACGGGTTGCCCCATCTCGCGCCCCATCGCAAAGCCCAAGGCGGCGCTGATGGATGTCGACGAATGCGCCGCGCCGAACGGGTCGAATTCGGACTCTGACCGCTTGGTGAAGCCCGAAACCCCGCCCGATTGCCGCAACGACCGCATACGCTCGCGCCGTCCGGTGAGTATCTTGTGCGGATAGCATTGGTGGCCCACGTCCCAGATCAGCTTGTCACGCGGCGTGTCGAACACGGCATGGATGGCCACGGTCAGTTCCACCACGCCCAGCGACGACCCGAGATGACCGCCAGTTTCGGACACGATCTGGATGACCTCGTTGCGCACCTCGGCTGCCAACTGGCCCAGTTCGGCATCGCTGAGCGCTTTCAGGTCAGCGGGGCCGGATACGCGGTCGAGGATCGTCATGGCAGTCAGCCTCCGAATGCAAAAAAGTGCCGTGTGATAAACCACACGGCACCAGGTCCCTGTCGCCAACAGGAAGGGAACCGGGCTGTGGTTGCGCCCCGGATCCGGACCGGCATCTTGGTCCGAATTGTGATTGGCGGGGCGACACGCGCCGCCCCGCCGAAGATCAGACCGGAACGACGCCCGTGACGATCTCGATGGACGAGTTGTAGGGCGACGGTGCCTGCTTGCTTTCTTCCGGCAACAGCAGGCTTACCCCCCACAGCGCCAGCAGGATTGCCGCGATGGCAACGGTGAACACCGCCCCCCATCCCGCACCCGCAAGCATCTGGTAGAGCGCCCAAGACCGCAGCGCGCGACCCGGCTTTTCGTTGAAATATCCGTCAGACATGGCTTTCATTCCTCAATTAAGCGGCGCGTAGCCGTGTTCTTGTGCCCAGACGAACCAGTTGTCGACCACGGTGCCGGTCAGCAGGATACCGATGCCGCCACACAGCGTTACCAGCACCGCAAACCACCACGCCCAACGGTGGATGCCTTCCATCGTCGCGTTGAACCCCATGGTCCAGCGCCAGAACAGGGCAGCCCGTTCCGAAGCCGTGCCACGGTCGGCGATCTGCTCCAACTCGCGGTCGCCGCCAAAGCGCGAAACCGCAAGAATGGTCGCCCCGTGCATCGCGAACAGCAGGGCCGATCCGTACAGGAAGGCGATGCTCAGCGCGTGGAAGGGGTTGTAGAACAGGTTGCCGTAGGACAGCGAGAAGTTGTTGGTCCAGTCCAGATGGCTGAAGATACCGTAAGGCACGGCTTCCGACCACGATCCCATCAGCACGGGGCGGATGAGGCCAAGGACGAGGAACAGCCAGATGGCGCTGGCAAAGGCCCAGCTCACATGCTTGCCGATGCCAAGGGCCTGTGCCCGCAAGTAGGTTCGCACCCACCACGACAGCACCGATATGAGCAGGAAGAACGAGGCGATCAGCCACAGCCCCCCTTCGGCGATCGGCGCAAAGCCGAGTCCGTATTCGGCGGCCGGCGGCTCGAGCGAGAACCAGAACAGGTCGCGCAGGAAGACTGCCGGGTTGAAGCCCGCCTGATACCAGAACCAGGCGCCCACGGTCATGAACCACACGGCACCCGACATCAGCGAGATCACGCCCATGGTGCCAAGGTAGATCGGCCCCAGTTGCGCGTTGCCCAGCCAACCGGCGAGGGTCGAGAAACCGGCCCCCTTGCCGCGGTTGGACAACTCGACGCCTTCGACCATTCCCATCTCGGGTGCAGCGCGAACCTGCACCTGGGTAAAGATGTTCTGATACTCAGCCATTTACGCCTCCTGCGATATTGGCCCACCACGGCAGTTGCAGCCACCAATCCCACCAGACGACCCACTGGTCGAACCAGATGGTGCCCGAGATGACGATGCAGACGGCACTCCAGAACCCGGCATTCAGCGCGAGCAGCAGCCCGACGCGGTGGATGCCGAGTGTGCCGACCGAATAGCCGATCAGATCGCGGAAATAGGTGTCCTCGTGATCCGGGGTGCGCATTTCCTTGCCCTTTTCGGGGTTGGCTGCCGACAGGATCAGGGCGCCGTGAAGCGAGAGCGCAAGCGCCGTGGTGAAGAAGAAGCTCACCGCGATCATATGCGCCGGATTGTAGTGGAAGTTGCCGTAGGTATAGCCGGTGTTCGACACCCAATCGAGGTGGCTGAAGATGCCGTAAGGAAAGGCATAGCCCCAGCTTCCCATCAGGATGGGCCGGATCACGACCAGCGTGACATAGGCAAAGATCGCGACGCCAAAGGCAAAGGGCACGTGATAGCCCATGCCCAGTTTACGGCAGATCTCGACCTCGCGCAGCGCCCACGAGATAAAGGCCCCGATGGCGCAAATGGTGATCAACTGCCAAAGCCCGCCCGCCATGAGCGGGGCAAAGGCCAGACCGTTTTCGACCGGCGGCGGGTTGATCGAGATCAGCCAGGGGTTCCAGACCCCCTGCATCGCCGTGCCGTAGAAAATCAGGATGGTGCCGAGCGCCGCAAAGAAGAATGTCGTGACGCCAAAGAAACCGACGAAGAACGGCCCGACCCAGAAGTCGAACAGGTTCCCCCCGATCAGCGTGCCGCCCGGCACGCGGTATTTTCGTTCGAAGCTGAGCAGTGCCATGCTTCCCTCTCCGCTTGTTGCGACCGGCGGTCAGTTTTCCGATAGCCGTCGAGTTGCGCCCGTAGGGGTCGCCACGGCCGGGGGACCAGCCCCCGCCCGCAGCAAGTGCCTTGCGGCAAAGTTACTGGGTGACCATGGCGCCGTGCGAAGCGGCGGTCTGGAACCAGTTGATGCCGTTGCTCAGAACCACAAGGTGGATCATCGCTGCGAGCAGGAAGAGGAACACGCCCTGCGCGACGAAGACGCGGCGGGGATCGAAGATGAGCCAGATTTTATAGAATTTGGACATTGTGTGATCCTCCTCAGAACCAGGGGCGCCAGATGTACGTGGCGATATGGGCGACGACGGCGATGGCCGTGAACAGCCAAAGCCCGCTCATATACACCGAGTGCAGTTCCTGCGCCTGCTCGTCGGTAAGACCTGTGAAGCTCAGGTCGGTCTTATCAGCCATAACTATCCTCCGGATGGGCAGACTGACGCCGCATTCCCTGCGGCGGGGTTCACGGTCGGGCAGAGTGCCGTTCCGAGTTTTTCACCGACCCCCGATGATCGGGGGGCGGCGAATGGTGTGACGGGCTGGGCGCAACCCTCAGAGAAGTCGTTCGGGCCGGTTAGGGCCGGAATATGTTGGGCGTGATCGTCCCCGCCTCGCGCCAGGCGCGGGCCAGCGGTCCATGCACGGGCAAGGCCCGCTGCACCGCGACCTGGACGACCCAGGCGACAAGGGCGAAGGGGATCGCCACAAGGAAGATCAGCGCGAAGTACACGTAGAACTCGGCACGCGGAGCGCGGTGGGCATGTTGCCCGCTCCCGGAGGTGTAGTCGCTCATGCTGGTGCTCCCTTGGTTGTTGCTTTCGGCCCGCGCAGGGCCTCGACGGTCTCGCGGACGACGCGTTCGGCGCCTTGGTCCAGAGCCGATTTCTCGGCCGCGTCCCGCAAGGTGCGGGCCGCGGAAATTCGGGTCAGGATCGGATGTTCGGAAACGATCCGGTCAAGCTCGGCCTGCGCGTCGACGTCCCAGGGGAAGTCGCGCCGCAGCGTGGTGGGCGTGGCCGCCGCGCTGTCCATGTCGGTGCCTAGGGGCAGGATGTGGAACAGGGCCTCGAACAGGCCGTTGCACACCTCTTGCAGCATCCACACGCAGCCCGCATAACCCATGAAGGGCGTTCCGGTGTGGCGGCGGATGGCCGCTCCGGGGAAAGAGGCCGCGATGAAATGCGGCGCGGGCCCGTGTCCGGCCTTCAATTCGGCCAGATACATCTTTTCGTTGATCGACCCCATCACCACCAGCGGACGGTGCTGGCGCAACATGGCGCGCACCTGTTCGTTGTTGGTCTTCTTGCCCGCCACCCGCGCCACGGCAAAGGCACAAGGCAGGCCAAGATCGGTTTCCAGATAGTGCCGGATGCCGCGCGCATAGGTCTCGTTTGCCACCACGGCAAAGCTGGCGGTGCCAAAGAAATCTTGCGTCACCGACCGCCACAAATCCCAGACGGGCTTGAGCGTCGAATGTTTCTCTTGGGCGATGAACGGCTCGGGGTCCAACCCCAACAACTCGCCCAGTTTGCGCAGGAACTTGGTGGTGGAATCCAGCCCCATCGGCGCTTGCAGATAGGGCTTGCCCAAAACCTGCGCCAAACCGCGACCGAATTCGCGGTACATCACCACGTTCACGTCGGAATTCACAAGGTTGCGCATCTCGGCCAGATGGGCACCCAGAGGCATCACCATATTGACCTCGGCCCCGATCCCTTCGACCAGGCGACGGATCTCATGCAGGTCCGAAGCCATGTTGAACACGCCGTACATCGGACCAAGGATGTTGACGCGCGGCTTAGCACCCTCTTCGCGCTTCTTCTCGACCGGCAAGCGCCCCTTGGTCATGCCGAATTCGGTGAATATCCACGTCATCGCGCGGTCAGCGGCCTGCCACTGGTCTTCGTCGATCGTGCGCGGCAGGAAACGCTGGATGTTCGTGCCCTGCGGCGTGACGCCGCCGCCGATCATCTCGGAGATCGAGCCAGTCACCACCACGGCAGGCAAGGCCGGATCGAGCGTCTTCCACGCCCGCGACATCGACGCCTCGGTGCCCGAGGTCATCTCGTCCTCGCCAAGCCCCGTCACCACGATGGGCAACTCGTGCGGCGGCATCGCGTCGGTGTAATGCAGCACCGACGTCACCGGCAGGTTCTCGCAGCCCACCGGACCGTCGATCACCACCTGCAAACCCTTGACGGCGCAGAAGGCGTAAACCGCTCCCCAGTAGCCGCCCGCGCGGTCATGATCCTGGATCAGCATGGCGCACCGCCGATTAGGTTTGCGCCGCAAACCTCTTCGAAAAGATTTGCAAATTCCTTCGAAGGAATTTGCGTCGCGCTGCGGGTAAGGCGGATCATATCATCTCCTCCGCCTTGGCAGCTTTGGCCAGTTTGTCGATCTTTTTCTGATGCGCGGCGCGGAAGTCGGGCCGCAGGTTCGGCGCGCCCTCCCAGATGCCGGCGGTGTCGCCGGTGCCGACGCCCTCGAAGAATTCCTTCATTCCGTCCATGCGGGTCTTGTTGGAAATCGCGGCATTGACGACCTGCGCCAAAGACCCCGCCCCTGCCGGACCCATCAGCGGCCGCGCCGAGATGAGGTTGGTGAAGTAAAGCCCCGGAATCGCAAGCTCTTTTGCCTTTTGCACCACCGGAGTCGTGCCGATGGCCAGGTCGGGGCGGAACGCCTCCATCGCGGCGCAATCGTCTTCCAGCGACGCGCGGTACTTCACCGCTACGCCCTTGGCCTCAAGCCACGTGCGATCAGGTTCGGACCATTCGTTTCTGGCGCAAGCGGTGCCGACATAGGCCACGTCCGCGCCGCTTTCGATCAGCAGACGTGCGACCAGCAGTTCAGACCCTTCGTAACCCGAAAGCGTGATCCGGCCCTTGATCGGGTTGTCGGCCAAGGCCTGCTTGATCGCCTCGCCAAAGCCGTTTTGTGCTGCGGCCACCCGGTCGGCGGCCACGCCATAAGCCTGTCCGATTGCGGCAAGCCACTCCATCGTGCCATCATGGCCGACGGGGGCAGAACCCACGATCTTGCGTCCTGCCGCTTGAAACTCGCGGATCGCGGCGGTGTAGAATGGATGGATCGCCGCTACGACGCCGCAATCCAAAGCGGCATACAATTCGCGCCATTCGCGGCACGGCACGACCGGACCTGCGGCAAGGCCAAGCGGGGCCAGCATCGCGCCGATCATCATCGGATCGGCGGGGAACATCTCGCCCAGCAAAGCCACGGCGGGGCGGTCAGACCGCCCGCGTTCCGGCGCTTGCACGGGGCCTGCCTCGATCTCGCGGCGGGCATAGTTCAGCATCGCTCCGGCCAGCACGTCCTTGGCTTCGGCATGGGTCGGCACCCCGAACCCCGGAACGTCGATACCGACGATCCGCACGCCGTTGATTTCACGCGGCAGCAGTTTCAGCGGCACGCCGCTTGCGGTTGGCACGCACAGGTTGGTCACCACCACCGCATCATAGCGCTCGGGATCGGCCAATTCGTGAACGGCGTCGCGGATATCCTCGAACAGCTTGCCGGTGACGAGGCTTTCGGAATTGAACGGAACATAGCCCACCGACCGCCGTGCCCCGTAGAAATGCGACACGAAGGTAAGGCCGTAAACGCAGCAGGCCGACCCCGAAAGCACCGTTGCCACCCGCCGCATGCGCAAGCCGACGCGCAAGCTGCCAAAGGCAGGACACATCGATTGCGGTTTGTCGTGCGGGCCTTGCGGATAGTCGGCGGCGAACTGGTCGAGCAATTCCGAATTGCCGGCCGCACGCGCCGCATCCTTCATCGTGGAACCGGAATGGCAGCCCAATCCGTCGACCGCCTGCCCCGCCATATCGGGCGCAGCCTCGGTTACCCCTTGGGTCACCGGGGTCTGGTCGGCCTGATCGTAGCGGGTTTCCAGCGTCATGCCTTGGCCCCCTTGGCGGCCAGCACGCGCAGGGCTTCTTCCAGTTTTTCCAGCGCGGCAAGGTCAAACATTGTCATACACCACTTCCAGCGACTTGACCGCACCGGCATATTTGCCGCGCATGTCGGCATCACTTGCCGGGGTCAGCACGAAATCGGCGCCCGTGGTTTCGGCGTCGAACAGGCCAAGCAGCCCGTCCTGCGTCAAAGGCTTGGGGCGCAGCGGCGGCGCTTCGGCCACGTTCTCGGCCAGTTCGGTGAACAGCCCGCCCCATTGCGTCGCGTGGGTGCCGACGATCTGGTAATTGGCCGACTTGCGGCGCAAATCGTCATCGGCGGGGATGCTGGCAAGAACCGGAATTCCGACCACCTTGGCAAAGGCCGCAGCTTCGCCCGTGCCGTCATCCTTGTTGATCACCATGCCGGCCACGCCGACATTGCCGCCCAGTTTGCGGAAATATTCCACCGCCGAGCAGACGTTATTGGCCACATACAGCGATTGCAGGTCGTTGCTGGCGACCACGATCACCTTTTGCGCCATGTCGCGGGCAATCGGCAAACCGAAGCCGCCGCAGACCACGTCGCCAAGGAAATCCAAAAGCACATAGTCAAAGTCCCAGTCGTGGAACCCGAGCTTTTCCAAAAGCTCGAAGCCGTGGATGATCCCGCGCCCGCCGCAGCCACGGCCCACTTCCGGCCCGCCAAGCTCCATCGCGAAGACACCGCCCCGCTTGAAGCAGACATCGCCGATCTTGACCTCTTCCCCCGCCAGTTTCTTGCGGGTCGAGGTTTCGATGATCGTGGGACACGCCTTGCCGCCGAACAGCAGGCTGGTGGTGTCGGATTTCGGATCGCAGCCGATCAGCAGCACGCGCTTGCCGTTTTCAGCCATCATGTGGCTGAGGTTGGCCAGCGTGAAGGATTTGCCGATCCCGCCCTTGCCGTAGATCGCGATGATCTGCGTCTTTTTCGTCGGCGGCGCCGAAGGCACTTCGAGCGTCGGCTCTTCATGCGCCTCGTCGCGCAAGCGGGCGTCGAAATCCTTGAGGTTCGGAATATCCAGCGTCATGCGTGTCCGCTCCAATCGAGGATCATTTTCAGGCAGTCAGAGTCGGTAAAGGCAGCCTCGTAGGCCGCCGTGGCATCCGCCGCAGGGCGGGTGTGGGTGATCAGGCCCGAAAGCGACAGCGCCCCCGATTCGATCAGCGCCCGCGTCGCGGTCAGGTCGTCCGGCGTCCATTCCGACGCGATGCGGAACCGCGCCTCTTTCATGAAGGCGGGCGGAAAGGCAAAGGCGACGGGTTCGGTGTAAAAGCCGGCCAGCACGATCTCGCCACCCTTGGCCAGACGCATCACCAGCTTGTCGAGCATGCCGGACGCGCCGGACGCGTCATAGATCGCGCGATAGTCGCGGCGCGTGTCGGTTTCGGGGTCGATGCACTCATATCCGACCGCGCCGCCCCGCCGTGCAGGATTGGTGTCCCAGACCGTCGGCGCAGGCGCTCCGGCTGCCACGGTCAAGCGGGCCAGCAAACGGCCCAATGTGCCGTGACCCACGATCAGATCGGGCAGCGCCGTATTGAACCCCGCCAGCGCGTGCCGCGCCGTCGCGGCCAAAGCCAGCAAAGCGCCTTCGGACCCCATGCCACGGTTGATCCGCGCCACCCTTGCGGCCGATGTTACCAGATGCCGCGACGCGGCCCCGAACAGCCCGCGCACATCGCCCTCGAAGCAGTTGGCCCCCGGCACGAACACGTGATCGCCGACCGAAAACCCGCTTTCGGGACCAGCCTCGACCACTTCGCCCGCAGCCTCGTATCCCGGCACCAGCGGATAGCCCATGCCCGGAAAGGGGGGCATCGTGCCCGACCAGAACAGTTTTTCGGTTCCCGTCGAAATGCCCGAATATGCGATTTCCACCACCAGATCACCCGCCTTGGGAGGCGTGATGCCAAGCGTCGAAAGCGAAAGCTCTCTCGGCCCCGACAAGATGACTGCGTTGGTCTGCACGGCGTCCCTTCCCCCGCCAAAGTCGTCACGACCTTGGCACCTGCCCTGCCCTTATCGGGCTTTCGGCTCTATGTGTCAGTTTAAACTTACACACCCAACTGTCAAACTAAATAGACAGTCTTTTTGGCTTAGCGCCATTATAATGGGCGACGCGCCGTCACGACCGAGGTAACAAAGGGCCGAAAACCCCATTTTTCGCGAATATCAACAAATCCTGCCACGTGCAGAAAATCTGCGATTTCCTTCGCAGAACGGGTGCGACCGGTCTGCATGGCAAGGGTGTAAACCGAAAAGTACACATCTGTGGCCGGATCGGGCCGATCTCCGCCCGACATCGGCTCGGACACCAAGAGCCGCCCGCCCGGGGGCAGTGCATCAAAGGTTTTTTGCAGCAAATCCGCCACCGTAGAATCGGCATGGTCGTAGAGCACGCGCACGAGGCTGATCGTATCGGCCCCCGTCGGCAATGGCCCGCTGCGGAAAGACCCCGGCACGATGGTCACACGCGCGGCAATCCCTGCAGCCGCGAATCGGGCGTTGGCACCGGGCACCACGGCGGGCAGGTCGAACAGCACCAGATCGGGCGCGGGACAGGCTGCAGCCGCCGCCGCCAGAAAGGCACCCGTGCCACCGCCCACATCCATCAACCGACGCGTCTGCGACAGGTCGACCAGCGCCAGCGTATCGGCGGCGACCAGCGCCTGACTGTCAGCCATCAGCGCCGAATACCGCGCCGCCAGCGCCGGATCGGCCACACCGCCCGCACCAAAAACATAGGGCCAGAACCCTGCCAATTCGGGCTGCGTTTCACCGCGGAAAAAGGCCACCGGGTCCGACAGGTCGCGATAAAGCGCCGGATGGTGACGCACCATCGCCTCAAGCCCCGGTACGGTCAGAAAGGCCGCGCCCCGTGTCGTCAGATGCCAAAGACCGCCGCGACGCCGCAGCAACCGCAGCGCCGCACCCGCCTGCAACAGCACTGCCATCCGTTCCGGCGGAACCCGCGCGAAAGTGGCCATGTCGCCAAGGCTCAGCGGCCCGTCGGTCAGCCGGTGCATCACCCGCAACTCGACCAGCGCCAGCAGCGCCTGCGATTGCACAAAGCCCGACACCACATCGAACAGCGCCCGGCCTTCGGACCGCGCGATGTGTTTAAGCCCCGGGATTCGCGCGCAAATTGCATGAAAGCGCGGCGACAGCGCCAGCCGCGCGGCCCAGCCAAGGCGTGACGCCGGTTGTGACGAAACCTTCAGCATCAGCCGCGCACGGGCGACAGATGCACCGGCGTCATCTTTTCGGCATAGGCGCGCACCAGGGCGGCGAGTTTTGCCTCGCCCGGACAGGACGGGATCGAGGCGATGGCCCCGCCGAGAATGTCTTTCAGATGGCGCACTGCACCTGCAACGCCCATCTCGGTCACGGCAGACGGGCGCTGGTGTGCGGCGTCCTGCCCTGCGGGCTTGCCCATCTCTTCGGGTGTCATGAGCGCGTCTTTCAGGTCGTCGGCAACTTGAAACGCCGCCCCGATCCTTGCGCCCAATTCCTCCCACGGTTCGGCATCCTGCCCCGCCGCGACGGCACCCATCTGGGTTGCGGCCATGAACAAAGCCCCCGTCTTGGCGCGATGATAGGCGGCCAGATTGATCACAGGCTCGCTTTCCCAGCCCTGCCCTGCGCAGATGCCGCCCGGCGCGCCGGTGCGTTGCGCCAGCAGCCGGATCAGCCCGACCGCCCGCGCCGGATGGTCGCCCGCCGCCTGCGCCAAGGCCTCGAAGGCCAACACGATCAGCGAATCGCCCGCCAGCACCGCCAATGGCTCGCCATAGGCGCGATGCACCGAAAGCTTGCCACGCCGCATGTCGGCATCGTCGAAACAGGGCAGGTCGTCATGCACAAGCGATGCACAGTGGATAAGCTCGAGCGCCGCAGCCGCCGCGTTGGCAAGGTCGGGGCGATCATCGCCGCACGCCATGGCCACCGACAACAGTATCGTCGGCCGGATCCGCGCCCCGCCGGGAAAGACCGCATGGTCCAGCGCTGCCGTCAGCCGCGGCGGCCCATCCGCCGACCGCGCCAAAGCCAGAGCCGAAATCACCGCCTGTTCGATGCGCCCGTCCAAAGCCATGATCGCCCCTTTCGCGCCTGCCTGACCCCCAACATCGCATCGGGCGCGGCATGTGTAAACTAAATCTTACACCTATCTGTAATCCAGATTGGACAATCTGTCGCCAAGGGCTAATCTCGCGCCATGGAAAGCGGCAAAGCAAAGGCCATCGTCATCGGCGCCGGTATGGGTGGGCTGGCTGCGGCCATACGTCTGGCGGCGGCGGGTTTTGCCGTCACCGTGCTGGAAAGCGCCGCCACCCCCGGCGGCAAGGCCCGCGCCCTGCCGTCGGCCGTTGGTCCGGTCGATGCCGGCCCCACGGTGCTGACCCTGCGCACGGTCTTCGACGATCTGTTTGCCCTGAATGGCGAAAGGCTTGGCGACCATCTGGCGCTGGTCGCGCAACCGCTCCTTGCCCGCCACTGGTGGCCCGATGGCGCGACGCTGGACCTGTTCCCCGACCCTGCCGCCAATGCCGAAGCCATCCGCGCCCTGTGTGGCCCGCGCGAAGCAGCCGCTTTCCTGCGCTTCGACGCGCTGACCCGTGGCCTTTACGACGCCTTCGAAGGCCCCGTCATCCACGCCCCCCGCCCCGACCTTGCCGCAATCGCCCGTGTGGCCCTGCGCCGCCCGCGCCTTTGGCCTGCCCTGATGCCCGGCCTGTCGCTTGACCGTTTGCTGCGGATGCACTTTCGTGACCCGCGCCTGATCCAGTTGTTCGGGCGTTATGCCACCTATGTCGGCGGTCGCCCCGCTTCTTCGCCCGCCGTCCTGTCGCTGGTCTGGCAGGCCGAGGCGCAGGGCGTCTGGGGCGTCGCGGGCGGCATGCACAGCCTTGCCGCCGCCCTCGCCGCCTTGGCCGGACGGATGGGTGTCACCTTTCACTTTGCCACGCCTGCCCGCCGCATCCTGCGCCAGAACGGTCGCGTCACGGCTGTGCAAACCGGCACGGGGCGCAGCCTGCCGTGCGACATCTGCGTCTTCAACGGCGACCCTGCCGCACTTGGCGCGGGCCTGCTTGGCGATATCCTGCCGCGCAGCCGCCCCGCCAAACCCAGCCTATCGGCGCAGGTCTGGGCCTTTGCCGCCACGCCCTCTGGCCCGACCGCCGCAGCCCTGATCCATCACAACGTTTTCTTCACCGCCGATCCCGCCACGGAATTCGGCCCCCTCGGACAGGGGCGCATGCCGCTGGCGCAAACGCTTTATCTGTGCGCCGAAGACCGGCTGGGCGGCCCGCCCGTAACCGGACCCGAACGCTTCGAGATCATTCTGAACGCCCCCGCCATCCCGAAAACATCCACCCCGCACCAAACGCCCGAGGATCCAGACCAATGCCGCACCCGCACCTTCCAGCAGATGCAAACCATGGGCCTAACCTTCGACCCGCCCCCTTCCCTGTCGGCCCTGACCACGCCGCAGGGGTTCGACCGGCTGTTCCCGGCATCACGGGGGGCGCTTTACGGCGCGACGCCCGAGGGGACGATGGCCACCTTTACCCGTCCAACGGCACGGACGGGGCTGGCGGGTCTTTATCTGGCGGGGGGTGGGACGCATCCGGGGGCGGGGGTGCCGATGGCAGCCCTGTCAGGGCGGCACGCGGTCGCGGCGATCATGCAGGACCGGATTTCAGCCTGCACGTCGCCCCCGACGGCTACGCCTGGTGGTATCTCGACGGCGTCTCGGATGAGGGGGGGCGCGCGGTCTCGGTCATAGGGTTCATCGGGTCGGTATTCTCGCCGTGGTATGCCGCATCGGGCCGCCGCGACCCGCAGAACCACGTTTGCCTGAACGTTGCCACCTATGGCCCGGGCGGGCGCTTTACCATGACAGACCGCGGACGTGGCGCGCTTGGCCAGACGCCCGACACGCTGACCATCGGCCCCAGCCGCATGCACTGGACCGGCAGCCAGTTGGTCATCGACATCGACGAAATCGGGTCGCTTCCGCTTGTCACCCCCGTCAGGGGCCGCATCACCCTGACGCCCCAAGCCATAACGGGGGTCGAGGTGGCACTTCACCCCAACCACATCTGGCGTCCCTTCGCCCCCATCGCCCGGATCGACGTGAACCTGACCCAAGGCCACCGCTGGCAGGGCCACGGCTATTTCGACGCCAATTTCGGCACGGCGGCGCTAGAGGCCGATTTCGACTTCTGGACATGGGGTCGCTACCCCACCGCCACCGGCGCGCAGTGCTTTTACGATGCCACCCGCCGCGACGGCACCACCCTCGCCCTGGGGCTTGAAATCGACCGCACCGGCGCGGTGCGCGAGATCACCCCGCCGCCGCTGACAGGCTTCAAACGCTCGCTTTGGCAAGTGCGGCGCGAAACCCGCGCCGATGCGGGCACGATGCCCGAACAGGCGATGAACCTGCTCGACGCGCCGTTTTATTCGCGCAGCCTTGTCACCACGCAGCTTGACGGAGAAACCACGACGGGCGTGCACGAAGCGCTTGACCTTGGCCGCTTCCGCGCGCCCGTCGTGAAAGCCATGCTCGCCGTCCGCGTCCCGCGCCGCAAGAACTGGCCCTGACGCCTTGTTTCATCTGTTCTTAAATATCCCGGGGGTGCGGGGGCTGGCCCCCGCTCCGCCGCTTACAGCGATCACTCCGCCGCAGGCACGGCCCGCGCTTCGGGGTTCATCCGCCAGACCGTCGCGTTCAGCGCCGATGCCACCGTGACCCAGACCAGATAGGGCGCGAACAAGGCGCCCGCGACCCAATCGATCTGCCACAGCGCCACCATCGTCAGCGCCACCGCGACCCAAAGCAGCAGCACCACGATCAGCCCCGCCCCCATCCGTTTCAGGCCAAAGAACACCGGCGTCCACAGCGCGTTCAGCCCGATCTGCACCGACCACAGCGCCATCGCCTGCCCCGATCCGGGCATGTCGGCAACCCGCGCGCCCGCCCCGCTCATGCACAGATAGAGCGTGGTCCATGCCACCGGAAACAGCCAGTCCGGCGGCGTCCAGACCGGTTTACGCAAGGCACGATACCACGGGCCGGGCGCAAACAGCGCCCCCGTGGCGGCGGCAGCCCCGCAAGCAGCGAGCAGGGTGAAGAAAATCGTGTAATCCATCGGGCCGCTCCGTTCTGGTCAGAACCAGCGACATAGCCCCGATCCGGGTTCCGTCCAAGCAGACATTTCCCGCAACGGTTGACAGGTCCGCTCAGGCCAGCTCGCGGTCGCGCGCTTCAAGCTGCGCCAGCACCGACAAAAGCGCGTCGGACCGCGCCTTGCGCGGTGCGCCCTGCGCCGCCTGCACCAGAAACTCGACCTCGGGTGCCGGACCGGCATGCAGCACCGATGACACCGGCCCGATGGTGGTCGCCCCCGCCCGCAACACGGCCAGCGCCAGCCAGCCCAGTTTGGCAGCCGCGCCCGTCCGTGCCCGCTGCGTGACGCTGTCATATCCCGCGGACCGCACCCGCCCGCCGATTCCGGCATAGACATGCCGCGCGGCAAGGATGCCCGGACGGCAGGCCAGCGGCAGGCGTGCCACACCGGCTTCGGACCGCAGGTAAAGCAGGTCGGCATGGTCAAGCAGACGCCGTGTCACCCGCCGCACCCCTTTGGACGCCACGGGCGCGGCAAGGAAGTGGTCGACATCCACCCCTTCGTCGGCCATCCAGTCCAGCGGCAGGTAGACCCGCCCCGCCCGCGCATCTTCGCCCACGTCGCGGGCGATGTTGGTCAGTTGCATCGCCAACCCCAGATCGCAGGCCCGCGCCAGCGCATCGGCGTCGCGCACGCGCATCAGCACGCACATCATGGCCCCCACCGCCGCCGCCACCCGCGCTGCATAGTCGAGCACGCCTGACACCGTGTCATAGCGCCGCCCCACCGCATCCCAAGCGAACCCTTCCAGCAAGGCTTCGGGGAGTGCGCGTGGCATCTCGAACGTCTCGACCACCCTTGCAAAGGCCCGGTCCGCCGCCGCGTCGCGGGGCCGGCCGCGATAGACAAGGTCCAGACGGTCGCGCAGATGCAGGACAGCGCCCACCTTGTCGATACCGTCATCCACCGCATCGTCGGCAAGGCGGCAAAAGGCATAAAGCGCCAGCGACGGGTCGCGCACCCGTGGCGGCAACAGCTTCGATGCCGCATGGAACGACAGCGATCCGGTCCGGATCGCCTCGCGGCAGGCCGCCATGTCGCGCGCCGCCAAAGCGTCGCCGCGCAGGTCGGGGGTGAAATGGTCCATCGAGATCGTCATTCCGCGGCCATCGGCAGACCGGTCAAGGGCAGTTTGGCCCGGGGGGGCGCATCCGGCACCAGTTTGCCCAGCACTTCGGCCGTTCCAACCACACCGGGCAGCCCCGCGCCGGGATGGGTTCCTGCACCGCACAGATACAAGCCGGGCAACTCTTCGCTCACGTTATGGGGGCGGAAATAGGCCGATTGCAGGATGCGCGGCTCGATCGAAAAGCCCGATCCGTTGGGTGAAAGGTAGCGGTCGCGGAACGTCTCGGGCGTGAAGACAAGGCTTTCGGTGATGTGATTCTGAAAGCCGGGAATCAGCCGTTCTTCCAGCATCGCAGCCATCTTGGCGCGGTAGCGGGGTTCTTCCGTCTCCCAGTCCACCCCGCCAAAGCCCAGATGCGGCACGGGGGACAGGGCATAGAAGGTATCGCCCCCCTCGGGCGCGACCGATGGGTCGGTCACGCTGGGGCGGTGGACATACAGGCTCATGTCGTCGGCCAGTTTGCCACGGATGAAGATGTCCTTGATATGTTCGCGGTAGCGCGGCCCGACGACGATGGAATGGTGCCCCACGTCGCGCCACAGATCGCGCGTGCCTTGGGTGCCGAAATACCACACGTAAAGCCCCATCGACCAGCGCTGCCGTTTGACCTTGGCATCGGTCCAGCGCTTGCGCGGCAGGTTGCGCAAAAGCCGCGTATAGGTATGCCCCGCATCGGCGTTGCTGACGACCACGCCCGCCCGCAGCACCTCGCCCGAGGCAAGCCGGACGCCCGAAGCGCGGCCCGCTTCGGTGACGATCTCGTCGACCTCGACGCCTTGCAAAACCTCGCCACCCTGGGCCTCGACCACCCGCGCCATGGCAGCGGCAATCGCCTGCACCCCGCCCATGGCGTAATGCACGCCAAAGGCCTTTTCGAGATGGCTGACAAGGATGTACATCGACGTCACGTTGAACGGATCCCCGCCGATGAACAGCGGATGGAACGACAGCGCAAAGCGCAGATGCTCGTCCTTGACCCGCGCCGCTGCATGGGCATAGACCGACCGGTCGGCCCGCATCCGCACAAACGTCGGCAAGACCTTCACCAGATCGGCCAGCCGGTGCATCGACCGGCGGCCAAGGTCTTCGAAGCCGAACCAGTAGCGCGCCTCGCTGTCCTTCAGGAACTTGTCATAGCCCGCCAGATCGCCGGGCGAGATGCGCGCCACCTCGGCGCGCATCGCGGCATCGTCTTGCCGCGCGGTGAAGGTCTGGCCGTCGGGAAAGCGGATTTCGTAGAACGGCTCCATCGGTTTCAGCGCCACGTCGCGGTCGAAATCGCGCCCGCAGGTCGCCCACAATTCGCGCAACCCCTGCGGCACGGTCACGATGGTCGGTCCCAGATCGAAGCGATGGCCGCCCTGCGTGATCGACGATCCACGCCCCCCCGGCAGGTCGAGCCGGTCGATGACCGTAACACGCCACCCCTTGGCCCCCAGCCGCATGGCCGAGGCCAACCCGCCCAGCCCTGCACCGATGACGATGGCATGATTGTCGGAGGCTTCGGGCGGGTTCGGGCGCATCTGTGTCATTGCTCGATGATAGACTGTCTAGTTTGATTGACAATAGCGACGTTGATCGGCGCGAAACTTCGGATTTTCCTTTCGCAGCCTGCAAGGAAATGTCAGACTAGGTTTACACATTGCTGCCGATGCCTGCAAAAAGGATGCCTGCCATTCCCGCCGTCAGTCTAAGCCTCTATCGCTTCGACGGGTTCCTTCCCCGCCTCTGGGTGCTTGGGCAGATGGCTTTGGCGCGTCTGGCCCTGCGGCGCGAATCACGCGCGCTGTTCTGGAAACTCTGCGGTTCGGGCACGGGAGAGGGATTTACCCCCCGCCCGAACTGGGGCGTCTGGGCCATCCTTGCCGTCTGGCCGGACGAGGCGACGGCCCGCGACCGCGTGACGAACGGCCCCGTCTGGAGCGCATGGCGTGGCAAGGCGCGCGAAAGCTGGACGGTGTTCCTAGATCCCGTCTCGGCGCGTGGCGCATGGGCGGGGGTCAACCCCTTCCTGCCCGATGCCCCTGCGGCAAGCGTGCAAGGCCCCCTTGCGGCACTGACCCGCGCCACCGTGCGCCCCAGCCGCGCCCTGCGATTCTGGACCCGCGTGCCGTCGATTTCCGCCACGATCGGGGCCGACCCCAACGTTGCCTTCAAGATCGGAATCGGAGAATTGCCGCTTTTGCATCAGGTCACCTTCTCGATCTGGCCCGATGCCGCCAGCATGGCCAATTTTGCCCGTGGCGACGGCCCGCATGGCCGCGCCATCGCCGCCGTGCGGCAGGGCAACTGGTTCGACGAAGAGCTTTACGCCCGCTTCCGCCTGCTCGGCGGTTTGGGCACATGGCACGGTCGCGACCCGCTCGCCCGCCTGACACAGGAGCGCGCCGCATGACACCCGATTTTTCTGCGAAAAATCGCGCCGACGATCCTTCTGCGAAGGATCACGTTCCACGCCTGCAAGAATTTTCGCAGAAAATTCACCCCGAAGGATTTTCGCAGAAAATCCTGCCAGCCGGACCGATGCCATGAAACAACCCTTCCCCTTCTCTGCCATCGTCGGCCAAGAGGCCATGAAACAGGCGATGATCCTGACGGCGGTCGACCCCGCCATCGGCGGCGTCCTCGTCTTCGGGGATCGTGGCACCGGCAAATCCACCGCCGTCCGCGCCCTCGCCGCGCTTTTGCCCGAAATCGACGCGGTCGAAGGCTGCCCCGTGAATTCGGCCCGCGCATCCGACGTGCCCGACTGGGCGCAGGGTGCGACCGGACGGATGATCCGCAAACCCACCCCCGTGATCGACCTGCCGCTGGGCGTGACCGAAGACCGCGTGGTCGGCGCGCTTGACATCGAACGCGCCCTGACGCGCGGCGAAAAGGCGTTCGAGCCGGGGCTTTTGGCCCGCGCCAACCGTGGTTATCTTTACATCGACGAGGTGAACCTGCTCGAAGACCACATCGTCGATCTGTTGCTCGATGTTGCCCAATCGGGCGAGAACGTGGTGGAACGCGAGGGGCTTTCCATCCGCCACCCCGCCCGCTTCGTGCTTGTCGGGTCCGGCAACCCCGAGGAAGGCGAGTTGCGCCCGCAACTGCTCGACCGTTTCGGCCTGTCGGTCGAAGTCACCAGTCCGCGCGACATCGAAACGCGGGTCGAGGTGATCCGCCGCCGCGATGCCTATGAGACGAACTACGGTGCCTTCATCGAGACATGGCGCCCGCAAGATGCCGCGTTGCGCGACCGCATTCTTGCCGCCCGCGCCGCCCTGCCCGCACTGCACACCCCCAATACCGTGCTGCACGATTGCGCCGCCCTGTGCATCGCCATCGGCTCGGACGGGTTGCGCGGCGAACTGACCCTGCTGCGCGCCGCCCGCGCCATCGCCGCCTTTGAAGGCGATGATGCCGTGGGCCGCATCCACCTGAAGGCCGTGGCCCCCATGGCCCTGTCGCACCGCCTGCGCCGCGACCCGCTCGACGAGGCAGGCTCGACCGCCCGCGTCATCCGCGCCGTGACCGAGGTGCTGCCCTGACCGAGACGCCCGCGCCCTCACGCCTGACGACTGCGCTGGCGCTGCTGGCCATCGATCCCGCAGGCCTGCGCGGGCTGTGGCTGCGCGCCCGCGCTGGGCCTGTGCGCGACCGTGTAACAGCGGCGCTGACCTGCCTGCCGCTGCCCTTGGCCCGCTTGCACCCGACCATCGCCGATGATGCGCTCTACGGCGGGCTGGACCTTGCCGCCACCTTGGCGACCGGTCGGCAGACGCTGACCCATGGCTTGCTTTCGCGGCCTGTGGCACTGGTCCTGACCATGGCCGAACGCTGTCCGCCCGGCCTCGCCGCGCGCCTTGCCACCGCGCTTGATACGCCCGGCCACGCGCTGATCGCGCTGGACGAAGGGGCCGAGGCAGACGAAGCCCTGCCCGCCGCACTGGCCGACCGTCTGGGGCTGTTCCTGTCGCTCGAAGACAATCTGTGGTCCGATACGCCGGACCCTGCCCCCGATGCGGAACGCCTTGACGCTGCCCGCAAGGCGCTACCCGCAATCATCCTTTCTGCCGCCGCGCTTGACGACCTGACGCGCGCCGCCGCTCAACTGGGGATAGCGTCGCTTCGCGCGCCCCTTCTTGCCGCTGCCGCCGCCCGCGCCCATGCCGCATGGTGTGGCCGTAGCGATGTGATCGATGCCGACCTAATCGCCGCCGCAGAACTCGTCTATGCCCACCGCGCCTTGCCCCAGACTGAAAGTCAGCCGCAAGACGCCGCACCACCGCCGCCCCCCGCTCCCGATGCGACCGACCCGACCGACAGCGCAACCCGGCCCGACAGCGCCACCCTGCCGACCGAGATGCTGGTCGAAGCCGCGCTCGCCGCCCTGCCGCAAGACCTGCTCGACGCGCTGGCCGCAGGCCGCGCAGCCCGCAGCGCCAAGTCGGCCAGCGGCTCGGGTGCGGCCCACAGCGGTAACCGGCGCGGCCGCCCGCTGCCGTCACGCCCCGGGCGACTGACACAGGGCGCCCGCATCGACCTTGTCGCCACCCTGCGCGCGGCGGCACCTTGGCAGCCGCTGCGCCGCCGCGCATCGGACCGCCCCGAAGCGGCGCTGCTGGTCCGCGCCTCAGACATCCGGCTGAAACGCTTTCGCGAAACTTCGGACCGCGTGCTGATCTTTGCGGTCGACGCCTCGGGTTCCGCAGCCTTCGCCCGTCTGGCCGAAGCGAAAGGGGCCATCGAACTGCTGCTCGCCGCAGCCTATGCCCGCCGCGACCACGTGGCGCTGCTGGCCTTTCGCGGGAATGCGGCGGAACTGATCCTGCCGCCCACCCGGTCGCTGGTGCAAACGAAGCGCCGCCTTGCGGGCGTTCCGGGCGGTGGCGGCACACCGCTTGCCTCGGCCCTGCAACTGGCGCTGGCAACGGCGGCACAGGCGAAGGCCCGCGGCTTGACACCGACCATCGCCATCCTGACCGACGGCCGCGGCAACATCACGCTCGACGGCACAGCCGACCGCGGCAAGGCGGAAGACGAAGCCCGCCGCCTTGCGCGACAGATCCGCGCCGCAGGCCTGCCCGCGCTGGTGATCGACGTGGCGAATCGCCCGCAAGCCGGATTGCGGGCGCTGGCCAAGGACATGGACGCCCCCTACCTCGCCCTGCCCCGTGCCGATGCCCACCGGCTCAGCGCAGCGCTCGGCGCGGCACTGGACGGATAGCATGGAGCTGTCGCGCCTGCCGCCCGGCTGGCCCCACCGGGACAGCATCCGCCGCGTGGCAAGCCGCCCGCATGACTGGTGCGTCATCGACACCGGGCCCCAAGATAAACCGGCACTCCTCATGCTGCATGGCGCTGGCGGATCGGGCCACAGCTTCCGCGCCCTGATCCCGTTTGTGACCGCGCAATACCGCGTCATAGCCCCGGACCTGCCCGGTCAGGGCTTTACCCGTTCGGGCAGCCGCAACCGCTATGGCCTCGATGCCATGGCCGATGATGTCACCACGCTCTGCGCCACCCTCGGCGTCAGACCCTTTGCCGCCATCGGCCATTCCGCCGGTGCGGCCATCGCCCTGCGCATGGCACAATCCCTGCCGCTGCGGGCGGTCATCGGCATCAACGCCGCCTTGGGCAGTTTCGAAGGCGCGGCGGGCGTGATGTTTCCGCTGATGGCCCGCGCCCTTGCGGCAGCGCCCTTCGTGCCACAACTGGTCGCCCGACTCTGGGGCAATCCGCACAGCGTCGCCCGCCTGCTCGCCTCGACCGGCTCGCCGCTGGATGCGACAGGTCAGGCCCAATACCTGACCCTCGTGCGCGATGCCGCCCATGTCGACGGCACGCTGGGCATGATGGCGCAATGGCGGCTCGACGGGCTGATGGCCTCGCTGCCCGCGCTGCAAACCCCGACGCTGCTGATCGCCTCGAGCGGAGACAAGGCCGTTCCTGCCCGCGTCTCGGCCGAAGCGGCGCGCCACATGCCGAACGCCCGCTACGCCGAAATCCCCGCCTATGGTCACCTCGTACACGAAGAGGCTGCCGAAGCCGTCGCAAACATTTTGCTGCCATGGCTCGACCGACAGCAACATTCCTACGGCGAATGATGTTCAAGGGGGCCTTCAGCCCCCCGCGGATACTTCCGCCAAGGGGAAAGCAGAACAAGCACCCCTTTCCCTTTCTCCTTGTCCCAAATATCCGCAGGGGAGTCGCGCTTGCGCGACGGGGGCGGCAGCCCCCTTCTTCGCCGAGCGCGTCAGCGCGAGAGATGGAACGCGCGGCCCCTTGGCCGCGCTCCGCTTGATAAGCGGGCGGGTCGCCGCGTCAGCCGAAGATGCGCGACCGGTGCTCGGTCAGATAGATGCGCAGCCACGGGGTAAAGCGGGCGGGGTTGCGTTGCACCTCGTCGGCCACGGCATCAAGCTCTGCCCATTCGGTCGCCATCACTTCCGCCGGATCGGGGGCAAGCCTTACCCCTGCATCGGCCGTTGCGGTGAAGACATCGACCAGCTCGTGCTCGATCAAGCCGTTGCCCACTTCGGCCCTGTATTCCAGCCGGTCGGCAAAGACCGGCGCGACCCCCTCGATCCCCAATTCCTCGCGCAACCGTCGCAGCGCGCAATCGCGCGCGTCCTCGTTCCAGCGCGGATGGGTGCAGCAAGTGTTCGCCCACAGCCCCGGCGTGTGGTACTTGCCCAGCGCCCGCTGTTGCAGCAGCACCCGTGTCCCGTCCATCACGAAGACCGACACTGCCTTGTGCCGCAGCCCGCGCTTGTGCACCTCGAGCTTGCCGACCGGCAGCAACTGCCCGTCGACCCATGCCGGAATCATCTCTTCGGTCAGGACATCCACCTGTCTTACACCCAGCTTGGGCTGACCAGACGCAACAGATGCGCCATGTTCTTCACCCCGATCTTCAGATGCGCCATCGGGCGCGCCGATACCAGTTTCTTGTTCATATAGGCCTCGAAGGTCAACTTTTGCACGTCGACATCGTGGCACAGGCTGACGAAACGTTCGCGCCGCTCGTCGGATTTGTAATAGGCGTCCTGCATCGACCGCAGCACGCGGAACACCGTGCCGTGTTCCTTCATGAACATCTTGCGCGCCAGTTTCAGATCGCGCGCGCGCCCCGTGGCGAGCATTGCCTGCGCCGCCGTCGCAGCCACGCGGCCGCCGACCATGGCGTAGTAGATCCCTTCGCCCGACGATGGGGCCACAACCCCTGCCGCATCGCCCGCCAGCACTACGTCGCGGCCATTGTCCCAACGTCCCAGCGGCTTTAGCGGAATCGGCGCGCCTTCCTTGCGGATCGTTTCGCAGCCCGCAAGGCCCGCGCTTTCGCGCAGCGCGGCAGTGGCCTGTTTGAGGTCGACCCCGTCCACCTCGGTCCCCATGCCGACACTGGCGTTCGCCCCGTGCGGAAAGATCCAGCCGTAGAAATCGGGGCTGATGCGCCCGTCATAGATCACGTCGCAGCGCTTTGGGTCGTAATTGGCCGACGCGGGCGGTGCCTTGATGATCTCGTGATAGGCGATGACGTAAGGGATGCTATCACCCCCCGGCACTTCGGCCCGCGCGACGCCCGACCGCGCCCCATCGGCCCCGATCACCAGCCGCGTGGCATGTCGGCGTTCCTCGCCCGTTGCCTTGTCGCGCCAGACCACATGAGTACCGTCGGTGTCACGCTCGATGCGCAGGAAGGTGCCGGTCAGACGTTCGGCCCCCGCCTCGACCGCCCGCTTGCGCAGGTATTCGTCGAAATGCTCGCGGTCGACCATGCCGACGTAACCGTTCTCGATGGGGATATCGACCTGCCGCCCCGTGGGCGAGATCATCCGTGCCGTGGTGATCCGCGCGACCAGCATGCCGCTGTCGATCTGGAAATCGCGGATGGCCCGCGGCGGGATCGCCCCGCCGCAGGGCTTGATGCGCCCCGCACGATCGAGCATCGCCACGCTGCGCCCTGCCCGGGCAAGGTCTTCCGCCGCGATGGCCCCCGAAGGGCCGCCGCCGACAACGAATACGTCATATCCCATCGGTCATTCTCCCGGAACCAGTTGTGCCGCAGCAGGGGCAGGTGCTTGCCGCCCCTCGATGATCTTGGCGGCCATGACTGCCGCCAGAACGAACACGCCGGCCTCGGCCAGAAACACCGCGCCAAAGGCCTGCGCGGCCGGCAAGACCAGTCGCAGCAGATCGACCGACGCCGCCCCAAGCAAGCCGCCGAACCCCGCCGCCAGCGCCTGCGCCGCCCCCCAAAGCCCCATGCGCGTCCCCTCGCGGGCATCGCGCCCGCGCCCAGCCAGCGCCATCATCGACCCGATGGCGGCAACCGCGAACATGCCGTTGAACAGGCCCAAGGCCACAACCGCCACCATCAACCCCGCACCGCCCGCCCCCAGCGCCGCAATCGCCACCAGCGACGCCGCAGAGCCAAGGCATCCGGCCATCACCCACAGCCGCAGCGACCCGATCCGAAGCCCGGTCGCGGCAATCCCGACCAGCAGCATGCCCACGAACACCCCGCCGTTCTGCGCGCCCGAAAGCGCGGTGCTTTCTCCGGGCGTCATGGCGAAGACCAGACCGGCATAGGGTTCAAGGATCAGTTCTTGCAGGAAATAGGCAGTCATCGACAGAAAGATGAACAGCGTGAAAGCCCGTGCCTGCGGCTCGGCCCAGACCTCGGCCATGCCTTGGCGGAAGGGCGTGGCTTCGGATTCGCGTTCGGCGATCACGCGGGCTTCGATGCCCAAGACGGCCAGCACGGTCAGCAGCAAAGCCCCCGCCGTGACCGCGCCCACGATTTTCAGCAGCAGCGCGGGCGAATAGGGGGCGAGCAGCGCCCCCACCGTGCCCGCCGTCACGGCGATGCCCAAAATCATCATCAGCCACGTGATCGTCGCCGCCGCCGCCCGTCTGCGCGGCGCGGTCGCCGTGGCAAGCAAAGCCAGAAGCGAGGTGCCGGATGCCCCGACCCCCACCCCGATCAGCGCATAGGCCAGCACCGACAGCGCCAGCCCCGCCACGGGCGCAAAGCCCATGACCACCACGCCCGCCGCCGCCAGAAACCCGCCCGACGCCAAGGCCGCCATGCCGCCGATGATGAATGCCGTGCGGTTGCCCCGCGTGTCCGAGCGGTAGCCCCAGTTCGGACGTGTGATCTGGATGCCGTAATGCAACGCCACCAGCAGCCCCGGCAGCACGGCGGGCAGCGACAGTTCCACCACCATCAGCCGGTTCAGGGTCGAGGTCGTCAGCACCACCACCGCGCCAAGGCACATCTGCACAAGGCCAAGCCGGAAAATCTGCACCCAAGACAGCTTCATGCCAGCCCCCGCAGCGCAAAGGCCGAAATCATCATGCCGGCCACGTAAAGCACCACGCCGGTGCCGTTGTACCAAGGTGCCTTGCCCTTGGGGTCGCGGAACAGCACCCGCATGGCGGCACCCTGCGCCACGACCAGCACCATCACTGCCAACCCGTGCCACGGCTTGCCCCATATCACCAACAGAGCGACGACCAGCACCTGCGCCATCGCCATGACCGTACAGGCGATCCGCGCCGCCACCTCGGGGCCAAGCACCACGGGAAGCGACCGCACGCCGTGCTGGCGGTCGCCCTCCAAGGCTTTGAAATCATTGAGCGTCATGATGCCATGCGCGCCCAAGGCGTAAAGCAGGGCGACCATCACCACCTCGAACCGCGGCGCTGCCCCCAGCAGGACGGCGGCGCCCGTGAACCACGGCAGGCCTTCGTAGGACAGGCCCACCAGCCCCGGCCCCCACCAGCCCGACCGCTTCAGCCGCACAGGCTCGGCGCTATAGGCCCAGGCGGCCAGCACGCCCGCGACGGTGGCATAGAACCCCCACGGCCCCAGCAACCAGCCCACGCCAAGGCTTAGCCCCGTCATCGCCAGCGCGATCCACAGGCCCCAGCGCCCGGGAATCCGGCCCGAAGGAATGGGGCGGTCCGGTTCGTTGACCGCATCGACATGCCGGTCGCACCAGTCATTCGCCGCCTGCGACATGCCGCAGACGATGGGGCCGGACAGGATCATTCCCAACAGCACCAGCGCCCATTGCCCGCCCAGCGGCACACCTGCGGAAACCGAGCCGCACAGATAGGCCCAGACCGGCGGGAACCACGTGATCGGCTTGATCAGCCGCAGCATGGCGCGCGGTTCGGGATAGCGGCGGGGGGTCAGGGCGCTGACGGTCATATGTCAATTAAATAGGACAATGCCCGATCAGGCAAGCGCGATGTGTAAGGTAAAGTTTACATTTGAGGCAGAGCGCCAGCCTCGCAGGTTGCCCGGGGGCTGTCTGCCCCCGCGCCGCGTGCCGCGGCTCCCCCGAGAGTATTTTCGCAAAGGTGAAGCGCAACGCTACAGAATCGGCATTTTGCCGAGTCTAGGGAAAGGGCAACGGGCGCCTAGAACGGGCGCACCTCGAACCGGCAGATTTCGGCACCCGAACCGGCGCAATCGGTCTCGGTCACACGGGCATTTGTCCAGACCAGCCGCGCGAACAGGCGCTGGAACACGGCGGCATGCCACAGGCAGGCGGCCCCTTCTAGGGCCAAAGGATTGTCGCGCAATTCGAAGACCAGCGGCGACAGGCGCGCCACGCGGAAAGTGCCCGAGCCCGCAAAGGTCCAGGCATGCCGTTCGATGGCGCGGGCGAGCAGTCTTGCCCCGACGCGGGCGGGCAGCAGCCGGATGACGGTCCGCGCCACGGCGGGGATTCGGTGGCGCAGGATGTAATCGGCCGTTGCCTGCCCCGCCGCGACCAGCAGCGCATCGGCGCGGGCGGGCAAAGACCGGCGCAGCGCGTGATGTGCGGCAACCGCCTCGGCTTGGGGGATCATCCCGCTGTCGGGTGGCGGCAGGCGCAGCCCCGCAAAGACGCGATCACGCGTGGCCTGCCCCAAGTCACGGTCGATCACTGCCACCAGTTGCAGCACCGCATTCGGCCCGATCCGCGCGCCCATCAGTCGGCCATCTGGTCCTTGGCACCACCGCAGGCCGAAGCCGCGGCAGGTATTCGCACCGCCCCGCGCCCGGCAGCCCGCTCGGCCATCTGGCCCTTGACCGCTGCCCGACGCTCGGCCGCACGCGCCGCACGGTCGGCGCTTGCCTCCCAATCGGCCATCTGCGCCTCGGCGATGGTGCGCGTTCCGTCGAAGTGGAAATCGACCTTTTCCTTGGTCTGCGGCCCCCAATAGCCCGCCTTGCCAAGGTCGTAAAAGGTGCGCCCCACCCCCGCTTTCAGGAAAGCCTTGAGGCACCCGAGAAGATAGCGCCGACGGAACCCCGTTCCGCGCCACGGGTAATGGAACAGCGCCTTTTTCATGTAGAAACGGCGGTAGTTCTTCATCACGCCGTCGAGCAACTCGCCCCGCGTCAGCGCGGCGGGCTTCATGATCGGGGTGACGAAGTTGTATTTCGAGAAATCGAACACCTCGACCTGATCGCGGATTTCCTGAAACAGTGGCGTGAACGGCCAAGGCGTGTACATCGACCAATTGGCAAGATCGGGCTGCCAGTCCCACGCCATGCGGTAGGTTTCTTCCAGCGTCTCGGCTGTTTCGTTGTCCAGCCCCACGATGAACTGGGCTTCGGTGAAAATGTCAGCCTCGCGGAGTAGCCGGATCGCCTCTTTGTTCTGGGCGACGGTGGTTTCCTTGTTGAACAGGTCCAGCTTCAGCTGCGCTGCGGCCTCGGTGCCAAGCGACACGTGCACCAGCCCTGCCTTGCGGTAGAAGCCGAGCAGATCGCGGTCGCGCCAGATGTCGGTCACGCGGGTGTTGATGCCCCATTTGACCCGTTCGTTCAGGCCACGGTCGATAAGCTCCTGACAGAATTCGACGAATTTCTTCTTGTTGATCGTCGGCTCCTCGTCGGCAAGGATGAAGAACCCCACCCCGTGATCGGTCACCAGCCGTTCGATCTCGTCCGCCACCTTTTTCGGGTCGCGCACGCGGTAATCGCGCCAGAATTTCCATTGCGAGCAGAAGGAACAGGTGAACGGACACCCCCGCGCCATGTTGGGGATGGCGACCTTTACGCCAAGCGGCACGTAGATGTAATTGCCCCAATCGAGGATCGACCAGTCCGGATCGATCGCGTCGAGGTCTTTGACCGTCGGCGCGGCTTGCGTGGCCACGATTTCTTCGCCTTCGCGAAATGCCAGTCCCTTGATCTTGCGCCGGTCCGCAGGCCAGCGCCCCTGTGCCACCGCCTGCATCAAGGCGACCATGATCTCTTCGCCCTCGCCCCGCACGATCACGTCGACTTGGGCGGCCTCGGTCAGCACCTGCCGGAACATGAAGGTGGCGTGGATGCCGCCCAGCACGCGCAGCGCCTGCGGTGCCACCTCGGACGCGATTTGCAACACCGCTTCCGCCTCGTAGATCGCGGGTGTGATGGCAGTCGTGCCCACCACGTCGGGCTGCAATGCGGCCAAGCGCTTGCGCAAGTCGTCCGGCCCGATGTGATGGGTCATCGCGTCGATGAAGTGGATGTCGCCAAACCCCGCCGCGCGCAGCGATCCGGTCAGATAGGCCACCCATGCGGGGGGCCAGTTGCCTGCAATCTCGGCTCCGCCAGAGTGGTAATTGGGGTGAACGAAAACGATCCGCATGCTGCGCGCCCTCCATCTGTCAATCCAGATTGACACTTTCGGGCGCGCGAACCTTGACACATATCAAGGTGACGCGGGATTTTTGGTCTATTCGCCGTCCTTGTTGATCAGACCGTATTTGCGCAGCTTGACGTAAAGCGACTGGCGCGACAGCGACAGCATGTCTGCCGCCGCGACACGGTTGTTGCGGGTCAGCTCCAATGCAGTCTCGATGCACATCTTTTCGATCACATCGGTGGTTTCGGCCACGATGTCCTTTAGTGTGGACGATCCGACCAGTTCCATCACGTTGCGCACCCCGTCATCGGGCTGGCCAAAGGGCGGACGCCGCAGCGACTCGGCGCGGCTGGCATCGCGCACCACCAGCACCAGCACCGGATTGGGGCGGTCGTTCAGCCATGTGGCCGAAATCTCGACCGCGATCTGGCCCATGAAATCGGTGGTCAGGCGCGTCGCATACATGCGCAACTGGCCGGTACGCTTGACGTTGTCTATCAACACCCGCAGGTCGACGGCCCCCCGCGCAAGGAAATCGGCCATCGACCGCCCCTTGATCGCGGCCATGTTGGCCGTGTCGGTCAGGTTCAGGAAAGCCTCGTTCGCGGCGCGGATATTGCCGTCGGCATCGCAGAACACGATCCCGTCGACGCCTTCGTGGTAAAGCCGCGAGAGGTTGCCTGCCAACTCGTCGCTCGCCGTCGCTCCGACCTGAGCGGTGTCGATCTGGCACAACAAGATACGCTCGCCCGCCGCGCGAAACACCGTCGGCGTGACGAAGACCCGCTTTTGCGACCGCCGCGCGGTCAATTCGATGGGCGCGTTGCGTTCGGCCACGGCCAGATTCGACATGTTTTCGAGAAACTCGCCGCGCCTGCGCCCTTCGAATTCCTGCGCGATGGCAGCGCCCACCAGATCGGCACGCTGACCGCCCAAAAGCACGGCAGCGGCGGGGTTGAGGTCGGTGATCCGCCCTGTTCCCATCGACACCATCAGGATCGGGTCGCGCGACACTTCCATCAGCACGCGATAGCGCGTGTCCAGTTCGCGCTGGCTTTCGTAATCGCGTTCGAGCGCCAGCTGCGCCTGCACCAGTTGCTGCTGCACCTCGGCCACGGGGCGCAGGTCGCGCCCCATCATCAACAGCGAATCGTCGTTGCCGATACGGTGGATGGAATAGCGCACCGGAAATTCCCAATGCACCTGATCGGCGTGGTTCAACTCGATCGCCAGACCCGGCATCCGCTTGGCATGCGGATCGGCCAGTCGCGCCTCGAATTTGCGGTTGCTTTCGTCGGTCAGAACGTCGCGCAGGTTGCCGCCTTCCCAGTCGGTCAACTGCCCGAAGCTGCGGTGATGCGGATTGACCATGACCGAGATGATGCGCCGCGATGGCGACACGAGAAGCGCGATATCCGACGCAGTCGCAAGGATTTCGCCCAACAGATCGGGGGCGATCAGCGGAAGCTTTCCGCCATTCAAAAGATGTCTGCCGTCGGTTGTCACTGCGTTCCTAGCTTCGCTCGCGGGGCCCCGCCGATGCGGAACCCGCCCCTTACATCCGTTTCAGACCCGTTCCACCTCGGCCGGTCGGCCCACGAGGCCCAGCCCCGCCAAAGCCACTTCGATATCATTCGTCACGACATCCGCTCCGGTCGCGTTGGCGCAATATGCGCCGGTTTCCAGCACCGCACCACCGACCGCGATTTTCAGCCTTCCTTGCGTCGAATCTTTCAGCGTTTTCACAAGTCTGGCAGAATTTTCAAGCCTTTCGTGGCAGGCAACCGAGATCAGCGCACCGTCGAAACTGCGGTCGCGCACAAAGGTTGCAAGCACCGGCGCAGGGTCACCGATCCGCAGCGACACCGACACGCCATTGCGCCGCAACCGCGCCGCCAGAACCATGGCCCCCAGCGTATGCTGCTCGCCCTCGGGCAGGATGACCAGAAGCGTCGGCCCCTCGGCCGATCCTGCCGCATCTGCCGACCAGTCGCGACCGATCTCGCGCAAGATCGCCTGCAACCGTGCCGACCCCATCGTCACATCGGCAAAGGTCGCACAATCGGTCGCCCAGTCGCGGCCCAAACGGCGGGCGACTTCGGGAATGTAATGATCTGCCACGACGGAGGGCGAAATCTTGGCGCGTTTGAATTCGGGGCGCAATGCTGCAAACCCGTCGGGATCGGGCACCGCAACCGCCCGCATCAACCGCTGCAGCATCGACTCGTTGAGCACGCCACCTTGCGATGTGTCGCCCTTTGCTAGGCGCGCCACGACTTCGGCGGCGAAATGCACCACCCTGTCCATGCCGTTCGCCCCTGACGCATCGCCCATCGAACCCTCCATCCGGCGCGCCGACCTGCCCTGCACGAGGTGCTGCATCATCGGCTCCCGGACCCTTCGGATACCACGCGAAAACTGGCCGCGCACGTCACTCTTGTGATCCCGCCCTCAATCTCTGCCCCGACAAGGGGAATGTCAAAGCAAATTGACACTCGTAGGACATACCGCGCCGTAACGAGCGAAAAAACGCGCGTTTTCTTAAGTCAATTTGCGTTTTCCCCAAGGAAAGCCAAGGAAACAAGCCGTCGCTGCACGGCAAATCCTCTGCATCAACCTGTAAGTTTCAGTTGACACTCTGCCCCCTGTCGTTACCTTGGACGCAGAACTGCCGAAGAATGAGGCGTCGCGAGATGCAGCCCCAAGCCCACCCTGCCCCCAAAAAGCGGCTTTACACCGCCGAACAGCGCGCCCGGCGCGACTCGACCCGGTGGACGCTGGTGCAGGGCCTGCTGGCTCCGGCGCAGTTCCTTGCCTTTGCCGTCTCGCTGGTTCTGGTGCTGCGCTTCCTGCTTACCGGCGACGGCTATATGGCGGCGACCGTCTCGATTCTGGTCAAGACCGGCTTTTTGTATGTGATCATGGTCACCGGCGCGATCTGGGAGAAGGTGGTCTTCGGCCAATACCTGTTTGCCCCCGCCTTTTTCTGGGAAGATGTGTTCAGCTTTGCCGTGATCGGCCTGCATAGCCTTTATCTTGCAGCCCTGTTCACCAAGGCGCTGACCGAACCGCAGCTGATGGCGCTGGCGCTGCTGGCCTATGCCACCTATGCCGTCAACGCGGCGCAGTTCATCTGGAAACTGCGCCTCGCACGGCGCGACGGCATGACACAGGGGGCAGCGGCATGAGCCTCGATCTGCCCCCCGCCCTTGCCAAGTCGACCGGCTGCCGCGACACGCCGGTGCTGAAAGAGCGTGGCCAGCGCGAGGTGTTCTGCGGGCTGACCGGAATCATCTGGCTGCACCGCAAGATGCAGGACGCGTTTTTCCTTGTGGTCGGGTCGCGCACCTGCGCCCACCTGCTGCAAGCGGCGGCAGGCGTGATGATCTTTGCCGAACCCCGCTTCGGCACCGCGATTCTGGAAGAGAAAGACCTTGCCGGTCTGGCCGATGCCAATGCCGAGTTGGACCGCGAGGTTGCCCGCCTGCTGTCACGCCGCCCTGACATCAAGCAGCTTTTCCTTGTCGGTTCCTGCCCGTCCGAGGTCATCAAGCTCGATCTCGCCCGCGCCGCCGAGCGGCTGTCGGGGATGCACAGCCCGCATGTGCGCGTGTACAACTATTCGGGCAGCGGCATCGAGACGACCTTTACCCAAGGCGAAGACGCCTGTCTTGCTGCCATGGTCCCCTCGCTCGCCACGACCACTGCGCGTGAACTCCTCGTCGTCGGCGCCCTGCCCGATGTGGTGGAAGACCAGTGTCTTGCCCTGCTTTCGGCCATGGGCATCGGCCCTGTCCGCATGTTGCCCGCCCGCCGCTCGGGCGACCTGCCTGCCGTGGGCGCGAACACCGTCTTTGCGCTTGTCCAACCCTTCCTTGGCGACACCCATGCCGCCCTTACCCGCCGGGGCGCGCGCCATATCTCGGCCCCCTTCCCCTTTGGAGAAGCGGGCACCACGGCTTGGCTGCGCGCCGTCGCATCGGAATTCGGCGTTGACGACGCCACCTTTGACCGTGTCACCGCCGCCCCCCGGACGCGCGCGCTAAAAGCCATCGCCACCCAATCCGCCGAACTGCGCGGCAAGTCGGTGTTCTTCTTCCCCGACAGCCAGCTGGAAATTCCGCTTGCCCGCTTCCTTACCGCCGAATGTGGGATGACGGCGATCGAGATCGGCACCCCCTATCTGCATGACGCGATTCACGGTCCCGACCTTGAGCTTATCGCCGCAGGCCCGACCATTTCCGAAGGGCAGGACGTCGAAAAGCAACTCGACCGCCAGCGCGCCGCGCGGCCCGACCTGACCGTTTGCGGCCTTGGCCTTGCCAATCCGCTCGAGGCGCAAGGTTCCACCACCAAATGGGCCATCGAACTGGTGTTCACGCCGGTCCATTTTTACGAACAGGCGGGCGACCTTGCAGGTCTGTTCAGCCGCCCCTTGCGCCGCAAGGCGCTGCTGCAAGCGGGGGCCACGGTATGAAACTGACGCTTTGGACATACGAAGGCCCGCCCCATGTCGGCGCGATGCGTGTGGCCACCGGCATGAAGGGCCTGCATTACGTGCTGCATGCCCCGCAGGGCGATACTTACGCCGACCTCTTGTTCACCATGATCGAACGGCGCAACCACCGCCCGCCGGTGACCTATACCACCTTTCAGGCCCGCGATCTGGGCGGCGACACCGCCAACCTGTTCAAGGATGCCGCACGCGATGCCTATGCCCGCTTCAAACCCGAAGCGATGATCGTCGGTGCCTCTTGCACCGCCGAACTGATCCAGGACGATCCGGGCGGGCTGACCGAAGCGCTGGGTCTGCCCATCCCGGTGATCCCGCTTGACCTGCCCAGTTACCAGCGCAAGGAAAACTTTGGCGCGGACGAGACGTTCCACCAGATCGTGCGCCATCTGGCAAAGCCGATGCCGCGCACCCAAGCCATCACCTGCAACATCCTCGGGGCCACGGCATTGGGCTTTCGGCACCGCGACGACGTGGCGGAAGTGACGAAACTGCTTGGCCTGATGGGCATTACCGTCAACGTGGCCGCACCGCTGAATGCTCGCCCTTCCGACATCGCCCGCATGGGGCAGGCGCATTTCAACGTGCTGCTTTACCCCGAAACCGGCGAAGGCGCCGCGCGCCAGCTGGAACGGACCTGTGGCCAGCCGTGGACGAAAACCGTTCCCCTTGGCGTCGGCGCCACCCGCGATTTCCTGCACGAGGTCGCCAGCCTGACCGGCCTATCGGCAGCGGTCGACGAAAGTGCCCTGCGCCTGCCGTGGTGGTCTGCATCGGTCGACAGCACCTACCTGACGGGCAAGCGCGTGTTCATCTTCGGTGATGCGACCCACGCCATCGCCGCCGCCCGCATCGCCGCGACCGAGATCGGCTTTAGCGTCGTCGGCATGGGCTGCTTCAACCGCGAATTCGCACGGCCCATGCGCGCCGCCGCGAAAGCGCATGGCGTCGAGGCGCTGATCACCGACGATTATCTGGAAGTCGAAGCCGAGATTGAACGCCTGCAACCCGAGTTGATCCTTGGCACGCAGATGGAGCGGCATATCGGCAAGCGCCTTGGCATTCCCTGCGCCGTCATCTCGTCACCTGTCCATGTGCAGGATTTTCCCGCCCGCTACAGCCCGCAGATGGGCTTCGAGGGCGCGAATGTCATCTTTGACACCTGGATCCACCCGCTTGTGATGGGTCTGGAAGAACATCTGCTGACCATGTTCCGCGAGGATTTCGAATTCCACGATGCGGCAGGGGCCAGCCACCATGGTGCCAAGGCGAGCGAGCGTCCTGTCGAGGACGTCGAGGCTGACGCCGCGGGGGCTTTGCCCCCGGACCCCCAGAGTATTTCAGCAAGGATGAACGAGGGAGAGCCGCTTTGGGCTGCATCTGCCGAGCGCGAGTTGAAGAAGATTCCCTTCTTCGTGCGCGGCAAGGCCAAGCGCAACACCGAGAAATACGCCGCCGACCGTGGCGTGACCGAGATCAGCGTAGAGACGCTTTACGAAGCAAAGGCCCATTATGCGCGATGACCGGATGACCCGCGCGACCCTGACCCCGCCCGACAAGGGCGCGGGGGTCTACCGTTTCGTCATCGTGACGCTCGACGCCCATGCCGCTGGCCCCGCCGCCCGCATCGCGCCGCGCTTGGCGCGCGACTTTCCGGGGATCGAGGTTTCGGTCCACGCCGCCGCCGAATGGGCCGAAAACCCCGCCGCCCTTGCCGCCGCCCGTGCCGCCGTGGACACGGCCGATTTCGTGGTGGCGAACCTATTGTTCATCGAAGAGCACATCCGCGCCATCCTGCCCCAGTTGCAGGCCGCGAGCCTGCGCGCCGATGCCTTCGTCGGGTTGATTGCCGATCCGGCCATCGTCAAGCTGACGCGGATGGGCGATCTGGATATGTCCAAGCCTGCTTCGTCCGCGATGCAGTTTTTGAAGAAACTGCGCGGGTCGGGCGCGCCTTCGGGCAAGTCGGGCGAGAAGCAGATGAAGATGCTGCGCCGTCTGCCCAAAATCCTGCGCTTTCTGCCCGGCAAGGCGCAGGATCTGCGGGCGTGGTTCTTGTCGATGCAATATTGGCTGGGCGGGTCCGACGACAATATCGAGCAGATGATCCGCTTTCTGGTGTCGCGCTACACCGCCAACCGCGACTGGCAGGGCGTGGCATCCAAGCCCCCTGTCGATTACCCCGATGTCGGCCTGTATCACCCCGATCTTGGCCAGCGCATCACCACCGCCCCCGCCACCATCCCGCGCCCCGCGGGTGCTACGGCGACAGTCGGCCTGCTGATGCTGCGTTCGTATATCCTCGCCAGTGACACCGCGCATTACGACGCCGCCATCCGCGCCTTTGAGGCCAAGGGCATCGCCGTGTTGCCCGCCTTTGCCGGTGGCCTCGACGGTCGGCCTGCGATGGATGCCTATTTTGCCGGCCGCGTCGATGCGCTGGTGTCGTTGACGGGCTTCAGCCTTGTGGGTGGCCCTGCCTATAACGACAGCCCCGCCGCCGTGGCCGCGCTGACCGCGCTCGACGTGCCTTATGTCGCGGCGCATCCGCTGGAGTTCCAGACGCTTGGCCAATGGGGCGCATCGCAAGGCGGCCTTGGTCCGGTCGAGACCACCATGCTGATCGCCCTGCCGGAAATCGACGGCGCGACCAACCCCACCGTCTTTGCCGGACGCCACGACCTGAACGGTTGCGACGGTTGCGCCCACCGCTGCCGTGCGCCTGCCGAATCGGTTACCAACCGCGCCATGGCCCCCTGCCCCGAGCGGATCGTGGCGCTGGCCGACAAGGTTGCCCGTCTGGCCACGCTGCGCCGGTCGGACATTGCCAAGCGCAAGGTCGCCGTGGTGCTTTACGGCTTTCCGCCCAATGCGGGCGCTGCAGGAACCGCCGCCTACCTTGGCGTCTTTGAATCGCTTTTGAACACGCTGCACGCCATGCGGGCCGAGGGCTATGGCGTGGCACCCCCCGCCACGGTCGAGGCGCTGCGCGAGGCGGTGCTTGGCGGCAACGCGAAATTGTACGGCCAGCCTGCCAACGTGCACACCATCGTGCCTGCCGCCGAAATGGTTGCCCGCAGCCCCTGGCTGAAAGATGTCGAGGCCGTCTGGGGCCCCGCCCCCGGCCGCATCCAGACCGACGGGCGCGGCGTGATGGTGCTGGGCTGCCAGTTCGGGAATGTGTTCGTCGGCCTGCAACCCGTCTTTGGCTACGAAGGCGACCCGATGCGCCTGCTGTTCGAACACGGCTTTGCACCCACCCACGCCTTCACCACCTTTTACCGCTGGATGCGCGAAGACTTCGGCGCCGATGCCCTGCTGCATTTCGGGATGCATGGCGCGCTGGAATTCATGCCGGGCAAGCAGGCCGGTGTCGGTGGCGGCTGCTGGCCCGACCGGCTGATCGGCAACCTGCCCAACATCTATCTCTACGCGTCGAACAACCCGTCCGAAGCGACGCTGGCCAAGCGCCGCTCGAACGCCATCACCATCACGCATATGACGCCGCCCTTGGCGCAATCGGGCCTGTACAAGGGGCTTCTGGACCTCAAGGATTCGCTCACCCGCTGGCGGCAGCTTGGCGCCGATGCGCCGGAACGCGACGACCTGCTGGCGCTGATGCGCGAACAGGCGGCGTTGGTCGATCTGGATGCAACGAACCCCGATACGCTGTGGCTCAAGGTGCTGGAAACCGAATCCGCGCTGATCCCCGACGGGTTGCACGTGCTTGGCCGCCCGATGACGCCCGAGATGCGGCAGACCACCATCGACCTGATCGGCCTGACGGGCACTGATGCCGCAACGCTGGATGCGCAACTGGCGCAAGATACGGAAATTCCGGCGCTGCTGCGTGCGCTTGGCGGCCATTTCATCGCCCCCGTTCCGGGCGGTGACCTGCTGCGCAGCCGCGATATCCTGCCCACGGGGCGCAACATCCACGCCTTCGACCCGTTCCGCATGCCCACCGCCTATGCGCTGCGCGATGGTGCGGCACAGGCTGACCGCCTGCTGGCCGCCCATGCCCGCCTGCCGCGTTCGGTGGCGCTGGTCTTGTGGGGGTCGGACAACATCAAATCCGATGGCTCGCCGTTGTCGCAGGCGCTGGCGCTGATGGGTGCGCGCCCGCGCTTTGACCATTACGGCCGCCTGTGCGGGGCAGATCTGATTCCGCTGGCCGAGCTTGGCCGCCCGAGGATCGACGTGGTGATGACACTTTCGGGCATCTTCCGCGACCTTCTGCCCCTGCAGACGCGGATGCTGGCCGAAGCCGCCTACAAGGCCGCGACCGCCGACGAGCCGCTGTCGCAGAACTTCATCCGCGACCACGCGCTGCGGCAGGCCGCCGAACTGGGCATCGACATGGAAACCGCCGCCTTGCGCGTCTTTTCCAACGCCGAGGGCGCTTACGGGTCGAACGTGAACGTGCTGGTCGGATCGTCGGCCTTTGGTGCCGAAGACGAACTCGCCGATGCCTATGAATCGCGCAAATCCTTTGCTTACGGCATGGGCGGCAAGCCGGTCAAACATGCGGGCCTGCTGCAACAGGTGCTCAAGGATGTCGACCTTGCCTACCAGAACCTCGAGTCCGTCGAACTGGGCGTCACGAGCGTCGACCAGTATTTCGACACGCTGGGCGGCATCGCCCGTGCGGTGAAACGCGCGCGCGGCGGTGAGGAAACGCCGGTTTACATCGGCGACCAGACGCGCGGTGCAGGCACGGTGCGCACGTTGAAAGACCAGATCGCGCTGGAAAGCCGCTCGCGCACGCTGAACCCCAAGTTCTACGAGGGGTTGTTGCGCCACGGGGCCGAAGGCGTGCGGCTGATCGAGGCGCATGTGACCAACACGATGGGCTGGTCGGCCACCACAGCGCAGGTCGACCCGTGGGTTTACCAGCGCCTGTCGGAAACCTTTGTGCTGGACGAGGCGATGCGCCGCCGTCTGGCAGGGCTGAACCCCGAAGCCTCGAGCCGCATGGCGCAACGCCTGCTGGAAGCCAGCGACCGCAACTACTGGCAACCCGATGCCGACACGCTTTCGGCCCTGCAACACGCAGCGGACGAGTTGGAAGACCGTTTGGAAGGGATCGCGGCGGAATGACCGACACGCGCACCCGCATGACGCCGCGGAGCGAGGGGCCAGCCCCTCGCGCTCCCCGGGATATTTATGAACAGATGATGACGGGCGCGCCCGCCCCGAAGGAGCCAAGATGAGCCCGAAAGACGAAATCCCCGATCTGCGGGGACTGGACGGCGAAGGGTCGGTCCAGGTGCATCAGGACAACGATACCAGGATCGAAGGGGCCAAGGTCTTTTCGGTCTATGGCAAGGGCGGGATCGGCAAGTCGACCACCAGTTCGAACCTGTCTGCGGCCTTTTCCATGATGGGCAAGCGTGTCTTGCAGATCGGCTGCGACCCCAAGCATGACAGCACATTCACCCTGACGGGCCGCTTGCAGCCGACGGTCATCGATATCCTGAAAGAGGTCGATTTTCACGCCGAGGAGTTGCGCCCCGAGGATTACGTGGCCACCGGCTTCAACGGCGTGAAATGCGTGGAAGCCGGCGGCCCGCCCGCAGGCACCGGCTGCGGCGGCTATGTCGTGGGCCAAACGGTGAAACTGCTGAAACAGCATCACCTTCTGGAAGACACCGACGTGGTGATCTTCGACGTGCTGGGCGATGTGGTCTGTGGCGGCTTTGCAGCCCCGCTGCAACATGCCGACCGCGCCGTGATCGTGACCGCCAACGATTTCGACTCCATCTACGCGATGAACCGCATCATCGCCGCCGTGCAGGCCAAATCGGGCAATTACAAGGTCCGTCTGGCGGGCTGCGTGGCCAACCGTTCGCGCGAGACCGACGAGGTCGACCGCTACTGCGCCCGTGTCGGCTTCAACCGCCTTGCCCATATGCCCGACATCGATGCCATCCGCCGTTCGCGCCTGAAGAAAAAGACGCTGTTCGAGATGGACGATAGCGAAGACATCGTCATGGCCCGCGCCGAATACATGCGCCTTGCCGAAACGCTGTGGCGGTCGGTCCAGGGCACGGGGTCCACGCCCGAACCGCTGCCCGACCGCGAGATCTTCGAACTTCTGGGATTCGATTGAGATGACCGACTATGCCGCCACCCGCCAAAGGGTCGAACACTATTTCGATCACAGCGCGACCAAGGTTTGGGACCGCCTGACGAGCGATGCGCCCGTCAGCCGCATCCGCCAGACCGTGCGCGAAGGCCGCGACCGGATGCGCGCGACGATGCTGTCGCGCCTGCCCGCAGACTTGCGCGGTTGCCGCGTGCTTGATGCGGGCTGCGGCACGGGGTCGATGACCGAGGAACTTGCAAAGCGCGGTGCCGATGTGCTGGCTGTGGACATCTCGCCGCAACTGATCGGCATTGCCAAGGCGCGCCTGCCCGAAAGCCTGTCGTCCCGCGTTACCTTTGCCGCAGGTGATATGACCGACGCCGCCCATGGCAAGTTCGACTTCGTCATGGCGATGGACAGCCTGATCTACTACGCCGCCCCCGATATCGGCAGCATCCTGAACCGTCTGGGCAAGCGCACGCGCGGCGGCATCGTCTTTACCGTGGCCCCCAAGACGCCGTTCCTGATGACGTTCTTTACGATCGGCAAGTTGTTCCCCCGCGCCGACCGCTCACCCACCATGATTCCGCATGCGATGGAAAGCATCGCCCCGCATGCCCCCGGCAAGCTGCGCCGCATCGAGCGCGTGACCCGCGGTTTCTACATCTCGGAATGTCTGGAGTATCAGCCGTGATCATCCGCAAGAAGCATCTGCAAATGCTGGGCACCAACTGGTTGCCCTTTGCCGATGTGGCCTCGGAAGGGCTGTCGCTCTCGCAGCTTTTGCGCATGTCGCTGTTTCAGGTCTCGGTCGGCATGGCCTCGGTCTTGCTTCTGGGCACGCTGAACCGCGTTATGATCGTGGAGCTGTCGGTGCCGGCCATGGTCGTGGCCGCGATGATCGCCATTCCGGTGCTGGTCGCGCCCTTCCGCGCGCTGCTGGGCCACCGGTCGGATACGCACCGTTCCGCGCTGGGATGGAAGCGCGTGCCTTACCTGTGGTTCGGCAGCCTGTGGCAGATGGGCGGCCTTGCCGTCATGCCGTTTGCGCTGATCGTGCTGTCGGGCGACCGCACCTATGACGTGCCCTTTGCAGGCGAAGTGCTTGCAGCGCTTGCCTTTTTGATGACCGGCATCGGTATGCACATGACGCAGACCGCGGGGCTTGCCCTTGCCTCGGACCGCGCAAGCGACGAGACGCGGCCCCGCGTCGTGGCGCTGCTTTACGTGATGAACTTGGCTGGCATGGGCGTTTCGGCCATTATCGTGGGCTGGCTGCTGACCGATTTCTCGCCGCTGACCCTTGTGCGCGTGGTGCAGGGCTGCGGGCTGATGACGCTGGTGCTGAACCTGATCGCGCTGTGGAAACAGGAACGCTTTCGCCCGATGACGGCGCAAGAGCGCGCTGCCCCGCGCACGTCGTTCTCGGAGTCGTGGGCCGATCTGATGGCCAGCGGCACGGCGGGGCGGCTGCTGGTCGTCGTCGTGATCGGCACGCTCGGTTTCAACATGCAAGACGTTCTGCTGGAACCTTACGGGGGCGAAATTCTCGGCCTGTCGGTCTCGAAAACCACGCTGCTTACCGCCATGACCGCCACGGGCGCGCTGATCGGCTTCGTGCTGGCCGCCCGCTGGCTGGCAAAGGGCATCGACCCTTTCCGCATGGCCGCGCGCGGCCTGCTGGCGGGGATCGTGGCTTTCGTCGCCGTCATCTTTGCAGGGCCGCTGCATTCCACCGCCCTGTTCTTCGCAGGCGCGGGGATGATCGGCTTCGGATCGGGGCTTTTCGCCATCTCGACCCTGACAGTGGCCATGCAACTGTCGGTCGGTGGCATCGCGGGTGCAGGCATCGCACTTGGCGCGTGGGGCGCGGCACAGGCAACGGCACAGGGTGCTTCGATCTTCCTTGGCGGCAGCTTGCGCGACCTGACCGGCCACCTTGCCACGAACGGCTGGCTGGGCACGGGGCTGACCGACGCAAGCCTTGGCTATTCCTTCGTCTACCACCTCGAAATCGGGCTGCTTTTTGCAACCCTTGCCGTGCTCGGCCCCTTGGTCCGTGTCCGGCCGCTGACTGAAACCAAGCCTTCCGGCGATGCGCGTCTTGCCATCGTCGAATTCCCCACCTGACCCTTCGGAGGACCATAAAATGGTTGGTGTGACTTTCTTCGGAAACTTCGACTTGGCGAGCCTCGCCATATGGCTCTTCTGGGCCTTCTTTGCCCTGCTTGTCTATTACCTGCAAACCGAGAACATGCGCGAAGGTTACCCGCTGGAAACCGAGGACGGCCTGACCGCCCCGAACCAGGGCCCCTTTCCGCTGCCCAAACCCAAGACCTTCCGCCTGCCCTTTGGCAAAGGTGACGTGACCGTGCCTTCGGCTGCGAACGAGGCGGCGCACCGCCGCACCGATCTGGCCCTTGCCCGTACCGCCGTGTCCGAAGGCTTTCCGCATGCCCCCACCGGCAATGCGATGGCCGATGGCGTCGGCCCCGCCTCGTGGGCGCCGCGCCGTGACGAGCCGGAACTAGATGGCCACGGCCATGCCAAGATCGTGCCGATGGGTCAGGCCAAGGGCTTTGTCGTCAGCGCCGGACGCGATCCGCGCGGCCTGCCGGTTCAGGGTGCCGACCTCGAAGTCGTGGGCCGCGTGTCGGACATGTGGGTCGACGCGCCGGAACAACTGGTGCGCTACCTCGAGATCGAGCTGAACAGCGGCGGCAAGCGGCTGGTGCCGATGACGCTGGCGCGCATCTGGCCCGACCGTGTGCGTGTCCGCGCTATCGCCTCTGACAGCTTTGCGGGCATCCCGCAGACCAAATCCCTGACCACCGTGACCAAGCTCGAGGAAGACAAGATCTCGGGCTATGTCGCCGGTGGCTGGATGTATGACGCCGCCAAACGCAAGAGCGGCTTCTGAACAAAAGGGGGGCGGCCTGCGCCCGGGCCGCCCCGTCTTACCCCATCATGAAAGGGTCTGCACATGTCAGGCCATGACGACTTCGCCTTCGATGCCGCACCCGGCATTCCGGCGCCCCTGCCAAAGGGGGAAAACATCCTCTGGCAAGGCCGCCCCGCTGTCCTGCCCCTTGCCCGCGAGGCGTGGAAACTGAACTGGATCATGGGCTACATGGCCGTGGTCGTTGTCTGGAAAGCCGCAAACGGTCTGGCCGATGGCGGCGCCGTGATGGCGGTTGCCCGTGGCCTGCCCTATGCCATGCTGATGGTCGCGGCCTTTGGCGTGATCCTGTTCCTTGCATGGGCACAGTCGCGCGCCACGATCTACACCGTCACCACCGCCCGCGTGCTGATGCGGATCGGCGCGCTGTCGGTCACATATAACATTCCGTTCAAACAGGTCGCCTCGGCCTCGGTCGAGGTGAAACCGAACGGCACCGGCACCATCGCGCTGCAGACACAAGGCGACACCCGCCTTGCCTATCTGCAGATGTGGCCGCACGCGCGGCCCTGGCACCTGAAACAGACCGAACCCGCGCTGCGCTGCATTCCCGATGCTGCCATCGTGGCCCGCGTGCTGGCAGATGCCGCCGAAACGCGCCTGTCGCAACCTGTCGTCACCCGCACAGCGCCCATGGGCGCGGTCGCTGCGGAATAAGGGGGAATGACCATGCACAGCACACATACCCCCAACCGCGAAAAAGAGATGATCCCGCGCACCCTGCTTTTGGGCATGGCCGCGCTGGCGCTTTCGACCCTTGCACTGGCCAGCTATTCGGTTGTCTCGGGTCGTGCCCATGTCGGCGTGCCGGTCGCAGGAACCGCCGTCCACAGCACGCCCATCGTCCTGATCGGCAAATCGGCACAAGCCGTCGTGGTCGAACGCCCCGATGGCACCGTTCTGGCCGACCTGCCCCATGGCGGTTTCATCACCGTGATCCAGTCCGGCATGGCGCGCGAACGCCTTGTCCACGGCATCAAGGACAACCCGCCCATCAACATCGTGGCTTACGACAACGGCCGCCTCGTCGCCGAAGACCCGACAACGGGTTGGAGCGCCGAGCTTTACGCCTTTGGCTCGGACAACAGGGCCGCCTTCGTGCGGCTGATCGAGAAAGCGGGGGAATGACCATGCCACTGTTCACGAAAACCCGCGAAGACGTGCCCTGCACCGTCGAAATCAGCCACCGCTTCGAGGCCCTGCACGCCCATGTCCGTTTCAACAACGGCGCGGTCGTGCATCCCGGTGACGAGGTTCTCGTCCACGGCGCGCCTGTCATGGCCGCTTACGGCGAGGTCGTGGTCGAAGACCGCACCGCAACCATCACCCGTGCAAGCGCCGTGGAACGTCTTTGGACCCGCCTGACCGGCGATCTGGACTTCATGGAGCTTTGCGAATTTTCCTTCTCGGACGAGGTGACGCTATGAACGTTCACGCAACCACCCATGACGAACTGCATTCCGAAATGCAGGGTGCCTTTGACACCACCGCAATGGCGACCGAAACCACCCTTCTGAACCCGCGCTTTTACACCACCGACTTCGACGCGATGGACCGTGTCGATGTCACCCCCGTGCGGGCCGAATGGGATGCCCTGCTGGCGCAGATGAAATCCGACCCGAACAAGGGCCATTTCAAGAAGAACGCCGATTGGGACGATGTGGACTGGAAAGGCATGGACCCCGCGCTGCGCGTGGAATTCATCGACTTTCTGGTGTCGTCCTGCACGGCCGAATTCTCGGGCTGCGTGCTTTACAAGGAAATGAAGCGCCGCGGTTCCAACCCCGACATCTGCGAGCTGTTCAGCTACATGTCGCGCGACGAGGCACGCCATGCCGGTTTCATCAACGATGCGCTGCGCGAAGCGGGCGTGGCGGTGAACCTGGGCTTTCTGACGAAGGCCAAGAAGTACACCTATTTCCGGCCCAAGTTCATCTACTACGCCACCTATCTGTCGGAAAAGATCGGTTACGCGCGCTACATCACGATCTTCCGCCATCTCGAAGCGCACCCCGAGCACCGCTTCCACCCCATCTTCAAATGGTTCCGCGAATGGTGCAACGACGAGTTCAGCCATGGCGAGGCCTTTGCCCTGCTGATGCGCACCGACCCGAAACTGACCACCAGCTTTGCCAACAAGCTGTGGATCCGCTTCTTCCTGACGGCGGTCTATTCGACAATGTGGGTGCGTGACCATGCGCGGGTAGATTTCCACCACCACCTCGGCGTCGACATCGACTGGTATGACCAAGAGGTGTATCGCAAGACCTCGGCCATCGCGCGGCAGGTGTTTCCGGTCGAAATCGACATCGACCACCCGCGCTGGCTTCCGGGCCTGCGGTCGATGGACGCCGCCATGCGCGACATGGACAAGGCCAAAAAGAAGGGCGGCCTGTCGGGCTGGCTTTCCCACAAAACCGCAACCGCCCGCGCCCTGCTGGCCTTTGCCGGTCTTTATCTGATCCCGGTCATCAAGACGACACCTCCGGCATCCGTCCGGATGGAGCCGACCTATTGACCAGTGACCATCATATCGCCGTGCAAACGGTGATTGCGGCGGAGGGATGGGCGCGTCCCACCGCCCTGCGCGGCTCCCCTTTCGGGGGGGGCCGCGTATGACCAACCCGTGGCTTGCCGCCTTGTCCGCGCTGTTTTTGTGGTGGTTTTCGACCGGCATCATCATCTGGCGCGTCAAACGCGCCGATCATCAGGGGCGCGACGCGCATCTGTGGTCGGTAATCCTCGGTCTGCCGCTTGCCCTTGGCGGCGCGGTCGTCTTTCTCAAGGTCTTGGACGACGACACCGCCACCGGCGCCTACCTGAGCTTCCTTGCCGCCCTTGCGATCTGGGCCTGGATCGAGCTTGCCTTCCTGTCGGGTATCATCGCCGGACCCAACACCACGCCCTGCCCGCCCCATGCCAGCACCTTCAACCGCTTCCTGCGCGCCTGCGGCACCATCGCATGGCATGAACTGCTGCTGATGGGCACCATGGGCGCGATGGCCGTCGTGACAGAAGGCCACACCAACATCTTCGGCCTGTGGACCTTTGTGATCCTGTTCTTCGCCCGCATCTCGGCCAAGCTCAACCTCTTCTTCGGCGTCCCGCGCATCCACACCGAATTCCTGCCGCAAACGCTGTCGCACCTGCCCAGCCATTTCCGCCGTGCGCCGATGAACGCGGCCTTTCCGATCTGGGTTTCGGCCCTGACCTTTGCGGTCGCCTGCTTCATCGAACGGGCCTACCACGCGCCCACGCCCGGCCACCTTGTCGGCTTCACCCTACTTTCGGCCCTGAGCCTGCTTGCCCTGTTGGAGCACTGGTTCATGGTGCTTCCCCTTCCCGACCAGAAACTCTGGCGCTGGATGATCCCCGCGCCGCCTGTAACAAAGCCGATCACAGACCCGGCCCTGACCAGAAAGCACTGACATGGATTTCGACGCCCTTTTCAGCAGCCAGATCGACGCCCTCAAGGCCGAAGGCAATTACCGCGTCTTTGCGGAAATGGAACGCCGCTGCGGGTCATTCCCCCGTGCCGGAAACCACAAGAACGGCGAATTGCGCGAAGTCACCGTCTGGTGTTCGAACGACTACCTCGGCATGGGGCAGAACGACGCGGTCGTGAACGCGATGGTCGAAGCCGTGCAGACCTGCGGCACCGGTGCAGGCGGCACGCGCAACATTTCGGGCACCAATCACCACCACCTGATCCTCGAACGCGAACTGGCCGATCTGCACGCCAAGGAAGCGGCACTTCTGTTCACCAGCGGATATGTGTCGAACTGGGCGGCGCTTTCCACGCTTGGCGCGAAAATCCCCAACGCCGTGATCCTGTCGGACGAAAAGAACCACGCATCGATGATCGAAGGCATCCGCCATTCCCGCGCCGACAAGGTGCTGTGGAAACACAACGACTGGCGCGACCTTGACCGCAAGCTGCACGCCGTGGGTGACCGCCCCAAGATCGTCGCCTTCGAATCGGTCTATTCGATGGACGGCGACATCGCCCCCATCCGCGAGATCGTCGAAGTCTGCGAAGCCCATGGCGCGCTGTCCTACATCGACGAGGTGCACGCGGTCGGCATGTATGGCCCCCATGGTGGCGGCGTGTCGGAAGAGCTGGGCCTCGCCCACCGCATCAGCCTGATCGAAGGCACGCTGGGCAAGGCCTTTGGCGTGGTCGGCGGTTATATCACCGGATCGGCCGCCCTGTGCGATTTCATCCGCAGCTTTGCTTCCGGCTTCATCTTCACCACCGCCCTGCCCCCCGCCGTGGCCGCTGCGGCCACCGCCTCGATCCGGCACCTCAAGCAGTCGGACCAGGAACGCATGGCCCAACGCGCCAACGTGGCCAATCTGCGCGCAAGGCTCGACCGCGCAGGTATTCCGCATCTTGAAAACGCCAGCCACATCATCCCCGTGATGATCGGCGATCCGGTCAAATGCCGCATGATCTCGGATATCCTGATGGACGACTGGGGCATCTATGTCCAACCCATCAACTACCCCACCGTCCCCAAGGGCACCGAGCGTCTGCGCATCACCCCCGGTCCGCTGCATTCCGACGCCGATATCGACCATCTGGTGACCGCGCTCACCTCGCTGTGGCAACGCTGCGCCATCAGCCACGCGGTGGCCTGACGCGCAAGATTTCGCTGGAATCCGCCCGAAAACCTGCAAAAAGTTCCGCTCACAAAGACTTGTCAATCCTGTGGAACGAACCACTATACTGTGCACGAAATACCTTGGGAGGACCCCCGAATGAAACTGACCCTGACCGCCCTTGCCCTGACTGCCCTTGCCGCCGTTCCGGCCTTCGCCGCAGGCGATGTGGAAGCCGGCAAGAAAGTCTTCAACCAATGCCAGACCTGCCACGCCGTCGTCGATCCCGATGGCAACACGCTCGCCGGCAAGAACGCCAAGACCGGCCCGAACCTTTATGGCGTGATCGGCCGCCCTGCCGCCAGCTACCCTGAATTCAAATACGGCGAAGGCATCCAGGAACTCGGCGCGACCGGTTTCGTCTGGACCGAAGAAGACCTCGCGGTCTATGTTCAGGACCCGACTGCCTTCCTCAAGGACAAGACCGGCGATGCCAAAGCCAAGTCCAAGATGATGTTCAAGCTCAAGAAAGCCGAAGACGGCGCCAATGTCGCGGCCTTCCTTGCCTCGCTCGCTCCGGCAGCGGCAGCACCGGCCGATGGCACGGCAGCGCCTGCCGATGGCACGGCAGCACCCGCCACCAACTGATCCGTCCTTGTCAGGACGAAAGGGGCCGCTGAAAGCGGCCCCTTTTGCGTTTGGCCAAGCGCTGCATCCTGCCCTTCCCCCCGTTCCCCTTGTCGCAAATATCCCTGGGGGGCCGCCGCGCGCCAAGCGCTGCGGGGGGCATAAGGCCCCCCGCACCCCCGCAAGCTGCACGCGGCCTGCCCCATGGCCGCCCCCTCTCCCCTGTGGGGAGAGGGCCGGGGTGAGGGGGCGCGTGCGCCGCGTCAGACCGAGACCGTCTGCCTCAGCATATCTTGCGACAGTTCGGCCTTGGTCCCGGACAAGGCCACCTGCCCGCGTTTGAGCACATAAAAGCTGTCGGCCAGCCCGTAAGCAAAGTCGAAATACTGCTCGACCAGCACGATGGCCATATCTCCCTTGCCGCGCAGATAGGCAATCACCCGCCCGATCTGCTGGATGATGTTGGGCTGGATGCCTTCGGTCGGCTCGTCCAGCAGCAGCACGCGCGGCTTCATGATCATCGCCCGCGCGATGGCCAGTTGCTGTTGCTGCCCGCCCGAAAGATCGCCGCCGCGCCGGTGGCCCATATCCTTCAACACCGGAAACAGCTCGTAAATCTCGTCCGGTATCCTGTGCTCTGCCTTGGGCAACTGCGCGAAGGCCGTCTGCATGTTTTCGGTCACCGTGAGCAGCGGAAAGATCATCCGCCCCTGCGGCACCACGGCCAGCCCGCGCCGCGCCATGCCCTGCGGCGGTGTGCGCGGCACATCCTCGCCCGCCAGCGTGATCGTCCCGCCCGACCGCGGATGCGTGCCCGCCAGCGCCTTCAGAAGGCTGGTCTTGCCAACCCCGTTGGTGCCCATCACACAGGTCACCTCGCCCGCCCGCGCCACCATGTCGATGCCGTAGAGGATTTGCGACCCGCCGTAATGCAGCGTCAGACCCTTGGTTTCCAGCATCAGCCCCGTCCCCTAACCGCGCCCAAGATAGACCTCGATCACCTGTTGGTTCTTCGTCACGTGGTCGAGCGATCCTTCGGCCAGAACCGCGCCCTCGTGCAGCACCGTCACCTTGCAATCGAGCCTGCGGACGAAATCCATGTCATGCTCGACCACCACGACGGCGCGGTTCCGCGCCATTTCGACCAGCAGCTTGGTCGTATGTTCGCGCTCGGCCAGCGTCATGCCCGCCGCTGGTTCGTCAACCAGCAGCAGGCGCGGCTCTTGCGCCAGAAGCATCCCGATCTCCAGCCATTGCTTCTGGCCATGCGAAAGCTCGCCCGCCTTGCGTGGCAGTGCGTCCGACAGCCCGACCTCCCCGGCCAGCGCTGCCACCTTATCGCGGTCCGCCGCCGCCTCGCGCCAAGCCAGCACGCGCCACGGGCTGCGCCCGGCCTTTAGCGCCATGATCAGGTTTTCATGCACCGTCTGGTCCTCGAACACCGTAGGTCGCTGGAACTTGCGCCCCACACCGGCCCGCGCGATCTGCGCCTCGGACATCGACAACAGCGATACCGACCGCTCGCCAAAGGTGACGCTGCCACTGTCGGGACGCGTCTTGCCGGTGACGATATCCATGAAGGTCGTCTTTCCGGCCCCGTTCGGCCCGATGATGGCGCGCAGCTCGGCAGGGCCGATGTTGAAGGACAGGTTGTTGATGGCGCGGAACCCGTCGAAGCTGACCGATACGCCCGACACTTCCAACAGCGCGCTCATCCCTGCGCCTCCTTTTCCATCAGCGCCCCGTCATCGGGACCAAGCGCCGCCCCCTTGCGGTCGGGCGCATGCACCCCCTGCCACAGGTCGAACAACCCGCCGATGCCCTTTGGCGCAAAGAGTGTGACCAGCACGAAGGACAGGCCCAACACCACCGACCACCAGTCCACCCACTGGATGGTATAGAACCCCAGCGGCACATCCGGCACGCGCCCGCCCGTGAACCAGCTGGATACGATCGACACGAAGGCCGCCCCGATCACCGCGCCGTAAAGCCGCCCGCGCCCGCCGATGGCCACCCAGACCGCCAGGTAGATCGAGGCGATGGGCGCAAGTTCGGCGGGGTTGATGATCCCCGCCTGCGGATAATACAGCGCCCCGGCAATCGCCGCGATCACCGCCGTCAGGGTAAAGACGAACAGTTTGTAACCCTCGACCGAATAGCCAAGAAAGCGCACCCGCTGCTCGTCGTCGCGGATGGCGCGGATGACGCTGCCGAACTTGCCCGACACCACCCACGCCACCAGCACATAGCCAAGCCCGAGCGCCAGAGACGAGGCCCAGAAGAACCAGATCGACAGGCTGTCTTGCGACACCGCATCCAGCCCCGGCAGGTTCTGCAACCCCGACAGCCCGTTGTTGCCGCGCAGGCCGCTATCGTTCTGGAACAGGTACAGCGCCAGCGCCAGCGTCATGGCCTGCGTCAGGATCGACAGATACACCCCCGTGACGCGGCTGCGAAAGGCCAGCCAGCCGAACACCAGCGCCAGCACCCCGGGCACCAGAACGACCATTCCCATCTGCAACCAGAAGCTATGGGCAAAGACCCAGATCGCAGGAAAATCGGACGCCCCGACCACGCCGAAAATCTGCGTGGCGATACCTTGGCGTATCTCTTCGGGCGTGGCGGGCAGCACGTCCTGCGCCAGCGCCGCCACCACGATCTCTTCGGTGCGGGCATACATCAGCCACATGCCAAGCCCGTAGCCCCCCAGCGCGAAAAAGGCCATGTGACCAAGGCTCAGGATGCCGCAATATCCCCAGATCAGGTCCATCGCCAACGCGACCAGACACAGGCACAGCGTCTTGCCCAGCGTCTTGACGAAGGATGTCGAAACAAGGTGAAGCCCGTATGCCTCGGACAGCAGGGTGACGGTCAGGGTAAATACGGCCAAAGCCAGCAGGAACCACAAGACCGAAGGGTTGCGGGCGAAAAACGAACGGCTCATTGACGGTTGCCTGCGATTTGCCCCGCAGCCGGAGCGGGGGTTTCACACCCCCGCACCCCCGTGGGATATTTGGAACAAGAAGAAGGGGACAGGTGCGCCATGGTCAATCCCCCGCCGCGCGGCCCTTGAGGGCGATGATCCCGCGCGGGCGGAACTGGATGAACAGGATGATGAACAAGATCATATAGGTCTGCGCGGCCAGTGTGTTCGAGGGGTTGAACCACTCGATCCCCTTTTGCAGCACGCCGATCAGCAAGGCCCCCGCCAGCGTGCCCCAGATATTGCCGACACCGCCCACCACGACCGTCATGAAGCTTTGCACGATGTAATCCGACCCGAGTTCGGAGGTAACCTTGGCAAACAGCCCGATGGCCACCCCCGCGATACCGGCGATGCCGGACCCGAGGCCAAAGGTCAGCATGTTGATCCGGTCGGGGTTGATGCCCATGCTTGCCGCCATCGACGGATTCTGCGTCACCGCCCGCACTTCGAGGCCAAGGCGCGTGCGCTTCATCAGCCACAGGAAGAACGCCAGAAACAGGATCGCCAGCCCGAAGATCGCGATACGGATATAGCTGATCGACACCACGTCGTTCAGCACCCAAGCCCCGTCAAGCCACGCGGGCGAGGTGAGGGGCCGCGCCTGTGTGCCAAAGATGTTCTTGGCAAGTTGCTGCAAGGCGATGGAAACCCCGAAGGTCGCCAGCAACGTCTCGAGCGGGCGCTTGTAGAGGTGGCGGATCACCAACCGCTCCATCGCCACGCCGGCAAGGAACGTCACCGCAAAGGCCAAGGGCAGCGCCACGATGATCGACAGCGTGTAATTGCTGATCCACTGCTGCACGACATAGCCGGTATAGGCGCCCATCATGATGAATTCGCCATGCGCCATGTTGATCACCCGCATCACGCCGAAGGTGATGGCAAGCCCGATGGCCGCAAGGAAATAGATCGACGCCAGCGACAGCGCGTCAAGCGTCAGGTCGGCCACCTGCATTGCGGCCACCGATGTGCCGATCCGCCCCAATGCCGCGACCGCCGCCGTCGTCACCGCAGGGTCGGCCTCGGCAAAGACTTCGGCAAAGCGGTGCGCGGCCACCGCTTGCGTCACTTCGGCATCGGTCGCGGCGGGGGGCACCGTGCCTGCCGACTCGAGCGCGTTATAGGCGCGGTCGCGTGCCTCTTGCCGGTCTAGTTCGGCCAGCGGCACACCGGCCACCGCCCCGTCCTTCAGATTCGCCACCAGCGCCTTGCGCGCATCGGCCACGGTCAGCCGTGCCGGGGCCATGCCAGCGGCCACCAGAATGTCATAGGCTTCGACCTCGGTCAGGTCGCGCCCCGCGCGCAATTCGCGCGCCATGTTCACATCTGCCGGAGGTTCGCCCGCAAAGGCGATGCGCGTGGTCGCCACAAGCGGGTTCAGTGCCCCGCGCAGGTCGATCCCCGGATCACGCCCGAAGCCTTCGATGGCGGCCACCCGCGCCTCGACGGTCGCCCCGAAGCGGATGGTCAACAGCCGCAGCAAGCGGTCTTTCTGCAGTTTCAGGTCGGCATCCGTCTCGCCCGCGATGCTGGCTGCCAAAGGCTCCAGCGCCTCGGGTTTCGGGTCCTTGGCGATCGACTCCAGCGCCGCGGCCCGCTTGGCGCGGTCGGGGTCGGACAGGGTGAATTGCACCAGCGCTGTGGCGATCAGACCGCGCACGCCCGCGTTGGGCTTCAATTCGGTGATGTCGCCCTTGGGCGCGGTGCCGGCATCGGCCCCGTCCAGTGCCGTCAGCTCCCAGCCCTCGGCGGTCTTTTCGACGATGAAGAACGCTCCGTCCGCCTTGCGCTGGCCCAACCGCTTGTCGCCCCACGCCTCGAGGATGGTCGCCGCCTGTGCATCACCACTGCCCGCAAGCTCGGCAATTACGGGGCCGATGGTCTGGCGCGACGGTTTTTCGATTGCAGCCGCATTGCGCGCGACGATTTCGGCAGCGGTTTGGGCCGCAACGGGCAGGGCACCCAGACAGGCCAGCGCAAACAGCGTCAGGGCAAAGAGAAACGGACGCATGGATACCTGCGGCAAAGGAAAGGAAAAGAGGGGGGGTGCGGGGGGCCGGTCGCGGCCCCCCGCCTGTCGGGTGTCAGTAATTCGACTTCAACTGAACGCAGGTCTTGGTCTGGGTGTTGTACATCCCGCAGCCAAGGCCCGGCCAATCGGACTCGAGCACCGCCGATTCCGGCAGGAAGTCGGTCCAGGCGTCACCGGCGACCGGCTCGGTCTGGCTGATGATGTCGAACTGGCCATCGGCCTGGATCTCGCCGATCAGGACCGGCTTGGTCAGGTGGTGGTTCGGCAGCATCTTGGCGACACCGCCGGTCAGGTTCTTGACCTCTTGCCCGTTCATCGCGTCGCGCACGGCATCCACATCGGTAGTTCCGGCCTTTTCGACCGCCTGAACCCACATCTGGAAGCCGATATAGGTTGCTTCCATCGGGTCGTTTGTGGTGCGCTTGTCGTCACCGATGAAGGCGTGCCACTGTTTGATGAAGGCCGCGTTTTCCGGCGTATCCGCCGACTGGAAGTAGTTCCACGCCGCCAGATGGCCAACAAGGTTGGTGGTATCCAGACCCGCCAGTTCTTCTTCGCCCACCGAGAAGGCGACCACGGGCAGCTTGTCTGCCGTCACGCCCGCCGCGGCGAGTTCCTTGTAAAAGCCCACGTTGGCATCGCCGTTGATGGTCGAGATCACGCCCACCTTCTTGCCGTCAGCGCCCAGCGCCACCACGTCCGACACGATCTTGGACCAGTCGGAATGGCCAAAGGGCGTGTAGTTCACGAAGATGTCTTCCTTGGGGATACCCTTGGAGATCAGGTAGCTTTCCAGAATGTTGTTCGTGGTGCGCGGATAGACGTAATCGGTGCCAAGCAGCGCGAATTTCTGCACGCCCAGTTCGTTCAGATAGTAGTCGACAGCCGGAATGGCCTGCTGGTTCGGCGCGGCGCCTGTGTAGAACACGTTCTTGGACGATTCCTCGCCCTCGTATTGCACCGGATAAAACAGCAGACCGTTCAGTTCCTCGATCACCGGCAGCACCGATTTGCGCGACACGCTGGTCCAGCATCCGAAGATCACCGAAACCTTGTCGACCGTCAGCAACTCGCGCGCCTTTTCGGCGAACAGCGGCCAGTCAGATGCGGGGTCGACGACGACCGCTTCCAGCTTCTTGCCCAAAAGGCCGCCCTTCTTGTTCTGCTCGTCGATCATCATCAGGACGGTGTCCTTCAGCGTCGTCTCGGAAATCGCCATCGTTCCCGACAGCGAATGCAGCACGCCGACCTTGATCGTATCTTCGGCCATCGCCGACGTCACCGACGACAGGCCCATGGCCCCCGCCAGCATCATCCCCTTAAACCCGTTCATACGGTTTTTCCCTGTTTCTGGGCCGCCCGAAGCCGCCTTCCCAAATCGCGGAAGGACCTCTATCTTCAGGAGGCAACTCTGGTTGCACCCCGTGCGGCGAGGGGGGCGGACTTCCACATCATTCCCCCTCCCGCACATCTTTTTCGGCACGATCATCAGACCCTGCCACCCGACAAGACCCGCCGCGCCGCATCGCGGCAATGGCGCAGCCGCCCGATGGCTTTGTGCAAAAGATCAGTCAGGGGAGGGCGCATAAATTTTACGCAGCATTACGGACCGCGCCGCTTCTTTGGGCTGTTTTATGGACGGCCACGCCCCGACTCAGCGGCGGATTTGCGCGCTATCGGGTCGGAAATGGCGAAAGCCGGACCTTTCGGACCGGCTTTCGCATCGTGAAGCCCTGAAATCGGGCGTCAGGCCGCGACGCCCTCGCGCAGCGCCAGCCCGCCTTCGCGCTGCAAAAAGGCCACCACCGCGTCGACCCCCACGCCCTGCCGCAACCGCGCCATGACATAGGGCAGCTTGCCGCGCGCGCGTTGCGTATCGGATTCGAGCAGCGCGATATCGACGCCGACATAGGGCGCAAGGTCGGTCTTGTTCACCACCAGCAGGTCCGACCGTGTCACCCCCGGCCCGCGCTTGCGCGGAATGTCCTGCCCCGCCGCCGTGTCGATCACATAGATGGTGATATCGGCCAGTTCCGGCGAATAGGTCGCCGCCAGATTGTCGCCGCCGCTTTCGATCAGGATCAGATCGAGGTCGGGAAAACTGCCGCGCAGATCGGCCACCGCCGCCAGATTGATCGATGCATCCTCGCGGATCGCGGTGTGCGGGCAGCCCCCCGTCTCGACCCCGCGGATCCGTTCCACCGGCAAGACCTGCGCCCGCATCAGGTATTCGGCATCTTCCCGCGTGTAGATGTCGTTGGTGATGACCGCCATCGAACAGCGGTTCGCCAATGCGCGGCACAATTGCTCGGTCAACGTGGTCTTGCCCACGCCCACCGGCCCGCCGATACCCACGCGAAGCGGTCCGTTCTTGCTCATGTCTTGAAAATCCTCACATCCATCGTCTCGTGCCGCATCGCCGCCAGATCGGCCCCGAAGGCGGCGCTTGAAATATCGTCCAGCGTCGCGCTTGCCGTTTCAGCCGCCACGTCTTCGATCAGCCCGTGCAAAGCCGCCAGCACGCGCTGCCCGTCGTTCTGCCCCAAGGGGACAAAGCGCACCGCCGCCGATACAAGGTTCGACGCAAAGCCATGCAGGTAAAGCCCGATCACCTGCTCCGCCTTCAACCCCAGCGGACCTGCGGCCTGCCCCAGCACCACCGGCAAAGGCCCTGCCGCAATCTCGCGCCCCGTCACCGCCGCCACCGCCTGCGCCATGGCAGCGCCCTGACCGCAGGTTTCGCCATAGCGTTCGGCCGAGGCAGCCAGCGCCCGCCCGTACGCCGCCAGGCTTGCGTGGTCTGCGCCCGCTCGCAACGCGCAGGCCAGCAAAATCGCATCCTGCCGCCCAGCACCATGCCGCAGCACGGCTGCAAGCCACCCCTGCAAATCTGCCCCGCTGCGAATGGTGCCATCGGCGATCACCTGCTCCATCCCGTGCGAAAAGGCATAGCCCCCCGTGGGAAAGGCCGGCGACAGCCATTGCACAAGGGTCAGCAATCCGCTCATTCGTCGGGTGCCTCGGGGTCATCCTCGACCCGCACGAAGCCGTGGTGCTGCACATGCAGCCCCGCCAGCGCATGCGGCAAGGTCAGGACCGGACCGCGCAAATGGTCATGCGCCCCGAACCCCGCCCCGAACCCCGCCCCAAGGGCCGGTCCGTGGTCATGCCCCATCGTGCGCCCGTGGCCGTAAGCGCCGCCTTCGGGCGTGAACGGCTCCATCGCGTGGCTGACCGTCGCGCCCAGCCCAGCGAGCATCCCCTTGAGCACATGGTCATCGCGGATCACCAGCCGTGCAGGTTCGATCTGGCACGGCGTGTGGCGGTTGCCGATATGCCATGCCAGACGCGGCAGGTTCGCCCCCGTCACCACCAGCACCGGTTCCGCCGCCGCCACCACCTCGACCAACCGCCCGTCGATCAGTTCGAAACACTCGCCCGCCGCCACGCTGCGGGTTTCGGCCAGATCGACCAGAAATCCGTCGTCGGCTTCGGTCATCAGTCGTTTGCGGCGCAAGAAACGCTCGTCATAGCCCAGCACCACGCGGGCAAAGGGAACCGTCCCGCCCGTTGCGGGTTTGGGGACGACGCGATGGGCAACGGGAAGGTCGGGCATTTCAGATGGTCCTTGATGGGTCCGCACAGTCTAGCACCGGCACAGGGCAAAGTCGCCGCCCGGTTCTGCCACCGCCACATACTTTGTTAACCCTGCACCGCCATGTTTGATCCGTCCATAAGGGGAATCCCGATGCACCGCCTGTCTCCTGCCGACGAACTGGCCGAAATCCGCGCCGAAATCGCCCGCCTCAAACTGCGCGAGGCGCAGTTGCGCGACAGGCTGGTGAAATCGCCGCTTGCCACGCTGCTGGGCCGCTTCCACCGCGTCGAAATCGACCACGTCCAGACCAGCGTGTTCGATCTCGCCCTGCTGCCCGACGCCATAAGAAACGACCCTGCCTATTGGCGCGACCGCCCGCAGACCATCGTGCGCACCCTGCCCTTGGCCCCCAAGTCGCCGCCGCCGCGCCCCGGCTGGCCGATCCGCCGCGCGCCCGCCTTCACCCCGCAACCGGCGCATTAGAACAGGAAATACCGCTGCGCGAGCGGCAGTTCCTTGGCCGGTTCGCAGGTAAGCAGCACGCCATCCGCCCGCACCTCGTAGGTTTCGGGGTTCACCTCGATATGCGGGGTTGCATCGTTCAGCCGCATGTCGCGCTTGCCGATGCCGCGGCAGCCTTCCACCGCCAGCGTTTCCTTGGCGGTGCCGTAACGATGGCGCACATCCGCCTCTTGCGCGGCCTGGCTGACGAAAACCACCGCGTTCCGCTCGACGCTGCGCCCGTAAGAGCCGAACATCGGCCGCGTATAAACCGGCTGCGGCGTCGGGATCGACGCGTTCGGATCGCCCATTTGCGCCACCACGATCACGCCGCCCATCAACACCATTTCAGGCTTGGCGCCGAAAAACGCAGGCGACCACAGCACCAGATCGGCGCGCTTGCCCTCTTCCACAGAACCGATATGGCGGCTGATGCCATGGGCCACCGCCGGATTGACCGTGTATTTGGCGATATAGCGGCGCACGCGGAAATTGTCGTTCTCGCCCGTTTCTTCCGACAACCGCCCACGCTGGACTTTCATCTTATGCGCGGTCTGCCATGTGCGGGTAATCACCTCGCCCACGCGGCCCATCGCCTGACTGTCGGAACTGATGACCGAAAACGCCCCCATGTCGTGCAGGATATCTTCGGCGGCAATCGTCTCGCGCCGGATGCGGCTTTCGGCAAAGGCCACGTCCTCGGGCACCTTGCGATCAAGGTGGTGGCACACCATCAGCATGTCGAGGTGTTCCTCGATGGTGTTCACCGTGTAGGGCATCGTCGGGTTGGTGGAGCTGGGCAGGATGTTCTGCGACCCCACCACCTTGATGATATCGGGCGCATGCCCGCCCCCCGCGCCTTCGGTGTGGAAGGCGTGGATCGTCCGCCCGCCGATGGCCGCCAGCGTATTTTCCACAAAGCCGGACTCGTTGAGCGTATCGGTATGGATCATCACCTGCACATCCATCGCATCCGCCACCGTCAGGCAGCAATCGATGGCAGCGGGCGTGGTGCCCCAATCTTCGTGCAGCTTCAGGCAGCACGCCCCGGCGCGCACCTGTTCCTCGAGTGCCGCCGGAAGTGACGCGTTGCCCTTTCCTGCAAAGGCAAGGTTCATGGCAAAGCTGTCGGCGGCCTGCATCATCCGTTCGATATGCCAAGGCCCCGGCGTGCAGGTGGTGGCAAGCGTGCCATGCGCAGGCCCCGTGCCGCCGCCCAGCATCGTGGTGATCCCGCTGTGCAGGGCATCGTCGATCTGCTGGGGCGCGATGAAATGGATATGCGCGTCCATCCCGCCTGCCGTCAGAATCCGCCCCTCGCCCGCGATGATCTCGGTTCCCGGCCCGATGATGACGTTGACGCCGGGTTGCGTATCGGGATTGCCCGCCTTGCCGATCTTGGCGATCCGCCCGTCGCGCAGGCCGACATCGGCCTTGTAGATGCCGGTCCAGTCCACGATCAGCGCGTTGGTGATGACCGTATCCATCGCGCCTTCGGCCCGCGTGGCCTGGCTTTGCCCCATCCCGTCGCGGATCACCTTGCCGCCACCGAACTTGACCTCTTCGCCGTAGCGAAGGGCATTGGCCTGCCCGCTCGATCGTTCGGCGATCAGGTCGCGCTCGACCTCGATGATCAGGTCGGTGTCACCCAGACGCACACGGTCGCCCACGGTGGGTCCATACATATCGGCATAGGCCGCTCTCGAAATCCGTGCCGGCATAGCGTCCCCCTGCGGGCGGTCAAAGACCGCCCATGACTTTCCCGTTGAATCCGTAAACGCGCCGCAGGCCACCCAGCGGCACCAGCCACACCTCGCGCGACTGCCCCGGTTCGAACCTGATGGCCGTGCCCGATGCGATATCCAGCCGCATCCCCCGCGCGGCATCGCGGTCAAAGACCAGCCCCGCGTTCGTTTCGGCAAAATGGTAGTGGCTGCCCACCTGAATGGGGCGGTCGCCCGCATTGGCGACCATGATCGTCACCGCCACCGCGCCCGCGTTCAGCTCGATCTCGCCCGCTGCGGGAAAAACCTCGCCGGGGATCATTTGCGCAACCGCGCGACGAACGGTGCCGTCACCGCGCCGATCAGGGCCGCAACCAGCCAGCCCGCGCCGGTCCAGTGCGGGTTGGGATGAAAGCCCGGATGCGCCAGCGCGGGCGAGGCCGACAGGATGAAAAGCGGGGCGATCATACGTGCCATGAGATGTCCTTTAGCGGATGGGATGGTGGACGGTGACAAGCTTGGTGCCATCGGGAAAGGTCGCCTCGACCTGCACCGAATGGATCATCGACGCGATGCCGTCCATGCATTGCTCGGCGGTGATGACATGCGCGCCCGCCTGCATCAGGTCGGCCACGCTGCGGCCATCGCGCGCGCCCTCGACCACGAAATCGGTGATCAGCGCAATCGCCTCGGGGTGGTTCAGCTTGACCCCCCGCGCCAGCCGCCCGCGTGCCACCATCGCGGCAAGGCTGACCAGCAGCTTGTCCTTCTCCCTCGGGGTCAGGTTCATCAGTCTCTCCCTATCTGCCAGACGCGGGGCAAGGCAGCCCCCCGCCGCATCACATGCAAGGCGCGCGCGATCTGCCGCCGCAGCGGCCAGCCATCGGCGGCCATCATCCGCAACGTCAAGCGCCCGTCATAGGCCGATGCCGCCGCCACAACGCCGCTTTCATCCAGCACCGCCCGCAGCGGTGCCAGCATATCGCCCGCATCGGGGGCCACCATCACGACCGACGCGAAAGCCCGCGCCCCGTCCAGCACCGCAGCACCCGCCTGCAAGGCCGCCGCATCCAGCCCCAACGGCTCGATATGCAATGGCCGGTCGCCCGCCCATATCTCGCGCCGGTCGCGGAACGCCAGCCGCGCCACCGTCTCGCCCATCGCGGCACGGCCCAACACCACCGCCTCAAGCGCAAGGCACCCCGCCCCGGCACCCAGATCGATCCACGTGCGCCGGTCGAGGTGCGAGGCGTCGAACAAGATCGTTTCTTGCGGCAACCAGTCGATCCAGCCCCCCGCACCGACACGCAGGGCCACATCGACCCGCGCCGCGCCCTGATTGCTGAAATAGGCCCGCTCGGCGGTCTGCGTGGTCGCCACCACGCGGGCGCCGTCGCCAAGGGTCACGCCATAGGACAGCCGGTCGCTGCCGGTCAGCCCGCCGGATGTGTTCAAAAACACCACCTCGGGCACCGCGCCGACATGCGGCAAGATCACCTTGGCCGACCCCGCCTGCCGCAGGTCGCCCAAGCGCATCCGCCCGCCCGACAACGCGAACGAGGCGAACGCCTCGCCACGGCTGCGCTGCATGGGGGAAAGTTGGGTCTGGACGGTCATCGGCGCTCCTCGGCCTCCAGCCAAACCGCAAGCGGCGTGCGGGCTCAATAAGGTGCAGGGTGGTGCGGCCCGGCCGGACAGGTCGCCGGACCGTGACGCACGCGCAATGGGCGATTTGCCCGAAATCTGGGCAGATCACAAAATCGCGGCACCCTGCCCCGCAGGGCGGGGGGTTTCACACCCCCCGCACCCCCAGTTGAGTATTTGGGCAAAGGTGAAAGGGAAAAAAGAAAAGGCACCGGAGCGATGACGCCGCGGTGCCTTTGGGTCGATGTGTGAAAAGGCTTACGCCTCGTCGGGCAGCACGCGCACCGCGCCCTTGTCGGCAGAGGATGCAAACAGCGCATACGCCCGCAGCGCCTGGCTGACCTTGCGCGAGCGCGGCTTGGCGGGCTTCCAGCCCAAGCGGTCCTGCTCGGCACGGCGCGCCGCAAGCTCTGCTTCGGAAACGCGCAGGTTGATCGTCCGCGCCGGAATGTCGATGTCGATCATGTCGCCTTCGCGCACGAGGCCAATCGCCCCGCCCGACGCCGCTTCGGGGCTGGCGTGCCCGATGGACAGGCCCGACGTGCCGCCCGAGAAACGGCCATCGGTCAAAAGCGCGCAAACCTTGCCCAGCCCTTTGGATTTCAGATAGCTGGTGGGGTAAAGCATCTCTTGCATCCCCGGCCCGCCCTTTGGCCCTTCGTAGCGGATCACCACCACGTCGCCCGCCTTGACCTCGTTGTTCAGGATACCCGCCACCGCGGCGTTCTGGCTTTCGTACACGACGGCGGGGCCAGAGAACACAAAGCTCGACTCGTCGACGCCCGCCGTTTTGACGATGCAGCCGTCCAGCGCGATATTGCCCTTGAGCACGGCAAGCCCGCCCTCTTTGGTAAAGGCATGTTCCACCGACCGGATCACGCCGTTCCGCCGGTCAAGATCAAGCTCCTGATAGCGTTTGTTCTGCGAAAACGCCGTGGCCGAGCGCACGTTGCCCGGAGCCGCCTTGAAGAACTGGCGCACGTTTTCATGGTTGGTGCGGCTGATATCCCAATGGTCGAGCGCTGCGCCCATCGTGGGCGAATGGACGGTCACGCAATCGCGGTTCAAAAGCCCGCCGGCATCGAGTTGGCCTAGGATCGACATGATACCGCCCGCGCGGTGCACGTCTTCCATGTGCACGTCCTGCTTGGCAGGGGCCACCTTGCACAGGCAGGGCACACGGCGCGACAGGTCGTCGATGTCATCCTGATCGAAATCGATCCCGCCTTCATGCGCCGCCGCCAGAATGTGCAAGATGGTGTTGGTCGAACCGCCCATGGCGATATCAAGCGCCATCGCGTTTTCGAACGCCTGCTTGTTGGCCACGTTGCGCGGCAGGATGCTGGCATCGTCCTGTTCGTAATAGCGTTTCGCCAGATCGACGATCAGGTGCCCCGCTTCCACGAACAGCCGCTGCCGGTCGCCGTGGGTGGCAAGGGTCGACCCGTTGCCGGGCAACGACAGGCCCAGCGCTTCGGTCAGGCAGTTCATCGAATTGGCGGTGAACATCCCCGAGCATGACCCGCAGGTCGGGCAAGCCGCCTTTTCGATCTCTTCCACCTCGGCATCCGAATAGCTTTCATCTGCCGCCACGACCATCGCATCGACCAGATCGAGCGCGATCTCTTTGCCCTTGATCGTGGCCTTGCCAGCCTCCATCGGTCCGCCCGAGACGAAGACGACCGGAATGTTCAGCCGCATCGCCGCCATCAGCATGCCGGGGGTGATCTTGTCGCAGTTGGAAATGCACACCATCGCATCGGCGCAATGCGCGTTGACCATGTATTCCACGCTGTCGGCAATGATCTCGCGCGAGGGCAGCGAATAGAGCATCCCGTCATGGCCCATCGCGATGCCGTCATCGACCGCGATGGTGTTGAACTCTTTCGCAACGCCACCCGCAGCCTCGACCTCGCGTGCGACCATCTGGCCAAGGTCTTTCAGGTGCACGTGACCCGGCACGAACTGGGTGAAGGAATTGACGATGGCAATGATCGGCTTGCCGAAATCGCCGTCCTTCATGCCCGTTGCCCGCCACAGGCCGCGGGCGCCTGCCATGTTGCGGCCATGGGTGGTCGTGCGGGAACGGTAGACGGGCATCGAGGTTTCCTCCGGTCAAAGTCTGCAATCGGCTTGTGCCGATGTGGCACCGCCGCCGTCACGGGTCAAGGTGCGGGGCCTACAGAAGCCCGCGCCCGCTGAGGTTTTTCATCAACGCGCCGGCACCAAAGGTCCATTCGGGCGCTTGGGTGGACAGCCGCACCGTGTTGACCAGCCGCCCCAGTTCCGGCGCGGCAATCGTCACCACATCGCCCAAGTGATGCGTGAACCCTTGGCCCGGCCCATCACGATCCTGCACGGGGGCGAACATGGTGCCGCAATACAGCACGAAGCCATCGGGATACTGGTGATGCCGCCCCCGCGCCTGCGCCACCAGATCGGCGGGGTCGCGGCTGATCTCGGCCATCGACGACCGCCCCGTCAGGCTGAATGCGTCGGTTCCTTCGACCGTCAGCGTCAATTCCAGCTTGCGGGCATCGTCCAGCGTAAAGCCCGCGTCGAAGATGCGGATGAACGGCCCCACGCTCGCCGCCGCGTTGTTATCTTTGGCCTTGCCCAGCAGCAGCGCCGACCGCCCCTCGACATCGCGCAGGTTCACGTCATTGCCAAGCGTGGCCCCGACGATGCGGCCCGAACTGTCGACGACCATCACCACTTCGGGTTCGGGGTTGTTCCATTTGCTGATCGGGTGCAGGCCCACCGACGCGCCGTAGCCCACCGCCGCCATGGGTTGCGATTTGGTGAACACCTCGGCATCCGGCCCGATGCCAACCTCAAGGTATTGCGACCACAGCCCTTCGGCCTGCAACAACCGCTTCACCTCGGCTGCTTGCTGCGACCCCGGCACCAGATTGCGAAGCGAGTCGCCAATCGCCCCCGCCACCCGTGCCCGTATCGCCTCGGCGCGGGACGCATCGCCCGCAGCGCGTTCCTCGATCACCCGCTCGATCATCGAGCGGGCAAATGTCACGCCGCAAGCTTTCACCGCCTGCAAATCGTTCGGTGCCAGCAACCGCGTCACATCGCCCGCAGGTTCGACCGAGGCCGCGGCGATAGCGTCCAGCGCCCCGATATCCTGCCCCGCGATCCCCGCAACGAAGGCCGCGATATCGGCCTGTTCCAGCACATCGCGCATCGTCGGCGCTGCTTTCGTGGTGATATCGACCACACGGCCCCCCCGCACAGTCACGACCGCAGGGCCGATGCCCGCCCGCCAGACACGCCCCAGAAACAGCCCCTCTTGCGGCAGACCGATCATCCGACTTCCCCCCGAAATTCCGTCCTTTAGGTTGGCCGCACCATTGCGCGGGCTGGCCCAAAGGGCAAGCTAGGCCCGCGCCACCAGATGCCCGCCGCCGATATCGACCAACGCCACCCGATCCGGCCCCTTGCCGATGTCATGAACCGGCGATGGCACCTCGCCCGCCAGCCGCAAGCCCGCCGCGCGCACATGCGCAGGGTCCGGCACCGGAACCGCCTCGATCAGCCGCTGCGTATAGGGGTGTTGCGGGTTGCCGAACACCTGGGCCCGCGTGCCCGTCTCGACGATCTGGCCCAGATACATCACCGCCACGCGGTCCGAGATATTCTCGACCACCGCCATGTCGTGACTGATGAACAGGAACGCGATGCCGAATTCGGCCTGAAGCGTGCGCAGCAATTCCAGCACCCGCGCCTGCACCGACACATCCAGCGCCGATACGCTTTCATCGGCGATGATCAACTCGGGCTTCAAGGCCAGCGCCCGCGCGATGCAGATGCGCTGGCGCTGCCCGCCCGAAAATTCGTGCGGGTAGCGGTCCAGCCCATCGGCCCCCAGCCCCACCCGCGCCATCAATTCGGCAGCCGCCGCCCGCTGTTCCGCCGCTGTGCCGACGCCATGAATGACAAGCGGTTCCGCAATCAGATCACCTACCGTCATGCGCGGATCAAGCGCGGCCATCGGGTCTTGGAACACCATCTGCACCTTGCGGCGCAGCGCCTTTTGTCCGGCAGTATCAAGCCCCTCGAGCGCCTGCCCGCCCACCTCGATCCGCCCCTGATGCGGCACGAGGCCCACGATCGCCTTGGCAATCGTCGATTTCCCGCAGCCCGACTCGCCCACCAGCGCGAAAGTCTCGCCGCGCCTTATGTCGAACCCCACATGCTCGACCGCATGCACGTTCTGCGTCACCCGCCCCAGCAAACCGCCCTTCAACGGAAAGCGCACAACCACATCGCTCAAGCTTGCCACCACATCGCCCGTCACCGCAGGCCGCGCCGCTGCCCCGCCCATGCGCGGCACGGCGGCCAGCAGATCGCGCGTGTATTGCGCCTGCGGCCGCGCGAACAGGTCGGCTGTCGTGGCGGTTTCCACCTGCGCGCCGTCCTTCATCACGATCACGCGGTCGGCCATCTCGGCCACCACGCCCATGTCATGCGTAATCAGGATGATCGCGGTGCCCAGATCACGCTGCAAATCGCGCAGCAGGTCCAACACCTCGCGCTGCACGGTCACATCCAGCGCGGTCGTGGGTTCATCGGCAATCAGCACCTCGGGCCGCAGGGCCAGCGCCATGGCAATCATCACCCGCTGCCGCATACCGCCGGAAAGTTCGTGCGGATACTGCTCCAACCGCCGCTCGGGCTGCGACAGGCGCACCGCCCGCAGCGCCTCCAGCGCCCGCGCCCGCGCTTCCTTGCGCCCCACGGGGTCATGCGCCCGTATCGCCTCGACCAGCTGCGCCCCGACCGTCAGCACGGGGTTCAAACTCGTCATCGGTTCCTGAAAGATCATCGCGATCCGGTCGCCGCGCAGGCTGCGCATCCGGCTTTCGGGCAAGGCGGTCAACTCCACCCCGCCCAAACGCACCGCCCCCCCCGTCACCCGCACCGCAGGCGGCGGCAACAGCCCCATGATGGCCAGCGAGGTGATCGACTTGCCCGACCCGCTTTCCCCCGCAATCGCCAGCGTCTCGCCCCGCCGCAGCGAAAACGACAAATCCCGCACCAACGGCTTCATCCCCGCTTCGGTCCGCACCGAAACGCAAAGCCCATCCACCACCAGCACCGGCGCATCCGGGGCCGCGACAGCCCCGGACATCTCTTGCATCACGCTCATTCGAACACGCAACGCGGGAAGTAGAAGCTGACCACCCAGTTCGGCATATCGACGATCTCGGAAATCCGCAGGTCTCCACAGGTGGAAACCAGCATATAGGCATCCACCGCCGCCATCTGGCGCGTGGCACACAGGAAATCGACCATGTTCGCCACCGCATCGCGGCTGGCAGACATCAGGTCAGGCCCGATCCCCGTCGTCACTTCATACCCCTTGGCATCCAGATGCCGCGTCACCGGCCCCGGCGTGGTGAAACGCGGCGTCTTCAGATGCGCCCCCTTCACCAGATCGAGCGTCAGCACCACATCCATCGGGCTTTCAATCGCTGTCCCGCAAACCTCGCCATCGCCTTGCGCGGCATGGGTGTCGCCCACGCTGAACAATGCCCCCGCGACCTCCACCGGCAGGTAAAGCGTCGTCCCCGCGTTCAGATCGCGGATATCGAGGTTTCCGCCCACACGGCGCGGCGGCACCACCGAATGCAAACCAGCCTCGGCCAGCGCATTGCCGATGGTCCCCGCAAAGGGTTTCAGCGGCACACGCGCCACGTCAGACCACAGCGCAGGCTGCATGGTGGCGGGGTCGTATTTCCACACCTTCAACGCAGGCTCGGTAAACTGGTCGGCCAACAATCCGAACCCCGGAATATTCGCCGTCCAGCCGAACCCCGCCCCGTCGAACGCCCTCGGCGCGAAACTCTCGATCGTCACCTTGACCGCATCGCCGGGTTCCGCCCCTTCGATATAGATCGGACCCGACACAGGGTTGATCTTGCCGAAGTCGAGCGTGCCCACATCCGCCACGGTCGACGACGGGCCAAGCTGGCCCGCCGAAGAATCGTTGCAATGGAACAGGATCGTCGATCCGGGCTCGGCGCGCAGCACCGGGGCAAAGGAGTTATCCCAGCCGAAATGATGCTGCGCGCCGTGGATCGTGTAGTTGCAGGCTTTGCACATTACTGCTTCACCCAGACATAGTCATAGTTCACGGGGATAGAGACCGGATCGACGTAAAGCGCATCTTCGCCGCCCATGCGTTCCGACTTCATGGTGTAGCGTTCTTCGTTGAACACCGGCACCCAGGGTGCCTGCTCCATGACGCCGGTATAGACATCCGACCACAGCTTCAGCCGCTCTTCCGCCTTGGCGGGGTCGGCCATGCTGTCGGCTTCGGTCGCCTTGGCGTCCAAGGCCTCGTCGCAGAACTTCGACCAGTTCCAGCCGCCGTCACCGGCACCGGCACAGCCAAGGATCGGCCCGTAGAAGTTCGACGGATCGGGGAAGTCCGCAATCCACGCCATACCGCCCGACCAGACCATCGGCGCGGTGCCCGCACCGCCAGCCTCGATCACGTTGGCTTGTGCCAGCGACTGGATGTTCACCTTGATCCCGATGGCCGCCAGATCCTGCTGGATCGCCTGTGCAATCCGCGGGTTCGGGTCGGTGTTCATCACATACATGTCCGTCTCGAACCCGTCCGCGAGGCCAGCATCGGCCAGCAGCTTCTTGGCCCCTTCGACGTCATAGGCGTAGCCCGCGTAATCCTTGGTGTAACCCGGCATGCTCGGCGGCAGCGGCTGGTTCGCAACCACCGCACGACCGTTGATGATCTGCACGATCCGGTCCTTGTTGATCGCCATGTTCACGGCCTTGCGGACCTCCAGCTTGTCGAAGGGCGGGGTCTTGACGTTCAGCGTGATATAGCCGGTCTGCAACTGTCCGCCGATCACCACGTGCTTGGCCTGTTCCGGATCGCCCATCACTTCCTGAAACTTGGCAGGGGGGATGCCATCACCGGGAACGTCGACTTCCCCGTTCTGCAAGCGCAGCAGCGCCACGACCGGCTCTTGGCCCACTTCGAACACCACCTGATCGAGGTAAGGCACGCCCGCGCGCCAGTAGTCGGCGTTCTTGGCGAACACCAACCGCTGGCCCAGCGTCCATTCCGCCAGCTTGTAGGCCCCCGTCCCGACCGGCTGCTTGCCGAAATCGGCCCCTGCCGCATCGACCGCCTCTTTCGGCACGACGCTTGCGAAGTTCAGCGCCATGACATGCAGGAAGGTCGCGTCAGGCCGAGAAAGCGTGATCTTCACCGTCAACGGACCTGTCACTTCCACGCCCGAAAGCCCGTCAGGCCCCGCCTTGTCGAAACCGGCAATCGACCCGAAGAACCCCGCACCGGGCGATTGCGTGGCAGGGTCCGTCACGCGACCCAGCGAGTATTTCACATCCTCGGCCGTCATCTCGCGGCCATTGTGGAATTTCACGCCCGCCCGCAGATTGAACGTATAGACCAGCCCGTCTTCCGAAATCGTGTAGCTTTCTGCCAGACCGGGGCGCAGCGTGGTGGTGCCGGGCACGTAATCCATCAGGCTGTCGAACAGCGATTTGATCATCGACCAGTTCTGCCAGTCATAGCCGATGGCAGGGTCAAGCGTGGCCACATCATCCTTGTAGGTCACCGTGATCGACCCGCCCGCCTTGGCGTCCGGATCGGGGGTATAGTCCTGCGCGGCCACCGGAAGTGCCAGCGCCAGCACCAGCGCGGTCGAGGTCAGCAATTTTTTCATCGTTTCTCTCTCCTGTTGATAGACAAAGTCCGCGTCACCGAAGCCGGATGCGCGGATCGACAAAGGGGGCCAGAACATCGGCCAAAAGGTTGCCAAGCACGATGGCGCAGGCCGAAACCAGCGTCACACCCATGATGATCGGAATATCCACGCGCTGGATCGCCTGCCACGCCAGCTGCCCGATGCCGGGCCAGCCGAACACCGACTCCACAACCACGATCCCGCCCATGAAAATGCCGATATCGATGCCGATCATGGCGATGATGGGCAAAATCGCATTGGGCAGCGCATGGCCAAACACCACGCGGGTCTGCGACAGCCCCTTGGCCCGCGCCGTGCGGATGAAATCGGCGCGCAGCACGTCGATCATGCTTGACCGCATCATCCGGCTGTACCACCCCGACCCGAGTATCCCCAAGGTCAGCGCAGGCAGCACCAGATGCGACAGCGTGCCGTAACCGCCGATGGGAAACCAGCCCAGCTTGACGGCAAAGACGTATAGCAGCAGCAGGCTCACCACGAATTGCGGGGCCGAGACGGTGACAAAGGACAGCATCATCAACACCTGATCCGCCACCCGCCCCCGCAGCAGCGCCGCCGCAATCCCCATGCCAAGGCCAAGCACTAACTCCGCCGCAATCCCCGCCAGCATCAGCTGCAACGTGGCGGGCAGGCGCGATGCGATCAATTCCGCCACTTCGGTCTTTTGCAGATAGCTCCGCCCCAGATCACCCTGCACCAGCCCCGTCAGATAGCGCCCGTATTGCACCACGAACGGCTGATCCAACCCCAACTGCTGGCGGATATTCTCGACCGTCGCCGCCGTGGCCGACCGCCCCGCAATCTGGCGCACCGGATCGGCGGGCAGCACGAACAGCAGGAAAAACGTGATGAAACTGACGCCGAACAAAATCAGCACCGCCTGCACGATCCGCCGCAGAAAATACCCCGCCATCAGTCGCGCCCCCGCTGCGTCGGGTCGAGCACATCGCGCAGCGCATCCCCCACAAGGTTGAAGGCAAGGGCGAGCAAGATGATCGCCGCCCCCGGAATGAACACCAGCCACGGGGCCGCCTGAAAATAGGTCTGGTTCTCGAAGATGATGTTGCCCCAGCTTGGCGTCGGCGGCTGCACGCCCACGCCAAGAAAGCTTAACGTCGCCTCCAGCAGCACGGTCGTCGAAATTCCCAGCGTGCCCCAGACGATGATCGTCGGCACCAGATGCGGCAGGATATGCTTGAACAGTATCCGCCCCGTCCCCGCCCCCAAGGTGCGCTCGGCGGCGATGAAATCGCGCTCGGCCAGACTGGTCGTTTCGGTATAGATCACCCGCGCCGTCTGCACCCAGTTCACCAGCGCGATCACCATCGCCACGATCCACAGCGACGGCTGGAAAATCGCCGCAAGGCATATCGCCAGCAAAAGCGCCGGAAAGGCCATCATCAGATCGGTGAACCGCATCAGCACCGACCCGACCCAGCCGCGGAAATACCCAGCGATGATCCCCACCACCGTCCCGATCAGCAACGCCAGACCGTTGGCCACCACCCCGATAATCAGCGATGTCTGCGCGCCATACAAAATCCGCGTGAACAGGTCGCGCCCCAGAAGGTCTGTCCCGAAGATGAATGTCGCGTTGGGCGGCAAGGGTGCGCCTTCCAGCGTCAGCCCGTCGAACAACTGCTCGTCCGGCGCAAAGGGCGCGATCAGCGGTGCCAGCACAGCCCCCGCAACCACCAGCGCAATCAGCACCAGCCCCACCACCGCCATCTTGCGCTTCATCAGCCGCGCAAAGGCCCCCGCAGGGGCGCGGGTCTCAACCACGGTTCCGTCGGTCATCCTCGCCTCCCGCCATACCTGCCACGACCCGCACCGCCGCATCCTCGAAACTCAGCCGCCACGCCATCGCCATCTGGCGCAACTGCGCGTAAGCCTCGTCCTCGGTCTTGCCCCGCGCGGCCAGCGCCGCAACCGCCCGCACCACCGTCTGCCGTTCATCCAGCCGCCGCCGCAGATCGGCAATCTCGACCGAAAGCGCCCGCTGTGCGTCGAACGCATCCCGCGCGATCAGCAGCGCCGAATAGGCCCCGTTATCGCCCACGGGTTTAAGCAGTTGCGCATGCGCCCCCGCCCGCAGCGCCCATTCGATCCGGCCCGGAGCCTCGGACCCGATCAGCGCCACCATCGGCATGGGCGACGCCCCCGCCTCCCATGGAAACTGCTCGTCATGGCCCATATCGGCATCGAAGAACACGAAATCCGCCCCCAGCGCGGCAGGCCCCAACTCCGGCCAGACCTGCTCGACGCCCAAGCCAATCGCCGTCAACTGCCGCGTCAGCGCGTGCACGGTGGGGTGCGGACGGTGCAAAATGACCGCCCGCGCCCCGCCAAGGTTCTGGATGCGGATCGGCCGCCTCATGACACCACCCGCAAGGACGGCACCGCCGCCACCCGCCCGCGTGTCAGGTAAGGGTCGCCCGCCACCGCTGCCTGTTCGCGGATCACATGGAACGCCCCGCCCCGCACCTGCGCGATCAGTACGGGCAATGCGGTATGGTGCGTCTTGGCATCCACCACCGACGCCGCCCCCGCCAGCAACCCCGCAATCCCGCTTTCTTCCCGCCCGTGCAGCAGCCGCGCCAATTCGCGCACCGCGCCATAGGCAGCCGCCTCGTGCGACGATCCGAACCGCCCGCGGGTTCCGGCATCCGGCCAGCCCGCAGCGCCACGGAAATACGGCCCCGCCGCCACCAACCCCTCGGCCGCCTCGCCCAGCGCGGGCAATTCGCATTCCGTCAGGTTGCACGACAGCACAGGGCAACGGTCTGCCCTGAAATGCGCGTCTTCCGCGCCCAGCCGACGGTAAGCCGCCAGAAATTCGTAAGACGAAGGCCCGATCAGCGAATTCAGCACGAAATCGGGGCGGGAATGGCGAATCTCTTCGATCATCCGCGCCACATCGCGCGACCCGATGGGAAGATACCGCTCGCCCAACACCTCGCCGCCCGCTTGGCCGATCACCTCGCGCGCCAGCCGGTTCATCTCCCAGCCCCAGATGTAGTTCGACCCTGTAAGGTAGGCCCGCCGCCCATGCGCTGGCAGCACCCAGTCGAGCAGCGGCACCAGATGCTGGTTCGGGCAGGCATGCGTGTAAACCACATGGTCCGACGCCTCGAACCCTTCATAGGGCACGGCATACCACAGCGTGCCGCCGTGCTTTTCCAGCACCGGAATAACTTCTTTCCGGCTCCAGCTGGTGACACATCCCACCACATGCCGCGCGGCGGTGTTGCGCAAGATATCCTCGCACAGAGGGCCATACAGATCGACATTGCCTTCGGGGTCACGCTCGACCGGAACGAAGCTTACGTCCAGCGCAGGATCGGCGTTCACCATCGCAATCGCGGCCAGCGCGCCTGTCCGGCACGCTTCGGAAATCAGCGTGTAGCTGCCCGACCGCGAATACAACAGCCCCAGTTCGACCCGCCGCTTCATCCTGCCCGTCCCACTCCCCCGAAATGCAACAGGCCCCGATGCGGGAAGCGCAAAGCTTCCGCGTATCATGGGGCCCGTGTGCCGCTTGGCGTCTCGCCGATGTCGAAAGCAGAGTAGAGGCAATGCCCCCGCGGTCAAGGGACAGAGCGGTGAAAGACGCAGCCGATACGGTCATTTGCCCAAAATTCAGGCAAACGCGCCGCCTAGCCCCGCCCGACCAGCCGCAGCAAGACCCGCACGGCGGCGGCCATATCCTGCACCGACACCCATTCCAGCGGCCCGTGAATCTCTTGCATGCCGGTAAAGATGTTGGGCGTGGGCACCCCCATCTCGGTCAGGCGCGACCCGTCGGTTCCGCCGCGGATCGGCACCGACACGGGCGCAATCCCCTCGGCCTCGCAGGCCGCACGCGCCAGTTCAACCGGAGTCATGTCCTTTTCCAGCCAATAGCGCATGTTGCGATACTGCTTGTTGATCTCGACCGAAATCACCGCCCGCGGCTCGCCCGCCTGCACCGCATCGCACACGGCGCGCAGCAAGGCACCTTTGGCCGCCAGCCCGTCCAGCTCGAAGTCTCGCAAGATGAACCGCAACTCGGCCTCGGCCGCCGTGCCGCCCATCTGGTAGCAATGGATGAACCCTTCGGTCCCTTCCGTCACCTCGGGCAGCATGGTGCCCTGCGGCAAGGCGCTGATGATCTTCGCCGCCAGATGCAGCGCATTGACCAGTTTGCCCTTGGCATAACCCGGATGCGCCGAAACGCCCGTGATCTTCACCACCGCGCCATCTGCTGAAAAGCTCTCGTATTCGATCTCGCCCACCATCCCGCCATCCAGCGTATAGGCGAAATCGGCCCCCAGATCGGCGGGAAGGCGCTTGTCGACCCCGCGCCCGATCTCTTCGTCCGGCGTAAAGGCGATCCGCAATCCCGTATGCGGAATATCCCGATGCGCCAACAAATGCCGCGCCAGCGTCATGATGATGGAAATGCCAGCCTTGTCGTCGGCCCCCAGAAGCGTCGTCCCGCTGGCGGTGATGATGTCATGGCCCAACTTCTCGGCCAGATGCTTCGAATTCTCCGGCGACAGCCGCAACTCGGGCGCATCGGCAAAGGTGATATCCCCGCCGTTATAGCCGCGATGCACCACGGGCTTCACCCCCGTGGCATGGAACTGCGGCGCGGTGTCCATATGGGCCAGCAGCCCGATCACCGGCCCCTTGGCGGTGGCCGGAACCGTTGCCAGCACCGCGCCATAATCGGTGATCCGCACATCGGAAGCGCCGATCGCCGTCAACTCCTCGGCCAGCATCCGCGCAAGGTCCAACTGTATCGCGGTGCTCGGCCCCGTGGCCGACTTCTCGTCGCTTTGCGTGTCGACCCGCGCATAGCGCACCAGCCGTTCCTCAAGCTCGCGGTCGAACATCGCTTATCCCTTCCGGCGCAAAACGTAGATATCCATGATCCAACCATGCTCGGCCCGTAGCCGCTCGCGCAAGGGGGGGATCGTCGCGGCCATTTCGGAAAGCGGCCCATGGGCCAGCACCTCTTCGGCCATGCCGACATAGGCCCCCCACCAGATATGCACGCCCGCAGGCGCCACCGTCCCGAACGAACACTCGCCATCCAGCATCACGACCAGCGTATCCACGCCCGCAGGCCAGCCATGATCGCGCAACTGCCGCCCCGTCGTCACCGTGAATGGCGCACCCACCTCGTTGACAGCAATCGCATGCCCCGCCGTCAGCACCTGCATCGAGGTGACACCCGGAATGACCGTGATCTCGGGCACCGGCACCAGCCGCGATGCGATGCGCAAGGTGCTGTCGTAAAGTGACGGATCACCCCAGACCAGCAGCGCGACCGTGCGAATTTTCTGCGAAAATTCCCGCCCGTCCTGCACCGTGGCAATCGCCGCAACCCATGCCGCAGCAATCGCGTCGTGCCAGGCATCCACCCCCGCAAGGTATCCGCCCGACACATCGCGCTTGGGCATGTCGAACACCGCCACCGGCACATGGGCTGCATGTTCCGCCAGCATCGCATGCCGCAAACCGGCAAGGTCGGATTTGTCCGGCCCCTTTTGCGGGATCAGGATCAAATCCGCCCCCCGCATCGCCTTGATCGCCTGCAAGGTCAGATGGTCGGGATTGCCCGTGCCGATGCCGATCAGGACCAGCTTTTCCATACCATCTTCCCCTTGGTCAGGGGGCGCAACGGCCCCCCGCAGCCTATACCCGTTCGCCCCGCGCCCAGACAGACCCGGCAACAAAGCCAAGGACCGACCACGCTACCAGCCCCACGCCCAGCACCCGCGCCGCGAAGGCAGCCGCCAACTCTGGCGGAGCGACCCCGAAATACCCGTCCAGTTCCGGCGCGCCGATCACATGCGGCAACGCAAGCGCGGCCCCTGCCAGCACAAAGACCCAAGGCTTGCGCCCGTAGCCCAGCCCCAGCAATCCCGCCGCCGTCAGCCCCGCCGTGGCAAACCACCACACCTGCCGCGCCCCCAGATCGGGACCGACACTTCCCGGCAGCTCCGGCGCAAGCCCCATCGCGGGGGCAAGCTGGAACACGGCAAAACCGCCTATACCCCACAACAGGCCCTGCAGCGCCCCGATCCGCGCGCCGAACATCGACGCCGCACCAAAGCCCGCAATCAGGATCATGCCGTAAGCGACATAGATCAGCAGGGTGAACAGCACCGTCAGCCCGTCCCGCGCCAAACCGCTGCCGCCCTCATGCTCGTGCTTGGCATGGTCATGCCCCGCCTCTTCGCCGGACGCCGCGTCTGACGTTTCCACATGCACCGCATGATCGCCGCCTGCCGCAAAATGCGTCAAGGCACCCGATTCATAACGCTCGCCGGTCAGGATCAGCCCTTGGACAAACGAAAAATGCAACAGGGCGGCAATCAGCCCTGCTGCACAACCGGCGAACATCGCGCCGGTCACCAATCGTTGGAACATCAGTTCAGTGGCAGGGAAAGCCGGTTGCGTGGCGCATATCGTGCGCCGCGTCATGCAGCGTGGCCGATTGCGCGTGGCCCGCCACGAACATCAGCGCAACGCCGATCGCCATGACCGCCATGATGGAACCCGCGGCCTGTGCCAGCGTGCCCGAGGAATTCTTGACCGAAGCAAAGGTCGTCATAGTGTCGTTCTCCCAGCCGTCACACCCGACGGCATATGTTTCATCCCTGCAAGGTCGGTCTCCTGGCTCGCGGGTCGTAACAGCCTTCACCTTCCCATCCCCTTGCGGGAACAGTGGTCGTCGAAGGCCGCTCGCCGCTTACAGTCGCGGGGGCGGCTGGGGCTGCGGGCGCCGTATTCGGTCCGCCCCTTCCCCATTCCCGTTTCAGCCCCTGTGCTTTGCACGTTGACGGGGCACCTTGCGCCTTTATCTGCACATCAACCGCCCGTCCGGTCAAGGCGCTTTGCGGCAAAACACGACGCAGGGGCGACCTATGCAGGGATTCGCGCGACAGCCTTCATCCGCAAACCGCCGATGGCCCGCGCATCGGCCAGATTGCCGTCCGATGCCTCGGCATAAAGCCGCGCGAAAACCACCAGATCGGGCAGATCATCCGCCACCACATCACCAAACAGATAGGCCGTCTTGCCCGCCGCGCGAAAGGCCACGGTCGACGCCCGCGCACAGCCCGACATGCAGTCGACCAACCCCACTTCGGCCAGCCCCGCCAAAGCCTCGCGCAGCGTGTCGGCAAACCCCGCCCGCCCAAGGGCGCAACTGGCACAAAGCGTGACCTTCACGCGTCATCCCCCGCCAAAGGCCCGTAAAGAATCAACCCCGGCAGCGTCCCCGGCCCTTCGGCCAGCAGCGCGGCCAACCCCGCAATCGTCGTCCGCGTCAATTTCTGGTCAGGATGCCCCACCGCCTCGGCCAGCATCGCCGGAGTATCCCCCGGCAAACCGTGCGCCATCAACCCCGCGCACATCGCACCGAATGTCCGCTTGCCCATGAACACGACCGTCGTCGCCAACGGATCGGCCAGCGCCGCCCAGTTCAGATCGTCGGGCAATCCCCCCGTTACATCGGCCCCCGTCAGGAACTGCACCCGCCGCGCCGTCAGCCGCCGCGTCAGCGGTATCCCCGCAGCCGCCGCCGCCGCCGATGCACTCGTGACGCCCGGAATGATTTCATAGGGAATCCCTGCCGCCTCAAGCGCGGTAGTTTCTTCCTCAAGCCGCCCGAACAGCCCGCAATCGCCCGATTTCAGCCGCACCACCCGCGCGCCCGTGGCGGCATAATCCACCAGCAAACGGCTTACATGATCCTGCTTGGGCGACGCCCGCCCCGCCCGCTTGCCCACGCCGACCAGATCGGCCCCGTCCCGCGCGTGCGACAGGATCGGCCCCGACGACAGATCGTCGAACAGCACCGCATCGGCGTCCCTTAACCGCGCCACCGCTTTCAGCGTCAGCAATTCCGGATCACCCGGCCCCGAGGATACGAAGGAAACGAAGCCCGTCATGTGGCCTCCGCGATCAAATGAAAGAACGTCCCCGTCACGCGCCCGCCGCCCGCAAAGGCAGCCCAAGACCCCGTTTCGGCCACGTCCGCCCCCGTGGCATCGACCACCCGCGCCAACGCCGCATCGGGCTGCGCCAATATCGTCGCGTAATGGAATTCATGCCCGCGCAACCGCGCCCCCGCGCCATGCCCCGGCGTTCCGGTCAAGGTCTCGGCCAGGCGATAGCCCAGATGCATCCGCCGCTTTTCAAAACTCGTCTCCAGCCCCAGCAGCCCCGCCATTTCGTGCCGCGTCCCGTCCGCCGCCACCAGCCCCGCGCCCAGCGCCATATAGCCCCCGCATTCGCCATGCACCGCCCGCGTCTGCGCGAAAGCCCGCAGCCCGTCACGGAACCCCGACGCCGCCGCCAACCGCCCTGCGTGCAATTCGGGGTATCCCCCCGGCAACCAGCACACATCCGCGCTGTCGTCGGGCGCTTCATCCGCCAAGGGCGAAAAGGGCAACACGGTCGCCCCGTCCTTGCGCCACGCATCGATAAGATGCGGATAGACAAAGGAAAACGCCGCATCCCGCGCCAGCGCGATCCGCCCCGCCGGAGCCTTCACCCCCACAGCAAGCCCGCCCGCCAGCGTGGGCATGGCCGCCGCGATCACCGCGTCCAGATCGACGTGTTCGGCAATGAACGCCCCCGCCTCGGCCATGAACGCCGCAAGCCCCGCCATCTCTTCGGCCTGCACCAGCCCCAGATGCCGTTCGGGCAGCGCGATCGAGGCACGACGCGGTAACGCCCCGAACACCCGCACCCCCGCCCGCTCCATCCCGTCGCGCACCAGCGCCTCGTGACGCGGGGATGCCACCTTGTTCAGCACCACGCCCGCAATCCTTACATCCGCCCGCATCGCGGCAAAGCCCAGCGCCACGGCGGCGGCCGATTGCGCTTGCCCGCCCACGTCCAGCACCAGCACCACAGGCCAGCCCATCCGCGCCGCGATATCCGCCGAAGCGCCCGTTCCCGCCTCGCCCGCCCGCGCCACGCCGTCAAACAGCCCCATCGACCCTTCGGCGATCACCAGATCGGCCCCGCGTGCCGCACCGACCAACCCGTCGAGCATCCCGCCCGTCATCGCCCATGCGTCAAGGTTCACCGAAACCCGCCCCGCCGCCGCCGTATGAAAGGCAGGGTCGATGTAATCCGGCCCGCTCTTGAACGGCTGCACCGCCAGCCCCCGCGCCCGCAAAGCGGCCAGCAAGCCCAGCGTCACCGTGGTCTTGCCCGTCCCCGACGCCGGAGCCGATACCAATATCCCGCAGGGAAGCATCACACCGCGTCCGGAAAACGCGGCGCGGTGCCGACAGGCCGATAGCGCCGGTCATAATCGCCTGCGTAAAGCCGGCTTTCCCCGAACTCCTCGGCCCCGATGGCACGGCCCACCATGATCAGCGCCGTCCGCTCCATCTCGCCCGCAATCGCCAATTCCAGCGTGGCCAGCGTCGCATGCACGATCCGCTGGTCGGGCCAGCTTGCCCGCCACACCACCGCCACGGGGCAATCGCCGCCATAATGCGGCGTCAGGTCCGCCACCACCTTGTCGAGGATGTGGATCGACAGGTGGATGCACAGCGTCGCCCCCGTCGCCGCAAAGGCCCCGAGGTTCTCGGTTTCCGGCATCGCCGTCGCCCGCCCGCTCGTCCGCGTCAGCACCACCGACTGCGCCACGCCGGGCAGCGTCAACTCGGCCCCCAGCGCCGCCGCAGCGGCGGCAAACGAGGGCACCCCCGGCGTCACATCATAGGCAATCCCCATCTCGCGCAGGCGGCGCAACTGCTCGCCCATCGCCGACCAGATCGACAGATCCCCCGAATGCAGCCGCGCCACATCCAACCCCGCATCATCCGCCGCCTTGATCTCGGCCATGATCTCGTCAAGGCTCAGGGGTGCCGTGTTCACCACCCGCGCCCCCGCAGGGCAATGGGTCAGCAAAGCGTCGGGCACCAGCGATCCGGCATACAGGCACACGGGCGAGGCCGCGATCAGGTCGCGCCCGCGCAAGGTGATAAGGTCCGGCGCCCCCGGCCCCGCCCCGATGAAATGAACCGTCATGCCCCGTCTCCTTCCGCTATCGCGGCTACAGCCATTCCGTTCGGGGCAACCACCCGCCCCACCACCAACCGCGCGTTCCGCCCCGCCGCAACCAGCGCCGCAGCTTCGGCCACCGACCCCGTTCCGAAGGCCTCTGTCACACGGGGCGAAGCCGTCGGCGTTGCCGTTCCCGACACATCCACCGCCCGCACCGCCAACCCCGTCCGCGCCGCCAAGGCCTGCATCACCGCCGCCCCCGCCTTGCGCGTATCGGTCGCCAACACATCCGCATCCCCCGCCAGCGCCAAAGCCGCCGCCAGATCATCCACCGTAGCCGCCGACCGAAACCCGATCCCCGCCACCCTCAAATCACCACACTCCATTGCACCACGGGGCGCGATGCCGTCCAGCCCCGCATCCGCCCCAGCGGCGCATCCCGCGCCACGTCGAAACGGAACAGATCGCCCCCGTGCGCCGCCTGCAACGCATAGGCCAAAGCCTCGCTCTCCAGCGTCACCGCGTTCATCACAACCCGCACGCCACGCGGCAACAGCCCGATCAACTGCGCCATCAACCCCGCATCCGCGCCGCCGCCCACGAACACCGCATCCGGCTTCGGCAACCCCGCGATCACCTCGCCCCAAGCGCCTTCGTGCACGCAAAGCCGATGATCGACCCCGAACCAATCGGCATTGGCACGGATATTCGCCACACGCTGTCCCCGCGCCTCGACCGCATGGGCAAAGCCCCCCGCCAGACACCACTCGACCGAAATCGACCCCGATCCGGCGCCCAAATCCCACAACACCTCGCCCTTGCGCGGAGCCAAGGCCGAAAGCGTCAGCGCCCGGATCGGCCGCTTGGTGATCTGCCCGTCACTGGCGAACAGATCATCCGGCAACCCGCCCGCCCTCGGCAACCCCTCCCCAACAGCGTCAATCGCCACCGCAACCGGAGCCGCCACATCGTCCAGCGCAAACCCGTCAGCCACACATTCGCGCACCCGCTCGCGCGGCCCGCCCATCGCCTCGCACACCATCAACCGCGACGCGCCAAACCCCGCACCCACCAGCCAGTCCGCCAGTTCCGCCACCGCCGCCCCGTCGCGCAGCGTGGCAATCACGCGGCACCCGTCCGCCAACACCCCGCGCAACCGTGGATAGGGCGCTGCATGCAGCCCCAGACACTCAACCGCTTCGATCCGCCATCCCAGCCGCGCCGCGACCAGCGAGAATGTCGACGCCGCCGGATGCGCCACCCACTCGCCCGCCACCAGATGCGCCGAGAGGCTCCCCCCCGCCCCGAACCAGAACGGATCGCCCGAGGCCAGCACCACCACCGCCCGCCCGCGCAGCGCCAACACAGGCGCCACATCGAACGGCACAGGCCATTCCCGCCCCCGCTCCCCCGCGCCGATCAGCGCCAGATGCCGCGGCCCGCCGAAAATCACCTCCGCCCCCGCAATCGCGGCACGGCTTGCATCCCCCAGCCCTGCCAGTCCATCCTCGCCCAGACCGACGATAGAAAGCCACCGATCAGACATGACGCGCATCCTTCTTCTTGGCGGCACCACCGAAGCGAGCGAACTCGCCCGCATCCTCGCCGCCAAAGGCACCCCCGCGATCTTTTCCTACGCCGGCCGCACCAACGCCCCCATTGCCCAACCGCTGCCCACCCGCACGGGGGGGTTCGGCGGCCCCGAAGGCCTCGCCCGCTACCTGCAAACCGAAGGCATCACCCATGTGATCGACGCCACCCACCCCTTCGCCGCACAGATGAGCACCAACGCCGTCACCGCCTGCACGGCCACGCAAACCCCGCTTCTCGCCTTTGAACGCGCCCCGTGGACCGCCACGCCCGCCGACCGCTGGACCCGTGTTCCAACCACCCAAGCCGCCGCCGATGCGCTTCCCGACGAACCCGCCCGCGTCTTCCTTGCCATAGGCAAGCAAACGCTTGACACATTCGCCGTCAAACCCCAGCACCACTACCTCTTGCGCCTCGTCGACAAACCCGAAGCCCCGCTTCCCCTGCCCGATACGACCGTCATCCTTGCCAAAGGCCCCTTCGACGAAGCCGCCGACACCGCCCTGCTGCGCGATCACCGCATCACCCATATCGTCGCCAAGAACGCAGGCGGCACGGGGGCGGATGCCAAATTGAAAGCCGCACGCAGCCTGCAAATTCCGGTCATCCTGATCGACCGCCCCGCCATACCCCCCCGCCCCGTTGCCGGAACGGTCGCGCAGGTCATGGCATGGCTGGCCGCTCATCCCGCCCGCCTTGGCGTATAGACCCATTTGCCCACCCGCCGCGTCGCGGAATTGCCGACGATCACCACGGTCCGCATATCCGCCATTTCCGGCGTCGCCTCGCCCAAGGTCACCGTCACGATCCGCTCTTGCGGCGTCGTCACCGCCCGCGCGAACGTAATCAGCCGCTCAGGCCCGCAAGCCGCCAGCAACACCTCCAAAGCCCGCGCGAACTGGTGCGGACGACTGGCCGAACGCGGGTTGTAGAACGCCATGGCGAAATCCGCCTCGGCCGCCAGCACCAGCCGCTTTTCCACCAGCTCCCACGGCTTCATATTGTCCGACAGGTTGATCGCGCAGAAATCATGGCCCAGGGGCGCACCGGCCCGCGCCGCCGCCGCCAGCATCGCCGTGATCCCGGGCAAGATGCGGATATCCGGCACCGCGCCCGAAAACCCCTCGACCGCCTCGAACAGGGCACTCGCCATGGCAAACACCCCCGGATCGCCCGACGATACCACGACCACCCGCTTGCCATCGGCCGCCATTGCCAGCGCATGCGCCGCGCGGTCCATTTCCACGCGGTTGTCCGACGGGTGCAGCGTCAACCCCGCACGCGGGGCCACCCGCGCCACATAGGGAATATAGCCGACCACATCGGTCGCCTGCGCCAAAGCCTCGCGCACCTCTGCCGTGACCATCCCTTCGTCGCCCGGCCCAAGACCCGCGACCGCCACCCATCCGGCGCTCATTCGATGCCCCCGATTTCCGGCCGCCGCCCCTGCCCGTGCACCAGCACGATGGCGAAATAGGGCACGTCGCTTACGTCCACATCGACCAGCCGCGCAAGGCGCTGATCGGGCATCGTGCCGCGCTCGACCAGCCACGCATCCTGCAACCGCCCCGCCGCCGCCAGTGCCGCCCGCACCTTGGGCAGGTTGCGCCCCGTCTTCATCACCACCAGCGCATCCGCGCTGCGCATGTGGTCGATCATATCCGCCTCGGGCAGCGTGCCCATCAGCACGGTCAGCACGTCGTCGCCCCATGTGATCGGCGTGCCCGTGGCCGTCCAGCACCCCGTCATCCCCGTAATGCCGGGAACGACCTCGACCTCGACCCGCCCTTGAAAGCGCGTGTAAAGATGCATGAACGACCCGTAAAAGAACGGATCGCCCTCGCACAGCACCACCACATCCGCCCCTTGCGCCACCGCAACCAGCCGGTCCGCCCAATCGTCATAGAACCGCGCCAAGGCGTCGATGTATTCCACACTGTCAAAGGGCAGTTCGGTCGTCACCGGATATTCCATGGCATATTCGACCGCGCCCACGGCCAGCATCCCCTCGACGATCCGCCGCGCTTGCCCTTGCCGCCCTTTCTTGCGGAAATAGGCGACATGCGCCGCCCCTCGGATCACACGGTCCGACCGGACCGACATCAGATCAGGGTTCCCCGGCCCCAGCCCCGTGCAGATGATCTTGCCCATGTCCTATTCCTTCCGGCTGGCAAGCGCGTTGACCGCCGCCACCGTGATGGCCGATCCGCCAAGCCGCCCGCGCACCACCATCGACGGCGCGGGCCGGTCCTGCATCAGCGCATCCTTGCTTTCCGCCGCCCCGATGAACCCCACGGGGCAGCCGATGATCGCCGCAGGGCGCGGGCAGGCAGGGTCTTGCAGCATGTTGAGCAGATGGAACAGTGCCGTCGGCGCATTGCCGATCGCCACCACCGCGCCCCCCAGCATCGGCCGCCACAACTCCAGCGCCGCCGCCGACCGCGTATTGCCCATTTCCGCCGCCATCCCCGCCACGCGCGGGTCTTGCAGCGTGCAGATCACCTCGTTCTTCGCCGGAAGCCGCGTGCGCGTGACCCCCTCGCTGACCATCCGCACATCGCACAGGATCGGCGCCCCCGCCTCAAGCGCCGCCCGCGCCGCGATTGCCATACCGGACGTGAAATCCACATGCGCCTCGAGGCCGACCATCCCCGCCGCATGGATCATCCGAACCACCACCACCTCCTCCTCGGGGGTAAAGCGGGCCAGATCGGCCTCGGCGCGGATCGTGGCGAAAGAGCGCAGGTAAATTTCCGCGCCATCGGTGATATAGCTATGGGGCATCGAAACTCTCGGTCAATATCTCTGGCCGTGCCAGCAATTCTTGGGCAGTCACGGCACAAACCGCAGCATCCGCCGCCGTCCCGCCCCGTATCAGATCGAACCCCGCCGCCGTCGCGGTCAAGGTCACGTCGGCAGGCCCCGGATGGGCGCAACCCTTGGCACAGCCCGACACATGCAGCCGCTTGCCCGCAGGCACCGCCGCCGCCAACCCCCGCGCCAACCGGCGCACATCGGCAAGCCCCTGCAAACAGCGCGGCGCGCCCGTGCAGGCCACCACGCGCAGCAGCGGATCGTCGTCATACAGGATGACACCCGGAACATCCGGCCAGCCCGACTCGACCAGCACCATCCGCCACGGCGTCAGGCGCATATCGCCGAAGCCTGCCAGCCCGTCCAGCGTTGCCGCCTCCATCTGCCCAAAGGGAACGGCCACCAAAGCCCCCGCCGGAGAGCGGGCGATCTTGGGGACAAAGCGCGGAACCACCCGCATCGGCACCACCCCGAACCGCCCCGGCGGCACAGCCCCCCGCGCAACCAGCGCTGCCATACGCCCCCGCCCGCCGTTCACCCCGCCCGCATCGACGAACCAGCGCGCCAGTTCCAGAACCGCATCGACGACCTCGCCCTGCCCGACCACGGCCCCCGTCGCCATGCCGTCGGCCCGCACCATCACGCCGTCGGGTGCCCATTCGATCCGGATATCCGCCGCCGCGTCCCGCAAGACCGGCACCATCCCCGTATCCAACGCATAACCGAACTTCCCCGGCAGCGCCGGAAATTCGCCCAACCGAGCGACCAATTCAACCGCGATCTCCTGCGCCCCGTCCCCCGCTGTCCAGAACGGAGTGACCAGCACATTGCGCATCGCCTCGGCCTGCGGGCTTTCGTCGATCAGCCCCAGCGCGGCCAGCTCGGCCACCAGCGCACCATGCCCCGCCTCGGTCACCCCGCGCAGTTGCAGATTGCCCCGCGCCGACAGGTCGATCAGCCCATTGCCGAACCGCTCCGACAGGTCAGCCAACCCCAAAGCCACGGCGGCAGGCAACCGCCCGCCATGCAGCCGCACCCGCACCACCAGCCCGTCGCCCGACATCATCGGCCGCAGCGCCCCCGGACACCACCCCTGCACCACAGGCCCGCTCAACCCTCCACCCCCATCGCCGCCGCAATGGAATTCCTGCGCGTCACCCACAACCCCGCCTCCCGCAACGCCGCGAACCGCGCCCGCAGCGCCGCCAAGGCGTCGGGGTTCTCGCGCTCCATGAACGCCACGAGATCATCCCGACCCAAGGTCGCCTCGTGATAAAGATCGAACAGATGCGCCGGAACCGCCCGCGTCAGATGGGCATAGGCCGCAAGGTTATCCAAGGTCGCCGTCACCTCGGCAGCCCCGCGAAACCCGTGCCGCATCATGCCGCTCGCCCAATCGGGGTTCGCCGCCCGCGCCCGTACCACGCGGCCCACTTCTTCCGATACCGTCCGCGCCCGTGGCGCATCGCGCGTGGCATCGACGTGATACAGCGCCAAAGCTTCGCCCCCCAGCGCCGCCTTGGCCGCCGCCACCCCGCCCTCATGCGCGGCATAATCGGGGGCGACGAGGATATCCGTCTCCACCATATCCTGCACATGGGCAAAGGCATCGGCCGCCAGCACCCGCGCCTCCAATTCCCCCCGCGCCTCTCGCGCCTCGCCCTTGGCATCCACCGCCCAAGCCGAGGCCGACAGCCAGGCCTCGCCCGCCGCCGCGCGGCCTTCGTCGGAATAATCCTCCAAGGCCGCCGCCATCCCCATCCCGTAAAGCCCCGGTTTCGGCCCGAACACCCGCGCCCCGCGCGTCACATACGGGTTATCCTCGGGCGCTTCGTCCCGCTCGGCCAAGGCCGCAGCCCCCGCCTCGAACATCTGCGCCAGCCCCGGAAACACATCGCGGAACAGCCCCGACACGCGCAAGGTCACGTCGATCCGTGGCCGCCCCAGCAGCGCCAGCGGCACCACCTCGAAGCCCGAAACCCGCTCCGACCCCTCGTCCCAACGCGGGGCCAGTCCCGCCAGATGCAGCGCCATGGCGACTTCTTCGCCCGCCGTCCGCATCGTGGCCGATCCCCAAAGATCAAGGATCAGACCCTTGGGCCAATCGCCCTTGTCCTGCAAATGCCGCCGCAGCAACTCCTCGGCCAGCTTCACCCCTTGGGCATGGGCAGCGCGCGACGGCACCGCGCGCGGATCGACGGAATAAAGGTTCCGCCCCGTCGGCAGCACATCCACCCGCCCCCGCCAGGGCGACCCCGCAGGCCCCGCAGCAACGAAGCGCCCCGCCAGCGCGGCACTCAAGCCCGCGAATTCGCCCGCCGCCGCGCCATAGATATGCAACCCGTCGCCATACTGGCTTTCCTTGATATCGCACACGAACCGGTCGATCCGCGTAATGGCTTCGGCCGCCGAAGCCCCCGCAGGCAGGCCAAGGTCATCCTCGACCCCCGCCGCCCGCGCCTCGTCGCGGATCGCGCCGATCAGCCGGTCCCGCCGCGACGGGTCCAAGCCATCGGCGGTGGAATATTCATCCAGCAACCGCTCCAGCCGCAACAACCCCTCGGGCACCTTCGCCAGCGCCAGCGGCGGCGGCAGATGCCCCAAAGTCACCGCCCCGATCCGCCGCTTGGCCTGCGCCGCCTCGCCCGGATCGTTCACGATGAACGGATAGATCACCGGCAAAGCCCCGATCAGCACCTCGGGCCAGCAGTCCGCCGACAAGGCGACCGATTTCCCCGGCAGCCATTCCAGCGTGCCATGCGCGCCGACATGCACCAAAGCGTGCAAACCCTGCGCCCGCAGCCACAAATAGAACGCCACATATCCATGCCGCGGCGTGCGGCTCAGGTCGTGATACTCGCCATCCCGCGCCGCCACCTCGCCCCGCTCGGGCTGCAAGGCCACCACCGCCGACCCTGCCCGCACCGCCGCAAAGCGGAACCGGCCATCCACAAAGGCCGGATCATCCGCAGCCTCGCCCCAAGCCGCCGCCAGATCGCCCCGCAACCCATCGGGCAAAGCCTCAAGCGCCGCCAGATACGCGGCCAACGGCCACTCCAGCCACTCGCCCACCAGCCGCTTGCCCAGATCGTCCACGGGCGCGACCGCATACCCCTCGCCCGCCAGCGCATCCAGCATCCCGCCAACGGACGCCAAAGCATCCAACCCCACCGCATGGGCAATCTGGTCCGGCCGCCCCGGATAGGTCGACAAGACGAACCCCACCCGCCGCGCATCCGCCTGCGTCACCGCCAGCCGATGCCAGGCCGCCACGCGGTCGGCCACCAGCGCCACCCGCCCCGCATCCGCCCGATGCGCGAAGCGCGAGAACTGCAAATCAGGGTCGCGCTTTCCCGGCGACTTGAACGAAACCACCCCCGCGAACAGCCGCCCGTCCACTTCCGGCAGCACCACATGCATCGCCAGATCCGCCGGAGACAACCCCCGCGCCGACCCCGCCCATTCCCGCCTGCGCGCCGTGGACAAGGCCACCTGAAACACCGGCACCCCCGCCACGTCCAAGGGCGAGGCCCCTTCCGCCCCCTTGCCCGAAAACGCCGTCGCATTGACCACCGCCACAGGGCGCAACACGCCCAAAGCCTCGGTCAAAAACGCCCCAGCGCCGCCTGCCTTCAACGACGGCACGAACAGGCAAGACACCGCAAACCCCCGCTCGGTCAATGCCGCGCACAAGGCATCCACCGGCCCCGTATCCGCCGCCGTCAGATAACTGCGGTAAAACACCACCGCCACCGAAGGCCCGCCCTGAACCGGCCCCTTCACCACGCCCGCGCCCGGTTGATACCAGCCGCACTCCGGCACCGTCTTTTCCCCGATCACCGGCCCCGCATAACACCCCGCCGCCAGCGCCAGTTGCGCCAGCGCCGCCTGCGCCGCCACAGCACCCCCCGCATCGCACAGCGCCTGCAACCGCCGCAGCGTCGAAACCGGAAGGGTCGAGGCCGCATCCAGCGCAGGATCGTCCCGCCCGTCCGCAGGCAGCACCGCCAGCGCAATCCCCTTGCGCCTGCACAGATCCTGAACCGACGCGATGCCGTAAGCCCAATAGGATTCCCCCCCGATCAACCGGATCAGAACCCCCTTCGCCCCCGACAGCGTCTTCTCGACATAGGTATCGACCGACAACGGATGGCGCAGCGCCACCAGATTGACCAAGCGGCACGTGGGCAACCCCGCCCGACCCCGATGCCACCCCGCCGCGAAAGCGCCAAGGTCGCTGTCGGAAAACGACATCACCACCAGATCGGCAGGGTCTTGCCCCACGTCGAACGGCGTGTCCGTTTCCTCCAGCCCGTGGCTTTCGCGGAAGACGACATGCATGGCGTATCAGGCCCCCAGCACGGCGCGGATCGCGGCCTCGTCTATATCGTCATGCTCGGCAATGACGACCAACTGCCCCTTGCGAGGGGACGCCCCCCAAGGCCGGTCATACTGGTGCCGCACCCGCTCGCCCACCGCCTGCACCAGCATCCGCATCGGCTTGCCCGTCACCGCCACATAGCCCTTCACCCGCAAGATGCCCTGCTCGCGCGCCAGACGCGTGATCGCCGCCACCAGCACCTCGGGATCATCCACTTCCGGCAGGTCGATCACGACCGAGTCAAAATCCTCATGCTCGTGGTCATCCGCCCCGTCATGATGGCTGGGCCGTGCCGCCAGATCATCCTCTGCCTTCGCATTCAGCCCAAGGATCACCCGCGGATCGATAACCCCGTCGGTCATGGCGATGATCGGCAACCGCCGCGGCGCTTCCGCCTCGATCACGGCGCGGGCCGCCGCAACCCCCGCCTCGCCCGCCAGATCGGCCTTGGACAACAGCACGATATCGGCACAGAAAATCTGGTCCTCGAACACTTCGCTCAACGGCGTCTCGTGGTCGATGCTGTCATCCGCCTCGCGCTGTGCCTGCACGGCCGCCTCGTCGGGCGCGAACCTTCCTGCCGCCACCGCCTCGGCATCCGCGAGCGTAATCACCCCGTCCACGGTAATCTTCGACCGGATCGCCGGCCAGTCGAACGCCTTGAGCAAAGGCTTGGGCAAAGCCAGCCCCGATGTCTCGATCAGAATGTGATCGGGCCGCACCGGCAAGGCCATCAAGGCCTCGATCGTCGGGATGAAATCATCCGCCACCGTGCAGCAGATGCACCCATTGGCCAATTCGACGATGTTCTCGACCGGGCAATTGTCATCGGCACAGGATTTCAGGATATCCCCGTCCACCCCCACCGTGCCGAACTCGTTGACAAGGATCGCCAGACGCTTGCCCTGCGGATTCATCATCAGATGCCGGATCAGCGTGGTCTTGCCCGACCCCAGAAAGCCGGTGATCACGGTCACGGGAATTTTCGCCAGATTGCTATTCGACAGATCGGACATTTCAACCCTCCAAAGGCGGTATGCGGGCAAGACTCTGCTTGCGGAAAATAACAGGACGCTCGCGCCACGGCACGATCCCGTCGGCGGTCGCGGCATAGGCGGCAGCCCCCGCCAGCACATCGGCGGCATCCGCTTGCGTCAACCGGCCATAGACATAAGACCACTTGCCCGCGCCCGACAAAGCCACCGAACAGCCCTGCGAACAGGCGCTCAGACACTCCACCGGCACGATGCGCACCCCGGCCGGAACCTCGCCCGCCGTCAAAGCCGCATGCAGCAAAGCCCCCGGAGCGACGGCCCCCTCGGGCACAGGCTCGCCCGCCTTGCAGGTGATACAGACATGCAGCGTCGCAGCCATGACCCGTCCATCGCCTTGGGGCTGCCGGGGCGACCTGACGAACCGGCGCGCCGAAAAGCGCCCCTGTCGTCGGCTGCGGCACACCCCGTCCGCCCGGTTCCATCCATGGCGCTGGCAGGTCTCCCGGCTTGCGGATTCAGGGTTGCCCCAACGCTTTGCCCACCTTCCCGCCCCCTTTCGGGAACAGTGGCACCGGGCAAAGCTTTCCGGTCACGGTCGCGGGGGCGGCTGCGCTTCGGTCCTGTGCCCTTTCGGGTCGCAAAACCTGTCGCATTCCCTTTTCGCCTGCCGTAGGACAGGCACCAGCGCATCATCGCCCCCTCTTGGCAGATGCCCTGCCCAAGAGCAAGGACAAGGACCGTCACCATGAGCGATGCAAACGACATCGACCCCGCAGCACCCGTGGACCCGGACGCCCGCCATGCCGTCAAGATGGCCAAGAAGAAAGCCGCCCGCGACAAGATCATGGCCACCAAATCCGGCGAAAAGGGCCTGATCATCGTCCATACCGGCGCGGGCAAGGGCAAATCGTCGTCCGGCTTCGGCATGATCCTGCGCTGCATCGCCCACGAAATGCCCAGCGCCGTCGTCCAGTTCATCAAAGGCGCATGGGACACCGGCGAACGCCGCCTGATCGAGGGCCACTTCCAGCACCTGTGCCAGTTCCACGCCATGGGCGAAGGCTTCACCTGGGAAACCCAGGACCGCGCCCGCGACATCGAAATGGCCCGAAAAGGGTGGGAAAAAGCCAAAGAGCTGATCCTCGACCCCGACATCCGCCTTGTCCTCTTGGACGAGATCAACATCGCGCTGCGCTACGACTACCTCGACATAGACGAGGTGGTGGCCTTCCTGCGCGACGAAAAGCCACCCCTCACCCACGTCGTCCTCACGGGTCGCAACGCCAAGGACCAACTCATCGAAGCCGCAGACCTCGTGACCGAGATGACCCTGATCAAACACCCCTTCCGCTCGGGCATCAAAGCGCAACAGGGCGTTGAGTTCTGACCGAAGCGAGCGGGGGGCCAGCCCCCCGCACCCCCCGGGATATTTAACCGAGCATGAAAGCGGGAAGTAAGAGAGTGTTAAGACCCGTGTGCCAAACTACACCCACGGTACAGGGAGGGATCCCGATGACCGTCGAGCGTGAAAGCACCGCGCCTCCCCCGCCCCGGCGGCCCGAGGCGCGGTGCCGATCCGCTTTCATGCTCGCGGCAAATATCCTCGCCGAAGGCTCCCGCACTCTCCGCCGCGCGCCCCCATCAAAACCCGCACCAGATTTTTCGCAGAAAAATCGTGCCCGTCCAAAGGCGCCCCCATGCCCGCAATAATGATCCAGGGCGCAGGCTCGAACGTCGGCAAATCCATGCTCGTCGCTGGCCTCTGCCGTGCCGCGAAACTGCGCGGCCTTTCGGTGGCACCTTTCAAACCGCAGAACATGTCCAACAATGCCGCCGTCACCATCGACGGCGGCGAGATCGGGCGCGCGCAGGCGCTGCAAGCCCGCGCCTGCGGGCTGGAGCCGCACACCGACATGAACCCCGTGCTGCTCAAGCCCGAGTCCGAAACCGGCAGCCAGGTCGTCGTGCAGGGCAAGCGCATCGCCACGGTGAAAGCCCGCGACTATGCCGCGCTCAAACCGCAGCTCATGGCCCCCGTCCTCGACAGCTTCCGCCGCCTCTGCGCCGCCCATGACCTCATCATCGTCGAAGGCGCAGGCAGCCCCGCCGAGGTGAACCTGCGCGCAGGCGACATCGCCAACATGGGCTTTGCCCGCGCGTCGGGCACCCCCGTCGTCCTTGTGGGCGATATCGACCGTGGCGGTGTCATCGCCCAGATCGTCGGCACCAAGGCCGTGCTCGACGCGGGCGATGCCGCCATGATCGCAGGCTTCGTCATCAACAAATTCCGCGGCGATGTCACCCTGTTCGACGACGGCTACCGCCTGATCGAAACCCTGACCGCATGGCGCGGCTTCGGCACGGTGCCGTTCTTTCCCGACGCCTTCCGCCTGCCTGCCGAAGACGCGCTCGACATTCCCCGTTCCAGCGGCACCGGAACCTTCCGCATCGCCGTGCCGGTCTTTTCGCGCATCGCCAATTTCGACGACCTCGACCCGCTGGCACAGGAACCTGGCGTCACGCTGACCATGGTGCGCGCGGGCGAACCCATCCCCGTCGCCGACCTGATCATCCTGCCGGGGTCCAAATCCACCCGCGCCGACCTTGCCTATCTGCGCGCCCAAGGCTGGGACATCGACATCGCCGCCCATGTCCGGCGCGGCGGTCATGTCCTTGGCATCTGCGGCGGCTACCAGATGCTTGGCCAATCGGTCGACGATCCCCAAGGCATCGAAGGCCCTGCGGGCAGCACGCCCGGCCTTGGCCACCTTGCCGTCTCCACCACCATGTCAGGCGACAAACGCCTGACACGCACCCGCGCCGACCATCTGCCGACCCGCTTGCAGATCGACGGCTACGAAATCCACATCGGCCGCACCACCGGCCCCGACTGCGCCCGCCCATTTGCCCGCATCGGCACCGCAGACGATGGCGCGATCTCGGCCGACGGGCGCATCATGGGCAGCTATCTGCACGGCATGTTCGCCTCGGACCGCTTCCGCGCAGCCTTCCTCGCCACCCTCGGCGCGGCGCCTTCGACGCAGGCCTATGGCGCAACGGTCGAAGCCACACTCGACGCCCTCGCCGCGCATCTGGAACGGCACCTCGACGTGGCGGCACTCTTCGCTCTGGCCCGAAGAACCTAGCTGTTCACGCCCGAGAACACCCCGCCCGCCATGGTAGCAACCCAGCGCGCCGGATCGCGCGGGTCCTGCATCCGCAGGAAACTGTAGCCGGTCTCGTCCCAACGCGTGACCGAACCGCGCAGGTTGTCGAGCACCAGATCGGCCCCGTCCGCCCGCAGTACCAGCACCGCATGCGATTTGCCCTGCCGGTCGAGCACCGCCGCCAGCAGCAAGCGGTCGGGCGAAATCCCCGCCTCGATCAGCCGCGCCTTCTTGTACAGCGCGTAATCCTCGCAATCGCCGCCCCGCGCGGTGGGCAGCGCCCATTTCTCGGCGACATGATATTGCGCCTCGTCCGTGACGGGGCGGATGCGGGCGTTGGCCTCGCGGTTGATCCGCACCGCAACCTCGATCTGCTGCGCACCCAGGGGCGCGTCCGACGTGCCCGCCGCACAGGCCCAGCGATACAGGCTGCACAACGCCTTTGCCCCGCTCGGCGCGGAAACGGTTGCCCGCAGCGGCAGTTCCGCCCCCGGACGGGTCGCATCCAGCGCAAAGGCGCCTTGGGCCAGTCCCGACAGGACGACAAGAAGGATCGGCACGAACCGCATGGCATGTCCCTTTTGCGCGCAGCGGCCCATGGCCCTGCGGTGTCCGCGCGCGCGCGCCCCGGACAGGATGGTTTTCGTGATCGGTCCGGCCCGTCGTGCCTGTCGCAGGCCGCCCGCACCGGTCCGGGCTGTGGGGGGCACGCCGACCGCCTGCCCCTTGTCCTTGGCCTACAACCTGCGCTTGCCTTCGTCGCCGTCCCATCCGGCGTTTCCCCCTGCCCCAAGGTCTGCCCGCTGCCCGACCGGCCCCCGCCACAGCCGTAGCGTCCCCATCCCAACGGGTGCCGATGCGGCGGTCCGGCTGGGTCAGCCCCCGTCGCCCGATGCTTGCGCAAGCACCGCCTGCCCCCGCCCTGCCCGTTTCGCCGCATAAAGCGCCGCATCCGCCGCAGCGAGCAGCGCCTCGCCCGTGGCCCCCCGATGCCTGTCCGACAGCACCAACCCGAGCGAGGCCGCAATCCGGCATTCCTCGTCCCCAAAGGGAATGGGCCGCGCCATGCAGGCGACCAGCCGCTCACCCACCCCGCGCAGCCGGTCTGCATCGGGCACCGATGGCAGCAGCAAGACGAACTCATCCCCGCCGATCCGCGCCACCGTGTCGCCTGCCCGCGTCTCGGCGGCCAGAACCTGCGCCGCATGGGCCAGCACATGATCGCCCGCCGCATGGCCCAGCCGGTCGTTGACCGCCTTGAAATGGTCAAGGTCGACATGGATCAAGCCAAAACGCCGCCCGCTTTCGACCAGCCCGTCCAGCGCCGCCGTCAGGGCGCGACGGTTGCCGATGCCGGTCAGCGCATCCGATTGCGCCTCGGCCTCGGCCCGCTGCCGCGCGCCCTCGATCCGCGCCGCAAGCTGGCGCAACTCGGCGGTGACGGCGGCCTTGGCCTCGACCAGATAAAGCAGCTCCACCGTCAATTCGGTCGGGGCGAAATCGGCCTCGGTCAGGTCATAGCGCCGCACCGCCTCGACCACGCCGATCCCGAAGGACAGGTTGACCAGCGCCCCGCCCGCCCCGTCGGGCACCGCAATGCCCCGCAGCACCGTACCATCCGCCGCCCGCAACCGCAGACGCCGCGCCGCGACCAGATCGGCCACGCATCCCGCACCCACCGGCATCTGCACGCCAAAGGCGTCGAACAGCCCACCGGCCCGCCCGATCACCCGCGCCAGCGTCGGCCCCGTGGCAAGGATGCGTCCCGCCCCGTCGACATGCAGCAGCATCGGCATCAGCGCCGCCAGCGCATCCGGCCCCGCCCCCCCGTGGCTCGACCAACCGTCACCCGGCCAAAGCAAAGCGACGCCCCTCTGCGAAATCGGCCTCGACCAACCGCAACTCCAGCGCGTCAGGCATGGCGTTCAGCACCACCAGCGTTCCGTAATCGTCGGCCATCGCCCGCACCAGACCGGCCACCACGGCAGCGAACCCGTCGATCCCCGGCCCGACCAGCAGCCGCACGCCGCCCGCCCCGCCGTCCGGAACCACCCGCAGGGCCGGCAGCGCAAGATCGGGCACCGCCAGCCGCGCGCGGTCAGGCAAATCTTCAAGCGCAAAAACGAAACCAGCGAAATCCGCCCCGCCAAAGCGCAACAGTCGCCGGATCGCCTCGCAGGACGGATGCGACACCAACCAGGTGCCAAGGTCTTCCAGCAAGGCCTCGCGCTCTTGCCCCGTCAGCGCCACTGCCGCCGCCAGCATCGCCACCGTCAGCCCATCGTCATAATGCCCGAAAGCCTCGAACCCGCCCGCAGGCGCGCCCGACTGCCGCAAGACCTCGGCCCAGCCCGCAGGCCCCAGCCTGTCGCACAAAAAGCACTGCAGCGCGCGATTGCATAAACCGTGCATCCCATCTCCGCCCGTTCCGACACGGCCAAGGATGCACGATTCGCCTTAACGCGGGGTTACGCGCGTGCCTCGCGGATCAGCGTCATGATGTGCTTGGCCGCTTCGGGAATGTTGGTGCCCGGTCCGAAGATCGCCTTCACGCCATTGTCGAACAGGAACTGGTAATCCTGCTGCGGGATGACCCCGCCGCAAATCACCAGAATGTCGTCCGCCCCCGCCGCCCGCAGCGCAGCCACCAGCTTGGGCGCCAGCGTCTTGTGCCCCGCCGCCTGCGACGAAATCCCGATCACATGCACGTCGTTGTCGATGGCATCCTGCGCGGCTTCCTCGGGCGTCTGGAACAGCGGCCCCACGTCCACGTCGAACCCGATATCGGCAAAGGCCGTGGCAATCACCTTGGCCCCCCTGTCATGCCCGTCCTGCCCCATCTTGACGACCAGCATCCGCGGCCGCCGCCCTTCGGCCTCGGCGAATGCCTCAACGTCGCGCTGGATCTGGGCAAAGCCCTGGTCCCCCTCATAGGCCGCGCCGTAAACGCCCGCCAAGGTCTTCACCTCGGCCCGATGCCGCCCGAACACCTTTTCCATCGCGTCCGAAATCTCCCCGACCGTGGCCCGCGCACGGGCTGCCTCGACCGCCGCCTCCAGCAGATTGCCGCCATGGCCCGCCCGCCGCGTCACCTCGGCCAAAGCCGCCGCACAGGCCGCATCGTCCCGCGCCGCCCGCGTTGCGGCCAGCCGCGCGATCTGCGCCTCGCGCACCGCCACGTTGTCGATATCGAGGATGTCGATCGGGTCTTGGCGGTCCAGCTTGTACTTGTTGACCCCGACGATCACTTCTTCGCCGCGGTCGATCGCCGCCTGCCGCTTGGCCGCCGACTCCTCGATCCGCAGCTTGGGCATGCCGCTGGCCACCGCCTTGACCATGCCGCCCATCGCCTCGACCTCTTCCATCAAGGCCCAGGCCTTTTCGGCCAATTCATTGGTCAGGCTTTCCACGTAATACGACCCCGCCAAGGGATCGATCACCTTGGTGATCCCCGTCTCTTCTTGCAAGATCAACTGCGTGTTGCGCGCAATCCGTGCGGCAAAATCGGTGGGCAGCGCCATCGCCTCGTCCAGCGCGTTGGTGTGCAAGGACTGCGTGCCCCCCAGCACCGCCGCCAGCGCCTCATAGGCCGTGCGCACCACGTTGTTATAGGGGTCTTGTTCCTGCAAACTCACGCCGCTGGTCTGGCAATGGGTGCGCAGCATCAGACTACCCACCTTCTTGGCACCGAAGCCTTCCATGATCCGGTGCCACAGCAACCGGGCGGCCCGCAGCTTGGAGGCCTCCATGAAGAAATTCATCCCGATGGCGAAAAAGAACGACAAGCGCCCCGCGAAATCGTCCACATCCATCCCGCGCTCCAGCGCGGCCCGCACATATTCGCGCCCGTCCGCCAGCGTAAACGCCAGCTCCTGCACAAGGTTCGCGCCCGCCTCCTGCATGTGATAGCCCGATATCGAGATCGAGTTGAACTTCGGCATCTCTTTGGCCGTGAATTCAATGATATCCGCGATGATCCTCATGCTGGGTTCGGGCGGATAGATGTAAGTATTGCGCACCATGAACTCTTTGAGGATATCGTTCTGGATCGTCCCCGAAAGCGCAGCACGGCTGACGCCCTGCTCCTCGCCCGTCACGATGAAATTGGCCAGAACCGGAATGACCGCCCCGTTCATCGTCATCGACACGCTGATCTTGTCCAGCGGGATGCCGTCGAACAGCACCTTCATATCCTCGACGGAATCGATGGCCACCCCCGCCTTGCCCACATCGCCCACCACGCGCGGATGGTCGCTGTCATAGCCGCGATGCGTGGCCAGATCGAAGGCGACCGAAACCCCCTGTTGGCCCGCCGCCAGCGCCTTGCGGTAAAAGGCGTTGCTCTCCTCGGCGGTGGAAAACCCCGCATATTGCCGGATCGTCCACGGCCGTCCCGCATACATCGTGGCCCGCACCCCGCGCGTGAACGGCGCCACGCCCGGCACCTCGTCCAGTTGCGGCAGGCCCGCCACATCGGCGGCGGTGTAAAGCGGCTTGACCGCGATGCCTTCCAGCGTGTTCCAGACCAAAGCGTCAGGACTTTGCCCCTTCAACTCCTTGGCTGCCAGCGCCTGCCACTTCGCGATTTTGTCCGACATGGTTGTGTCCTTCACATCTTGGCAGGGTCGCCCCCGCCTCTCTTGGGTTTCGCGGGCAGCGGGACTATATGCAGCCCCATGACCCACCGCATGAAACCGCTTTACGTCCTTGTTCTCTCGGCCATCCTGCCGCTTGCCGCCATGGCCGAGGGGCCCTTTGCCCCCGTCGATGCATCGCAGGTGGTCATGGCCGACCTGATGTTCGTCAAGCGCCCCGTCGTCGTCTTTGCCGACAGCCCCAACGACCCCAACTTCACCCGCCAGATGGAACTGATCGCCCGCGACCCGCAATCGCTCGCCGACCGTGACGTGGTGGTGATCACCGACACCGACCCCGCCGCGAAAACCGAGTTGCGCCAGAAACTGCGCCCCCGCGGCTTCGGCCTCGTGCTGATGGACAAGGACTGGGAGCCGGAATTGCGCAAACCCCTGCCGTGGGACGTGCGCGAGATTTCCCACGCCATCGACAAATTCCCCCTGCGCCGGCAAGAGGTGAACGAACGCCCCGCCGCAGGCGGCTGACCCCTCACCCCGCCCCTCTCCCCATGGGGGAGAGGGAGCAGCACCCGACCTGCAAACCGCAGCGACGGTGAAAGAAAACCGCCCTTCCCTCTCCCCTTTGGGGAGAGGGTCAGGGTGAGGGGGCTTTGACAGGCCCGCACCTCACTCGAACTCCATGATCACATCGTCCACCCGCAGGCTCGCCCCCGCAGATGCGCTGATCTTCTTGACCACTCCGCGCTTTTCGGCCCTCAGGATGTTCTCCATCTTCATCGCCTCGACCGTGGCCAGGGCCTGCCCCTCCTGCACCTCGTCGCCTTCCGCCACGTTGATCGCCACGATCAACCCCGGCATCGGGCACAAGAGGAAACGCGAGGTATCGGGCGGCAACTTTTCGGGCATCAACAGCGCCAATTCATGCTGCCTTGGCGTGCGCACGTGAACCTTCACATCCGCCCCGCGCAACCGCACCCGGAACCCGCCCGAAATCTTGCCCGCCTTCATCACCAGGGCCGCACCGTCCACCACCAGCCGCGCCAGCGCCTGCCCCGGCGTCCAGTCCGACGCCACGCGCAGCACCGCCCCATCGGCAAAGCGCACGCTCGATCCGTCCTTGTCGGCATCCACCGTCACCGCCAAAGCCTGCCCCTGCACGGCCACAACCCAATCGTCGCCCACCCGCCGCTGATGGTTGTCCATCGTGCCGGAAATCCTGGTGCGCCGGATTTCCGCAACGCGGTTCATCGCCGCCACCGCCGCCGCAACCCGCCGCACGGTTTCATCGTCCAGCGTCGCCCCCTGGAACCCGTCGGGATATTCCTCGGCGATGAAAGCCGTGGTGATATTGCCCGACACGAAACGCGGATGGTCCATCACCGCCCCGACAAAGGGCAGGTTGTGCCCGATCCCCTCGACCTCGAACGTGTCCAGGGCCAGCCGCATCTCCTCGATGGCTTCACCCCGCGTCGCCCCCCAGGTGCATAGCTTGGCGATCATCGGGTCGTAATACATGCTGATCTCGCCGCCCTCGAACACGCCGGTGTCGTTCCTCACGATCCCGCCGCGTTCGGTCACGCCCTCGACCGGCGGGCGATAGCGCGTCAGCCGCCCGATCGACGGCAGGAAATTGCGATAGGGGTCTTCGGCATAAAGCCGGCTTTCCATCGCCCAGCCGTTGATCTTCAGGTCACCTTGCGCGAACGGCAAAGCCTGCCCGTCCGCCACGCGGATCATCTGTTCGACCAGATCGACCCCCGTGATCAACTCGGTCACCGGATGTTCCACCTGCAACCGCGTATTCATTTCAAGGAAATAGAAGTTGCGGTTGCCGTCCACGATGAACTCGACCGTGCCGGCACTGGTATAGCCCACCGCCTTGGCCAAGGCGCAGGCCTGCTCGCCCATCGCGCGGCGCGTCGCCTCGTCCAGAAACGGCGACGGCGCTTCCTCGATCACCTTCTGGTTGCGCCTCTGGATGCTGCATTCCCGCTCGTGCAGATAAACGCAATTGCCGTGGCTATCGGCCAGCACCTGAATTTCGATATGGCGCGGCTGCGTCACGAACTTCTCGATGAAAATCCGGTCATCGCCGAAACTCGCCGCCGCCTCGTTCTTCGAACTCTGGAACCCCTCCCGCGCCTCGGCATCGTTCCACGCGATCCGCATGCCCTTGCCGCCGCCGCCCGCCGATGCCTTGATCATCACGGGGTATCCGACCTGCCCCGAAATCTTCACCGCCTCGTCGGCATCCGCGATCAGGCCCATATAACCCGGCACCGTCGAAACCCCTGCCTCCTGTGCCAGCTTCTTCGAGGTGATCTTGTCCCCCATCGCTTCGATGGCAGGGCTGGGCGGCCCGATGAACACCACCCCCGCCGCCTCCAAAGCCGCCGCAAAGGCGCGGTTCTCGGACAAAAACCCGTATCCCGGATGCACCGCCTGCGCGCCCGTCGCCTTGACCGCCGCCATGATCTTGTCGATCACGATATAGCTCTGCGCCGCCGGAGCAGGCCCGATATGCACCGCCTCGTCCGCCATCTTCACATGCAGCGCATTGCGGTCGGCATCGGAATAGACCGCCACCGTCTTGATGCCCATCTTGCGGGCGGTCTTTATCACGCGGCAGGCAATTTCGCCCCGGTTGGCGATCAGGATCTTGTCGAACATGGCTCTCTCCCCGATCCGCGCAGGCGGTGCCGCGCGGAAGACTTCAATCGAAAACCGTCACGGGCGGGCCAGCCCGTGCCGGAAATGGCAAAGGCCACCCGGGGGTTCGCCCCGGATGGCCTTTCGATGGTTGCATCACCCCGCCCGAAGGCAGGGATCAAATCAGTTGCACAGGCCCGCGTCGTCGGCCAGCGCACCGGCGCCAGCGCCGATTGCGGCACCCGTAAGGGCGTTCTTGTCAAGGATGTCGGCCGCCAAAGCGCCGGTGATCGCGCCGATCGCGGCGCGGCCACCATCGCCGGTGCCGCAGCGCACGCCGCTGGTGCCGGGGGCGCAAGCGGCAAGGCCGAGTGCGGTGACGCAAAGAAGGCCAAAGGGAAGAATACGCATGAAGAACTGCTCCGTTCTTGGGTTTTTATTGCAGCGCAGTCTAACGCAAGGATGCCTGCTTGGAAGCAAAAAGAGAAAATCGGCCGCTTTTCGTGCGTATCGTCGGCAAAGATACGCCCATCGCGCGCAACCCGCCCCGACCGGCAGGGAACCGCGCCGCAAGACGCTGGTCCGAACCCGGCACGGGGCGCGGTGGCAAGGGCGCGGCACCGCGTCATTCGTCACTGTCCCAATCTTCGTCGAACTGCACCGGAGGCGCATCGGGGGCAAAGATTTCGGGAAACGCGGCTTCCGCCCGCTTCACGTCGATCCTGAGCAGCGCCTCGTAGCTTTCCGGATCGAACGGGTCTTCCGCAGGCACCACCTCGCGCCCGAACAGCCAGCTCAGCCGTCCCGCATCCAGATTGCCACGCTCGAACGGCTCTTCCCCGAAATGCGCCCAAAGTGCCGCCAGAAAGCCCTGATCGGCCATCCGGTCCAGATGCTTGCGGTCCTTGTAGCGCTCGCGCTTGACGATTTTGGTCGGCCCGTCCTTCTTGTTGGCGCGCCGGATGACGAATTGGAAATCCGTTCCGGTCAGACGGCCCGGAAACCCGCGATGCTTCAACATGTCATGCCCCTTTGAATGCCAAGGGGGGCGTGATGCATCAAGCGGCGGCATCCGTCAAACGAAACGCCGCACAGAATAAGGGCGGGCCGGGGGCACGCGCCCCCATCGGCCCGCCCCAGTCGATTACTTGTACTTGCCGGTATAGGTCGGCTCGGTCGTGACCGCAGCCGGCTCGGCATAGACGACTTCTTCTTTCTTCGCGGCGCAGCCTGCAACAAAGGCAACCATGCACAGCGCGAAAACCACTTTGCTCTTCGACATCCTCTACTCCTATTTTCTTGGAGGGTCGTCGCAGCGGAAACGCCCGCCACCCGCCCCCATTGCGAGGTATAGGCCGCTTGGGTACGACCTGCCGCTACCTTAGCGGATATCATCCGCGATTGACACGACAGAACGTCCAAGTTGTGGGCCTGTGGCACAGCTACATCAGCAAACCCGTGATCGGCAACGCTAAACGTGGCAAAATCTGGGGACATCAGAACATTCCCCACAGGCATTTGCCGTTCTCGATCCGATAGGATTCAAAGAATTGCACCACATCCGGCGCACTGTCGCCAAAGGCGACCGCCCGGTCGGAAAGCGAGATCACAACCTGTTCGGGTTGCGGGCCGAACTCGGTCAGGCGCGGCAGGGCAAAGGCTTGGCACAGATAGACCATATCCGCCTCGGCAGCGTCGAAATCCACGCCGCCCGCAATCGCGGGTGCGACAAAGCGAAAGCGCGTCGTCAGCCCGTCGGGTCCGGGCACGTTCCAGACCACTTCCTGCAATGTCACCGCCTGCCCGCTCGGCACCGTCACCGCCGCAGCCTTGCCGTCCACCACCTGCGGACCGTCCAGCGCAAGCGCCGCAGCAGTGCACAGCACCACGGGCAGACAGACGGCACAGGACAGATCAAAGCGCATCGGGTCACATCACAGCGGAATGTTGTCGTGCTTCTTCCACGGGTTCGCCTGCTTCTTGGTCCGCAGGCTGGCGAAAGCCCGCGCCACGCGGCGGCGGGTGGAATGGGGCATGATCACCTCGTCGATGAAGCCCTTTTCCGCCGCGACGAAGGGGTTGGCGAAACGGTCCTCGTAATCCTTGACCCGTGCGGCGATCTTCTCCTTGTCGCCCAGCTCGCTGCGATACAAAATCTCGACCGCGCCCTTGGCCCCCATCACGGCGACCTCTGCCGTGGGCCACGCATAGTTGAAATCCCCGCGCAGATGCTTGGACGACATCACCACATAAGCCCCGCCATAGGTCTTGCGCGTCAGCACCGTCACCTTGGGCACCGTGGCTTCCGCATAGGCGAACAAGAGCTTTGCGCCGTGCTTGATCACCCCGCCATATTCCTGCGTCACCCCGGGCAGGAACCCCGGCACATCCACCAGCGTCAGGATCGGAATTTCGAACGCATCGCAAAACCGCACGAAGCGCGCCGCCTTGCGGCTGCTGTCGATATCCAGACACCCCGCCAGCACCATCGGCTGATTGGCCACCACGCCCACCGACTGCCCCTCCAGCCTGATGAAGCCCGTGATGATGTTCGCCGCGTAATCCTTTTGAATCTCGAAGAAATCGCCCTCGTCCGCGACCTTCAGGATCAATTCCTTCATGTCGTAAGGCTGGTTCGGATTGTCGGGCACCAGACTGTCCAAAGACAGCTCCACGCGGCCCGGATCGTCAAAGAACGGCCGCACCGGCGCCTTCTCGCGGTTGTTCAGCGGCAGAAAATCGATCAGCCGCCGCGTCTCGGCAATCGCCTCGACATCGTTTTCAAAGGCCCCGTCCGCCACGCTCGACTTCTTGGTATGGGTCGCCGCCCCGCCCAATTCTTCCGCCGTGACCTGCTCGTTGGTGACGGTCTTGACCACATCCGGCCCCGTCACGAACATGTAGGAACTGTCCTTCACCATGAAGATAAAGTCCGTCATCGCAGGGGAATACACCGCGCCACCGGCACAAGGCCCCATGATCAGCGAAATCTGTGGCACCACACCCGAGGCCAGCACGTTGCGCTGGAACACCTCGCCATAAGCCGCCAGCGAACTCACGCCTTCCTGAATCCGCGCGCCACCGGAATCGTTGATTCCGATCACCGGCGCGCCATTCTGGATCGCCATATCCATGATCTTGCAGATCTTCGCGCCATGCGTTTCCGAAACCGACCCGCCCAGCACGGTGAAATCCTGCGAGAAAACGTAAACCATCCGCCCGTTGACCGTGCCCCAGCCCGTCACCACGCCATCGCCCGGAACCTTCGTCTGCTCCATGCCGAAATCGGTGCAACGGTGCTGCACGAACATGTCGAATTCCTCGAAACTGCCCTCGTCCAGCAGCAATTCGATCCGTTCGCGCGCCGTCAGCTTGCCCTTGGCGTGCTGTGCGGCGACCCGCTTCTCGCCGCCCCCCGCCCGCGCCACGGCACGGCGGTCTTCCAGCTGTTGCAAGATATCTTTCATGACAGACTCCCCCGTTGCGGCGAACCATAGCGAAGCAAACCCGCCCCGCAAAACGAAACCGCGCATATTTGCAAATCTTTGGAAGATTGCCCCTTGTAAAACGCAAACCTGCAAACCCCTCGCCTTCGCGTCCGCCGCCGACTAGAACACCGGACACCGCAACCACCCGATCATTCTGTGTCCGGGAATATCTCGGGGCAGGCATGCGCGGGCAACCCGCCCTTGCAGACCGACCCGCCAGACCTATGCCCAAGACCGCCGCCCCTACCCGCCACCCAGCCCGCAAAAGGTCACCATGCCGAACATCCCCGCCCCGCTTGCCACCATCTTGTTGCTGACCTGCTCCAACGTCTTCATGACATTTGCGTGGTATGGCCATCTCAAGGACAAATCCGCAGCGCTCTGGTGGGTGATCCTCGTCTCGTGGGGCATCGCCTTTTTCGAATATGTGCTGATGGTCCCCGCCAACCGCATCGGCTACGGCGTGTTCAACGCGGCGCAACTCAAGACGATACAAGAGGTCATCACCCTGATCGTCTTTGCCGTCTTCTCGACCCTCTATCTGAAAGAACCGCTCGGCTGGAACCATGCCATCGGCTTTGCCTTCATCGCCATGGGCGCTTTCTTCATTTTCCACAAATGGACGTGACACGGCGCGCTTGCCGCCCTACCTCCGCCGGATGAAAAATCCCCGCTTCCTCGACCGCACCACCCCGCCCCATATCGCCACGCTGATCCTGCTTGCAGGGCTGTCGGCGCTGACGATGAACATTTTCCTGCCCTCGCTGCCCGGAATGGCCGCCTATTTCGACGCGCCCTATTCCCTGATGCAGCTTTCCGTGGCGCTTTACCTTGCCCTGTCGGCGGTGCTTCAGGTCATCATCGGCCCCGTCTCCGACCGCTTCGGACGGCGCAAGGTTCTGCTCGGATCGCTCGTGCTGTTCCTGATCGCCACCGCAGGCACGCTGCTGGCCCCCACCGCCACGGTGTTCCTGATCTTCCGCATGGCACAGGCCGTCATCGCCGCAGGCATGGTGCTGTCACGCGCCGTGGTGCGCGACATGGTCCCCGATGCACAGGCCGCCAGCATGATCGGCTATGTCACCATGGGCATGAGCATCGTTCCCATGATCGGCCCCGTCATCGGCGGCGTGCTGGACGAGGCTTTCGGCTGGCACGCCAACTTCGGTCTGCTCATGCTGCTTGGCCTCGTCACCCTCGCGCTCACCTGGGCCGATCTGGGCGAGACGGCGACCCTGCGCCGCATCGGCCTTGGCGAACAGATGCGCAGCTATCCCGCGCTTCTGAAATCGCAGCGCTTCTGGGGCTATGTGCTGTGCTCGGCCTTCGCCGCCGGATCGTTCTACGCCTATCTGGGCGGCGCGCCTTATGTCGGCAACGTGGTCTTCGGCCTGTCCTCGTCCCATATCGGGGTGCTCTTTGCCATCACCGCCGTGGGCTATGCGGGCGGCAACTTCGTTGCGGGGCGCTATTCGGTGCGGCTCGGGCTGAACCGGATGATCCTGATCGGCTCGGTCTTCACCGTCGCAGGCTTGGGCCTGCTGGCCCTGCTCACCTTCGCGGGCGTCCATTCGGCGCTTGTGTTCTTCGGCTGCACCATCTTTGTCGGCGCAGGCAACGGCATGACCCTGCCCAACGCCAACGCAGGCATGCTGTCGATCCGCCCCGAGCTTGCAGGCACCGCCTCGGGCCTCGGCGGGGCGATCCAGATCGGCGGAGGAGCCGCCATCGCGGCGCTGGCCGGAGCGCTCCTCGGCCCCGGCTCGGACGAGATGCCGCTGGTCCTGCTGATGCTCGCCTGCGCCGTGGCCTCGCTTTTCGCGATCTTCTGGGTGATGCGGCGGGCAAGGGTGATCGGGCTGGCGGGTTAAACCTTTAAACACAAAGAAGCTCAAAAGGCTCCAGTGGAGCGTTTTGGGCTTTTGCCGCCAGGGCCGCGCACGAACCGCCGGGGTGGGCGCGAATGCGCACGCCCCGGTGGGGCGGGTCGTGCGCGGCCCGTGGCTTTGGGCCACGGACCAATCCCCGTCGCTGCACCAAGTCACTTGACGCACCAGCCATTCCGCGAAACTTTGCAACCAACCCAGCCGCGCTTTGCAAAGGCACCCGCCATGGCCACCCAGAAACTCTACGCCGGCGCCAAGCTGCGCGAAATCCGCGCCCGCCTTGCCCTGACGCAAAAGGTCTTCGCCGACAAACTCGGCGTCTCGCTGCCCTACCTCAACCAGATGGAAAACAACCACCGCCCCGTCTCGGCCTCTGTCGTCCTTGCCCTCGCGCAGGAATTCGGCCTCGACGTGACCGAACTCACGGTGGGCGAATCCGAACGCCTCGTGTCGGACATGCGCGAAGCCCTTGCCGATCCCGTCTTCGCCAAATCCGCCCCGCCGCTTGCCGATCTGCGCCTTGCCGCCTCCAACGCCCCCGCCCTCGCCCGTGCCTTTCTCGACCTGCACCGCGCCTACCGTCAGACCCATGAACGCCTCGCTAGTCTCGACGAAGCGCTTGGCCGCGACGATGCCAGCTTGCGCGCCTCGCCGTGGGAGGAGGTGCGCGATTTCTTCCACTATTGCGACAATTACATCGACGCCATCGACCGCGCCGCCGAACATTTCGCCACCCCCTCCGCCCCGCGCCCCGACATCACCAGAACCGCATCCGAAGCCCTGCAAAAACGCGGCATCACGCTGGCCTTCTCGGGCAATCCCGACCTGCGCCACTACGACCCCGCCACCCGCACCCTCACCCTGTCCAACCGCAGCGCAGGCCCGACCCAGCGCTTCCAGCTCCTGCTGCAAGTCGCCCTGCTGACGCAAAACGAACTGATCGAAGCCACCCTCGATCTCGCCCGCTTCACCACGCCCGAGGCCCGCGACATCGCGAAAATCGGCCTTGCCAACTACTTCGCGGGCGCAGCCCTGCTGCCCTACCGCGCCTTCCAGCAAGCCGCACTCGAGACCCGCCACGACCTCGAACGCTTGGCCGACCTGTTCGGCGCTTCCATCGAACAGGTCGCGCACCGCCTGTCCACGCTGCAGCGCCCGGGGGCCAAGGGCATCCCCTTCTTCTTCGTCCGCGTTGACCAGGCAGGCACCATCACCAAACGCCACTCTGCCACCCGCCTGCAATTCGCCCGCTTCGGCGGGGCCTGCCCGCTGTGGAACGTCCACCGCGCGTTTGAAACCCCGGGCCAATTCCTGCGCCAGCTTGCCGAAACCCCCGACGGCGTGCGCTACCTCTGCCTCTCGCGCGATGTCTCCAAACCCGGCGGGGCCTTCCTCGCCCCCGTCAAACGCTTCGCCATCGGGCTGGGCTGCGAGGTTCAGCACGCCCCCGCCCTCGTCTATGCCGACGGGCTCGACCTCAAGGGCCGGTTTGAACCCATCGGCATCTCGTGCCGCATCTGCGAACGCGCCGATTGCCACCAACGCTCGGTCCCGCCCTTGGAACGCCGCCTGCGCGTCGACCCCGACCGCCGCGGCCTCTTGCCATACGAGATCGCAGGCTAACCCCCACATCTTGCGCCCCGCCCCCCTTGGATGGTCTAATAGCACTTTCGACCCCCATAAGAAGAATCGAGCAGCCATGGCCGACGACCTCCTTTCCGCAGGCACGCAGACCTATGACGCCTCCTCGATCGAGGTGCTCGAAGGGCTGGAACCCGTCCGCAAACGCCCCGGCATGTATATCGGCGGCACCGACGAACGCGCGCTGCACCACCTCGTCGCCGAAATCCTCGACAACTCGATGGACGAAGCCGTCGCAGGCCATGCCACGCGGATCGAGGTGGAACTCCACGCCGACAATTCCGTCACCGTGCGCGACAACGGCCGCGGCATCCCCGTCGATCCGCACCCCAAATTCCCCGGAAAATCCGCGTTGGAGGTCATCCTGTGCACCCTGCACGCGGGCGGCAAATTCGGCGGCAACGCCTATGCCACCTCCGGCGGCCTGCACGGTGTCGGCGCATCGGTCGTCAACGCCCTGTCGGACCTGATGCGGGTCGAGGTCGCGCTCAACAAGGAACTCTACGTCCAGTCCTTCTCGCGCGGCATCCCCCAAGGCCCGGTCGCCAAGGTCGGCCCCGTGCAAAACCGGCGCGGCACCACGGTGCTGTTCCACCCCGATCCCGAAATCTTCGGCAGCCAAACCTTCAAACCCGCCCGCCTGCTGAAAATGGTGCGCTCGAAAGCCTACCTGTTCTCGGGCGTCGAAATCCGCTGGAAAACCGCCATCAACGACGGCGAAACCCCGCTCGAGGCCACCTTCCACTTCCCCGGCGGCCTTGGCGACTATCTGTCCGACACGTTGCAAAAGACCACCACCTACGCCGACCGCCCCTTTGCGGGCAAAGTCAGCTTCACCGAAAAATACAACGTCCCCGGCTATGTCGAATGGGCGATCAACTGGACACCCGCCCGCGACGGATTCATCCAGTCCTACTGCAACACCGTCCCCACCCCCGAAGGCGGCACCCACGAAGGCGGCTTCTGGGCCGCCATCCTGCGCGGCATCCGCGCCTATGGCGACTTGGTGAAAAACCGCAAATCCGAACTCATCACCCGCGAAGACCTGCTCGCAGGCGGCTGCGCGCTGGTGTCGTGCTTCATCCGCGAACCGCAATTCGTGGGCCAGACCAAAGACCGTCTGGCGACCGAAGAAGCCGCCAAATGGGTCGAAGGTGCCGTGCGCGACCATTTCGACAACTGGCTTGCCAATGACACCAAATCCGCAGGCGCGATCCTCGACTTCCTGATCCTGCGCGCCGAAGAACGCCTGCGCCGCCGTCAGGAAAAGGAAACCGCCCGCAAGACCGCGACCAAGAAACTCCGCCTGCCCGGCAAACTCACCGACTGCACCTCGAAAACCCGTGAAGGAACCGAGCTTTTCATCGTCGAAGGCGACAGCGCCGGCGGCTCCGCCAAGGGTGCGCGCGAACGCGAAACGCAGGCGCTGCTGCCGCTCAAGGGCAAAATCCTCAACGTCCTAGGCGCCGCCTCGAACAAACTCCACGACAACAGCGAAATCCGCGACATCTGCGAAGCCTTGGGCGTCGGCATGGGCACCAAGTTCAAGGTCGACGACCTGCGCTACGACAAGATCATCATCATGACCGACGCCGATGTCGACGGCGCGCACATCGCCAGCCTGCTGATGACCTTCTTCTTCACCCAGATGCGCCCGCTGATCGACAAAGGCCACCTCTACCTCGCCTGCCCGCCGCTCTACCGCCTCACCCAAGGCGCGAAGCGGTTGTATGTGGCCGACGACGCCGAAAAAGAACTCTGGCTCGCCAAAGGCCTCGGAGGCAAAGGCAAGATCGACGTCCAACGCTTCAAGGGTCTTGGCGAGATGGACGCCAAAGACCTCAAAGACACCACCATGAACCCCCTCACCCGCAAACTGATACGGGTGAGCATCGACGAGGACGAACCGGGCATGACGGGCGACTTGGTGGAGCGGTTGATGGGCAAGAAGCCGGAGTTGCGGTTCCAGTATATTCAGGAGAATGCTAAGTTTGTGGAAGAGTTGGATGTGTGAGGGGTAAATGGATTTAATCAGGACGATTGTTTCGACTATTCAGTTACACTGCCAAACCAAGAATATCATTGCAGCGGTGCAAGACGCAGTTAGATTAGCGCGCCTCAAATCAGACATACCAACTCTAGTCTATTTCCTTTTGGAGTTGAGAGGTCCGGGTAATGTTGGCCCCGATTTTGATCTTGAGTTTCCAGACATTAACGCAGAACAGCGCAAAGAGATATTCGAATCCGCCCTAAAACGATATTTCAAAGCGCGCAGTGTGCGCCCCGACGAAGCAGCCTCGATTGGAGTGGGTGAGAGCGCAATATTTGTATATAATTCCAACCAGATAGATGATGAAATAGGAAAGCATAAGCTCCTACTAATCGAAGCCAAGCACAAATCTGAGTCGGTTCTAAATAGAGAAGATCAAAGGTTACTTTGGCTTGAAACACATAATACTCTGAATCATAAGCTTAACTCCATTGAGCGCAGCAAGCACAACATACTTAATGCTTGCTTTAATTACAGCTCGCAGATCGAAGCAATGGAATATGCTTCAAATTCATTTGCCCGTGAACTAACAAATTTATCCGATGGAATCTCTTTATTCTTGCTCGAATACTGTCCCGGCGCAAAACCTCAGTTTGAAAGCATTTTGTCTGAAATGTCTACAAAAGAGCCTGAACGGCGGTCCCATCTACTGATGTCGATGCGCAGAATAATTGATGCTCTAGCAGATAAGTTCAGCCCGCCCCAGCCAAAAGACGGACTAGGAAAAAATCAAACTCGCAACCGTCTTCAATATTTCCTTGAGCAATCAATTGACTCGACTGGGTTGCCGATTGATAAAACGATGATGGAAGCTACACTTAAGTCGGTTTACGATAGAGCTAACAAGGGCGTACATGCGAACGTTTCCGTTCTTGAGCTAGAACAATCCGTTATGCATTTAATAATATACTTGAATGTTTTAAGAAGCGTTACGCAATCTCGGACACTGAGGCAAGCGTAGGGTGAGCACTCGCTGCGCACCACCCCCACGCCGCCGCAACCGTGCGCAACCAGTGCGCACCCTACCCCCCCCTTAACCCCCTCTTAACCCTCCCCACCCCACACTCCCCCTTGCCTGCACACTTAAAGTATGCATATAAATGTGGGACTGGGACGAGGCCAAAAGCCCGCGCCAACCAAACCAAGCACGGCCTCGACTTCGCCGCGCTGGACGGTTTCGACTGGCGAACGGCACAGGTCGAACCCGACCTCCGCCGCGACTATGGCGACGAGCGCTGGATCGCACTCGGCAAGATCGGTGACGTGATCCACCACCTTGCCTTCACACGGCGGAACGGGCGCGTCCGCATCATCTCGCTTCGCAAGGCGAACCAAAGGGAGAAGCGCAAATGGGCAAGCCGAAGCATCTGAACCTTGCCGAGATCAGCGACGAGGAAGACGCCGCCATCACCGCAGCAGCCTTGTCCGACCCAGAGGCGCCGCCTATGACCGACGCGGATTTCGATCGCCTCCGCCCCGTCTGGGATTTCCCCGAACTCGTCGAAATCCTGCAAAAGCACGGCAAACTCGGCCGCCCGCCCCTGCCGGAAGCTGACCGCAAACAGCGCGTCACCCTCCACCTAGACCGTGACATCCTCGCCGCCCTCAAGGCCGAAGGCAAAGGCTGGCAAACCCGCGCCAATGCCGCCCTGCGCCGCGCGCTGGGGCTTTGATTCACCCGTCGCGCGACCTCCGCCGTTTCTGTAGGGTGCGCATTCGCTGCGCACCAACCCAACGCCGCAAGGTGCGCGACCAGCGCGCACCCTACTTTTGCAACCCCTTCACATATTCCGCCAACTGCACCAGCCGCAGCGGCGTTGGCGTGGCGATCCCGTCGCCGCCGTCGAACAGCACCGTCTCGCTGTCGAGCAACTCCTTGAACTCGGGCATAACCCGCCCCTCGTCGCGCCCCGTATAGCCCCAGATCTGCGCCATCACCCGCGTGCCCGGAAACACCCCGCCATTCCCGGCCGCCAGTTGCGTCAGGTCCGCAGGCCGCTTGGCCAGCCCCGCAGCCGCCGCGCCATCGCCCCTGCCCGAAACCCCGTGGCACGCCACGCAATGCGCGGCGAAATCCTGCGCCCCCGTGGGCACATCTGCCGTGCGCTTGGGCATCACGCAGGCCGCCAGCACCGCAATCACCGCCATGCCGAGGGGGAAAACAAAAGCGCGCTGCATCAGGAGTCTCCGTTCACTGTCGTTAACCGACAGAACCACGAAGCCGCCCCGCCGCGCAAGCGTCAGACACCATATGCCCGCGCAAAGGTCCCAAGCCTCCCCCCGCGCAAGCGTCAAACGCCCCGCAACCCTCAGGCCACCACGCGCCCCTGATCAAGCCGCACGATCCGGTCCATCCGTCCTGCCAGCTCCATGTTATGCGTCGCAATCAGCGCCGATAGCCCCGTCTCGCGCACCAGCTCCATCAGCACGCCAAACACCTGATCCGATGTCGCAGGGTCAAGGTTCCCCGTAGGTTCATCCGCCAGCAATAGCTTCGGCCCGTTGGCCAACGCCCGACAGAACGCCACCCGCTGCTGCTCGCCCCCCGACAGCGCGGCAGGCCGGTGATCGGCCCGCGCAGCAACGCCCACACGCCCCAGCAACTCCATCCCCCGCGCCACCGCCGCCTTCCTGCCAACCCCGTTGGCAAGCTGCGGCAGCACCACATTCTCCAGCGCCGAAAACTCGGGCAGCAGGTGGTGGAACTGGTAGATGAACCCCACATCCGCCCGCCGCGCCGCCGTCCGCGCCCCGTCGCCCAGCGCCGCCATCTCGCGCCCCGCATGGGCCACGCGGCCCGCATCGGCCACGTCGAGCAACCCGGCAATATGCAAAAGCGTCGACTTCCCCGCGCCGGACGGGGCAACCAGTGCCACCACCTCGCCCCGCGCCACGCTCAGCGATGCCCCCCGCAGCACCATCACCTCTGACGGTTTGCCGCGGTTATAGCCCTTTTCGATCCCCTCCAGAACCAGCGCGTCATTCATAGCGCAGCGCCTCCACCGGATTCATCCGCGCCGCCCGCCGCGCCGGAAACAACGTGACCACGAACGACAAAAACAGCGACAGCGACACCGCCGACAGCACGTCATGCAGCTGCAACTTCGCAGGCAGCGCATAGATGCCACGGATCGACGGATCCCACACCCCGCCCCCCGCCAGATAGTTCACCGCCGAAAAGATCGGGTCGATATAAATGGCAAACAGGCAGCCCAAACCCACCCCCGCCGCCGTCCCGATCAGCCCGGTCGAGGCTCCGCAGATAAAGAACACCCGCAGCACCGCCCCTTCGGTCAGCCCCATCGTCCGCAAGATGCCGATGTCGCGGCCCTTGTTCTTGACCAGCATGATCAGCCCCGAAATGATGTTCATCGCGGCAATCAGCACCAGAATGGACAGGATCACGAACATCACATTGTCCTCGATATCCAGCGCCCGCAGGAAACTCCCTGCCGAATCGCGCCACGTCCAGACCAGCGCCCCCTCGCCCGCCGCCACCATGATCGGCGTGGCGATCTCCTCCACCGTTTCGGGATGCGCCACCGTCACGTCGATCTCGTCGGCCATCCCCTCGCGGTTGAAATAGCTCTGCGCCTCGTCAAAGGGCATGTAAATCCGCGTGCGGTCGATGTCGTAGCGACCGGCGGTAAAGATATAGACCACCTCGTAGGCATTGACGCGCGGGCTTGTCCCGAACGCCGTCTTTACGCCCGTCGGTGCCACCAGCCGCAACCGGTCACCCAAACCCACGCCCAATTCCCGCGCGATCCCCGACCCGATGGCGATCCCTTGCGGGAAATAGGATATATCCCCCTCGGCATCCGCCCCGACCCCCACGCGCGGAATGGCCGCCAGATCGTCGGGCCGTATCCCGTAAACCTCGGCTCCGGTCGACCCCTCTCCAGCCGTCACCATCACCTGCCCCTTCACCAGCGGGGCCGCCCGCACCACGCCCGCGACCCCTGCCACCGCAGCCGCCCGCGCATCGTAATCGGCAAAGCCCTTGACCAAGCGCCCGTCCGCATCGACCCGCCCCGCCGAATAAACCGTGACATGCGCGTTCGCGCCAAGGATGGTATCGACGAACTCGGCGCGAAACCCCGCCCGCACCGCCAGCGTGGCAATCAGCGCAAACACCGCCAGCGTGATCCCCACCAGCGAAATCCACGTCATCACCGACACGCCGCCCTCGGCCCGCCGCGCCCGCAAATAGCGCCAGGCGATCATCCACTCAAAAGCCGCAAACGGCCGCGTCGTAGCCATAGGTCCACCCGTCCCAATTCCGCCCGCACCCTGCGTGCAACCCCCGCGCCCGTCAAGGCAAGCCCAAGGGGCAACCGGTCACGAATACGTCCCCCTCCTCGCGCAACCAGACAGCCAAAGGCCGAAACCCGCCCCGAAATCACCCCGCACACCCCCGGATTGCGCCGCATTCCACCGCCAACCTGCCCCCCGTTCCCACCGGTGACGAGACCCATGTTCGACCTTACCCGCAGCACCGCCCGCTCTATCGGCGCGCGTTTCCCGCCCCCGGTCTGGTCGCCCCCGCCTGCGCGCTGGCCGATCATGTCCTCTCGCCCGCCGCCGCCGCCAGTGGCACGCTCTTGGCCCATATCCTGCTGATCCGGGGGGTCCACAGCCATTTCCTCTATGGCAATGCGCCCCTTGCACTCCGGACCGCCCCGAAACAATAGCGCCCGTCCGGACGGTTGCTGCTGGTCTTTCTCGCCCTTCTCGTTCTGCCCGTCGTCGCAGCGACCCTTTGCTTGGTTGCCTTGGGCCTCCCGTCGAACCGGCCCTTCGCCCTCGCGGCGCTGGCACGCGTGCTTTACGCTGTGGCACTGGGCCTGTTCGGCACCGCCCTGCCTGCCGGCATCGACCGCGACCCGCGCTACAGCATGTCGAAAGCCATGCGCCTCCTGCCCCGCACGCTCGGCCTGCCCGCAGCCGGACCCTGCCTCTTCGCCCTGTTGGCAGGCGGCAGCGTCGGCATCGGCGCAGGCCTCGTCACCGCGTTCGCCAAAACCGCCCCCACCACCGCCGAACCCGTCATCGACTTCACCATCTCGACGCTCGCCACCTTCCCCGGCGTCGTCAACTCGGCCCTCACCGCCGCGGTCCCGTGTCAGGTCGACCCCGCCCCCCTCCGCTTTCCCCCCGCCACCGTCAACCACCACCCCCATCGCCTAACCAAGCGCAGCGCCCCGAACCCGCGCCTTGCCCTTCTCCTTGTCTCAAATATCCTCAAGGGGTGAGCCCGGAATGGGCGAGGGGACAGAATGTCCCCTGATCCCCCCACCGCAGCGCCCCCTGCCCGTCCTCCCGCCCCCACCCGCTCCGCATCGCCACACTCCGCAACAGGCAATGCGGCCCAACACCCGCCCGCTTGCGCCACGAACCACGCCTGTGCCACCCTGCCGACTATGCCGTTGTAAAAGGTGACCCATGTTCCAGATCTACCAAAAAGCCTTGCGCTACTGGTGGTCCTCCCTTCCCGCCCTGCTGGTGTTTTCAGCCCTGATCGTCGGGTTTGAATGGCTGCTCTCGTCCAGCGGCAGCAAGACCGGCACCCTGTCGACCTCGGGCGGGACGCTCTTCGTCATCTGGTACTTCCACCGCCATTTCCTGTACCACGAAGCGCCCCTGACCTCGCTGAACCATCCGGATCACAAGGTCAAACGCCCGCTCTGGCGCTTCATGTGCGTCTCCCTCGCACTGCTCGTTCTCCCAATCGTGACAGTCGCCCTGATCGTGTCCGGCCTTTCCTCCGGACCCGGCGGATCGCCAAGGCTTGCCGGCACGATCCTCCTCGTCGCCTGTCCGCTCTACCTTGCCATATTCAGTCTCTTCGCCACCGCCCTGCCCGCCAGCATCGACCGCGACCCCCGCTACCGTCTTGCCGCCGGTATGAGGCAAGCGCCCCGCATGGCGGCCTACATCCTCGCGGGGCCGGTGCTGACCCTCATCCTGCTCGTGGCGCTTGCCGAATTCACCCTATGGCTTGTCCCGGCCGCAGGAACCGACGCCAGCACTTGGGCCGGACTGCTTGTCGGCACCATCGGCCAGACCCTCGGCTTCTTCACCTCGGCCATGGCCGCCGCCACCTTCTGCCACGTCTACCGCCGGATCGTGCCGGAAGACCCTGCCCGATCACAGCCACCCGCCTAGTCCCCGCCCCGCCCCCATCCAGCCCGCTGCGCGCCGCAAAGACATGCCTGCCCCCACCGCCGCGGTCCCGTGTCAGCTCGACCCCGATCCCCCCTCCGCTTCCGCCCCGCCACCGGCAACCACCCCCCCCCATCGCCTAACCAAGCGCAGCGCCCCGAACCCGCGCCTTGCCCTTCTCCTTGTCCCAAATATCCTCAAGGGGTGAGCCCGGAACGGGCGAGGGGACAGAATGTCCCCTGATCCCCTCACCGCAGCGCCCCCTGCCCGTCCTCCCGCACCCGACCGCCCCGCAACGCCACACTCCGCAACAGGCGATGCGGCCCAACACCCCCCGGCCCCGCCAAAGAAAAAGGGGGCCGCAGCCCCCTTTCACCCCCGCCCGGCTCGAACCGCCGTCAGACGCCCGCGTAAATCCCGGCGATCCGCGCCACCGCCGCCTCGGGCGTCATCTCCACGCTCTCGCCCGTACGGCGGCTGGTCACTTCGACCACCCCGTTCGCCAGCCCGCGCGGCCCGACCGTGATGCGCCACGGCAACCCGATCAGGTCCATGGTGGCGAACTTCGCCCCCGCCCGCTCGTCGCGGTCGTCATACAGCGCTTCCAGCCCGCGCGCCGCCAGTGCCTTGTACAGCCCCTCGCAAGCCGCATCCGCCGCCGCATCCCCTTGCTTGAGGTTCACGATCCCGACCGGGAACGGCGTCACCCCCTCGGGCCAGATGATCCCCTTGTCATCGTGGCTCGCCTCGATGATCGCCCCCAGCAGGCGCGACACGCCGATCCCGTGCGACCCCATCTCGACCGGCACCCGCTCGCCCTTGTCGTTGACGACCAAAGCCCCCATCGCCTCGGAATACTTGGTCCCGAAGTAAAAGATCTGCCCCACCTCGATGCCGCGCCCCACCTTGCGGTGCTCCTCGGGCACCGCGTCGAACACGGCCCCGTCATGCGTCTCGTCGGTGCGCGCGTAAAGCGTGGTGAACTCGCGGCACACATCGGCCACGGCGGCGCGGTCGTCATAGTCGATCTCGCGGCGTCCCAGCTTCAGCGCCGTCACGCGGTCGTCGTAAAACACCTCCGACTCGCCGGTCTGCGCCAGCACAAGGAACTCGTGCGTGTTGTCCCCGCCGATCGGCCCGCTTGCCGCCCGCATCGGAATCGCCGTCAGACCCATCCGCTCATAGGTGCGCAGATAGCTCACCATATGGCGGTTATAGGCATGCAGCGCCGCGTCCTTGTCGATGTCGAAGTTGTAGCCGTCCTTCATCAGGAACTCGCGCCCCCGCATCACGCCAAAGCGCGGCCGCATCTCGTCGCGGAACTTCCACTGGATGTGATACAGCGTCAGCGGCAAATCCTTGTAGCTGTTCACATGGCTGCGGAAGATGTCGGTCACCATCTCCTCGTTGGTCGGCCCGTAGAGCAATTCGCGCTTCTGCCGGTCGGTGATGCGCAGCATCTCTTGGCCGTAATCGTCATAACGCCCGCTCTCGCGCCACAGGTCGGCCGGTTGCAGCGTCGGCATCAGCAAGGGGATATGCCCCGCCCGCTCCTGCTCCTCGTTCACGATGGTCTCGATCCGGCGCAACACACGCAAGCCCAGCGGCAACCACGAGTATATCCCCGCCGCCTGCTGCTTGATCATCCCCGCCCGCAGCATGTAGCGGTGCGACACGATCTGCGCCTCGGCAGGGTTTTCCTTGAGGACGGGCAAGAAGTAGCGGGTCAGACGCATGGCAGGGGCCTCGTGAAACGGTTTCCCCGCGTTCCTAGCGGGAAGCGCCCGATCAGGCAACACCGCCGCGCCCCCCGCCGCGCCCGAATCCCTGCGCCGCCTCACCCCTTGACCCGCAGCGCGGGCGAGTCGTGGGGGGGCATGCTTTCGGCAGTGACGCGTAACCCGTAACGAACCGGCGTTTCCTTTGCCCCCTCCGCCCCGCCCGACCCTGCCCGCCCGACCCTGCCCCCTTGCACCCCGCTTCTTCTGGTGCCGCCTCATCACCTTCGTCCCCGACAGCGCCCTTGGCGCATGGCTCGCCGTCGCCCTGCTCGCGGCCCTGCCGCTTTCCGCGATCGACACGGGCGACCCGCCGCTGCGTCCCGTGGTCACGATATGCCTGAAAACACCCGCAAACAGCGCCGAAGCCGCCAGCCTCTCCCCGGGCCAGTTCGCCGCAACCGTCACCTGCGAAAAACGGCGGCTCCTGCCCGAACCGTTTCACGGCCAGACAGTGATCTTCGACACCAGCGGCAAGCAAAAGCTGCGCACAAGCAAGCGCAGCACCTTCTACGCCACCGCGGCCGGGGCCTTCCAGCCCACCAACGCCCCGCCCGGCTTACTGACCTTTACCACCATGGCAATCGCCTCGGGCCTCCCAGGCCGCCACAGGCTGCGCAGCCCGGGCAAGGCCCCCCTCGGGCCTTCGCATCGCCAGCGCCCGTCGCGGCGAAGCCACAGCAGCCGAAGCGGCATCTCCCGAAGCCGCCGCCTCCCCGTCCGCAGCCCCTTCCCCCGCGACCCCCGCCCCCGCCACCCCTTCCTCGCCCCGCCCTGCTCCCCTGCAAATCCCCCCGCACCCCGTCCGGCGCGAAGCGCTGCGCCTCGCGCCCTTGCTGATCCTGTCGCTCTTCGCCCTCCCCGTTGGCCTCATCCCGCCAGCGGCGCTTGTCCGGCTTGCCAAGGCGCATCCCATCCCGTTTTCGCCCTTTCGCGTCTGATGCCCCTCGCCCTCTTGGTGTGGTGCGATGTCTTCCCCTTCCGCTGGAAGGGCGCGCTGCGCCACGACCGGCTCTGCGGCACCCGCGTCCTGCGCGCCCGCCAAACGCGCAGTCCAAAGCAAGACCGAACGGCACCCCGCCGCCGCCCGTGCCCCCGCACGGCGACCCGACCACGCCACCTTCGACCCAAAGCGCCGCCGGAACCCTCCCGAACGCACCCCTCCCGGACCGGCCCGCCCAGACCGGCCCAACCCTAACCGGCCCACCTTTAGAGGCCCGCCCGGATCGGCCCAACCTTAACCGGCCCCACCCGGACCGGCCCCGTCCGCCCCCCTTCCGGTCGCCCCTTTCCCAAACCGCCACTTTTGGTGTCCGGCAAATTGCTCTTGTGCCGATTGGCTCTGTCCAACCACCCCGTCCGGTTTCCCCGCTCCCAACCGCCCCCCAAACCGGCCCAGCCCAAACCGGCGCTCACTCACACCCGCAAAACCGAGACGCAGGCTTCCTCACCCATCCCCCCATCCCCCCTTCCCCCCTTCCCCCTTTGCCCCCTGCTCCTTCCCCCTCCCCCTTCACCCTCCCCCTTCCCCCTTCCCCTTCCCCCTTCCCCTTCCCCCCTCCCCCTTCTCCTTGTCCCAAATATCCCGGGGTCCGGGGCCGCGCCCCGGTTCTGCCACCTGCCACCGCGACCGGCCCCGCTTGTCTTGCCCCCTTGCACCGCACCGCGCCGATGGTGATATGGTGCCCGACGAAACCGAAAGGCGCGACACATGGCCCTGCCCGTGCGGCAACAGCTCCTGTCATGGGGACTCGCGGCAGCGGTCTTCCTTTTGCTGCTCTACGTGCTGGGCGACGTGCTGTTGCCCTTCCTCGTCGGCGGCGCCATCGCCTATTTCCTCGACCCCGTGGCCGACCGGCTGCAACGTGCGGGCCTGTCCCGCGTGGGGGCCACCGTGACGATCTCGCTTGCCGCCGTGCTGATCGCCGTCACCCTTGTGCTTGCCGTCATCCCCACCCTCGTCGACCAGCTCACCGGCCTGATCAACGCTGCCCCCCAGATCGCCGCCCGCCTGCAAACCTTCCTGACCGAACGCTTCCCCGAGCTGAACGACTCCACCTCGACCATCCGCCAGACGCTGGCGCAAATCGCCCAAGGCATCCAGGCCAAGGGCGGCCAACTGGCCGAAACCCTGCTCACCTCGGCCATGAGCATCGTCTCGGCGGTCATCTTCATCGTCGTCGTGCCGGTCGTGGCCTTCTACATGCTTCTCGACTGGGACCACATGGTCGCCCGCATCGACGCGCTTTTGCCGCGCGACCATGCCCCCGTGATCCGCCGTCTGGGGCACGAGATCAACGCCGTGCTGGCAGGCTTCGTGCGCGGCCAACTGTCGGTCTGCCTGCTCTTGGGCAGTTTCTACGCAATCGCGCTGATGGTGGCGGGGCTGCAATTCGGCCTCGTCGTCGGGGCCATCGCAGGGGCGATCACCTTCATTCCCTACGTCGGCAGCCTCGTCGGCGGCACACTCGCCATCGGGCTTGCGCTGTTCCAGTTTTGGGGCGACTGGGTGTCGATCGGCATCATCGCCGCCATCTTCGCGGTGGGCCAGTTCATCGAAGGCAATGTGCTCACGCCCAAACTGGTCGGCAATTCCGTGGGGCTGCACCCGGTCTGGCTGCTCTTTGCCCTCTCGGCCTTCGGCTCGCTCTTCGGCTTCGTCGGCATGCTGGTGGCGGTGCCGGTCGCCGCCTCGCTCGGCGTCTTCGCCCGCTTCGCCATCGCCCATTATCAGGCCAGCCTGCTCTACCACGGGCTCGCCGGTCGCCCCTCTCCCGATCCGCAAGACGACATCCAAGAGTGACAGCCCAACTCGCCTTCGACCTTCCCGTCACCGAAACCTTCCGGCGCGAGGATTTCTTCGTCTCGCCCGCCAATGCCACGGCCCTGGCGGCGCTCGATGCGTGGCAGGTCTGGCCCGGCGGCAAGATGCTGCTGGTCGGACCGCAAGGCAGCGGCAAGACCCATCTCGCCCATCTGTGGATACAGGCCACCGGCGGCGCGCTGATCCGTGGCGCAGCACTGGCCGAGGCGAACATCCCCGCGCTCACCGAACGCGGCTGCGTCTGCGTCGAAGATGCGCAGGACGTGGCAGGCGATCCCGATGCCGAAACCGCGCTGTTCCACCTGCACAACGTCGTGACCCAAGGTGCCGCCTTGCTCGTGACATCGGCCAGCCCGCCGCGCGACTGGGGCCTGCGCCTGCCCGACCTCGCCAGCCGCTTGCAAGCCGCCAGCCTGACCCGCCTCGACGCGCCCGACGATGCGCTGTTGTCGGCGGTGCTGGTGAAACTGTTTTCCGACCGCCAGATCGTGGTGCCGCCGAACCTGATCCCCTATCTGGTCAGCCGCATGGAACGTTCGCTCGCCACCGCCCGCCTGCTGGTCGCCACCCTCGACACCGTCTCCCTCGCCCACGCCCGCCCCGTCACCCGCCAACTCGCCGCCAGCATCCTCGGGACCGGAGACTGACCCGCAAGCGCGCGGTCGACCTTACCGGACAAATCCCGCCGCAACGATTTTTCTGCGAAAAATCAGCGGCCCTTCCTCCGGCTCCCGATGCGCGGCCCTGAATTTTCGCAGAAAATTCGTCGGGCCGCCCGCGACACCCCGCTTGCCAACTCTGTCCCTTCGGCTATCCTCTCCCCACGGTCGGCAGTTCCCGAGGCGTCGCTGTCCCGCAAGGACATGCTAAACCTGCCAGCAAAAGCGCATCGCACCCCTTCCTGTGCCGCGTCACCAAGAGCGACCCCTGACAGATGCGGCCCCACAGGACAAAGCCATGTCGCGCCAGACCATCCCGCTTGCCACCACCGACCTCTCCGCCTTTGCCCGCCATCTGTCGGGCCAGTTGAACCGCAACGCCACCCCCGGCCATGTCGAGCTTTTGAACATGCTCGCCCGCGCCGCCGGTTTTCGCAATTTCCAGCACCTGCGCGCCGCGAGCCTCGCCAAAGACCGCCTCGACGCGCCCGAACCCTCGTGCGACATGACCCTCGTGGAACGCGCCCTGCGCCATTTCGACAGCACAGGCACCCTGCGCGACTGGCCCGCCCGCCGCGCCTTGCAAATCTTCTGCCTCTGGGCGCTCTGGGCGCAGCTTCCGGGCGGCACCAGCCTGCATGAACGCGAGCTCAACGCCGCGCTGACCGCCGCCCACGGCTTCGGCGATGCCGCCCTGCTGCGCCGCGATATGGTCGGCCTTGGCCTCCTGAGCCGCAACGCCAGCGGCACCGCCTATGTCAGGCACGAACTTGCCCCGCCCCCCGAAGCCCGCGCCCTGATCCGCCGCGTCACCGCCCGCCGCAAATCCACGGCCTGACGCAGCACCTTGACCCGCCCGCGCGGGGGGCTTTCCGCCCCCCACGGGCCGCGCGGTCCGCGCAGCCCTCCCCCCGAGGATATTTGACCGAGCATGAAAGCCGGCTTGCCCGCCCCGTTTCACGCTTGTCCAAATATCCTCGGGGGGTCCGGGGGGCAGACAGCCCCCCGGCCTTTGCGGCAAACGCGGCCAAAGCCGCCTTCCGCGCTGGACAGCACCCCGCGGCAATGGTCACATGTCACGAAAGCGTCGCAGACCACCGGTATCCCGCCCCCATGACCCAGTCCGATTTCCTCAAAGCCCCGTTCCCCGCGCCCGTCACCCTGCCCGAGGCAGACCGCACCGGACCGCGCCGCTTCTTCAACCGCGAACTGTCGTGGCTGGCCTTCAACTGGCGCGTGCTGGACGAGGCGTCGAACCCCGATGTCCCGCTTCTGGAACGCCTGCGCTTCCTGTCGATCAGCGCCACCAACCTCGACGAATTCTACACCGTCCGCGTCGCGGGCCTGCGCGCGCTGCAACGCAGCGCCAACGCCACGCTGTCGGAAGACGGCCGCCGCCCCGACGAACAACTGGCGCTGATCCACGACGATGCCCGCCGCCTGATGCTGACCCAGCAATCCGTCTTCAACCGCCTGAAACGCGAGATGGAGGCGCAGGGCATCACCATCCTGACCCGCTCCAAGCTGACCGCGCGCGACCACAAGCACCTTGCCGACCACTTCCTGAACAAGGTGTTTCCCGTCCTGTCGCCCCTTGCCATCGACCCCGCCCATCCCTTCCCCTTCATCCCCAACACCGGGTTCTCGCTGGCATTGGAGTTGGAACGCGAACGCGACCACCGCACGCTCAAGGCGCTCTTGCCCATCCCCCAGCAGATCGACCGCTTCGTGCCGCTGCCGGGCAAACCGGGCGAACACCGCTATCTGCCCTTGGAAGAACTGCTGCTTTTGCATCTGGGCATGCTGTTCCCCGGCTATACCGACCGCGGCCACTGCATCTTCCGCGTGCTGCGCGACAGCGATCTCGAGGTCGAGGACGAGGCCGAAGACCTCGTGCGCGAATTCGAAACCGCCCTGAAACGCCGCAGACGGGGCGAGGTGATCCGCCTCAAGCTCTCGGCAGGTGCCCCCGCCGACTTGCGCGCCCTGATCATGGACGAACTCGCCGTGACCGAGGATATGGTGGTCGAGGTGCGCGGCCTTCTGGGCGTTGCCGACCTCAAGGAACTGGTGCTGTCGTCGCGCCCCGATCTTCTATGGCCCAAATTCGCCCCCCGCGTGCCCGAACGGGTGCAAGACCACGACGGCGACCTGTTTGCCGCCATCCGCCAGAAAGACATCCTGCTGCACCACCCCTACGAGACCTTCGATCTGGTCATCAACTTCCTCGAACAGGCCGCGCGCGACCCCAACGTGCTGGCGATCAAGCAAACCCTCTACCGCACCTCGTGGGACAGCCCCATCGTCAGCGCGCTTTGCGAAGCTGCCGAGGCGGGTAAATCCGTCACCGCACTGGTGGAACTGAAAGCCCGCTTCGACGAAGCCGCCAACATCCGCCAGTCGCGCCGTCTGGAACGGTCTGGCGCGCATGTCGTCTATGGCTTCATCCAGTACAAGACCCACGCCAAGATCAGCACGGTCGTGCGGCGCGAGGGCGACCAGCTCGTCACCTATACCCATTACGGCACGGGCAATTACCACCCCATCACCGCCCGCATCTACACCGATCTCTCGTTCTTCACCTGTGACGCCGCCCTTGGCCGCGACGCGACCAAGGTGTTCAACTACCTGTCGGGCTATGTACAGCCCGAGGGCCTGGAAAACCTCGCCATCTCGCCCATCACGCTCAAACCCCGCCTTCTTGCCCTGATCGCGGCCGAGGCCGACCACGCCCGCGCCGGTCGCCCCGCCGAAATCTGGGCCAAGATGAACAGCCTCATTGACCCCGAGGTGATCGACGCGCTTTATGCCGCCAGCCAGGCCGGCGTCAAAATCAGCCTCGTCATCCGCGGCATCTGCGGCGTGCGTCCGGGCGTCAAGAACCTGTCCGAGAATATCCGCGTCAAATCCATCGTCGGCCGCTTTCTCGAACACAGCCGCATCATGTGCTTTGGCAACGGCCACGGCCTGCCATCGAAATCCGCCCGCGTCTTCATCTCCTCGGCCGACTGGATGGGCCGCAACCTCAACCGCCGCGTCGAGACCTTGGTGGAAATCCACAACCCCACCGTCAAGGCCCAGATCGAGGGGCAGATCATGGCCGCCAACCTTGCCGACGAGGCGCAAAGCTGGGTGCTGCACCCCGACGGCAGCTACAAACGCGAATTGCAGGCCAAGGACGGAACCCTGTTCAACTGCCACCGCTTCTTCATGGAAAACCCCTCGCTCTCGGGGCGCGGCACGGCAGGGGCGAAAGACGTCCCCAAACTGGCGCAACTGCGCGAGGAAACCGCCGACCGCTAGCAACGGGTCAAATTTCTTGCCAGGAAATTTGCAAATCCGTTCGAACGGATTTGGCGCCCCCTCGGCCTGCGGTTGCGCGGCCTTTTGCAGGCTTGGCCCCGAATCCTTGACCCCGCCGCGCGTCCGCGCCACTCTGCCCCAAATTTAAGGACAGTTACGAATGACCGAAACCACCGCCCTCGCCGATCTGGCCAGTGAGGACGATTGGGGCCCGTTCGGCCGCCCGCTGTTCGACGACCCCTCGGCCCGCGCCCTGTCCCGCGTCGGCGTGGTCGATGTCGGGTCGAACTCGGTCCGCATGGTGGTCTTTGACGGCGCGGCCCGGTCTCCCGCCTATTTCTACAACGAAAAAATCATGTGCGGTCTGGGCAAGGGCCTGCACGAAACCGGCAGGCTCAACCCCGAAGGCCGCGTCCGCGCCCTTGCCGCGCTGAAACGCTTTGCCCTTCTGGCCGAAGGCATGGGCAGCGCGCCCCTGACCGTCGTTGCCACCGCCGCCACCCGCGAAGCCGCCGACGGCCCCGATTTCCAGGCCGAAGTGCTGCGCGAAACCGGCCTGCGGCTTTGGGTCATCGACGGCGACGAAGAAGCCCGCCTGTCCGCCCAGGGCGTGCTGCTCGGCTGGCCCGAAGCGCAGGGTGTCGTGTGCGACATCGGCGGCAACTCGATGGAACTGGCCCGCATCGGCGACGGTCAGGTCGGTCGCCGCGTGTCGACCCCGCTTGGCCCCTTCCGCCTGCAACAGGTCGATGGCGACGCCAAAAAGCGCCAAAAGCTGATCGACCGCATCCTGACCACCGCGCAAGGCACGATCAAATCCACCGGCGAACGCATCTACCTTGTGGGCGGCTCGTGGCGCGTCATCGCGCGTCTGGATATGGAGCGGCGCAACTACCCGCTCACCGTCCTGCACGAATACCGCATGACGCCGCAAAGCCTGATCGACACGCTCGACTGGATCGCCACCTCCGACCTTGCGATCCTGCGCGCCCGCACCGGCACCAGCGTGGAACGGATGGAGCTTGTGCCCCTCGCCTGCGAGGTGTTGCGCGAACTGATCCGCATCTTCCAGCCCGCCGAAATCGACGTGTCGGCCTATGGCATCCGCGAAGGGCTGCTTTACGAACAGATGCCCGAACGCCTGCGCCGCCGCGACCCGCTGATCGAAGCCGCGCGCATGGCCGAACTGACTTCGGCCCGCTCTCCCGGTTTCGGCAAGAAGCTTTACGAATTCCTGCTGCCGCTGTTCAAGGGCGCCGATGAAGACCGCCTCCGCCTCGTCAAGGCCGCTTGCCTCTTGCACGATACCACATGGCGCGCCCACCCCGATTACCGCGCCGAGGTCTGCTTTGACAACGCCACCCGCGCCAACCTTGGCGGGCTCGACCATCCGGGCCGCGTCTTTCTTGGCCTGTCGCTCTTGCACCGCTACAAGAACAGCCGCGCCGGATCGCGGCTCGAACCGCTGTTCCGCCTGCTGACCGACGACCAGATCCGCGACGCCGAGGTTTTGGGCAAGGCCATGCGTTTCGGCGCGATGTTTTCCGCCTCCGATCCGGCCGAAGCGGGCGTGCTCGACTGGCAGCCGAAGAAAAAGGTGCTGGAACTGGCGCTCACCCCGCGCGGCACCGCCCTCTATGGCGAGGTGGCCGAAGCCCGCTTCGGCTCGCTCGCCAATTCGCTCAAGGCAACGCCCAGAATCGTCGCGGCCAATGCTGGTCTTTGACCACGTCGCCATCAGCGCCACCTCGCTGCAAGACGGCGTGGCCGCGGTCGAAGCCGCCCTTGGCCTGCCCCTTGCAGGGGGCGGCCAGCACGCCCACATGGCCACGCACAACCGCCTTCTGGGCCTTGGCGACCTTTATCTCGAAGTCATCGCCGCCGACCCCTCGCTTCCCGCGCCGCCCTACCCGCGCTGGTTCGACCTCGATGCCTTTTCCGGCCCGCCGCGCCTGACCAACTGGGTCGCCCGCACCGACGATCTGGCAGCCAGCATCGCCCTGTCGCCCGCAGGTATCGGCACGCCCGCCCATCTGGAACGCGGCGATTTACGCTGGGACATGGCAATCCCCGCCACTGGCAAGCTTCCCTTTGATGGCGCTTTCCCGGCCCTCATCCACTGGCAAGGCACCCTGCACCCCACGCACCGCCTGCCCGAAAGCCACGCCCGCCTGATCCGCCTCGACATCACCCACCCCGAGGCCGAAACCCTGACCACCCTTCTTTCCCCCCGCCTGACCGACCCGCGCGTCACCTTCACCACCGGCCCGTCCATGGCGATGCAAGCCACCTTCACCACCCCCCACGGCACCCGCTTCTTCCCGTGACCGCACCCGTGACCGCGCCCGCACCGACGATCCGCGATGCCACCGCCGCCGATGTTGATGCCATCGCCGCAATCTGGAACCCCGTGATCCGCGACACCGCCGCCACCTTCAATTCGCAGCAAAAAACCCCCGCCGACATCGCGCAAACCATCGCCGCCCGCCAAGCCGAAGGCCACGCCTTCCTTGTCGCCACCCACGGCGACCGCCTGCTTGGCTTTGCCACCTACAGCCAGTTCCGCGGCGGCATCGGCTATGCCCGCAGCATGGAACACACGATCATCCTTTCGCCCCGGGCCACCGGCCAAGGCACCGGCAGCCGCCTCATGGCCCGCCTCGAACACCACGCCCGTAGCGCAGGGGCGCATTGCCTCTTTGCCGGCGTCAGCGCCGAAAACCCCGCAGGCCTCGCCTTTCACGCCCGCGCGGGCTTTGCCGAAGTCGCCCGCCTGCAACAGGCGGGCTATAAATTCGGCCGCTACATCGACCTTGTGCTGATGCAGAAATTCCTGTCCTGACAAGCCCGCCGCCACGCAGTAACATGCCTCCATGTCGCTTTGGACCCGTATCGCCGATGCCCTCTCTGCCCTGACCGCGGGCGAACCGCTCTCGGCGGTCTTCGACAAGCTGCGCGGCACAGCCACCGCCCCCGACCATTCCGTCGGCTTCACCATCGCCGTCATCGCGCTGGGTGCCAAAATGGCCAAGGCCGACGGTCACGTGACCCGCGCCGAAGTCGCCGCCTTCCGCCGTATCTTCACCATCGACGAATCCGAAGAACAAAACGCCGCCCGCGTCTTCAACCTCGCGCGGCAGGACGTGGCCGGTTTCGACGCCTACGCCCGCAAGATCGCCGCCATGTTCGGCCCCTCCAACCGCGACACCCTGCGCGACCTGCTCGAAGGGCTGTTCCACATCGCCCTTGCCGATGGCACGTGGCACCCGCAGGAAGAGGCGTTTCTGGCCGAAGTCGCCCGCATCTTCGGCCTCGACGACCGCTGCTTTTCCGCCATCCGCGCCCGCTTTGTCGAAGGCGCGCCGCGCGATCCTTTCGACGTGCTTGGCGTCCCCCCCGATGCCTCGCTGGCCGATATCCGCACCGCATGGAAGGCCCTCGTGCGCGAAAGCCACCCAGACCGCATGGTCGCCCGCGGCGTTCCGGCCGAGGCGGTAAAGCTGGCCGAACGCCGCCTGATCGACATCAACGCCGCGTGGGAAGAAATCTCCAACCGCCGCGCCGCCTGATGGGCCAGCCGCTCCCCCCCCGCCTGCGCCTCGCCACCTATAACGTCGAATGGTTCAACACGCTGTTCGACGATGATGGCACCCCGCAATCCGATACCGCTTCCTCGGGCCGCCACGGCCTGACCCGCGCCACCCAGCTTACCGCCCTTTGCACCGTCTTTGCCGCACTCGACGCCGATGGCATCATGGTGATCGAAGCGCCCGACACCGGCACCCGCCGCTCGACCACCCGCGCGCTCGAACGCTTCGCCGCCCTTGCAGGCCTGCGCGCCCGCAAGGCGCTGATCGGCTTTCCGTCCGAGACCGAACAGGAAATCGCCTTTCTCTACGACCCCGACCGCCTCACCGCCCGCCACGACCCGCAGGGCAAACCTTCCCCTCCCTTCGGCGCACATGACGCCCCGCGCTTTGACGGCACCTTCCGCTACGACCTCGACGCCGATGGCAGCAGCGAACAGATCCGCTTCTCCAAACCGCCCCTCGAACTCGCCCTCGCCACCCCCGACCGCGCCCTGCGCCTGATCGGCGTGCATGCCAAATCCAAAGCCGCCCACGGCCACCACAGCGCCGCCGAATACCTGCGCATCTCGATCGACAACCGCCGCAAGCAACTGGCCGAATGCATCTGGCTGCGCCAGCGCGTCGACAGCCATCTGGCCGCAGGCGACAGCACCATCGTGATGGGCGACCTCAACGACGGGCCGGGTCTGGACGAATACGAAAAGCTCTTCGGCCGCTCGGGGGTCGAGGTGGTGATCGGCACCACCCTGCCGCCCGAACGCCGCCTGACCGACCCGCACGCCACCATGGAACTGGCCCAGCGCATCGGCCTTGCCCCCAGCACCGCCCGCTTCTTCCAGCCCGCGCAAGGCCAGTGGTTCGAAGCCCTGCTCGATTTCATCATGGTCTCGCCCGACCTGTCCGCGACCGCCCCGCGCTGGACCATCTGGCACCCGCTGAACACCCCCGCCGTCGCCGCCAACCGCCCGCTGGCCAAGGCTTTGCTCATGGCGTCCGACCATTTCCCCGTCACGCTCGACCTCGACTGACTAACCCGCAGGCCTGTCAGACAAACCCCTGATAATCCAGGCGAAACCAGACGCAAAGCCCCGCGCACCACGCGCGGAGCCGGAACATCCCGCCGCCCGGACGCGTTGGCAATCCGATGCTCCGCACCCCGTGCCAAGCGCTTTGCAAGGATGTCTGCCATGCCCCCCCTCTCGCGCCTCGCCCTCCTGCTGGGCACACTCGCCCTGCCTGTCCTCCCCGTCGCCACGCTCACCCTGCCCACCGCCGCCGAAGCCAAGAACGACAAGGGCAACAGCGGCAACGGCAATGGCAACGGGGGCAACAGCAGCGGCAACAAATCCGACGGCACCTCCACCGACAACAACGACAGCGGCACCGACAGCGGCAACGGCTCCGATGGAGGCGGCGGCAATGACGGCGGCACCGATGGTGGCGGCTCTGACGGCGGCGGTAATGGCGGCGGCGGCAATGGCAGCGGCACCGATGGTGGCGGCTCCAACGGCGGCGGCGGCTCTGACGGCGGCGGCTCTGACGGCGGCGGCGGCAACGGCAACGGCTCCAACGGCGGCGGCTCTGACGGCGGAACCACCGATGGCGGCTCCACAGACGGCTCCACGGACGGCGGCTCTACCGATGGGGGCGGTAACGGGAATGGCGATGGCAACGGATCAGGCGGCAACCCGTCCTCCCCGCCTCCTCCTCCACCCCCACCCCCTCCACCCCCTCCCCCTCCTCCTCCACCCCCGCCTCCTCCACCCCCTCCACCTCCTCCCCCGCCACCCTCACCGCCCCCTGCCCCCGCACCCGCCATCACCGGAGGGGACAGCACAGCTTCGCCCGTGGTCGTCCGGCGCATGCCCGCGCCCGATCTCGCGGCCCTCGCCCCCTATGCCGAGGCACTCTTGCAACTCGACCGCGCCCGCACCGCACAGGCCACCGCCGCGGCCCAGGTCGCACGGCTGCAAGCCATGGGGCCACAAGCCCGCGCCCGTGCCTTTCCGGGCGACGCTGCAACCATCGACCGCGCCGCATGGCAAGCCGACCTCGACCGCCTCGCCCCCTATGCCGAAGACCACCGCCGCCTCGAAAACCTGACCGCGGCCGAAAAGGCGGCGCTCTTTCCTTTAAAGGATGGCCATGACGAAGCCGCCTATCAGGCCGCGCTGGCGCGCTATGCCCGCAACGCCGCCGATTATGACCAGTTGAAATCCCTGCCCGACGACCGCCTGCGCGCCCTCTACCCCGGCGGCCGCACGTCGAACGGCTACGCCCGTGCGCTGGCGGCGGCGCGGGCGCATCTGGCACATGCCGAAACCGCGCTCGCCGCCGCAGACGCCGAAGCCCGCCGCCTGAACGCCCTGCTGATCGGCCCGCGCGCGCTCACCGCCGCCGAAGCCGATTACCTGTCTGCCTATCTCGACGGCTGATCGCCCCGCGCGCAGGCACCAAAGCGCCTCCCTCCCCCGTCACGGGGGAGGGCCGGGGTGGGGGGGCCACCCCGCAGAACGCCAACCGTCAGAAATCGGTCGGCGCACCGCCCTCTTGCTTGCGCTTGGCGACAAAGCGGCGCAATTCCTCCTCGTGGGCGTGGTCCATCTCGGGTGCCACGAATTCCTCCAGGATATGCTTGTAGATCCGGTGCGCCCGCTCGGGTGTCCAGACCGACCCGTCGATCTGCCACGCCTCGAAATTGCGCCAGTCGCTGACAAAGGGCGCATAGAACGCCGTCGAATAGCGCTCTTGCGTGTGCTGGCAGCCAAAGTAATGCCCGCCCGGCCCCACTTCCTTGATCGCGTCAAAGGCAAGGTCGTCCTCGCCGGTGGCAAAGGTCGCCTCCTCGAAATACCGCTGGATCATCTGCAACACTTCGCAGTCCATCACGAATTTCTCGGGGCTGGCGATCAGCCCGCCCTCCAGCCAACCGGCGGCATGGTAAACCATGTTGCTCCCCGATTGCACCGCCGCCCACAGGCTGTTGGATGTCTCCCACATCGCCTGCCCGTCCGGCACGTTGGCCGCGCAAACCCCCGACGACCGCATCGGCAGCCCGTAAAACCGCACCAACTGGCCGGTCATCTGTGTGGCGCGCATATATTCCGGCGTGCCGAAGGCAGGCGCGCCCGATTTCATATCGACGTTGCTGGTAAAGGTTCCAATCGCCACCGGACAGCCCGGATTGATGTATTGCAGCAAGGCCACCGCTGCCAGCGCCTCGGCCAGCGACAGCGCCACCGCCCCCGACATGGTGACAGGCGCCATCGCGCCGGCCAGCGTAAAGGGCGTCACCACCACGGGTTGGCCCCGCTTGGCCAGCCGCATCGCGCCATCCAGCATCGGATAGTCATGCTTCAAGGGCGAGACCGAGTTGATGTTGGTATACATCCGCGGCTTGGCGGTGAACTCCTCTTCCGAAAGCCCCCCTGCGATCCGCGTCATCTCCATGACGTCTTCCACCCGCTCGGCGCCCAGCGAATAGGCATGCACCACCTTGTCGGTCAGCGTCAGCTTCTCGTACAGACAATCGAGGTGCCGCACGCTGGGGTGGATGTCGATCGGCTCGACCGGATAGCCCCCCGCGACATGGATGCAGTTGAAATACTGCGTCAGCTTCATGAATTCCTTGAACGTCTCGAAATCGCCCGACCGCTTGCCGCGCTCCAGATCCCAGGCATTCGGCGGCGAGGACACGTTGACAAACACCATGTGCTTGCCGCCGATGATCAACTCGCGGTCAGGGTTCCTCGGCGTGATGGTGAAACTTTCCGGAGCATGCGACAGCATCTCCATCACAAAGTCCTCATCCATCTTGACGTTGGTGCCCTCGACCTTGCAGCCCGCCTTTTTCAGATAGGCCACCGCATCGGGGTTCAGGAACTCGATCCCGATCTCGCGCAAGATCCGCATCGCCGCCTTGTGCACGCGCTGCACGCCATCGGCATCCAAAGGTTCGGTCGGCCGGTCGGGGTTGACCGGAATCCGCCACGGCATCTGGTCGATGATCGCGCTGCCCGCACGGCTCTTGTTGCCCGCCCGCCCTCCGGCGCGGCGCTTGCGTCCCGGCTCTTCGTTCATCGACACTCTCCAAGGCTTGACCGCCCGCCTGAAAAGCGGGCCTTGCGCCCAACATGGCGAAAGCCGCCCGTCCACGACACTCTGCCGCCGACGCGAAAGCGTCGTTTTTCCGCATCGCCCCTGCGGCGCGGCCGCTCAGCCCGCGCCGATCCTGTCCAGCCAATCGGGCAAGGCCCCGATATCGGCCAGCACCACATCGGCATGCGGGGCCAATTGCTCCGCCTGCGCGATCCCCGTCAGCACCGCCACCGCTTGCATCCCCGCCGCCCGTCCGGCTTCAAGGTCATGGCGGCTGTCGCCCACCATCGCCACCCGCGCAGGATCGAGGCCAAAGCGCGCGGCAAAGGCCGAACACATCCCCGGCCCCGGCTTTGGCCCATAGCCCGAATCGTATCCCGCGACGAAATCGAAGAATTCGGTGATGTCATGCGCCGCCAGATGCGCCCGCGCGGGCGCCTCGGTGTCGTTGGTCGCCAGCCCGACCCGCAGCCCCCGCGCCTTCAGCGCGGCCAGCAAGGGCCGCAACGGCACCGCAGGCGCCATCGCCGCCGTCGCCGCCCGCGCGTTGATCTCCTCCATCACGCCGGCATGCGTCATCCCCGGCAGATGCGGCAGCAGACAGGCGGCGATATCGGCCGCCGTGGCGGCAATCACCGGACTGTCGGGCGCGAATGTCCCGCTGTCCACATCGAACCCGATGGCCGCGCCCAGCGCCCGCGCATGGGTCTCGTCACGTCCCAGATCACCCAGCAGATGCCGCGCCCAACCGCCCCAACTGGCGCGGAAATCGAACAGCGTGCCGTCCTTGTCGAAGATAATCCCGTCGATCATATCGCCCCGCCTGCACCCTTGCCCGAACCGCAGCGATCCTCGCCGCAGCACGCGCCAAACACAACCGCCTTGCGTTTCACCCTTGCCCGAATACGCGCGTCGCAACCGTCCCGCAGCGCACCCTCGCAAACCTGCCGCCCCGTCGGGTGGGTGCCCGGCACCCACCGCCCCCGTCAGGTCCAGTGAAACATCTCCCCGCCGGGCAAGACGGCCCGCGCCTGCATCGGCACGCCATAGGCCAATCCCGCCCCGTCGCAAAAGGCCATGACCCAGGCATCCTCCATCATCACGAAATCGAGCACCGCCCCCAGAAACTCGGGCCGCCCCGCCGCCTCGGCCACATCGCCGGCACTGGCGCCCGACGCCCCCAGAAAGGCGCCGAACACCTCTTCTTGCGAAGCCATCCAGGCCAGCGCCTGCAACCCCACCGTCTCTGCCTGGTCTTGCCGCATCTTATCCACATCTTTTCCGCGCCCCGCCCGCGCCGGGCGCAGGATCGGGCGAATTTTCCGCAAGATCGAAACCTTTGCTTAACCCTTTGGTAGGAGTCTGTGAACCAAGATCGCCCGAGTGTGGTCAAGGCAATGGTGTGACGGGGCCGGTATGGCAGGAAAAATCCTGATCGTGGACGATACGGCGGTGAACCGCATCGTGATGCGGGTCAAACTCGGGCGGGCCTGCTACGACACCTCGGCGGTGGCCGATGGCACATCGGCACTCGCAGCCCTTCAGGCCGGCCGCCCCGACATCGTGCTGCTCGACCTCGACCTGCCCGATATCCCGGGGCTCGAGGTGCTCGCCCGCATCCGCCGCGACCGCAGCCTTGCCGACCTGCCGGTCATCATGGTCACCGACCGCGCCGACCGCGCCACCCGCCTTGCCGCGCTGTCGGGCGGTGCCGACGACATCCTGACCAAGCCGGTCGACGACCAGCTGCTTCTGGCCCGCATCCGCAGCCTGCTGCGCCGCGATGCCACCGGTGCCGCCCCGGGCGACGGCCCGCTGTGGGACATGGCCGATCCGCCCGCCACCTTCGAACGTCCGGGCCTCATCGCGGTCGTCTCGCGCCGCACCGAACTCTGCGCCCGCCTGTCGCGCGAACTCGGCCTGCGCACCGGCCACGCCGTCACCCCCCTCAGCCGCGAGGATGCGCTGACCCAATCCGACAGCCCCGCCGCCCGCCCCGAGGTGTTCGTGTTCCACCAAGACAGCGGCACCGACCTGCATTTCGTGCTCGAACTGCGCGCCCGCCCCGCCTCGACATATTCGGGCGTGGTGCTTTTGTGCGACGGCTCCGAACAGGCCGCCACCGCCTTCGACTATGGCGCCGACGAGGTGGTGCCCGTCACCGTCGATCCCGAAGAACTCGCCCTGCGCGTCAGTGCCCTCATGCGCCGCACCCGCAATGCCGAATCGCGCCGCCGCTCGCTGCGCGAAGGCCTGCGCCTTGCCATGACCGATCCGCTGACCGGCCTGCACAACCTGCGCTATGCCGAAAAGGAACTCGCCCTGATCGCGGAACGGGCGCGCCGGTCGGGGGCCAGCTTTGCGCTGCTGTTCATCGACATCGACCGTTTCAAGCAGGTCAACGACCGCCATGGCCATGCGGCGGGCGACCTTGTGCTTGCGGCCGTGTCGCGCGCCCTGACCGCCGCCTTGCGCCCGGGCGACATGCTGGCCCGCATCGGGGGCGAGGAATTCTTGCTCGCCCTGCCCGGCGTCGATCTGGCGCAGGCCCGCACCCTTGCCGAACGGCTGTGCGCCACGGTCCAAAGCCTGCCCATCGACATCGGCCTTGCCGCAGGTCCGGTGCAGGTGACCGTCTCGATCGGCCTTGCCATCGGCACGGGGGCCGAACCCGTCGAAGGGCTGCGCCACCGCGCCGACCTTGCGCTGTTCAGCGCCAAAAGCGGCGGGCGCAACCGCGTGGCGACCGAACCCCGCGCCGCCTGACCGCAGGCAGGCTCAGCCGTCGTTGCCGCCGCGCCCGGGTCCGTGCCGCAGCCGCTCTTCCAGCCGGTCGGCAAACGCGGCCCGCGCCGCAGGCGTCATCGCGCCAACCCGCCCCAGCAGCAATTCCTGCCCCAGCGCCAGCCGCTCGGCCATCCGCGACGATTGCCCCGCCATCGCCGCCCGCAGCGCCGCTGCGTCGAAAGGCTCGGCCCGCAGCGCGGCCAGCACCCCGTCGAAATCGTCGCGCATCTGCCGCCGCATATCCATCAGATCGGGCATCCGCGTGACGAAATCGCGCCGCAGCGCATCGCGGTCACGCGGCGACAGCGCCTCGGTGAACGGCCCGAATTCCAGATCCCCCATCATCCGCCCGCGCGGCCCGCCATCGCGCAGCACCGCCCCTGCGACAAGCCCAAGGATCAACAGGTTCAGCGCCACCGAAACCGCCAGCGCGATCCGCACCCCCTTGCCCGATTTCGCCGCCCCGTCCGCTTCGGCCATCACGCTCATTCCCCCGTCATCCATGTTTCGGTGGTCGGCACCAGATCGACCGACACCGCCTGCACGCCCAGCAGCACATCGGCCACCTGGGTCACCGGCGCGGGCTGCACAAAGCCCAGCACCAGCCCCGCCACCGCCGCCCCGCCCACTCCCGCCAACCCGCCAAACCCGCCGAACACCCCGGCAAGCCCCGCCAGCCAGCCCCGCCGCCGCACCGCCAACGGTGCAACCACGGGCACCGCCCTGCGCTGCACCGCCGCCGCATCCGCCAATATCCGCGCCATCAGATCGGGCGAAGGCTCCATGCGCCGCGCCCGCGCCATGGCGAAAAGCCCGTCCATCTCGTCTTGATCCGGCATCTTACGCCCCTTCCCCGTATCCCAGCGCCCCGCGCCGCCCCGCAAGCAGCGCGGTCAATGCGCGTTTGGCGCGGGCGGTCAGACTTTCGACCGCCTCCACGCCTATGTCCATCGCCTCGGCGATCTCGGGGTTCGACAACCCCTCCAGATGCCGCAGCACCAGCGCCTGCCGCTGCCGGTCGGGCAATTCGGCCAAGGCCGCGTCCAGCGCCGCCATCCGGTCGGCCTCGATCAGGCCCGCCTCGGCCCCCGCCGCCCCGTCCGCCACCTCCGGCGCATCGTCGAGGCCCACCGGACCCCGCCGCCCGCGCTGGCGCAAGCGGTCCGTGCACAGGTTCGTCACCACGCGGTACGCCCATGTCGACACCTGCGCCTCGCCCGCCCGCCAACCCGCAGCGGCCCGCCACAGCCGCAGCATCGCCTCTTGCGCCACATCCTCGGCCTCGGTCCGGTCGCCCAGCACCCGCCCGGCATAGCCAAGCAGCCGCGGCACCAGCCGCCCCGCCAATTCACGCGCCGCCGCCCCGTCACCTTGCGCGTAAAGCGCAAGCAGGGCCTCGTCGGTCAATTCATCGATCCTGTCGCGGGGCATATCCATCCTGCATCCGGCATAGCCGCTCTGGCCCGTCCGATCAAAGAAATCCCGCCGCGCCTGCCCCGTGGACAGGCGCGACGGGTCACACGTCAGACGCTCAGTTGTCGCCGCCAAACAAGAACCAGCCATGGCGCGGCCCATGCCCGCCGCCATGCCCGCCGCCATGCCCGCCGCGATGGTCATCGCCATGGTCGTCCCGCATCTGCGCCATCCGGTCGCGCGCCGCCGCGATCTCGGCCTCGGTCACCGCACCGTCGCCATCGGCATCGACCTGCGCGAAAATGCGCCCCGGCGCGGGCAGCGCCGCAATCTCGGCCACCGCCAGCGCCCCGTCCGCGTCGGTATCCATCCGCTCGACCATATGCGCGGCCATGTCACCGGCGCGTGCCTCCATGCGGGCAAGGATCATCGCCTTGATCTCGGCTTGGGTGATCTTGCCGTCCTTGTCGGTATCGAGCGCCGTTAGCTTCGCCAGCCGAAAGGCATCCATCTCGGCCTTCGTCACCTTGCCATCCTTGTCGGCATCGACGGCAGCAAAGTCGAACACCGGCGGCCCCATCCCGTCAGGCCCCATCCCGTCAGGCCCCATCCCGTCAGGCCCCAACTGGTCAGGCCCCGGCCCGCCCATCAGCGCCCCCATCATCGGGTCGCCCATCACCGGGTCCATCCCCATGCCGGCCGGCCCGCCTGCCATGGCCGCCCCGCCCGCCGCAGCCAGCGCCACCACCGACAGCGCAAGCGCCGCCGCAACCGTCTTTCCCCGAACCATCATCTGCGTCTCTCCATTCTGGCAGCAAAGCCCTCGCCGCCTTCCATGACCGTCAAACGCCGCACAGGGTCGCTTCCGTCGCGCCATCCCGCAAATTTCCAGGTCTCCCCCGCCTGCATAAATCCGCTTTGCTGTGGCGATCTGTCCCCTACGCATCCGCCGCGCGAATGCTTAGCTAACGCATCCGGCCACAGCCTTTGGCGACAGCCGCTCCAGACCGCTACCCAAAGGACTTTGGCCGATGCCCCAATCGCAGGCCCCCTCTGCCCCCGATACCGACGAGCGCCCGCTCAAACCCGCGCTGCTGCGCGGCTGGCGCGGACGTTGCCCCAATTGCGGCTCGGGTCCGCTGCTGCGCGGCTATCTCAAGGTGCGCGAAAGCTGCCCCGTCTGCGGCGAGGCGCTGCACCACCAGCGCGCCGACGATGGCCCCGCCTATCTGACCATCCTGATCGTCGGCCACCTGATGGCCCCGCTGATCCTGTGGAGCTTCGTGCATTACCGCCCCGATCCGCTGGTGCTCGCCACCGTCTTTTCGATAGGCACGGTCGCGCTCTCGCTCTACCTTCTGCCGCGACTGAAGGGCGCGATGGTGGGAATGCAATGGGCCAAGCGGATGCACGGATTCTGACCGACGGACCGAAACCCGAACCGGTCCGCGACGCGGCCACGGTCATCGTCCTGCGCCACGATGCGCAGGGCGCGCGCGTGCTGATGGGCCAGCGCGGCGCGGCAGCGGTGTTCATGCCGTCGAAATACGTCTTTCCCGGCGGCGGGGTCGATCCAGCCGATCGCAGCGCCCCGCGCAGGGGGCTGCTCGCCCCGCGCTGCGCCGACCGCCTGCGCCTGCATCCGGCCCATACAGACCCCGACCCCGACGCCCTCGCCACCGCCGCCCTGCGCGAACTGGCCGAGGAAACCGGCCTCCATCTGTCCGATGCCGCCGGACCGCCCCTGCGTTTCGTCTTCCGCGCCATCACCCCGCCGGGCCGGTCGCGCCGCTTCGACGCGCGCTTCTTTTTGATCGACGCGGCCCGCATCGCAGGCGACCCCGACGATTTCACCGATGCCTCCGACGAACTCGGCCACCTGCACTGGATCGGCCTGTCCCAAGCCCGCGCCCTCGACCTGCCCTTCATCACCGAAGTCGTGCTGTCGGAAATCGCGGCAAGCCTCGCAGGCGCGCCCGACCATGGCGTGCCCTTCTTCGACAACTCCGGCCCCGTCCCCACCTTCCGGCGGCTCTAGGCCCGGGTGCGCGCCCTTGCTAGGCGACCGACACGATCCCCGCCACCGCCAGCGCCAAAAGCCCGATGCCGCACACCTCGCGCAGGCTGACCCGCTCGCGGAAGAACAGCACCGATGCCGCAACCGCAAATACCAGCTCGATCTGCCCCAATGACCGCACATAGGCCGCGTTCATCAGCGCAAAGGCGGTGAACCACAACAGCGACCCGACCATGCCGTTGGCCCCCACCGGCGCCGTCGCCCGCCAGCCCCGCAGCACAAGCGTCAGTTCGGGCCGGTCGCGCCACAGCAGCCAGCCCCCCATCGCCACCGTCTGGAACGTCGTCACCGCCGCCAGCGCGACCGTCGCGCGAAACAGCGCGTCGGGCGATCCCACCGCCAGCGTCGCCCCGCGATAACCGATGGCCGACAGCGCAAAGAACCCGCCCCCCGCCAAGCCCAGCGCCGTCCCGCGGTTCCACAGCCCGCCCCAACCGCCCGGCGGAAAGGACAACAGCACCACGCCCAGCGTGCCCAGCAGGATGGCCCCCCAGCCAAAAGCCGACACCGGCTCGCCCAGGATCAGCGCCGAAAACACCGCGACCTGAATCGTCTCCGACTTGGTAAAGGCCGACCCGACCGCGAAACTCCGCTCCGAAAACAGCGCCACGCTGCACAGCGTCCCGAAAATCTGCCCCACCGCCCCCGCCAGCATATAGGGCGCGAAACCTCCCCCCACCGGCACCAGCGGATGGCCCAGCGCCACCAGCCCCGCCAGCAAGGCCAGCGCCAGCGGTGCCGCATAGACGAACCGCGCGAAAGACGCCCCCGCCGTCGAAAGCCCAAGCCGTTTCAGCCGCTTTTGCTGCATCAGCCGCAACGTCTGCAACGCCGCCGCCCCGATGGTCAGGATGATCCACACATGCCCCATCCCGCCTTGTCGCCCGTCCCCGCCCCCTTGACCAGCCCTGAACCCGCCGCCCCAGGCAGACCGCCCCAAGCCGACCGCCCAACCCGAAGCCCGCAATCGCCCCCGCCCCCGCCAGCAAGGCGCGAAACGTCCCGCCACCAGCGCCAGCAGATGGCCCAGCACCACCAACCCCGCCGCAAGACCAGCGCCAGCCGCGCCGCAGACGACCCGCGCAACAGACGCCCCCGCCACCGAAAGCCCAATCCGGCGATGCTGCATCGCCCCCAACGCCGACAACGCCGCCCCCCCCGACACTCAGGACGCCCCATCCCGCCCCCCATGCCGACCTCCCCGCCAACCCGTCCAGCCTCCCCCCGTCTCCTTGTCCCAAATATCCTCGGGGGAAGGCCGCAGGCCGCGGGGGGCAGACAGCCCCCCGAAGAATTTTCGCAGAAAATTCCCCCCCGCCCCGGCAGCAGGCCCATCAAACAGGCCCGTCAAAAATACACGATGCCACCGCCAGCCTGTCCGGATACACCGCCACACCACCACGCCACCACCCCACGCTCTCCCCCTCACCCCGCCCCTTGCGGCGCAAAGACCGCCCAAGCCAAAGCCCGCAACCGCAACCACCAGCACGCAAGGCGCGAAACGTCCCGCCACCAGCGCCAGCAGATAGCCCGGCACCACCAACCCCGCCGCAAAACCAGCGTCAGCCGCGCCGCACAGACGACCCGCGCAACAGACGCCCCCGCCACCGAAAGCCCAATCCGGCGATGCT
>JBBAUB010000009.1:0-2930 GCA_040398445.1 Gemmobacter sp. | reverse complement strand
AAATTCCCCCCCGCCCCGGCAGCAGGCCCATCAAACAGGCCCGTCAAAAATACACACGATGCCACCGTCCGCCTGTCCGGATATGCCGCCACCCCATCCAGCTAGACGATCTCCACCTCGCCCCGCCCTTTGCGACGCAGCGCAAAGACCGCCGGCCCTTCGCCCCGCGCCCGCTCGCGCTCCAGCCGCCACCCCTCGCCCCGCTCCAGCAACCCCGAGGCCGAGGGCGCAAACCCCATCCGCCAGCGGCTCTCGACCCCGGCAGCCCCCCCCGCCCCCGGCGTCAGCATCAGGCCCAGCGGTGCCGGTGCCCGCCGCGCCTCGGCCGCCCCGGCCCCGCTTTCGGCCGCAAGGTTCAGCCGCCGCACCGGCGTCAGCCCCGGCACCTCGGCCAGTTCCGCCACCACCAGCGGCAGCGCCCCCGACCGCAACGCCTCTTCCATCGCCCACAAGATATCCTCGCCCCGCCGCGCCTGCGCCAGCAGCAGCCGCCCCGGATCGGCGTAATCGGCCAGCCCGTCGGGATAAAGCCGCTCGCCCTGCCATCCGGGCGCAATCCACAGCACCGGCCCCGCCTGCCGCCCCATCAGCATCGCGGCCATCGCCATCCGCGCCGGACCGCAAATCTCGTGCACCCGCCCGCGCAGCAGCGCCACCGGCCCGGCAAGCACCGCCTTGGCCCGCGCAGGCCCCGTCCCGCCACGGAACCCGGCCAAACCGCCCTCCTGCGGGCCGAACTGATGCAGAATCGGCGATGACATGGTTTGATCCTGACATGTTCCCCTTACGTTCTCAACCCTGCCCCACAGCCCCCCTTGCCCCCGCCCCCGCGCCCGCTAGGCTCCGCGTCAGAAAAACGGAGCCTGTCATGAAACACATCCCCCTCGGCACGACCGGCCTTACGGTCTCGGAACTCTGCCTCGGCACCATGACATGGGGCAGCCAGAACTCCGAAGCCGAAGGCCACGCCCAGATGGACGCAGCACTCGACCACGGCGTCACCTTCTGGGACACCGCCGAGATGTATCCCGTAAACCCCGTCCGCGCCGAAACCGTGGGCAAGACCGAGGAAATCATCGGCACATGGTTCGCCAGGAACCGCCGCGACCGCGTCATCCTCGCCACCAAGATCACCGGCAAGGGGCAGGTCGCGCGCAACGGCGAACCGATCACCGGCGCCAGCTTGCGGGCCGCCGTCGACGGCTCGCTGCGCCGCCTGCAAACCGATTACATCGACCTCTACCAACTGCACTGGACCAACCGCGGCGGCTACCACTTCCGCCAGAACTGGAGCTTCGACCCCTCGGGTCGTGACGCGGGCGAGGTCACCGAAAACATGCTCGACGTGCTGACCGCAGCCGCCGACCTGATCCGCGCAGGCAAAATCCGCCACATCGGCCTGTCCAACGAATCGGTCTGGGGCACCGCCCGCTGGCTGCACCTCGCAGCCCTGCACGACCTGCCGCGCATGGCGACCGTGCAGAACGAATATTCCCTCCTCTGCCGCCAGTTCGATACCGACTGGGCCGAGCTTTCGGCGATGGAGAACCTGCCGCTTCTGGCCTTCTCGCCCCTCGCCACCGGCCTGCTCACCGGCAAATACCGCGGCGACACCACCCCCACGGGGTCGCGCCGCACCCTCAACGCCGATCTCTCGGGCCGCGTCACCCCCGCCGCCCACATGGCCGTCGAAGCCTACCTCGCCATCGCCGCCAAACACGGGCTCGACCCTGCGCAAATGGCCATCGCCTTCTGCCGCAGCCGTCCCTATCCCAACATCCCGATCATCGGCGCAACCAGCCTTGCGCAGCTGAAAACCAACATCGGCGCGGCCAACGTCACCCTCCCGCCCGAGGTTCTGGCCGACATCGCCGCCGCATGGCGCGCCCATCCGCAACCCTACTGACACGCCCCGCGCTTGCACATCGCCGCCACTTCATGCCCTATTGCGCCACCCCCAAAGGCATGACCGATGCGCAGGCTTTTCCTCTTCCTCCTTCTCGGCAGCCTCGCCGCCTGCACCCTGTCCCTGCCTGCCAGACTGGCTGACAGACTGGCTGACAGGGGCGGCCAGCCCGCCCCCGCGGCGCAAGCCGCATCTGACGAACCGGCGCAAGCCGCATCCACCCCCGGCTCCTTGGCCCCCGACGCGATCGAGGTAACCCCCCTCGCCCGTTCCGCCACCGCCCTGCCTTCGGGTCAAGCGCCCGCGCCAAGCCCCGCCGGAACCCGCCCCGCCGCCGCATCGCCCGGCGCCGCCCCCCCGCCACAGGCCCCCCCGCCCCTCCGGCCAAAGCCGCGCCGCGAAACACAGGCCGCCCCCGCGTCCGCACCCCCAACCGCCCCACAACAACCCGAAAAAGCCCAGCCCCGCCCCTCGCCCGAACAATCGGCCTGCGCGGCAAAGGGCGGCATCTGGTCCGCAACCGGCGCCTCGTCGCTGCGCAGTTGCCTGCACCCCACCCGCGACGCAGGCAAATCCTGCCGCAAGCAAGGCGATTGCGATGGCCTCTGCCTCGCCCGCTCGCGCACCTGCGCGCCGGTCAAGCCGCTGTTCGGCTGCAACCCCATCCTGCAACAAGACGGAACCGAAGCCACGCTCTGCATCGACTGACCGCCCGCCACCTGCACCCTTTGCCCCGATCCAAGCGCCCCCCTGCAAAGCCCATCCCTGCCGCCTGACCGCTTTGCCCGTCCGGCAACAGCCCCGATCCAAGCCCCGCCACCCCTGCAAAGCCCATCCCTGCCTCTCACACTGCGCCTATCCCTGCCCCCCGAATGTCCGTTGCCAACCGCGCCCCGCAGTCACCAGTTACCCCCCCTCTTCCGCCCTCAAACCGCACCCGCCCTACCCACTCGGCACCCCCCCCGAGAGACATCCACCGCTGCCATCCGCCCCACTCACCCCTGCCAGCCGTTGCGCACATCCC